>CBDETN010000001.1:0-14219 GCA_965242915.1 Arcobacteraceae bacterium
TAAACCTTGAAAATTGTTTATTTCTTGAAATAAAAGAACAATTAGGAACATTAAGTACCAAAGAAGAGAAACTAATAAAGATTTTAGACTTTGCTCAAATTGAAAAGAATGTAACAGTTGTAACGATTACAAATACACCAAAAGACAGAGAAGAGATAGCAAGAGCAATGATTGCTAAATCTGTTTACAATATGCAAACAACAAGAGATTTAATTGATAGACTTCATAGCGATAGAGTATTACGAGTAAAGATTAAGAAAGAAGAAAAGCCTAAAAATAAGGTCGGACGACCTAAGAAAGGTGAAAAGAGAGAGCCTGTAAAACCAAAGATTTTAGAACTACAAAAAGAGATGAAAACTACTAAAAAGATGTTATCTTTAGTATCTACTGTTTGTGGTGTTGGTGTCAAACAAAATTCTAAAGGTAACAGAGAGATTACAATAGGTGGTAAACTTCATATTAGTGCAGTAGATGGAGATATACCAATAGCAGCATTCTATTCAGGTGCAAATGTTCATGATAGTTCAGTAGCACTTCCACTTATCAATGAAACTGGTAAAAGAGTGATGTATCTTCGTGATTTACTTGATGCTTGGTATGACAGCGATATAATTAGAGAGTATTCTGAAAAACTAAATCATAAACCAATTATAGATATAAATCCCAAGAACTCAAAAGAATTAAAACAAAAGATTCAACTTATCAAAGATGAAAAAGTAAAATTTGAATTTTTAAATTTACCTAAATCATCAGATGAACACCACTACAATCAAAGAAGTATGGTTGAAAGAGTAAATAAATATTTAAAAGATGACTTTGGATGTAATACAATTTATTATCAAGGAGCTACAAAAGTAGCTTCTGTTTTATCATTTGGAATTTTATCTGTTTGTATTCATCAAAGTTTAAAACTCATTACATGACTTTTATTAAAAATAATAGAAAAATCTTCAATTTTATAGTCAAAATCATAAAGTATGGAGAAAAAATATGATTTTTTAAGAAATTTACTAAATTTAGTGTAAACTACGCAAAGAAAAATAAATAATCATTTTTTTAAAACTAAAAGTGATGAAAATAAAAAATTAGCTATTGAGTATTATTGAATTTGCAAGTGGCTCACTTGTAAATATTTTATTTATGTAGTAATTTATAGTATATATGAAAACTCTTTAAAATTCAAAAAAATATTTTTTTTGCACTATAACTCTAATCACACTAGCTTTTCCAGTATGCCAAGTACCTTCATTTAGTTCAATTTCAAGTTTTTCTACTTTATGTTTAAAACAGTTTGGAAAACTATTAAAAAAAATGAAACAAGAAGATAGTTTGAATTCAATTTTTAATGAAGCTTATAAAAAAGAAAACTCAGTTTTACAAGGCTTAGATTTTTTAATAAATAGAATACATAAAGTTGCAAATTATGAATCAAGAGGTTTCAACCTTTTAGTTTCAAAAGCTTTTAAAAAAGACAAACAAGGAAATATAAAAGAGCTTGGAAACTCACCATATAAAAGATGGGATATTACTTACTGATGTTACGATAATCTAAATATCATAATTTACAGTAAATGTTACAGAATTATCCACACTTTAATTCTCTAACTTTTTGATAAGCAACCTTTAGAGCTTCAATATATATTTTTTCTTTAATTGCAAAGTGATTCATTTTATAGTTCAAACGAAGTTTTTCTAGCTTGATAAATGCACCTATAGTTAAGTTAATATGATTTCTTTGTGATAATTCAACCTTAGTTGGCGAATGTTCTATCTTTAAATTTTGTTTTAATGACTTGTGGTATTCCTCTATTTTCCACCGTTTTTGATAGATTTCAAGTGTCTGTTGAAAGGATAAGTCTATATCTGATATAGCAACTCTAAATAGAACACAAAATATATTTATATTTTACTTCATTATTGAAATGTAAAATTTTCAGTTTATCTTGCATTATTTGTAAACATAGACTTTTTAATAAACTTTTGATATTCTTCACTTCATTTGTTTTGGGTTTTTGTGATTATCTCATATCCTAAAGGTATTGATATACTGTCAAGTTTCACCACGTTGTGCCATTTCAAAAGCAATATGTTGAAACACATCTGGTAAAATCTTAAATATTTCAGGTTTCGTTTGAAACCAACTTTGAACTGCATCAAATGGAGTTCTAACTTTTAATTCTTTTTTTAAAGAACCATGTCTTCTATTGAAGTTGTAGTATATCAAAAATTTATTTAAATCTTTTTTAACATCATCAATATTGTCATACTCTTCTGCTTTAATTGTAGCATTTTTAATGTTCCGTTTACTCTTTCTGCCATTGCGTTAGTTTGAGGTGTGTATGGAGCTGTTAGCCTATGTTCTATCTCATCATCTTTACACTCTACATCAAACTTATGATTACCACTTACAAAACCTTTTCCTCTTGCCCATTTGTCTGTGAACTCTAATCCATTATCTGTTAATATATGAGTTAGGTAAAATGGAAAAAACTCTTTACATTCTTTTAGAAAAGATACTGCATTTGCTGCTGTCTTATTCTCATACACTTTATAGTAAAGTAGCCTTGTAGCCCTGTCTATTGCTACAAATAGGTAATATTTTTGCTTGTCAAACTTTGGTAAGTAAGTTACATCTATATGTAAATAACCAGGCTCATACTCTTTGAACTTTTTAGCTTTTTCTTTTTGCTCTTGTGGAACTCTGTTTATATCAAAGGCTTTTAAAGTACGATAAACATTACTTCTATTTGCATTTGGAATAATATCAACGATTGTATCTGCTAAGTCATCTAACTCCATCCAAGTCATTGTTCTGACTACTTTAATTAACTCTTTTTCTAAAGGTGTTAGAGCATAATGGATTCTTTTTGGTCTTGAACTTTTATCATTTAAAAAATCTCTATTTTTATGCTTGGCGATAGTTTTAACATTCACATTATAATTATTTGCTAATTCAACATTTGTTAAATTAGATTGTTGTATTATTTCTCTTACATGTTGGTTTGTTCTGGCATTAGAGTGATAGACTTGTGGCATTTTTAAAATCCTTATTTGCTGTAAAGATTTTACAATTATGTTGTTAAGCTATCGCTTTCTTAATTATGTAACTAGGCAACCATAACGTGGTGAAACTAGACAATATACCACTATCATCTGTATACTGAAAGTTTAACATCCAAAATTTAAATCTGAAGTGCAATTTTTAAAAATAAAAAAATAAAAATTGTAATGTTGGACTTGAAGAGGTTAAATGTTAAAATCTTTCTTCAATTCTAGCCACAGAATATAAGGAAGTAAAGATTGAAATATAAACATTTAACCCAAGAAGAAAGGTATGATATTACAGCTTTAAAAAAGGCAAATTTTAATCAAAGATTTATAGCAAATGAACTAAAGGTAAGTGAATCTACAATTAGCAGGGAACTAAAAAGAAATAGCAGTAGCCAAAAACAAAGTTATAGTGCTATAAATGCTCATAAAGTTTCAGTAACAAGACGAATATATGCCTCAAAAAAGTCTAATTTAAAGATAGATATAAAATTGAAAAATATTATTAGAAAATATATAATAAAAGATTGGTCACCAGAGCAAATAGATAAACGATTAAAAGAGGTTAATCTTGCAGATATATCCTATGTAAGTATTTACCTATTTATAGAACAAGATAAACACAAAGGCGGGGATTTATATACTCATCTTAGATTTCACCATACAGGACATAGAAGAGCCAAGTATGGAGCTAAACATAAGGGTAGGATTAAAGATAGAATCTCTATATCACAAAGAGAGCAGATAGTAGATGATAAAAGTAGAGTTGGGGATTGGGAGATAGATACAATAGTAGGAGCAGGTAAACAAGGTACAATTACAACAGTAGTTGAAAGAGTAACATCGTTAGTAAGAATTTCAATCCCTACAACTAAAAAAGCAATTGATATTGAAAATGAAACAATAAGAATTTTAAAACCATTAAAAGATAAAATTTTTACAATTACATCTGATAATTGATTAGAATTTACAAATCATCAAAATATATCAAAAGCTTTAGATTATGACCATTATTTTTGTCATCCATATTCTTCTTGGGAAAGAGGTTTAAATGAGTACACAAATGGACTTATAAGAGAGTATATCCCTAAAGGAACCAGCTTTGAAAATATAACAATTGAGTATATAAAAATGATTGAAGATAAATTAAATAATAGACCAAGAAAAGCTTTAAATTGGAAAACTCCAAATGAAGTCTTTTATGGTCTTGAAATGGCAGCTTAAGGTAAAAATTGGTATGATTTTTTTAATTTAAAAATTGCACTTCAGATTTAAATTTTGGGTTTTATAGAGAGAAGAAAGATCATAAATTTTTGTTTTATTAAAGCTAAATTTTTTATAAAATCTTATCAGATCTTTTAGTTTAAGTCTTATATTATCTAAAGATAAAGGGCTTAAGAGTATTTTTCTTTTATCTTTTAGATTTTTATCAATATAAAGTAGAATATTTTTCATAAAATTTGTAGCTAAATATTTGTTTCTAAATTAATACAAGACTTTTATAAGTTCTAAAATACTGACTTAATTAAAAATATGGGTGCATAATCTCCTATTTTTTTTTATAGTTTACAAGATAATAATCCACTAAATTCAACTTCAAACTTTTACTCAAACCACGATGCAAACTAATCATATTTTTCATATGTGAGAATACTCCACCTTCGAGTGCATTTGTTGTATTTGATATTGTTAAATTCTTATGATTTTTATAGGTAAAAAGATAAGGAAGGTTAGTTCTTAAACTTCTATATGCAGCTCGAATTCTTGGATGAGTATAATGAAGTTTACCAGTGGTCTTTGAGATTGTTTTTTCATCTAAAAATACTTGATATTCATCATACCAATCATCTAACTTTTGAGTTAAATTCTTTTGAGTAGTATGAGTTAATCTTGATACAATTTTCTTTAAATCTTTACTAGCCTCAAGTTTAGATTTCATAGTGATATATCTTTGTACAATCTTCTTTTGATGGAAGTGGCACATTTGTATTGGAATGTTATTAAAGGCTTTAGATAAGCCTCTCTTTCCATCGAGAGTAGTACTTGTGATTGTGTATCCTAAATTAAACAGCTCTTCTTTTAAATATCTATAGTCTTGAACTAGTTCACTTTGAATATGCTTCCAAATTAGTATCTCTTTTGTCTCAACATCCTTGAAAACTAAAGTACCAAGTTTATTTTTTCTTTTTCCATAAAAAGTTGCATCACATACTAAATTAACTGCTCTGGGATGATGCACTTTATAATCAACAATATACTCATCTCTTTGCTTCATTATCCATGGAATAGATCTGTCATATTTAGCTGCAAGTTGTTTGAGGGTTTGTCGATGTAAAAAGTACACTTCAAAGATAATCTTATGGAGTTGTTCTGGTCTTCTGTTAGAGCTAAATGAAGTTTTACAGTCTTTACAAAAGTACCTTTTAATACCTCTTCTTGAACCTCTGTTTTGAGTGTTATCAGATTGACAATTTATACATATTTTAGAGCTTTTTTACAATCATTTGTAAATAAACCTTTGTTTACTCCCAATATACCATAGTTTAAACGATGTTTTATGCACCCATTTTTTTAATTTAGGGCATCTCTAAAAACTACCCAACCTAAGCAATTTAAAATCAAGATTTAGTTAAAATAGATATTAAATATCACTCAAAAGGCTTTATAAATGCAAGGATTATTTGATTTAGAATTTCATGAGAGAAAAATAAAAGAATATCAACCACCACTAACAAAATTAGATAAAGTTGTAGATTGGAATATGTTTAGAGAACCAATAGAGAAGGCTTTATACGTAGAACCTAAAGGTGCTGGTGGTAGGCCACCATACGATAAGATAATGATGTTTAAAATTTTAATATTACAAAAATACTATAATTTAAGTGATGAACAAACAGAATTTCAAATAAATGATAGAACATCATTCAAACAATTTTTAGAATTGAAAATTGGAGATAAAATACCTGATGAAAAAACTATTTGGCATTTCAAAGAACAGCTATCAAATAAGAATTTATCTTTAACATTATTTGAACTATTTACTAAACAACTTATAAATAAAGGTATTATAGCAAAAGAGGGAAGTATGATAGATGCTTCATTTGTAGATGTTCCTAGACAAAGAAATTCTAAAGAAGATAACGCTGATATTAAAAAAGGTGCTATACCTTTAAAATTTGCCAGAAAAGATAACAATGGTAAACGAAGCAAGTTATGCCAAAAAGATACTGATGCAAGTTGGATGACTAAATCAAGTGAACGACACTATGGATATAAAGACCATATTAACGCAGATGAAAAAACTAAATTCATAACTAAATATAGTGTTACAAGTGCTGCTCCTCATGATTCTACTGAAATTAAAAATATCATTGATGAAACAGATAATAAACTTCATGCAGATAGTGCTTACAGGAGTAAAGAGATAGAAGAATTTCTAGAAGATAAAAATTGCAAAAGCTTTGTGCATGAAAAAGGTTACAGAGGTAGTCCTTTAACAGATGAACAAAAAGATTCAAATAACATAAAATCTAAAATTAGAGCAAGAGTAGAACATATATTTGGATTTATGACAAACTCTATGAATGATGCCTTACATATGAAGTCCATTGGGATAAAACGAATCAAGTCATCTATAGGATTTTTAAATCTTACATATAATCTCTTTAGATATGAACAGTTAGTTAGATTGCAAAAAGTGAAAGTTATGTAAAAATATATGAAATCATAGAGATTTTACAAAAACTCACAAAGATCATTATAATTTTTAGTAGAATTTTATAGTAAATCAAGTTTCGCGTGTGATAAATTTTAAAAATTAAGTTAAAAATGATTTAAACAAATTAGAAAGTTGTTTTTAGAGGTTCCCTCCAACGCCATTAAGTTAAGGAATTAATTCATATTATTATAAGTCTAAAATATCAAACAGCACAAAGATAATTCATCAGAAAGCCTTATTTTATAGGCTTCTCAAGTAGTTTGTAACTACTATTTAGATATAATATATACTTATATTAGTCAGGTTAAATATGTTAAAAAAAACTGTCAAGTTTTAGCAGTTTTTAGAGATAAACCAAAAGATGTTGTATTTATAAATAAACATAAAATTGGTATAAATAGTTTCACAAGAAATAGAAAGTTAGGATTCGATAAAATTATGACTGTGATAATGAAAAAAAGTAGTAAATCTTTACAAAATAGTTTAAATGATATGCAATTAGATTTAGGTGATGATTATACAATCACTAATAGTGCATATACACAAGCAAGAGCTAAATTAAATTATACAGCATTTGAAGAATATGCAAATATGTCAGCAGAAGTTTTTTATAGTGATGGTGAGTATCAAACTTTTAAAGACTTTAGACTATTAGCTATAGATGGTTCAGTAACAACTTTGCCAAATAGTGAAGATGTAAAAAAAGAATTTAATCCCATGAAAGTAAGATGTCAAATTAAAGATTATGCAAAAGATGTGGTACAAGCAAGAGTATCATGTGTATTTGATGTCTTAAATAATATAGCAATAGATGCATCAATTACTAATAAAAATAAAAGTGATGATAATGATTTAGCAGCATATGATGAGAGAACTTTAGCTTACGGTCATTTAGAACATTGTGATGAAAATGATTTAACTACAATGGATAGAGGCTATATTGGCTTTGAACCATTTGCTAGAACATATAATAAAACAAATATATTGATTAGACTTAGAAAAAATATATTTACTAAAGCAAAATTCTTATTTGACAAACATAGTGAACAAAAAGATGTTGTTTTAGATATTACACCAAATAAACAAACTAAACAAAAAATGAAAGATTTAGGATTGCCAACTAAATTAAGGGGACTTCTAAAAATAGGTCCTAAGCTTATAAAATTCTAGTAAATCAGAAACATCTATGAAACATTAATAAATATGTCCTCAAAATAATCATAAAGAAACTACCCTTAAACCCTTTATTTAAGGTATCTAAGATGCAATTTTAGCTATAATTACACTATAAATTATCGTAAAAAGTGAGTATATTATGGCAGGATTATTTGATTATGAATTTCAACTTGATGAGATTAAAAAACATCAACCACCTTTACAAAAGTTAAATGAGATTATAGATTGGGAACTATTTAGAGAACCTATTGAAGAGGCTTTTGCTAAAGAGAATAAAAAGAGTAATGCAGGTAGAAAACCATATGATAAATTATTACTATTTAAAATAATAATTTTACAACGATACTATAATTTAAGCGATGAACAAACAGAATTCCAAATAAAAGATAGATTATCATTCTTGGATTTTCTAGGTTTACAAATAGGTGATAATGTACCTGATAGAAATACAATTTGGCTATTTAAAGAGGAACTAAAAAAGAATGATTTATCTAAAAGATTATTTGATACATTTACTTCTAAACTGATATCCAATGGTGTTATAGCTAAAGAAGGAACACTTGTTGATGCAAGCTTTGTAAAAGTACCTAAACAAAGAAATAAACGAATTGATAATGCCGATATTAAAAAGGGAGCTGTTCCTTTAGAATTTGGAAAGAATAAAAATAAACTATCTCAAAAAGACACAGATGCTAGATGGGTAACAAAATATAAAACTAGAGAATTCGGATATAAAGACCATATATCAGTTGATCAAAAAACTAAAGTTATAACAAACTATACAGTTACACCATCATCGACTCATGATTCACAAACTATCAAAGATTTAATCAATGAAGATGATACTACATTATATGCAGACTCAGCATATAAATCAATTGAGATAGAAGATTATCTCAAAGAAAAGAATGTAAACTCAAAAGTAATAAAAAGAGCCTATAGAAATAAACCACTTACAAATTCCCAACATAAACAAAATTATAAATATTCAAAAACAAGAGTAAGAGTAGAACATATATTTGGTACTATAAAAACATCATTAAATAATGGTCTTTCTTTAAAGTGCATAGGATTAGAAAGAATCAAATCCATAACAGGACTTCTCAATCTCACCTATAATCTACTGAGGTACGAACAATTAGTTAGATTAAAGGGTGTACCTATTATGAAAATTTGATAAATAATCAATAAAATAGTGATTTGAATCACTACTTTAACTGGATAGCAGAGATTAATTATGGTTCAAACTATGATATCATTTCAAATCAATTTTTTAAAATGCATATCCAATATTTTTCTTGTATAAATTAGAAAGTTTATTTCTAAACTCTATTTTTAGAGGTTCCCTTAAAAATTAGATTTATACAAGTGATTTTAGATACTGGTGAAGTTGAAGTACTAGCTGCTAATGTACTAGATAATAAGAAACTCCAAACAACAGATTTTAAAGAGTTATATGCTAAAAGGTGGGGAATAGAGACATATTACGATGTATTAAAAAATAGACTATATTTGGAAAACTTTACAGGATTAACAGCACTTGCCGTTAAACAAGATTTTTATGCCACTATATTTTTGACAAACTATGAATCATCAGTGACATACGATACAAATGAAGAATTAAAAGAAAAAACCAAAGATAATAAATATATACAAAAAGTAAATAAAGCAATATCATTTAATGCTATTAAATATAAAGCATTTGATCTATTTTATTCAGATGCTCCACACGATGAAGTACTTGAGCAATTAGAGAAGTTATTTTTAACAAATACAATAGTGATTAGACCTGATAGAAAATCAAAACCTAGACTGGATAAAGATGCTCAAAAATCTACAATAGCTACAAATTCGATAAATTTTTTAAAAAGAAAAAAGAAAAATGTTGGTAACTAAACAGCTTATACAAAGGGTTTATAATGATAAAAAGCTTAACTTAATGGCGTTGGAGGTTCCCTTAAGTCAAAATAATAGTTTTTTCTTCCAGATACTCATTTGAGAAACACTATGTTGAAACTTACGATTTGTCTCTTTTATCACAAAAGGTACATCTATAGTATCAAGTAGTTCAAACTTATCTTCTAAGTTTATTTTTAAAGTATCTAAAGTTTTAACTTCTACATTATCTTTTAAAAATCCTCCAAGCCAGTTCTCTTTTTGAGTATAAGCTTCTAACCAAGTATAAGGTGATAATAAAACTAATAAACCATCTTTATTTACTCTTTTTGGAATATCATCTAAAAACTTTTGAGGATAATATAATCTATCTATTAGATTTGAACAAAAAATTAAATCATAAGCACTATATAACTCTTTTAAGTTACAAGCATCTCCTTGCATAAAAGTTACTTTTTCTTTTATATGCTCTAAATTAAACTCTTTTAATGAAATAGTTTTTTCATCAAATAAATCTCCTTCAGTAGCAATTTTAAAAGTTAGATTTTCATATTTTTTTAGTTTTATTCCTACATTTATAAAATTTGTTGAAAAATCAATTCCTAAAACCTCATCAAAAGTATGTGCTAGTTCAAAAGTACTACGCCCTACTGAACAACCTAAATCAAGTGCTTTTTTTGTATTTATATTTTTTAAATATGGTTTTAAAAGATCAACTGAGTTTTTAGGAAAATTCATAACTCCAAAATTTTCTTGTCCGTAATGAAACTCACAATATTGTGAGATTTGTTCATCTGTTTCGTATACATTGTCATTTAGTCTGACTCTATATTCATTTAAAGAACTTACATATCTAAACCCTGCATGTTGAAAAAAATGTTTTCTAAAAGCATATCTAGCTTCTCGTAAAGTCTCATTTCCAAGTGAAATAAAAGAACCACCTTTCATCAAGACGTGTCTATCATCAAAAGTAGGAGTTGTAAAATCATCATAAGCGTTATGAGTCTTAAAACCATCATAAGGATACATTGGTGTTAAACTCCACTGCCAAACATTTCCTATAACATCATAAAACTCTTCAAACTTATATTTATCTACTGGAGCTTGATTAAAATATCTAAGTCCTATGTTTGCTTCACTTTGTTTCGCATTTACAAAATCATATAATCTATAATATTCATCTTCACTTGGAAGTCTAACCTCATATCCAAGCTTTTCACTTTTGTATTTACAAAAAGCTTCTGCTTCATATACATTTATATCAACTGGATAATTTAAAGGTAAAGGTACAACCCTATTTATCTCTCTTAGAAAATATTCATCTTTTTCCTTTACCCAAAAAGGTGGCATTTTTGCTTGTGAAAAATCTAACCAGTTTAAAGCATCTTTTGAAAAGTATTTTAATTTTGAGTATCCACCATCTTTTACAAACTCTAAAAACTCTCCATTTGATACTAAGTATTTACTAGCTTTAAAATCATTTATTTGTGCTTTATGAAAAGAAAATTCATTATCCCAACCATAATAAATAGGATTTTTATGATCTTTTTGAAGTAAAACTTCTGCACCTTTTACTTTACATAAGATATTTTGTGGATAAGTACTACATGCTTCATTATTATAAGTAAAAATTTCTTCTTCTTTTAAAAACTTCAAATCTAGTTCTCTTAGTAAAACAGATGAAGTCTCTATATGGATATTTTGATGTTCAATTCCCATCAAAATAATCCAAATAGAAGAATCCCAATTAATTGGCATAGTAAATTCTAAAGTATCAATAAGCTCTAAAACTATTTGTTTTACTTCATCTCTATAAGTTTTTGTTTCTTCATAAGTAGGCCAAGCATAGTTTTCTTTATTTAAATCATCCCAAGACATCTCATCTACACCAATAGCAAAAATAGACTCATAAGCTTTTTGAACTCTCGCATTTGTGATACTTGCAACACTTAGTTTATTTATATAAAAAGTTGCAGTATGCCCATAATAAAAGATAAGGTGATGTCTTAATTTATTTGGTTGCTCATATAAAAACTTTGTATCTTTTAGCAAATCATATATTTTTTCATCAAGTTCATAAGTTTGAATAAAATACTCTCGTATCTCTTTACGTTTTTCTTCTACTGTACCTATTTCTAAATTTATCGTATTCTTTATATAGTTCATTTTTTACCTTATTTGCATTTTCACAAAGTGAAATGTATCAATTTAATGTGTACTGTTTATAATATATAAAATTGTAACAAAAACTTATTACAAATTAATTGCTAAACAATCTTTTGTTTTGTTAAAACAATTCAATCAGTATCTGCATATACATAATTGCTAGTATTAAACTGTACTCCACAAAAAGAAAGTTCTACATTCCTTTCATCTTTTGTTACTGGAATATATTTTCTCCTACAACTGCACAGTATTCATTTTGGACATCAACTACTACTATTTTTCCTGTTCCATAGTTTGTAAATTCGTTGTCTAATACATAAATTTTATCTGGATAATCATCACAAAGGTCTGCTGTAAAAAAAATCATTAGTTTAGTCCTTTTAATTATTTAGTTACTTTTATATATGATTATCTCATTTTACTATTAATATATTCTTAGTTAAACACTATTTTTATACAAATATATAGGTAAATCCGACCAAATTCAAATAAGCACTATCAATAGTCAGTAAATAAAGGATTTAGTAATTTTTGGGTTAGATAAAATTATTAACTTTTAGTTTTATTTAAGGATCGTAGTTGTTTTTACTAATTTGACTATTTTTAGAGTGAGCTTTATTATTAGTAAATCTAAATTCTCATCTAAAATTAATAAAAATATTAATAATTGATATAATAACTTAACTTTCGCACCTAAAACCAAGCAATTTAGCAGTCACATCCTTTAAAGTATCAATGATAGTGGTAAAATCATCATTTCTATTGATTACTTCTTCTATTTGTGCTATTTTATCAAGTATAGCTATAAATGTTTGCATAGCAATTGCTAGAGTATGAAGTTCACATTCTAAATCTTTAAATAATCCACCAATTGTTTTAGGTTCATGACTGATACGATTGATATAACTGACAATATTATATGTAAAAAACGATAGTGTAATTCTAGCTATTAGTGCTTCATAGATTCTATTTTCTTCTTTACCAAATCCAAAGTGTTCGCGAAGTTCTTTGTAGCCTTGCTCTATATCCCATCTTCTTCTATAAGTATCAATAATAACTTCATCACTAATATCTAAATCAGTAGATATTATAGGTATTAATTTCTCTTGCGTTTTTAAAAATACTATCTTAACCTTACTGGCTTTTTTATGTTCAACTACTACTGAAAAGTATTTATATTTAATTTTTTTACCATAAGTACTAGACTTGATATTTTTTAATTTCTTAGACTTTTCATAGATACCATTAAGAGTTTTTCTCTCCCCAATAAAGTTCCATATTTTATTATTGTTTGCTACTCTTGTAATAACTTTTAATCCTAAATCATTCATCTCTTTTATAAATGAAGGTTTAGAGTACCAACTATCGATAAGTAGATAATCAGCATATATACCGCTATTCACAGCTCTTTTAATCATATCTATAGCTGTCTAGTTTCACCACGTTATGGTTGCCTAGTTACATAAATAAGAAAGCGATAGCTTAACAACATAATTGTAAAATCTTTACAGCAAATAAGGATTTTAAAAATGCCACAAGTCTATCACTCTAATGCTAGAACAAACCAGCATGTAAGAGAAATAATACAACAATCTAATTTAACAAATGTTGAATTAGCAAATAATTATAATGTGAATGTTAAAACTATCGCCAAGCATAAAAATAGAGATTTTTTAAATGATAAAAGTTCAAGACCAAAAAGAATCCATTATGCTCTAACACCTTTAGAAAAAGAGTTAATTAAAGTAGTCAGAACAATGACTTGGATGGAGTTAGATGACTTAGCAGATACAATCGTTGATATTATTCCAAATGCAAATAGAAGTAATGTTTATCGTACTTTAAAAGCCTTTGATATAAACAGAGTTCCACAAGAGCAAAAAGAAAAAGCTAAAAAGTTCAAAGAGTATGAGCCTGGTTATTTACATATAGATGTAACTTACTTACCAAAGTTTGACAAGCAAAAATATTACCTATTTGTAGCAATAGACAGGGCTACAAGGCTACTTTACTATAAAGTGTATGAGAATAAGACAGCAGCAAATGCAGTATCTTTTCTAAAAGAATGTAAAGAATTTTTTCCATTTTACCTAACTCATATATTAACAGATAATGGACTGGAATTTACTGATAAGTGGGCAAGAGGAAAAGGTTTTGTAAGTGGTAATCATAAGTTTGATGTAGAGTGTAAAGATGATGAGATAGAACATAGGCT
>CBDETN010000002.1:0-23130 GCA_965242915.1 Arcobacteraceae bacterium
TTAAATAGTGGCTTATTGTCTTAAAAGCTATTAAGCCACCTAAAACATCAATTTTAAAAGGGGATACTCTTGTTTGTCTTATTGTCTCATACCCATTATTACTATTATATTTTATTTTTTATACTTATTCTTTTTTTATTTTATTCTTTTTTTCTATTTCAATATAAAAATCTTAAGACATTAAGACAACAGATAGAAAAGCTATATAAATACGGACTTTGTCAGTCTCAAAAGCGAAAAAATAAAAAAGACACCACTAAGAATAGTAAGACAAAAAAGCAAAACAAATTAAATAGGATAATTTATGGATAATATTGAAATACACACTAAAGAATATGGAATAACAAAATCAAAAGACCCAGCTAAAAATGGGAAGTCAATAGGATTACAAACTAGACTTATAATCACAGCACCAGCTGGTGCTAAAAAAATACTAGATTTTGATTATCAATTTGAAGCTAGTAAATATATCAAAGATACTTATGGAACTTTTTACAATGTTGGTAAAACATATCACATACTTAGTAATTATAAATTATATGGCGAAAAAGGTTATCAATGGAAATAGTTAATACTCCAGCTGAAATGACACCAATACAAAATAGAGCATTAACTATATTTTGTGAAAGTGCAACTATTGACAAAGAATATAAACCTGATACATTTGAACAAATATCAAAGCAATTAGAAAAAGAAGATTTAAAAGCTAGTAGTAGTTCAATTCAAAGGTGGAGCAAAAAATATAATTTTAGTAAATATTTAGAATTTCATATCCAAGCTATTATTATGAATGATACAAATAACAGTAATCAAAAAAAAGCTTTAAGTGCAGCAGTTAAAAAAAGTATGGTAGATATAAATAGAAACAATGAACTAACAGCAGATTGTTATGAACTTATGGAACTTTTTACAAAGCAAGTAGCAGATAATTATGATAAACATCAAATTATAAAAAGAGATGATATAAAAATTGTAAAAGATATTGCAATATTTACCGGCGGCCGCGAAGATAAACTACTTGATAGAATTGCTGAAGCTGGTGGAGATAAAATATCAAGTGAAAAAATGCTAGAGCAACATAAACTAATTGAAATGGATATTGAAACTGATGATGATGTTATTACAGTAGAAGTTAATAATTAGATGATCACTCCATTACTAAAACTAAAAACAGCAAAGCATATAGCACCAGCAATATTTGAGAGGCAAACTCCAAAGATACATATAGAACTATTAGAATTTTTAGCTACTACTGGAAAATATAAAGTTATCACTATGGCTAGAGATATGGCAAAAACTACAATGATAACTAAAGTAGAAATGTTTGCTGATATATTTTATGACCACGAAAGATATACCCAAATATTTTCGGCTACTGAAAAGAAAGCTAGTAAGTTCCTACACGAGATTAAAAATATGATGCTTAGTGCTATGCGAATTGGTTACGATATTAAAAAAGGCGATTTTTGGAGTGCTACACAACTTGAAGTTATCATTGATGGTAAGCACAAATGCTATCTTGAAGTATTTGGTGCTGGTCAAGACCCAAGGGGTGGAAGTTATGAATTTAGCAGACCTACAAAACAAATATTTGATGATGTTGAAAGTAAAGTAGGTCAATATGGTATCAAGACTAAAGCCAATAGAGAAAAATTAGCTGAATGGTTTTGGGGTGATTGTATACCATCACTTGATCCAATAAAAGGTGTAATTATCTTTGTTGGTACAATTCTACATGAAGATAGTTTATTAAATAACTTACTTCACGATGATAGATTTTTGACTTTCTATGGTGCTAAGATTAGAGATGGTAAAGCAACTTGGAGAGATCGACACCCATTAACTGAAGCTGAAAAAATAGCACTTCAAAATGATGTATTTAAAAAGACTGGTAAGATGCCTGATATTGAAAGTTTAGAAAGTATAAGGGCTGGATATAAGAAAAAAGGGCAATTAAGCTTATTTTATCAAGAACATTTATGTCAAGCACAAAGTGAAGAAGCTAGACTTTTTAGACAGGACAATTTTAAATATTTTTCAAGAGTTGAATATAGTGAAGATTTAACATATCTTGAATTTAAAAATGCAAAAGAGATTAAAACAGTTCCAGTAAGAGAGCCATTAAATATAGTGCTAGAAAATGGAGATAAACTAGCCATTGATAAAACTATAAGATACTCTACAATGGATTTAGCATCTACTGGTAAAGATAAATCTGTAATAATCACTTGTAGCTATGATACTAAAAATAATATGTATGTAATTGATATATCTTGTGGGCATTGGACACCATTTGATAAAAGTGTAAATGCTATACGAGTATATAAAGAATTTATACCTTTAAAATTTGGTATTGAAAAAGGTGGTATGCAAAATGATTATTTTTATACTATTGATGAAGCCCAAAAAGCTATGGATATTAAGATACCAGTAGCACCATTGAGCCACGGTGGAGTTAATAAAAACATTAGAATATCAAACTTACAACCTTTATTTATGGCAAATAAAATATTCTTCAATGAAAGCGACCCAAACACTTCACTACTAGAAGCACAATTTTTATCATTTAACATTGATATTGAAGGTACACACGATGACCTAATCGACACTTTAGCATATCAACATCATTTTATAAAAGGTAGAACATTTGAAGATGATGAATATGAAGATGATGATGATAGTACATGGTAAAAATTAAGACATTTTAGCAAATTGGACGCATTATAATATGGGTATCAAAAGTTAAGGAGTTGATAAGTGCAAACTAAAAAGATGAGTATGTATGAAACTATCATAGGTACAGCAATAGGTTTTATAGTCTCATTGGTGCTAGTAAATATTGTATTGCCATTTTACGGATTTAATGTTGAAATGGGTCAAAGTGTTATGATAACTTTAATATTTACAGTTGCAAGTATTTTAAGAGGATATTGGGTTAGAAGATTTTTTAACTACATTCACAATAAAAATTATATTCCAAGGGATAGATAATGGAATTTGGAACTAAATTAAAGGTAGGAAAAGAAATGGCAACTTTTATTGATAGATGTGGAAATATTAAAAATTTGACAGATATAAAACTTGAAGTCTTAAAGAAACAACATGACAATAAATGTAGCATAGTAACACTCAACGAAGCACCTTTTAAAATTAAAGAGTTAGATAAAAATGATTATGCCACTTGTTTAGATTGTCGTGAGGGTGGTAGAAGAACTAATAATTTTATAAAAATAAAAAGTGCTACTAAAAAAGGCTATGAGGTAGCAACTGCGGAAGATAGTATTAACTTTACATTTCTACAAAGCACTACTAGAAGAGGAAGAGTTGGTAAGGGTGTAGCTCAAACATTAGATACGGCTTGTAACTTAGGTGTGATCAGTGCTAATAAAGTTAGAAGATTGACACCAAGAGAAACTTTCAGACTTCAAGGTGTACGAGATAAAGATATTAACCTTGTAAATTCAGATACTCAGTCATATAAAATTAGTGGTAATGCTATATCTGTAAATGTAATGCAAGAACTACTAAAAGCACTGTATAAACAAAATACTTCAAAAAAAGATAGTCTATTTGATTTTATGGGGTAATGAAGAGTTTAAAAAACACAACTTAAAGAAGTAGAAGATATGTTTAATGAAGCTATAAAGTTCTTTGACACTAAAAAACATCTTTGTAATACTTGTAAGCACGAATACTTTAGGGTTAAAGCTTTTAGAATTGAGATTTTTAAATCATTTTAAGACAATAATTTCACTAGGGAAAGTTTGAAAAAATTATATATAAATTTTACACTATCTATATAATACTATACGAGCCAATGGGGTACATACCCCCCCCTTTTTTTTTCAGATAAAAATACTAAGCAAAAATATCTCACTCAACCTTAAGCCAAAAAGTCAATTTTTACCATTTAACCTTAAATTGCTACCAATTCTTAAATAAAAGGGCTTTAAACTTAATCTAAATTCATTAATTCTATATACTTTTAATCACTTTAGACATTTCTAAACTATAAATCCTTTAAAAAGTACATATTATTGATAATTTGATATTTTTATGATGTTTGTCTTAATAGTATTAATGGGATGGGATAGAAATCTCACAAAAAACCATATCTCGACCCTGACCGTTAATCATCTCAACTATTTGCTTTCTTTTTAAAAAGTATTTGTGCTTATGCTTAGTGCTTATAGAAAATAAAAAGTTTTTGTCGCACCAGCTTGTGTATGGATAAGGACAATTTGCTAAAGCAAATTAATATATCCCGATTATGATTGTAAGGTCTTGATGATATCGTTTATTTATTAATGCTTCAATCATTTGCTACTGAACTTGTCCATTAACATCATAAACAATACAATCATCAGCTTTTAGAATATGATGATCACTTACTACTTTTTTACAAGTTTCTAATGCTCCATTGATTGCTTCTTCTTTTGTATCTTTTCCACCAGTATACACTCTTACATAATGACCATTCTTCATAGCAATGACAAAAGCTTTATTATTTGTTGTTCTTTTATATTCATTGTTATATGTTGATTTTTCACCCTTTGGAAGTTGTGGAGTACAACCAGCAAACAATATCAATGCACTTAGTCCTAAAACATATCTTTTCATCTTCTATCCTATATAAATGGTTTAACTGCATTAATTATATCATCACTAACTTTAGCTTTAGTATAATTGTGCAGCCAACTCTCTACCCAAGGTGGTACTGGTCTATTTTTATCGTTCCAATTATTAACTGTATCGTATGATACATTTGATGCAGTTGCAAAATCTTTTCTTGATAATTTTATTTCTTTTAATTTACTTGTTAAATCAGTTTTTAACACTATATTTCCTTTATTTATTATCTATATGTTGTAAAAATAATACTATATTTTATCTAAATGTTGCATTAAGCCTTGACAATATTATTTTTTTGTTGTACTATTTCATAAATATTACAAAAAAAAGGATTAAAAATGTGGGAAAAATTAACATTAAATGAAAATAATATTAAAGTTGAGACAGAAAAATCATTTCTATTAAAACTTCCAAAGAGTGAATTTTTGTTTTGGCATCCATCGAAATTGTGTAGAAAAAGTGGAAAAGGTGGTTATAATTTAAGTGTTAGTTATACTGATACTTTTACTTTTAAATTATTTAGAAATGGAAAAGGTCAATATAATAATCATACGAAAATTGAAGAGATTGAATTAACCGCAAAAGAGCTAAAAAATAGGTTTTTTAATATTGAAGAAAAGGTTTCATTATGAAAGTAATTAATTTACAGGATGAACATAAATTGTTTAATAAAAATAGTGAAGTAGACTTAAAAGTTGGTTATCATGGGTGTGGTCTGGCTTTTTTAAAAAAGAGTTTGGATGAACCTTTGAAATATTGTGAAGATTTAAGCCAAGGTGAAACTATAAAATATTTTAATAATCAAAATAAATATTATATTGGAAAGTGCAGTTGTTGGGAGTTTATACCTAGCTCTGCGTATGATAGTGGGAGTATAGCTATATTTTTTAGCAAATATTGGAAAAATGGTTATTTTGAAGAACCTATTGAAGAGTATTAAATCAAGAAGAGGTATAAAATGTTAAAAGTTATAGAGGGTGGAACACCACCAAAAATAAAAACAAAATATAGTAGTAGTGCTGATTTATGTTCTAGGGTTAATATAGTTATAGGAGCTGGTGAAACTGTTTTCATTCCACTTGGTGTAAAAATTGATTTAGAGGAGTTAAAAAAAATAGTTGAAGATGATTATGAACTTTTTAATACCTTTCACAAAACACCAGCTGAAAACTCTACAAGGGGTGTATTTGAAAATTTTCAAAGAAATCATTTTTAGAACTAAAAATAAGAAGTTCGCTAGCTCTAAAAGGGTTAATTATAGCTAATGGAGTTGGCGAAATAGATATTGATTATCCTGATGAAATAGGGCTTATAGTTCATAATCCTATTACTGGAGTTGATGAAAATAGTTTATTCAATGGTGCTGATGATGGAACTTCTAAAGATAAGACTTGTTTTCTTATTAAGGCTGGAGAGCGAGCAGCTCAAATAAAATTAATGGAACATAGAACTCACCATTACATACCTAATAGATTTAGAAATGAAGATATTAGAACTGGTGGTTTTGGTTCTACAAATAAGGCTTAATATGATTGATATTAAAAAACTAAATAATGATATTGATAAAAATGTTGAACTTTTTATAAATAATAAAGGTAAAACATTTAATGATTTATTTTGAGGAGATATAAAAATGGCACGACCTACCAACAGCAAAAAAGACAGACTACCAATAATGGAAGTAGAATACACTTCAATAGTCCACAAAACAAAACATAATAAAAGTATGAAATCAGTAACAAAAAAAAAGTTACTTCGGGCTTATGGACTATTATATTGTTTTGGTGCTAGAGTATCTGAGATAGTAAATTTTACTTTAAATAATTTAGATTTTATATATATGCACAAATATATCATCATCACAGATACCAAAGCAAAAGCTACTCAAAGATTAGTGATAAATGACAAAGCTATCTCAATTTTAAAAGACTTAGATTATAGTGACTGTAAAGATACTTTATTTTATAAAAATAATAGTGATTTAAGTATGAGTATAAGTGGTCTTACGAAGCTTATCAATACTCATTTATCTCATCAACTAAACGTATTATATACTTCGCATAGCTTTCGTGCTGGTTATATCACTAGAATACTTGAAGCAACTGGCAATCCAAAAATAGCCCAAAAACTAGCAAGACATAAAGATATTATTACAACTTTAAGATATAGTGGTGCAAGTGATAGACAAATTAATGAAGCATTAAATAAAATATTTTAAATTATCCCCACACCTGCCAAGGAGTACTATGAAATAAATCAGCCCTAAAAATCAAATTTAGGAACTTTCAAGTCAAAGGTATTGGCAGTACCATTGGCAGTCAAATCAAAGCCAACCTTTGAAGATTGAACCTTAACTCTTCGTGCAACAGTATTATAATCATCTTTATTTGCTTTTTTGTTCGACTCTTTTTGTTTATCTCTAAATCTCTTAGTATTTTTAGCATCTTTGAGCTTACTAGATAATTCTTTTTTCTCGTTAAATCTTCTTATACCAAGTCCACGACCACCAAGTTCAGAAAATGTCATATCTTCTTTATAATAATTCTTTTGCTCTATACCGAGGAGCTTTTTAGTAAATCTTTGACCATACCTACCAAATGTAATAGGTGGCAGATAATTTTCAGCCATAGTCAATAACTTTTTAGCAGCTTTTATATGACTTTCATCATACTTACCACTTATGTTATAGCCAAGTGGAGTTTTACCATTAGCAATATTTACCATACCACCAACAAAACCAAATCCAGTATCCAAACTAAAATCTAAACCACCAAACTTCATAGCTGGTATCATACGACCTAAGTTCATATACCAACCATCAGTTAATCTAGTCCACTCTTTAGTTCCAAATAAGTTAACTTGATTTTTAGCCCAAGTAGGTTTCATCAAATCTTCATCATCACTACCATTATCAAGCCAAGCACTAGCACCAACACCAAGTAAAGCAGTTTGATATAAAGCATATCTTACTGGATTTTTAGCTATCACTTTCATAGTAGCTGGAGTTGCTTTATATACATAGTGCATAAATGGAAATAAACCACTCTTATCAATAGTTCTTACAAAATCAGGCAATGGTGTAGAATAATCAACATAAACTTCACTACCTTTTCTAAATGCTTCTTTTTCAGGTATTCCCTCATCCAACCATCTCTTAAATGAAGCAACTTTAAAAAGCTTATCTTCCCAGTCATAAAGCTTTCGTATCTTATCTCCAACTTTACTATCTTTCGATAGATATAGATTTTTAATGATACTAAGTCCGACATTGATTTTATTTTTATCAGTTATATGTACATCAATATCTTCAAAATCTTTCAGACTACTATTCAATCCATATTTATTAGCAGTATCTACAAACTTTTTAAACTTCTTAGGATTTTTAACTTTCATATACATCACTTGACCCAATGCAGTCAAATCTCCATTAAGTCCAGCAAGTATTACATTTGACCCAATATTGTATAGATGCGTTACTGGATTTTTAACAGTTACATTCACTTTGATATGGTCTATTATTGGAAACCAATACTTTTCCATAATACCAAGTGTTTCTTTTGCAAGTTGTGAACTCTTTAAACTATTAGCAATCTCTTTAGGTACATACATACCAGCCAAAGCACCATATTTTTTAATACCGCCATTAGTTTCATTAGATATTTTTACACTATTTTCAAACTCTTCAGCTTTAGCAAATTTATCAGCAATACTTTTTAGTACATTTGCTTTTAATATTTGGGTTCTTTGTTCAGCTAAAGTTTTAGGTATCACTACACTAGCATCTTCAATCATACCTAAAGCTATTCGTTCATCATGAGTTAAATTTTTTCTTTTCTTAAATTTCTTATCAAAGAAGATTTTACCCATCAATCCTTTTTCATCTTGATATTGAGCATAATATCTTTTTAAATAATCTTTGATTTTACTCTTAGACTTTAAAGCACCAAGTGTAACTAACTCATCAGCATTAGCATTTATTTTAACTCTCATACTCTCATACAAAGGTTTTAAGTGTTTAGGCAACTTCAATGAACTCATATCTCCATTTAAAGCTTGTACAAGCATTTCACTTTCATCAGGCATAAGTTCATCAGCTAAATGCTTTTGAATATCCCCAGCACTCTCATATATATCCCCTAAAGCTATTTGATATTCTTTTATACTTTCAGCAAAGTCCTTTTGTATCTTAGTAGTTGTAAGTACATTATACTTATCAAATTCATTTAGCTTATCACCCATCTTAGAAAATATTTTATCAATACTATCATCTAATTTTACAGTTGCTTTTTTTATTCCACAATTCATTTTAACAATCCTTTACATCAAATGCAGTGATAATATTTCCCTTATCATCATAATGTTTAGCTTCAAACTCTTTGAGTTGAGCATCAATACTTTTAAAATCATCTTCATAAACTTTTAGCCCATCTTGTAGCTTAGTTACAGCCTCTTTATACATAGGTGTTTTATTTTCTCTTGATTTTATATATTCTTTTCTTCTATCTCTATAATCTTTTAAATCAGTTTCATACTTCTTTTTATACTCTTTTTGTTTATCACTTTTTCTATAAGCTTTTTCATAAGCTAGTCTAAAATCTTTTGTAGGAGTATCATCAGTTAAGCTATCAGTAGAATGTTTGATTATCTCATTGTTTCGTTGTAGGCTTTCTCTTGCTCCTACAATCTTAGCTTTCATATAGTTCAACTCTTCACGGATACTATCATATTCATATTCTAGCTTTTCTCCAGCAAGTATTACAATCATTCTAGCCTTGATTAAAGGATTAATCTCCAGCTCTATAAGTATTTCAGCTTCAGTAGGCATACTTCCACTATCATCAGTTATCTCAATTCTATCTTTAGCTTCAGCATCCCATATAGCATCATTCCAACCTTTCTTACCCATTACAGTAGAATACATCAAACTATCAAATGTACCCTCTTGAAAGAAGTAGTGAACATCAACATTATCATATTTATTACCGTGCCGCAAACCTCTACCATTTCGTTGTATTATTTCAGCTGGTGTCCAAGGTAAATCTAAATGATAGATATTAGTTGTATATGTTTGTATATTCATACCCTCTCCAGCACTTTTTGTACTACCAATAACAACTTTAATCTTTCCACTTTGATAAGCATCAACTATATCTTGCTTCATACGACTTGCTTTCTCTCCACTAGCCGATACTTCTTTACCATCTAGTCCTGTAACAGTTTGACCATTTATGATAGCTACTTGATTTTTCTTATATCCATTTTCTAAAAGTTCAGCTTTTATCTCTTTATGTAGATTGTTTTCAGTTCCCAAAACTTTATGACCAGCACTATCTAAAAATATTATTTGACCAGCTTTTTTATCTGATTTGAATTTTGCAGAAGCAAGTTCTATAACTCTTTGAACTTTATTGTTATCAGGTGTAGGGTCAATCAAATCTCCAAATTCCATTCGTTCATACAATCGTGGATCAACTGAAGCAGTTACACCATTACTAAATATTCCCATAACTTCGTGTCTTTTGGTATGGTCATTCTTAGCTTCTTGAAGTCTCTCTCTTATATCTTCAAAGGCTACCATACTTTCATCACTAGCAGTTATCATCTCTTTTTTAGTAGTTTCAGTAGGTAGCTTGATAAGTTTTCGCTTAGCAAATTCACTCATAGGTATTCTATCAACATACCTATCCAAGATACTTCTAAATGCTACAGCATTTTTAATACCTATTATTCCATTTTCAAACTTACCTTTTTTACTAAGCTTTTGCCCAAAGTCAAAAAATGTTTCAGCAAAATCTCTATCAGTTTTTATACCATATTCATCAAAGATACCATCATCTAAATGTTTTAGCATAGTAAATACTTCAATAGGTTTATTAGGTGTTGGCGTAGCATCTAATAAATATATATTTTTACCATTATTTAAACTACTGACATATTTAGTTTTAAATCTAAAGTCATAAGCTAAAGCACTATCTAAAGTTACAGTTACTTTTTTAGTATCTTTATCTTCTTTTACATTCAATCCAAAAGCTTTACCAAGTTTATTAGATACCAACTTACTATTTACACCTACATTTTTAAAGGCTCGTGCTTCATCAGCTATAATTGCATCAATACCAAGCTTATCAATAGTGATTTTTTTATTAGCATTTGCTTTTGATAAACTATCCAAATATAAATTAATCTTTTGATTTTGTATCTCTCTAGCACGACCTATTAAATCTTCATTTTTCATATTTTCAGATATTAAATCTCTAACATACTTTTGTTCTATATCATCAGGTAGTTTTAATTGTTTAAATCCCTCGTGTGATATAAGTATATAATCAGCATTAGTATTGCTCAATTCAAAAAGTCTTTTTTCTCTTACATTTTTTTGCAGTCCACCAAGAGATATAATCTTAGAATTAGGAAATAACTCTATTATTTCTTTTTCCCAATTCTTAATTACTTTAGATGGTACAACCAATAAAGGCTTTTTAGCAATTCCTTTAACTTTCAATACTCTAGCCAATACAATACCAGCCATAGTCTTACCACCACCTACATCATGAGCATTTATATTTTTACCCTCATATAAAGCTTTTATAACCCATTCAATCTGATTTTTTCTAAGTTTAATATGTTTAGGTAATTCATCAAGTACATCTTGTATAAGATATTGAGCCTTACTATAATCAGGCTTTACATAAAAGTTCATCTTTCTATTATAAGCATCTTCAAATTTAGCTTTTAAAAGTTCATCACTTTTAATATCATTTCTAAGTCTTGCTTGAACTTCTTTTACTTCAAATTTAGCATCTTTCAATCTTCTTTTATAGCTTGATTGACTTTCTCCATCTCTTGCAGTTATTAAAGCATCTTGATTAAGATAGCTATCATAAGTAGCTCCTAGTTTAGATTTTATCTTTTTGTATTTTTTTACTCCACCTTCTTTTTGTTTTATTTCTTTAGTTACCATTTCAAAATCAAATAGTTTTATATCAGCTTCACTTATCCAAAGTTCTGTACCCTTAAAATCTATCTCATCTACTATCTTATGAGTTGGCAAAGTATCTTGAAGTTTAGTATGTTGCTTTTCTACTAAGTTTTTTATATCCCCATCAGGTAAATTATCTAAAGCAAATTGAGTAGCATCAAGTTTTGTATAAACATTACCAGCATAATATAATATATCATTAGCAATAGTATTTCCATCTACATAAGCATAACCAAGTTTAAGTGCTTGTACCAATTCTGAGTTGGCAAAGTATTGAGCATCATTGATATTTATGATACCTTGTGTATTTTCATTATAAAGCAATCTATCGTGAAGTTTAGATTTAACAGTTATCTCTAAAGTACCACTATTAGTAAATTTAGTTTGAACATTAAAACTATCTGCTGGATTAAACTTATCATCAAACAATGCACCATACTCATAAAGCTTATCCATACTATCAAGTTCTCTAAAAAGTTTCTTTAATGCTTTATCTTTAAGAGGATGTACAATATAGTTAGTTTTATAAGTTTTTATATCATCTATATTTTTAAGGTGATATATTTTACCAAGTAGCTTTATCTTATCAGCACTTTTACCAGTTAACTTTTTATAAATCTTTACACTATCTTCAATGTCATCAAATTTAATAACTTTATCAACAACCTTAATACCATTTTCATCTATGATTATATTTTCACCAACACGACTATACTCAATATCGTAAGTCATAGCCCAATTCTTAAACTCTTGACTATCAGTAGGTATGTCTTTCTTGATTTTTCGCTTAGGACTTTCCCCCGTGAAAGTTTCATCATACTTTTTATAATTCAATTTCATATTAGTATAATCAGCTTTTCCAGTTATCTCATAAGCTGGAGTACCATACATTTTATTTACACCAAGTTTCATATCACCTAATACACTTGATGGATTTTCTAAATAATATTGATTTATACTAACATCATCATCAGTTTTAGTTGATTTATTAAAAGCACTATTACTCATAGTCAGATGGCTCTTAACCCCATCAGGTCTTTTTTGTAAAAAGATAATATCAGTTACTACATCAGTATGAGCATTCTTACTAAATGTTTTAGCTGGTAATCTAAAAGCACCAATAACATCAGCTTTAGAAGTTATCTCTTTTCTTATTTTACTATCAACCTTATCCATTACACCAGTAGAAGTTACAAAAGCTGCAATCCCATTATCTCTAAGCTTATCAATACTTTCTACAAAGTAATAATCGTGTAAAGCTTTTACATCACTACGACCAAGAGTGATACCTTTTCCCCTATCTTCCAAAAATGGAACATTAGAGATAATCAAATCAAAATCTTTACCTTTAAAACTTTCATAACTCATATTGTAGTTTTTAGCTTTTGGATAAAGTCTTTTAACTACTTCGTGATTAGTTTTATCAATATCAATAGTAGTCCAGTTCATATGCATACTATCAAGCCCCACAAAGTTACCACTACCTACAGATGGCTCTAAAGCTTCTTTAGGACTAAAACCTTTTTTACCAGCTTCAAAAATAGCACCATACATAGCTTTTATAGTTTCATAAGGTGTATAATGTTCAGTCAAACTACCATATCCACCCTTGCCAAGTCCACCAGTACCAGTATATTGTCTTAAAGTATTTTTATCATCATCAGTCAAAGTAGCTATATCTTTTTTAAGTATCTCTTTTACAGCATCATTAACTTCAATTCTTTTACCTTTTGTTAATTCAACTGGTGGTTTATCCATTAGGGTATAGTTTTCATTTGTTACTATAAAATCTTCGGGCTTACCAGCTATTGTAGTTTTACCCTCTTTAAGTCCATCAACTCCATAAGGATTAATTGGTTTTAAAGTAATCATATCAGGCAACCCACCACTAGCTTTATCAACACTATCAATAGTATAATCTTTATTGTTGTATTTTACCTCTTGACCTATGAAGTCAGCACCATCTCCATCTTGTTTTGATACCACTTCGTTTCCTCTAGGTTTGGCATTATCTCCACCATTATTGATAGTGGCTTCGTGTCGTTCCATTTGTTTAGTTCCAGACTGTAATCCATCATCACTACTATTTGACTTAGCATCTCGTTTAATAGTTGTAGGTATGGTGCTATCATCTCCCGTGCTTGTTTCTTGTCTATCTTGCTTTGGCTTTGTTCCAGTATCGCTTGTGCTTGTGTTATCGTTTTCATTATTTCCATTCTCTCTTGAAGTGGAAATATCTTTTCTATCTTTGTTTTGATTTTCAATGTTTGCATCTTTTATATCCTTAGTTATAGTTTCTTTTAAAGCGGAATTCGTACTCTCAATATTTGCAGTAGTTTTTTCAACTACAAAATTATCAAATGTATCAATATCTTTATTTATGATACTAGATACAACTGCATTAGATAACTCATCACTTACACCACTTCTCATTAAGTCTTGTTTGATATTTTGTGGCTCTCTTTGAAATCTACTTTGAATACTATTTTCAATCATATCTCTAAGCCTAGTACCGCTAAATCTATTTTCCAAAGGCATACCATCATTTATAGTTGTAGTTAATTGTAGTTCTAGTTTAGTAGGAGTTAGTTGTTGATTTATGGCATCTTTGATAGTTCCAGTATCAGCACCTTGACTTATCATCTCTTGTGATATTATTTTACTTTGTTCAACTGCTTTACTTGATATATCTTGTGCTTTTTTCATATCTATAATATTTTTTTGGTGTACACCATCCATAATATCAGCACTAATATGTTCAGCCCAATTATCATAGCCAATATACAATATATCATTATGACCCAACATCATAACAGCTTTCGTATTTATATTTTTACCAACTTCTACATCAATAATATCAGCATCAACATATTGTTTTATAACAGCTGGTAACTTTTCCATAGTAGCACGAACTACTGGTAAATTATCAAATAGCATCTGAAAGTTAGGTTTTCCTTTAACTTCAGGATGTACGCTATATTTATTTACTCCAGCTATTTCACTTCTAAACTCTGCACTTACTTTTGGATAGTTTTCCCAACCATTTCTAAATATATCAGTAATTTCAGATGGAGTAAGTGGCTTATCATTATTCATACTTAAAAGTGCATTATCTAGTATATTGCTAGTTTCAGTCCGTTCAAGTTTTAAAGGTGTAGAAATTTTACTAACCAATCCCCCAAATGTACCAAATCCACCACCAGCAACAGCACTACCACCAGCACTCTGAATTGCTATTTTATTTGCTTCATCATCACTTTTGTTTTGACCCTTAGCGATTATATATTCAGCACCACTATTTACAACTACACTCTCAACAGTACCAGCACTAGCACCAATAATACCTTTTTGTAAAAGTGTACGACCCAGCTTACCAGCTAAACTACCAGCACCAAATGATACTAAGTTCAATGGATCAGTTATCATCTCAACTACACCTTGTGTTGTCCACTCTGTTGGATGTATTACTGTATCTACCATAGTATTAGCACCAGCTTTTACATTTTCCCATACACCTTTTGCATTTTGCCCTTGTTCATCTAGTGCTTTAAGTTCTGTTAATCTTTCTTTGGATAAATCTTTCCTTGATGTAGTTTGCTTTTTACTCTCCATCATCTCATTCATCTTATTCATATTGTCAGTAACTTCATCACCAACCAAATCAAATCCAATACTTTCAGCAATATAATCAGCACCAGCAACCACACGATTAGTAACAGTAGTTATACCTCTTAGTGTACTTCCAATTGCTCCATCTTCCATATAGATACTATTTTTAAAGTTTTTTTGTAGTTGATTTTGTAAAGTTTTTTTTTGTGCTTTTTGCTCTTTATATCTAGCTTTGGCAATAGCTATTATTTCATCTTCATTGTTTGATAGTTCAAGTATCGCTAACTCATTACTTGATATTATTTCTCTTAATTTCATAAGATAAACTCCTTAAATAGTTTATCTTATATTATTCTTTTAGCTTTGCTAAATTGTCTTAGTTTATTTCAGTATTTTTCAAGTCCAGTCTAGCTTTAGTTTTTAAGTTTTTTTGTTTTGTATATTGTTCATTTGTTTTAGCACTACCATCAACATTAAATCCATAACCTAAATCTTTATTTGTAGGAGATTTTATCCATTCTTTAGTATTTGGATTATAAATACCTTTTGAATTATTTATCAAAGATGGTTTTTTAGTTCCAGTCCTATTATAATGTTTAGTTTTTGCTTTTTTTAAATCAATATCAACTTGGCTCTCTGCTTGTGCAGTATACTTTAATACTTTTTCAGTTCCATCTTCAAATACTGCAATTCTTTGACCATCTTTACTAGTCATTATATTTTTTATTTTAGGAGTTTTTTTATTATTAACTTCATTACCAACCATTTGAATTAGTGCCAATTTTTCTAACCTAGTTTTAGTACCATAAGTTTCAATACCTTTACCATCGTTATCAACTTTACCCATAAACTTAGGATGTTTCTCTTCATAACCTTTGATTAAAGCATCTTCCATATCTAAAGTTTTTTGTTTGGCATCTTTATTGTCAAGTTTTAATTTAGCTTTATCTTCAGCTTTTTCACTATATTCTCCAAGCTTTATTAAACCATCTCCAATATTCTTAGATGCAGTCATTATATTTTTACCAACACCAGTTGTTGCAGTTTTACTACTTGTTACTTGCTTTTCACTTCCAAACCAACTACCCATTATGCTACCCCCGTTAAATTAAAACTTGCTTTTTCTTTTTTCTTAACACCATAAACACTACTCATACTATTATCTAAAGCAAATTGTGCCGTATTTTCTTTATCTATATTTCTTTGAGCAATCCTATTATTTGTTGCCATCTCTTTTTCTTTTAAATCATTAGCTTTATTTTGTGTTTTAGCACCATAATAAGCACCGTAAGCTTGACCAAAACCACCTATTAATGTACCAGCTCCTACCATCCAATTCATATTTACCCCTTAAATTTTAATACACTAAATGTACTATCTCCAGCTAAATTCTTATTATAAGACCCAGCATATTTACTGTATGGATAGTTAGTCCTTACCACATTTTTACCTAGTTTAAAAGGTACTCCAACACTAAAAGAAGTGTTAGCACTTTTAGTAGCACCCCATAAGTTACCACCACTCATAACATCATTATATATTATCCCACCTGCCATTTTGTCATAAACTGTACCATCTAAAACACTTGAAGCATACATTTGTCTTTGATAATTATCAGCTTCATATTGTGCTACTGCTTTTTCAAAAGCAATATTAAACTTTTTACCACTATTTCCACCACTAATATTATCCATCATAGATATACCTGTAGTATATCCACCAAATAGAGTATTAAGTTCTTGAAGATTATTATAAATACCAACAAATGCACTTACTAAAGTTGTATATCCAGCAACAGTTATTTTACTATTTCCCAATACTTTACCAGCACCTATCATATAATTTCCAGCATTTATCATTGTATAGTTTACATATCCAGCAACAGTTATTCCCAAGACACCACCAACAATACCACCAATTAAAGCACTCTCATCATCTATAAGTCCACCCAAACCAAAACCAATATCTCCAAGTATTCCTACATCATAGCCATTGATAGTAACATCAGCTATGATACTATCTAGCCAAGAAGTAGGACTTAACCATCTAAATTCTTCTTTACCTAAACCTATCTCATAGCCATCTATACTATAAAAACTTTCTGTATATGATAAGTCTCCATTTGTAAAACTACTTAAAGTACCACCATCAAACTTACCAACAGCACTAAGATATTCTTGTGTTGCTAGCTCTTCGCCAAATAGTCCATTAAATATAGAAGTATCTCCAAAGTTATAACTAGCATCAGCAACACCATCACTATCATCATCTCCATAACTATAATTACCACCAGCCCCATCATTTAATCCATCACTAAAACCAAAACCAGTACCATCATCATAACTTACATTATAGTTTCCATCTTGGTTAAATGATACAGTTCCAGTTTGTCCAGTATCAGGATTAGTAAAATTTTCAGTAGTCCAACCATCATCAGAGCTGTCATTAAAACCACCACTGGCTTCACTCTCACCCTCGCTATTTCCATCTCCACTAGACATACCATTGCTATCACTATCTCCAACACCATATCCATTAAACGATGGAATATTATTATTATCAAAATGTTGCTCAAAATTTGAATTTTTAAAACTATATCCAAGACCAAGCGACCTTAAAAGTTTTGCTTCAGCTACCGTTATATATGCTAAAAAAGTTTTTGGATGTTCGGGGTTTGATTGCCAGTTTCTTTTTATAGTTACTGTTTCGCCCCAATACTCTACATATTTATTTGTAGCAGTTGAGGCTATTAAACTATCAATATCAAAAGATACCTTGTGCTTATTTTTAGCACCTTTATCCTTTATTAGTTGCAGTATCTCTTCATATAAATCATCAGATATATCAATAAACATAATATATTATTCAGTAGCACCAGCATTAGTATCAAATGTAGCTATCTGATAAGTAATATCTCCAATTTTATATGATACTGCACCAGCATTATCAATAATAGCACCAGCTTCAAGGAACAATATCTTATGACCAGCAAAAAAGTTAGTGTGCATAGCTTGACTTGGTTTAAGTCCAGCATTACCAATACCCATAACATAATCACTCATACTATCCATACCTTTAATGATAGCATTCTGTTTAACTTGCTTTTCCATCTCCGTTTTTTGAGTAGTAACAAAGTTTTTATCAGCTTCAACTTTTAAAATTTGTTTTTCAATAAGGCTAGTTCCATCACTTGTATAAGTAAATACACCAGCATCAGTAACTGTACAACCTTGGTGTCTTTTCCTTTGAGCGATAACTGAATACATTTGATGTACTTTTAAATTTTTATCAGCAGTTACCAATAATTTCTTTTCAGTTTCAGTACCTAGTTGCATTCTTAAATTTGGTGCTTTCAAACTAGCATCTATACATTTTCCAATAACTGCACTTATTACATTTGCTTTATCTTCTCCACCCATATCTCCATCTGTAAAAAGTTCTTGAAGTATAGTTTTAGATTTAGTTAAAAAGTTATCAAAATATATATTTACATCATCTTTATGTTCATTTGTTGTCATTAATTCACTCCTAAAGTTTCTCTTGTAGTATCAGTTTCAACACCAGTACCATCATCTGTATCATTTATCGTTTTATCTTTATAATTATGTTTATGAGTTGTATAATCTTCACTTGTAATAGTTCCATCAGGATTAAACACAACCCCAAATAAACTAGCAAAATTAACAATTCTAGTATTTAAAGTTGTAAGTTCTGTCTGTATATTTCCAATATCATTAGATAAACTACCCACAGTAGTATTATTTAATGTATTGATTAAATTTTGAAGTATATAAGATTTACTAAGTGCTAATTTACTTAGCTTATAACCTTTATCTGACACTATACAGCCTTAGCTCTATTTTCCCAACCATTTCTAAATCTAGCAAATGATGGTTTTCTTTCAATAATATCAGCATAATATTGTATCTCTATATCATCAAACATCATATCAAACTTTCCCTCGTGAAATTCATTGATAGCTTTGATAGTTTGACTACCTATGATACCATCAGCAACAGCACCTACAAGTTTTTGAGTTTTTCTTATAGCAGTTCTCATACCAACATTTACACCAAATACAAATATCTCATCACATTTCTTACTACTATCTATCTCATCAAGTTTTGCTCTATTCCAATAATGCTTTTTATAAAAATCTTCAACCAAATCTTTTATATTAGTTTTAGCTAATAAGTTTCGTGAAGCAAGTTTTATATCATCATTTGCGATACACAATTCTTTTTCAACTCTAGCCCAACCTGTCCAATTAGGATGAGCAACTTGATATATTCCCATAAAGGTTAAACCATTTTCCCCTTTATTTTTATGTAAGGCATTTGATGGATTAGAGAACTCTAATCCCATCAAGATATTAAATGATTTTATAAAATTATTATCTTCAATAGCTTTATTCATAATATCGCCTTTTGCTGCTTTACCTTAGCTTTACTTCTACCGACACTCTCAACCAAACCAGCACCAAAATAAAACATTACAATAGTCATCATTATCCATTGAATATTAAAAGCTTCAATAGCATCCAAATATTTTTTAGTATCTATATTAAAAATAGTAGCTATAAGTATTACTAAAAAACTTATAGAAAATAAAGCTAAAAATACAATAGCGATAGATCTTTGTGCTATTTTAAAAGGTGCATAAGCTTTTAACAAATTTATTTTATGTTCTGCTTTTTGCATTACAATTTTTGCTTTGTCTTCTGCTTTTTCACTATCGGTATAAAATGCGTCATCCAACATTTTCATACCACTCTCAATCACGCTACTACTACCAAAAATAGTACTTAATATCCCCATTTCATCTCCCTTAAATTTTAGCTTGTTTTATATATGCTAAAAATCCTAAAACTACTGGACCTGTAAACATTGAAAAATATAATTTTATTGCTGTAAACATTACTTACTCCTGTGAAAATATTTGTTTATATATTTGATATATAATTACTATTAAATCTATAATAATTACTAATGCTGTAAAAAGCATTGGAAGTACAACATCTCCAAGTCCACCTGTTCCACAATTAGGAAGTGTTGATAACCAATACCAAGTTCCTGCAACTGCTATATGTAACAATATTAAAATTATCCAATACATCTTATGCTCCCATTTTTATTTTAATCAATATGAGCTACTGCCAATACAGCAATACCACTAACTACTACTAAAGAAAATCTCCAAAGTATCTTATTGGGAATACTTTTTATAATATCTATTGCTTTTTCAAGTTCTCCAATTCTTCTATCTAAAGTCTGGTACTGCCCTTTTTCGTATAAACTTTCAGCAATGTCTTTAGGTTAATTTATCAACATTTTTAGTTGTGTTTTCACTAACTATTACTAACTTATCTACACTTCTAGCAAGTTTATTTATATCTCTTTCAACATCAGTCATAATTACCTACTCTGGCTAGGATATTTAGCTTAATAGCATTAATTGAATCTTGCCAAGTTGTAGTACTGTTTTCTAAATCATCAAATCTCATTTCATCTTGATTTAACTTAGCATATTCAACTAATCTATCTCTTACATATTGTAAGGCTTCCCATTCAACTCTATCATTTTCCAGCTCTTCAATAGCAACTTTAATCTCATTCATAGCTACTTCTTCTTTTGTATCAAGATAAACATAGTTATCTCCACTCATAACAACTCTTTTACCAAGTTGCTCACTTAAAACATCGACCATTGGTCTTTTGTTAAATACTTGCTCTTGCATTATTCATCTCCTTATTGATAAATTTAATTAAATTGTGACTATCAGCACTTCTTAAGTGTCCACCCCATGAAGCTAAGAATTTATTTAATTTTTCTATTTCGTTTAAAGCTCTATACTTTTTGATTTTTCTTTTAGCTCTTACAACACTATGCTTACGGATAAGTTTATAACTAGCTACAATTCTATAACCTAAAAAGTCTAATGGCTTTGCCATACTATTTATAAACCATTTACTAAAATTTAATTTCATATACAGTTTGCTAAATATTCTTAATTGTTTTTGATATCTAATAAGTTCTTGTTTATCATTACTCAATATCACAGTATCATCCATGTATCTAAAATAATGTCTAGCTTTTAGCTTAGTCTTTACAAATCTATCAAATATATGTCCGTATATATTTGCGAATAATTGACTAAGTAAATTACCTATTGGAATACCTACACCTTTACCATCTCCAAAGATTTTTAAGAAGTTCTAAAACTTTTGGATCACTTATCTTCTTTTCAATCTCATTAAATAAAATACTTCTATCTATTGAGTGAAAATACTTACTAAAATCCATCTTTAGATAATAGACTGCACCACTTTTTTCTAAATGTCTTATCTTTGATTGTGTCATCTTGGCACCTATATGAGTGCCTTTATTTTTTCTACAAGCAAAGCTAAAACTATAAAATACCTTTTCAAATATAGACTCTAAAATATTATTAATTGCATGTTGTACAACTCTATCTTTAAATGGTAAAGATTTAATCAATCTTTCTTTTGGTTCATGTACTAAAAAAAGTATGATACTTCCATGTGTATATGATCCGTTTATTATTAACTGTTGTAATTGATATAAATTTGCTTCAAGGTTTTCCTTGAATTTTAAATGACCGATTGTATATCTATTTCCACCACGAACTGCTTTTAAATAAGCATTTCTCATGTTGTCAATATTAACTATCTTGTCAATTAAGTTTTTATATTTCTTACCCAATTTTAAACCTTTTTTAAATGTGCTGTCTTCTGCTTTCACTTTCGTTACTCCCAGTTGTACAGACCTCTTAATTTATTTACTTATCGTAGGACAAACAAGCTGACCATAATTTTTTGGTCGCACCACCATAGCCTTAACTAATGATGAGTGCATAATTACCTATTTTATCCTCACAAGCGAACCGACAACCAATGTTCCAGTTCGAATTCCAAACATAGTTGTTCCAATTCGAAGTCCGAGAACCAGCATTGACTCCGTTGTCACGATTACCACCAGTAGTACTGTTTGTATTTTGCTTATCTCATTTGCCCTTTTGAGATATTATTTCCTAGCTTTTTCAATCCAAGACTGTAATATCCCACCAACTTCACTTAATATAATACCAACAACTCCTAGCTGTTTTTTCGTGATAAGTTTTCTTTTATCATCAGCTAAAAATCTTAAATGCCATCTTATACTTGCTAATTTGGTATCAACTTCATATAGTCTGCTTTTCATATTGCCAGACTTTAAAGCTCTATAAAGAAGTTCAACTTGACTTAAAATCAAAGTCAAAGTTTCACTCTTTAGTACCCCATGCTTCCGTTGCACATTTTGAAGCACAGGATAAATATAATTAACAAACTCTGTATATTTTTCAATAATTATAAGTTTGTTATCATATTTACTCATAGTGTCGTTTCCACTCACTCTATACAAGCTTCAAGTGGTCACAAGCGAACCGACAACCAATGTCCCAGCCCGAACTCCAAACACAGTAGTGCCAATTCGAAGCCCGAGAACCAGCATTGACTCCGTCGCCACGATTACCACCCAGTAGTACTGCTGAAACATGATTATTATGTAGTGCATAGATACTACCTCTTTGATCTACTTTATCTCTCCAAGCCCAAGAAGTAGATCCCTCATTTCTATTACCAGCAACATTTGCACCCCAAGTCCACTGTACACCTGATGCTTGTTCAATACCATACTTAGAAGTAAGTTCAGGATAATGTTCAATTTTTCCTGCAATAGTTTCATACCCATCTGTACTAGATGATTTACCCTCATATACACCATAAGCAATAGTAGGGAACTTTGAATAATCAATCAGTTCTTTACCATGTGATGTTGCAATTTCACAAAGTTGAAACCAAGTAAGCTTTCCATAATCTAAACTATTGTTACCACCATAAGTTAATGGT
>CBDETN010000003.1:0-8509 GCA_965242915.1 Arcobacteraceae bacterium
ACTGAAATGTATTCTAATTCAATATATTCATCATTGATACCACCACCAGAATGAATTTTCATACTTTCATCAATAATTGCAAAATACATATATTGTTTTGCTCCACTAACTCCAACATTAGTAAAAAAAGATGTAATTTTAGTTATATCTTGAAGTTGTACATCATAGCCACACTCTTCATCAATTTCTTCTTTTACAATTTGAGATAAAGACAAGTCCTTGTCAATAATACCTGCACATAATTCATATGTAACTTTATGAGTATTGTTATTTACAAATACTTCTGGACGAAATTGTTTAACAATCAAAAAAGCATTTTTTGTTTTATGATAAAGTAATACAGAAATACTAAGTAGTACCAAAGAATTAAACATATTTTAAAATTTATTAATTTTAGTAATAATATAACAAGTAATTAAATATAACTTATGCTATAATACAGTATGAAAAATATAACAAACTTAACACAAAAAACAATAGAGAAATTACAGGATATAATTAAATATGAACCAAAATATAGACCTAGAAAAAGGGCAGAAGCAATATTGCTTAGCCATAAAGGTAAAACTGTAAAAGAGATTGTAAATATACTTGATATAAAAAACAGGCATTGTACGAATGGTTTAAAAAATATGAAGAGGATGGAGTTGAAGGAGTATATGATAAAGGTGGGAAAGGTAGAAAGTTATCTCTTGGAAATATTAAAATTGATGATATAAAAGCTATTGCAATAAATTGTCCATCAGTACCTATTGTCAATGCAAAATTAAGAGAAAAGTTCAATGTAATAGTATCAAACGAAACCGTAAGAACTTTTTTAAAAAATAATAGGATTGAGTTATACAAGAGTAAAAAAAGTACCACCAAAGAAACCAAATAAAGAACTTTATGATACAGTTGTATCGAAAATTATTCGTTATGAAAAGCTAGAAGAAAAGGGAAAGATTGATATATACAGGTTTGATGAGAGTGGATTCTCACCTACATCTAATTGTCTTTATTTATGGTCAGAAGTAAATAATACTGCAACAGTTAAAACACTATCTATAAAAAGGATTAATGTACTTGGTTTTCTTAGTAGAAAGAATAAACTTAAGTCATATATTGCTGATGGTAAAGTTAATAGCGATAAAGTAATAGAGGTGTTTGATGATTTTACGTTAACCTTAGAAAAACAAACTATAGTCATTTTAGATAATGCAAGTTATCATAAATCTAAAAAATTTAAATCTAATATTGGAAAATGGGCAAGAAGAGGTTTGACGCTATTATATCTACCGCCATATTCACCACAATTAAATATCATAGAGATTCTATGGAAATTTATGAAATATTATTGGATTGAATATACTGCATATTTAAGTTATAACAATTTACTTGAATATGTTAAAAAAGTATTTGATAATTATGGAAGCAGTCAATATAAAATCAATTTTGGACTTTTAAAAGAAACTATTTTTGTAACTAAATTGTTGCCATATTATATAGTTGATAATTAATGTTTAATTCTTTGGTACTACTTATCATAAGATTTTACAGCTTCCCAAGTTTTTTCTATAGAATTTTGTATATAATTTATTCTAATTGGTTTTACAAATTTTGGATTTTTTAATTCTACACACGATAAATTATATATTTGTAAATTTTTCATAAATATCCTATTTTTAAATTAAATATTATTATATCATCTCTTATATAATTTAAGTATAAATTATATAAAATGTGAAATCATTATAATAAAGGATATTTTATGTCATTACAAAATAGAGTTAATCCAATGGGAGAATTAGAAGCCGTAAGATCAAGAGGTTCATTTCTTGGAAACCGTGGGATTATTCATAATGAAGAAAAAGAAATTGTATCACCCTTTAAAATCAAAGGATGGGTAACTTGTCAATTAGAATTTAAAGGTAGAAAAAGAGAATTAATGGCAAAGGGAAGATATACAGAATTATTTTTCTTAGATGAAGCCACAGCATTTTCAGCAGGACATCGTCCTTGTGCAGAATGTAGAAGACCAAGATATAAAGAATTTAAAAAAAAATGGTTAGAAGCAAATAAAAATCTATTAACAGATGATTCAATAAGTATAGCAAATATTGATAAAATTATTCATCAAGATAGAATTAATAAAAAACAAAAAGTTACATATCAAGAAAAAATGAATTTATTACCAAAAGGTACAATGATACAAATTGATTCTATTGATTATTTGATTTGGAATAATAAAATATTCAAATGGACATTTGAGGGTTATGAAACTACAAATATAAATATTAGAAATATTGAGGTTATCGTGCTAACACCAAAATCATATGTTGAAATGTTCAAAAAAGGATTTGTACCTACAGTACATAATAGTTTAGAAAATTAAACAATGTTAAAATATATTTTGATATAATAAAGTATAAATAAATTATTGGAGTTCATTATGCAAACAATGGCAGTACAAATTCAAGATAACTATGTACAAAACTTTATGAGTTATGTTAATGAACATAGTTCAAACATAACTGTATCAAAAGATAAAAACTTGGAACTTGACCCGTATTTTATGAGAGACAAAAACAACTACAACAAGATATTGAAGATATTGATAATAGTAAAGCAGAAATGTTATCATCAGAACAATTTGATATTGAAATGGATATTTTTTTTAAAGACCTAAAATCAAATGCAAATATCTAAACTAAGAAGCTTAACTTTCGCACCTAAAACCAAGCAATTTAGCAGTCACATCCTTTAAAGTATCAATGATAGTGGTAAAATCATCATTTCTATTGATTACTTCTTCTATTTGTGCTATTTCATCAAGTATAGCTATAAATGTTTGCATAGCAATTGCTAGAGTATGAAGTTCACATTCTAAATCTTTAAATAATCCACCAATTGTTTTAGGTTCATGACTGATACGATTGATATAACTGACAATATTATATGTAAAAAACGATAGTGTAATTCTAGCTATTAGTGCTTCATAGATTCTATTTTCTTCTTTACCAAATCCAAAGTGTTCGCGAAGTTCTTTGTAGCCTTGCTCTATATCCCATCTTCTTCTATAAGTATCAATAATAACTTCATCACTAATATCTAAATCAGTAGATATTATAGGTATTAATTTCTCTTGCGTTTTTAAAAATACTATCTTAACCTTACTGGCTTTTTTATGTTCAACTACTACTGAAAAGTATTTATATTTAATTTTTTACCATAAGTACTAGACTTGATATTTTTTAATTTCTTAGACTTTTCATAGATACCATTAAGAGTTTTTCTCTCCCCAATAAAGTTCCATATTTTATTATTGTTTGCTACTCTTGTAATAACTTTTAATCCTAAATCATTCATCTCTTTTATAAATGAAGGTTTAGAGTACCAACTATCGATAAGTAGATAATCAGCATATATACCGCTATTCACAGCTCTTTTAATCATATCTATAGCTATTTGTGATTTACCTTTTAATGTTTCTAATCTTCTCTTATGAGCATTAGTTCTAGTATCAATAATATTTTTAAAATTATCTATTATTACTCTTGCATATTTATTTGTAACAATTGCAAAGTCTAACATAAAGTTAGAGAAACCATCACTATAATTAAGAGACACAACATTAATACCTCTTACTGTTCGTTTCTCTTTATTACTCCATAAATAATCACAGCTACCCTCTATATTTTTACCAACTTTCCCCTCTATGGTGTCATCAATAATAAAAACTCTTATAGCTTTACTATCTTGTACCTTATGAAGTAATTTAAGTATCTTTAATGTTGATAACGATAACAGTTTTCGCCAATTGTAACTAGAGTTACTTAGCAACCTGTAGTAAATATCTTTTTTTAAACTATCATCGCTTTGATTTATAAATGTTGATACTTTCTTATTCATCACAAGCATATATACAAAGTGAATAACTACCATATAAACACTTACTCCATCTTTTTTAGTGAAATTACTTTGTGATAAAATTGTTTTTATATTTAATATTTGCATTGTCTTGTATATTGGATTTTTTAACTTATCATTTATTACATTAGTTATTTTTTCTTTAATATTCATCAATAAATCTCCTTAGTTTGATAGGCATATTATAACTAAACCACAGTGTTTAAAGGCTTTATAAGTACATTTATCAGGAGAAAATTGAAAGATTATTTTTTATATTTATATTTAAAATATAAATGTATATAGCAATGACAATTAAAAGACTTTGTTTGACAATTAATGGTTTAGTTGATGATTTTTAGGTTATTTTAGGTGCGAAAGTTAAGTTATTTATTTGTAGCAGTTTGTAAAAAATTATTAAAAAATCTTTCTCTACTATTTTTTGTATCGTTAAAAAGTATTTGTTCTTCTATACCTAAAGCATCTGATATATAAGGAATAAGTTCTATAGCTATACTTATTCTTCCTGCTAAATAACCATAAATAGTTTTTTCACTAGGAGCTTCACCTGTAGTTTTTAATCTTGGTTCTAGATTTCTAAGTCTTATGGCAAATTCTCGTTTAGAAATATTTTGTTCTTTTAGTATTTTATCAATTTTCTCATACACTTCCATAAATTCTCCTAATAAGAGAATTTTAACAACTTTTTGTTAACTGTAAGAAGAATTTTTTAAGTTAACTTATAGTAGAATTCTATTTGATGCATTTCGGTAAAAATAGTTAATTAACATTTTAAATAGGAGAAAGTAATGAAAAAAGAAATTTTAGTTTTAGTTTTGGTATTGTCCTCTTTGTTATTAGTAGGTTGTGGAGGAGGTGGAGGATCTCAAAGCACAACAACATCAGTAAACCAGATTACAGGTTATTTTATAGATAGCCCAGTATCTGGTTTAACTTATGAAACAAAGTTGAAAAAAGGTGTTACTGGTTCTGATGGTTCTTTTACTTATAGTCCAAGTGATCCAACTATAATTTTCAAGCTAGGAAGTATAGAATTAGGAACTATAAATATAAAAGATTTAAATAGTGATAATAAACTCTTTATTCAAGATTTAGCAGGAGTTAGTAGAGATTCTATTGATAATGAAAAAGTATTAAAAATTGCAATGTTTTTACAATCTTTAGATACAGGTGAAAATCCAAATGCAATTACCTTAAAGCAAACAGACTTAGATAAGTTTACAGAATCAAAAAGTATAGATGATATTGATATCGTAAAAGAATTAAAATCTATAGCTATAAAACCAAAACCTCTAAGTGAAGTTAAAAAACATTTAAATAATACAATAAAAAAATATCACGAAGCAAATACAATAACAGAAATATCACATAATGGATATGAATATAAAATAGTAACGTCACCAATCACAAATAAAAGATGGTTAGATAGAAACTTAGGAGCAAGTGCAGTTTGTACAAAAAGTATAGATGATAAAAGTGAAGGTTTTACAAACGAAAGCTACGTAACATCTCAAGAAGATTGTTTTGGAGACTTATATCAATGGGGAAGACTTAAAGATGGGCATGAGCAAAGAGACTCAAACATTATAAGTTCAATAGCATCAAATATTGTAAATGTAGGAATTAATTTTATAAAAGGTGATGAATCTTTATTTGATTGGACAAATAAAGATAATAATGGAGCATTAAGATTTGCACAATGGAGTAAAACAGATGGAACATCGATTTGTCCGATAGGATTTAGAGTACCTACATCAATAGAGTTATATAGGGAAACTGTATCTTATACAGGAACAAATGATGAAAGTATAGGAAAAGTAAAAGTAGAAAATAGAGATACAGCATTTAAGAATTTTTTAAGATTTCCTGTCGCAGGGCAACGCAATTGGGGTGGTTCTTTGAATAATGAGGGTAAAGACGGCTACGTGTGGTCAAATTCTGTCGTTGACAGTCTCGTTAGGAACGTGTACTTCGAGTATAGCGGCGCTTACGGGGATTATTACGACCGATCTGGTGGTTTTTCAGTTCGTTGTGTGGAAGATTAGATAATAAAAATTTTATTATCTTTTCTTGAAGCTTTAGCTTCTACTCCTTTTTGGCACGAAGAGCTAAATTTTTTAGAATGATACCTCGATCTTAATCGGGGTATCTGTTCAAGATTTAGTTTTTCTAAGGTTTGGAGTTGTAACCTAAATCAAGACACAGAAATTAAACAATTAGGCTTAATGAAAAATTAAGAGGTCTAAAAACTTAAGTTAACTACGATATTACAGGAGTTAAAAAAGGTTTATTTACACATGGCTGTAAAAAAACAATAAAACTTGTCCATATTGCTTAAAAAATTATACTAAAAAGATTAGTATTAGAAATGGAATTCAAAGATATAAATGCAATGAATGTGGTCGTAAATTTAGCTCAAAAAGAAGAGCAAGAAATCTACAAGAAATAATCTTCAAAAAGTATATTTACAGAAGATAAAGATTATAATAGAAGTTTGCCGTGGATAAGAAAGCAAATTTTAGAATATGAACCAATTGCAAAAATACATAATCCAAGAGATATTAACATGGAAACATATTGATAGTGAATTAGTATTTCATTACAAACAACAACTACAGATACTTTTAGATTTAGGATACATTGTTAAGGCTATCATCATTGATGGCAAAAGAGGCTTGTATAAAGACTTTAAAGACTATCCAATACAAATGTGCCATTTCCATCAAAGAAAAACAATAAACAAATATCTAACTAGAAAACCAAGACTAGAAGCTAGTAAAGATTTACAAAAGATTATGTATAATTTAACAACTACAACTCAAATAAACTTTACAAAAAAATTAAATAAATAGTATAAAAAGTATCAAGTATTTCTTGATGAGAAATCAGTATCTCCAACAACTGGAAAACTAAATTTTACTCATTCAAGAGTTAGATCTGCATATAGAAGTTTGATAACAAATTTACCATATTTATTTACATACAAAAATCATAAAAATATTACTATTCATAACACAACAAATTCTATTAATGGTGGAGTATTTTCACCAATGAAAAAACTATTAAAAATTCATAATGGTTTTACTAAAAATTTGAAGTTAAAAATGCTTGATGATTATCTTGTTAGTTATTAAGAGAAAGTGATTATTCTGGCACCTTAATTTTTCATTAAGCCGATTTTTATGAATTAGTAATAATTTCAAGTGTTGATAAAAGAGTTTAGAAGGGTTTCTAAGCTTGTAATATGTATAGATATAGTTCGTATGTTCCTGAAGATGCAACTCCTGCTGCTACACCTGCAACTAAGTCATCTCCCATAACTCCCCAACCGCCTTTTATATTTTTATCTATTTTCCCTATGATTGAAGGTTTCCAGATATCGAATAGTCTGAAAAAGATAAAAGCTAATGCTGACATTATAATTATATTTTCATTTGTTATTCCACAAATTGAAAGAGTAAGCCACATTCCTACTAATTCATCAATTACTATTTCTTTACTATCATGCTCACCAACTTCTTTTTCATAAAGATCTATTTGTTTTATAGCAATTGCTGTTATTAGGAAAGATAATAAAAATAGTGTTGATTCATGTACTACTTGAAGTAGAGCAAGACCTAGAAATAATGATATAAAACTTCCAAGTGTTCCTGATGCTTTTGGACTTAATCCACTATAAAGAACTGTTAAAAATAGTTTTCTCAATATTTAGTCCTTATTTCTTTTTTTCAATACCAAGTTTTTTTTCTTTTTTTCCCAAAGCGATTTTCTTGAAATACCAAGTTTCTTACTAAGTTCTGTGTCTGGGTATTTTGACTGGTTAGACAATACCATTGCTTTTACATAATCATTAATTGTCATGATATTATTTGATGTCATAAAAACATCTTTTTTATAGACTTCAACCTTCGTATATGGAAAATTCTCTTCTTTTTCTAAAGAAACAAGAATACATTTTTTATCTTCAATTAATCTATTCAAATGATCTTTTGAACTCTTTTTTAAACAATGATAATCTGTTAAGTATAAAATTCCTGAAAACTTTTCATTAATCTTTTTTTGCCAATTCTCTACGTCTAGAGATACAAACTTCATTTGAATATCAAACTTTCTAACTAAATCAAAGGCTAGTTTATCTGCACTTATTTGTGAATTTGTTTCTATTAATGTTGGAAAAGAAGTAGGTAAAATAGATCCACTTGTATCAACTTTATTAAATTTAAAATTTAAGTACTCTTTTAATGTATGCAACTCTTTTTTTAATGATTTATACTCTCTATAATGATAAATCTTTCTAATAAGTTCATCCATTATAAAAGGTTTCATGATGTAATCTTTAGCACCTTCTTTTATTGGATTAGTTACTGTTTCATCTGAAATATATGATACTAATAAGATAATAATAGCATCATTATATCTTCTAATTACTGTTTTGCGTAAAGAAGTTGGTAAGGAAGTTGATAAAAGAATAATGTCATAATCTTTTGTAATGTTATCTATATTTGGTGATTCAACAAAATCACAATTATGGCCATCATCTAAAAGTCGTGACACTACTTTTTGTGCAAGATAAATCTCACTTTCAATTATTAGTATATTC
>CBDETN010000004.1:0-6218 GCA_965242915.1 Arcobacteraceae bacterium
GCGTAAGAGATATACAATTACATCTTGATGATTTATATGGCTATGAATTATCAACTCAAACCATATCTAATATCACAGAAAAAGTGATAGAGAAAGCTAAAGAATGGCAGATAAGACCCTTAGAGAAAATATATCCAATTATATTTATGGATGCTACCGTATTAAAAATAAGAGTTGATAGAGTTGTTAAAAATATAGCTGCTTATATAATGCTAGGAGTTACATTGGAAGGTAAAAAAGAGATTATAGGTATTTGGATAGGTGAAAATGAAACTTCTAAATATTGGCTTACTGTTTTAAATGATATTCAAAAAAGAGGTGTTGAAGATGTGCTTATATTTGCTATAGACGGTCTTAATGGCTTTAGTGAAGCAATTAGTGCAGTTTATCCTAAAGCAGAGATTCAAAGATGTATAGTACATCAAATACGAAATTCATTAAAGTTTGTATCTTGGAAAGATAGAAAAGCAGTTGCTAAAGATTTAAAATCAGTTTATACAGCTTACACTGAAGAAGATGGACAATTAGCACTTACAGAGTTTAATGATATCTGGGGTAAAAAATATCCTAACATTACTGTTTCTTGGACAAATCACTGGTCTGAATTGTCTACATTTTTTAAATATCCAGATTCTGTGAGAAAATTAATTTATACAACAAATCCTATTGAATCTTTAAATGCTACAATCAAAAGAAAAACCAAATCTAAAGGTTCATTTCCAACAGAAGATTCTGCTTTTAAAGTGATGTATCTATCTTGTGCTGAACAACAAAATAAATGGAATACATCTAGTATTAGAAATTGGTTTGAAATTTATCCTCAACTTAGTATATTTTTTAAGGAGATTATGGCAAAATATGAGAAGTGATTAAAAAGAAACTGGTGGGTTTACACAGTTTATTTTACACTCTCGATATTATTTCTTTTACCTTTTTTTATAACACTTTTATAATTACATTTAGGACATATTTTAGAGCTTTTTTACAATCCATTATAAATAATCCTTTTAAAACCCTTATAGTACCTAAGTTAGATTAAGTTTTTAGGCGCCCATATTTTTTATTAAGTTTTATTTTATAACTTTTTTTAGTTAAAGTAAATTATACTTTGGTATAAATTTTTGGATTTTATTAGATTACTTGGTATTGAACTTCTTGGTCTTCTTCTTCAACTCTAGCACCTTTTCCACGAGTAACAAGTCTAATTGGAGTACCTTCAAAATTGATATTGTCTCTTAAAAAATTAATTAAATATCTTTTATAACTAAAATGCAGCATTCTTGGTTTATTCATCACGACAGCAATAGTAGGAGGGGAAGTATTGAACTGTGTTGAGAAATAAATTCTTAACATATTTCCAGCAGGACTTGGCATAGAGTGTCTTCTAATTGCTTTTTCGATTGTTTCATTTAACTGCGAAGTTGGTATCCTTTGTGTAAAGTTATCATAAATTTCAATTAATTTGCTCTGAAGTCTATCTATACTTCTTCCGGTTTTTGCAGAAACTGCGATAATTGGAGCATAATATAAAAATTTAAATCTACCTCTTATCTGCTCTTCAAGTTTTTTAAAGGTTTCTAAATTCTCATCCCACTTATTAAGTACAATTATAGTTCCCAATCCAAACTGATCCACAAGTCCAGAAATTTTCTCATCTTGGTCAGTGAGAGGTTTTGAAGCATCTAAAACAATAAGGGCAAGATTTGCTTGAGCAAGCATATCTTCAGTTCTCATTAAAGCATACTTTTCAATACCTGCAATTTTTCCTCGTCTTCTTAATCCTGCTGTATCAATAAAAGTAAGTTTTTTATCACCAACTTCTATAGTTTCATCAACAGGATCGATAGTTGTTCCTGCAATTTCACTTACAACAGAACGTTCTTCTCCAACCAAAGCATTTAATATTGAACTTTTCCCAACATTTACTTTTCCAATAATAGCAATTTTAATATGATTATCAACAACTCTTTCAACACTGTCATTGCTAGTTTCTAATGTTTCTTCACTACTGCTAATACCATTTTCATGCAAGTAATATTGTTTTTCCGGCTTTTCTTCTAAATCAGAAAAATCATCTTCCTCTTCTTCCTCTACCTCATCAACTAAAGCTGGTGGAAGTTGTTCATAAAGCCACTCAAATAATCTTTTTGTACCACGATTGTGAGATACTGAAATTCCAAACATATCTTCTTCATTTATACCAAAACTGTAAAAATCCCAAAGTCTCTCTTTTTCATTGTCATTATCAATTTTATTGATAACTAATGCCAACTTTTTCCCTAATGCTTGAAGTTCATAAAAAAATGCTTTGTCATCATCATCCGGTATCTTTTTCCCATCAACCATAAATAAAATAATATCTGACTGTTTTGCAGTTTCAATAGCTTTTCTTTTTACATTTGTAAAAATTTTAAATTCACTGCCATCTTCCATAATTTCATTATGAGATTTACTAATTCCACCGGTGTCAAGCATAAGCGCTTCACGGTCATCTATTTTTATCTCTCTTCTTCGTATATCTCTGGTTTGTACCGGAAACATCACTAACTATCGCCACTTTTTTTTTTGCAAGTCTATTAAAGAGCGAACTCTTTCCTACATTTGGTTGTCCTATAAGTGCTATTTTTATCACTATATTAATTCCTCTTTTTTATTATCTTGTTCTATATATATACTTCTACTTGGAAATGCAAAACTTGATCCATTTTGCTCTACTATTTTCATTATTTTTATATTTGTATCTTCTTTAACTTTCATAAATTCACCCCAAGCAGTTGTATTCGTAAAGAAATAACAAAATATACTTAAACTACTTTCATCAAATGAAGTAAAATATATGTAAATAGTTTCTTGATGAATATCCTTATGATTTTCTAACATCTGTTTAATATCCGAAACTATTTGTTCAATCTGAGAAGCTTTTGTAGCATATGTCAAACCTATATTCATCTTGATTCGCCGTTTACCCATTTTTGACCAGTTTAAAATAGCGCTATTAGCCAAAATTGCATTTGGCACTGTTACTAGTGCTTGTGCAAAAGTTCTAACCTTTGTACTTCTTATACCTATAAATTCTATAGTACCTTCAACAGCAGGAGTTTTTATCCAGTCCCCTACTTTAAACGGTTTATCAGTAAAAATAACCAATGAACCAAAAAGATTAGCTGCTGTATCTTTTGCGGCTAGAGCAAATGCCATACCCACAAGTCCAAGAGATGCTAAAAACCCAGTTATATTATAACCCCACTCTTGAAGTACTGTAAATATGCCTATAGCCATAATAAAAAGTCGCACTGATTTAATAATAAAATTAGCTACTTCTTCACTAATCTTATCGCCAGATTTATTGGTAATTTTATCTAAATGGGTTGAAAAATAATTTAACAGTTTAATAAAAGCCCAAAAGATTACGATAATAAAACCAGAGCCTATAATTTTATCTGCAAGAATGCTAACATCATCATTTAATACCAATACTAATTTTGCTACCTTAGCACCTATAACTATAAATAAAAAATCTACTGGTTTTTTAATAACTTCTAAAATCTCATCATCATATTGATTTGATGTTTTTTGTACCAAATAATAAGTAATCTTTCGTAAAATTACCCGTGATAATTGAAAAATAGTAAAAATTAAAATAGAAAAGATATAGTTATCAATCTCTGTCCCAAATAATTCAATCATTTTCACTCATAACTCCATAAATATATTTCTTAAATTATGTTATTTTAACTAAAAATGTATTAAAATCGCGATAATGAACACTTCAATACAACAAGACAATATCAAATTAGCTATAAAATATATGATTTTTGCTTCACTTCTTTTTGCCTTTACAGGAGCATTTGCAAAACTTCTTAGCCAATATATGAGTTCTCTTGAAGTTGTATTTTTTAGAAATATCACAGGAGTTGTAATAATTTCAATTTCAATTTACAGATCACCACTAAATCAAATAGGCGGTAAGCCGCTTTTATTATTTTTTAGAGGACTTATTGGATTTTTAGCACTACTTATGTATTTTTACAATATTGCTCATATATCTTTAGCCGAAGCTCAAACTTTTTCTAAAACTGCTCCAATATTTACAGCAATCTTTGCATATATATTTATAAAAGAAAAACTTTCATTTCAAGCTTGGATTGGTGTATTTATTGGTTTTATTGGTATTTTATTTATTACAAAGTTTACAGGTACAAATTTAAGCAAAACTGACTGGCTGGGAATATTAAGCGGAATTGGTGCAGGACTTGCTTATTCTTCAATAAGAGAACTTAAACATTTTTATGATACAAGAGCTATAGTATTATCATTTATGAGTGTTGGAACTATTGGTCCTGTTTTACTTATGATAATTGGTGAATTTTATACAACTACTACTTTTGATTTTATGATCGCTAAATTTATTGTGCCAGAAGGAATTGCCTGGTTCTATATTATTGGATTAGGTATCACAGCAACCTTATCACAAATATATATGACAAAAGCATATATGAATGCAAAAGGCGGAATAGTTGGAACTTTTAGCTATACTAATATTATATTTTCTATTATTGTAGGGATGATGCTGGGAGATAGCTTTCCTGATATGTTTGTAATCTTTGGTATTGCCTTAATCGTACTTAGTGGACTACTCGTATCTTTTAATAAATCATCAAAATAGGATTATATATCCTATTTTAACGCTTCTAACTTTCCAAATTACCTTTTACCTGATTTATTCTTTCATCAAGTAGTGCTAATGTTTTAGCTTGAGTATCATATGATATTTGAGGCAACTCTCCTCCCCACATTTTTTCAGCCTCTTCAAAACCTTGAATAATACCCGTACGACCTTTTTCTAGTAATTCAAGATCATCTCCAGAAAAACTAAATACAAAATCAGCGACTCTTTGTGAAGTATTATCAACACTAAAAAACCCACCTTCATCTATAAGTGCTCCAGCTTCTTGGGCTGAAAGTTTAGTAATTGGTTTACCCTCATATCCAATGTTTTGTAAATTAAAACTATCTGATACATTCTTTCCTGATAAAAAATCAAGTATATTTTTTTGTGCTGTTGTATTATTTTTTACCAGATCACCACTATCCATAGCAAATAATACAATTTGAGCATTCATAGAAAGTGCTACTTTAACAGCAGCACTTTCAATCTCCTCCATTGGTGTTTTTTCAGATGTCTCATCTGATACTTTTTGTACCGCATTAAATTTATCTTTGGCATTTATTGTTGCTTTGTCTAAGGCAGTACTATTTACATTTACATATCCGTTACTATTTAGTTGCATTTTATCCTCCTTGATAATTAACATTTCTGTATTTTAGCTTAAAATTTAATAATATCAAACTTAACTAAATCACTTAATATTTATATTCATATTTAATATTAATATTGATACAATCCACTTTATAGAAACAAAAGAAAAAGAATTTTATAAAAAGTATGTCAATTTGACATACTTTTCCAATTTCTTAAAAAAGTCTGATAGAATTACACAAATTAAATGACAAACGGAGAGAAATTATGAATGAAAATCAAAAAAATGCTTTAGATTTAGCAATCAAACAAATGGACAAAGCTTTTGGAAAAGGTACACTTATACGACTTGGAGATAAAACAATTGAACCAATTGAAGTTATTAGTACAGGTTCTATAGGACTTGATTTGGCTTTGGGAGTTGGTGGATTGCCAAAAGGTAGAGTAATTGAGGTTTATGGACCTGAAAGTTCTGGTAAAACAACTCTAACATTACATGCAATTGCTGAATGTCAAAAAGCTGGGGGTGTTTGTGCATTTATTGATGCCGAACACGCTCTTGATGTTATGTATGCTAAAAATCTTGGAGTTGATACTGATAACTTACTTGTATCTCAACCTGATTATGGTGAACAGGCTTTAGAGATACTTGAAACTTTGATTAGGAGTAGTGCTGTTGATTTAATAGTAATAGATTCTGTTGCTGCACTGACTCCAAAAGCAGAGATTGATGCAGATATGGATGAGATACAAGTTGGTCTTCAAGCTAGACTTATGAGTAAAGCACTAAGAAAAATTACTGGAATTTTACATAAAACAAATACAACTGTAATATTTATCAACCAAATTAGAATGAAAATTGGGATGACAGGTTATGGAAGTCCAGAAACTACAACAGGTGGAAATGCTTTAAAGTTTTATAGTTCGATTAGACTTGATATACGAAGAATTGCTTCAC
>CBDETN010000005.1:0-12194 GCA_965242915.1 Arcobacteraceae bacterium
CTTTTTTTACAAGTTGAGAGTTATTCAATACTCTTGAAACTGTAGCAGTTGAAACTTGTGCTAATTCTGATATTTTTTTTATACCCATAGAATATTTGCCTTCAAAAATTTTTAAAATTTTATCATTTATATAGTTAATTCCCCGTTAACACCTATTCTTTTAAAGAACATAAAAATACTATTATTATAAATGATTTTAATTATCTTCACATTTTAGAATCATTTAAGTTATTATTAATATATAAAATGTAAAAATGCGTCACATATTGATTTTATTAATGAAATTTTTTACATTTAGATAAGAACTCATTAATATTAGATTTAAATAAAAGGATTAAATATGAAGAATTTTAGTACATTGGCAAAAATAGGAATAATTGGAGCTGTTTCCTTGGCATCGGCAAGCTCATTATTAGCTGCAAGCTTAAGTATAGTTAGTGGCGCAACTGGCACTGATATAGAATCATTAAGAAGTAATCTAGATATTTTTGAAAAAAAACTGGAAATAAAGTAAGTATCGTTACGATGCCATCTTCATCAACAGATCAATTTTCTCAATATAAACTTTGGTTATCAGCTAAAAATAAAAATATTGATGTCTATAGACTTGATGTTATTTGGGCACCACAAATTGCTAAACATTTAGTTGACTTAACAGCAGATACAAAAGATATTGTAAAGAATTTTTTTCCAGCAATAATAGAATCTCAAACTGTAAATGGAAGACTTGTTGCCTTACCAATGTTTGCAGATGCACCCGCTTTATATTATAGAAAAGATTTATTAAAAAAATATAATGCAAAAGTACCTAAAACGTGGGAAGAACTTACAAGTACAGTTAAAATGATTTTAGCAAAAGAAAATAATCCTAAACTACAAGGTTTTGTATTTCAGGGAAGTTCTTATGAAGGCTTAACATGTAACGCTTTAGAGTGGATTAAATCTTATGGTGGTGGACAAATAGTTGAACCAGATGGTAGAATTTCAATTAATAATAAAAATGCAATTGCAGCTTTAAATCTGGCAAAAACATGGGCTGGAACGATATCTCCTAAAGGTGTATTAGCATACAAAGAAGAAGAATCAAGAGGTGTTTGGCAAACTGGTAATGCAATTTTTATGAGAAACTGGCCATATGCTTATAGTTTAGGAAATGCAAAAGACAGTGCAGTAAAAGGAAAATTTGCGGTTACTACACTACCAAGTGGTACGACGCTAGATGCTAGTGCAGCTACTCTAGGTGGCTGGAACCTTGGAGTTTCTAAATACTCACAAAACAAAAAAGCTTCAATTGAATTAGTTAAATTTTTAACCAGTAAAGAAGTTCAAAAAAGAAGAGCAATTAAAAATAATAAGCTACCTACAATCATCTCTTTATACAATGATGCGGATATAAAAGAAAAATCTCCCATGATTTCAAATTGGTATTCAGTATTTAAAAATGCAGTTCCAAGACCATCTGCTCCTGTTAAAAGATCATATAATGAAGTTTCAAAAGAATTTTACTCAAGTGTTCATGCTATATTATCTGGTAACATTACAGCTTCTGCAGGACTTGAAAAATTAGAAAGAAAATTAAAAAGAATTAAAAAAGGTGAATGGAAATAATATCATTATGAATCAGAAAACCAAATTAGAAAAAGAAAGGCTAAGAAGTGCGTGGGTATTTTTAGCACCTACAATGTTAGTATTATTATTAACTGCTGGTTGGCCATTGTTCAAAACTTTTTACTATGGTTTTACTGATGCTAAACTTGATGGTTTAGATGAAGGTGTTTTTATTGGCTTTGAGAATTTTTTAGCGTATATTGACTATGGAAAAGGAGAAGGAGAATGGACTGGTGTTTTAGCTGATCCATTATGGTGGAAATCTGTCTGGAATACTATTCGCTTTTCTTTTATTTCTGTTAGTTTAGAAACTACTTTTGGTTTGATGGTTGCTGTTATTTTAAATAAAGAATTTAGAGGTAGAGCAATAGTAAGAACAGCTATACTGGTTCCCTGGGCGATTCCAACAATTGTATCAGCAAAAATATGGGCTTGGATGTTAAACGATCAATTTGGTATTATTAATGAACTTTTAATGACTATTGGTATTATTTCAGCACCAGTTGCTTGGCTTGCAAATGTAGATACAGCTATGAGTGCTGTTATTATGGTTGATGTATGGAAAACTACTCCTTTTATGGCTTTATTAATTCTTGCAGCAATGCAAACACTACCCAGTGATATTTATGAAGTAGCAAAAATAGATAAAATATCCCCTATAAAACAATTCTTTTATATAACTTTACCTTTAATTAAACCTGCAATTATTGTTGCTATTATTTTTAGAACATTAGATGCTCTTAGAGTTTTTGATTTGATTTATGTCTTAACTCCAGGAAGTGAAGAGACCATGACAATGAGTGTATACGCACGACAGTATTTATTTGATTTTGATAAGTTTGCTTATGGTTCTGCTACTTCTACAATATTATTTTTAATAATAATGTTATTTACTTTAGGATACATGTATTTTGGTAAATTAAATTTTTCAGGAGATAAATAATGAATAATTTAAAAATAATTGATATTTTAGGAAATTGGATTTTGGTACTTAGTATTATGTTTATTTCGTTATTTCCATTTTATTATGCAATCATAACATCATTAAAGACTGGTACAGCATTATTTGAGCCTAATTTATTTATAAGTACATTCGATTTTTCTAATTATACTTCCATGCTAAGCAACGATAATTTTGCCAAAAGTATCTTTAATAGTTTTATTGTTTCATTTTCTGTAGTTGCTCTTTCTTTAGTTATAGCACTTAGTGCATCGTTTGCACTTGCTAGAATTTCATTTAAAGGAAGAGGATTATTCCTTATAACAATATTATCAGTTTCTATGTTTCCTCAAGTTGCGATACTAGCAGGACTATTTGAGCTTATTTTAGCACTGGATTTATATAATTCTATGTTTGCGCTTATACTTTCATATATGTTATTTACATTACCTTTTACGGTTTGGATTTTAACTACATTTATGAGAGAGTTGCCAATTGAGCTTGAGGAAGCTGCTATTATGGATGGGGCTTCTTCTTATCATATTATTGTAAGAGTTTTTTTGCCAATTATGTGGCCAGCACTTGTAACTACTGGACTTTTAGCATTTATTGCTGCTTGGAATGAGTTTTTGTTTGCATTGACATTTATCTCAGATGAGTCACAAAGAACTATTCCTGTTGCAATAGCTATGATTTCAGGAGCTAGTGCACAAGAAATACCGTGGGGGAATATTATGGCTGCTTCAGTTATTGTTACCATTCCCTTAATCATACTTATTATTATATTCCAAAGAAAGATTGTATCAGGCTTAACAGCTGGTGCAGTAAAAGGTTAAAAATGCAAAATAAACTAAATTTGACACAAAAATTAAATAACAACATATTAACAAAAGGGAATAAAAGTGAAAATTGGTGGAAAGGAGCTTGTATATATCAAGTATACCCAAGATCATTTGCTGATACGAACGCTAGTGGAATTGGAGATATTAAAGGTGTAACGTTAAAATTGCCTTATTTATCAGATCTTGGTATTGATGCTATCTGGTTATCACCTTTTTTTACGTCTCCAATGAAAGACTTTGGATACGATGTAAGTGATTATAGAAATGTTGATCCAATTTTTGGCACTTTAGATGACTTTAAAGAAATGCTACAAACAGCCCATAGCCTTGGAATAAGAATTATGATTGACCAAGTACTTAGTCATACATCAAATCAGCATGCTTGGTTTAAAGAAAGTTCAAAAGACAGAACAAATGATAAAAAAGATTGGTATGTTTGGGCAGATCCAAAAGAAGATGGTACAGCACCAAATAATTGGCTAAGTCTTTTTGGGGGACCTGCATGGCAATGGGATGCAAAAAGAATGCAATACTATATGCATAATTTTTTAATCGAGCAACCTGATTTAAATTTTCATTGTAAGGAAGTACAAGAAGCACTTTTAGGTGAAATTGAGTTTTGGCTAAAACTTGGTGTTGATGGATTTAGACTTGATACAGTTAACTTTTTTGTACACGATAAACAATTAAGAAACAACCCAAAAGCAAGTGGTCAAGTTACAAATGAAGCTCCAAAAGAAAACCCATACACAATGCAAAATCATTTATATGATAAAACACAAATTGAGAATCTTGAATTCTTAAAAAAATTCAGATTACTTTTAAATAAATACCCAGGATCAACGTCAGTTGGAGAAATTGGTGCGGAACATAGATCTTTAGAAGTTATGTCTGATTATACAAGTGATAATGACAAAATGCATATGTGTTACACTTTCAACTTTTTAGGTGATAATTTTTCTGCTGAGTATTTTGAAAAATGTATCAATAAGTTTGAGGATGTTGTCAAAGATGGCTGGGCATGTTGGAGTTTTTCTAATCATGACGTACCCAGACATATCAGTAGATGGTGTAAAGACGAATCTTTGCAAAAAGAACTTGAAAATTTAAGTATAAATTTACTTTTAAGTTTAAAAGGAACTGCATGCATTTATCAAGGAGAAGAACTTGGTTTTGCACAGTCTGAAATAAAAATTGAAGACTTAGTTGATCCTTATGGAATAACCTTTTGGCCTGAATATAAAGGTAGAGATGGATCTAGAACGCCAATAGCATGGGAAAATAATGAATTTCAAGCAGGTTTTTCAAGAGCTGAAAAAACTTGGCTTCCATTAGATGCTAAACATATTATAAAAGCAGCTAATACTCAAGTAAATAATGAAAGCAGTACATTTAATGTATATAAAAATATACTTAAATTTAGAAAAAATCATGAAGCCTTAAAATCTGGTTCAATAAATATTATTGATTCACGTAATTCTCTATTAAAAATTAGAAGAACAAGTAACTGTGAAGAAATTATTTGTATTTTTAATTTTTCAATAAATACAAAAGCATGTGACTGTTTTGAAGGATATGAAATGATAAGTAGTGTATCGAATAATACAACAATAAATAACAATAAAATCGAGTTTAAAGCTTATTCATATTGTTTTTTAACTAAAAAATAAGGTAGAATGTATGGCTGAGTTAGAGCTAAAACATATAACAAAAAAAATTGGTGATTTAACAATAATAAACAATATAGATTTATCAATCAAGTCTGGTGAGTTTATCGTGTTTGTTGGACCTTCTGGTTGTGGAAAATCTACACTTTTAAGGTTAATTGCTGGATTAGAAAATATAACTTCAGGTTCATTATTCATTGATGGTGAGGATATGACTTATGAAAAACCATCTAAAAGAGATATTTCTATGGTGTTTCAGTCTTATGCTTTATATCCACATATGACTGTCAAAGGAAATATATCATTTGGGCTAGAACTGGAAAAAGAAGATAAGAAAACAATTGAAACAAAAGTTGATAAAGTTGTAGAAATGTTAAACTTAACTCCTCTTGCAAAAAGGCTTCCAAAAGAACTTTCAGGAGGTCAAAAGCAAAGAGTTGCTATTGGTAGAGCCATTGTTAGAAAACCAAAAATATTCTTATTTGATGAACCTTTGTCTAATCTTGATGCGTCTTTAAGAATCAAAACAAGAATAGAAATAGCACTTATGCATAAAAACATGAAAAATACTATGATATATGTAACACATGATCAAGTAGAGGCTATGACTTTAGCTGATAAATTAGTAATTTTAAATAAAGGACATATTCAACAATATGACACTCCTGTTAATGTATATGAAAACCCATGCAATATTTTTACTGCTGGGTTTATTGGTTCACCTGCTATGAATTTTATTGATGTTGTTTTAGAACAAAAAAATAATAAACTTTGTCTAAATTTAAAAAATGAAAAAGGTGAAGATAACTATATCTACTTAACAGCAGAGTACAAAGATGTCAAAAATTATGTTGGGAAAACAATAACTGCAGGAATACGACCAGAATTTATTCAAAATGGATTCCGAGATATAGCCATTATTAATGAACTACAAGATTTAAATTCGACTGTATACTTTACCGAATTTACAGGTGGGGATGCTTATTTATTTATAAAACTAAATAATACAGAAGTTATTTCAAGAATATCTCCAAGTGGATTAAAAAATATTGGAGAAGATGTTACTTTAAAAGTATTAGCAAGTAAAATTTTATTTTTTAATAAAGAAGATGAAAAAAGAATATATTAAAAGAATAAAGGAGAAATATGAACTTAAATAATAAAGTAGTTATTATTACAGGTGGAACCTCTGGAATTGGTTTAGAAATCGTTAAAGAAGCTCTTAATAAAGGTGCAAAAGTAATGATACATTCTTCTCATAATTCTAAAGAAAAAGCTATGTCGTTATGTGTGGAATTAGGGAAAAATACTTCATGAGACCATTGCATAATTAAATATACACCAGTACTCTCTATACATTCTAATTTTTAAAAATATTTCTCATAAACTAGTATCTTATATTTTGATTTATTAGCTATATTTGGTACAGATATAGAGACCACTGCACAGTAACACTCTAAAATAAATCTCAACCAAGCCTTTAGTTAAGGTATTTAAAGGCTATTTTTAGCTATAATTACACATATAAATTAAAGATATTTAAGCAAAAAGGTAATAAATTGGCATTTAAAGATTCAAACCTCTCTTTTTCAGATTATGCTCTTAATGATAAAGAGACCACAGCACAACTAAAAAGATCTATAAAATTTTATTTTTTCAATTTTTAAAAAATATTTATCATAAATTATCATCTCAAATCTATATTTATTCCTAATTCTAATTGAATTTGCTCTATTCTTTCCTCTCTTTATCATCTTATTCTTACGTTTTGTGCCTTTATTTTCTTATGGGCAAATAGTTTTAGGTTGGCAGCTTACATGTAATGGTGAAATTCATATTATTCCTGAGCAGTCCTGTAAACCTTGTTGTGGATTGTTTCATGCTGGTTTTTATTAAAGCAAATGAATGTTCAACTTTTGCTCTGATTTTATGTTTTGGTTTTTCATTTTCTCTTTGATTCTTTCTATCTTCATCACTCATTTTATTTCTCTCTTTAAGACAAACATTATTTTTAATATCTTTTTCTTTTAGTAGTTCATCAATAGCTTCTGATTTATAAGCTTTATCTGCACCTAATGATTTAATATCATCACCTAATTTTTCAACAAATGTATCAACGGTAGATATATCTGAGGTATTGGCAAATGTTGTCATTGTTTCTAAAATAGCTCCTGAATCTGCATCTGTTGATATATGATTCTTATATCCTGTTGCATATTGTTTTTTACCTGCTTGATAACCTGTTCTTACATCTTTATCTATCTTTTGTTTATGCTCATAACTATCATCTTCATTTTCAATTATCTTTTTTGAAGTTTCAATATCTTTAGTATCTTTATTTTGAATCTCATCAAGTTCTTCATTTTTAAGAGTTATAAGATTTCTTTTTTAATAATCTTGATATTTGTTTTGATGATGGTTTTTTCTTTTGTAATTCTTCTTCAATAAGTATATCTATCGCTTTATTTAAAGCTTCAACCTTTTGTCTACTTTCACTTTTTTGTTCTTTATTTTTATTTTTGATTCTATTATTATGAGACTTTGTTAATGTTGCATCTACCAGTACATCTTTACCACCTGTTGCTATTAATCCTGCCTTTTCAAGTTGCTTATTAATATTTGTAAAAAGTTTACCATGAAGATTATTTTTAATTAAAGAATTTCTAAATCTACCTGTTGTAGTTGAGTCTGGTGCTAATGATTCTAAGCTTAATCCTGCAAATTTCATATAAAGTAAATTTACATTAAGTCCTTCTTCAGCTTTTTCATCACTTAAATCATAAAACTTCTGAATAAGTAAGATTTTAAACATTAATATTTGATCATATGCTTGTACTCCACATACATTTTTACTTCCTGTTCCATTCTTCTTTAATACAGGTCTTAATTTATTAAAATCTATTATAGAATCTAATTGTTTTAAAAAAGAATCTACATATTCTAATCTATCATTAAGAGCATAATCTGAAAAAGAGAGGTTTGAATCTTTAAATGCCAATTTATTACCTTTTTGCTTAAATATCTTTAATTTATATGTGTAATTATAGCTAAAAATAGCCTTTAAATACCTTAACTAAAGGCTTGGTTGAGATTTATTTTAGAGTGTTACTGTGTAGTGGTCTCATAGTTGAATATTATCTTTACTAAAGTATCCTGCATCTGCTAAAAAAGATACTGGTTTTAATGATGGATGTTTATCATACCATTTAAAGCTTGGTATAACTTCTTGTTTATCGTTAGAGTTTTGAGTTAGATGTTGATGTACTGTTAATCTTGAATCATGTTCTACTGAAGCTTGTCCGTTATATGCTTGCATATAACCTCCACCAGATACTGGCATAATTCTAGATTCATCATCCGTAAGATTTACTTGGTCTTTATCATTAGGAGTTGAATCTGGTTCTTTTAGAACTCTACCTTTAGATTTTTTACCTGTTAGTTTTTCTGTATCTTCTGTATATTTTAGTTTATTATCATACTCTTTTTTATCTTTTTCATATCTAGCAATTGATCTTATTTCTATTTTGGAAATAGCATCTTTTATAACTTTTAAACGATCTTCTCTTCTTGATATCTCTTGCGGTATGTTCATACCTATATTTTCATCTTTATTATCTATGTCTTTAGCTTGAGCCATTAAAGATTTAACTTCATTTTCAAGTTGTTTTTGTAATTGTTTAGCATGCTTATAGCTAAGTGCTTTATGTTTAGAAGCATTTGCTTTTATTTTAGTTCCATCAAGGCTAACTTTTCCAACTTTTAATAATCCTGAGCCTTTAGCTATTAAAAGTATCTGTACAAATATATCTTCAAGTTCATTTAAAAATCTTTGTCTAAAATTTGCTATTGTATCATGGTCAGGATGACTGTTTGCAGCTATATATCTAAATGCTATAGAATCATATGCAGCATTCTCTAACTTTCTACTGGAAAAGATACCTGTAGAGTATCCATAAAATAATAATCCAAGTAATATCTTTGGATGATATGCTTGTTTACCAGATCTTCCACTATACTGTTTATCTATACTTGATATATCAAGTTGATCTATTATATCAACAATAAATCTTGCAAGATGATTTTGAGGTAGCCAATCTTCAATTGATGGTGGTAAGAGATAAGCTTGATCTCTATCATAAGATATATATTTATTCATTTAGATACTTTTTAAGTTATTTTATAGATGTAATTATAGCTAAATATTAATGTTTAAGCCCTTATACAAGGGGTATATCACGAGTTTTTTATTGAAAAATATTTAGATGTGTATCCGATAGACTCTTAGCAAAAATTGTAGTAGTAAATAAAAATATTATTATTAATAGTTTCTTGTCTAGTTTCACCACGTTATGGTTGCCTAGTTACATAAATAAGAAAGCGATAGCTTAACAACATAATTGTAAAATCTTTACAGCAAATAAGGATTTTAAAAATGCCACAAGTCTATCACTCTAATGCTAGAACAAACCAGCATGTAAGAGAAATAATACAACAATCTAATTTAACAAATGTTGAATTAGCAAATAATTATAATGTGAATGTTAAAACTATCGCCAAGCATAAAAATAGAGATTTTTTAAATGATAAAAGTTCAAGACCAAAAAGAATCCATTATGCTCTAACACCTTTAGAAAAAGAGTTAATTAAAGTAGTCAGAACAATGACTTGGATGGAGTTAGATGACTTAGCAGATACAATCGTTGATATTATTCCAAATGCAAATAGAAGTAATGCTTATCGCACTTTAAAAGCCTTTGATATAAACAGAGTTCCACAAGAGCAAAAAGAAAAAGCTAAAAAGTTCAAAGAGTATGAGCCTGGTTATTTACATATAGATGTAACTTACTTACCAAAGTTTGACAAGCAAAAATATTACCTATTTGTAGCAATAGACAGGGCTACAAGGCTACTTTACTATAAAGTGTATGAGAATAAGACAGCAGCAAATGCAGTATCTTTTCTAAAAGAATGTAAAGAATTTTTTCCATTTTACTTAACACATATTTTAACAGATAATGGATTAGAGTTCACAGACAAATGGGCAAGAGAAAAAGGTTTTGTAAGTGGTAATCATAAGTTTGATGTAGAGTGTAAAGATGATGAGATAGAACATAGGCTAACAGCTCCATACACACCTCAAACTAACGCAATGGTAGAAAGAGTAAACGGAACTATTAAAAATGCTACAATTAAAGCAGAAGAGTATGACAATATTGATGATGTTAAAAAAGATTTAAATAAATTTTTGATATACTACAACTTCAATAGAAGACATGGTTCTTTAAAAAAAGAATTAAAAGTTAGAACTCCATTTGATGCAGTTCAAAGTTGGTTTCAAACGAAACCTGAAATATTTAAGATTTTACCAGATGTGTTTCAACATATTGCTTTTGAAATGGTACAACGTGGTGAAACTTGACAGTTTCAAGTTAAATCCTTCTGTTGCAATTCTTTTCTATCTTTTTTATAATAACCTTTTGAAGAAAGAATTTCCATATAAAAACTATCATAGTTTTCAGTTGAAGCTTCATCAATATTTTTTGTAATATCAACAAATTTAATTTCAAGTGGTTCATTTTTATTTTTAGCAAATTTACATTTAAAATCCCAAAAGGCAACATCTTCTGGTAAAGTTTTTCTTTTTTCTCTTTTTATATACTTTCTTATTTCATGTTTAATTGCTTCTAAAACTCTATTTTTATCTTTATTTTCTATATTTAATTGAAACGTTTTTTTCATTATTTTCCTTTATTTGGCATTATACTAATTTTTTTATGTATTAAACATCAAGTTTGAGTTCTATATAATACTAAACTTATAAAAAAGTTTTCAATTTATACTAAAGGATACAAAGATGAATAAAGATGATTTTTTAAATGACTTAAGTAATATTTATAAATTTTTAGATTTTCAAAAGAATAATACAAATAAATTAATACAATATTTAGAGCATAAAGAGTTTGATAAACTAAGCATAATAAATGATTTTGCAAATAGCTTAAATTTAGAGATGACTGATGATTTAAGATTTGCACTTGTAACACGACTTATAAATTTACGAGATGATTCACTTGTTCAAGTTCTAAAAAAACTTAATAAAAATGAATATGAAATAATAGAACTGCAAGAAAAAGCTTATCTTTTTGTAAAAGAGTTTTGGCATGAAAAACATAAAAAAACGATTGATTATATTAAACACAATAATTTATTAACTCCATTTTATCAAGAAGTTTTTCAAGGTGTTTATAATGTTGGACTTAAAATGTCATCATGGCAAAGCTCTTGGACAAAACATATTATAAATGGAGTAAACAAAGATCTTTTATATATGTTTAAAGGTAATGAAGAAAAAATATTTGAATATTTAGAAAAATATCATTTATTGGATTTAGGGCATAATAACATACTTGCAGATAGGTCATATTCTGCTCTTGTAAAAGAAAAAGATACTTATCATTCACAAGCTTATATAAAAGCTTTTAAAGAGCAAACAACAGCAGTTATTGATGAACTTGAAGAGTTTGAAGAAAAATTAATAGAGCTTGAAGATGATATTTATGGACAAAAATGGGATTATATTTTATATATCCAAAATCTAATAAAAGCTTTTGGTGAAAGTAGAACTCATCTTTTAGTTGAAAAATGGGCAAATGTAGATAGAGCTTGGATGAAAATACAAACTCCAATTCAAATAGGGCATCCTTTAGAATATTATGAAGACCATTTTAGAAAAGCTGTTGCGTTAGAGTGGGACATAAGGCTAACTAACCCAGATTTTGAACAAAATGAAAATAGAGTAAATAAAATAAAATCAGCTTTTTCTAAAATATTTAATAAATTCAAAGATGAAGATAAGTCATATAATAAAATATATGATTTTTCACTAAAATCACTTGATAAAGTACAACTATATATAGGACGACCAGCTATATTTTTTGGAGCTGAATTAAACGGACTTTTTTCAGCACAAGTAGTACCAAATGATGAAATAGTATCAAGAGAAGAAGGTAAAAAGATATTTACATTTTCAGATGAGATACTTCAAACTACAAGAGCAAAACCATTTTTACGACTTAGTTCTGAAATATTTGGACAAGAGATACTAAAAGAAGATAGAACTTTCTTATTTAATGAAAC
>CBDETN010000006.1:0-12399 GCA_965242915.1 Arcobacteraceae bacterium
TATTGATTTAAACTTTAAATCCCAAAATGAATAAACATTAATACCTCTGATATTTACCATGTCTGCTTCTGTTTTATTTCCAGTTACTGCTTCTGCTTCAGGAACTAATCCATAATGAAAACCACCAATAAGTCTATCTGCAGTTATAGTTTTAGAAGCACTAATATAAAATGTACCATCTGCTTTTGCATAAATATAATAATCAGTACCAGCAGTTTTAGAACTACCAACTAAATTATCAGTTAAATTTAAAGCATAAGCATTATCAATAACTTCAATAGATACATCTCCAACTCTACAACTGAATCCTACTGGAATAGTCAATGCACTTGGACTTGTTTTTGTAAATAATACACTTTCAATATCAGGCTTTTCAAAGTTAAGAATAGTATTGCTAATCTCAATATTTCCACCACCTAGAATTGAAGCACCACCAATAGTTTTAATACTTACACCACTTTCTAGTACATTTTGGTAAGGTGCTAACATATCAGCTATTTTAATAACTTCTAAACCAGTAGCACCTCTAATTATCATATCGCCTTGTGCAACTAACAATTCTTGTACAGTTGTACCATCTTCGCCAGTCTCTAAAGCTTTCGCTAAATAAACTAATGCTTTTGCATCTCCATCTGCTATCAAACCATTAATCTTGTTAATCAATGTTTGTTGAACTTCTGTTTTTGTTGCCATTCTTTTCTCCTTCTTTTAATTTAATTACTATCTACAAATGTATATTAAGTTGGAATACCCAACTCAATGTCCAACAATAAGTCGTCCACTTTTGAAGATGAATAAACAGTATCTGTTGACGTTGTCGTATCATCTATAATCTGACTGTTTTTTAAGTCACTACCATGAGTAACTGTAAATGTTTTAGTTGTATTATCTGTTAAAGTAATAGTATATGTATCAGTAGTTCCAGCACTACCATCTCCATTGGTTCTATTAATATCTAAGATACCTACACCAGTATCTCCTTTTCCAAATGGTACACCATCAGTCCAATCTCCACTATCATCACTCTTTTTAAAATATACTTTTGTTGGTGCTTCATCTAAGCTAAGATATGCAAAACCTTGACTTGCTCCATCATAATTGCTTTTGTTTGCTAATGTTCCAGTTTTATCTACATTAAAGCTTTCTCCAATATCTCCCTTAGGACCTTTTGGAAGTCCAATAATAAAAGCACCAGTAGTAGGATTGTATGAAATAAAACTGCTTTCATTTGAAGCCAAATCTAAAGTAGTTGGTATGATTGCTAATAGTTGATCTCTTATATCTGCTGTTTCTTGTGCCTTAGTAATTGCAAGTTGTGCTTGTACTGGAGCATTTATAATTGCTGCTAAGTTTGCTTCAACATCTATAATTTTTTGCATATTTGTATAAAGTATCTCTATCTTCGATCTTGTGTTATATAGATATTGAATTTCATCTTCTTTATCAGCAAGTGCAATAATCTTATCTATTCTTTGACCAAGTGCAATTACATCATCGATACGATTTGCTAATGTTTGCAAAGATGATGTAGTCTTTGCCCAGTAATAAAATGAATTAATAGATGATGCAGTACCACTATAAACATTTAAAATAAGTCTATCAATGTTTGAAGTTCTACCATCTGTATCTCTAAATCTTATTAGTTGTGGACTAGTTCCTATTTCATCTTCAACCGTAACCTCTGTATTGATAACACTATCAATAAATAATTGTGAATTAACAATATAATTTTTAATATCTGCATGACTAGTTAATTCTAAAATAGAAGTTGAACCATCATCATTTAGAGTTGTAAAATTAATTTCTAATTGTACGCCATCATTCAAGGTAATAGTTACACTTTCATATGATACATGAGTATCTTCACTTAAATTATTAAGTGCTAAGTTAATATCTATTTTTCTATTACCTAAATAATTTGACTTTTTAAGGTCTGCTGTTATTAGTGCAATGTCTAATTGTGTTAGCTCTTCTAGTGTGTTAATTGACTCTTCATTAAATAATTCTTTTGCTTCAATTATGACTTGTAGGTTTGCTACTAATTGATTTACGTTTTGTATAAAGCTTGTATTCTCAGCCATTTAACCCTCCTAGATATATATCAAGTGCTTCATACACTTCATCATCATTATTTCCACTTGCCTGATATTCCAAATACTTATCTATATTTTGTATATCACTTTTACTAAGTTTCAACACTAACCCACTTAAATACAATCCAAGATTTACTATAAAACTCTCATCCCAAGTATATACATACCCTTGAATTGTTTTAGTTTTAGTTGTATATATATTTATATATCCGTGAATATACAAAGAATTTTCGCTTCTACTCTTTTTTAAGTCCAGCTTACCACTTTGTATATCTCTATATCGTTGCCATTGATAATTATTGATTATGGTATCTGCTTCATTTTGATGGTCTTTTTTCTTTGCATCTTTAGATATTTTTGAAGCTACTAGATAGCTAACTGCATATACAAGTGTCTCATCCATATCTATAATATCATCAGCATTTTGTGATAAGTTAGGCACTCGTATAAATAGTTCATCTTCAACAACTGTTAAAATATCATCTTCTATATTTGAACTAAGCAGTATAAGTGGCTCACATTGAATAGCCACTTGTTCTAAACATTGAAGTATTATAGGTTTTAATTTATCATCGTCGGTTACAAATTTACCACCACTCATAATCTCATCTAAATGAGTTTTAAAATCTACATACTTCATAACTTTACTTACACACCTAAGTTATCAAGTAAAGTTACACCATAAGGATTATTTACTCGTAGCGTTAGTTCAGTGATCAACTCTTTTTCAACAGCATCTTTACTTCGACCAAGTTCATAAGCTCTTGTTAATCTTCCATAAACTAAAACTAAAGATGGTATATTTACACCGATAAGTTGAGTAGATGTAATAAAAGGGCTTAATATGATTTTCACATTTGGAGCATAAGATAAATTCTTAATCTCTGTATAGTTTGTCATTTTAAGTACATTTCCACCTTGACCAATTCTCATTTTAGCATCAAGTAAATCATCAATAATATCTTTTTGAATATCACTACAGAATATATGAGTAACTGGTACACCTTTTTTATAACCAATTTTAAGCATCTCTCTAAGTTTAGCCATAGTCAAAGTATTACCTCCACCATCTTCAGTAGTTTCAGCAGTAGCCCAATGTAAAAGTCCACCCATTTTACCAGCAACTGGTGTAGCATTACTTTCATCTCTTTGTACTGGTGCTTGTGATTTAAACATAACAATTTCTATAGTTTTTCTTTGCTTTTTAAGTTTTAAAGCACCTTGTCTTTGCATCTCTGCTTGACCTTCAGTAGTTTTAGCATCTTCAGCCGAACCAGTTACACCATAAGTATCTTTGATGATTTGATAGTGATTTTCACTAGTACCAAGTACATTAGTTGTAGCATCAGCTGGTGCAGACCCCTCATGATGTGCATTAGTTGTATCTCCATCATCAGCAGTTTCATATTGCCATTGATGACCCATAATAAGTTTTGATGTACTAATAGGTACAGCTTTTGGTATCATACTAAAAAGTGGTGTTTCATTAAACCCAACTTTTGCGATTGATTTAACTAAGTCAGCTTGACCACCTTGCATATTTTCTAAGAATAAAATTCCATTCATATTAAAATCCTTTTATTTTTTCACTTTTTTATAAGTGTTTTCCATAGACTTGAAGCTCATCTTCTACAGATAACCATTTACCGTCCTTAACTTTTTCAAGCACCTCTTCACTTCTATCCACTGGAGCGATATTTCTACCAAAGGCAGGATTATCGTTATCCACTTCTTTGTGAGCAAACTCATTTAACCAAACATTTTCCCAACCAACTGGATTGTTAAGCATATTTGCTTTGTCAGGATTAGTTTTGTTTAGTTCAGTTAAATACTCTTTAACTTTGTTGCTATCAAAACCATTGTGTTTATCCCCCAACTCTTTGATAGCATTAGAAGTTGCAGTTTCACTCTCTCTAGCAGTTTTATCAGCAGTTAGCTCATCTACTTGCTTTTGAAGTTTGTCTACATCACTTTTACTATCTTCATTAGTATTATTCTCTTTTTCTTTTGAAGTTTTGTCTGTACTATCTCCAATATCAACATCTCCAATATCAACATCTCCATCTCCACCATTACCAGCACCATCTCCATCTACTATGAAGTGATTAAACATTACAAATGCAAATAAAAAGCTATACCACTTTTTCATTATTCATCTCCACTTGCTTCATCAGTATCAGCTGGTGTTTCATCATCTGTACCATTTGTATCTGCTTCAATTTTTTCAGCTTCTAACTTTTCTGCTTCAAGTCTTGCAGTTTTTTGTGTTTTAGTTTCAGTAGTTTTTTTAGGTGCAATACTGATAACTTTAGTTGCTAAATCTTGAATAAGTCTATCTCCTTTTTTAGCTTTACACATAGACCGTACACCTTTGTCAGTTTCAACGATACCACTTGTGTGAACTTCTTTAACTATTCCCAACTCTTTAATTTTTGCCATTTTGACACTCCTTATTTTTTTTATCATTTATATGATGACAGATTAACTTTGCTAAAATGTCGTAACATTAAAGCCCACCATCTGCCAATTTTTGCTTATCTATATCTTCTTGTGTAGGTTGTGCATCTTCCACTTCTTTTTCAACTTCTTTAAACAAATCATTTAAGTCAGTATCTTCCCCAACTCTCATATCAAGTATTTTTTTAAGTAATTTTTCCACTACCTCAGTTCTGATATTTGGATTTTGTGAAGTCATTTGATAGATACCAAGTAAATCATTTATCTTTTTTTCTTTATCAAGTGTCATACCAAAGTTAATTTGTAAATCATAATCTATATCATCACGATTACCTTTTTTTCCAAAAGGAAATTCTTTACCAGTTATAGAATTGATAGTGGCATCAGAAGCATTTTTAAATACAAGTTTTACCCAAGTCTTAGCCCAATGTTCAAATAGTGTCTCTTTGATTAACATTATCATCTCTTCTATTCTCATGCTACTATTACTATTTACCACAGCTAATGCTGTAGCACTTCTTCTATCACTAGCATTAGTTTGACCCTCTTGAATAGAGTTCACACCTACAGCACTTTGCATATCTCCAGCTAAAATAGACAAATCAGCATTAAGTGGATATTCACTAGGAGTTGGTATAAATTTAATCTGATCTATCTCTCCATCAACTTTAATCCTTGTCCCAGCGCCCATAGTTAAATCTTTAGGATTTACTTTTGCACCAGCACCAACTAGGATAGATGGATTTAGATTTTCTTCTTGAATATCGTTTTTTAAATTTCTTTTTTGATTTAGTTCTTTTTGTAAGTCGCCAAGTAGTTCAGGTATATCTCCACCATAGCAAAGTATTTCATCTTTTCGCACTTCATTTCAATAGCTGGTAATTTATCCAAAGCATATCCATACTGAAATGGGAGAGTTTGAAAAGTAGCCACACGAACCAAAACACCATCTATAAAAGTTTTACTATCATAACCACCATCCATATTCAACATATAGATAACTTTGATAGTTTTTCTTTTACGATCATTGATATTTTCATTATCTTTAAAAATCTTTTTATAGATTTTCTTTTCATTGTAAAATTTAGAGTTGATTTTTTGTTTGATTACTAAATTACTTTCATAATGTTTATATGCTATAGATTGAATATCATCAATATTTACACATTCATTATCAAAAGCAATATCAGTTATTGGTATATGTGTAGTGATCACTTTCTTTTTAGACTTATCCCAATGAGTTATAACCACACCCATTTTATATAAAAGTGAAGATAAAAAAGCCTTAGATAGCTCTTTATTTGGTTTTAATTTGTTGTAGTAGTATTTGATTACTTTGTTTCTATCAGTCCATAAGTCGCTTTCATCTTCCCCAATAGGGATAATCTCAATAGGATTACCACTTCCAAAAAATGCAGTCGTAAATATAGCCTTAATAATATTTGTAGTATTGCGGATAGCTGGTATAAAAAGCTTACTTCGTTTTTTCTTTTTTAATTTGTCTAGTTGCTCTTCACTATGTTCAGCTTTATAAAGTCGCTCACTTTCAAGCCAAGTATCTGTAAGTAGTTCTTGCTTAGCAAATAGTTTATCAAACCGAACTTCGTCTTTGTCTTTCTTTTCATCACCCATAATATATCCTAAATATTAATTTAGAAATATATTATAATTATAGCTTTGCTATTTTGTCATAAGTTATTATGAAAACTTTTATATTTAGTTTGAGCATTTCCATTTGGGTCAAGTATCTCAATATCGCTAAGTGCTTTATCTTCATACCAAAATATATCATCAGCACTATCATATCTCATAAACTTCTTAGGAAATTCAATAATATCTCCATTTGGTATAGTTGCTTTTATAATACAATCTTCTATTTTAAAATCATTTTCCATATTTTATATCCTCAATTTCCTTAACCCTACTAGCTAAATCTTGAACTGTTTTATATAGTTCATCATATTCCATAGCTTTTTTATCTTCCCCAGTCAAATCAAATTGAGCAGTCATTACACCACGGTTAAAAAATAACCAGCACGGATTTATACAAAATTCTTTTTCAAGTAATAGTGCAAAATATATTGAAATTTGTTTTCTTCCTGCCGACATATTACTAATATCGTGAGATTTTACTCCTAGTTCTTTTGCCAAATCGGTATGAGACAGTCCTGTACTTCTAATTGCTTTTTTAAATCTTTCAATCATATTATATCCCTAATTGCTAAAAATATCATTATATTTAAAATAAATAGCAATATTAAGATACCTTTCAGCAATATTGATATATTATTCTTAAATTGTTATTTATTACATTATTTAATAGATTATAGCACTTTCCAACAATAAAAAGGATTAAATTTATGCCAACTATTACTTTTGAAGAATTGTACCAACTAAAAAATTTTAAGAATACACGGGATAAAGCTTTTGATGTTTTATTGAGATATGCAAAACAACTAGAAACATCTTTAGAAAAAAACAATTTAAACAGAGATGGTACTGCAAAAAATACAAGTAAAAAATTTGTAGAAAAATGGAAATAAAGATTTAATTTAAAATAAAATCTTTTAGTAAAGCTTAGCAGTCAAACTTCGTGCCTGATGTTTCTTCTAAGCTTTATTAAGAGATTTAAAACAAAAGGCACAAACTATGAAAGAATTTATAAAAAGGTTTTTTATGATAAAACCAACCTACCTACCAGTTGAAGATGTTGCAATATTAAATGAAGTTGATTTAAAACTAATTATGTGGATATATTACAAAAATCCAGCAAATGAAAGATTTAAAATCATAAACAATAAAATATATGCTTTAGAAAATTATCAATACCCTTATGCAGATGAAGTAGATGAACTAAGAAGAAAAGCTTTAATCATCGCAAAAACAGAAGCCCATCTATGTACAGAACTAGCAAAACTTGGAGAGATAAAAAAGACTAGACTTCTACAATACTTCTATAGATTTACATTCAAACAAATCAAACAAGCAAAAGAAGTTATATCATTATTAGAAAAGTATATAAATCAAAATAGTTTAATACCTATAGAGGAGTTAGTTTATGATTACTAAAAATTTACAAGTATATTATTTTACAAATTCTTACTCAAAACCTAAAGGGATTTTAGTATTAGCAAGAAATAAAAAAGAAGCCACAGCTTATATAAAATCCATAAATGGTTTTAATCAAAATTTTAGAACTTCAAATGTTGAAATTATTGAAAATTTTTATATTAACTCTATAAAAATACTGCTAAGAGATAATTATTATATTGTTGAAGATGTTACCTTTGGTTTATATAAAAGTAATAACAAAAAATATTTATATGATTGTAAATATTATTATGCAGAATATCAAGAAAAAACAGAAAAACAATTATTCAAATTATTCATTGATAATTTAAATGTTAAGGAGTTGAAATATGACTTCTCAAAATAAAACTTCCACGGGGGAAAGTTCAACTACAATCCCAAAATCAAGTATCATCTATCTGGGGGGGGGTGCGATATTATTACGACCCCAAAACAGCACTTATCAAAATATGTACATAAAGGTTAGCAAATGGATTTAGAAGAATTAACACTACATATTAAGACTGAAATAGATATAGAAAAATATGTTACATCATATTTAGGATATGTTAAAAAAAATAAGACTACTTTTTCTTGTCCAGCTTGTGGGTCAAGTGATGCAGTAAAAAGAAAAGGTAAAGAGACATATCTTACTTGTTTTTCTTGTGGTGTAAATGGTAACATTATTGATTTAACTATGCAAAATAAAAGTTTAGATTTTATATTAGCTATAAAAGATATTTGTAAAAATGAAAATTTAATACACGACTTAGATAACAATGAAACAACAGCAGAAACAGAAGAAGAGCTAGAGCAAAGAAAAAAAGCTTATGCACTAAAACAAAAAGCTTATGAAAAAAAGCAAGTGCAAGATGAACAAAATGATAAGAAAGCTAAACAAAAAGCTATAAATTATATGACTATAAAAGCACCAAAATTTCAAAATGATTTAGATTTTTTCGTACACAATAAAGAGTTAGACCAACTAATATATAATAAATCTACTACATATATGAACTGGATGGATTTATATGTAGGCTACGACAATAAGCATAAAACAATATGTATTTTAAATAGAATACTAGATGATAAACACACAACATACAATATCAAACATAGATTAAAATATAAATGGGATGGTAACAAACATTTAGATACTAGAACTGATGGTAAATGGATAAGTAATATAGATGCTACAACTTATGCCTTTCCTTTTGAATATTTTAAAGAACAAAGTAAAACAGACAATACAGTATTTATAGTAGAGGGCGAAAAAGATGCTTTAAATCTTTTATCGTATGATATAAATGTACTTACATTAGGTGGAGTTAGCACCAGCTGGGAAAATCACAAAGAGATATTAAAAGATAAAACAGTTTATATATGGTTTGACCATGATAATGCTGGATATGAAAATAGTATTAAAAGATACAATGAACTAAAAGGTATAGCAAAAGAGATATTTATAGTATTGTTTTATCAAATAAACACAAATTTACCAAACAAATATGATATAAGCAATTATCTATTTGCCAATAAATTTAAAACAAAAGAAGAGCTATTTGATAAAATAAAATTCTCTATATCTACTCTTACAACTTCACTTATTGAAGATATAGAAGATTATACTGGACTTGATTTAAAAGATTATTATTTCAATCAACCTATAAAGAAATTTAGCAATATAAAAAAGAATTGGTTAGTAAAAGATAAAGATAATATACCAGTAAATATCACAACCGTAAAAGGGGAAAAAGATATAAAAGGGTTAGCAGACTTTTTAGATAGATTTAAAATAGCAAAAAAAGATAGTAGATTTAGTGGTATCAAAGAAGATTTACTAGATAAGTTAGTAGTAACAAAAAAAGATACTGGGAAAAAGTAGAAAATCTTGAAAGTGATAATGAAGATGAGCTATCACAACTTATAAATATATTTGATAGTATGGTTACAAATTACGATACATTGCATAAAGATTATTCACAAACACATATATCTGATATGGTTACATCATTTGAAGCTATGGCAAAAAAGACAGATAATACATTTGCCAAATTTAATGGTACTCTTAATGTTTGGACTGGTACACATTATCATTCACTAGATGAACGAATTGATGATATAAAAAGATTTGTATTAAAAGGGTGGATGCCATTATCACGAGTTGATAAAAAGAAACAATCAACAGCAAATGTAGATAAAATACTTGAAGATGTCTATACAGGTGCAGTATCTCTAAATGAGATAAAAGATAACCAAAAAGAAACTAGAGTTATAAACTTTACAAATGGTACATTATTTGTTACTAAGAATGGTAAAATTACTTTTAAAAATATTCACTCTAAAAAAGATGGTGCTACAAATATACTAGACTTTGAATACAGTAAAGATGCAACTTGCCAAAAATGGAGTAAATTTTTAAACAGAGTATTACCTGATGAAAAAGACCAAGCTACACTTATGGAATTTATAGGATATTGTTTTTTACCATCTCATGAGTATGAAGCTTTTTTATATATGAAAGGTTCAACTGGAGCAAATGGTAAATCTGTAATTATGGGTGTAATTAAATCATTTTTTGGAAAAGACAATATAGGTAGTTTAGAACTACAAGATTTTGAGGGTCATAAATTACAAGTCTTAGAAAATAAAATAGTAAATATGGGTAGTGAAGTTGATGGCAAAGGATTAAATAAAGGTCAGTTAGCAAAATTAAAAGCTTTAACATCAACTGATGATGATATATCTATTGACCCAAAAAACAAAGACCCACGAACATTAGAAAGTGATAATCAACCAAAGCTTATCTTTTCAGGACAAGATACACCAAGCCCATCAAGTATGGATGATGGTGTTTTTAGAAGAATGTTATTACTTGTATTTGATATTGAAATATTAGATGATGAAAAAGTACGAGGACTTACTAAAAGATTTAAAGATGAAAGGAGTGGAATATTATCTTTATCATTAGAGCATCTACAAAATCTGATTAAAAATGGAAGATTTACAAAATCAGATAAATTACTAGAAAACATTGAACAATTTAAAGACCAAACAAATCCAATAAGAAGATATATAAAAGATTGTTTAGAAGATGATAATGATGTAATTATTCCTAAAGAATTATTATACAACCACTATAAAGTATTTATGACTGAAAAAGGAAATATGCCATTATCAAGTGCTAAATTTTTCATTAGATTATATCAAGAGAAGAAACATATTCAAGATTTAGGACAACAACGACAACCAAAAGTAGCAATTTTAAAAGTAGATAGAGCAAGATTTATACAAGGTATTTATTGTAATAACAACGATATATTTAGTTTCAAAATTGATAAGAGTACTGATGAGATAGAAACTAGATGTATTAACTATGATTTTAAAACAAAACAGATAGTTATTAAAGAAGATATTGGAGATACAAAATCGTTATGGATGAACTAGCTGAACTTAAAAAAATGATACTTGATTTAAAAGCTAAGGTGGAAACCTTAGAAATAACAATGCCCAAATGGTTTTCACTTTCAGATATTTCGCACGAAATTGGTAAGAGCAGAGACACCATAAGAAAGTACCTAAAAGCTAACTTTGAGCCTGATGTAGATTTTCAGTACAAAGGTGCTAAAATATACATAAGTAGGGATGCACTATTTTTCATAAGGAAACACTATGAGAAATAAAGACGGATACTATGTAAATAAACACGATGTTATATATGTACAAAGGTACAGTAGATAATATATTTTATAGAAAATCTACTCGTAAAAAAGCTACAAAAGATAATGTAAGATTTATCAAAAGAAATTATCGTGATGTTCTTTTAAAACTTATTGATAGTAAAAAAGAAATCGAGTGTAAAACTTCATTGGAAACATTTGGAAAAATGGTTATACAAAATTCATCTTTAAAAAGATCTCCTAATCAACAAAGAGATACTTTATCAAAATTTAATAATCATATACTGCCAACTTTTAAAAACTTTGCACTAGCTGATATAAAAGTTAGCGATGTTGAATACTGGCAAATTCAACTTTTAGATAAATTATCATCAAGTAGTGTTAAAAAATGTAGAGAGATATTAAATCTTATCTTCAAAAAAGCATTAGCAGATGATATTATTATCAAAAATTATGTTGAACTTGCTGATAATGTTCAAGTAAATAGTGAGAGAAAAAAGCCATATACCGAACACGAACTAAGACTACTAATTGAACATTCAACTGGATGGTTTAATACCTATTTAGTTTTAGTAGCATCAAGTGGACTTAGAGTTGGAGAAGCTTTAGGACTTCAATGGGATGATATAGATTTAAACAATGGATTTATAGATTTAAAAAGAAGTATTAGTAAAGGTGTTATTGTAGATGAAACAAGTTTAACAAATAAAACTAAAAATCATCAAAGAATAATACCACTTGATAACACAACAATAAAAAAATTATCTAAATATTATAAAAATAGACCAAATGAAAAATGGCTATTTGTTAATAAACACGATACACATTTTGCAGATGGTAGAAATGTAAATAAATACTACTGGAAACCATTATTAGCAAAACTAAATATTCAAGATAGAACTATGTATGCACTCAGACACTCATTTGTAACCATTATGAAAAACAATGGAGCAACTGATAGTTGGTTAAAATCTGTAATAGGTCATAAGCAAAGTTCTAAAGTGATGGATGATGTATATTTCACATACAATAATGAAAAACACAAGATTTCAAACTCAAATAACTTCTTTAGTCATATCGAAGATAGTCAAATAAAGGTA
>CBDETN010000007.1:0-4700 GCA_965242915.1 Arcobacteraceae bacterium
GACTCAACTACAACAGGTAGATTTAGAAATTCTTTAATTAAAAATAATCTTCATGGTAAACTTTTTACAAATATTAATAAGCAACTTGAAAAGGCAGGATTAATAGCAACAGGTGGTAAAGATGTACTGGTAGATGCAACATTAACAAAGTCTCATAATAATAGAATCAAAAATAAAAATAAAGAACAAAAAAGTGAAAGTAGACAAAAGGTTGAAGCTTTAAATAAAGCGATAGATATACTTATTGAAGAAGAATTACAAAAGAAAAAACCATCATCAAAACAAATATCAAGATTATTAAAAAAGAAATCTTATAACTCTAAAACTCTTAAAAATGAAGAACTTGATGAGATTCAAAATAAAGATACTAAAGATATTGAAACTTCAAAAAAGATAATTGAAGATGATAGTTATGAGCATAAACAAAAGATAGATAAAGATGTAAGAACAGGTTATCAAGCAGGTAAAAAACAATATGCAACAGGATATAAGAATCATATAGCAACAGATGCAGATTCAGGAGCTATTTTAGAAACAATGACAACATTTGCCAATACCTCAGATATATCTACCGTTGATACATTTGTTGAAAAATTAGGTGATGATATTAAATCATCAGGTGCAGATAAAGCTTATAAATCAGAAGCTATTGATGAACTACTAAAAGAAAAAGATATTAAAAATAATGTTTGTCTTAAAGAGAGAAATAAAATGAGTGATGAAGATAGAAAGAATCAAAGAGAAAATGAAAAACCAAAACATAAAATCAGAGCAAAAGTTGAACACTCATTTGCTTTAATAAAAACCAGCATGAAACAATCCACAACAAGGTTTACAGGACTGCTCAGGAATAATATGAATTTTACCATTACATGTATAGCTGCCAACCTAAAACTATTTGCCCATAAGAAAATAAAGGCACAAAACGTAAGAATAAGATGATAAAGAGAGGAAAGAATAGAGCAAATTCAATTAGAATTAGGAATAAATATAGATTTGAGATGATAATTTATGATAAATATTTTTTAAAAATTGAAAAAATAAAATTTTATAGATCTTTTTAGTTGTGCTGTGGTCTCATCATACTCTTTTTTATCTTTTTCATATCTAGTAAATGATCTTATTTCTAAAAAGCTAATAGCATATAGTCATAACTTTTAAAAGAGGTTCTATTGTTGAACATCTCTTGCGGTATGTTCATACCAATAAAAAGAACTTTAGGTTGGGATCTACTGTCTTTAGCTTCGAGCCATTAAAGATTTAACTTCATTTTCAAGTACTTGGAGAAAATTCACTTATTATGCTTATACCTAAGTGCTTAATGTTTAGAAGCATTTGCTTTTATTTTAGTTCCTAATTAGGGATAGCTTTGTTCAACTTTTAATAATCCTGTGCCTTTAGCCATTAAAAGTATCTGTACAGGATTTAACTTCAAGTTCATTAAGAGAAGATCTTAGTCGGAATATATGCTATGGTGTATCATGGTCAGGCTGACTGTTTGCAGCTATATATCTAAATACTATAGAATCGTTTTTAGCATTTTACTAAAGTTCTACTGGAAAAAATACCTGTAGAATATCCATTAAATAATAATCCAACTTGTATCTTTGGACTGATATGCTTGTTTACCAGATCTTCCACTATACTGTTTATCTATACTTGATATCATCAAGTCTGATCTATGTATATCAACAATAAATCTAGCAAGATGATTTTGAGGTACCCTATCTTCAATATGATGGTGGTAAGATCTAAGCTTGATTTCTATTTTCAGATTTCTATTTATTCATTTAGCATACTTCCTTTAAGTTATTTTATAGATGTAATTATAGCTAAATATTAATGTTTAAGCCCTTATACAAGGGGTATATCACGAGTTTTCTTATTGAAAAATATTTAGATGTCTATCCGATTTTCTCCTTGAAAAAGTAAAATCTAAAGTTATTGGAGCAAGTATAGGTTTGTATCAAAATACTTTAAAATCAATTTAGCCAGATATTGATAATCCTAATGATGTAAGAGGTCTTACATACATTCGATCTTAGAACAGCAATACATGTGGTAACGGCTATTGAAGCTGCATTATTGAGTATTTATTAGGAAAATATTTAAATGTTGCTGTTTGAGCCTTCTTAGGTGCTGGTCAAGTTAGAGATAACGTCTTTAATGCTAGGATACCTTTTTTGTATAGGAGATTCCAGATAAAACTAACTTGCCATATGTAAGAGAATATGATTATGATGTATATATGGTCATGATATTCGAAGAGAAGAAGCTTTATTAGCAGATTCAAATGTAACAACTTGCAGTTGCTTCAAAAGATAAATATGGATTTAATGATTTTAAATTAAAAGGTGGAATGTTATCACCTAAAGAAGAAGCAAAAGCAGTAAGAGCTTTAAAAGAAAGATTTCCCGATGCCAGAATAACTTTAGATCCTAATGGAGCATGGATATTAGAAGAAGTAGTTGAAGTTGCTAATAGTTTAAAAGATCTTTCAGCTTATTATGTAGATCCTTGATGGAGCGGAATGAAGATTCTCAGGAAGAGAAATCATTTCCGAATTTAAAATACGTACTTGCTTTTTAACTTCAACTATGATTTGATTGCAACTGAATGGACAGAGTAAATATCATACAATGGCTTTAATTTTAGTAGATATTCATTTAGCTGATCCACATTTTTGGATAATGGCAGGATCTTTTAGAGTTATTTGAATTTGTAATGATTTAAATCTAACTATGGGGATCACACTCAAATAATCTACTTTGACATATCCTTAGCAATGTTGACTCATGTTGCTTGTGCAGTTCCAGGGAAAGTAACTGCAATAGATACATATTGAATTTTTCTATATGTTTTACAGATAGATTAACGATACAGCCTCCTAAAATTGAAGGAGGATATATATAGATATCTGATAAACCAGGGCTTGGTATTGAAATTGATATGGATCTAGTTCCAAATGCACAGGAATTATATAAAAAAGAATGTTTGGGAGCAAGAGATGATGCTCATAGCTTTTCATTTCTTTCATTTTTGAACCCATTGAAATATTTGATAGCACAATTTTCTTGTTTAATTAGATAAAAATTAATAGGAAAGATTTTATGAATACAGATTTCATACATGGTGTGAATTCACCTATTATTACACCGACTACTTCATATGATAAAGTTAGTTGTTTAGTCCCAAAGACTTACTCAAAGGATTCAACTTAAAGTACTCTGGGTTTTTCCTGAATATTTGAGACATTGTATCATAAGGTGTTTTATACTTTAAAGCTTTGAGTTTTTTCTGATAATTATATAAAAGAAGAAAGCTCATCAAGTGTAACTTTAGAGCTTTTAAGGTCTCATAATGAAAAAGTTTCACAGTATGGTCTTTAAGAACTTTATTCATCACTTCTACCTGACCATTAGTCCAGGGATGTCTAAACTTAGTCAAACGGTGTTCTATTTTATACTTTTGGCATACTATATCAAAAGGATGAATCTTATCTTTTGGTCTTAAATGTTCACTTAGAAGTGCATAAGTAAATTGAGCTCCATTATCTGTTAAAATAGTATGGATTTTAAAAGGTATATCTTGTATAAAGTTTTCTAAGAATGAACAAGCGATAGCCTGAGTCATTCTTTCATGAATTTCCACATAAGTATACTTAGTAGCACGATCTATAGCTACGAACATATAGGCTTTGCCTTCTTCACTATGAACTTCTGAAATATCTATATGGACATATCCTATATCATACTCTTTGAACTTCTTTTTTTCTGTTTTATCACGGGGTTCTTTGGGCAAACGGCTTAATCCATGACGTTGCAAGCATCTGTGTAAGTTTGACCTTGTCATTTTAGGTATCTCATCCATCAGGGCTATAAAAACATCATCTAGTGCAAACTTGGTAACTCTTCTAAACTCACAAATTATTTGTTCTTCTTCTTGACTTAGTACTGTTGACCTTGCTATCGTCGGCCCACTTTTTTTATCAGTGATTCTATTGGCATTCTTCCATTTTGTTACTGTTTTTGGATTAAGGGACAATCTTGCAGCTAACTCTGTGATTGTCTCTTGAGACTCTTGTATTTCTTTTCGAATTCTTGGCGTCGTCTTGGCATTAGAGTGTTGTATATTTCCCATAAATCTACTCCTTTTATAAAATAATAGCTGACTCCATGAGAATTAGGGACTAAACAGTTAATGAAAGTTGTTTAGGTGAAATGGTTGATCACGTTATAGCAGGAGGCGTTCATGGAATTCTTTCTTTAGGAAGTAATGGCGAATTTTATGCCTTAGAGCGCGAAGAAAAAGAAAGGGCTGTTTTAATAACAATAGAAAAAGCAGCAGGAAGAGTTCCAGTTTATTTAGGAATTGGAGATATTACAACTAGAGAGTGTGTTCGTTGGGCTAAACAAGCTGAAGGTATGGGTGCAAAAGCAATTTCTATTTTACATCCAATGTTTATAGGTCCTAATGACAAAGAACAATATCAGTATTTTAAAGCAGTTGCGCAAGCAACAGATTTACCAGTACTACTTTATAATAATCCAGATAGAATGAAATGTGGAATTTCAGCATCCTTAGCAAAAAGATTATCAGATATTCCCAATATAGTTGGAATTAAAGAAAGTAGTGGTGATATGACACTTGCTGCTGAACTTATTAGAGAATCTGCCAATAAAAACTTTAAAGTACTTGCA
>CBDETN010000008.1:0-28361 GCA_965242915.1 Arcobacteraceae bacterium
GCCAGACTTTCTCAATTTAATAGGAATTGTTCTGTTCAAAAAACTGTGTTCAGCCATTAAAAACAAAGATTTAACCCAAATAAGAAAAGATATAGAAGAATATATCTTGGTGTTTTGGGCTTTGTTTGGCTTATTTTTTACTAAACTTTTTATTTTTACAAAGTTCTAGAAAAAATATTAGATATTTAAAAATTTAACTTGTATTTTGACTGTAAAGTTAGCTTATTTGGGACTAAATTCACAGTCTGTACGATTTGTTAGGTTTATTTTGTTTGCTTATTTATTAAAAGCATTTCCTTTTCCTAAATTGCACTGTTGACATTTGACTTCTAAGTTATTTTCTTCAGTTTCTCCACCTTTTGAATAAGGTAATATATGGTCAACATGTAATTTTACACCTCTTTCTGTAGTTGGACTTTTTCCACATGATTGACAGGTAAATCCATCTCTCATAAGAATTGAAAAACGGAGTCTGTCTGATATATTTCTTTTTGTTTTATGTTTAATAACTTTATTTTTAGGTACTAGTATATCAGAAAATACTTTTTCTGATATACTAGTATCTGCCTCTTGGTTTATATACTTACCAAAATTTATTAAAGTATCATTCCAGCTATTAAATCTACTAAGATAAGTATTTAAAGCAAATTTTGAAATTGGTTTTTTTTTATTTCTTTTGATGTTGGTTGTTGACCAAGATATTCCCAAATATTTTGTAAATTTTAAAAAAGTTCATCATCACTTACATGGTTTTTTGCTTTTCCTGCTTTAAGTCCAATTTTTTTCTAAGGCATTGTGCCATGTATCAAATCTTCTACTTAAAGTACTTGCATGAAACTTTCCAAGTTTATTATATCCTGCTACTGTAATTTGTTTTTTTCCAAATTTTTTAGCTACATTTTGAAGGTCATTTAATAATTCTTCTTCACTCACTGTTCGATTTTCTAACTTTATATTAAAGTTCAATATCCATCCTTTATATATAACTTGCTTAAGATAACTATTTATAACTACCCATAATTATACACATATTATCCTAAAACCTCCTAAATGGTACAAAAGTATGACATTTTGCAATATTTTTATTGATATCTAACATATTTTGATAGGATATCATCTTAAATAAGATATAAAAGGTGCAAATTATGCAAAAAGATAAAAAATGATTAGATTTAGTAGTTGACAAAATCAGTGTAAAACATTATAGTATAAAAACTGAACAATCATATAGCAGTTGGATAATAAGATACGTCTTATTATCATAATAAAGAATATCCCAAGGATATGGGAAAATATGAAATTGAACAATATTTTACATATTTAGCAGTTACACAAAAGATAAGTCCAACTACTCAAAATCTTGGTGGGTTTGAGGTTTATATCTTACTATAATTAATCTCTACTTTTTACGCCGATTTATTGCACTTATTGGTTAAATTCAAGGTATACATTATACTCAAACAAAGAAAATTAAGGTAAACGATGTCAGAACAATATATTAAAATTATAGATGAATTAAAAAATATGAAAAAGTATCCAAAAAAACTCTTTTATAAAGGAGATATCTCTTTACTTAAAAAAAGAAAAGTTTCAATAGTAGGAACACGTAAACCAACTTTATATTCTCAACAAATAACCCATAAAATTTCAAGTGAACTTGTAAAAAGAGGAGTAGTAATAGTAAGTGGTGCAGCAATTGGTATTGATGCTATTTCTCACACTAGTGCTAAAAGTTCAAATACTATTGCAGTTGTTGCAAATGGTTTAGATATAAGATACCCTGCAATTAATTCAAAACTTATAAAATCAATTGAAGAGAATGGTTTAATTTTAAGTGCTTATAAAGATGGTGAAAAAGCACGTCCTTACAGTTTTGTTTTAAGAAATGAAATTGTTACTGCTCTTGGAGAAATTTTAATTGTTACCCAAGCTGATGAAAATAGTGGTACCTTAACTTCAATAAATTATGCTCTTAAAATGAATAAAAAAATTTATACTATTCCACATAGACTAGGAGAGAGTCTAGGAACTCAAAAACTAATACAGCAAGGTTTGATTGAACCAATTTATGACTTAGAGAAGTTCTTAAACTCTTTTGGAAGAATTTTACAACAAGAAGATACATTAGAGGTTTATCTTAATACTTTTCCTTTATACGATGAGGCCTTAAAAATATATGGCAATAAAATTTATGAGTTAGAACTTGAGGGTAAGATTATAATAAAAAATGGGTATATTAATCCCGTTTAATACTAAAATTTCTTTTACCTTTTACAAATTTTAAAATTGTATAACCTACAACACCAGATAAAAAAGAACCTATTAAAATACCTAATTTATCAGTATGATGAAAAATCATAGTCTCTTTAAAAGCTAAAGAATTTATGAATAAACTCATAGTAAAACCAATTCCAGTTAACACAGCAACCCCATACATTTGAGGCCAAGAAACAAATCTTGGAAGTTTTGCTAATTTATATTTTACAGCTAAATATGAAAAAAGAAATACACCAATTTGTTTACCGAAAAAGAGACCATAAATAACACCTAAAGAGGCAGGTTGCATAATTTTTTCAAACGATAAATTACTTAAATCAACTCCCGCATTTACAAATGCAAAAAGTGGTAGAATATAAAAAGCAACCCAAAAATGAATATAATGTTGTAAAGATTTTACGGGTGAAATATGTTTTCTTTTTTCATTTATTGCATTTAAGGGAATTGTAAAAGCAATAATAATTCCAACTAAAGTTGCATGAACACCAGATTTCATAACAAATATCCATAATAACATACCTATAATTGCATAAAAACCTAAACGTGTAACTTTAAATCGATTAAGTATAAAAAGAAGCATAATACAAAGTGCAGCTAAAGCTATTGCTAAAAAAGATAGTTCTGAGGTATAAAAAACTGCGATTATTAATATAGCACCTAAATCATCAAAAATAGACAAGGCCATCAAAAATATTTTAAGTCCAACTGGTATTTTTTTCCCCAAAAGAGATAGGATGCCTAGAGCAAAAGCAATATCAGTTGCAGTAGGAATTGCCCAACCTTGAAGGGCAAACTCATTATCAAAATTAAACATTATATAAATTAAAGCAGGAACAAACATCCCACCAAGAGCAGCAATTGCAGGAAGTGCTACTTTAGACACACTTGATAAATGTCCAATGATAAGTTCTCTTTTAATTTCTAAACCAATCAAAAGAAAAAATATAGCCATTAATCCATCATTAATCCATAATATTAGTGGTTTATTAATATGAAGAATATTTCCAACTTTAAACTCTATTTGAGTATGTAAAAAAGAGGTATAAAAGTCTGCAAAAATAGAATTTCTTAAAACTAAAGCCAAAATTGTTACGAATATTAAAATAAGTCCAGATATTGATTCTTTTTTTATATATTTTCTAACTAGTATTTTCATAGTTTCACCTAATGTTTAATACTATGAGCCACTTGCAAATTCAATAATACTCAATAGCTAATTTTTTATTTTCATCACTTTTAGTTTTAAAAAAATGATTATTTATTTTTCTTTGCGTAGTTTACACTAAATTTAGTAAATTTCTTAAAAAATCATATTTTTTCTCCATACTTTATGGTTTTGACTATAAAATTGAAGATTTTTCTATTATTTTTAATAAAAGTCATGTAATGAGTTTTAAACTTTGATGAATACAAACAGATAAAATTCCAAATGATAAAACAGAAGCTACTTTTGTAGCTCCTTGATAATAAATTGTATTACATCCAAAGTCATCTTTTAAATATTTATTTACTCTTTCAACCATACTTCTTTGATTGTAGTGGTGTTCATCTGATGATTTAGGTAAATTTAAAAATTCAAATTTTACTTTTTCATCTTTGATAAGTTGAATCTTTTGTTTTAATTCTTTTGAGTTCTTGGGATTTATATCTATAATTGCTTTATGATTTAGTTTTTCAGAAAACTCTCTAATTATATCGCTGTCATACCCAGCATCAAGTAAATCACGAAGATACATCACTCTTTTACCAGTTTCATTGATAAGTGGAAGTGCTACTGAACTATCATGAACATTTGCACCTGAATAGAATGCTGCTATTGGTATATCTCCATCTACTGCACTAATATGAAGTTTACCACCTATTGTAATCTCTCTGTTACCTTTAGAATTTTGTTTGACACCAACACCACAAACAGTAGATACTAAAGATAACATCTTTTTAGTAGTTTTCATCTCTTTTTGTAGTTCTAAAATCTTTGGTTTTACAGGCTCTCTCTTTTCACCTTTCTTAGGTCGTCCGACCTTATTTTTAGGCTTTTCTTCTTTCTCAATCTTTACAGGTTTTTCTCTAAGTGGTATCATAGCAGCATCTGTTGCATTGTACATAAAAACTGTATCCGATAAATATTCATTAACAAACTTTTTATGAGTTTTTTGAGCTATTTGTAAATCACTCAATTCTTTGAATACCCTACTAAATTTAGCTTCACTTGGAATATCTATTTTATACCTCCATCCACACAATACTCGTAATACTCTATCGCTATGAAGTCTATCAATTAAATCTCTTGTTGTTTGCATATTGTAAACAGATTTAGCAATCATTGCTCTTGCTATCTCTTCTCTATCTTTTGGTGTATTTGTAATCGTTACAACTGTTATATTCTTTTCAATTTGAGCAAAGTCTAAAATCTTTATTAGTTTCTCTTCTTTGGTACTTAATGTTCCTAATTGTTCTTTTATTTCAAGAAACAAACAATTTTCAAGGTTTAGAATTTTAGTCCACATTTTAGATAGGTTTGTAGATAATTTTGGTAAAATATTTGTCATAAGTTGAATCTCTTTTCTGTTAAATTTTATGGTATAAAATTATAACTTATCTGAAATTAGATTTCAACTTTTTGTAACAAAAATGAATTAAATTATGAGCTTTTTTGTGAATTTGCAAGTGGCTCTAAATTATTGTTTTAAGGTGCTTGGGTTTTTAGAGGTGCCCTTCAACGCCATTAAGTTAAGGAATTAATTCATATTATTATAAGTCTAAAATATCAAACAGCACAAAGATAATTCATCAGAAAGCCTTATTTTATAGGCTTCTCAAGTAGTTTGTAACTACTATTTAGATATAATATATACTTATATTAGTAAGGTTAAATATGTTAAAAAAAACTGTCAAGTTTTAGCAGTTTTTAGAGATAAACCAAAAGATGTTGTATTTATAAATAAACATAAAATTGGTATAAATAGTTTCACAAGAAATAGAAAGTTAGGATTCGATAAAATTATGACTGTGATAATGAAAAAAAGTAGTAAATCTTTACAAAATAGTTTAAATGATATGCAATTAGATTTAGGTGATGATTATACAATCACTAATAGTGCATATACACAAGCAAGAGCTAAATTAAATTATACAGCATTTGAAGAATATGCAAATATGTCAGCAGAAGTTTTTTATAGTGATGGTGAGTATCAAACTTTTAAAGACTTTAGACTATTAGCTATAGATGGTTCAGTAACAACTTTGCCAAATAGTGAAGATGTAAAAAAAGAATTTAATCCCATGAAAGTAAGATGTCAAATTAAAGATTATGCAAAAGATGTGGTACAAGCAAGAGTATCATGTGTATTTGATGTCTTAAATAATATAGCAATAGATGCATCAATTACTAATAAAAATAAAAGTGATGATAATGATTTAGCAGCATATGATGAGAGAACTTTAGCTTACGGTCATTTAGAACATTGTGATGAAAATGATTTAACTACAATGGATAGAGGCTATATTGGCTTTGAACCATTTGCTAGAACATATAATAAAACAAATATATTGATTAGACTTAGAAAAAATATATTTACTAAAGCAAAATTCTTATTTGACAAACATAGTGAACAAAAAGATGTTGTTTTAGATATTACACCAAATAAACAAACTAAACAAAAAATGAAAGATTTAGGATTGCCAACTAAATTAAAAATTAGATTTATACAAGTGATTTTAGATACTGGTGAAGTTGAAGTACTAGCTGCTAATGTACTAGATAATAAGAAACTCCAAACAACAGATTTTAAAGAGTTATATGCTAAAAGTTGGGGAATAGAGACATATTACGATGTATTAAAAAATAGACTATATTTGGAAAACTTTACAGGATTAACAGCACTTGCCGTTAAACAAGATTTTTATGCCACTATATTTTTGACAAACTATGAATCATCAGTGACATACGATACAAATGAAGAATTAAAAGAAAAAACCAAAGATAATAAATATATACAAAAAGTAAATAAAGCAATATCATTTAATGCTATTAAATATAAAGCATTTGATCTATTTTATTCAGATGCTCCACACGATGAAGTACTTGAGCAATTAGAGAAGTTATTTTTAACAAATACAATAGTGATTAGACCTGATAGAAAATCAAAACCTAGACTGGATAAAGATGCTCAAAAATCTACAATAGCTACAAATTCGATAAATTTTTTAAAAAGAAAAAAGAAAAATGTTGGTAACTAAACAGCTTGTACAAAGGGTTTATAATGATAAAAAGCTTAACTTAATGGCGTTGGAGGTGCCCTTATATTATATTTGAGTGATAATTGTTGTAAAGTTTGTTTTTGTAAAAAGTACTCTTTAAATATTTTATTTTGTAGTTTTATTGGTCTTCTTTGAGAGCTAAACCATCTATTACAATGTTTACATTTATATCTTTGGATATTATTTCTTTTACTTTTTTTTAACACTTTTATAATTACATTTAGGACATATTTTTAGAGCTTTTTACAATCTATTATAAATAATCCTTTAAAAACCCTTATAGTACTTGAGTTAGATTAAGTTTTTAGGCGCCTATATTTTTTATTAAGTCTAATTTTTTGATTAAATAATGGTGACCATGATTGGACTTGAACCAACGACAACTACGATGTCAACGTAGTGCTCTACCACTGAGCTACACGGTCAAAAAAAATAAAATATATTTAGGGCACCTCTAAAAACAACTTTTTCATCCATTTAATTAAATTTTTTGGAAACATATCTTATCTTCAAATTCAATTTTATTAAAAATCTTACTAAACTTCACACATTATTGGATAAAGTTTAGTAAAATTTCTATAATCTTCTTTCATTTTACTTGACTTTTACCTTTTCTAGTCTGATTATTTGTTCATATCTAAATAGGTTATATGTAAGATTTAAAAATCCTATGGATGATTTAATTCTTTTTAATCCTATGGATCTCATATGTAAGGCATCATTCATAGAGTTTGTCATAAATCCAAATATATGCTCAACCCTTGCTCTAATTTTAGATTTAATATGATTTGACTCTTTTTGGGTATTGCTAAGTGGCTTACCTCTATATCCTTTTTCATGAACAAAGCTTTTACATTCATTCTTTTCTAAAAACTCTTCTATCTCCTTACTTCTATATGCACTGTCTGCATGTAACCTTTTATCTGTTATGTCTATAATATTTTTTATTTCAGTTGAATCATGTGGTGCTGCACTTGAAACACTATATTTAGTAATTAATTTAGTTTTCTCATCTGCATTTATATGATCTTTATATCCATAATGTCTTTCACCTGCTTTTGTCATCCATCTTGCATCACAATCTTTTTGAAATACTTTAGAACGATTTCCCTTTTTTATCTTTTTTAGAAAATGCAATAGGAATAGCACCTTTTTTAATATCTGAATTATCACCTCTACTGTTTCTTTGTCTTGGTACATCTACAAAGGAAGCATCTATCATACTTCCTTCTTTCGCAATAACACCTTGGGTAATGAGTTGTTTAGCAAATAACTCAAATAATGTTTGAGATAGGTTTTATTTGCTAATTGTTCTTTAAAATGCCATATTGTTTTTTCGTCAGGTATCTTATCTGTTATTTTTAAATTTAGGAATTGTTTAAATGATGTTCTGTCATTTATCTGAAACTCTGCTTGTTCATCACTTAAATTATAATACTTTTGTAGAATTAGAATTTTAAACATCGTTAGCTTATCATATGCAGGTCTTCCACCAGCACCTTTTGGTTCAACATATAGAGCTTTTTCAATTGGATTCCTAAATAGTTCCCAGTTTATCACTTTATCTAATTTAGACAAAGGAGGTTGATACTCTTTGATTTTATTTTCATGATATTCTAAGTCAAATAATCCCGTCATTTTGAAGCCTTTATGAATGTTATATTGTCAAGTTTCACCACGTTGTACCATTTCAAAAGCAATATGTTGAAACACATCTGGTAAAATCTTAAATATTTCAGGTTTCGTTTGAAACCAACTTTGAACTGCATCAAATGGAGTTCTAACTTTTAATTCTTTTTTTAAAGAACCATGTCTTCTATTGAAGTTGTAGTATATCAAAAATTTATTTAAATCTTTTTTAACATCATCAATATTGTCATACTCTTCTGCTTTAATTGTAGCATTTTTAATAGTTCCGTTTACTCTTTCTACCATTGCGTTAGTTTGAGGTGTGTATGGAGCTGTTAGCCTATGTTCTATCTCATCATCTTTACACTCTACATCAAACTTATTGATTACCACTTACAAAACCTTTTCCTCTTGCCCATTTGTCTGTGAACTCTAATCCATTATCTGTTAAAATATGTGTTAAGTAAAATGGATAAAAAATTCTTTACATTCTTTTAGAAAAGATACTGCATTTGCTGCTGTCTTATTCTCATACACTTTATAGTAAAGTAGCCTTGTAGCCCTGTCTATTGCTACAAATAGATAATATTTTTGCTTGTCAAACTTTGGTAAATAAGTTACATCTATATGTAAATAACCAGGCTCATACTCTTTGAACTTTTTAGCTTTTTCTTTTTGCTCTTGTGGAACTCTATTTATATCAAAGGCTTTTAAAGTACGATAAACATTACTTCTATTTGCATTTGGAATAATATCAACGATTGTATCTGCTAAGTCATCTAACTCCATCCAAGTCATTGTTCTGACTACTTTAATTAACTCTTTTTCTAAAGGTGTTAGAGCATAATGGATTCTTTTTGGTCTTGAACTTTTATCATTTAAAAAATCTCTATTTTTATGCTTGGCGATAGTTTTAACATTCACATTATAATTATTTGCTAATTCAACATTTGTTAAATTAGATTGTTGTATTATTTCTCTTACATGCTGGTTTGTTCTGGCATTAGAGTGATAGACTTGTGGCATTTTTAAAATCCTTATTTGCTGTAAAGATTTTACAATTATGTTGTTAAGCTATCGCTTTCTTATTTATGTAACTAGGCAACCATAACGTGGTGAAACTGGACATTATATAATTAAATATTTTATCTAAATTATTGTTTTAAGGTGCTTGGGTTTTTAGAGGTGCCCTATAATAAAAAAGTTTATTTGATAAAATTAGATAGAAAAAATATGATGAGTTATGGTATGGTACTAGAAACTTTTATGTAATTACTAGGTATAATCGAAGTAGCTATTATGCAATGGCTGTATATCAATTAGCCAAAAAAATCAAAAAAGTAAAGTTTAATCCACATAACCTACACATATTTTAGATATAATTTACAAATTTTTAATTAGGAAAGTGATGAATACAAAAGTTATGAATACAACAATAATTTTGGTATGTTTTATTATTGCAAGTCTTGCAACACTAGGTTCACTATTTTTTAGTGAGATAATGGAGTTTGTACCTTGCACAGTGTGTTGGTATCAAAGAATTTTCATGTATCCTTTAGTATTGATATTTTTGACAAATTTATTATATCCTGATGATAAATTATTTAAATATTCAATTTCTTTAGTTTTAACTGGTTTATTCTTTTCACTTTATCATAATCTCTTAATGTGGAAAATTATTCCAGAAAATGTAGTTCCTTGCAAACAAGGTATATCTTGCTCAACTGAATATATAAATTGGTTTGGTTTTGTTACTATTCCTTTTTTGTCTCTTATTGCTTTTTCTTTAATTTTCATTTTATTATTAATTGGACATAAAAGGGCTTATAATGCAAAATAAAAAAATTATTTTTATAACTATTATTATTTTAGGCTTATTTTCTATTGGTACATTTTTTGCTTTTAATAAAAGTGAGTCTAAAAAAATAGAAAAATTATCAAAACAAAATATTAGCGGAGCACCATTTATTAGAGAGCATTCTGCTAAATTTGGTGATAATAAAAAAAATATTACAATAGTTGAGTTTGTTGATCCTGAATGTGGAGCTTGTAGAGCTTTTGAACCTACTGTTTATAAAATTTATAAACAGTACTATGAAGAAGTTCAATTAGTTATTAGATATTTAGCAAATCATAAAAATTCAGAATTTGTTATTAAAATCTTAGAAGCTTCAAGAGCTCAAAATAAATATAAAGAAGTTTCAAAAATAATTTATAAATATCAGCCTGAGTGGGCTTCTTCTGCACAACCAGATGTTGATTTACTTTGGACTTATTTTAAAGAAGTTGAAGGTCTTGATATTGCAAAATTAGAAGAAGATACTGCTATAATTGATATTACCAATATGTTAAAACTTGATAAAGAAGATGCTAGAACTTTAAATGTTAGAGGTACTCCTTCATTTTTTGTAAATGGGAAAGAGTTAAAAGAGTTAGTCTATCAGGATTTTTTAGATTTAGTAGAAAATGAAATATATAAATAATAAGGTACATAATGAAAAAACTTTTTTTAATATTTAGTACAGTATTTGCATCAATACTTTTTAATGGATGTACTTCAAGTGAAGATGCTAAAACTATTATTGAAGATAATAGTAGTTTTCAAGAGTTAAAAGCAAAAAGTAAGAAAACTTTCACACTTAAAACAACTAAAGGTGGAACTATTTCATTAAAAATTGAAAATGATATTTTGATTTCAGAGCAATTATCTGGAAAAGTTGTTTTACTTAACTTTTGGGCCACTTGGTGTCCTCCTTGTATAGAAGAGATGCCGGTATTAAATGAGTTATATGAAAAATATAATAAAGATTTTGAAATTGTAGGTATCTTATTTGAAAAAGAAAAAGATTTAGAAGAACTAAAAGCCTTTATAAGAAAATATAAAATGAAATTTCCAGTTACTCTTGGAGCAGAGAATTTTCAAATGGCAAAAGCATTTGATAATGTTAGGAAAATACCAGAATCATTCCTTTATGCAAAAGATGGTAAATTTATAAAAAAATATATTGGTAAGATAGGAAAAACTGATTTAGAAAAATACCTAATGATTTGAAAACTTTTTTATTTATTATGCCAAAGATTTAAAACCCAATATGAACAATAACTCATAAATAGAATTCAAGTTTATTTTTGTATGCTATAAACTATAAACGTAAGTTTTATAAGTAAATCCAAATGATACACAAGGAATGAAAATGTCAGTTACTGAATTTTTATCAATAGTAAAAGAATCAAAATATAATTTAATAGATATCTATAAACAAGCACCCAATGAGACTTTAATTATTTTAGGTGTTTTATTTTTAGTTGTAGTTATTATATATTTTCTAACAAGAAGAGTAATTAAAATATCAAATGCTATAAAGCTTATTGATAAGATTCAAGATTCGAAAAATTATGACGAATATAATCAAAAAATAACAATACTAATTGAAGAACTTCCAAAACGAGGAACAAAAGTTGCTGATGTTTTAAATGCTAGCAAAGAACATATTTTATTCAGAAGTTCTAAACTTTTTAAAAATATGCAAATAGATGAAAAAATTGAAAAATATTTAGAAATATCATTAAAATATAAAGAATTAGCCAATGTTTCAAGAAAATATAAAAATGATGAATTAACTAGTTTTTATGATATAAAGTCTCTTGAATGATTAGATGTTAATTTAAGTGAAGAAATTGTTTGTTATTATCAAGATACGTATTTTACAAATGATGAAATAAATAATGTAAATCAAATAGTACAATATGCAAATACAAAAGAAAATCCTTTAGATATTTTAAATCCAATGCTTGAAGTAATGAATAAATTTAGTTATGGATATAATTTAGATTTATATAAATTCATTGAACTTTTAGATGAAAAAAAATCAAAACAAGTATATGTTAATTGTAATGAAAAAATAGAAGAATTATTTACAAATGTACAAGCAGAAGTTTCTATTAATATTTTAGATTATTTATTAGAAAAAGGAGAGAATAAAAGAGTATATAAATATATAACTTCATTAAAACTACCATCATATTTGCAACAATTATATGATTTATATTTTGATAAAAAAGATAACGTTAATTTAGATTTAGCATTTATTGCAAATAGCACAAAAATAGACTCAAAGTATAAAGATTATTTAGATGAGTCATTAACCTCAAATTGGAGAGATTCTAAACATATAGAATTTATTTCAAAAGCACCTGGTGTAATTGATGTTTTAGGACATATGGAATACAGAACTTTGATTGAAAGAATTGATAATATTAGTATCAAAAATGAGAATAAAAAAATGGTAAAAGAAGCCTTAAGTATTGCTAAACGTGCAGAATCAATTGCACTAGAAGCTATGTCCTTAAATAAAAAACCTATTATTACAACTCAAATAACTTCTAATTAAGAAAACTAAAAAAAGGTTTAAATTCATATATCACTCAATAAAGACATCGTATCACAAATATAAAGACATCGTATCACAAATATAAAGACACTTGCAAATTTGAAATATTCTCTAGCAACATTCTAGCATAAAGTATCATAAAGTATCATAAAGTATCATAAAGTATCATAATGCTATTGTAAAGTTGACATTATTTTTCTCATTGATGTACCTTTTAACTCAATTCTATGTGATGAATGAACAACCCTGTCCAAAACAGCATCAGCAACAGTATGATTATTTATTTAAATAATCATACCACTGTGAAATTGGAAGTTGTGAAGTGATAATTACTGATGATAAATCAACTCTACTTTCTATAATTTCAAGTAAATTTGTAGCATCATCAGCAGATAATGAATTTTGGAGTTGTAACCTAATCAAGACACAGAAATTAAACAATTCTGAGTTAAAATAAACTAATAAAGGTTACACATGAGAGCCACTTGCAAATTCACAAAAAAGCTCATAATTTAATTTATTTTGTTCAAAAAAGTTGAAATCTAATTTCAGATAAGTTATAATTTTATACCATAAAATTTAACAGAAAAGAGATTCAACTTATGACAAATATTTTACCAAAATTATCTACAAACCTATCTAAAATGTGGACTAAAATTCTAAACCTTGAAAATTGTTTGTTTCCTGAAATAAAAGAACAATTAGGAACATTAAGTACCAAAGAAGAGAAACTAATAAAGATTTTAGACTTTGCTCAAATTGAAAAGAATATAACAGTTGTAACGATTACAAATACACCAAAAGACAGAGAAGAGATAGCAAGAGCAATGATTGCTAAATCTGTTTACAATATGCAAACAACAAGAGATTTAATTGATAGACTTCATAGCGATAGAGTATTACGAGTATTGTGTGGATGGAGGTATAAAATAGATATTCCAAGTGAAGCTAAATTTAGTAGGGTATTCAAAGAATTGAGTGATTTACAAATAGCTCAAAAAACTCATAAAAAGTTTGTTAATGAATATTTATCGGATACAGTTTTTATGTACAATGCAACAGATGCTGCTATGATACCACTTAGAGAAAAACCTGTAAAGATTGAGAAAGAAGAAAAGCCTAAAAATAAGGTCGGACGACCTAAGAAAGGTGAAAAGAGAGAGCCTGTAAAACCAAAGATTTTAGAACTACAAAAAGAGATGAAAACTACTAAAAAGATGTTATCTTTAGTATCTACTGTTTGTGGTGTTGGTGTCAAACAAAATTCTAAAGGTAACAGAGAGATTACAATAGGTGGTAAACTTCATATTAGTGCAGTAGATGGAGATATACCAATAGCAGCATTCTATTCAGGTGCAAATGTTCATGATAGTTCAGTAGCACTTCCACTTATCAATGAAACTGGTAAAAGAGTGATGTATCTTCGTGATTTACTTGATGCTTGGTATGACAGCGATATAATTAGAGAGTATTCTGAAAAACTAAATCATAAACCAATTATAGATATAAATCCCAAGAACTCAAAAGAATTAAAACAAAAGATTCAACTTATCAAAGATGAAAAAGTAAAATTTGAATTTTTAAATTTACCTAAATCATCAGATGAACACCACTACAATCAAAGAAGTATGGTTGAAAGAGTAAATAAATATTTAAAAGATGACTTTGGATGTAATACAATTTATTATCAAGGAGCTACAAAAGTAGCTTCTGTTTTATCATTTGGAATTTTATCTGTTTGTATTCATCAAAGTTTAAAACTCATTACATGACTTTTATTAAAAATAATAGAAAAATCTTCAATTTTATAGTCAAAATCATAAAGTATGGAGAAAAAATATGATTTTTTAAGAAATTTACTAAATTTAGTGTAAACTACGCAAAGAAAAATAAATAATCATTTTTTTAAAACTAAAAGTGATGAAAATAAAAAATTAGCTATTGAGTATTATTGAATTTGCAAGCGGCTCATGAGAAAAAATAAATACAGTAAAGAATTCAAAGGTTCCACCGTACAGTTAATTTTAAATAATAATGAAAGTGTTGTAAAAGTAGCACAAGATTTAGATTTAAATGAGAAGACATTATACTATTTGCTTACTTCGTATAAAAAGCACATAATATACGACTTAATTAAAAAAATGGGTGCTTACTTTTTTACTTTTTCTTATAATTGACTAACTGTCAAGTTTCACCACGTTGTACCATTTCAAAAGCAATATGTTGAAACACATCTGGTAAAATCTTAAATATTTCAGGTTTCGTTTGAAACCAACTTTGAACTGCATCAAATGGAGTTCTAACTTTTAATTCTTTTTTAAAGAACCATGTCTTCTATTGAAGTTGTAGTATATCAAAAATTTATTTAAATCTTTTTTAACATCATCAATATTGTCATACTCTTCTGCTTTAATTGTAGCATTTTTAATAGTTCCGTTTACTCTTTCTGCCATTGCGTTAGTTTGAGGTGTGTATGGAGCTGTTAGCCTATGTTCTATCTCATCATCTTTACACTCTACATCAAACTTATGATTACCACTTACAAAACCTTTTCCTCTTGCCCATTTGTCTGTGAACTCTAATCCATTATCTGTTAAAATATGTGTTAAGTAAAATGGAAAAAATTCTTTACATTCTTTTAGAAAAGATACTGCATTTGCTGCTGTCTTATTCTCATACACTTTATAGTAAAGTAGCCTTGTAGCCCTGTCTATTGCTACAAATAGGTAATATTTTTGCTTGTCAAACTTTGGTAAATAAGTTACATCTATATGTAAATAACCAGGCTCATACTCTTTGAACTTTTTAGCTTTTTCTTTTTGCTCTTGTGGAACTCTATTTATATCAAAGGCTTTTAAAGTACGATAAACATTACTTCTATTTGCATTTGGAATAATATCAACGATTGTATCTGCTAAGTCATCTAACTCCATCCAAGTCATTGTTCTGACTACTTTAATTAACTCTTTTTCTAAAGGTGTTAGAGCATAATGGATTCTTTTTGGTCTTGAACTTTTATCATTTAAAAAATCTCTATTTTTATGCTTGGCGATAGTTTTAACATTCACATTATAATTATTTGCTAATTCAACATTTGTTAAATTAGATTGTTGTATTATTTCTCTTACATGCTGGTTTGTTCTGGCATTAGAGTGATAGACTTGTGGCATTTTTAAAATCCTTATTTGCTGTAAAGATTTTACAATTATGTTGTTAAGCTATCGCTTTCTTATTTATGTAACTAGGCAACCATAACGTGGTGAAACTAGACAACTAAATAATAATCTACCAAATGCAGCTTCAAACCTTTATTCAATCCTCGATGTAAACTAATCATATTTTTCATGTGTGAAAATACTCCACCTTCAAGTGCATTTGTAGTATTTGAAATAGATAATTTTCTGTAGTTTTTATATGTAAAGAGATAGGGTAAATTTGTTCTCAAACTTCTGTATGCTGCCCTGATTCTTGAATGAGTATAATGTAGATCTCCAGTAGTTGCAGATACACTTTTTTCTTCTAAAAAATCTTTGTAAAATTTGTACCATTCCTCAAGCTTTTCTTTGAAGTTCTTTTCTGTAGTTTAAGTAAGCCTTGAAACTATTTTCTTAAGATTTTTACTGGCTTCAAGTTTTATAAATCAAAAGCTAAAGCTTGTGTGGTCTCATTGTAATATACCGCTGTACAATCTTTTTTTGATGGAAGTGACACATTTGTATGAGAATGTCTTTAAAAGCTTTATATAAGCCTCTTTTACCATCCAAAGTTGCACTTTTAATTATATAGCCTAAGGCAATAAGCTCTTCTTTTAAATATTTGTAGTCTTTAACTATTTCACTTTCAATATGCTTCCAGACAAGAATCTCTTTAGTCTCATTATCTTTAAAAACTAAAGTGCCTGATTTGTCTTTTCTCTTTCCATAGAAAGTAGTATCACAAATTAAATTTACTGCTCTTGGTTTATGTACTTTAGTATCAACAATATATTCATCTCTTTTCTTCATAATCCAAGGAATTGATTTGTTATATTTAGTTGCTAATTGTTTTAAAGTTTCCAAAATTTAAATCTGAAGTGCAATTTTTAAAAATAAAAAAATAAAAATTGTAATGTTGGACTTGAAGAGGTTAAATGTTAAAATCTTTCTTCAATTCTAACCACAGAATATAAGGAAGTAAAGATTGAAATATAAACATTTAACCCAAGAAGAAAGGTATCATATTGCAGCTTTAAAAAAGGCAAATTTTAATCAAAGATTTATAGCAAATGAACTAAAGGTAAGTGAATCTACAATTAGTAGGGAACTAAAAAGAAATAGCAGTAGCCAAAAACAAAGTTATAGTGCTATAAATGCTCATAAAGTTTCAGTAACAAGACGAATATATGCCTCAAAAAAGTCTAATTTAAAGATAGATATAAAATTGAAAAATATTATTAGAAAATATATAATAAAAGATTGGTCACCAGAGCAAATAGATAAACGATTAAAAGAGGTTAATCTTGCAGATATATCCTATGTAAGTATTTACCTATTTATAGAACAAGATAAACACAAAGGCGGGGATTTATATACTCATCTTAGATTTCACCATACAGGACATAGAAGAGCCAAGTATGGAGCTAAACATAAGGGTAGGATTAAAGATAGAATCTCTATATCACAAAGAGAGCAGATAGTAGATGATAAAAGTAGAGTTGGGGATTGGGAGATAGATACAATAGTAGGAGCAGGTAAACAAGGTACAATTACAACAGTAGTTGAAAGAGTAACATCGTTAGTAAGAATTTCAATCCCTACAACTAAAAAAGCAATTGATATTGAAAATGAAACAATAAGAATTTTAAAACCATTAAAAGATAAAATTTTTACAATTACATCTGATAATTGATTAGAATTTACAAATCATCAAAATATATCAAAAGCTTTAGATTATGACCATTATTTTTGTCATCCATATTCTTCTTGGGAAAGAGGTTTAAATGAGTACACAAATGGACTTATAAGAGAGTATATCCCTAAAGGAACCAGCTTTGAAAATATAACAATTGAGTATATAAAAATGATTGAAGATAAATTAAATAATAGACCAAGAAAAGCTTTAAATTGGAAAACTCCAAATGAAGTCTTTTATGGTCTTGAAATGGCAGCTTAAGGTAAAAATTGGTATGATTTTTTTAATTTAAAAATTGCACTTCAGATTTAAATTTTGGTTATTTTAAAATATTTTCTATTTCTTTTATAGCCTCTTCATTTTTAAGATTAAATTTAATCTCAATTCTTCTTGATTCATCTTTATTTTCAACTCCATTTTCATCAAAAATAGGATCTAAAAAAGAACGACCAGAAGCAACTAATAACTTTTTTAAATTATCTTTCTTTTTAAAATCTAGAGATAAAAGAAAATCCATCACAGAATAAGCTCTTTTTTGCGAAAGTTCTAAGTTATAAAGATAAGTACCAACTGAATTTGCATGACCTTCAATTGTCACTTTATCAATATGTTTATTTATATTTTTATTCTCTAAAATAGTGTTAAAATAATCATAAACTGCATTTTTTAAATCAACTTTTGAACTCTCTTTTAATTTATATTCTCCTTCATCAAATAAAATATTTGATGAAAGCCTAATAGCTCCATTTTTAGGGTCTATTTTCATATTTTTACCAAGTTTTTCTTTTAATAAACTTATAACTTTTATTTTAATTCCAGTTAAATTTTTTATTATAGATTTTGTTGATTCTAAGTTTTTTAATAATATATTGTGTTTATATTGTGTTGATTTAAGTTTTGTTTCTAAAAGTTTAAGTTCATCATCAAGTAAAGAATTTTTATCTTTAAAAGATAAAATAAGTTTTTCTTTTAATAAAACATCTTCTAACAACTTATCTAGTTTTGTATCTTTATATATCACACTATTTTTAAGCTTCTCATAATCAAGTGATAATTTATCATTTTTAGATTTTAAATTTTCTAGTTTTTCTTTAGATTTTAATTTTAATTCTTCGCTTTTAAGTAAGTTTTCTTTTAAAGTAATTTTTGAATTTTCTAGCTCTTTTTTTATTTTTTCTAATATCTCATATTGATACTTTAAATCAAGTATCGTATTTTGAATTTTTAGTTCTTTTCGTGATAACTCTTTTTTATTATTTTCTAAAGCAATTTTTTCTTTTTTTAAAGTCTGTTCTAAAATCTTAGATTCATTTTGCAATAAAGAGTATTTAGCAATAATTGAGCCAATTAAAAGTATAAAAACAAACAACAAACCAGCCATTAAATCTGCATATGAAATCCAAAAGTTATTATTACTATCTTGATTATCCATACTATTTACTTCTGTATATTATTATTGATTAAATCTTTTCCCAAGTTTTTTAAATCACTTGATACTAGTTCAAAAGATGATAATACTGTATATATTTCAGTTTTAATAGCTTTAGAATGAGAAGATTGTTCATTAAGTGAATTTGATAATAAGTCATTCGTTTTTGAGATAGAATCATGAAGTTTATCAAAATCTTCAAGAATTTTATTTTGTTTAATAGTTGAATCCTCAAATAGTTTTATTAGAGTCATGTAATTTTTTGTAACTCTTTGCTCTGACGTTCGATAATCATTATTTAATTTTTCTAATAAATTAATTTTTGATTTAGCAATTTCATCTAATTTAAAAATATATTCAGGAGTTATAACACTTTGAATTTTTTTAAAAATTTTTTCATTTTGATGTCTATAATCTAAAAGTGTTAAAATCTCAAGTTCTTCTTTATTCCATAAGGAATTTTTATATTGAATCTTAATCTCTTCAATCTCTTTTTGAATTTTTGTAAGACCTCTTTTTTCAAAAAATACCCACCATAAAGATAAAAAAATACCATATATTGAAGCATAAAAAGCTGTTCCTATACCACTAAGTAAGATACTAATTTCTTTTTCTAAGGCACTTTGAGATGCTACTGAAAAATCTGGCATTGAAATAGCAATAGCAGTAAAGGTTCCTAAGATACCAAGAGTTGGAAAAATTGAAGCTGCTACACTTGCAAAGTTATCATTTCTTATATTTTTTATATGAGTTTTAAAAAAAGAATCAATATTTCCATACGACTTTTTTTTGTTTGCAAAAGACAACTCATTTTCTAATAAATATACATCAATTTCTTCTAGAACTTTATTCATATTATTTCTAAAATGAGAAAAAGAGTACCAAGCATTATGTGTTATAAAAAACATAAAAATAATTAATATTAAAAAAAGTATAACAAGGGAATAAGGTTCAACTTTTAAGGGGATTATATTTAAAAAACCAAGTATTGACAGACCAAATAGAACTAACGGAACAGATAATAACATAAAAAATCTAGGGAATTGATAGATTTTTCTTTCAGATAAAACAATCATAAAATACTCCAAAGTAAATATTTTTATTATATCATAAATAATTACTTCTAATTACTAAGTGTCAAGTTTCACCACGTTGTGCCATTTCAAAAGCAATATGTTGAAACACATCTGGTAAAATCTTAAATATTTCAGGTTTCGTTTGAAACCAACTTTGAACTGCATCAAATGGAGTTCTTACTTTTAATTCTTTTTTTAAAGAACCATGTCTTCTATTGAAGTTGTAGTATATCAAAAATTTATTTAAATCTTTTTTAACATCATCAATATTGTCATACTCTTCTGCTTTAATTGTAGCATTTTTAATAGTTCCGTTTACTCTTTCTGCCATTGCGTTAGTTTGAGGTGTGTATGGAGCTGTTAGCCTATGTTCTATCTCATCATCTTTACACTCTACATCAAACTTATGATTACCACTTACAAAACCTTTTCCTCTTGCCCATTTGTCTGTGAACTCTAATCCATTATCTGTTAAAATATGTGTTAAGTAAAATGGAAAAAATTCTTTACATTCTTTTAGAAAAGATACTGCATTTGCTGCTGTCTTATTCTCATACACTTTATAGTAAAGTAGCCTTGTAGCCCTGTCTATTGCTACAAATAGGTAATATTTTTGCTTGTCAAACTTTGGTAAATAAGTTACATCTATATGTAAATAACCAGGCTCATACTCTTTGAACTTTTTAGCTTTTTCTTTTTGCTCTTGTGGAACTCTGTTTATATCAAAGGCTTTTAAAGTGCGATAAGCATTACTTCTATTTGCATTTGGAATAATATCAACGATTGTATCTGCTAAGTCATCTAACTCCATCCAAGTCATTGTTCTGACTACTTTAATTAACTCTTTTTCTAAAGGTGTTAGAGCATAATGGATTCTTTTTGGTCTTGAACTTTTATCATTTAAAAAATCTCTATTTTTATGCTTGGCGATAGTTTTAACATTCACATTATAATTATTTGCTAATTCAACATTTGTTAAATTAGATTGTTGTATTATTTCTCTTACATGCTGGTTTGTTCTGGCATTAGAGTGATAGACTTGTGGCATTTTTAAAATCCTTATTTGCTGTAAAGATTTTACAATTATGTTGTTAAGCTATCGCTTTCTTATTTATGTAACTAGGCAACCATAACGTGGTGAAACTGGACAAGTAAGTGTATACTTTTTAGGTTACCTCTAATATAAAAAAGAGGGGTTAAACCTCTTCTTATATTTTTTTAATTTATAAATTCAACAATATCTTCAAGTTTTTCTCTTAATTGAGATGATTGTGGATTTATTCTATAGCCAAGAGGAAGAACTACTGATAATTGGTATTTAGTAGTATCAAGACCTAAGATTTTTTCAACTTTTTCTTTCTCATAACCTTCAATAGGACAAGAGTCAATACCTTTTACAGCAGCAGCATTCATCATATTTCCTAAAGCAAGATATGTTTGTTTTGAAGTCCAAGAATAAACATTTGAATCAGTACTTAAAGTCTCTTTTAAATGATCTGCATATAAATTTAAATACATATCAAGTTTTTCTTGAGTCATTTCTCTTCTTTTAAATTTTCTCTCAACTATTCCAGATTCTGGTTTAACTGCATCAATAGCTGCTAAAATAATTACTAAAGAAGAACAAGTTGTAATTTGTGGTTGATTCCAACAAATAGGTTTTAGTTTTTCTTTTAAGTCTTCATTTGTAATAACTAAAAACTTCCAAGGTTCCATTCCAAAAGAAGAAGACGATTTTCTTCCTGCTTCAAGAATATAAGTTATATCTTCTTGAGAAATCTTTTTATTTTCATCAAATATTTTACAAGCATGTCTAAATGCTATTGCTTCTTCAAATTTTTTATCCATAATTTATCCTTTAAAATTTTTAATTTTAACATCCATATCTTTTAGAAGCATCTTTACTGCTTTTTCCATCACTTTGATATAGTACATCTTGTAAAAACACTTTATCAATATATTTTTTTGTAAGCCAAGGTACACCCATCCAATAAAATGAGCTCATTTAAACTTTTGAGCTTCTTCTATATTATAATCACTTTCAACTATTGAATTCTTTACATTATAACCATTCTTTGTAAAAAAATTATTTACAGTGTCTATAAAGTTTTTAGTAAGTTCCCCTTCGGTCACTACATCATATTTATGATGCCCATTTATAATTAATACATTTTTCATCATATTCTCTCTTTCTATAAAGATTTTGAAAATTATATTGATAATTAACTTAAATTATCCTTACTTTACTTTAGGTAAGTAATAGAAATAAATCTATTTTATGCTATAATTATATTTTAATAAGGTAAATAATGTATTATATAAATAATAAAGAGTATACATGTTCAGTATCAGTAACTTTAGATATATTTAATGATAGATGGAAATTAGCAGTAATTTGGCATTTATTAGATGGAGATAAAAGATTTAAAGAGTTACATGAAGTAATAAGTGAAATCACACAAAAAACATTAACTATAAAACTAAAAGAGTTAGAAGAAAAAAATATTATAAATCGTGAAGTATTTGCACAGGTTCCTCCAAAAGTAGTATATTCTTTGACCCAAACTGGTGAAAAATTAAAACCTGTTTTAGATGAGATGTACAAATGGGGAATTAGTTATGTTAAAACTTATGGAAAACTAGATGAAAATAATACCTGTGACCAAAGTATTAATAAAAATTAATGGAACATTTTACACTCATTGCAATTTCAATAATTGTAGGATATATATTACAAAAATTTAATATTTTTCCAAAAGAGACTTCAAATATATTAAATAAATTTATTATATACATATCTTTACCAGCAATGATTCTTTTACAAGTTCCAAAACTAACATTTTCTTTAGAAGTACTAATTCCAACTTTTATAGCATGGATAGTTATGTTTTTAAGTGCCCTACTTGTTCTTGGTTTTTCCAAAATATTTAATTGGTCAAAAGAAATTACTGGAAGTTTATTATTAGTTTCTGTTTTAACAAATAGTTCGATTATGGGAATTCCTATTATAAATGCATACTTAGGTGAAGAAGCTTTGCCTTATGTTCTAATTTATGACCAACTTGGTACTTTTTTAGCACTTGCAACTTATAGTACATTTATAACTGCGTACTACTCAATAAATAGTAATATAAGCTCAAGAGTAATAATTATAAAAATAATAACCTTTCCTTCCTTTTTAGCATTAATCCTTGCTCTATTTTTAATAGGGCAAACTTTTCCTATAATTATTAGCAATAGCCTTACCACTTTTGCAAATACACTTGTACCAATTGCTCTTGTTGCAGTTGGCTTACAACTACAATTTAAAATACCAAATGATGATATAAAACCTTTAAGTATTGCTCTTCTTATTAAACTAGTACTAGCACCCTTTATTGCATATGCTATTTGTATTTTCTTTTCTTGGAATAACTTAGCAGGGCAAGTATCTATTTTTGAAGCAGGAATGGCTCCACTGATTACAGCAGGAGCGATGGCTTCAATGGCTGGACTTGCTCCAAGGTTAAGCACTGCAATTGTAGGATATGGAATTATTCTATCATTTATCACAACTGCGATATTATTTAAACTTATAATCTAAAAGTATGTTTATATAAAATTCTACACATTTTCTAAACAATAAACTTGTATAATATTATTAAATTTATTATTAGGGATAAAAATGTTTAAAATTACAAAGAGTATTTTACTTTTACTTGCTCTGGTTTCAAGTGTAAGTGCACTAGAAAAACTATCACCAAATGAAATAAAAAGTATACAAGAACTTCAACTTTTACAAAGAGCAAAAGTAACTGTAAAACAAGGCTATGATACAGGAAGTTTATATCTTCTTAAAATATTAGTTCAAGGTAGAAATGATAAAATATTTCTTACAAGAGATAAAAAATATTTAATTACAGGGGATGTAATTAGTACAAAAGATGGTCAACCTTTAGATGTACCAGCAGATTTATCAAATTCAATAGGAAAAGAAGCTTTTACATTTGGTACAGGAAAAGATGAGTACATTTTATTTACAGATCCAGAGTGTCCATATTGTGAAAAATTTGAAAAACACTTTCCAAAAATTTCTAATAAAGTAAAAATTAGAATATTTTATTTTCCTTTAGATTTTCACAAAAATGCAAAAGCTATCTCTCTTTATGTTATGAGTCAAAAAACACAAGAAGCTAAAGTAAATGCAATGTTACATACAGATAAAGATACTGCCGCATTTAAATATAAAAAATATAAAAAAGGTGAATTAGAGAAATTAGAAAAACACTTAAATATTCAACTTGAAGTTGCAAAAGAGTTAGGAATTAGAGGTACACCATCTGTTTATGATAAAGATGGAAATAAAATAGTTTGGTCTGATATGTTAAAAAAGTATGGTGTTAATCCATAATAAATATATAACAATATCATTTCTAAAGTATTTAGAGGAGTAAAATAATGGGTTGTGTCGAGAGTGTAAATTAAACTCGTATAAATGTTTCTCTTAAATATCTGAAAAATGTAGGATAATATAGCAGTTGATTATGAAATTAAATCTTTAGAAAAATTATCTTGATTTTTAGGAGTATTATAATATCCAATAAAAATAAGTTATTGAAGTAAGTTAAGACAAAACACACACGATACTTGTTACTTCAAATATTAAAAAAGCTATTTCGCTAGTTTAAATAGGCACTACGCCTATTTAAATATATTATTTTAGAGCTTTTTTTGCTTTTTTATCTGCTCTTTTTTCTTTCATTGTTTTTGCAGGTGCAGTTTTAGCTGATTTTTGTACATCTTTACCTTTTGCCATTTTATCCCCTTTATTTGAATTATATAATTAGTATAGCTTAAAAAATAAAAATATAGTATTAACAAAATTAAAGTAACAAACAAACTCTATTGGATACAAAAAAATCAATCAGTAAAAAAGAACTTTTTAGTTTTAAAGATGAACTTCTTGCAAAACTATTAATATTTTTACTTATTATTTTAGTATCTCCACTTAACCAAATCCAAGAGCCTATAACTTCTATTGTGATATTTTCATAATGTAATATTTGACTTATAATCTTTTCTAGTTCTATATCAAATTTTGTATCATTAGAAAAGTATATTTTATTTTCTATAAGGTCATTATAGATTTTATTTAATATTTTAAACTCTTCATTACTACCACCTACATCAAGATGTAAGATTTTAGCTAATCTTTTAAAAACTACTTTTGCCTTTTGAAGATTTTGAGGGTTTTTTCTTATCTCTTATTTTTAATATTATTGTTTCAATAATATCTTATAGAATTTTATCGTGCTTTAGCATTCTTTAATAGCCCTGATAGTAGTGGAATTAAATTTTAATTTGATTGGAATGAATAGCAGGATAAAGCTCTAGTATATAAAAACATTGCAAATTGACATACTTTCGCAAAAATTATAAAATTTAATGTATTATTATCCTATGAAAACAATTAACCAATTAGAAAAATTTGACAAACCAAGGGAAAAGCTATTATCTAAAGGTGCTTCATCACTTAAAGATTATGAACTTATAGCGATACTTTTAGGTAGTGGGATAAAAGGCAAAGATGTAATAACATTATCAAAAGAGATAGTAAAACTATTTGAAAATGATTTTGTATCACTTGATTTAGATAAATTATTAAATATACACGGTTTAGGTATTGCAAAAGCTTCACAAATAATAAGTGCTATTGAACTATCAAAAAGATACCTTATTAAACAAAATAAAAAAATATCATCAGCAAAAGATGTGTATGATGAACTTTCAGATTATCACAATAAAAAGCAAGAGTATTTTTTATGTATATATCTTGATGGTGCTAATCATATTTGCCAAACAAGTGTGATAACTATTGGCACTTTAAATCAAAGCTTAGTACATCCGAGAGAAGTTTTTGCACCTGCAATTGAAAATAGATGTGCTAGTATAATAGTTGCTCACAATCATCCTAGGAGTCTGTCGGATTAGCTAGATCCTAAATGCATGATTATGACTAAATGTATCATATTGATAAATTAAAATTTTCAATTATTCATTTTGCAGAATAAATTTCAATATTATTGCTCAAATACTGCTATTATTACCTCTTTTAACAGCTAATTATATGTAGTCTTTTCAGATTATATCCTATACAAACAAGATTCCATTCACCTTTGGCTTTTTTAAATCCTCTAAGCATAAATTGTCTAAATCCGATTACATGTTTTATAATACCAAAGACAGGTTCTACTGTACTTTTTCTTTCTGAATATATTTGTTTACCTTCTTTAGTTTGTAATCTGTATTTTAGTTTTTCTACAATTGTTGGATTGGGAGGTAGTGGTTCTTCATCTGTGAATCTTGTTTCTAATGCTTGGTTATGATGCTCTTTACCAAATGAAATATAAGGTATTGTATTTTTATCTTCACATAGTTGAATATTATCTTTACTAAAGTATCCTGCATCTGCTAAAAAAGATACTGGTTTTAATGATGGATGTTTATCATACCATTTAAAGCTTGGTATAACTTCTTGTTTATCGTTAGAGTTTTGAGTTAGATGTTGATGTACTGTTAATCTTGAATCATGTTCTACTGAAGCTTGTCCGTTATATGCTTGCATATAACCTCCACCAGATACTGGCATAATTCTAGATTCATCATCCGTAAGATTTACTTGGTCTTTATCATTAGGAGTTGAATCTGGTTCTTTTAGAACTCTACCTTTAGATTTTTTACCTGTTAGTTTTTCTGTATCTTCTGTATATTTTAGTTTATTATCATACTCTTTTTTATCTTTTTCATATCTAGTAATTGATCTTATTTCTATTTTGGAAATAGCATCTTTTATAACTTTTAAACGATCTTCTCTTCTTGATATCTCTTGCGGTATGTTCATACCTATATTTTCATCTTTATTATCTATGTCTTTAGCTTGAGCCATTAAAGATTTAACTTCATTTTCAAGTTGTTTTTGTAATTGTTTAGCATGCTTATAGCTAAGTGCTTTATGTTTAGAAGCATTTGCTTTTATTTTAGTTCCATCAAGGCTAACTTTTCCAACTTTTAATAATCCTGAGCCTTTAGCTATTAAAAGTATCTGTACAAATATATCTTCAAGTTCATTTAAAAATCTTTGTCTAAAATTTGCTATTGTATCATGGTCAGGATGACTATTTGCAGCTATATATCTAAATGCTATAGAATCATATGCAGCATTCTCTAACTTTCTACTGGAAAAGATACCTGTAGAGTATCCATAAAATAATAATCCAAGTAATATCTTTGGATGATATGCTTGTTTACCAGATCTTCCACTATACTGTTTATCTATACTTGATATATCAAGTTGATCTATTATATCAACAATAAATCTTGCAAGATGATTTTGAGGTAGCCAATCTTCAATTGATGGTGGTAAGAGATAAGCTTGATCTCTATCATAAGATATATATTTATTCATTTAGATACTTTGTAAGTTATTTTATAGATGTAATTATAGCTAAATATTAATGTTTAAGCCCTTATACAAGGGGTATATCACGAGTTTTTTATTGAAAAATATTTAGATGTGTATCCGACAGACTCCTAGATATTTTATCTAATAAATTTTATTTTTAAGGTTTACACAGTTATATTTACACTCCCCAATTTTATAGATCTTTTTAGTTGTGCTGTGGTCTCTTTGATTCTTTCTATCTTCATCACTCATTTTATTTCTCTCTTTAAGACAAACATTATTTTTAATATCTTTTCTTTTAGTAGTTCATCAATAGCTTCTGATTTATAAGCTTTATCTGCACCTAATGATTTAATATCATCACCTAATTTTTCAACAAATGTATCAACGGTAGATATATCTGAGGTATTGGCAAATGTTGTCATTGTTTCTAAAATAGCTCCTGAATCTGCATCTGTTGATATATGATTCTTATATCCTGTTGCATATTGTTTTTTACCTGCTTGATAACCTGTTCTTACATCTTTATCTATCTTTTGTTTATGCTCATAACTATCATCTTCATTTTCAATTATCTTTTTTGAAGTTTCAATATCTTTAGTATCTTTATTTTGAATCTCATCAAGTTCTTCATTTTTAAGAGTTTTAGAGTTATAAGATTTCTTTTTTAATAATCTTGATATTTGTTTTGATGATGGTTTTTTCTTTTGTAATTCTTCTTCAATAAGTATATCTATCGCTTTATTTAAAGCTTCAACCTTTTGTCTACTTTCACTTTTTTGTTCTTTATTTTTATTTTTGATTCTATTATTATGAGACTTTGTTAATGTTGCATCTACCAGTACATCTTTACCACCTGTTGCTATTAATCCTGCCTTTTCAAGTTGCTTATTAATATTTGTAAAAAGTTTACCATGAAGATTATTTTTAATTAAAGAATTTCTAAATCTACCTGTTGTAGTTGAGTC
>CBDETN010000009.1:0-8577 GCA_965242915.1 Arcobacteraceae bacterium
TAAAAGAATTGTTGAAGAGTGGAAGCAGAACCCTTACTTACAATATTTTTGTGGTTTTACTGAATATACACCTAGCTTACCTTGTCATGCAACAGAGTTAGTAAAATTTAGAAATAGAATTGGTAAAGATGGATTTGAATTTATTTTTAAATGCAGTGTTGAGTTACATGGGGATAATGCTAAAGAATCACAAGTAATAGTTGATAGTACAGTACAAGAGAGTAATATGACTTTTCCCACAGATGGTAAGTTAGCTGTTTAGTCCCTAATTCTCATGGAGTCAGCTATTATTTTATAAAAGGAGTAGATTTATGGGAAATATACAACACTCTAATGCCAAGACGACGCCAAGAATTCGAAAAGAAATACAAGAGTCTCAAGAGACAATCACAGAGTTAGCTGCAAGATTGTCCCTTAATCCAAAAACAGTAACAAAATGGAAGAATGCCAATAGAATCACTGATAAAAAAAGTGGGCCGACGATAGCAAGGTCAACAGTACTAAGTCAAGAAGAAGAACAAATAATTTGTGAGTTTAGAAGAGTTACCAAGTTTGCACTAGATGATGTTTTTATAGCCCTGATGGATGAGATACCTAAAATGACAAGGTCAAACTTACACAGATGCTTGCAACGTCATGGATTAAGCCGTTTGCCCAAAGAACCCCGTGATAAAACAGAAAAAAAGAAGTTCAAAGAGTATGATATAGGATATGTCCATATAGATATTTCAGAAGTTCATAGTGAAGAAGGCAAAGCCTATATGTTCGTAGCTATAGATCGTGCTACTAAGTATACTTATGTGGAAATTCATGAAAGAATGACTCAGGCTATCGCTTGTTCATTCTTAGAAAACTTTATACAAGATATACCTTTTAAAATCCATACTATTTTAACAGATAATGGAGCTCAATTTACTTATGCACTTCTAAGTGAACATTTAAGACCAAAAGATAAGATTCATCCTTTTGATATAGTATGCCAAAAGTATAAAATAGAACACCGTTTGACTAAGTTTAGACATCCCTGGACTAATGGTCAGGTAGAAGTGATGAATAAAGTTCTTAAAGACCATACTGTGAAACTTTTTCATTATGAGACCTTAAAAGCTCTAAAGTTACACTTGATGAGCTTTCTTCTTTTATATAATTATCAGAAAAAACTCAAAGCTTTAAAGTATAAAACACCTTATGATACAATGTCTCAAATATTCAGGAAAAACCCAGAGTACTTTAAGTTGAATCCTTTGAGTAAGTCTTTGGGACTAAACAGTTAGCTATTAAAATAATAGTGAAACTATTAAAAATAGCAAAAAAAGAAAATATTAAATTAAGACGAAGTTTTATCAAAGAAATTAAAGAATTACGAATTCAACTAAGATTTTTTAGACATCCAAAGAAACTCAAAAAAGCACTTGGAGCTATGAAAAGATTAAGAGCAATTGCAATGATAGTTTTACGAGATATAGATAGAAAGTTTGATGATAATTTAGAGCTTCATAATAAATATGCACACTCTTTTTACCTTTTTAATAGAGTTTTAAAACAAGAGAAAAATACTCCCAATAAAATATATTCACTTCATGAGATAGATGCTTATGCAATTAATAAAGGCAAAGACCATAAAGGATATGAATTTGGAACTAAAGCTTCAATAGTTACTACTAAAACTACTTCTATCATTATAGGAGTATCTGCACATAAAACGAATATACATGATTCTAAAACTTTAGATGAAGTACTTGCTAATGCAATATCAAATATTGGAGATAAAGTTATCACAGAAGCTATCTGTGATAGAGGATATAGAGGAACAAAAGAAGTAACAATAAATAATAATACTATTTCAATATCAATACCAGGGCTAAGATTAAAAAGAGACAGTAAAGAACAAATCAATGTTAAAAGAGAAGTTTAAACGAAGAGCTGCTATTGAGCCAATCATTGGTCATATGAAATCTGATTATAGAATGGAGAGAAATTATTTAAAAGGTTTTAAAGGGGATGAAATAAATCTCTTACTCTCAGCTACTGCCTTTAATCTTAAAAAGTGGATGAATATCTACTTTTATGCACTTTTTATACAAGATTTTAATCTAGTACTAGAATCTACACAAGAGATACAAAGATTAACATCTTTATATCAACTATTGTTGATAATAAAATTTAGGTTTTTATAAAATATGATTGAATTAAAATTAGATTACTCTTTTTAAAGTGGTTTTTTCAGGACTGACTACTTAATGAAATTAAGAACAGAGGAGTTGAAGATGTTCTTATCTTTGCCATAGATGGTCTAAATGGTTTTAATGAAGCGATACAAGCCAATTATCTTAAAGCAGAGATACAGTGATGTATCGTGCATCAAATTAGAAGCTCATTAAAGTTTGTTTCTTAAAAAAGACAGAAAAGCAATTGCAAATGATTTAAAATCAGTTTATACTGCTATTTCAGAAGAACATGCCTTAGAAAACCTAAATGAATTTCACGATATTTGGGGAGAAAAATACCCTCATATCAAGCAATCTTGGCTAAATCATTGGGATGAATTAGCTACTTTTTATAAATATCCAGAAGCTATTAAAAAGCTAATTTATACAACAAATCCAATAGAATCACTTAATTCAACAATTAAAAGAAAGACAAAATCAAAAGGATCTTTCCCAACAGTAGATTCAGCTTTTAAAGTAATGTATTTATCAACACAGGAGGTTCAAAATAAATGGAAAAGGTCAAGAGTTAGAAATTGGTCAGAGATTTATCCTCAACTATGTATATTTTTCAGCGAAATTATGGAAAAATATACAAAGTAGTTAGAGGATAATTGGTTGGTTTACACAGATGAGTTTACACTCTCTTTTTTAAAAATATTTATCATAAATTATCATCTCAAATCTATATTTATTCCTAATTCTAATTGAATTTGCTCTATTCTTTCCTCTCTTTATCATCTTATTCTTACGTTTTGTGTCTTTATTTTCTTATGGGCAAATAGTTTTAGGTTGGCAGCTATACATGTAATGGTGAAATTCATATTATTCCTGAGCAGTCCTGTAAACCTTGTTGTGGATTGTTTCATGCTGGTTTTTATTAAAGCAAATGAATGTTCAACTTTTGCTCTGATTTTATGTTTTGGTTTTTCATTTTCTCTTTGATTCTTTCTATCTTCATCACTCATTTTATTTCTCTCTTTAAGACAAACATTATTTTTAATATCTTTTTCTTTTAGTAGTTCATCAATAGCTTCTGATTTATAAGCTTTATCTGCACCTGATGATTTAATATCATCACCTAATTTTTCAACAAATGTATCAACGGTAGATATATCTGAGGTATTGGCAAATGTTGTCATTGTTTCTAAAATAGCTCCTGAATCTGCATCTGTTGATATATGATTCTTATATCCTGTTGCATATTGTTTTTTACCTGCTTGATAACCTGTTCTTACATCTTTATCTATCTTTTGTTTATGCTCATAACTATCATCTTCAATTATCTTTTTTGAAGTTTCAATATCTTTAGTATCTTTATTTTGAATCTCATCAAGTTCTTCATTTTTAAGAGTTTTAGAGTTATAAGATTTCTTTTTTAATAATCTTGATATTTGTTTTGATGATGGTTTTTTCTTTTGTAATTCTTCTTCAATAAGTATATCTATCGCTTTATTTAAAGCTTCAACCTTTTGTCTACTTTCACTTTTTTGTTCTTTATTTTTATTTTTGATTCTATTATTATGAGACTTTGTTAATGTTGCATCTACCAGTACATCTTTACCACCTGTTGCTATTAATCCTGCCTTTTCAAGTTGCTTATTAATATTTGTAAAAAGTTTACCATGAAGATTATTTTTAATTAAAGAATTTCTAAATCTACCTGTTGTAGTTGAGTCTGGTGCTAATGATTCTAAGCTTAATCCTGCAAATTTCATATAAAGTAAATTTACATTAAGTCCTTCTTCAGCTTTTTCATCACTTAAATCATAAAACTTCTGAATAAGTAAGATTTTAAACATTAATATTTGATTATATGCTTGTACTCCACATACATTTTTACTTCCTGTTCCATTCTTCTTTAATACAGGTCTTAATTTATTAAAATCTATTATAGAATCTAATTGTTTTAAAAAAGAATCTACATATTCTAATCTATCATTAAGAGCATAATCTGAAAAAGAGAGGTTTGAATCTTTAAATGCCAATTTATTACCTTTTTGCTTAAATATCTTTAATTTATATGTGTAATTATAGCTAAAAATAGCCTTTAAATACCTTAACTAAAGGCTTGGTTGAGATTTATTTTAGAGTGTTACTGTGCAGTGGTCTCAGTATTGTATATAGATAAAAAGAACTAAAAGTTAAATTGTATCTTTAAAGTCTAAAAATGCTAAAATATAACTACTAAAAAGGAAATATAATATGAAAAAAATATTTATGATACTAACAGCATTAATAATTATGCACTACCTTATTTAGGCCAGAGGTGCCGGCGCCCTAGTTTTGCAGGAAGTTTATGAATCTCCAGCAAATCGGGTGATCCCGATAATATAAAATATTGAATACACGCTCCATGGAAGGATAAAATGTGGCAAATATACTAAAGCAGGCTGAAGCGACCAAAGAATCTATAGGCACTGAACGTAAAAGATATCTTTGTCATACTGACAATATAATGATGGTTGTCATTGATTTTGATGACGGACCCCATAGTGAGCCTGACCCTCCACATCATCATCCCCATGAACAAATTTCTTATATAGCGCAGGGAGAGATCATGGTTTTTATTGATGGCACGCCCTCACAATTGGGCCCTGGAGATATATTCACAGTCCCACCAAACATTCCCCATACCATACAACTTCTAACCAGGCATGCCCGTTTAGTGGATACCTTTACCCCCCTGAGAGAAGATTTTCTCAGTTGATTATTCATTGAAATAACAGAGAACTTTTTGATTGGGAATAACGGCTTAACAAAAAATTAAGAGGTCTAAAAACTTAAGTTAACTACGATATTACAGGAGTTAAAAAAGGTTTATTTACACATGGCTGTAAAAAACAATAAAACTTGTCCATATTGCTTAAAAAATTATACTAAAAAGATTGATATTAGAAATGGAATTCAAAGATATAAATGCAATGAATGTGGTCGTAAATTTAGCTCAAAAAGAAGAGCAAGAAATCTACAAGAAATAATCTTCAAAAAGTATATTTATAGAAAATAAAGATTATAATAGAAGTTTGCCGTGGATAAGAAAGCAAATTTTAGAATATGAACCAATTGCAAAAATACATAATCCAAGAGAAATTGTTATAGTTTGTGATGCAACTTTTTATGGTAAAAGAAAAGAGAAACTTGGAACTTTAGTTTTTAAAGATATTATTTCCAAAGAGATATTAACATGGAAACATATTGATAGTGAATTAGTATTTCATTACAAACAACAACTACAGATACTTTTAGATTTAGGATACATTGTTAAGGCTATCATCATTGATGGCAAAAGAGGCTTGTATAAAGCCTTTAAAGACTATCTAATACAAATGTGCCATTTCCATCAAAGAAAAACAATAAACAAATATCTAACTAGAAAACCAAGACTAGAAGCTAATAAAGATTTACAAAAGATTATGTATAATTTAACAACTACAACTCAAATAAACTTTACAAAAAAATTAAATAAATAGTATAAAAAGTATCAAGTATTTCTTGATGAGGAATCAGTATCTCCAACAACTGGAAAACTAAATTTTACTCATTCAAGAGTTAGATCTGCATATAGAAGTTTGATAACAAATTTACCATATTTATTTACATACAAAAATCATAAAAATATTACTATTCATAACACAACAAATTCGACTTAATTAAAAAAATGGGTGCTTACTTTTTTACTTTTTCTTATAATTGACTAAATAATAATCTACCAAATGCAGCTTCAAACCTTTATTCAATCCTCGATGTAAACTAATCATATTTTTCATGTGTGAAAATACTCCACCTTCAAGTGCATTTGTAGTATTTGAAATAGATAATTTTCTGTAGTTTTTATATGTAAAGAGATAGGGTAAATTTGTTCTCAAACTTCTGTATGCTGCCCTGATTCTTGAATGAGTATAATGTAGATCTCCAGTAGTTGCAGATACACTTTTTTCTTCTAAAAAATCTTTGTAAAATTTGTACCATTCCTCAAGCTTTTCTTTGAAGTTCTTTTCTGTAGTTTAAGTAAGCCTTGAAACTATTTTCTTAAGATTTTTACTGGCTTCAAGTTTTATAAATCAAAAGCTAAAGCTTGTGTGGTCTCATTGTAATATACCGCTGTACAATCTTTTTTTGATGGAAGTGACACATTTGTATGAGAATGTCTTTAAAAGCTTTATATAAGCCTCTTTTACCATCCAAAGTTGCACTTTTAATTATATAGCCTAAGGCAATAAGCTCTTCTTTTAAATATTTGTAGTCTTTAACTATTTCACTTTCAATATGCTTCCAGACAAGAATCTCTTTAGTCTCATTATCTTTAAAAACTAAAGTGCCTGATTTGTCTTTTCTCTTTCCATAGAAAGTAGTATCACAAATTAAATTTACTGCTCTTGGTTTATGTACTTTAGTATCAACAATATATTCATCTCTTTTCTTCATAATCCAAGGAATTGATTTGTTATATTTAGTTGCTAATTGTTTTAAAGTTTGACGATGTAAAAAGTACTCTTCAAAGATTATTTTTTCTAAGTGTTTAGGTCTTCTTGTAGAAGAAAAAGATACTCTACAATTTTTGCAAAAATATCTCTTAATTCCTCTTCTCATACCTTTGGAAATAACATTTTTAGACTTGCAATTTATACATATTTTAGTGCTTTTTTACAGCCATTTGTAAATAAACCTTTGTTTACTCCCAATAATAACATAGTTGAAGAAGATTTTCAAGCACCCGTTTTTTTAATTAAGTCGTTATTTAGAAGAAAACAAATCTCTACCAAACCCAAGCTGAAATAATAATTATTTTTCATCTGATTCTGGTTATTCTCACTCAGAAGATTCTGATTGATTTTGAGTTTATGGTTCTATTACAGAAGATACTCTTCCTAAAAAATATTTAGATTATATTCCTCTTGACCCTGTTTCAAATCATTATTATTCTTATTGAAAAACTTTGGATAGCCAATATTTTGAAATTGCATCAGTAATTAGAACTGAGCAAGAAGCAGAAACAAAACTAGATGGTACTTATCCTTGAGAATATGGTCCTATTAGTCTTATAAGAGAATACAATTGACCGTTTTTTGTATCTGATAAAAATAAAAATCACCTTCCTTATAATCCAGATGACATATAATAACTGCACAAATTAGAGATATTGTTTGAGTTGTTAAATTAAATAATCGATTAAATTTAGCTAAGTGAACAAAAAGACATTTAAAGCAGTGAGATAAAATTACTACTGGAGATAATTCTAGTGCTAATATATATTTTTCTGATGGTAGTATATCTTCTTTGCTTGCAGATTCTGAGCTTACTCTTACAGAAATGACTTATAAAAATGCACAAGATAATTTATTTACAAAAATTAAAATCTATTTATGAAAGGGTTCTATATTTACAAAAGCTACTTCTCTAAATAGTATTTTAGAAAAATCAGCATTTGAAGTTTATACTGCTGATACAACTGCTGCTGTTAGATGAACTATATTTTATGTAGAGGCTGATAGTTCAGATACTACTGTAATAGTAATAAAATGAAGTGTTGATGTATATAAACAACCAAACAATTCCAATAATGAATTAGAAATAACAGGAACAAAATTAGAAGTAAATCAGTGAGAAAAAACTGATAATTGAACTTCTACTTGAACTTTAAATAAAGCTGAGTTAAAAGATTTGATAGATAATGACAAAATAAAATATTTAAATAAAAATCTTCCAGATGGTAAAACTTTAGAACAGGTTGTAAGAGGTAGTGATGAAGAACCAGAAAGAAAAGGTTGTGATTATTGAATTGAAAAATTATGAAATTGAAAAAAAGCATTCTTTTATAGTAAATGAAATGTAGATTCTTGAAATAAATGTGATGATAAGAAAAAAGAATTTCATTGTAACGACTGAAAATGGGAAAATACAGACTGAAAAGAAAAGAATTCATATAAGTTTACAGCTTGTATAAACCCTACAATTCAAAAATGTAAAAATGGTTTTACAAATAATAATTGAATTTGTGTAAAAGATTCTATAGATTGTAAAATTTGAAACTTAAATTGAACAATGAATGGATTAAGTTGTGAATCTACAATTAAAATTAATAATATTCCAACAAATTCATTTTCAAAAGAATTTTATATATCTCATGATAAAATTGAAATTTATGTAAATAATACTCCTAAAATATATTTAAAAGATAAAAATAATCCCTCTAACAGAAAAAACTTTTACATTAATAAAAATGATACAATTAATATTAAAAAAACAGAAAAAACAAATGAAATAGAATTTTGTATAAATAGTAAATGTATACTACCCCAAAAAAAACAAACAATTTTTTCTAAAGTTTAATTCTTAAAATAGTAAAATTAAACAATAAAAATAGAGG
>CBDETN010000010.1:0-33487 GCA_965242915.1 Arcobacteraceae bacterium
TATAAATATACTTTTTGAAGATTATTTTTCTTGTAGATTTCTTGCTCTTCTTTTGAGCTAAATTTACGACCACATTCATTGCATTTATATCTTTGAATTCCATTTCTAATACTAATCTTTTTAGTATAATTTTTTAAGCAATATGGACAAGTTTTATTGTTTTTTACAGCCATGTGTAAATAAACCTTTTTTAACTCCTGTAATATCGTAGTTAACTTAAGTTTTTAGACCTCTTAATTTTTCATTAAGCCAAACTACCAGTTGTTGTATTTATTTCATCTCACTTAAAATAAATTTTACCGTTTTTATCTGTTACAGTAAATAGTTTTTCATCAGGATTATATGGACATAATATCCCCCTTGTCAAGACCACTTAACTAAGTTTTCTTATTCCACCAACTCACGATACTTTTTGTAACAATTTACTATGTAAATTATTAATAGCTTTAAAATAAACTTCATTTGGAATCTTATTTCCAATAGATGAATGTAATCTTCTACTATTATATTTCTTTTAATATCAACTCTTTATTAAAATTTACTTCAAGAGCTTTATTTATTCTCGTCTTTGTTTCATCAAAACCTAAAATAGCAATAATATCATATACAGAAGGTGCTTGAGTTCCACCTGTTAAAGCTATTCTAATTGGTTGAAATAGTTGTGGAAATTTTAAAGAGTTCTCTTCTATAAATGGTTTTGTCACCGCTTCATAATCACAAGCAAGATGTAAAGTATCTTTATTACTTTCTAACATATCTAAATATGATTTTAGCATTAAAGAAGTACTTTCTTTTATAAACTTTCTTGAACCTTTTACTTCATAAGAAGTTGGGGTATCTAAAATTTTATTGATTGCCTCTTTTAATTCAACTAAAGTTTGAGCTCTCTGTTTTAATAAATCTAATAACATCTCTTTTTTATCATGTCCTTCTAAATGACAATCAAAAAATTCTAACTCTTTTGCTAATCTATCATTTGAAATATTTTTAATATAATGGGCATTTAACCATAATAATTTTTCTTCATTATATGCTGAAGCAGATTTATTTATATTATTTGGATCAAACAATTCTAACATCTCAGCCATTGAAAAAATTTCTTGATCTTTATTAGACCACCCAAGTCTAACTAAAAAGTTTAAAAGTGCTTCAGGAAGATAACCTAAATTCTTATAATCCATAACGTCCATAGCCCCATCTCTTTTAGACAGTTTCTTTCCATTAGGATTGTTAATCATAGGAACATGATAAAACTTTGGAACGTCAAAACCTAAAGCTTTATAAATTATAATTTGTTTAGAAGTATTAGTTAAATGATCATCCCCTCTAATTACATCAGTCATTCCCATTAAAGAATCATCAATTGCTACAACAAAGTTATATGTTGGCATTCCATTACTTCTAGCAATAACGAAATCATCAATTTCAATACAATTAAAACTCATATCTGATTTTACACCATCTTGAAAAGTAATAGCACCTTCTAAAGGTGTTCTCATTCTAACAACAGGTTCAATTCCAACAAGAGGTAATCCTTTAAAATCTCTATATTTTCCATCATATCTTGGCGTTTGTTTATTAGCCATTTGCTCTTCTCGTAAAGCTGTTAATTCTTCTTTACTCATATAACAATAATATGCTTTATCTTCATCAAGTAGTTGTTGTATATATTTTTTATAAATATTTAATCTTTTTGATTGATACTCAACTTTACCATCATAATGAAGACCAACCCAATCAAAAGCTTTTAAAATTGCTTTCATTGCATCTTTATTATTTCTTTGAGTATCTGTATCTTCAATTCTTAATCTAAACTCACCATGTGTTTTTTTTGCCCATAGATAACTATAAAGAGCTGTTCTTAAGCCCCCAATATGTAAATATCCTGTTGGGCTAGGTGCGAACCTTGTAACTGCCATATTATTCCTTATACATATCTTATTTTTCTTTATAACTTTTAAAAAAACCAATTGCTGATGCAACTGCAACAATAACTATAAAAACTATCATAACAATATCAAGTATTTCCATCTGATTCCTTCTCTTTTAATTGACCACAGGCTGCAGAGATATCTAAGCCTTTTGATTCTCTAATTGTACAAAACAATCCTTTGTTTATTAAAAAATCTTTGAATTTTATCATATCACTACTTTGTGGTCTTTTATATATCGTACCTAGATATGGATTAAAATAAATTAAGTTTACCTTTGCTTTTATTCCATTTAAAAGTTTCACTAATTTTCTAGCTGAGGCAATATCATCATTTTTATCTTTTATCACTAAATATTCAAACATAGCTTTTTGTCTGGCATCAATAGGAAAAGCTTTAACAGCATCTATTATTGACTGTATATTATAAGCTTTATTTATAGGTATTAATTTACTTCTTAGTTCATCATCAACTGCATGTAAAGAGATAGCTAACTGTATACCTAAATCTTCTTCTCCTAATTTTTTAATCTTTGAAGAGATTCCAGAAGTTGATACAGTCTGCCTTCTTCTATTTATACTAAGACCTTCTTCTTCTGAAAATATCTTTACAGAATGAACAAAGTTTTTATAATTATCAAGAGGTTCACCCATTCCCATATAAACTATATTTAAAGATTTATTTTCAGCTATTTGCTTATCTCTTTTGATTTGTACAATTTGATCTACAATCTCACCTACTGTAAGATTTCTTACAAAACCACCTTTAGCAGTAAGACAAAAAGTACACCCTACTTTACACCCTACTTGTGAAGAGATACACACAGTATACTTTTCACTTCTTTCAATCATCCCATCTTTATTTATCTTTTTCTTTTTCATCAATAAGAGAACAGTTTCAATAGTATGACCATCTTCTAGTACAAATAGATATTTGATACTTCCATCAATACTTTTTTCTTTTTTTATAACCTTAAGAATATTAAGAGCATAGTTTTCTTTTAAATTTTTTTTTAGCTCATTTGGGATATTTTTCATATCATCGTAAGATGTTATGTACTTCTTATATATCCAATTATATACTTGTTTGGCTCTAAAAGATGGTTTTAATTGTGTTTTTAATTCTTCTAAAGTGAAATCATATATTGATTGCAATTTATTCCTTTTTTCGTTTTTATATTAGTTCTATATTTTTTTCTTAACTTTTCTTGTTTTTATTTTTGAGTTTCATGGATACTACGTATCCATATCTCTTGTTTGGGCTTCTATTATTTTGGCTGTAATGTTTCTCGAGCTTCGTAGGTACAAGCACACCACTTTGCTTTCAACATCTGAAAACGTGAAGCCGTTCACATTTTCTTTACGATGTTTCACGTGAAACATTCTATTCTTTTATTATCTTTTTATCTAATAAATACTTTATAAGTCTTCTCATAGCTTCTTCATGATTCTTTATAAAATCTTTGTGCGCATTTTTATTTGCGTAATTAGTAATTACAAAGATTCCTGCTACTGGTATTTCAAATTCCTTTGCAACTTGCAAGATTGAAAAGAATTCCATATTTTCTATTCCTATTGCATAGGCTTCAAACTTTTTTGTTAACTCTTCATTTGTTGAAATATAGTTTGAACTATTAACAATAGTATCATTTCTTGCCATCTTATTTTCAGACTCTAATACATTATCTAAAGGAGTATATGAATCATTTGATAAAAAAGATAATTCCAAATTTGATGCTCTTTTAGACTCAATAATATCGAATATTTCGTGATTACCATAGCTCCCTGCACTACCTATAAAAAGTATAAAGTTTGGTTTATTAAATAAACAATGTCTTGTTAGATTAATAGCAGACTCTATTAGCCCTACACCAATTATTTCTGCAAATTTAAAGGTTTCTTTTCTTCCTGCACAAATAATCATTTACAATCCAATATATAACTAGAGTTTATTTGTATTTTTTCTTGATTAGTTTCTGGAATAGGGATAGAACTGCTTGGAACTGATACACTTGCGTAAGTCATTCTATTTCTAATTGGATAAGAAACTCTTAAGGTATTTATATTTATCTCTTCAGCTGTACAGTTCTTATTTAGATCTGATGATAAGGTTTTTGAATAACGTGTAATCCAATTTATAGCTTCTAATCTTAATAAATCTAAAATAATATTAAAAGTATCTTTTTTCACAGTCCAAAAAAGATTATTAACAGAGATTGTTGTATCTCTATTTGTTTTAAGTTTTATAAGATCAGCAATAAAGTCATTCACGTCTTTTGCTTTATATGCATTTACTTTATATCTTAATTCTCCAATATAGCCAGTAATTTTTGGGGTGTTACTTGAGTACCTATATTTTGGACGAATATTGAATGTACCTAATCTTTTTTCTACTTTATCATTTTGCTTTATTTTCTTGTTAAAAACTTCAAGACGATTACTTATAAGAGCCTCGTTATCATCTGTAATACTAACAGTAATATATGAACTTAAAATATCATGTTGTAACTCTTTTGAAAAATCTTTATTGAATTTTAACTCAAAAGAAAATGTACAAATTGGTAAAATCATAAATAGTTTTAATAATTTCATTTTAAATCCTTACTGAAATATTGTTATCTTTTAGATAATGCTTTAATTCCATAATATCAATTTCTTTAAAATGAAAAATTGATGCTGCTAATGTTGCACTTGCTCCACATTCAAAAGCTTCTTTCATATGTTCCATAGTTCCAGCACCCCCACTAGCAATTATAGGGATATCAAGCATTGAAGAAATTTGACCAATAATATTTAGCTCAAAACCTGTTTTAGCGCCATCTGTATCCATAGAAGTTAAAAGTATTTCACCAGCGCCTCTATCATAAACTTCTTTTGCCCAAATCAAAGCATCAAGTCCAGTATCCTCTCTACCGCCTTTTACAAAAACATGATAAGAACCATCTTGGACTTTTTTAACATCTATTGCGACTACAATACATTGTGATCCAAATCTTTTTGCACTTTGGTTAATAAAGTCTGGATTTGCAACTGCTGAAGAGTTTATTGATACTTTATCACATCCAACATTGAGTAGTTTATAGATATCTTCAAGCTTTCTAATCCCTCCACCAACTGTTAAAGGAATAAAGACTTCTTTTGCAACATCTTTTACAATATCAACTATAGTATCCCTATTTTCGTGACTTGCTGCAATATCAAGGAAAGTGATTTCATCTGCGCCTTCGTTGTTATATCTTTTTGCAACCTCTACAGGATCACCCGCATCACGAAGCCCAACAAAATTTACACCTTTAACAACTCTTCCATCTTTTACATCTAAACATGGAATAATTCTTTTTGCAAAATAACTCAATATATATCCTTATTTGCTCTATTTTAGGAATTTATATTATCTAATTGTAAGTTAAAAACAGATATACTTCTAATTCGTATGAAAAATATAAAAGCAAAAAAGAGATTTGGACAAAATTTCTTAAAAGATAATAGCGTTTTAACGAGGATTATCCAATCGATGCCCCATAACAAGAACCACCTAGTGGAGATAGGGCCTGGATTAGGTGATTTGACAAAAAAATTAGTCAAGTACAAAGATACGACTGCATATGAAGTCGATATTGATTTAATCAGTATATTAGAGTCAAAATTTGCAATAGAACTAGAAAACAAGCATTTTAAACTTATCCACACAGATGTGTTAGAAGCTTGGAATAGAAATGGTAGTTTACATGAAACAAAATATGATTTAATCGCAAATCTACCATATTATATTGCAACAAACATTATATTAAGAGCATATGAAGATGATAATTGTGAGAATATTATTGTAATGGTTCAAAAAGAAGTAGCTTTAAAATTTTCTGCAAATGTTAATGATAAAGAGTACTCTTCTCTTGGAGTAATTACACAATTACAATCAAAAGAATCAAGGATACTATTTGATGTCCCTCCTGAATCTTTTGATCCTCCTCCTAAAGTTACGTCTTCAATACTTCATATATTAAAAGATGAAAGTAAAGCACTAGATAAGGTTTTTTTGAAGTTTTTAAAGGTTTGTTTTTCGCAACCAAGAAAAAAACTATTTAAAAATATCTCTTCTATTGTTAATAAAGATATTTTATCTGATATTTATGTTGAACTTAATTTAATTGAAACTCTACGACCACATCAAGTAAGCGCATCTTTGTATAGCCAACTCTATACAAAGGTAAAGAATGGAAAACAACCAAAATAGCAATCAAAATGATATAGTCAAAAAAGAGGAACCAAAAAAACAAACAAGTGAACCTCTAAATAAAAATAATGAAAATCAGCCACCAGTGGCAAAAGCTAGCAATGAAAAGAAACCTTATAATAAAAAAAGAAACCCAAACAATAGTAGGGCAAAAACTCATAATAGTAGAACAAATTCTACATGGATAAATGAATTACGAAAAGCTCATGTAGTAAATGAAAAAATTCATAAAGAAAGATTAAATCCACATAATAAATTAAATCTATCTACAAATGCAAAAGTTAGAATCACTCCTCTTGGAGGATTAGGTGAAATTGGTGGAAATATGATGGTTATTGAAACTGATACGAGTGCAATAATTATTGATGTAGGAATGAGTTTCCCTGATGATGATATGCATGGTGTGGATATTTTAATTCCAGATTTTACATATATTAGACAAATTAAAGATAAAATCAAAGGAGTAGTAATTACTCATGGACATGAAGATCATATTGGTGCGATTCCATACATGTTTAAAGAATTACAATTTCCAATTTATGGAACATCATTACCATTAGAAATGATTGGATCAAAATTTGATGAACATAAAATTAGAGAATATAGATCTTTATTTAGACTAATTCAAAAAAGAGTTCCAGTTAAAATTGGAGATTTTGAAGTAGAATGGATTCATATAACTCACTCTATTATAGATGCTTCATCTTTAGCTATTAAAACTGAAGCTGGAACAATTATTCATACAGGTGACTTTAAAATTGATCATACTCCAATTGATGGCTTCCCAACAGATTTACATAGATTTGCACATTATGGAGAAGAAGGTGTTTTACTATTATTATCTGATTCTACTAATTCACATTCACCAGGTTTTACAAAATCTGAAAAAACTGTAGGTCCTACTTTTGATAGACTTTTTGCAAACGCAAAAGGAAGAGTAATTATGTCAACATTCTCTTCAAATATTCATAGAGTTTATCAAGCAATTGATCGTGGTATTAAACATGGGAGAAAAGTCTGTGTTATTGGAAGATCAATGGAAAAAAATCTAGATTTAGCAATGAGTCTTGGATATATTAAATTTCCTAAAGATCAATTTATTGAAGCACATGAAGTAAATAAATATAAAGATGATGAAATCTTAATAGTTACAACTGGTTCACAAGGTGAGCCAATGAGTGCATTATATAGAATGTCGATTCATGAACATAGACATATTAAAATTAAGCCAGGAGATCAAATAATTTTATCTGCAAAAGCAATTCCTGGAAATGAAGCAAGTGTTTCAGCTATTTTAAATCAACTTTTAAAAGCTGGTGCAAAAGTAGCATATAAAGATTTTACAGAAATTCATGTATCTGGACATGCGGCACAAGAAGAGCAAAAACTGATGTTAAGATTAGTTAAACCAAAATTCTTTATGCCAATTCATGGTGAATATAACCATGCTTTAAAACATGCAGAAACTGGAATTGCTTGTGGAGTATTAGAGAGAAATACTTATATTATGAGTGATGGAGAACAAATTGAAGTTACTCCTAAATATCTTAAAAAAGTAAAATCAATTAAAACAGGGAAAGTTTATATTGATAACCAATTAAACAATAAAATTGCAGATGATATTATTATTGATAGACAAACTATGGCAAATGAAGGTGTTGTTATGATTGTTGCTCAAATAAATGCAAATGATAGAAAAATGGAACAAAGACCGAGAGTTTCGTCTTTTGGATTAGTGCCAGATAAATTAGATAAAGCATTTTCTAAAGAAATTGAAGACTTATTAGTAATATTTCTTGCAAATGCAAGAGAAGGTATTTTTAAGAATAACAGAGTCTTTGAAGATGAAATTAGAAAAGTTGTAAGAAAACACTGTATAAGAAAATATAAAAAATACCCAATGATTGTACCTACACTATTTGTTCAATAAGGATAATAAAATGGATTTTAATCAAATTGCAAAAGAGGTTTTAGATACAGAAGCAAATGAACTTAAACTTGCTTCTAAAAATATTTCTACTTTTGATTTAGAAAAAGTTGTTGATCTAATCATTTCATGTAAAGGTAAATTAATAGTAACTGGAGTTGGAAAATCTGGACTTGTTGGTGCTAAAATAGCAGCAACATTTGCCAGTACTGGAACTTCATCTTTCTTTCTACATCCTACTGAAGCTATGCATGGAGATTTAGGTATGATTGGCAAAGATGATGTTGTTTTAGCCTTATCTTATAGTGGAGAGAGTGAAGAACTTATTCAATTACTTCCTCACTTAAAACGTTTTAATATTCCATTAATTGCAATGGCTAAAGACAAAAACTCTACACTTGGAAAATATGCAGATTTTTTTATGAATATTTCAGTTACTAAAGAGGCTTGTCCTTTAGATACAGTACCAACGTCATCAACTACATTAACAATGGCAATGGGAGATGTTTTAGCTATTTGCCTTATGAAAAAACGTAACTTTAAAAAAGAAGATTTTGCTTCATTCCATCCAGGTGGAAGTTTAGGAAAAAAACTTTTTATAAAAGTTGATGATCTATTAAAAAAAGATAATCTTCCAATTGTTTCACGTGAAACAATTTTAAAAGACGCCATAATTACTATGAGCGAAGGAAGACTTGGAAATGTACTTATTACTGATGAAAATGGCAAATTAACATCGGTATTAAGTGATGGGGATTTAAGAAGAGCTTTAATGAGTTCATATTTTTCAATTGATTGTAAAGTTGAAACAATAGCTACAAAAAATCCTAAAACTATAAAAGATAAAAATCTTTTGGCAAGTGAGGCATTAGAGATAATTGAAGATTATAAAATTCAGTTATTAATTGTTACAAATGAAGATGATACAATAGTGGGTGTATTACATATTCATGACTTAATACAAGCAGGTATAAAATGAAAAAAGATGAAGAAGAAAAATATAAACCAGTAAGATTAAACAAATTTATTTCTCATAATAGTAATTACTCAAGACGAGAAGCAGATAAGTTAATCGAAGAAGGAAAAGTTTCTATAAATGGAAAAGTTGTAGAAAATCTTGCCACAAAAGTTGATGAATTTGACAATATTAAGATTGGTAAACAAATTATAAAAGAAGACAAAAATAGAATGTATACTGTTATTGTTTATAACAAACCCAAAGGTGAATTAGTTACTAAAAATGATCCTAGAGGCAGAAAAGTAATCTTTGATACCTTAGATAAAAAGTTTAAACATTTCATGCCAGTAGGAAGACTTGATTATGCTAGTGAGGGTTTAATTTTATTAACTGATTCTATTAGTGTAGCTGATAGGCTAATGCACTCTAAACTTGAAAGAATATACAAAATCAAAGTTGATGGAAAGATCCATAAACAAGTTGAAGAATCAATGCAAAATGGTTTAGAACTTGAAGATGCTTCGATGGGTGGACATGAAAAATCAAAAATAAGATCGATGACTTTTGAGCCATTTATTAAATACCAAATTTTAACAAATGGAGAAAACTTTTCAAAAATAAAAGTTGCTATTTGCGAAGGTAAAAATAGAGAACTTAGAAGATTTTTTGGACATTTTGGTTTAGAAATTATGGACTTAAAAAGATTTGAATTTGGTGGAATTTCACTTAATAATCTACCAACTGGAAAAAGCAGATATTTATCAAAAGACGAATACAAAAACCTTAAACACTTTTTAGATACTAATGGATGATTTATCAAACCAATTAAGACCTTGTGATTTAAACTCATTTATTGGGCAATCACATATTGTTGGAAAAGATAAAGCACTTTATAAATTAATACAAAAAAAAGAAATCCCACATCTCTTTTTTTATGGAAAACCTGGAACTGGTAAAACTACTCTTGCAAAAATTATTGCAAAACAGATAAATACTGACTATTACTATTTTAGTGCGACTTCAATAAAAGTAGAAGATTTACGTAAAGTATTTGATAGATATAAAAATACTTTAATTAAACCTTTAATATTTATAGATGAAGTTCATAGATTATCAAAAAATCAACAAGAAGTTTTACTTCCTATAATGGAAAACTATGATGCAATTATAATTGGGGCTAGTACTGAAAATCCATTTTTTACACTAACAAATGCCATACGTTCAAGATCTTTTTTATATGAGTTTTTACCTTTTACTTTAGATGACTTATCACAAATATTAAATAAAGCCATAAAAGAAAATAGTATAAAGCTAGAAGAAGATGCAAGAGAGTATCTAATGCTTTCAAGTAGTGGCGATGCAAGGGCAATGTTAAATCTTCTTAATTTCTCTATTAAAATAGATTCTACCGTAAGCTTATCCCTATTAAAAGAACTTAGAGCAAATGTCATAGGAGATGGAGCGAGTTCTTCAAGTACTCATTATGAATTAGCAAGTGCAATGATAAAATCTTTAAGAGGTTCTGATATAGATGCTAGTTTATATTATCTAGCAAGATTAATAAATGGCGGCGAGAGTGTTGAATTTATAACACGCCGTTTAATTGTTTTTGCTAGTGAAGATATTGGAAATGCAAATCCAAATGCTTTAAATCTTGCCGTTAGTACAATGACTGCAACCTCAAAGCTTGGTTATCCAGAAAGTAAAATACTTTTAGGTCAATGTGCGATTTATTTAGCTTCAAGTCCAAAATCAAATGCAGCATATTTAGGAATCAATAAAGCACTTAGTGAAGTAAAAAATGGTAAAATTTTAGATATACCAACTCATTTAGATAATAAACATATTGGATATTTATATCCACATGATTTTGGTGGTTATGTAAAACAAGAGTATTTAAAAGAGGATTTAAATCTTTATAACTCTCTTGGAATAGCATATGAAAAAATATTAGATAATTGGCTAAAAAAAATAAAGGCAATATAATGGACATAATGGAATATTATTTATGGATAGTAACTTTTCATATAATGGCGATGATGTCATGGATGGCTTTACTGTTTTACCAACCAAGACTTTTTGTATATCATACAGAGCATAAGAACAAACCAGATTTTGTAGAAGTTGTAAAAATACAAGAATACAAAATGTTTAAAATCATAGGACAACCTGCCATGTGGGCAACTGTATTAAGTGGTGCCTTTATGATATATTTACGTCCAGATTTAATTCAAGGTGATGGTTGGTTATATGCAAAACTATTTTTTGCTTTATTACTTATTGTTTATACCTTTTCATTAGAATATTATAGAAAAAACTTAGCTAATGGTATCTATCCAAAAAGTGGAAATTTTTTTAGAGCTTATAATGAAGTGCCAACGATACTATCTCTTTTGATGGTTGGATATGTGATTACAAAAACATTTTCAATCTTATTTACTGTTATTACTTTGGCATTTGGGGCTCTTATCATATATAAGGTATTAAAACAAACACCAAAAGACGCAAAATGACATTTGAAAAACTTATGTAGTTAAATACAAATATCTTACTTGAAGATGCAAGAAATTTATTTAAATTAAGTGATGAAAATAAAAATCTAATTGTATAATACCCCAAGAAAAGGGAGTGTAAACCTTAAAAATTAAATTTATTCGATCTGATAATAGAGTAAATTATTTGTAAAGGATTTGCATGAGCTTAGTTCATAGATGTTTTAAGAGTTCCAAATATATGTTCAACTCTTACTCTTGTTTTTGAGTATTTGTAATTTTCTTTATGTTGCTTATTTGTAAGTGGTGTATTTCTATATGCTCTTTGTATGACTTTATTTTTTACATTAGTATCTTTTAGATATTCTTCTATTTTGGGTAGATTTATAAGCAGAATCTGCATATAAAATATTATCATCTTTATCTATTAATTCTTTTATCACTTGAGAGTCATGAATTGATGCTGATGTTACTGTCAAGTGCAACCCAAAACTATACTACCCCAAAAAAACAAACAATTTTTTCTAAAGTTTAATTCTTAAAATAGTAAAATTAAACAATAAAAATAGAGGGTAATAATATGAGCAGAACAAGAACAGTTTATAGTGCTGAATTCAAAACAAGATTAGTACTAGAACTTTTAAAAGAAGACAAAACATTAACACAAATTGCAAGTAAAAATAATATAACACCGAAGAATTTGCAAAACTGGAAAAAGATATTTTTAAATAATGCAGTAGTTGCAATGGAACCTGCTAAAGCAGTTCAGGAATATAAAACTGTGATTACACAATTAGAAGCAAAAGTAGGTGCGTACGCTAAAAAAGTAGGTCAATTAACTGTAGAGAATGAGTGGGCTGTGGGAAAGTTAAAGAGCTTGGACTCTAGCTATAAAAAAGAGTTAGTAGATAAAACAGATAGTAAAATAATTTCAGTTGTAAAACAATGTAAACTACTTAATTATAATAGAAGTAATTTATTTTATGTACCTATGGTAAATCCTATAAAACAAGATATTAAAAATGAGATAGTTAAAATATTTGTAGATATACCATGTTATGGTTATATTAAAGTACACAAAGAGTTATTAGAACGTGGATACAATGTCTGTATCAATACAGTACGCCAATATCGTAAACAGTTAAGTTTAAGAGCTGTACTAGTTGTACGTCCACCAAATACTTCTTGGGCTGATAAACAACATCCTAAACATTCATATAAAATTAGAGGTCTTGATATAGTAAGAGCAACAGATAATATATGTATAGAAAGATTTTGGAGAAGTGCAAAGGTGGAAAAGATATATCTTAATGAATATTTCAAAATATCAACATTGAAAAATGATGTTACAGATTATATGGAGTTTTATAATTATAGAAGATTTCATCAAACTTTAAATTATAAAAAACCTATGAATGTATACTTGGAAAGTATGAAAATAAATGATGTAAATTATAATAAATTAGATGAAATTGTGGACTTAATTAAAAAAATGGGTGCATAAAACATCGTTTAAACTATGGTATATTGGGAGTAAACAAAGGTTTATTTACAAATGATTGTAAAAAAGCTCTAAAATATGTATAAATTGTGACTTAATTAAAAATATGGGTGCATAATCTCCTATTTTTTTTATAGTTTACAAGATAATAATCCACTAAATTCGACTTCAAACTTTTACTCAAACCACGATGCAAACTAATCATATTTTTCATATGTGAGAATACTCCACCTTCGAGTGCATTTGTTGTATTTGATATTGTTAAATTCTTATGATTTTTATAGGTAAAAAGATAAGGAAGGTTAGTTCTTAAACTTCTATATGCAGCTCGAATTCTTGGATGAGTATAATGAAGTTTACCAGTGGTCTTTGAGATTGTTTTTTCATCTAAAAATACTTGATATTCATCATACCAATCATCTAACTTTTGAGTTAAATTCTTTTGAGTAGTATGAGTTAATCTTGATACAATTTTCTTTAAATCTTTACTAGCCTCAAGTTTAGATTTCATAGCTGTCAAGTTTCACCACGTTGTACCATTTCAAAAGCAATATGTTGAAACACATCTGGTAAAATCTTAAATATTTCAGGTTTCGTTTGAAACCAACTTTGAACTGCATCAAATGGAGTTCTAACTTTTAATTCTTTTTTTTAAAGAACCATGTCTTCTATTGAAGTTGTAGTATATCAAAAATTTATTTAAATCTTTTTTAACATCATCAATATTGTCATACTCTTCTGCTTTAATTGTAGCATTTTTAATAGTTCCGTTTACTCTTTCTACCATTGCGTTAGTTTGAGGTGTGTATGGAGCTGTTAGCCTATGTTCTATCTCATCATCTTTACACTCTACATCAAACTTATGATTACCACTTACAAAACCTTTTCCTCTTGCCCATTTGTCTGTGAACTCTAATCCATTGTCTGTTAAAATATGTGTTAAGTAAAATGGAAAAAATTCTTTACATTCTTTTAGAAAAGATACTGCATTTGCTGCTGTCTTATTCTCATACACTTTATAGTAAAGTAGCCTTGTAGCCCTGTCTATTGCTACAAATAGGTAATATTTTTGCTTGTCAAACTTTGGTAAATAAGTTACATCTATATGTAAATAACCAGGCTCATACTCTTTGAACTTTTTAGCTTTTTCTTTTTGCTCTTGTGGAACTCTATTTATATCAAAGGCTTTTAAAGTACGATAAACATTACTTCTATTTGCATTTGGAATAATATCAACGATTGTATCTGCTAAGTCATCTAACTCCATCCAAGTCATTGTTCTGACTACTTTAATTAACTCTTTTTCTAAAGGTGTTAGAGCATAATGGATTCTTTTTGGTCTTGAACTTTTATCATTTAAAAAATCTCTATTTTTATGCTTGGCGATAGTTTTAACATTCACATTATAATTATTTGCTAATTCAACATTTGTTAAATTAGATTGTTGTATTATTTCTCTTACATGCTGGTTTGTTCTGGCATTAGAGTGATAGACTTGTGGCATTTTTAAAATCCTTATTTGCTGTAAAGATTTTACAATTATGTTGTTAAGCTATCGCTTTCTTATTTATAGGCATCTCTAAAAACTACCCAACCTAAGCAATTTAAAATCAAGATTTAGTTAAAATAGATATTAAATATCACTCAAAAGGCTTTATAAATGCAAGGATTATTTGATTTAGAATTTCATGAGAGAAAAATAAAAGAATATCAACCACCACTAACAAAATTAGATAAAGTTGTAGATTGGAATATGTTTAGAGAACCAATAGAGAAGGCTTTATACGTAGAACCTAAAGGTGCTGGTGGTAGGCCATCATACGATAAGATAATGATGTTTAAAATTTTAATATTACAAAAATACTATAATTTAAGTGATGAACAAACAGAATTTCAAATAAATGATAGAACATCATTCAAACAATTTTTAGAATTGAAAATTGGAGATAAAATACCTGATGAAAAAACTATTTGGCATTTCAAAGAACAGCTATCAAATAAGAATTTATCTTTAACATTATTTGAACTATTTACTAAACAACTTATAAATAAAGGTATTATAGCAAAAGAGGGAAGTATGATAGATGCTTCATTTGTAGATGTTCCTAGACAAAGAAATTCTAAAGAAGATAATGCTGATATTAAAAAAGGTGCTATACCTTTAAAATTTGCCAGAAAAGATAACAATGGTAAACGAAGCAAGTTATGCCAAAAAGATACTGATGCAAGTTGGATGACTAAATCAAGTGAACGACACTATGGATATAAAGACCATATTAACGCAGATGAAAAAACTAAATTCATAACTAAATATAGTGTTACAAGTGCTGCTCCTCATGATTCTACTGAAATTAAAAATATCATTGATGAAACAGATAATAAACTTCATGCAGATAGTGCTTACAGGAGTAAAGAGATAGAAGAATTTCTAGAAGATAAAAATTGCAAAAGCTTTGTGCATGAAAAAGGTTACAGAGGTAGTCCTTTAACAGATGAACAAAAAGATTCAAATAACATAAAATCTAAAATTAGAGCAAGAGTAGAACATATATTTGGATTTATGACAAACTCTATGAATGATGCCTTACATATGAAGTCCATTGGGATAAAACGAATCAAGTCATCTATAGGATTTTTAAATCTTACATATAATCTCTTTAGATATGAACAGTTAGTTAGATTGCAAAAAGTGAAAGTTATGTAAAAATATATGAAATCATAGAGATTTTACAAAAACTCACAAAGATCATTATAATTTTTAGTAGAATTTTATAGTAAATCAAGTTTCGCGTGTGATAAATTTTAAAAATTAAGTTAAAAATGATTTAAACAAATTAGAAAGTTGTTTTTAGAGGTTCCCAATATTAAATTTAGAAGAATTAAAGAAACAAATAAAAGATGGTACTTTTACAGGTTTAGAATCATTAGAGAATGAATTTAAATCAATGTTAAAAGAAGTTTTACAAGAAACTGCACAAGAAGAATTAACTTCGCACTTAGGTTATGAAAAGAACCAAATCTCAAAAAACACAAACTCAAGAAATGGTTATAACAAAAAGAAACTCAATTCCAAATATGGTCAAGTTGATTTAGAAATCCCAAGAGACAGAGATTCTAGTTTTGAACCACAACTAATAAAAAAAAGAGAAACAATTCTTGAAGGAACTCTCAATTTAATAATATCACTTTATGCCAAAGGCATGAGTGTAAGGGATATTCAATTACATCTTGATGATTTATATGGATATGAACTTTCAGCAGAAACAATATCTAATATGACTAATAAAGTATTAGAACTTGCAAAAGATTGGCAAAATAGAGCTTTAGACCAAATGTATCCAATCATTTTTATGGATGCAACTATTCTTAAAATAAGAATAGATAGAGTTGTTAAAAATGTAGCTGCTTATATTATGCTAGGAATTACAGCAGAAGGTAGTAAAGAAATAATAGGAATTTGGATTGGTAATAATGAAACTAGTAAATATTGGCTCTTCTTACTTAATGAAATTAAGAACAGAGGAGTTGAAGATGTTCTTATCTTTGCCATAGATGGTCTAAATGGTTTTAATGAAGCGATACAAGCCAATTATCTTAAAGCAGAGATACAGTGATGTATCGTGCATCAAATTAGAAGCTCATTAAAGTTTGTTTCTTAAAAAAGACAGAAAAGCAATTGCAAATGATTTAAAATCAGTTTATACTGCTATTTCAGAAGAACATGCCTTAGAAAACCTAAATGAATTTCACGATATTTGGGGAGAAAAATACCCTCATATCAAGCAATCTTGGCTAAATCATTGGGATGAATTAGCTACTTTTTATAAATATCCAGAAGCTATTAAAAAGCTAATTTATACAACAAATCCAATAGAATCACTTAATTCAACAATTAAAAGAAAGACAAAATCAAAAGGATCTTGCCCAACAGTAGACTCAGCTTTTAAGGTAATGTATTTATCAACTAAAGAGGTTCAAAATAAATGGAAAAGGTCAAGAGTTAGAAATTGCTCAGAGATTTATCCTCAACTATGTATATTTTTCAGCGAAATTATGGAAAAATATACAAAGTAGTTAGAGGATAATTGGTTGGTTTACACAGATGAGTTTACACTCTCGTTTTAAAAAATATTTATCATAAATTATCATCTCAAATCTATATTTATTCCTAATTCTAATTGAATTTGCTCTATTCTTTCCTCTCTTTATCATCTTATTCTTACGTTTTGTGCCTTTATTTTCTTATGGGCAAATAGTTTTAGGTTGGCAGCTATACATGTAATGGTGAAATTCATATTATTCCTGAGCAGTCCTATAAACCTTGTTGTGGATTGTTTCATGCTGGTTTTTATTAAAGCAAATGAATGTTCAACTTTTGCTCTGATTTTATGTTTTGGTTTTTCATTTTCTCTTTGATTCTTTCTATCTTCATCACTCATTTTATTTCTCTCTTTAAGACAAACATTATTTTTAATATCTTTTTCTTTTAGTAGTTCATCAATAGCTTCTGATTTATAAGCTTTATCTGCACCTAATGATTTAATATCATCACCTAATTTTTCAACAAATGTATCAACGGTAGATATATCTGAGGTATTGGCAAATGTTGTCATTGTTTCTAAAATAGCTCCTGAATCTGCATCTGTTGATATATGATTCTTATATCCTGTTGCATATTGTTTTTTACCTGCTTGATAACCTGTTCTTACATCTTTATCTATCTTTTGTTTATGCTCATAACTATCATCTTCATTTTCAATTATCTTTTTTGAAGTTTCAATATCTTTAGTATCTTTATTTTGAATCTCATCAAGTTCTTCATTTTTAAGAGTTTTAGAGTTATAAGATTTCTTTTTTAATAATCTTGATATTTGTTTTGATGATGGTTTTTTCTTTTGTAATTCTTCTTCAATAAGTATATCTATCGCTTTATTTAAAGCTTCAACCTTTTGTCTACTTTCACTTTTTTGTTCTTTATTTTTATTTTTGATTCTATTATTATGAGACTTTGTTAATGTTGCATCTACCAGTACATCTTTACCACCTGTTGCTATTAATCCTGCCTTTTCAAGTTGCTTATTAATATTTGTAAAAAGTTTTGAGCCACTTGCAAATTCAATAATACTCAATAGCTAATTTTTTATTTTCATCACTTTTAGTTTTAAAAAAATGATTATTTATTTTTCTTTGCGTAGTTTACACTAAATTTAGTAAATTTCTTAAAAAATCATATTTTTTCTCCATACTTTATGATTTTGACTATAAAATTGAAGATTTTTCTATTATTTTTAATAAAAGTCATGTAATGAGTTTTAAACTTTGATGAATACAAACAGATAAAATTCCAAATGATAAAACAGAAGCTACTTTTGTAGCTCCTTGATAATAAATTGTATTACATCCAAAGTCATCTTTTAAATATTTATTTACTCTTTCAACCATACTTCTTTGATTGTAGTGGTGTTCATCTGATGATTTAGGTAAATTTAAAAATTCAAATTTTACTTTTTCATCTTTGATAAGTTGAATCTTTTGTTTTAATTCTTTTGAGTTCTTGGGATTTATATCTATAATTGGTTTATGATTTAGTTTTTCAGAATACTCTCTAATTATATCGCTGTCATACCAAGCATCAAGTAAATCACGAAGATACATCACTCTTTTACCAGTTTCATTGATAAGTGGAAGTGCTACTGAACTATCATGAACATTTGCACCTGAATAGAATGCTGCTATTGGTATATCTCCATCTACTGCACTAATATGAAGTTTACCACCTATTGTAATCTCTCTGTTACCTTTAGAATTTTGTTTGACACCAACACCACAAACAGTAGATACTAAAGATAACATCTTTTTAGTAGTTTTCATCTCTTTTTGTAGTTCTAAAATCTTTGGTTTTACAGGCTCTCTCTTTTCACCTTTCTTAGGTCGTCCGACCTTATTTTTAGGCTTTTCTTCTTTCTCAATCTTTACAGGTTTTTCTCTAAGTGGTATCATAGCAGCATCTGTTGCATTGTACATAAAAACTGTATCCGATAAATATTCATTAACAAACTTTTTATGAGTTTTTTGAGCTATTTGTAAATCACTCAATTCTTTGAATACCCTACTAAATTTAGCTTCACTTGGAATATCTATTTTATACCTCCATCCACACAATACTCGTAATACTCTATCGCTATGAAGTCTATCAATTAAATCTCTTGTTGTTTGCATATTGTAAACAGATTTAGCAATCATTGCTCTTGCTATCTCTATTCTATCTTTTGGAATGTTTGTAATAGTTACAACTGTTACATTCTTTTCAATTTGAGCAAAGTCTAAAATCTTTATTAGTTTCTCTTCTTTGGTACTTAATGTTCCTAATTGTTCTTTTATTTCAGGAAACAAACAATTTTCAAGGTTTAGAATTTTAGTCCACATTTTAGATAGGTTTGTAGATAATTTTGGTAAAATATTTGTCATAAGTTGAATCTCTTTTCTGTTAAATTTTATGGTATAAAATTATAACTTATCTGAAATTAGATTTCAACTTTTTGTAACAAAAATGAATTAAATTATGAGCTTTTTTGTGAATTTGCAAGTGGCTCACTTTATAAAAAATTAAATTTTAATTATGTCTTAATTGATAAGTTATATCTCCAGCTCCAACACCTAATATAATACCATCTTCAAAAGTCTTAAAAACTTCTCCATCTTTCATTAATTCTACTTTATCTTCATTTGCTCTTAAACTTTCGGCAAATATTGGATTATATTGAGCAAACTCTTTTTGAAAATCTATATCTATTTTTTGTTCACCTGGAATTGTCCAAATTGGTAAAATTACAAGTTCATCACATCTCTTAAAACATTTTTTAAAACCCTCTAAATTATCATTTGTTCGAGAGTATTTATGTGGTTGCCAAATAACAACTCTTCTATTCATATTTGTAAGATTATCATAAATTTCTACTGATTTTAATGTAGCTTCAATCTCAGTTGGATGATGAGCGTAATCATCAATCACTACCATTTTTTTATTTTTTTGAACAATATCAAATCTTTTTTTAATACCAATATAATTTTTTAGATTTTCTCTAATTACTTCAATACTTATTTCATTTAAAGCTGCTATTATCGCTAAAGAAGCATCAATTGCAATATGATAACCAAAACCCCAAACTTCAAAAGAACCATAATCTTTTAAATCAAATTTAGTAGTAGGCTCCCCATCTTTTAATAAATATGCAAGATTTTTTATATCAACACTTGGATATAAAAATGTAGCTTTTTTTATATTTAATTTTTTTATATATTCATCTTCTCCATTTAAAACTCTTACTTTTGCCAAATCTATAAATTTTTCATATGATTCAAAAAATTTATCATAATCATAATGGTAATACTCCATATGTTCAGGCTCAGCATTTGTAACAATTGCACAATAAGGATTTGATAATAAAAAACTAGCATCAGATTCATCGGCTTCAAAAGCAAGTATATCACTCATATATCTAAAGTTTGAACCAAAATCTTTAGAAATCGCACCAATTAAAGCAGAAGAGTTTAGAATGGAAGCTAAAATTGCAGTTGTTGTAGATTTTCCATGAGCTCCTGCAACACAATAGTTCTTTTTATCTCCTAAAATGATTGGTAAAGCTTCTTTTCTTGAAAGTGTTCTTATTTGTTTTAATCTAGCTTCTATTAGTTCTGGGTTTTCATCAGTTACTGCTGCTGAATAAATTACTAAGTCAAAATTTTCATCTATATTATCAACACTTTGAGGACAGGATACTTTAATACCTTCATTTACTAATTCTTGTGTGATTGGTGAACTTTTTGTATCAGAACCAGAAACTTCATAACCATCGTTTTTTAAAAATCTAGCTAATGCTGAAAGTCCAATTCCACCTATTCCTATAAAATGTACTTTCATTATTTATCCAATAAATGTTTTAATTTTTTATACTCTTTTTAAGAGTCTCTTTATTTAATTCTAAATATTCTTTTAAGTCATAATTAAACTCTGTTATAAAATATCCATATGTTTCATTATCCCCATAAGTTTCTAAGTTTACATCTTTTTTATAAAAATTATCTAAACTTGTATTTGTTGATAGGGCAATAAGATGTGCATTTAAAGAAGATAATAAAATATCATCATCTAAAATATTTGATAAAACAAATAATAAATTTTTTGCCCCATCGAAGTTATTATAACTCCACTTTTCAATTGCATGTTCATAAAAAGCTCTTACATAAAAAAGATTATCATCTTCAAGATTAAGTTTTTTATTTTCATCTATAATTATTTGAACCTCATCAAAAGTAATTTGTAAAATATTTTTATAAACTTCATTAATTTTTGTTTCATCTATATCTAAAAAAGAATCTAATACTTCGTAAAGAGCAGATATATTTTTTGTACTTATTGCATCAGTTTTTGTCTTTTCTAAATATTTCAAAAACTCTGGATTTGTTCTTGCTTCTTGAAGTTGCTCTTTATGCATCAATAAAATCCTTAAGTCTTAATAGTATTTCTTTAGTTTTATGTTCATTTTCAACTAAAGCAATTCTTACATAATTTTTTCCAATACCATTTCGTCCTAAAAAACTTCCAGGTAATACTTTTACATGTTTTTCTTTAAATAGATTTTTTGTAAACTCTAATTCATCTTCTACCTCAAGCCAGATATAAAATGTTGCTTTTGGTATTTTTGTTCCTAAAATATCTCTTGCTAGTTCAAAGTTTTTTCTATATATTTTTCTAAACTTTTCTACATGGTCTTGATCATTCCAAGCAAGCATTGCTGCTTTTTGTAAAGGAATAGGTGAAGCACAACCTACATAAGTTCTATATTTCATATAAGCTTTTAAGATATCTTCATCTCCTGCAATAAAACCACTTCTTAGCCCTGGAGCAGAGCTTCTTTTTGAAACTGAGTTCATAACTAAGATATTTTTAAACTCTTTATTTCCAACATCTATACTAGCTTCTAATAATGAAGCTGGTTTATCATTTTCATTAAAATATATTTCAGAATAGCACTCATCATTTATTAAAATAAAATCAAACTCTAAAGCTTTTTTAACCCATACAGCTAACTCATCTTTAGTCATTTCAGCTGATGTTGGATTATTTGGGTAATTTAATATTACTAAATCACATTTTTCCAACTCTTTATCACTAAGATTTGCTTTAAAGTTATTTTCCTTAGTTAAATCAATATGAATAACTTCCGCCCTACTAGCAAGCGCAGCTCCTTCATAAATTTGGTAAAAAGGGTTTGTAAAAGCAATTGTTGGTTTTTTTATATCAAATAAAGCAAATTGAGGGAAGTTAAAAAGAACTTCTCTTGTTCCAAATGTAGGAATTAGTTGATTCATTTTTAATTGTACGTTAAATCTTAATTGTACAAAATTTATCATAGCTTCTTTAAGTTCAGGTAAACCCCTACTCGCAGGGTATTTTTGTAAAAATGATGTTGAATTTTTTAAAGCTTCTTGGATAAAAGAAGGAGTCTTAAATTTAGGTTCACCTATAGTTAAAGCTACTAAGTCATACTCTTTATTAGGAGTAATATCTGCTAATAATTCATTTAATCTTTCAAATGGATATTGTTCAAATTTCATTTTTTCCCTTATTTTTCTATAATTGGTATTAATAGTTGACTATATTTTTTTAAATCAAAAGAGATTAAATCAGGATTTGTATATAAAAATTTCCAAGAAAATCTTTTATTAAACATATCCTCTTTTAAAGGTAATACTTGCAAGGTATTTGTCTGTTTCTTTAGCTCTCTAATTGGATTTTTTTCGTCTGATATTATTTCAACTTTTTGATTAAATATTTTTGCTAAATTTTCAAAATGATCAAGTAATCTAGTTTTATCTTCATTATGACCTATTGGATCCATATCAAATATTCTTGTTTTTGTTTTCAGTTGACTAGAAACATCAAAAACTACAGGAGATATCTGCTCATAAGAGTTTACATCATTGATTAAAACAACAGTTTTTTTAATTCCCCCAACTAAGTCATTGCCTAATTTAAAAATAGGAATTTTAAAATCTAAAACATCTTTAATATTTTTTTTATTCTTAAACATCTCATTTGCTAAAATCAACATTCCAATATCAAAAGTTTTTACATCACCTTTAAGAAGTTTTATCATTCCTAAATCATGATAATCCATTTTGATTTCAATACTATCATTATCACTAAAACTATATTTTATTAAGTTCATTATTCCAACCGTTGTAGGTCTTGTAATTCTTACAATAAGTTTTTTATTTTTTAATCTTTTATTTAAATATATAACTTCTGCAATTATATCAATTACTCTTTGCTTATTATACAAATAAAGATCAAGATATAAATATATATTATGACCAAAAGGCATAGGAAATTGACCTTGTGATTTGCCTATTGCATTATAAACTTGCATTAGTACAGTTGGTTTTCCAATAACCAAAATTATATCATTTGGTTTTAAAATTAGTGAAAATTTAATGTTTATAAGATGCTGATTTCTATATAAACCAAATATTTTCCACTCATTTTGTTCAATTGAACCAATATATCTATAAGCATATGAGCTACCAAAGGGAATCGTAATTTCCATAATCTCACCTTGCTTAAGACCAATATTCTGAGCCATAACTGGCATATTTGGTAATCTCTCAACCATACCATTAGCCAAAACTTCAATTCCCTTATAAATACTTACATAAGGATCTTCTAATTCAATACCCCAATAGTCTAAAATTGTGATTTGAAGATTACTTTTATTTGCTTTGATATTTTTAATTACATTTAATATTTCATCTTTTGAATTTAATGAAACTAGTGCTTCTGAGTGAACATTTTTATCCAATACCATTGCTAATTTAGATTCAGAAGTTGGGTCGAACTTATAAAATGTAAAATTTGAAGCTTTCTGTTTAGGTAATATCGAATCATTCATATAAACAATATCATAACTATTATCACGGCTATTTGCTTCAAAAATTCGTTGCATGAGTTTTTTTGCAACTATACCATCAAGGATTACTAATATTTTTTTCATGTACCATTATAACTAAAAGTATTAAATTTTATATTCTACCAACGAAAATCCAATTTCTATACCTTAAGATTGATATTTTATTATCTGATGTTACGATAATCTAAATTTTAAGATTTAATAGAATTGTTACAATATTGATTAAAATTATTATATTTAACTTGCTAATATGATCCTTAAAACCTACAAAAATATACTTTATAAATTACCAATAAACCCTTTGTTTATCGTATTTACAAGCATTTTGAAACCACTATTTAGATATAATACATAGTCAGTCCTGAAAAAACCACTTTAAAAAGAGTAATCTAATTTTAATTCAATCATATTTTATAAAAACCTAAATTTTATTATCAACAATAGTTGATATAAAGATGTTAATCTTTGTATCTCTTGTGTAGATTCTAGTACTAGATTAAAATCTTGTATAAAAAGTGCATAAAAGTAGATATTCATCCACTTTTTAAGATTAAAGGCAGTAGCTGAGAGTAAGAGATTTATTTCATCCCCTTTAAAACCTTTTAAATAATTTCTCTCCATTCTATAATCAGATTTCATATGACCAATGATTGGCTCAATAGCAGCTCTTCGTTTAAACTTCTCTCTTTTAATATTGATTTGTTCTTTACTGTCTCTTTTTAATCTTAGCCCTGGTATTGATATTGAAATAGTATTATTATTTATTGTTACTTCTTTTGTTCCTCTATATCCTCTATCACAGATAGCTTCTGTGATAACTTTATCTCCAATATTTGATATTGCATTAGCAAGTACTTCATCTAAAGTTTTAGAATCATGTATATTCGTTTTATGTGCAGATACTCCTATAATGATAGAAGTAGTTTTAGTAGTAACTATTGAAGCTTTAGTTCCAAATTCATATCCTTTATGGTCTTTGCCTTTATTAATTGCATAAGCATCTATCTCATGAAGTGAATATATTTTATTGGGAGTATTTTTCTCTTGTTTTAAAACTCTATTAAAAAGGTAAAAAGAGTGTGCATATTTATTATGAAGCTCTAAATTATCATCAAACTTTCTATCTATATCTCGTAAAACTATCATTGCAATTGCTCTTAATCTTTTCATAGCTCCAAGTGCTTTTTTGAGTTTCTTTGGATGTCTAAAAAATCTTAGTTGAATTCGTAATTCTTTAATTTCTTTGATAAAACTTCGTCTTAATTTAATATTTTCTTTTTTTGCTATTTTTAATAGTTTCACTATTATTTTAATAGCTAACTTACCATCTGTGGGAAAAGTCATATTACTCTCTTGTACTGTACTATCAACTATTACTTGTGATTCTTTAGCATTATCCCCATGTAACTCAACACTGCATTTAAAAATAAATTCAAATCCATCTTTACCAATTCTATTTCTAAATTTTACTAACTCTGTTGCATGACAAGGTAAGCTAGGTGTATATTCAGTAAAACCACAAAAATATTGTAAGTAAGGGTTCTGCTTCCACTCTTCAACAATTCTTTCATCGGATAAGTTTTTTAGCTGTTTTAGAAGTAATAATCCTACCATTAATCTAATAGGCTTATTAGGTCTTCCTACTTTATCATTTTTATAATATTTTTTAAATTTAGATTCTATTTTCGACCAAGGAAAAGTATCTGCTAAAACGATTAAAGAATCTTTTGAATCTAGCATATCCATAAAAGAACCACTGAAGAGATTTTTTTGCATATTTCGACCACTTTTTAGTTGATTTTACGAGTTTATCGTAATTTTACTATATTTTTTATGTTGATATTATAGCTATAAAGTGATGATAAACCCCTTAAAATAAGGGATTGTTTGGTTTTTCAGGACTGACTAAGTAAGATTTTAAACATTAATATTTGATCATATGCTTGTACTCCACATACATTTTTACTTCCTGTTCCATTCTTCTTTAATACAGGTCTTAATTTATTAAAATCTATTATAGAATCTAATTGTTTTAAAAAAGAATCTACATATTCTAATCTATCATTAAGAGCATAATCTGAAAAAGAGAGGTTTGAATCTTTAAATGCCAATTTATTACCTTTTTGCTTAAATATCTTTAATTTATGGGCACCTCTAAAAACCCAAGCACCTTAAAACAATAATTTAGATAAAATATCTAATTATATAACATTCATAAAGGCTTCAAAATGACGGGATTATTTGACTTAGAATATCATGAAAATAAAATCAAAGAGTATCAACCTCCTTTGTCTAAATTAGATAAAGTGATAAACTGGGAACTATTTAGGAATCCAATTGAAAAAGCTCTATATGTTGAACCAAAAGGTGCTGGTGGAAGACCTGCATATGATAAGCTAATGATGTTTAAAATTCTAATTCTACAAAAGTATTATAATTTAAGTGATGAACAAGCAGAGTTTCAGATAAATGACAGAACATCATTTAAACAATTCCTAAATTTAAAAATAACAGATAAGATACCTGACGAAAAAACAATATGGCATTTTAAAGAACAATTAGCAAATAAAAACCTATCTCAAACATTATTTGAGTTATTTGCTAAACAACTCATTACCCAAGGTGTTATTGCGAAAGAAGGAAGTATGATAGATGCTTCCTTTGTAGATGTACCAAGACAAAGAAACAGTAGAGGTGATAATTCAGATATTAAAAAAGGTGCTATTCCTATTGCATTTTCTAAAAAAGATAAAAAAGGGAATCGTTCTAAAGTATTTCAAAAAGATTGTGATGCAAGATGGATGACAAAAGCAGGTGAAAGACATTATGGATATAAAGATCATATAAATGCAGATGAGAAAACTAAATTAATTACTAAATATAGTGTTTCAAGTGCAGCACCACATGATTCAACTGAAATAAAAAATATTATAGACATAACAGATAAAAGGTTACATGCAGACAGTGCATATAGAAGTAAGGAGATAGAAGAGTTTTTAGAAAAGAATGAATGTAAAAGCTTTGTTCATGAAAAAGGATATAGAGGTAAGCCACTTAGCAATACCCAAAAAGAGTCAAATCATATTAAATCTAAAATTAGAGCAAGGGTTGAGCATATATTTGGATTTATGACAAACTCTATGAATGATGCCTTACATATGAGATCCATAGGATTAAAAAGAATTAAATCATCCATAGGATTTTTAAATCTTACATATAACCTATTTAGATATGAACAAATAATCAGACTAGAAAAGGTAAAAGTCAAGTAAAATGAAAGAAAATTATAGAAATTTTACTAAACTTTATCCAATAATGTGTGAAGTTTAGTAAGATTTTTAATAAAATTGAATTTGAAGATAAGATATGTTTCCAAAAATTTAATTAAATGGATGAAAAAGTTGTTTTTAGAGGTGCCCTATATTTAAAATTTCCATTTTTAGGTTTTATGTTTCTTAATTTCAATCGTTTGCATCTGTGTTTCAATCCAATTTTAAACTGGAGTGGTAACATAAATTCATACTTATAATTTAAACAATTCTAAGTTAAAATCTGATGTTACGATAATCTAAATTTTAAGATTTAATAGAATTGTTACAATATTGATTAAAATTATTATATTTAACTTGCTAATATGATCCTTAAAACCTACAAAAATATACTTTATAAATTACCAATAAACCCTTTATTCATCGTATTTACAAGCACTTTGAAACCACTATTTAGATATAATATATACTCTTAATACTAAGGAATTTTATGAGTTGTTTACAAGAATATTATCAAGATTATGCGTTAAGTTCATTTGAGAAAATAGAGATGATAAAATTAGCTAAACTTACTGGGAAAAGCCATGATGTATTTACAAAAAATCTATTACTTGATGATAGCTTTGATGATGAGACTAAATTATGGAAAACAATAAAATCATTTTTAAGAGATTATGAAAATGAAGATAATGGATGTATAATTATGAGACCACAGCACAACTAAAAAGATCTATAAAATTTTATTTTTTCAATTTTTAAAAAATATTTATCATAAATTATCATCTCAAATCTATATTTATTCCTAATTCTAATTGAATTTGCTCTATTCTTTCCTCTCTTTATCATCTTATTCTTACGTTTTGTGCCTTTATTTTCTTATGGGCAAATAGTTTTAGGTTGGCAGCTATACATGTAATGGTGAAATTCATATTATTCCTGAGCAGTCCTGTAAACCTTGTTGTGGATTGTTTCATGCTGGTTTTTATTAAAGCAAATGAATGTTCAACTTTTGCTCTGATTTTATGTTTTGGTTTTTCATTTTCTCTTTGATTCTTTCTATCTTCATCACTCATTTTATTTCTCTCTTTAAGACAAACATTATTTTTAATATCTTTTTCTTTTAGTAGTTCATCAATAGCTTCTGATTTATAAGCTTTATCTGCACCTGATGATTTAATATCATCACCTAATTTTTCAACAAATGTATCAACGGTAGATATATCTGAGGTATTGGCAAATGTTGTCATTGTTTCTAAAATAGCTCCTGAATCTGCATCTGTTGATATATGATTCTTATATCCTGTTGCATATTGTTTTTTACCTGCTTGATAACCTGTTCTTACATCTTTATCTATCTTTTGTTTATGCTCATAACTATCATCTTCAATTATCTTTTTTGAAGTTTCAATATCTTTAGTATCTTTATTTTGAATCTCATCAAGTTCTTCATTTTTAAGAGTTATAAGATTTCTTTTTTAATAATCTTGATATTTGTTTTGATGATGGTTTTTTCTTTTGTAATTCTTCTTCAATAAGTACATCTATCGCTTTATTTAAAGCTTCAACCTTTTGTCTACTTTCACTTTTTTGTTCTTTATTTTTATTTTTGATTCTATTATTATGAGACTTTGTTAATGTTGCATCTACCAGTACATCTTTACCACCTGTTGCTATTAATCCTGCCTTTTCAAGTTGCTTATTAATATTTGTAAAAAGTTTACCATGAAGATTATTTTTAATTAAAGAATTTCTAAATCTACCTGTTGTAGTTGAGTCTGGTGCTAATGATTCTAAGCTTAATCCTGCAAATTTCATATAAAGTAAATTTACATTAAGTCCTTCTTCAGCTTTTTCATCACTTAAATCATAAAACTTCTGAATAAGTAAGATTTTAAACATTAATATTTGATCATATGCTTGTACTCCACATACATTTTTACTTCCTGTTCCATTCTTCTTTAATACAGGTCTTAATTTATTAAAATCTATTATAGAATCTAATTGTTTTAAAAAAGAATCTACATATTCTAATCTATCATTAAGAGCATAATCTGAAAAAGAGAGGTTTGAATCTTTAAATGCCAATTTATTACCTTTTTGCTTAAATATCTTTAATTTATATGTGTAATTATAGCTAAAAATAGCCTTTAAATACCTTAACTAAAGGCTTGGTTGAGATTTATTTTAGAGTGTTACTGTGCAGTGGTCTCTTAGATCTGCATATAGAAGTTTGATAACAAATTTACCATATTTATTTACATACAAAAATCATAAAAATATTACTATTCATAACACAACAAATTCTATTGATGGTGAAGTATTTTCACCAATGAAAAAACTATTAAAAATACATAATGGTTTTACTAAAAATTTGAAGTTAAAAATGCTTGATGATTATCTTGTTAGTTATAAGGTAAAGTAATCAATTAGATCTCTTAATTTTTTCATTAAGCCTATTTTATATATTCATATACTTTTTTACAACATCAATTAGGTTGTTGATTATTTTATCACTAAGCTCTAAAGCTTCTTTTTCATTAGATGAAATAATCGCATCAATTAGCTGCATATGAACCTTTGCAGATTTTTCTAAATCTTCTAAGCCTTTATAGTAATACCAAAATCTTCTAGATCTTATATGAAGTGAACTTGTAGCATTTGAAGCAAATTCATTACGTGCTGCTTTAAAAATTGTATTATCAAGTTTTTTATCAATTCTTAAATATTCTTTTATATCTTTATTATCAACTGCTTTTTGCATAGATATTTTAAACTCACAGATTTTTTCTTTTTCACTTGGAATTGCATATTTAGTAGCACGAGAGATTAATAAGTTATCTAAAACTTTTCTAGTTTCTAAAATTGCTAATTGATTAGCCATATTAATATCAGAAATTTCAATTCCATGTCTAGGAATTATATTAATCAAATTTTGATGAGATAGTTTTAATAAAGCTTCTCTTAAAGGTGTTCTTGATGTATCAGTTAAAAGCATTAATTTTTTTTCGCTATATGTTTTACTTGGTTCAAGCTCTAATGTTACAAGTAATTCTTCTAATAATATATAAGCTTTACTTGATAGGTTATTTTCTGGCATATTATTCCTTTTATCTTAAAAAAATCCGTATTTTAATTCATCTTCTTCATTTATAATAAATGTATGTTTACCTATAACAAATGCATTCCCTCTTACTTGTGGAATTATTGCATCATAAGGCCTATATTTTATATCTTTTATAACAGATACTTACAAAGTAGTATCTAAAATACTTTCAATTACAATTTTTTCATCTTTTGAAATTTCAGTTTTTTATAATGTATTGCAACACGTCCACAAACACCAGAACCAGTAAGACTTCTATCTACTCCGCCATTTGCAAAACACAAACATTTTTTGAATGATGTGCGGATTTATTACTTATAAAAATAGTGCCATATAAAAAACTTAAATCATATTCAAATGGATGTTTGATATCATCTTTATTTTTTATTATAGTTTCTTTTATTATTTTCCCATAAGATATTATTTTATCATAATTATCCTTTTTAAGATTAAGCCCTATTTTATAAGCATAAAAAGCTCCACCATAAGCTAAATCATAAGAAATTTTACCCAAGTTTGGAACATTTATTTTTTCATTTATTGCAAGAACAAATGAAGGAACACATAAAAAACGATACATCTTTTACCGAACCATCTTCATTTATTCTCCTTTAATTCTTTTTTGCTATAAATACTAAAAAAATTCCAAAAATAATTACACTTGATATCATTAAAAATTTTATTGTTATATTTTCACTAAAAACTAAGGCAGAAAGATAAACAGCTATCATTGGAACTAAAAGTAAAAATGGCGAAATAAATGATATATTTTGCCATTTAACTAACCAAGCCCAAATACCATGTCCTAAAATACTTCCAGCAATGACTGTATAAAAAAATGAAAACCAAGAAATATTATTTTTAATTTGCAAAATACTTAAAAGAGACTCATCATTATAGATCATTAACATATACAAAAAAGGAAGCCCAAATAGGGACGTATATGCAATAATACTTAATGATGATAAATCTTTTAACTTCTTTATTAAAACAAAATATAGCCCTAGACAAAAAGCAGATGCACATGCTATCAATAAAGCCGTAATATTATTTAATGCACTTGGTTTATAAAACATTATTAGAATACCTACAAAAGCAATACTTAATCCACTTAGTCTTAATTTGCCAGGGGAATCAGCAAATAAAAACCAAGATAATAAAATACTAAAAGGAATTGCCAATTGAATAACAACAGAAATAGCCCCAACGCTTTGTGTATACTTAAGTGATAAAAACAATAAACCATAATGTCCAGGCACCAATACAATTGTAGTAATTAGTAAAAACAATAAATCTTTATTTTTAGGTTTTCTAACAAATGGAAATAGAATTAAAAAAACCAATAAGAGCCTATAAAACAGTGCCGTATAAACGTCAAATTCATTAAGTACGAATTTAATAAATATAAAATTTCCAGACCATAAAAACACTACTGATATTGTGCAAAATAGTACAAAAATTTTATTATTCTTTAAATTCATATTTAAGGGCACCTCTAAAAACAACTTTTTCATCCATTTAATTAAATTTTTGGAAACATATCTTATCTTCAAATTCAATTTTATTAAAAATCTTAGTAAACTTCACACATTATTGGATAAAGTTTAGTAAAATTTCTATAATCTTCTTTCATTTTACTTGACTTTTACCTTTTCTAGTCTGATTATTTGTTCATATCTAAATAGGTTATATGTAAGATTTAAAAATCCTATGGATGATTTAATTCTTTTTAATCCTATGGATCTCATATGTAAGGCATCATTCATAGAGTTTGTCATAAATCCAAATATATGCTCAACCCTTGCTCTAATTTTAGATTTAATATGATTTGACTCTTTTTGGGTATTGCTAAGTGGCTTACCTCTATATCCTTTTTCATGAACAAAGCTTTTACATTCATTCTTTTCTAAAAACTCTTCTATTTCTTTACTTCTATATGCACTGTCTGCATGTAACCTTTTATCTGTTATGTCTATAATATTTTTTATTTCAGTTGAATCATGTGGTGCTGCACTTGAAACACTATATTTAGTAATTAATTTAGTTTTCTCATCTGCATTTATATGATCTTTATATCCATAATGTCTTTCACCTGCTTTTGTCATCCATCTTGCATCACAATCTTTTTGAAATACTTTAGAACGATTCCCTTTTTTATCTTTTTTAGAAAATGCAATAGGAATAGCACCTTTTTTAATATCTGAATTATCACCTCTACTGTTTCTTTGTCTTGGTACATCTACAAAGGAAGCATCTATCATACTTCCTTCTTTCGCAATAACACCTTGGGTAATGAGTTGTTTAGCAAATAACTCAAATAATGTTTGAGATAGGTTTTTATTTGCTAATTGTTCTTTAAAATGCCATATTGTTTTTTCGTCAGGTATCTTATCTGTTATTTTTAAATTTAGGAATTGTTTAAATGATGTTCTGTCATTTATCTGAAACTCTGCTTGTTCATCACTTAAATTATAATACTTTTGTAGAATTAGAATTTTAAACATCATTAGCTTATCATATGCAGGTCTTCCACCAGCACCTTTTGGTTCAACATATAGAGCTTTTTCAATTGGATTCCTAAATAGTTCCCAGTTTATCACTTTATCTAATTTAGACAAAGGAGGTTGATACTCTTTGATTTTATTTTCATGATATTCTAAGTCAAATAATCCCGTCATTTTGAAGCCTTTATGAATGTTATATAATTAAATATTTTATCTAAATTATTGTTTTAAGGTGCTTGGGTTTTTAGAGGTGCCCATAAATTAAAGATATTTAAGCAAAAAGGTAATAAATTGGCATTTAAAGATTCAAACCTCTCTTTTTCAGATTATGCTCTTAATGATAGATTAGAATATGTAGATTCTTTTTTAAAACAATTAGATTCTATAATAGATTTTAATAAATTAAGACCTGTATTAAAGAAGAATGGAACAGGAAGTAAAAATGTATGTGGAGTACAAGCATATGATCAAATATTAATGTTTAAAATCTTACTTATTCAGAAGTTTTATGATTTAAGTGATGAAAAAGCTGAAGAAGGACTTAATGTAAATTTGCAGGATTAAGCTTAGAATCATTAGCACCAGACTCAACTACAACA
>CBDETN010000011.1:0-14804 GCA_965242915.1 Arcobacteraceae bacterium
GAGGGTAAAATTAAAACTGCAAAAGATTTAGATAAACGTGAATATACAATCGTTACTAAACTAGGAGTTACAGGAGAAATTGCAACTAGAAAGTTTTATAAAAAAGCAAAAATCCTAACATTTGAAACAGAATCAGATTGTACTGCTGAGTTATTAAGTGGAAGAGTCGATGCTTTTGTTTATGATCAACCGTATAATGTTCTATTTATGTCAGATAAAGGTAAAGGTAGGCTTATTCATTTAGATGTTCCATTAACATATGAACCATTAGGATGGGCTATTAGAAAAGGTGATCCTGATTTTCTTAACTGGTTAAATAGCTTCTTAAGACAGATGCAAGAGGATAAAATAGTTGGATTTTCAGATCACTTATATAAAAAATGGTTAGTTGATACTAAATGGCTTAAAAGAGTTCAATAAGTATGTCTACAAGAAAACAACTATTAGTACAAAATAAAACATTAGGGCATTTAATTGCTCTAGCGTTTTATCTAATTTTAGGATATTTTTTATACGTAGCAGCTGCAAATATGAATTATGTTTGGAAATGGAACTCAATACCTGATTATTTTGTTTATACAGAAATAACTTCAGTTGAAGCACCAGTTGATGGTAAATTAATTTTAGAAAATGGTGTTTATTATATAGAAAAAATTGATGAGAAAGTAAAGTTAGAATTAGATAGTAATTATGCTTTTGATTATAAAGTTGGTGAAGATATCTATGAAGGTGATTTTATTGCTTCAAAATCAGAAGAAATGGCAGGTCCTATATTGCAAGGCCTGTGGATTACTCTAAAAATATCATTTTTTGCAGCAATTATAGCTTCTATAATTGGAATTGTTGTTGCTTTTATGAAGTTATCTTCCTATCAGTTTTTTAAAGATATTGCTACTGTTTATATAACCATTGTAAGAGGTACTCCTCTTCTTGTTCAAATATTTTTATTTTATTTTATAGTTGCAAATATTTTTGAGTTAGAAAGGTTTGTTGCTGGAGTTTTAGCCTTAGGAATATTTTTTGGGGCATATATGGCTGAAGTTTTAAGAGGGGCTATTCAATCTATTGATAAAGGTCAGATGGAGGCTGCTAAATCTTTAGGGATTTCTAACTTTCAAGCTATGAGACATATTATTTTACCACAAGCTTTTAAAAGAGCTTTACCTACACTTGTTGGAGAGATAATTGCTCTTGTAAAAGATTCTTCTTTAGTATCTGTAATTTCAATTACTGATCTTACTAAAGTTGGAAAAGAGATAGTTGCAAATACTTTTTCACCTTTTGAAACTTGGATTGTAATTGCTTTAGTATATTTAACAATTACATCAATTTTAAGTTATATAGGTCATAAATTAGAGCAACGAATGGAAGCAAAAGGTGGGATGAATTAATAATGTCTAGTTTTTTTGATTTATTATTGCAAAACTCAATTACATTTTTTGCAATAATAAATCCAATTGGGGTAAGTGCTTTACTACTTGCTTTAGTTAGTTCAAACATTATAAAACAAGAGATGAGTGTTGTTGCTTTTAAAGCAACTGTTACGATTATTATCGCTTTTTTTGTTGTACTTATTAGTGGAGATTTTATTTTAAAACTTTTTGGAATAGATCAACATTCTTTAAAAGTAATGGGTGGAGTAGTTCTCTTTTTAACTGCACTCCAAATGGTTAATGATTCTAAGAAAAATAAAAAACAGATTAAAGAAGAAGAACAAGACTCAAAAGAGCAAGAAGATTTATCTGTTATTCCTATTGGTATTCCAATTACTTTTGGGCCAGGTCTATTTACAACTATTATAATTTTTAAACAAGATGCACAAAATTTTGTAGATGTTAGTGCTATTGTAGTTGCTTTTTTAATAAATGCACTTATTATTTATTTAGCATTTAAAAACTCTATTTATATAAAAAAATATTTAGGTATTATGGGACAAAATATTATCACTAAACTTATGGGTTTGATTCTAGGAGCTATTTCAGTACAGTTTATTGTAAGTGGAGTTGTAAATCTTGCGAAGGCATATTTAATTGTTTCTTGATATATATTTTCAAGACTTTATTGTAACGATTTCTTTGATTGTTGCAATTGGGGGCCAAAATGCATATATTTTAAAACTTGGTTTATTAAAACAGCATGTATTAAAAGCTATTCTTTTTTGTATTATCTCAGATTTTTTATTAATCTCAGCAGGTGTTTTAGGGCTTGGTTTTTTTATTCAAGGTAATCAACTACTTATAAACTCAATTGGTATTTTTGGGATAATTTTTTAACTTTTTATGCTTTTACTTCTTTTAAATCAGCTTTTAAAAATGAGAGTTTAAAAATAGATAATGAAGGAGCCACTTGCAAATTAACAAAAAAGCTCATAATTTAATTTATTTTGTTCAAAAAAGTTGAAATCTAATTTCAATAAGTTATAATTTTATACCATAAAATTTAACAGAAAAGAGATTCAACTTATGACAAATATTTTACCAAAATCATCTTCAAATCTTTCAAATATGTGGACTAAAATTCTAAACCTTGAAAATTGTTTGTTTCTTGAAATAAAAGAACAATTAGGAACATTAAGTACCAAAGAAGAGAAACTAATAAAGATTTTAGACTTTGCTCAAATTGAAAAGAATGTAACAGTTGTAACTATTACAAACATTCCAAAAGACAGAGAAGAGATAGCAAGAGCAATGATTGCTAAATCTGTTTACAATATGCAAACAACAAGAGATTTAATTGATAGACTTCATAGCGATAGAGTATTACGAGTATTGTGTGGATGGAGGTATAAAATAGATATTCCAAGTGAAGCTAAATTTAGTAGGGTATTCAAAGAATTGAGTGATTTACAAATAGCTCAAAAAACTCATAAAAAGTTTGTTAATGAATATTTATCGGATACAGTTTTTATGTACAATGCAACAGATGCTGCTATGATACCACTTAGAGAAAAACCTGTAAAGATTAAGAAAGAAGAAAAGCCTAAAAATAAGGTCGGACGACCTAAGAAAGGTGAAAAGAGAGAGCCTGTAAAACCAAAGATTTTAGAACTACAAAAAGAGATGAAAACTACTAAAAAGATGTTATCTTTAGTATCTACTGTTTGTGGTGTTGGTGTCAAACAAAATTCTAAAGGTAACAGAGAGATTACAATAGGTGGTAAACTTCATATTAGTGCAGTAGATGGAGATATACCAATAGCAGCATTCTATTCAGGTGCAAATGTTCATGATAGTTCAGTAGCACTTCCACTTATCAATGAAACTGGTAAAAGAGTGATGTATCTTCGTGATTTACTTGATGCTGGGTATGACAGCGATATAATTAGAGAGTTTTCTGAAAAACTAAATCATAAAGCAATTATAGATATAAATCCCAAGAACTCAAAAGAATTAAAACAAAAGATTCAACTTATCAAAGATGAAAAAGTAAAATTTGAATTTTTAAATTTACCTAAATCATCAGATGAACACCACTACAATCAAAGAAGTATGGTTGAAAGAGTAAATAAATATTTAAAAGATGACTTTGGATGTAATACAATTTATTATCAAGGAGCTACAAAAGTAGCTTCTGTTTTATCATTTGGAATTTTATCTGTTTGTATTCATCAAAGTTTAAAACTCATTACATGACTTTTATTAAAAATAATAGAAAAATCTTCAATTTTATAGTCAAAACCATAAAGTATGGAGAAAAAATATGATTTTTTAAGAAATTTACTAAATTTAGTGTAAACTACGCAAAGAAAAATAAATAATCATTTTTTTAAAACTAAAAGTGATGAAAATAAAAAATTAGCTATTGAGTATTATTGAATTTGCAAGTGGCTCGAAGTAAAGATTAATCCTCTCAAACAAGTATTAACTTTACTTTTTATATTTACTTATTTAAATCCTCATACCTATCTTGATACTATTTTACTTATTGGTGGAATTGGTGCAAATATAGAAAATAGTGTAAAAATATATTTTCTTCTTGGTACCGTTTTAGCCTCAACAGTTTGGTTTGTAAGTTTAGGTTTTGGAGCAAGGTTATTAATTCCAATATTTAAAAAACCTATTACTTGGAAAGTACTTGATATTTCTACAGGTATTTTAATGTTAATTATTGCATATTCTTTAATAGACTTAATCAAATAAAATTAAAAGAGTAAAAAATTGGCTTAATAAAAAAGAAATAGGCACATAAAAACATAAGCTAAATGCAATACTATAAGAGTTTAAAAAGGACTATTTACAATGAATTATAAAAAAGCTCTAAAATATGCATATATTACAACTTTTAAAAATACTCAAAATAGAGGCTTCAAAAAAAGAAATTAAAAGATACTTTTGTAAAGATTGCAATAAATCTAATATGTGATTTAACTTTTTATGGTAAACAAAGAGATAAATTAGGTACTTTATTTTTTAAAGATATACTAAGACAAATCTACATTTTCGACTTAATGAAAGATTATACTACCCCAAGAAAAACAAACAATTTTTTCTAAAGTTTAATTCTTAAAATAGTAAAATTAAACAATAAAAATAGAGGATAATAATATGAGCAGAACAAGAACAGTTTATAGTGCTGAATTCAAAACAAGATTAGTACTAGAGCTTTTAAAAGAAGACAAAACATTAACACAAATTGCAAGTAAAAAGAATATAAAGAAGAAAATATAAAATTAAAAGCAAAACTTGATGAATATGCAAAAGTAGTAGGTCAATTAACTGTAGAGAATGAGTGGGCTGTGGGAAAGTTAAAGAGCTTGGACTCTAGCTATAAAAAAGAGTTAGCAGATAAAACAGATAGTAAAATAATTTCAGTTGTAAAACAATGTAAACTACTTAATTATAATAGAAGTAATTTATTTTATGTACCTATGGTAAATCCTATAAAACAAGATATTAAAAATGAGATAGTTAAAATATTTGTAGATATACTACAAATATCACTCAACAAAGACACCGTATCACAAACACTTGGACACTTACAAATTTGAAATATTCTCTAACAACATTTTAGCATAAAGTGTCCAAGTGTTAATTTATTTTTGACATAATTTTTCTCATTGATGTACCTTTTAGTTCAACTCTATGTGAAGAATGTACAATCCTATCTAATATTGCATCAGCAACAGTATCATTATTTAAATAATCATACCACTGTGATACAGGAAGTTGAGAGGTGAGAATTATTGATGATAAGTCAACTCTACTTTCTATAATTTCTAATAAATTTGTAGCATCATCAGCTGATAATGGATTTATTCCAAAGTCATCTAAAATAAGAATACTATATTTGCTAAGTTTTCGTAAGAAATTTGTATATGTTCCATCTGCTCTTGCGATTGATATATCTTCAAGTATTGTAGGAACTCTAATATAATAAGCTTTAAATCCATCCATGATAGAACGATTAGCTAGTGCTTGTGCGAGATAAGATTTACCAGTTCCTGTTTTACCTGTAATGATAATATTTTGATAATTTCTTATAAAGTCCATATTTGCTAATCCTAAAATTTGTTCTTTATTTAAACCTCTTGTTTGCTTATAAACTAAATCTTCTAAAGTTGCTTGCTTATCTTTTATTTTTGATATATTAAAATTAAGTTTAATCCTTCTGTTGTGCTGATGTATCTCTTGGGCTTCAAGTAGGTTGTAGAGTTTCTCATTAAATGATAATTTATCATAATTTCTATCTTCAATTTGTCGTAAGTATGCTGTTTTAAAGCCTTCTAATTTTAATTCACTCATTTTATTTGTTACTGTTTCTTGGTTCATTTTTTTCTATCCTTTTTATTTATATTCTGTATTACCACGAATATTACTGTGGTTATTTTGTGCTATATTTATAATATTATTAGCAGGCTTTTTATAATAAAGCTTTTTTGATAATATTGATTTTATAGATGCAACTGTAGTGGCATTAATACTCATTGCATATCCTAAAGCTAAATCAACTTCATATTTTTCATATTGTTTTGCCAATGAAAGAATGGCATTTAGTTTTCTGTATGCATATGATGGAAATTGCTCTTGTTCTAATTTCATCTTTGTAAACTCTACAGTTTGAACCCCTATACTTTTTGCCCAGTTTAAATATCTTCCAGGATTAAACTTCGCATCTTGATATTGATGATTTTCAGGTTGGTGCTCTTTAATAGTTGAATATTCACTATCATAATATCTTGGATGTGTGGCAATTAGCTTTGATTTATGATAAATCTCAACTGTAGATGTTGAGTATCTTACCTCTACTTTTTCTCCTAAATATTTAAATGGTACTGAGTATCTAGCACTTTGAAGCTCTATATGATAATCTATATTTACAGTTGCTATTTTAAACTCTTTATAAATATATTGATTAGCTGCTAGTGGTTGCAAGTATGGTTCATCTAACTCTTTAAATAAAGTATCTCTACTTTTCTTTAATCGTTTCATAACCTTAGAGTTATAAATATCAAGCAATGGAGATATAGCATCATTAAGTTCTTCAACATCAAAGAATTTTCTATGCCGAAGAACGGCTAATATCCATCTTTGAATTGCTTGAATTCCTTGTTCTGCTTTTGCTTTATCTTTTGGTTTATATGGTCTTGCTGGTTCAATTACACACCCATAATGATTTGCCATTGCTTTATAACTTTCATTTAAAACAATCCCATCTTTATTATTTGAAATAACTGCACTTTTTAGGTTATCTGGTACTAATATTTTAGGTACTCCTCCAAAGAAGTTAAAAGCTTTTGTGTGCGACTTTATAAAGTATTCTTGCTTTTGACTAGGTGTTGCATCTACATATGTATAACCTGATGCTCCTAATACTGCTACAAATATTTGAGCTTTTGAAATAACTCCTGTTTTACTATTATAAATAGGAACAGTAACACCACTATAATCTACAAATAATTTTTCACCATTTAAGTGTATTTGTCTCATTGATGGGTTTAATTTCTTTTTATATTTATGATAATAAGTTTTAAATTGAGTGTATCCATAACCATCAGGATTCTGCTCTTTATACTCTTGCCATAACAATAGATATGTAACACCTTTTTTACGAATTTCTTTATCAATATATTCAACATCAGGTTTAGGTCTTAAAGATTGCCTGTGTAATATAGTTTGTTCAGGGAAAAGCATTTTATACATAATATCTTCATCATGCAATAAAAAATCTTCCAGTTTATCTGGTAATATCTCAAATCTTCTACAATATTCAGCTGCAGCAGATCTAGATACACCAAGACTCTTTGCTATTCTCCTATATGAGAAATCCATTTGATACTTTAATTTTAGTATCTCTTTAATCTGTTTCATTAAAACTCTCCTCATTGATACACTCCTAATATTTTTAGAAGTGTAATTGTTTAGTCCCAAAGACTTACTCAAAGGATTCAACTTAAAGTACTCTGGGTTTTTCCTGAATATTTGAGACATTGTATCATAAGGTGTTTTATACTTTAAAGCTTTGAGTTTTTTCTGATAATTATATAAAAGAAGAAAGCTCATCAAGTGTAACTTTAGAGCTTTTAAGGTCTCATAATGAAAAAGTTTCACAGTATGGTCTTTAAGAACTTTATTCATCACTTCTACCTGACCATTAGTCCAGGGATGTCTAAACTTAGTCAAACGGTGTTCTATTTTATACTTTTGGCATACTATATCAAAAGGATGAATCTTATCTTTTGGTCTTAAATGTTCACTTAGAAGTGCATAAGTAAATTGAGCTCCATTATCTGTTAAAATAGTATGGATTTTAAAAGGTATATCTTGTATAAAGTTTTCTAAGAATGAACAAGCGATAGCCTGAGTCATTCTTTCATGAATTTCCACATAAGTATACTTAGTAGCACGATCTATAGCTACGAACATATAGGCTTTGCCTTCTTCACTATGAACTTCTGAAATATCTATATGGACATATCCTATATCATACTCTTTGAACTTCTTTTTTTCTGTTTTATCACGGGGTTCTTTGGGCAAACGGCTTAATCCATGACGTTGCAAGCATCTGTGTAAGTTTGACCTTGTCATTTTAGGTATCTCATCCATCAGGGCTATAAAAACATCATCTAGTGCAAACTTGGTAACTCTTCTAAACTCACAAATTATTTGTTCTTCTTCTTGACTTAGTACTGTTGACCTTGCTATCGTCGGTCCACTTTTTTTATCAGTGATTCTATTGGCATTCTTCCATTTTGTTACTGTTTTTGGATTAAGGAACAATCTTGCAGCTAACTCTGTGATTGTCTCTTGAGACTCTTGTATTTCTTTTCGAATTCTTGGCGTCGTCTTGGCATTAGAGTGTTGTATATTTCCCATAAATCTACTCCTTTTATAAAATAATAGCTGACTCCATGAGAATTAGGGACTAAACATGTAGTTTAATATGGAGAATATCTCAAACTTAAATTAGTTTTAATCCAGCAAATAAACTTAATTTAAACTTTCCTATCACTTTTTTATTAAAAGTGTCCAGATAAAAAGTGATACGGTGTCTTTTTGTTAACCGCTAGGGTGTCTTTTTAGAAAGTGATATGGTGTCCAGATGGGAGTGATTTTTGCAGCTCAGGAATAATATGAATTTCACCATTACATGTATCCCAAATAATTCCATAACATATTATACACCTCCAAATTCATAGAAATTATACTTTTTTTAAATCCAGAAGCACCTAATTAGGCTATAAATATAATGTCCCTAGAAAAACAAACCAGTTAACCAAGTATTCTTATTCTAAATGATAGAATAAAATACAAAATATAGGGATAAATAAAAATGAGTACAAAAAGAAAAACATATAGTGCAGAATTTAAATCAAAGTTAGTTCTTGAGGTTTTAGAGGCAGAGAAAACTATAAATGAGATTGCAAGTCATTACGAAGTTTTACCAGTAAGTTTAAAAAACTGGAAAAAACAGTTTTTAGAAAACTTAATTTAAACTTTCCTATCACTTTTTTATTAAAAGTGTCCAGATAAAAAGTGATACGGTGTCTTTTTGTTAACCGCTAGGGTGTCTTTTTAGAAAGTGATATGGTGTCCTACAAAGAAGACCACTATACCAAATAAAGAACATTATAAATATCCATACTTATTGAAAGAGTTTAAAAATGATAAAAATCAAGTAATTATTGATACTCCAAATAAAGTATGGAGTGATTTTTGCAGCTCAGGAATAATATGAATTTCACCATTACATGTATCCCAAATAATTCCATAACATATTATACACCTCCAAATTCATAGAAATTATACTTTTTTTAAATCCAGAAGCACCTATTGGAAATAAGACACCAAATAGGTATATTTTAAAGCTATTAATAATTTAGATAGTAAATTGTTACAAAAAGTATCATAGGTATTTGGAATAAGAAAACTTGGTTAAGTGGTCTTGACAAGGGAGGACTATAAATTTATCTTTTATATTTATTTTTCTCCATCGGTGTTAAATTTTGTATATTCTGTGTAATATTCGCTATTTTTTGACAATACTCTCTTGTTTGAATAAATTTCATTGTGCTTATCAAGGTGTTTGCTAGGTTTAGGTTTACCGTCATTTAAAACTCTCTTCATAAGCTTTTTGACGTATGCTTTGTAAGAGATTAATAAACTCCTCATTCACCTTTAGTATGCTTTCTCTTGCATGAGTGATAATCTTAGCAGCGATATTGTAAAGTTTGTATCTAATAGTTTTAATTGTGTGTTTTTGTAAATTCTTTTCGAGTATTTGTTTAAAAAGTAAAAAGAGATTGTAAGCCAAAGTGCCAATGTAAAAATAAAAAGCATTCGCTTGAAGATTTGAACTTGGAAGATAGCTCATATTGAAACCATTTTTGAGCTCTTTAATTTTATTTTCACTTGTTTCACCTCTTTGATGATGAAGTTTAATTATCTCTGTTGGAGTTAAATCATTGTCATTCGTAGCAATACAGTAAAAGATTTCATCTTGATGTTGCATCATTACTTCATCGCCAATATAACCTTCAAGTGTAGGGAGGGTTGGTGTTATATCTTTTTTGATAACAATCATTCTAAAGGCATTCTTTGTATCTTGCATAGTATGGGTAAACTCTGCTACTTTTTCTCTCTTTGAGAAAGTTAGCCACTCTTTATCTTTAATACTTTTAATTGATTCAAACACATTTTTATTCTTTTTTGCAGTAACTGTAAATAGTATATTTTTCTCTTCACAGTAGTTGAATATATCAGCTTGACAGGATGCACTATCTGCTCTGAATCTATCGAACTTTTTACCAAGTGGTAGTTGTAATATACATTGTTTAATAAACTCTAAATTTTTGCTTGCAGGTGCTTCATTCCCTTCTCGAAAGTCTACGTCTATTACATAGCCTCCATTAATATGTCCTACCATAGGCATATACCCAGGAGCATTTTTGTATGACCACTTTGCTGTATTCTTATGAGCTTCAATAAATGTAGCATCTATATCTAATATCAACTTTTCATTCTCAACACTTTTTAGAAACTGTTTGAGAAACTTCTTGTTTATTTTTCTTATACCCTCTTCACCATCAGTTCCATGCTTACGAAGATATTTTGAGAAGGCATTTACTGTTGGAATATTTTTAATTTTCAAAAGTGTTGCAAGTGCCTTATCCACTTTTATCTCTTTGATATCATCAAGAAAGCGACCGCCGCTGTGTAGCATCAAAATTAAAGGATAAATAAACTCAAATGCAGAGTAACCATTATTGCGTTTAGCTTTTGGTAAATTTGTATTACAGAGTATCTCAAGGTTCATACCTTTGAGATATTCTCCAAGTATTATTACACCTGTTCTTGGTGTTAATTTCTCGTTTGTAGATTCTAGTTTGAAATTTAAGACTGTTTGCATTATAATTCTCTCGTTTTGGAAAAAGTTACACCCGATGGGTGAAATCTTTGAGTGTTGCTTTTTCGCTTGTAAGTACCTAATTATAGAACAATTTAGCTTGTTGTCTAATTTGGTATGGAATTATTTGGGATGATGTTAAAAAAGATTTAAATAAATTTTTGATATACTACAACTTCAATAGAAGACATGGTTCTTTAAAAAAAGAATTAAAAGTAAGAACTCCATTTGATGCAGTTCAAAGTTGGTTTCAAACGAAACCTGAAATATTTAAGATTTTACCAGATGTGTTTAAAAATATTGCTTTTGAAATGGTACAACGTGGTGAAACTTGACATCTTTACATATAAAAACTACAGAAAATTATCTATTTCAAATACTACAAATACACTTGAAGGTGGAGTATTTTCACACATGAAAAATATGATTAGTTTACATCGAGGATTGAATAAAGGTTTGAAGCTGCATTTGGTAGATTATTATTTAGTCAATTATAAGAAAAAGTAAAAAAGTAAGCACCCATTTTTTTTAATTAAGTCTAAATAATCATATTTTTGGATTTACACAGTTAGATTTACAGTCCCAAATTTATAGTTATATCTTTTTTTTGTTTTTATTTCAACTTTAAAAGGTTTTTCTATGCTTGTTATTTCAGATGCTTCTCTTGGAATATCTAAACCTCCTGAAACTTCTGGACAAAAAGAGTAGATTTCATTTTCACAAATGATATCCATGAAAAGTTCTTTTTGTGAAAAAGTAAAACTACTTCCAAAAGCAACTGAAGAGTTGCCTCCATCATATCTTACATTTTCACCTAATAAACATGAAGAGATTAAAATTTTCATAATTCTAGTTTCTTTTTAGTAGTTCATCAGTAAAAAAAGTTGAAGTTTGAATATTTTTAAAAGCTGCTTTCATTGAAAGAAACATTTGTGGGTTTTCTTCTTCCATTTGAGCTAAAAGTTTTTTAGTGCTTTGTCTTACATGTGGCATTTTAATATCAAATCTCATTGCAGGACAGGCTTCATCACCAATAACCATGATTTCATTCAAACTAACAAAAGCTCTTAATTGTCTCTCTCTACACATGATTAAAGGACGAATTACATCTAAACCATTTTCAGCTTTATAAATTGGAGGCATGGAACGTAAAGTTCCATTATATAAAAAATTCATAAAAAATGATTCCATTGCATCATCTAAATGATGACCAAGAGCTATTTTATTATACCCTTGCTCTAAAGCAGTTGAATAAATATACCCTCTTCTCATTCTTGAAAAGAAAGAACAAAATGATGAATTTTTTCTAATTTTTTCACCAGCAAGTTCATAAATTTCTGTATCAATAATTTCATGCTCAATTTCATATTTTTTACAGTGAGCTACTAAAAATTGAACTTGTTCTCCTATACCATAGGTTACCGTTATTGCTTTAAATTCAAAATCGTAAGGAGCAACTCTTTTTAAATGATTTAAAGCATGTATTAAAGTAGTTGAATCTTTTCCACCTGAAAAACCAACAAGTACTCTATCACCCTCTTTTATAAGCCCATATTGAGCGTTTGTTCTACCTGCTAAACTAGATATTTTTTTGCTTAATTCTATCAAACTAATATATCCTATTTTTTCGCAATTATACCAAAAAACAAGAAAATAGTCCAACTTTACAAATAGTCAGCAATTCTAACCCAAATATACTTTACACAACATACCCCTTCATATCTACATTCTCTTCGGTCTGGCGAGCAATAAGTATATATTCCAACATTTTATTAAAGCTTTTAAAATTAAACATTGTTGTTAAAAAATTAATACCTACAAAGAACTCTTCTCTGATACCAATATTATCACGAAGTTCCATATATAAATCATCATCAAGTTCTTGTACTGTATGAAATAAGAAAGCTAATATATTAAGGCTACAAAGTGTTTTAGATAAATTTTCTTTTCCATGACCAAAGTTATGGTCTAAATGATAGCCTTTAGTTTTTAAAGTATTATTATTTTCATTTTCGATTTTCCATCTAGTTCTACCTGCTGTAGCTATATCTATAACATTATTTACATTCAAAGATATATCAGTAACAAAGCTATTATGATATAGTTTTCTACTACTATCATTGGTAACAATAATCTCACACCAGTTTACTTCTTGTGGTGGATGTTGTGTATCTCCATTTGGATTTTTAATAGCTAATTTATCAGAGCCACTTGCAAATTCAATAATACTCAATAGCTAATTTTTTATTTTCATCACTTTTAGTTTTAAAAAAATGATTATTTATTTTTCTTTGCGTAGTTTACACTAAATTTAGTAAATTCCTTAAAAAATCATATTTTTTCTCCATACTTTATGATTTTGACTATAAAATTGAAGATTTTTCTATTATTTTTAATAAAAGTCATGTAATGAGTTTTAAACTTTGATGAATACAAACAGATAAAATTCCAAATGATAAAACAGAAGCTACTTTTGTAGCTCCTTGATAATAAATTGTATTACATCCAAAGTCATCTTTTAAATATTTATTTACTCTTTCAACCATACTTCTTTGATTGTAGTGGTGTTCATCTGATGATTTAGGTAAATTTAAAAATTCAAATTTTACTTTTTCATCTTTGATAAGTTGAATCTTTTGTTTTAATTCTTTTGAGTTCTTGGGATTTATATCTATAATTGGTTTATGATTTAGTTTTTCAGAATACTCTCTAATTATATCGCTGTCATACCCAGCATCAAGTAAATCACGAAGATACATCACTCTTTTACCAGTTTCATTGATAAGTGGAAGTGCTACTGAACTATCATGAACATTTGCACCTGAATAGAATGCTGCTATTGGTATATCTCCATCTACTGCACTAATATGAAGTTTACCACCTATTGTAATCTCTCTGTTACCTTTAGAATTTTGTTTGACACCAACACCACAAACAGTAGATACTAAAGATAACATCTTTTTAGTAGTTTTCATCTCTTTTTGTAGTTCTAAAATCTTTGGTTTTACAGGCTCTCTCTTTTCACCTTTCTTAGGTCGTCCGACCTTATTTTTAGGCTTTTCTTCTTTCTTAATCTTTACAGGTTTTTCTCTAAGTGGTATCATAGCAGCATCTGTTGCATTGTACATAAAAACTGTATCCGATAAATATTCATTAACAAACTTTTTATGAGTTTTTTGAGCTATTTGTAAATCACTCAATTCTTTGAATACCCTACTAAATTTAGCTTCACTTGGAATATCTATTTTATACCTCCATCCACACAATACTCGTAATACTCTATCGCTATGAAGTCTATCAATTAAATCTCTTGTTGTTTGCATATTGTAAACAGATTTAGCAATCATTGCTCTTGCTATCTCTATTCTATCTTTTGGAATGTTTGTAATAGTTACAACTGTTACATTCTTTTCAATTTGAGCAAAGTCTAAAATCTTTATTAGTTTCTCTTCTTTGGTACTTAATGTTCCTAATTGTTCTTTTATTTCAGGAAATAAACAATTTTCAAGGTTTAGAATTTTAGTCCACATTTTAGATAGGTTTGTAGATAATTTTGGTAAAATATTTGTCATAAGTTGAATCTCTTTTCTGTTAAATTTTAGGATATAAAATTATAACTTATCTGAAATTAGATTTCAGCTTTTTTGAACAAAATAAATTAAATTATGAGCTTTTTTGTTAATTTGCAAGTGGCTCTTATATATGAAAGTTTGCTTTTTACCATTAATCATTTTTGATAGTTTTTTAGTATCACAAGTATCAAGATTTTTAATCATATCAATTTGTTCATAAAGATATTTATGAGATGTTGGCTTAGCTACAAATACATATGAATGCTTTTTATCTAATACTTTTTTAATCATAGGTTCTCTTGAATACAAATCATCACCTAAAATTATTAACTTTTTATTAGTAGGATTTGTAAAATTATTTAACCATCTCTTTAAAGCATTAACTTCACA
>CBDETN010000012.1:0-13872 GCA_965242915.1 Arcobacteraceae bacterium
TAAATGATTTTTTATCATCATCACTCTCATATCCAGTCATCTTTACATCATTATCAGCACTTATATAATTAGAATCTAGATTTTGTATTAGCTCATTTGCTTTAACTGTGATTTTAAAAGCATCATTAACTACAGTTGGATACTGAGTGATAATAAGAGTTGGTTTTACTGCATCTACCTTATGAGATGAATTATCGTTTAATTCTCTATCATAATATGTAATATTTGCACTTACTCCATCACTTTTAACTGTAGCACTATTTAATTCAATGTCACCTTTTGGTACACTAATACCATCATTATCTAGATCAGCTTCTTGAACTTTATAGGTAAATATCATATTTGAATCACTAGATGAATTAAAATAAGCAAACTTTCCAATTCCACCTACATTAATGATGATATATGGTTTATTATTAGTATCTACATTAGCTACTGTTATATTTTTCGAAAATTCTACAGTGATATTTATATCGTTACCTATACCATAATATACTCCTCCATTAGATGGTGTTGATGTGATATTCAGGCTTTTGATCCCTGCCATAGTTGTTGATACTTGATGTGAAACTGCATTATTAATAGCTGAAAAAGACAGAGCATCTTCACTTGGTTTATTACCAAGAATATCTTCAATAGCACCTTTAATGCTATTAGCTACCACACTTATACCATTTGTATCTTCGTCTCCATCTTGTACTATATAGCTAAATCTAACTACTTTACCTGCTACATCTTTTAAAATTGCAGGTCTAATAGTGTTTCCAACTTTTATTGAGATATTCGTATCTTTTGAAACTTTTACATTTTCATCAAATAGAGCTGTTATAATTATCTCATCACCAAATTGGTATATATTGTCTATACCAGCATTTGAAGTGATAGCTATATTTTGTAAAGATGGCTTTGATGTATCAACTTGATAATTAGGACTTGTAAAGTTACCATTGGCAGATATACCATATATACCTTCCCAATCTTGTCCAACTGCAATCTTATTAGTATTGTCATATTGGATATTATTCATTGGTGTTAAAGTTGCAGTTAATGTTTTATTAGAGTTGCTCCATACAAAGTTATCTATAGTAGCATTTGGTGTAGTTAAATCTTCAACTGTAAAAGTAGAAGTATTAATCTCTATATTAAAATTAAATATTACATCAGCTGTTTCCCCTGCAGATAAAGTTGTATTAGTTATATTTATATCTGTGATTTTAGGATTAGGTTTAGGTTTAGGTTTAGGTTTAGGTTTATCGTTAAAATTTAAAGTAATATTTTTAGTTATCTTATTTCCTACTTTATCTTCTACCTTTGCACTTAGATTTATCTTATCAACAGATTTACCAAATACTTCAAACTCTGAAACTCTTGCCCCTGAACCATTTAAGACTAAATCAACTCTATTAAATTTAATTGAAGGATTTACCAATCGTGAAAAAGGATTTTCTTCTCCTGAAACACTTGATGTATATACTAAAGTATCATTTAGATAAAATTTTACTCTTTGCCCTGGTCTTCTATTCTCCCAAGCTTTCTTCCCACCTGGTTGATAATTTAGAATAAATTTAGCATCTGTATAGATATCTTTAAAGTTATATCTAAAAGTTGTACTAGAAAAGCTTTCTCTCCAACTTACTTTTTCAGTATCAGATAGCATATAGTACCAACTACTAATACCTCCACTTACTCTTACAAAGTTCCTATTATTTGGAATATAATCTATCATTAAAAGATTTGTCGATGTATTAGTTATAGCTCTTGGCGAACTTACACCTAGATTTATATTTTCTTTTTTCCAACTACCATCATTTTGAACTATTGCAGTTCCTAAATTTTTACCACCTTGACTTAACTTTACAGTTCCCCCTATCTCATCACTTGTCCCACTTAAAGTAAAGTTATTAGCTTTATTTCTACCTAGAGTATACTTATTTACATGTAAAGTTGGAGCTGTGCGGTCTACTTCTACAATTTCTGTAGTATCTCCTATAGTTATGCTTAAATCCCCTTGGAAACTTGGAGTTGGACTAATCTTAATATTATAATCTCTTTTATTTGCACTTTTAACTGAACTTACACTACCATTTACTACAGCTATACCACTAGTAGTAGTTAAAGTTACATATTTATTTAAAGTAACTGTGATATTAAAATTACCATTCACCACACTTGGAGCTGTGATAACTGCACTTAAACTTTTAGCATCTACATTTGAAGTACTATTAAGACCACTATAATTTAATAATAACTCTTTATTGTTCTCATCTAAAATAGCACCGTCATTAAGAGATAATGCATTAGCTAATATTTGGATACCATCTCCATCATAATCTCCACTTACAACTGTATATATAAATGTCAGTGTTTTTTTATCATCACTTATAGAATTATATATAGCTTTTTTAATAGTTGAGTCTATTTGTAAACCAAGAGTAGGTGTCCCTAAGACCGCTACAGGTACTGAGATATTAATATCTATCGTGATATTTTCATCTTCGCTATAAGTATTATCACTATTTGGAGTTGATGTAAAAGAGATACTTATCTTTGGTTGTGTAGTATCTACTTTATGATTTACATTATCATATAAAATTGCGAAAGCTAAAGCTGAAGCACTATTGTTAAAATTATCTTTAATATCTCCACTTAAAGAGTTAGCTACTACACTTATACCATTTGTATCATTATCATTATCTTGTACTATATAGTTAAAAGTCAGTTTATTTGCAGTTGATGTATTTATATCTAACTCTTTTTCAACTCCACCTATATTTATCTTGATTTTAGCATCAGCTGAAGTTACATTTTCACTAAATGTGGTTTCAAGGATTATTGTATCGCCAATTGTATAGATATTGTCATCTCCAGCATCTGAAGTGATAGCTATATTTTGTAAAGATGGAAGTTTTGTATCAACTTGATAATTAGGACTTGTAAAGTTACTATTAGTAAGGAAACCATGTATATCTTCCCAATCTTGTCCAACTGCAATCTTATTAGTATTGTCATATTGAATATTATTAATTGGAGTTAAAGTTGCAGTTAAAGTTTTATTAGAATTACTCCATACAAAGTTATCTATAGTAGCATTTGGTGTAATTAAATCTTCAGCTGTAAAAGTAGAAGTATTAATCTCTATATTAAAATTGAATATTACATCAGCTGTTTCCCCTGCAGATAAAGTTATATCAGTTATATTTATCTTTGTAATTTTAGGATTATCTTTAATATTTAAATTAATATCTTTAGCTATCTCATTTCCTGCTTCATCTTTTGCATTTGCAGTTAAAGTTGTGTTTCCTCGTGTCATTGTATAAGGTATAGTTGTAAATTTTCTACCACCACTCCATTCTTTATAAGGAGTGCTTCCATCATATAGACTAACCCAATTAATATTATTATTTGATACTTTTATATGAGTTTTATTATATTTTCTTCCATTAAAATATCTCCATACTTTAATCGATTTTAGTTCATGTAAGCTACCTAAATCAAGCAATACATATCTATACCCAGCGCCAAAGTCTGCAAAAGCATTTTTGTTTGTTTTAGAACCATCAGTAATTCTTGAACTATTACTTATACTAATAGATGTATTATCGCTGACTCTATATCCTTTTACTGTTTTACCTCTTGCTACATTTACATCGTTTGTATCATATACTTCTATCTCTACTATATGATTACCAGCATTCTCACTTGAACCATCACTGTAAAATCTTACATATCTGTAGTATTTATCTTTAAGTACAATTTCACTTTTACTCCAAGTACCATCTGCAACAGGAGCTGTTCCTAGTATTGAATCTCCTATTTTAATCGTTACATTTTGACCATTTGCATCACTTGTCCCACTTAAAATTAAGTTACTAGCTTCATTTCTACTAATTATCTGATTGTTTGTATGTGAAGTGATAGCTAGGGTTGGAGCTGTGCGGTCTACGACTATCTCTATACTAGCGCTTGAATTTTTATTTCCAATCTCAGTGGCAACTAAATTTTCTTTTATTGATACAGATATAGTTTTAGTTTGAGTATCACTTGTATCTATACTAAGAATATACTTTTTATTATTGAGTTTAGTTAATGATGATATAGTTGCATTTTCAATATCTAACTCTACTTTCTTTAAATCTTGTATATCTTTATTAAACTCTAAAGTAATAATAAAATCATCCTTTACAAGTAATTTTGAGGTACTAAAAGTTGGAACTATCACAGATACATCTTTAAAGACATTTGTACTTCTGTTTAGAGTCCCAAGTTGGGCAACTATTGAAATATTTCCATCAGCTAAAGATGAGATATCAATATTATCTACACTCCAAATATTATTTATAACTGTAGTAGATTTAGTAATAGTTCCTATCTGTAGAGTTAAGTTTGTGTCATTTTTAATATTTTTTGTTTTTCCAGATACCTTAATACTATACTGTTCAAATTGATTGATAATATTATCAGCCATAATATTTGAATCTATAAAAAGTTGAGCAGATTCATCACCACTTGTATCTATTTCAAATGTTGTGGTTTCAAAATTACTATTTCCTGCCTCATCACTCATAATAACTTTTACATCATAAGTATCATCTTCAAAATAGCTATTTACACCAAGAGTTAAATTCCAAGTACCATCACTTAAGACTGTTGTACTCTTTTTGATACCATTAAACTCTACTAAAATTGCAGCCCCGATTTTTCCAGAACCTGTGATATTTATATCATTATTAAGACTAAGTAAATCAACTATATGATTGATAGTTGGTTTTGGCATAGCTTTAGTATTTACTTTTTGAATATATTCTAAATATAAATTTCCTATACCATTGGTATCACTTACTGTGTCTGCTTCTATTACTAAAATTAAATCTCCTTCAAAATCTTCTGGTGGAGTTACAGTTAAGCTATAGCTATCACCACTTCCACTAAAGTTTGATTTTACAGCAGTAGCAGGAACTATATCTATATCCCCTATAGTAAAGTCAGTACTAGGAGATGATAATTTAAAGGTATATTTAATCTTTTTATTTGTAACCTTATCTTGGTCATCTGTGATATTTATCATCATTGGCTTAGTTGCCACTGTATAGTTTTTACTAGTTGTCTGTGAAGCATTAAATCCAGCTTTATTTGTCCAACTATTTTTTAAAGTGATTACATTTGTTGTATCATTTATATTTATATTTGGTGTAAAATTTATATATTTTTTATAATCATTATTTGGGTCAGTTTGCAGAGTACCTAAAGTTCCATTTGGTGCGATAATATCATCTTTTCCAAAACTGTTTAAATCTGTATTTGGACTTAAAGTTATAGAGATATTTATATCTTCCCCAAGTTTTACAACAGTTTTATCTAAACTAATTTTTGCAGTTGGTTTTAGAAAACCTTTTAAATCTCTGCTAACTTCAACCGAAGAGGTACCATATTTATCTGTAGCATATAATTTTACTTTAGTATTAGTTTCCATAAATGGATTTAGCCAATCATGGTTTCGTATATTTGAACCATGTCCTCTATAATCTTTTATAGTATCCCAAGTGATTTTATCGTTTGATACTTGTATAATAATATTTCTAGCCTCGATCCAACCAGTATCCAATGAAACTGATGAGATAAAATACTCATTAAACAAATCTAAATCAAGATAATACTCTCCTGCCGGAAAAGACTCCATACCTTTTCCATATTTAATATCAGTACCTCTTATTCCATTGATAACACCCGTTGTAGAATAATTATCCCCTAATGATTCTGTATCTATATATATGCTATTAACTTCTTTAAACAATTTAACCATCTTATTAACCTCTAGCTTCTTACCTTGTGGATCTAAAACTACAAATTCTGTAAGATTTATAACACCGGACGATCTGTTAAAATATGCTCTTACATATCTATACTTTTTAGAGAAATAAGCTCTAGGAATTGTGGCATTAAATTCACCATTTTTAACCTCAAATTCTCCAACTATCATATCATCTACTTTTGCAGTTATTTTTTGACCATCTTCAATATTTGAAATACCTGTTATAAGTACTCCATCATCAACTAAATGTTTTGAATTATTAGTAGGTGTATCAATAGTAATAGTTGGTTTTGGTGTTTTATAAAATATAATAGTTACATTTTGTTCTTTATTTATAAGACCATTTTTATCTGTAAATGCCCCCTCTTTTAAAGTTACTGTTATCTCTCCATCAGTTGCATTTAAAGTACTGATATCTAAAGTGGCACTCTTAAACCCAGTGATCTTTGAGTCACTTAAAGTTGAGACACCGGAAACTTCAATTTTACTATCATCTTTACTACTTAAATCTTTTGAACTAGTTACACTTATTGAGAAATTATTATTTACTTTTTGTGGAGCATTAATTACAAGAGTTGGTCTAATACCATCAATTTTTGTATTATTATTTTTATTAAAATGCTCTAAAGTTACATCTTTATTATTTATGGTACTTTCTAAAGTTGTACCAATAGCCAGAGATAAAGAATTTGACAAGAGGCCAAAACCACTATTTGAGCTATCATTTTCTTGAATAATATAAATAAATACCAAAGAGTTATTATCACTTTGGCTTTGGCTATATGTCATGATTATATCTTTTAAACCAATTTTTGCTTTAAGAGAGATATCTCCATGTAAGGTGATAGATGAGTTAAAAGTAAAGCTTGCTTTTAGAGTATCTCCTATAATTGCTGTTTCATTTAAACCTGATATTGTTGTAGTTAAATTTATATCTTTTATATAAGGGGCAAATGAGTTTACTTTTTGGTCAGCTATATTTGATATCTCAGCATTAGTTAAGAAAACTGTTTGATTAGAGTCTGTGATACTGGCATTTGTACCTAAACTAATAGTATCTTTTGGTATAGTTATACCATCTAAATCAAGAGAATTATCTTCAACTGTATATACGAAATTTATAGTATCACTATTGTTTCCATCTTTATATGAAGCCTCAACTATATCCTCACCTACTATTAACTTTAATGTTGGAGTATTTGTGACAATTACACTTTTGGTAAATTTCACTGCTAAAATTATATTTTCAGCTTTTGTATAAGTTGAAGATGAGACTGGTGTTGATGTAACAGTAATAGAATAAATTCCAGCTTTAGTTGTATCTATTTTATGATTTGTATTTTTTTCTATTGCATCAAAAGTATTATTTGTATTTACAAGAGTTATTTTATCTTTTATATTACTATTAGAATCTAACTTTATATCAGCATCTATTGAGATACCATTTGGTGCACTATCACTACTTTGTATACTATATTCAAAATACAATACCTTTGTACCGCTTCCGCTTATATATTTTGCCTTTTTAGATACACTATCTAGGTTGATATTTAAGTAAGGAGTTCCTGTAACTTCTACAGCTTTACTAAAAATAACTCTTATTTTTAAATTCTCCCCTATATAATATGACTCAATTAAAGCTAAATGTGAAGCAAAACTGACTGAGTTTACTTCTGTATATTTTGTAATAACTTTATAGTTCGTACTTGTATATCCACTACCATTAAAACCATTAATATCTTTCCAATTAACGCCTATTTCAATTGTATTTGTTATATCTTCTACATCTTGCATTGGTGTTAAGGTTACAGTTAATATTTTATTATTATCACTCCATATAAGATTATTTACAGTTGTATTTGTTGCATTTATATCTTCTTTTGTAAATGTAGTAGTATCAACGCTATTATTGAAATTAACTGTAACATTTGCAATTGATCCTGCTATTAAAGTATCGTTATCTATATTTACAGAAACTATTTGTGGGTTTTCTTTAATATTTAAATTTAAAGTTATAGAGTTTTCATTCCCTAATTTATTTTTGATATTTGCAGTGATAGTAGGATTACTACGATATATTTCCAACTCAGTTATACTAAGATATGAATTTATTACTTTTGTAGCAATTATCTTTTTAATAGATAATCCATTTAGATTAAGGTCATAATACCAATCTTTATCATAACTAGTTTTTGTGATAGTTTTAACTATTTTATTATTAGCATCATAAAAATCCCATTTAACATCTTTTGCATAGTTTCTATTTCCATTACTATTACCACAATATACTCTCATATGGTCTAACAGTGTTGCCTCTTTAAATATAGTTGTAAATGATTTACCAATCCCTGTTCCGAAATCTGTAGCATGAGAGGAATTGTATGTAGTATCTCCATCGAAAATATGTCTAATATCAGCCCACTTACTACTAGTAAGAGAAGCATCAGTTCCAGTATAAGTTTTAACAATATTTTTATTTATATTGGCTACATTAAACAATATATTAAGAGTTGATTTTTCCCAATTTCCTGTATTATCAGCACTAGTAGTTCCAAGACTATTAGTTCCAACACTCAAGTCAACTTTTGCTCCTGCTTCACTTGTCCCACTTAAAGTTAAGTTAGCAGCTTCATTTCTACTAATTATCTGATTGTTTGTATGTGAAGTGATAGCTAAAGTTGCTGGTGTTGAGTTAAAAGCTCTTTCAAATAACTTTTGTACTTTATTTCCATTTCCTGAGATACTTTTTACAACATTAGCTTTTAATGAGATACTTAAATTACCTTGGCTATTTTTTCGTGGTTTAAAGGTAAAAGTATAAATTTTAGTTGAACTATTAAAAATATATGATATTAAATCTACATTTTTTAATATAAAATTATTTTTCATATTATTTGTATTTTTCATTAGTGTTACATATGTATTAAACTTAAAACTAATCTTAAATTCATTTTCATTAAGTAAAGAGGTTGTAGGAATAATAAGTCCAGATATTGTAGGACTAAGTGTATCTTTTAATATTTTATCATTTAAAGTTAAAGTTGTTGTGTTATTGTTTTCATCAGTAGCAGTAACCACTAAAACAACTACACCAGAAGACAATGAACTTATGTCAATATTTGTAGCTTTCCAACTACCATCTGCCTTAACTGTTGCCTTTGCTTTAATATCTCCTATAGTTAATGATATTGTTTTAGCATCACTGCTTTTTCCTTCGATAGTTACATTTGATTGTTCACTTTTTGAGATAACACCATCTATCATAATAGGTGTTGTTACATTTAAAGTTGGAGCTTTTGTATCAACCTCTTGACTTCCTAATGGGTTGTATTTATCCCCTTCAAATCTATTTCCTGATTTATCTTTTATATCTGAATTATTGATACTCACAATAATATTTTTAGTACTATTACCATCTGCTATCACATCTAAAGTCCACTTTTTATCAGTAACTATTTGTTTAAATATAGATTTTTTTCCATTTTCAACCTTGATATCATCTGACTTAAAACCGTCCATTAGTTCATTAAATGCAAATGTAAAAGTTACAACATTATCAGTTTGATTTAAAACTCCTGATTTATTATCAGTTATTATCAATACTGGACTAAGTTTATCCACTTTTATATTTTTTGTAATAATATCACTTTTATTTCCAAATACATTAGTAGTATATACAAGAATATTTGAATAACCATTATCGGAAAGTTCACTTGCACTATAAGTTACTATCCATTTTCCATCACTTCCAACTTGAACAACACTTTCTATATGATTATATGTAACTGTTATATTTGTATCAGCTGGAGCAGTACCTGTAATATTTAAATCTTTTGAACTTTCAGCAAAGTTAATCATATCATCGCCTGCTACAATATCAATCGTTGGTGCATCTGGTTTAGCAGCTGCATCAATTATAGAGATATTTACATTTGCGGTGCTATTATCTTCACCATTAGTTATAGTATAGCTAAAGCTAATATTACCAGTATTGTTTGTATCATTCTCATATTTTATCTCTGTATCATTATTTATAATTGTAACTGTACCACTTGCTGGAGTTGTTACACTTTTAATAGTTAAATCTTGGTTATCTACCCCTTTTTTATCATTAGACAGCACAGATATAATAATACTTGAATCAGTATTTTTCATAGTTTTAAGATCATCTAAAGCTTCAATTTCAGGAGTATTAGTAACTAAAATAGTTAAATTGACATCATCACTATCACCTTTATCATTTGTAGCATATATTTGTAAAGTGTATTTATGGTCATTATTTACTGAATAGTTAATATGACTATTTAATGCTATTTTTACAGCACCATTATTATCAATAATAAAATTAGCATCACTATTTCTTATACTAAAGCTATTTATTGTATTTTCATCACTATTAGCCCCATTAGTTTTAATTGTATCTATTATTGTATCTTGTAAAATATCTTCACTTATAGTTGCTTGCGCAGGATTAGCTAAAACTGGTTTAGTATCTACTATATTATTAACTTGGATATCTATTGTTTGTGTAGCAATATTTCCAGCTGTATCTTTTGCCTCAATATTCAAACTATAGCTTTGTTTAGTCTCATAATCTAAAGTTTTAGCCAATGTTAATTTACCTTTAGTATCAATACTAAAATTGGCATCATTTATACTATAAGTGATATTACTATCACTATCACTTACATTTGATTGATAAACTACAGTATCGATAACTGCATTTTCATTAATAGCTGCACTTGTATTACTAAGCCAAACTGGTGCTGTGTTATCAACTATTAAATTTTCAACTGTTTGTCCTGCCGCAGTTATAAAGTTAAAGTTTCTATCCTCTAAGCCTTTTTGTTTAATTATTGCATCAGTTACTATAGAAGAGGCTTGTACCTGGATATTATTTCCACTTCCTGTAATAATATCAATATCTATTCCATCATCTTTTAAAATTACACCTAGAGGTAGATCAAAAGTACTCTTTCCTGCATTATTTGCAAATACAATTGTCATTGTTCCGGCAGTTGTAATATTTATATCTTTATTAAATTTAAGCTTTGCTGCTACTGTTATCCCGCCCTTTACCTTTGTAGAGATTTCCACAGTAATACTATCTACTCTTGGTCTTGATAAAACATTTAATCTAAATTTTTTCTTGATAATATTTCCATGGCTATCTTTTGCATATATATCAATTTTAAAAATTTTTGACTTATTAAGTGTTGGTGTCCCCCTAAAAATACCATCATCATCAAGACTAATCCCTTCGGGTAACTCTCCATCATAACTATATGTTAATTTGTCTCCATCTGGGTCTTTAAAATAGCGATTTAAATCATATCTATTGGTTTGTCTATTTACAAATATATCTTCACTTTTAAGTGTAGAAGTTGTTTGTTGATTTGTTTTACTAGTTAATAAAAATTTATTTGAACCAATATTAAGCATAACACTTCTTGTATTATTAAAATCTCCACTATTTTTAAGCGTTACTTTTATAGTTGAGCCATTTGATACATAAGCTATATCATTTCCATTTTTATCTTTGGCTTCAAAAGTGGCAAATTCATTTTTTAGTACAATAGGTATTTTAGTGTTGATATTATTAACAGTTACAAAAAATTCTGTTTTTCCACCTCTTTTTTGATTTGTTATATTTGTAATTCCACTAAGAGTTGCATTTATATCATATGATAGTTGTTGCCTAGCAGTATATTTTAAATCATTTGTTACATTAGAATTGGTACCATTTTGGATATCTGTATTGCTTAAAGCATTTTTTATATCATCAGATAGTTTATCTGCTATACCATCTTTAATATCATCATAAACAGCATCTATTTGAGCTCTAACATTTGAAGCATTACTATCTGACAGCTTAGCAAATACGGCTAATAAGATACCATATTTACCTTCATCCCCATCAGATACTTTAATCTTCTCTTTACCTGTTCTATCAAGGATTTTAGCTCTAACTTTTGTAGGGTTAAAATCGCTGCCTGTTAAAATTCTTGCTATATTTTTATTCACATCTTCTATTATACTTATTTTATTCGCAAGTTTAGAAGCATTAGTCTCCATACTTAATAACTTTTGAGCAGATATATCAGTAACAGGGGTAATATTTACCATTCTATCAGTTACTGTTATAGATGAGATAGCTTCTAACTTTAAAGTTGATGAGTTTTGTTCTACACCCGATACTTCATCTATATAAGTTCCACCACTAGCAACTATTCTTACTGCACCAGTATAATTACCAATATCTAAAGAATAATCCCCTTTAGCATCAGTTTTAGTTGTACCTAATACTTCATTTGTATCAAGTCTATAAATTGTAACTGTGGCATTATCAATTGGAGCTTTTGCAACATTACCATTTATGGCTGAAGAAGAAGATGAAGAAGATGAAGAAGATGAAGAATCTAAAGATCCTCCTCCGCCGCCACATCCAGTAACCATCATTGTAATTAAACCTATAGCTATTAGCTTTATATAAATTTGCTTTGTTTTTTTCATCTTTGTCTCCTTTAATATAATTCATTATGCAAGTTTTACTCTTAATGAAAGATAGCAGAATAAAATAGCCAAAAAGTTTCATTTTGAAACTTTTAAAGATTAATTGCTGAGATGGTGTCATCTGAAATGACACCATCTCTTCAACTTTTTATTATCATTGATTTATCTTATGGTGTAAATCTAAAGATTAAAGTTGTTTCCCCTAATATATTATTAGTACCATTTACATCATATAGCATCTCAAATGTTGTTGTATTCATAGATACCTCTCCCCCATCTAGTATTGGCATCTCACTATCAAGAGCATATATTTTGATTTGGTAGGTATGTTCCGCTGGCGGCCATGGTCCTACATATTGATTTACAGGTACTCCATTTCCTTGTGCTGTATTTTGTTGTATACCATCACTATCTGCATTACCATGTGTACTACTCCAACCCTCTTCAAATGATGTTACATTTTTAGGGATATTAAATACATTCCAATGTATCCAACCATTTCCTTGCCCTGCTGAAATATCATCCATAATAATTGCATAGCTTACTGTTCCACTTGGTGCAGCTCCCCAGTTAAGATGTGGAGATGTATTAGTTCTATTTAACCATTTTTCAAATTGTCCACCTGAATTATCAAAAGCATATTTAACATCTAACATTGCATTATTTTCTACGCTATCACTAAGAAGTGTAAAGCCATTAACTACTGTTAAATTAATATCTTTAGTTATCTCATTTCCTGCTTCATCTGTAGCTTTTGCAGTTAAAGTTGTGCTTCCTTGTATCATTGTTGCATAAGGTATAGTTCTAAACTCTCCACCTGCACTCCATTCTCCATAAGGAGTTCCATCATATAGACTAACCCAATTAATATTATCATTTGATACTTTTATCTGAGTTTTATTGTATCTTCTTCCATCATAATATCTCCATACTTTAATCGATTTTAGTTCATGTAAGCTGCCTAAATCAAGCAATGCATATATATACCCAGCGCCAAGGTCTGCATAAGAACTTTTGTATTTTTTAGAACCATCAGTAATTCTTGAACTATTACCTATACTAATAGGTGTATTATCGCTAACGTTATATCCTTTTACTGTTTTACCTCTTGCTACATTTTCATTTTTTGTATCATATACTTCTACCTCTACTATATGATTATTAATAGACTTATTTGAACCATCACTGTAAAATCTTACATATCTGTAGTATTTATCTTTAAGTGCAATTTTACTTTTACTCCAAGTGCCATCACTTTGAACTGTAGTAGTTCCAAGACTATTAGTTCCAAAACTCAAGTCAACTTTTGCTCCCGCTTCACTTGTCCCACTTAAAGTTAAGTCAGCAGCTTCATTTCTACTAATCATTTGATTATTTGTATGTGAAGTGATAGCTAAGGTTGGTGGTGTTGTATCATATTGGATAGTTACGCTAACAAGGTTATCATTTTTATTGCCAGCTTGATCTTCTATAACATCTGATGCAAAGGATATAACTATATTACCATCTTGTGTATTATCACCAATTTTGAAGCTAATAGTAAATGATTT
>CBDETN010000013.1:0-17586 GCA_965242915.1 Arcobacteraceae bacterium
AAAATCTGATTATAGAATGGAGAGAAATTATTTAAAAGGTTTTAAAGGGGATGAAATAAATCTCTTACTCTCAGCTACTGCCTTTAATCTTAAAAAGTGGATGAATATCTACTTTTATGCACTTTTTATACAAGATTTTAATCTAGTACTAGAATCTACACAAGAGATACAAAGATTAACATCTTTATATCAACTATTGTTGATAATAAAATTTAGGTTTTTATAAAATATGATTGAATTAAAATTAGATTACTCTTTTTAAAGTGGTTTTTTCAGGACTGACTAATTATAAAATGCTTTTCCCTGAACAAACTATATTACACAAGCAATCTTCAAGACCTAAACCTGATGTTGAATATATCGATAAAGAAATTAAACCCATCAATGAGACAAATACACTTAAATGGTGAAAAATTATTTGTAGATTATAGTGGTGTTACTGTTCCTATTTATAATAGTAAAACAGGAGTTATTTCAAAAGCTCAAATATTTGTAGCAGTATTAGGAGCATCAGGTTATAAATATGTAATGGAATTGTTTTAAATGAAAGTTATAAAGCAATGGCAAATCATTATGGGTGTGTAATTGAACCAGCAAGACCATATAAACCAAAAGATAAAGCAAAAGCAGAACAAGGAGTTCAAGCAATTCAAAGATGGATATTAGCCGTTCTTCGGCATAGAAAATTCTTTGATGTTGAAGAACTTAATGATGCTATATCTCCATTGCTTGATATATACAATGCAAAAGTGATGAAACGATTAAATAGATACTCAACATCTACAGTTGAGATTTATCATAAATCAAAGCTAATTGCCACACATCCAAGATATTATGATAGTGAATATTCAACTATTAAAGAGCACCAACCTGAAAATCATCAATATCAAGATGCGAAGTTTAATCCTGGAAGATATTTAAACTGGGCAAAAAGTATAGGGGTTCAAACTGTAGAGTTTACAAAGATGAAATTAGAACAAGAGCAATTTCCATCATATGCATACAGAAAACTAAATGCCATTCTTTCATTGGCAAAACAATATGAAAAATATGAAGTTGATTTAGCTTTAGGATATGCAATGAGTATTAATGCCACTACAGTTGCATCTATAAAATTAATATTATCAAGAGCCACTTGCAAATTAACAAAAAAGCTCATAATTTAATTTATTTTGTTCAAAAAAGTTGAAATCTAATTTCAGATAAGTTATAATTTTATATCCTAAAATTTAACAGAAAAGAGATTCAACTTATGACAAATATTATGCCAAAATCATCTTCAAATCTTTCAAATATGTGGACTAAAATTCTAAACCTTGAAAATTGTTTGTTTCCTGAAATAAAAGAACAATTAGGAACATTAAGTACCAAAGAAGAGAAACTAATAAAGATTTTAGACTTTGCTCAAATTGAAAAGAATGTAACAGTTGTAACGATTACAAATACACCAAAAGATAGAGAAGAGATAGCAAGAGCAATGATTGCTAAATCTGTTTACAATATGCAAACAACAAGAGATTTAATTGATAGACTTCATAGCGATAGAGTATTACGAGTATTGTGTGGATGGAGGTATAAAATAGATATTCCAAGTGAAGCTAAATTTAGTAGGGTATTCAAAGAATTGAGTGATTTACAAATAGCTCAAAAAACTCATAAAAAGTTTGTTAATGAATATTTATCGGATACAGTTTTTATGTACAATGCAACAGATGCTGCTATGATACCACTTAGAGAAAAACCTGTAAAGATTGAGAAAGAAGAAAAGCCTAAAAATAAGGTCGGACGACCTAAGAAAGGTGAAAAGAGAGAGCCTGTAAAACCAAAGATTTTAGAACTACAAAAAGAGATGAAAACTACTAAAAAGATGTTATCTTTAGTATCTACTGTTTGTGGTGTTGGTGTCAAACAAAATTCTAAAGGTAACAGAGAGATTACAATAGGTGGTAAACTTCATATTAGTGCAGTAGATGGAGATATACCAATAGCAGCATTCTATTCAGGTGCAAATGTTCATGATAGTTCAGTAGCACTTCCACTTATCAATGAAACTGGTAAAAGAGTGATGTATCTTCGTGATTTACTTGATGCTGGGTATGACAGCGATATAATTAGAGAGTTTTCTGAAAAACTAAATCATAAAGCAATTATAGATATAAATCCCAAGAACTCAAAAGAATTAAAACAAAAGATTCAACTTATCAAAGATGAAAAAGTAAAATTTGAATTTTTAAATTTACCTAAATCATCAGATGAACACCACTACAATCAAAGAAGTATGGTTGAAAGAGTAAATAAATATTTAAAAGATGACTTTGGATGTAATACAATTTATTATCAAGGAGCTACAAAAGTAGCTTCTGTTTTATCATTTGGAATTTTATCTGTTTGTATTCATCAAAGTTTAAAACTCATTACATGACTTTTATTAAAAATAATAGAAAAATCTTCAATTTTATAGTCAAAACCATAAAGTATGGAGAAAAAATATGATTTTTTAAGAAATTTACTAAATTTAGTGTAAACTACGCAAAGAAAAATAAATAATCATTTTTTTAAAACTAAAAGTGATGAAAATAAAAAATTAGCTATTGAGTATTATTGAATTTGCAAGTGGCTCTCAAAAAAGCTTTATTATAAAAAGCCTGCTAATAATATTATAAATATAGCACAAAATAACCACAGTAATATTCGTGGTAATACAGAATATAAATAAAAAGGATAGAAAAAAATGAACCAAGAAACAGTAACAAATAAAATGAGTGAATTAAAATTAGAAGGCTTTAAAACAGCATACTTACGACAAATTGAAGATAGAAATTATGATAAATTATCATTTAATGAGAAACTCTACAACCTACTTGAAGCCCAAGAGATACATCAGCACAACAGAAGGATTAAACTTAATTTGTAACTAATCACCCTATCTAAAAGAGAGAATTCCCCTTCATTACAGAAACCAATGATTCAAACTCATTTAAGCCACGCTTACGAGAAGTATCAATAACTGATCGTAAATTAGCATAATTTTGTGCACCCTCAAGTGATTTGAATTGTCCTGATACTTTTTGCTTAACTTTTATATTTCTAATGGCACGCTCACTAGCATTATTATCTGCTGGGATATTTTCATTAAGTAAAAAAGTAAACAGTTTATCTTTAGATTTTGTAAGTGATTTTATTTGTTTATGCGTTTCACTTTTTTCAATGTATGGCATAGTTAAAAGATGTTGAAGTGATTTGTCATATTGACTTTTTAGAGTTACTCTAGCAATGGAAGTTAAGTTGACTTTATCATCTCTTATAGCTTCTTTGAGTAATGTCTTTATATCTTTCATTAGCTTAGTCTCATCACACTCAATAGCATAGTTTAAATCTCTCATCTTGTGTGCTAAACATAACTGTTCACTAACACACTCAAGTGAGCTATATGATGAATAATTATCATGAACCACACAAGCATTTTTAAAACCATTTGTAAAAGTATTGTTGATGACCTTAGTTCCTCGTGACTTATCCGCAACAATAAGAGTATTGCTCTCATTGTGAAAAGTCCAATGCCAATGTTTAGAGCCATTAACCTTACATCCAGTCTCATCTATACCTACTAGAGGAGCTTTCTCCAGTAGAGCTGTGATTTTTGTTAATAGTATTTTGTGAGAGTGCTGAGGCTTTTGCTAATAAGCCTGTAATGCTTCCCTCTGAGAGTTTTATATTGAATAGGTTGTTCATAAGTTCTACTATTCTCATATTTGACATATACTGAGAAACACTTAGGTATGAAACCATAGCTATAACTGTTGACCCATAACTGATATTTGGTGATATTGTAAATGCACTACTGTCATGATTTTCATAACCACAAGAGAAACACTTTTTAGAGAAGCTTTGATACTCTGTTATTTTATGAGTAATAGATGATAATTCAATATCTAAGACTTGTCGTCTTTCTTTGAGTGCAGATACAACAGTAGATATATCACTACTGCACTTTTTACATTCTAATAGTTTATAAGGCAATGCAACAATCTCATCAGGAGTATCACTTTGTAAAAGAGTTACTCCCTCTCTCCCTGATTGTCCACCAACACTTTTACCACTCTTCTCTTCAAGAGATTGATTTTTATTATTTCTTTTTTGAGGAGGTGCTATCTCACTTGATGGTGAAATACTGGAGTTGTTTGAATTCTTTGGTGGTTTTTCTTGCACGAGGTTATCTTGAAGGTTTTCTATATATTTAAGAAGCTCTTTATGGGATAAATCTTTAAGTTCTTTTTTGGATTTTATTGAAAATTGATATTTCAGGCGAATTTTCTTCAAAATTTATTCCTACTTTTTATGTAGTGAATTATAGCTAATTAGTCCTATTTATAGGCTTTAAATTACTATTTATTGAGGTAAATATTAGAATTCTTTTTGAGGTTTCCTAGGGTGATTAGTTACCTCTTTTTAGTGCTTTTTTACAGCCATTTGTAAATAAACCTTTGTTTACTCCCAATATAACATAGTTGAAGAAGCTTTTCAAGCACCCGTTTTTTTAATTAAGTCCAAAATTCGCAATAGCCTACGATATGTAGGTTCAGCTTATCAAAAACAATTTGCTAAAGAACTTAAAAAAGTATATCAAGCTTTCTCAAAAGAAGAAGCAGAAATTGAACTGGGTAAACTTGAAGAAAAATGGGGTAAAAAATATCCTATTGTTTTTACTTCTTGGAGAAATAAGTGGGAGAATCTTTCTGCATATTTCCAATATCCAGCTGATATTAGAAAAGTAATTTATACTACAAATATTATAGAATCAGTTCATCGTCAATTTAGATCACTTACTAAAACTAAAGGTGGCTTTCCTAACGATAATAGCTTACTTAAACTACTTTTTATGGGTATTCAAAATGCTCAGAAAAAATGGACTATGCCTATTAGAAATTGGAGTTTAACCATCTCTCAACTTGCAATTCACTTTGAGGGGCGTTTGGATAAAGCACTTAACTTAAGATACAATTTTAGGAATTACTCGATCCTGACACAGATTATTGAACACTACCTAATTGCACTTCAGATTTAAATTTTGGCATAAATTAAAACTCCTAATAAATTATTCTTTTTATTTTCCAAACATTTTTTAAATAATAATTATTATTTAATTTGGAAATAGTTACTCCTTTTTTTGTTGAGGCATGTAAAATTTTTCCATCTTTTAAATAGATACCAACATGACGAGAATTGAAACCTGTTTTAAAAAAGATTAAATCACCTATCTTTAAATCTTTTATTTCAATATCTTTACCTATTTTTGATTGTAAAGCTGTGGTTCTTGGTATTTTTATATTGAACCTATCTTTGTATGTTCTTTGTACAAAAGCAGAACAATCAATGCCATTTTTGGATATTCCTCCAAATTTATATTTTGTACCTTTCCACTCATTATATTGGTCGTTTAATGCTTTATATAAAGAAGAATCATAATTTGATAAAGGTTTTTTTAGAAAACTATTATTTTCTATATAAATAACTTTATTTGAACAGCCAATAAAACTAATATGAAATATTAGTATATAAAGTATAAATATTTTATTTCTCATTAACCATCCATAAAACAAGTTTTCTGCTTTAATTCTATCTTTAAAATGCTTAATTTTTTTTAAATTATCATTACTGTAAATTTAACTTTTGATATAATGCTTTTAATGAAAAAAAATAATTTATTTATGATTATATATTGTATTATCGTAGTTGTGTCTGTAATGTATGTAACGCAACCCTTACAACCATTATTGGCAAATAAATTTGAGATATCAATTTTAAAAGCCTCTCAATTTACAGCAGTAATAATGTTTTTTCTAGCAATTTCTCCAATAGTATATGGATATTTTTTAGAAAAAATCTGTGCAAAGAAAATACTTTTTAAGGCTTTATTTGTATTATTAATCACTAATATCTTTTTAGGTTTATCAAATACTTATGAATGGTTTTTATTTTTTAGAGTTTGTGAAGCTTTAGTAATTCCTGCAGTTCTTACTTCTTTAATGAGTATTCTTGTAAATATTGACAAAGAAAATATTAAGTTTAATATGTCTATTTATGTAGCATCAACAGTATTTGGTGGTTTAGTTGGAAGAATTTTTTCTGGTTTTATAGCAACAACTTTTTCATATGAATATGTTTTTTATTCTCTATCTTTTGCAATTGCACTTTCTTTATTTTTAGTAAAACGATTTACTTATGGAGGTACTGAAAGTTTGAATAAACCAAAGTTAAAAGATATTACTAATATATTACAAGATAAAAGATTTGCTCTGATATATTTTTTAATGTTTGGAATGTTTTTTATTTTTGCAGGAGTTTTAAATATTCTTCCTTTTAGAGTCAAAGATATTTCTAGTTCTTTTTCAGAATTTCAAATAAGTTTATTATATCTAGGTTATGGAATGGGAATAATAGTCTCTCTTGCTTTTAGAAAAATTGTAAACTTTTTTAAAGGTGAGATAAATACAATTCTAGTTTCACTTATCTTATTTTTAGGTATAAATTTTTTATTAATTAATAAAAATGTATTACTTCTATTTTTTATTTTATTCTTATTTTGCGTTGCAATGTTTACAATTCATACTATTTGCACAGGTTTAGCAAACTCTATGAAAAAAGAGAAACAATCACTTACTTCTGGTATGTATTTAACTTTTTATTATACAGGTGGGGCATTTGGTTCAATAATACCATCAATAATATATGAACAATTTGGTTGGGATATTATGATTTATACTTTTATTCTAATTTTAACAAGTATGATTTTTGTTGTTTATAAAAGTCAAAAGATATTTAATTAAGAGGATTAAAATCCTCTTAATGTAACTCCTAAAAATATAGCGATAAGACCTAATATAATATTAAAAGGAATAAAATATTTTGCAATAGGAACTAAAAGATTTTTAGCACTTAAAAAATCTCCACTTTCAAAAGCTTTTTGAGCTTTATTTCTTTTTATATAAATGTAAATAAAAATAATACTCATAATAGTCCAAATAGCTTCTTTAGCAACTACTACAGAGTATAAAGAGGTACCTTTAAAGCCTAAAGCAATAATCATAATAACAGCAGTAAGAAGAAGTATGATAATTGCTAGAATTACCATTTTAAAAAATCTATTTAGATTATCTAAAGTTCTTTCAAGTTTAATTCTAGGTTCTACTATTTCTTGCATTGAGTAGTGAATTGCAAAACGAATTGCAATCATGCCTCCTACCCAAAGTACAGCTGAAATAACATGTAAAAAAACTATAAAAGCTGAAAAGTTTTGAAATAATTCATTCATCTAATTACTCTTATAAATTTTCTTTTGCATAAGCTAATGCTGCATTTTTAGCATCTTGTATTTTAGATACATCTTTACCACCAGCTTGAGCAAAATCAGGTCTTCCACCACCGCCACCACCAACAATTGGAGCAATATTTTTAATCCAATTTCCAGCTTTAATATTTGTATTTTTTGAACCTGCAACTAACATTACTTTTCCATCTTTAGGTTGAATGAGTAAAATTGCAAGTTTTTCATTTGAATTCTTGTAATCATCTACAAGTTTTTTAATATCACCATTTTTTACAATATCTACAATAACTTTAGTATTGCCTATCATTTCTTCTAAAATAGGAGTTGATATTGAATTTTGAATTTCAACTAGTTCTACTTTTAAAGTTTTAATTTGTTCTTTTAGTTTTTTTATTCCTAAGATTGCATCATTATTTTTTACTTCACTGTGAACTGCATTCATTTTTGAAATAATATTTTTAGTATATTTAATCGCAGATAATCCACAAACAGCTTCTATTCTTCGTACTCCTGCACTAACACCTGATTCTTTTGTTATATAAAAAGAACCAATATTTGAAGAGTTCTTAACATGTGTTCCCCCACAAAATTCAACAGATACATCTTCAAAACTTACAACTCTTACTACATCACCATATTTTTCTCCAAACATAGCAATAGCACCTTGTTTTTTTGCTTCTTCAATTGGTAACTCTTTTATATCACCAACTATTGCTCTTGTAATCATTGTGTTTACTAAATCTTCTACTTCCTCAATTTGAGCTGTACTCATAGCTTTAGGATATGTGAAGTCGAATCTTAATCTTGAAGCATCATTTAAAGAACCAGCTTGAGAAACTGTTTCACCTAAAACTATTTTTAAAGCACTTTGAAGTAAGTGTGTTGCACTATGATGTTTTGTAATTTCACTTCTATTTGCTACAACAGCATCAACAGTCTCTCCCACACATAAATTAGAGTTTTCTACTTTGATTTTTGATAAATTTATTCCATAAAATTTTGAAGTTTCTTCAATAATAGTAATATGTCTATGATCTTTCAGAGCTCCTATATCTCCAGTTTGACCACCAGATGTTGCATAAAAAGGAGTTTTATCTAACATAACCCAACCTACTTGTCCAGCAGTTAAAGTACTAACTTCTTGAAATTTTTTATCTAATAAAGTAAGGATTTTACTTTTATATGTAAGATTTTTATATCCTACAAATTCATTTACTCCATATTTTGCAAGTATGCTTTTAAAGTCACCTTCTTTTGCTGTATCTCCACTACCTTTCCAAGCAGCTTTTGCTTTTGCTTTTTGTTTATTCATAAGTTTATTAAACTTATTATTATCTACTTTTAGCTTTTTATCTCTTAACATATCTTCCGTTAAATCTAAAGGAAAACCATAAGTATCATAAAGTTTAAATGCAACTTCTCCACAGAAAATATCTTTTGTATTTTTTAATTCTTCATTAAAAATATTCATACCTAAATCAATAGTTTTGATAAATCTTTGTTCTTCTAAAACTAGCTGTTCTTTTACATAATTTCTTTGTTCAATTAAAGCTGTATAATGAGAACCTAGAATATCACATAAAGTGTCATAAAGTTTAGCTATAAATGGTTTTCTAAAACCTAATAAATAACCATGTCTAACAGCACGTCTCATGATTCTTCTATTTACATAAGGTCTTCCTTCGTTTCCAAATAAAATACCTTGAGATAACATAAATGATACAGCTCTTAAATGATCTGCAATTACTCTAAATGAAGCAATATTGTCATTTGTTATTTTTACACCAGATAACTCTTCAATTTTTTTGATAATAGCTTGAAAACTTGATGAATCAAAATTATTTAAAACATCTTCTTTAATAGCAATAACTCGCTCTAAGCCCATACCTGTATCAATTGATGGTTTAGGAAGGGCAAGAAGTTCCCCTTTTTTATTTCTTTCATATTGCATAAATACAAGATTCCAGATTTCTAAAAATCTATCTCCTTCTCCACCTAAATAATCTTCAGAAGATGAAAAGTTTTCTTCTCCTTGATCATAAAAGATTTCAGAACAAGGTCCACATGCCCCTGTATCTCCCATAGACCAGAAGTTATCTTTATTTCCAAATCTTTTTATTCGTGAAGCATCTGTATGTTTTTGCCATAATTTATAAGCTTCATCATCTGAATCATGAATAGTTACCCATAACTTATCAACAGGAAGTTCTAAATTTACAGTTAAAAATTCCCAAGCATAAGCAATGGCGTCTTTTTTAAAATAATCACCAAAAGAGAAGTTTCCTAACATCTCAAAAAGTGTATGATGTCTTGCTGTATATCCTACATTTTCTAAGTCATTATGTTTACCACCTGCTCTTATACAAAGCTGACATGAAGTAGCTGTTGGATTCGCTGGTTTTGGTACTGCACCTATGAAAATATCTTTAAACTGAACCATTCCAGCATTAACAAACATTAATGTTGGATCATCAGGAACTAACGGCATTGAAGATATAACTTCATGCCCTTTACTTTTAAAAAAATCTAAATACTCTTTTCTAATATCCATGTTAAATATCCATGTTAAATTTAAGATTAATATTCTAACTAAAAGTTCATTGATCAAAGATTAGGGCGTTTTAATGTAGAAGCTTATTTAAGTTTATGTGAGTATACTTTTTGTAAAGATTTAAATAAAATAAGGAATAAATATGGGTAAATATATAGAACTAACTCCAGAAAATTTTGAAGCAACAACGAATAGTGGTGTTTCATTAGTTGACTTTTGGGCTCCTTGGTGTGGACCTTGCAGAATGATTGCCCCAGTTATTGAAGAATTAGCTAAAGAGTTTGAAGGTAAAGCAAATATTTGTAAAGTTAATACTGATGAACAACAAGATTTAGCAGTTAAATATGGAATTAGATCAGTTCCAACTATTATTTTTATGAAAAATGGTAAAGTTGTAGATCAAATGATTGGAGCTTCTTCTAAGCAAGATTTTGCTAATAAAATTAACTCATTATTATAATTTTTATATAATTAAAATTTATCTCTTATAGATATACTTGATATAAAACATCAAACAATATGGAAATAAATTAGAAACTTTGAAAAAGAAACTACTCAAGTTAATTTTGAAGTACCAATACGTGCTGCTTTTTCAATTGGTAATTCCTTGGCATATCAAGGTTTAGATTTAAGTTATAAAAATATAATTATAATAAGTTTTACTGTTGGCCTTGGATTCTCTGATAAGAAAATTAGTAATTATTATTATGAAGTTAACTCTAAAGATGTAAATGCAACGAGAAGAGAATATCATTCCAAAAGTGGATATTCTGGTCTTTATAATACTTTTTCTATTACAAAAATGGATGAACATTTTTGGTATGGTGGGTTTTCAAAACACTATTACTTGGATAATGTAGTATTTGAAAAGTCACCATTAGTTGAAACAAAAAACTCTTTATTGTGTAGATTTGCTTTTAGTTATATTTTTTAGATTTTATCAAATAAGATTTTACTTGCAGTTAACAAAGTGAAATAATGTTAAAATAAGATACTTTAATAAAAGGTTATGTATGTTAAATCTTATAATAGGACGTTCTGCAAGAATTAAAACGGCTTTAGTGCTTTTTATAGTTTTTATACTAGTATCATATTTTGATACTTTATTCTTGGTATGGTTATTTTTTGGATTCTTTTTAATAGTAGGAGTATCAGAAGCAAAAAAATTATTTCAAATAGAAAAAAACTATTCTATTTATCAATATGTTGGTATTGTTTGGATTGTTGTCTATTTTTATCCAAATCCAATGGAGTTGGTCTTTGTTTCTTTAATTGTAACTGCTTCAATATTAGCATATACAAAGAAAACTGATCCCAAAATTATATTGCCAATGCTTTATCCTTTAGTTTCTTTTTTATTTTTATTATCTTTGTATGCAGAACATGGAATCCAATCTTTATGGTGGATATTATGTATTGTAGCTGGTGCTGATATTGGTGCTTACTATATTGGTAAGAGTATTGGAAAAACTAAGTTTTGTGAAACAAGCCCTAAAAAAACACTTGAGGGTGTTATTGGTGGAATAGTTATTGCTGGACTGCTAGGACCAATATTTGCTATTGGTGACTTATCATATGTTACAGCTCTAATAATTTCTGTAATTGTTGCAATATCTTCAGTATTTGGAGATTTATTTGAATCATACTTAAAAAGAGAAGCTGGTGTTAAAGATAGTGGAGATATTTTACCAGGTCATGGTGGAGTTTTAGATAGAACAGATGGTTTTCTTTTTGCAGGTGTTATTATGTTCGTTTTATTAAGAGTTGTAATTTGATTTTATTAGGAAGTACTGGCTCAATTGGAGTAAATACATTAAATATCGCAAGAAAGTTTAAGTTGGATATTGAGGTTTTAGTAGCTGGTTCTAATATAAGTTTATTAAATAAACAAATAGAAGAGTTTAAACCAAAAAAAATTGTAATTGCCAATAAAGAAAATATTCATAAAGTAAACCATAGTGATGTAAGTTATGGTGAAAGTTCAATTTTAGAGGTTATTGAAAATAGTACTTCAAAAACTGTTGTGAATTCTTTGGTTGGTTTTTTAGGTTTAAAACCAACACTTAAAGCAATACAATGTGGTAAAAAACTTGCTTTAGCAAATAAAGAGTCTTTAGTTGTTGCTGGAAAGTTTCTTGATAAAAGTAATTTACATCCAATAGATTCTGAGCATTTTGCACTTTGGTATTTGCTACAAGACAAAAAAATAGATTCTATGACTATTACAGCTAGTGGTGGTTCTTTTAGAGATTATGCTTTGAATGATTTAAAAAATGTATCTATAAAAGAGGCTTTGAATCATCCAAATTGGTCTATGGGAAATAAAATCACAATAGATTCTGCAACAATGACAAATAAAATATTTGAATTGATGGAAGCCGCATGGTTATTTGATATTAAAAAACTTGATGCAATTATTGAAACAAAATCACTCATTCATGCGCTTATAAATTTTACTGATGGAAGTTCAACTGCACATATTGCAAATGCTTCAATGCAACTACCAATTGCTTATGCAATTCTTGGATGTTGTGATGAACAAATATTAAAACCTGTTGATTTACTTAAAGTTGGTTCTTTAGAGTTTAAAAAAATAGAGATAGACCGATATCCAATTTGGGATATCAAAGATGATATTTTAAATAATCTTGATTTAGGTGTTGTTTTAAATGCTGCAAATGAAATTGCTGTTGCTAAGTTTTTAAACCAAAAAATAGGATTCTTAGATATTTCTAAAATAACTATTGATGCTTTAAATAAATTTAATAATATTAGTGCAAAAAATATTGATGATATTTTTGAAATAGATAAAGAAGTAAGGGCTTATTGTGAATCTTGATTTATTAGTTCCTTGTGTAATTTTAATTTTATTGGTTGTTTATTTCATATTTTCAAGAACAAGATTTGAAAAAGATATTGTAGATTTATATGAAGAAAAATTTGAACAGTGGAAAGATAATTCAGAAGTAACTACTTCAAATGAAAAAATAGTTTGTAAAGAGTTAGTTGGATTAGTGTATAAAGAAGAGTATAATATAACTATAGAGTTATTAGATTCTAAAGCTAGTACAGCAGTTAATTCAGCGTTACAAAGAGGAAAATTTTCAATAAAGGACAAGTGATGAAATATTTAGTGTTGTTATTACTACTTATAACTTTTTCTTTTTCAAATACTTTTCAAAGAAAAAACACCTTAAATATTGTAATTGATAAAACAGATAATCTGATGTGGATGGATGATATATCTGTTATACAAAATCTTAGAACACATCAAGACGCTCAAACTTATTGTGATGATTTGAAGTTTGCTGGTTATTCAAATTGGAGATTAGCTAACTTAAAAGAATTTGCATTAATTGTTGATAAAAAAAATGAAAAGAATTATATAAATAAAGCTTTTAAATACAATGTACCAGATGGTTATTGGGCAGATAAAGCTCATTGGAGAACTTTTTGGTTTTATGCAGATTATATGCATTTTATAAGTGGAACACCATATTATGATAATAGACATAAGAAGAAATATATTAGATGTGTAAGAGACACAAAGTGAGAATGATGAATAAAAGAGTTTTAGTATTACACGGTTTAGGAGGAAGTGATTATCCTCACTGGCAATCACACTTATGTGCTGATTTAATAAAACAAAATACAGTAGTATCTTTTCCTACTTTACCTTCAAGAGATAATCCAAGCTTAAATGAATGGAAAGAGTTTGTAAAAAAAAAGATTGGACATTTTAAGCCAAATATTATAGTTTGTCATTCTTTAGCAAATATTTTATGGTTTCATATTTGTGAAGAATTAGATATAAAATTAGATAAATTGATGTTAGTTGCACCTGTACGAATCGATTGTGATATTAAAGAAATAAAAGAATTTTTTCCTTATCCTCTACCAAAAGATTTAAAAGCACAAGAAGTTATAATGGTAGCATCTACAAATGATCCTTATATGAATATAGAAGAAGCAATTAGATTACAAAGTAGACTTAGAATTAGTATAAAACTACTAGATGAGGCAGGACATATAAATGCTGATTCTGGTTATGGAAAACTTGATTATACCTTAGATTGGATAAATCAAGAGTTACAAAGAGAGGAAAACTCATGATTCTAAGTATAGAGTCTTCTTGTGATGATAGTTCAATCGCAATAACAGATATAAGAACAAATGAGTTGATATATCATAAAAAAATATCTCAAGAGTTAGAACATAGTGTTTATGGAGGAGTAGTTCCTGAACTTGCTGCAAGATTACATGTTGAAGCTTTACCAAAGATTTTAATTGAGTGCAAAGAGTATTTCCCAAAATTAAAAGCAATTGCAGTTACAAATGCTCCTGGTCTTTTAATTACTTTAATGGAAGGTGTAACTATGGCAAAGGCTTTAAGTCTTTGTTTAGATATTCCTTTGATTGCAGTAAATCATTTAAAAGGCCATATTTATTCACTTTTTATTGAAAAAGATGAGGTTTTACCTATTATAATTTTATTAGTTTCAGGCGGACATACTCAAATTATAGAAGCAAACTCTTTAAGTGATATGAAAATAATTGCAACAACTTTAGATGATAGTTTTGGTGAAAGTTTTGATAAGGTTTCAAAAATGTTAGGTCTTGGATATCCAGGTGGACCTATTGTTCAAAAAAATGCTTTAAAAGGTGATGAGAATAGATTTGATTTTCCTGTACCTTTACGCCAAAGTCCTAAAATCGAGTTTTCTTATTCTGGTTTGAAAAATGCAGTACGACTTGAAATTATGAAACTTGAAAATGAAAGTGATACCTTTAAACAAGAAGATATAAATGATATTTGCACCTGTTTTGAGAAAACAGCAGTTGCACATATCATGCAAAAAATTAAAAAACTTTTTAAACAAAAAGTTCCTAAAAACTTTGCAATAGTAGGAGGTGCCAGCGCAAAATATAAAACTTAGAACTTCTATTGAAGAGTTGTGTAATAAAAATAATACAAAACTATTTTTAAGTGAACTAAAATATTGTAGTGATAATGCAGCTATGATAGGACGTGTTGCTCTTGAACAGTATAAAGTAAAAGATTTTATAAGTATTGCAGATATAGCTATAAGCTCAAGGCTGAAGGATATATAGATAAATTTTAAGAAAAATGGAATATTTTTCTACTATTTACTTTACTTAATTCATTCTTTTGGATTCAAAAAAGATGATAATCTCTAGAAAATACAAATTTATAATATGTCTAGTTTCACCACGTTATGGTTGCCTAGTTACATAAATAAGAAAGCGATAGCTTAACAACATAATTGTAAAATCTTTACAGCAAATAAGGATTTTAAAAATGCCACAAGTCTATCACTCTAATGCCAGAACAAACCAACATGTAAGAGAAATAATACAACAATCTAATTTAACAAATGTTGAATTAGCAAATAATTATAATGTGAATGTTAAAAAACTATCGCCAAGCATAAAAAATAGAGATTTTTTAAATGATAAAAGTTCAAGACCAAAAAGAATCCATTATGCTCTAACACCTTTAGAAAAAGAGTTAATTAAAGTAGTCAGAAACAATGACTTGGATGGAGTTAGATGACTTAGCAGATACAATCGTTTGATATTATTCCAAATGCAAAATAGAAGTAATGTTTATCGTACTTTAAAAGCCTTTGATATAAACAGAGTTCCACAAGAGCAAAAAGAAAAAGCTAAAAAGTTCAAAGAGTATGAGCCTGGTTATTTACATATAGATGTAACTTACTTACCAAAGTTTGACAAGCAAAAATATTATCTATTTGTAGCAATAGACAGGGCTACAAGGCTACTTTACTATAAAGTGTATGAGAATAAGACAGCAGCAAATGCAGTATCTTTTCTAAAAGAATGTAAAGAGTTTTTTCCATTTTACTTAACACATATTTTAACAGATAATGGATTAGAGTTCACAGACAAATGGGCAAGAGGAAAAGGTTTTGTAAGTGGTAATCATAAGTTTGATGTAGAGTGTAAAGATGATGAGATAGAACATAGGCTAACAGCTCCATACACACCTCAAACTAACGCAATGGCAGAAAGAGTAAACGGAACTATTAAAAATGCTACAATTAAAGCAGAAAAGTATGACAATATTGATGATGTTAAAAAAGATTTAAATAAATTTTTGATATACTACAACTTCAATAGAAGACATGGTTCTTTAAAAAAAGAATTAAAAGTTAGAACTCCATTTGATGCAGTTCAAAGTTGGTTTCAAACGAAACCTGAAATATTTAAGATTTTACCAGATGTGTTTCAAACATATTGCTTTTGAAATGGTACAACGTGGTGAAACTTGACAATAATATAGTGGATTTCCCACTATACAGGAGTGTAAATATAACTGTGTAAACCTTAAAAATAAAATTCCTGTTGATAAATCGGTTATATAATATTTTCCAATCCATCCGTTAGTATTTGCTGGTTGATTCATCTGAGCTCCTCTATTCAATCTTTCATCTTTAGCAAAGATATCTCCACTTAAAATACTTGAGTTAGTTTCTGTAAATAAAACACTTCCAAAATTTAAATCTGAAGTGCAATTTTTAAATTAAAAAATCATACCAATTTTTACCTTAAGCTGCCATTTCAAGACCATAAAAAACTTCAAGAGACCACAGCACAACTAAAAAGATCTATAAAATTTTATTTTTTCAATTTTTAAAAAATATTTATCATAAATTATCATCTCAAATCTATATTTATTCCTAATTCTAATTGAATTTGCTCTATTCTTTCCTCTCTTTATCATCTTATTCTTACGTTTTGTGCCTTTATTTTCTTATGGGCAAATAGTTTTAGGTTGGCAGCTTACATGTAATGGTGAAATTCATATTATTCCTGAGCAGTCCTGTAAACCTTGTTGTGGATTGTTTCATGCTGGTTTTTATTAAAGCAAATGAATGTTCAACTTTTGCTCTGATTTTATGTTTTGGTTTTTCATTTTCTCTTTGATTCTTTCTATCTTCATCACTCATTTTATTTCTCTCTTTAAGACAAACATTATTTTTAATATCTTTTTCTTTTAGTAGTTCATCAATAGCTTCTGATTTATAAGCTTTATCTGCACCTAATGATTTAATATCATCACCTAATTTTTCAACAAATGTATCAACGGTAGATATATCTGAGGTATTGGCAAATGTTGTCATTGTTTCTAAAATAGCTCCTGAATCTGCATCTGTTGATATATGATTCTTATATCCTGTTGCATATTGTTTTTTACCTGCTTGATAACCTGTTCTTACATCTTTATCTATCTTTTGTTTATGCTCATAACTATCATCTTCATTTTCAATTATCTTTTTTGAAGTTTCAATATCTTTAGTATCTTTATTTTGAATCTCATCAAGTTCTTCATTTTTAAGAGTTTTAGAGTTATAAGATTTCTTTTTAATAATCTTGATATTTGTTTTGATGATGGTTTTTTCTTTTGTAATTCTTCTTCAATAAGTATATCTATCGCTTTATTTAAAGCTTCAACCTTTTGTCTACTTTCACTTTTTTGTTCTTTATTTTTATTTTTGATTCTATTATTATGAGACTTTGTTAATGTTGCATCTACCAGTACATCTTTACCACCTGTTGCTATTAATCCTGCCTTTTCAAGTTGCTTATTAATATTTGTAAAAAGTTTACCATGAAGATTATTTTTAATTAAAGAATTTCTAAATCTACCTGTTGTAGTTGAGTC
>CBDETN010000014.1:0-12114 GCA_965242915.1 Arcobacteraceae bacterium
CTTAAAGTACTCTGGGTTTTTCCTGAATATTTGAGACATTGTATCATAAGGTGTTTTATACTTTAAAGCTTTGAGTTTTTTCTGATAATTATATAAAAGAAGAAAGCTCATCAAGTGTAACTTTAGAGCTTTTAAGGTCTCATAATGAAAAAGTTTCACAGTATGGTCTTTAAGAACTTTATTCATCACTTCTACCTGACCATTAGTCCAGGGATGTCTAAACTTAGTCAAACGGTGTTCTATTTTATACTTTTGGCATACTATATCAAAAGGATGAATCTTATCTTTTGGTCTTAAATGTTCACTTAGAAGTGCATAAGTAAATTGAGCTCCATTATCTGTTAAAATAGTATGGATTTTAAAAGGTATATCTTGTATAAAGTTTTCTAAGAATGAACAAGCGATAGCCTGAGTCATTCTTTCATGAATTTCCACATAAGTATACTTAGTAGCACGATCTATAGCTACGAACATATAGGCTTTGCCTTCTTCACTATGAACTTCTGAAATATCTATATGGACATATCCTATATCATACTCTTTGAACTTCTTTTTTTCTGTTTTATCACGGGGTTCTTTGGGCAAACGGCTTAATCCATGACGTTGCAAGCATCTGTGTAAGTTTGACCTTGTCATTTTAGGTATCTCATCCATCAGGGCTATAAAAACATCATCTAGTGCAAACTTGGTAACTCTTCTAAACTCACAAATTATTTGTTCTTCTTCTTGACTTAGTACTGTTGACCTTGCTATCGTCGGTCCACTTTTTTTATCAGTGATTCTATTGGCATTCTTCCATTTTGTTACTGTTTTTGGATTAAGGGACAATCTTGCAGCTAACTCTGTGATTGTCTCTTGAGACTCTTGTATTTCTTTTCGAATTCTTGGCGTCGTCTTGGCATTAGAGTGTTGTATATTTCCCATAAATCTACTCCTTTTATAAAATAATAGCTGACTCCATGAGAATTAGGGACTAAACATCTAGCATTATAACCTAATGAAGAAGTTCTACATTTAGATATATCTTTTATAGCTTTTGTTTGCACAAGTGTAAGTTTATGATTTTTCATATAACTATCACCATATAAATTTATTATATCTTGAATCTCATATCTTCGTTTATTCTCATCTTTAAGTTTAATTTTACACATAATAACAGTATAATTAAAAAAAATAACTTTTATTAAAAGTATGTCAAATTACAATGTTTTTAAGAGATTTTTAGTCTTGAAAACCTGCCGTCAGGCTTCATATAACGACCGAACTGAAGGACAAGTGGACTTACGACTTGAAACTTTTGTCTTCAATATCTCTACATTTAGAAGATAAAAGCTTGTAAATGTTGCAGTATTACCTTGTTTTTTTCCAATGAATTGTTATGCTTGATTGTTAGAAATGCACTTATTAAGTTTTTTATCAAATGTAATTATTTCATCTTGATTTGAATAAGAACATAATAAACAATCTACAAAGTCTAAATTCTTAGTTTTAAATATTTTCAATGCTTTGTTTATAATTTCATAATTAGATACAGATATATTATCATAATTAATTAATTCTAAAAGTTGATTTGAAATATCTTCTTTTGAGATTGCATATATTCCTAGTAGTACATAAACTACTTCGGCTAATATTTCATTTGCAATAAACACTTTTTTTGTTGTTAAAATTTCTTCTGCAATATCTGCCATGTTGATATTGTCATTAACTAAATATCTTAGAGCCACTTGCAAATTCACAAAAAAGCTCATAATTTAATTCATTTTTGTTACAAAAAGTTGAAATCTAATTTCAGATAAGTTATAATTTTATACCATAAAATTTAACAGAAAAGAGATTCAACTTATGAAAAATATTATACCAAAATCATCTTCAAATCTTTCAAATATGTGGACTAAAATTCTAAACCTTGAAAATTGTTTGTTTCCTGAAATAAAAGAACAATTAGGAACATTAAGTACCAAAGAAGAGAAACTAATAAAGATTTTAGACTTTGCTCAAATTGAAAAGAATATAACAGTTGTAACGATTACAAACATTCCAAAAGACAGAGAAGAGATAGCAAGAGCAATGATTGCTAAATCTGTTTACAATATGCAAACAACAAGAGATTTAATTGATAGACTTCATAGCGATAGAGTATTACGAGTATTGTGTGGATGGAGGTATAAAATAGATATTCCAAGTGAAGCTAAATTTAGTAGGGTATTCAAAGAATTGAGTGATTTACAAATAGCTCAAAAAACTCATAAAAAGTTTGTTAATGAATATTTATCGGATACAGTTTTTATGTACAATGCAACAGATGCTGCTATGATACCACTTAGAGAAAAACCTGTAAAGATTGAGAAAGAAGAAAAGCCTAAAAATAAGGTCGGACGACCTAAGAAAGGTGAAAAGAGAGAGCCTGTAAAACCAAAGATTTTAGAACTACAAAAAGAGATGAAAACTACTAAAAAGATGTTATCTTTAGTATCTACTGTTTGTGGTGTTGGTGTCAAACAAAATTCTAAAGGTAACAGAGAGATTACAATAGGTGGTAAACTTCATATTAGTGCAGTAGATGGAGATATACCAATAGCAGCATTCTATTCAGGTGCAAATGTTCATGATAGTTCAGTAGCACTTCCACTTATCAATGAAACTGGTAAAAGAGTGATGTATCTTCGTGATTTACTTGATGCTGGGTATGACAGCGATATAATTAGAGAGTATTCTGAAAAACTAAATCATAAAGCAATTATAGATATAAATCCCAAGAACTCAAAAGAATTAAAACAAAAGATTCAACTTATCAAAGATGAAAAAGTAAAATTTGAATTTTTAAATTTACCTAAATCATCAGATGAACACCACTACAATCAAAGAAGTATGGTTGAAAGAGTAAATAAATATTTAAAAGATGACTTTGGATGTAATACAATTTATTATCAAGGAGCTACAAAAGTAGCTTCTGTTTTATCATTTGGAATTTTATCTGTTTGTATTCATCAAAGTTTAAAACTCATTACATGACTTTTATTAAAAATAATAGAAAAATCTTCAATTTTATAGTCAAAATCATAAAGTATGGAGAAAAAATATGATTTTTTAAGAAATTTACTAAATTTAGTGTAAACTACGCAAAGAAAAATAAATAATCATTTTTTTAAAACTAAAAGTGATGAAAATAAAAAATTAGCTATTGAGTATTATTGAATTTGCAAGTGGCTCTGTAAATTATATTTGTTCTTTGTTTTCTTGTATCTTCTATATTTGATATATTACTTGTAAATGATTCTATTAAAAAATCAAAAATATTTGTCTGTCTCATTTGCTTAAACACTCCTATTTATGGGCTATATTATAGCTAAAATTAGGTGTTAAAAAGCTTTTAAAAGCCTATAAATAAAGGGGTTTTGTGAATTTATTTAGTAATTATTTTGGAAGATTTTAACTATATAAATTTTCACTTAGAATTGCTGTGTGGCCAACCCTCATTTGATATCTTATTTAAAATTCTATAAGCCATAACTTGTACGGCAGAAGTTGTGCTCCACATAGTATCATTTAAACAATGCCAGTGATTAACATCTATTTTATTATCATTTAATTGAATTTTACAAGTGTTACATACTAATATCGATTATTCACAGCTTCCATCACTTGGACTTACTTCATAAATAGCTAAATCTTCTGTTGATTTACAAAGTTCACATTTGGAATCACTTCTTGTAATTAGTTCATCTTTGATACTCATTCTTATCAATACTTTTATTTTTTATAAATGCAGTATATCTTTTTTTCTATAGAAAAACATTATAAGTATTAACTGGTTTTTAGTTATAATATTTATAAAATATTATATAAATGAAAAGAGAAAATGAATAAAAAACAGTTAAAAAGTTTTATACAAAATATGCCAAGTAATATTGGAATAATGCAAAGAGATAGCTATTTTAATTCTGCTGTATTAATCCCCTTAATTAAAATTAAAGGAGAGTATTATTTATTATTTCAAAAAAGGGCAAAACATATAAGGCAAGGTGGGGATATCTGCTTTCCTGGTGGTGGGTATGAAAAATATGATAAATCTTTTAAACACACTGCGTTGAGAGAGATAAAAGAAGAGCTTGGAATTAAGAAAAAAGATATAAAATTAATAGGACAACTTGATACTTATATTGCCCCAATTAGCGTAATAATTGAGCCTTTTATTGGTTTAATAAAGAAAAAAGTTATAAAAAAGATGATTCTTGATAAAAATGAAGTTGAAAAAACTTTATTAATTCCTATGAAGTTTTTTAAAGATTATAAACCAGAAATTTATACCTTAAAATATGAAGTTCATCCATTTTCAATAGATGAAAAAGGTGAAAAAGAGATTCATTTACCTGTTGAAGAATTAGGACTTCCTCAAAACTATCATAAGCCTTGGAGGCATAAGCATCATCAAGTTTGGGTTTATAAATATAAAGGTGAAATTATTTGGGGATTAACCGCAGTTATTATAAATGATCTTTTGAAAAAATATTAGTTTTTAAATAGTCATTAGTACTTATAACTCTTTTTTATTAAAATTATTTACTATCTTGAAACATTTTATATTTTTTTGTGTATCATAATACAAAAAATATAAGGCATTATAGTGAAAGCGACTTAATAAAAAATATGGGCGCCTCTAAAAACCACTTCTAAAATAGCTTAAATCATTCTCTAATTCAATTTTTAATATTCTATCAGGTTTTTCAAATATATGTTCTACTCTTAATCTTTGATTTTATGTTGTTTGATTCTTTTTTTGTTCTTTACTTAGAGGATTATTTCTATAGCCTTTTTCATGAACGAAGCTTTCACAATTTTTATCTTTAGAGTTTCTTTGTCTTGGTACATCTACGAATGAAGCATTTATTATATTTCCCTTCTTTTGGTTCTACATATAAGGCTTTTCAATTGGCTCTCTAAAGAGTTTCCAGTTTATAACTTTGTTTAATTTACTCAATGGTGCTTGATACTCTTTTATTTTTCTCTCATGATATTTTATATCAAATAAATGAATACAATTCAATTAAGTAGCTAAAAGAGGATACTAAAAATTAGGTAGATTTTTATAATCATAAAAGATTTCATCAAACTTTAAATTACAAAAAATTAATGAGTTTTTATAATGATAGTTTAAAAATTAATGATGAAACTTATAATAAAGTATGGCATAAGGTAATAGGTGCAAAAGAGAATTAGAATTTATAAATAGTTGTCTTGTTTTCTTGGGGTATTATAATTCCAAGTGAAGCTAAATTTAGTAGGGTATTCAAAGAATTGAGTGATTTACAAATAGCTCAAAAAACTCATAAAAAGTTTGTTAATGAATATTTATCGGATACAGTTTTTATGTACAATGCAACAGATGCTGCTATGATACCACTTAGAGAAAAACCTGTAAAGATTGAGAAAGAAGAAAAGCCTAAAAATAAGGTCGGACGACCTAAGAAAGGTGAAAAGAGAGAGCCTGTAAAACCAAAGATTTTAGAACTACAAAAAGAGATGAAAACTACTAAAAAGATGTTATCTTTAGTATCTACTGTTTGTGGTGTTGGTGTCAAACAAAATTCTAAAGGTAACAGAGAGATTACAATAGGTGGTAAACTTCATATTAGTGCAGTAGATGGAGATATACCAATAGCAGCATTCTATTCAGGTGCAAATGTTCATGATAGTTCAGTAGCACTTCCACTTATCAATGAAACTGGTAAAAGAGTGATGTATCTTCGTGATTTACTTGATGCTGGGTATGACAGCGATATAATTAGAGAGTTTTCTGAAAAACTAAATCATAAAGCAATTATAGATATAAATCCCAAGAACTCAAAAGAATTAAAACAAAAGATTCAACTTATCAAAGATGAAAAAGTAAAATTTGAATTTTTAAATTTACCTAAATCATCAGATGAACACCACTACAATCAAAGAAGTATGGTTGAAAGAGTAAATAAATATTTAAAAGATGACTTTGGATGTAATACAATTTATTATCAAGGAGCTACAAAAGTAGCTTCTGTTTTATCATTTGGAATTTTATCTGTTTGTATTCATCAAAGTTTAAAACTCATTACATGACTTTTATTAAAAATAATAGAAAAATCTTCAATTTTATAGTCAAAACCATAAAGTATGGAGAAAAAATATGATTTTTTAAGAAATTTACTAAATTTAGTGTAAACTACGCAAAGAAAAATAAATAATCATTTTTTTAAAACTAAAAGTGATGAAAATAAAAAATTAGCTATTGAGTATTATTGAATTTGCAAGTGGCTCTAAAGAATTTCTAAATCTACCTATTGTAGTTGAGTCTGGTGCTAATGATTCTAAGCTTAATCCTGCAAATTTCATATAAAGTAAATTTACATTAAGTCCTTCTTCAGCTTTTTCATCACTTAAATCATAAAACTTCTGAATAAGTAAGATTTTAAACATTAATATTTGATCATATGCTTGTACTCCACATACATTTTTACTTCCTGTTCCATTCTTCTTTAATACAGGTCTTAATTTATTAAAATCTATTATAGAATCTAATTGTTTTAAAAAAGAATCTACATATTCTAATCTATCATTAAGAGCATAATCTGAAAAAGAGAGGTTTGAATCTTTAAATGCCAATTTATTACCTTTTTGCTTAAATATCTTTAATTTATATGTGTAATTATAGCTAAAAATAGCCTTTAAATACCTTAACTAAAGGCTTGGTTGAGATTTATTTTAGAGTGTTACTGTGCAGTGGTCTCGTAATATAGAGTTTATAGCATAGTGCTTTAAAAAAGCAATTTGTAGCACCAGTAAAAAAGAATCGTAAAGCAGCACTAACTCTATAAAGACAGAAATAAAAGAAGATATGTTAATATTGACAGCATAGATATGGGAGCTTGTAGTAGTCGACTTATATATTTAAAAGGTTGCAATACACCTTTGAATATTGGTAAGCAAATTGTCAAAAACGGCAACGATGGTGAACCTATGTACCTGTATCTTATTACTAATGATATAGACTTATCCTTTCAACAGACACTTGGAATCTATCAAAAACGGTGGAAAATAGAGGAATACCACAAGTCATTAAAACAAAATTTAAAGATAGAACATTCGCCAACTAAGGTTGAATTATCACAAAGAAATCATATTAACTTAACTATAGGTGCATTTATCAAGCTAGAAAAACTTCGTTTGAACTATAAAATGAATCACTTTGCAATTAAAGAAAAAATATATATTGAAGCTCTAAAGGTTGCTTATCAAAAAGTTAGAGAATTAAAGTGTGGATAATTCTGTAACATTTACTGTAAATTATGATATTTAGATTATTGTAACATCAGATGCTAATTGTTTTTTAATTCTTCGTGGTTGATTAAACTCATGTAAATTCTTTACAAATAATTTACCCTATTATCATATCAAATAAATTTAATTTTTAAGGTTTACCTAGTTAGATTTACCCTCTCAGAAAAACCTCTCTTTTAATTAATGTTTTGTAACTAATCACCCTAGGAAACCTCAAAAAGAATTCTAATATTTACCTCAATAAATAGTAATTTAAAGCCTATAAATAGGACTAATTAGCTATAATTCACTACATAAAAAGTAGGAATAAATTTTGAAGAAAATTCGCCTGAAATATCAATTTTCAATAAAATCCAAAAAAGAACTTAAAGATTTATCCCATAAAGAGCTTCTTAAATATATAGAAAACCTTCAAGATAACCTCGTGCAAGAAAAACCACCAAAGAATTCAAACAACTCCAGTATTTCACCATCAAGTGAGATAGCACCTCCTCAAAAAAGAAATAATAAAAATCAATCTCTTGAAGAGAAGAGTGGTAAAAGTGTTGGTGGACAATCAGGGAGAGAGGGAGTAACTCTTTTACAAAGTGATACTCCTGATGAGATTGTTGCATTGCCTTATAAACTATTAGAATGTAAAAAGTGCAGTAGTGATATATCTACTGTTGTATCTGCACTCAAAGAAAGACGACAAGTCTTAGATATTGAATTATCATCTATTACTCATAAAATAACAGAGTATCAAAGCTTCTCTAAAAAGTGTTTCTCTTGTGGTTATGAAAATCATGACAGTAGTGCATTTACAATATCACCAAATATCAGTTATGGGTCAACAGTTATAGCTATGGTTTCATACCTAAGTGTTTCTCAGTATATGTCAAATATGAGAATAGTAGAACTTATGAACAACCTATTCAATATAAAACTCTCAGAGGGAAGCATTACAGGCTTATTAGCAAAAGCCTCAACACTCTCACAAAATACTATTAACAAATCACAGCTCTACTGGAGAAAGCTCCTCTAGTAGGTATAGATGAGACTGGATGTAAGGTTAATGGCTCTAAACATTGGCATTGGACTTTTCACAATGAGAGCAATACTCTTATTGTTGCGGATAAGTCACGAGGAACTAAGGTCATCAACAATACTTTTACAAATGGTTTTAAAAATGCTTGTGTGGTTCATGATAATTATTCATCATATAGCTCACTTGAGTGTGTTAGTGAACAGTTATGTTTAGCACACAAGATGAGAGATTTAAACTATGCTATTGAGTGTGATGAGACTAAGCTAATGAAAGATATAAAGACATTACTCAAAGAAGCTATAAGAGATGATAAAGTCAACTTAACTTCCATTGCTAGAGTAACTCTAAAAAGTCAATATGACAAATCACTTCAACATCTTTTAACTATGCCATACATTGAAAAAAGTGAAACGCATAAACAAATAAAATCACTTACAAAATCTAAAGATAAACTGTTTACTTTTTTACTTAATGAAAATATCCCAGCAGATAATAATGCTAGTGAGCGTGCCATTAGAAATATAAAAGTTAAGCAAAAAGTATCAGGACAATTCAAATCACTTGAGGGTGCACAAAATTATGCTAATTTACGATCAGTTATTGATACTTCTCGTAAGCGTGGCTTAAATGAGTTTGAATCATTGGTTTCTGTAATGAAGGGGAATTCTCTCTTTTAGATAGGGTGATTAGTTACAATGTTTTTTAGATAATGCTTCTAAAGTAAGTTTTTTGCCACTCATAGTAGATTTTCTAATTGCTGATCTTTGAGATTTTGGTAAAGGGATAAGTCCTATTTCACTTAAAATCCCATTTTTTCCTATCATATTTTCAGACATAAACATTTCAATATATTTTTCCATTGCTGGAACATCTTGTTTATGAGAGTTCTTTGTGTAGAAAAATAGTGATCTTGACATTGGATATTTACCTGATGAGATCGAATCAGGAGTAGGAACTACACCATTTATTTTAGCTCCAATTAATTTATCATCATTTTCAATTAAGAATGAGTAACCAAAAATTCCAAAAGCAGCTTTGTTTTTTGTAAGTTTTTTAACAATGATATTATCATTTTCACCTGATGGAACATAAACACCATCTTGTCTAACTAGATGATATTTTCTATATCTTTTATTTGCTTTTTTATCTTTTTTATATAAATTAGTATAAACAGCCATTTTTTTGAAAGCACCTTTAAGAACCATATCTTCAAAGGCATCTCTAGTTCCAGATGATTTTGGTGGTCCATAAATAATAATTTTTCTATTTGCTAAAGAAGCATCAATTTGATTCCATTTTTTGTATGGATTAGAAATTAATGATTTTCCATCTTTTGCTGGTACTTCAGATGCTACTGCTAATGCCAATTGTTTTTTTGTAATTGAAAAAGAATTGTTTGATTTATCTTGAGCAAATGCAATTCCATCAAATCCAATTACAGCTTCTGTAATATCAGTAACACCATTTTTAGCACAAAGCTTAAACTCTTTAATTTTCATTCTTCTTGATGCATTTGTAATATCAGGGGTATTTAATCCATTACCAGCACAAAATAGTTTCATTCCACCACCTGAACCAGTTGATTCAACTACAGGAGTTGGATATTTAGTTGTAGCTCCTAATTCTTCTGCAACTGAAGATGCAAAAGGATAAACAGTTGATGAACCAACCATTTTAATTTGATCTCTAGCACTTAAAGATACTGTTAAAGCAGTACAAGCCAATAAAGTAAGTGTTGTTTTTTTAATTGTCATTTTTTTCTCCATATTGTTTTGATTGAAGAATTTTAATATGACTTGATTACATTATGGTTACGAGTTTAAATATTTTACTGATGTTGTGATAATCTAAATTCTAAAATTTGTATTTTTGATATATCTTTTGCTGACATACCTAACTTTTTCATTCTTATTATCTGATTTCTTAGCTCTTGTTGAGCTTCTACTTTTAGTATTCTCGCATTTCTTTTTTATATTCTTTGTTGTCAAGTTTCACCACGTTGTACCATTTCAAAAGCAATATGTTGAAACACATCTGGTAAAATCTTAAATATTTCAGGTTTCGTTTGAAACCAACTTTGAACTGCATCAAATGGAGTTCTAACTTTTAATTCTTTTTTTAAAGAACCATGTCTTCTATTGAAGTTGTAGTATATCAAAAATTTATTTAAATCTTTTTTAACATCATCAATATTGTCATACTCTTCTGCTTTAATTGTAGCATTTTTAATAGTTCCGTTTACTCTTTCTGCCATTGCGTTAGTTTGAGGTGTGTATGGAGCTGTTAGCCTATGTTCTATCTCATCATCTTTACACTCTACATCAAACTTATGATTACCACTTACAAAACCTTTTTCTCTTGCCCATTTGTCTGTGAACTCTAATCCATTATCTGTTAAAATATGTGTTAAGTAAAATGGAAAAAATTCTTTACATTCTTTTAGAAAAGATACTGCATTTGCTGCTGTCTTATTCTCATACACTTTATAGTAAAGTAGCCTTGTAGCCCTGTCTATTGCTACAAATAGGTAATATTTTTGCTTGTCAAACTTTGGTAAATAAGTTACATCTATATGTAAATAACCAGGCTCATACTCTTTGAACTTTTTAGCTTTTTCTTTTTGCTCTTGTGGAACTCTGTTTATATCAAAGGCTTTTAAAGTGCGATAAGCATTACTTCTATTTGCATTTGGAATAATATCAACGATTGTATCTGCTAAGTCATCTAACTCCATCCAAGTCATTGTTCTGACTACTTTAATTAACTCTTTTTCTAAAGGTGTTAGAGCATAATGGATTCTTTTTGGTCTTGAACTTTTATCATTTAAAAAATCTCTATTTTTATGCTTGGCGATAGTTTTAACATTCACATTATAATTATTTGTTAATTCAACATTTGTTAAATTAGATTGTTGTATTATTTCTCTTACATGCTGGTTTGTTCTGGCATTAGAGTGATAGACTTGTGGCATTTTTAAAATCCTTATTTGCTGTAAAGATTTTACAATTATGTTGTTAAGCTATCGCTTTCTTATTTATGTAACTAGGCAACCATAACGTGGTGAAACTGGACAACTTGATATTACAGATGCAATTGCAATTGCATTAACTCATGCACAAAGAATTAAGTGTAAATAGAAAAAATAATTTTTATTTTTCAATAAAATTTGATATAATCCTTTAATATATTCATTATAGGAAAGAAAATGAAAAAAATAGGAATATTAGCTTCTTATAATGGAAGTGGATTTCAAACTATACAAAAAGCAATAAATAAAAATATTTTAGATGCAAAGATAGTTGCACTAATATCAAATAATTCAAGTGCAAATGCTTTGTTACTAGCAAAAGAATTAAATATCCCAACTTTTGTAATAAATGATAAAAAATATCCTAATCAAGATATAGATAAAAAAATTGCTTCACTTTTTAAAGAGTATGGATGTGATTATATTTTTTGTTCAGGTTATATGAAAATGATTGGGCCAAAATTAATTTCATCGTTTGAAAAAAAAATAATAAATACTCATCCAGCTCTTTTACCTTCGAAATATGGTGGAAAAGGAATGTATGGAAGATTCGTGCACGAAACAGTTATAAATAATAAAGAAAAAATATCGGGTGTTACTATTCATTTTGTAAATGAAAAGTATGATGATGGTGAAATAATTTTAAAAAAAGAACTTAAAATAAATAATTCAGAAAATGTAGATTCTTTAGAAAATAGAATTAAAATTTTAGAGAGTATAGCTATTATTCAAGCATTTAAAAAGC
>CBDETN010000015.1:0-15766 GCA_965242915.1 Arcobacteraceae bacterium
CAGTATATCGACATATGATTCTATTACTCTTACTGAATTATCTTCATCAACATAATCATCAATACTAGGTGGAAATAATAGTGGTTGTATTCTATCTTTTCCTTGTTTATATTTATCATTCATTAAATACCTTTTAAAGTAGATTATATCTAGCTTTATAGGTGTTATTATACTGAATTTATGATGTATTTTTGATTAAAATGAGGGTGTTTATTAGGTGGATTTGGATTATTATTTATTTTATTTTGAGATTGGGAAATGGAGTTATTTCACAGTCTCTCTGTTTTGTTGTATTTGTATTACTATGATGGTTTATTTTGATTAAATATTTTTAGTATTTCTATTGTGTTTTTATCTAAATTTACTTCATATATTACAGTATAACCTTTATGTGCCATATCTCTAACATTTTTATCATTAAAATAAAATGATGGTTTATATTTAAATGGAAAATATGGAATATCTAATATTAGTTTTTCTAATTCTAATGCAAAATTTATACTAGCACTAGGTTTATCTAATGCAATATAATTAAGGGAACCTCTAAAAACAACTTTCTAATTTGTTTAAATCATTTTTAACTTAATTTTTAAAATTTATCACACGCGAAACTTGATTTACTATAAAATTCTACTAAAAATTATAATGATCTTTGTGAGTTTTTGTAAAATCTCTATGATTTCATATATTTTTACATAACTTTCACTTTTTGCAATCTAACTAACTGTTCATATCTAAAGAGATTATATGTAAGATTTAAAAATCCTATAGATGACTTGATTCGTTTTATCCCAATGGACTTCATATGTAAGGCATCATTCATAGAGTTTGTCATAAATCCAAATATATGTTCTACTCTTGCTCTAATTTTAGATTTTATGTTATTTGAATCTTTTTGTTCATCTGTTAAAGGACTACCTCTGTAACCTTTTTCATGCACAAAGCTTTTGCAATTTTTATCTTCTAGAAATTCTTCTATCTCTTTACTCCTGTAAGCACTATCTGCATGAAGTTTATTATCTGTTTCATCAATGATATTTTTAATTTCAGTAGAATCATGAGGAGCAGCACTTGTAACACTATATTTAGTTATGAATTTAGTTTTTTCATCTGCGTTAATATGGTCTTTATATCCATAGTGTCGTTCACTTGATTTAGTCATCCAACTTGCATCAGTATCTTTTTGGCATAACTTGCTTCGTTTACCATTGTTATCTTTTCTGGCAAATTTTAAAGGTATAGCACCTTTTTTAATATCAGCATTATCTTCTTTAGAATTTCTTTGTCTAGGAACATCTACAAATGAAGCATCTATCATACTTCCCTCTTTTGCTATAATACCTTTATTTATAAGTTGTTTAGTAAATAGTTCAAATAATGTTAAAGATAAATTCTTATTTGATAGCTGTTCTTTGAAATGCCAAATAGTTTTTTCATCAGGTATTTTATCTCCAATTTTCAATTCTAAAAATTGTTTGAATGATGTTCTATCATTTATTTGAAATTCTGTTTGTTCATCACTTAAATTATAGTATTTTTGTAATATTAAAATTTTAAACATCATTATCTTATCGTATGGTGGCCTACCACCAGCACCTTTAGGTTCTACGTATAAAGCCTTCTCTATTGGTTCTCTAAACATATTCCAATCTACAACTTTATCTAATTTTGTTAGTGGTGGTTGATATTCTTTTATTTTTCTCTCATGAAATTCTAAATCAAATAATCCTTGCATTTATAAAGCCTTTTGAGTGATATTTAATATCTATTTTAACTAAATCTTGATTTTAAATTGCTTAGGTTGGGCAGTTTTTAGAGATGCCCTTAACTATATCAATTATTTCTTCATCAAATATAGGATTATAAATAATTGTCATTATCTATTTTCAATAGTTTTTAAATGATTTTTAATATTTCCCCAAACTTTTTCGTGTGATACCATCTCAATTTGACCGTTTTTTATATCATCTCTAATTTGATGTAATTCCTTTTGTCTTTCATAAAAGTATGGGTCAATTTCTAGATTTTTATCTTTTTCAATAGTAATATTTTCACTATGATTATTAACATAACTCATAAAGTTTTTTTACATAACTATCTTGAATTTGTACTGCCATTGTTTGCATAATGAACTCCAATCATTTATTTATGTATCATTATATCAAAACTTAAGTGAAATTCACTTAAGTTTTATTTACTATAATTTATAAAATAATGTATATTTATTGACTTAAAATTTAAAAACATACTCTGCTACTTTGACCAAAGTTCTATAATCAGTAGATTTTGAGGAATGAGCTTCTAAACTTTTTTTATTATTTTTATCGGAAACTTTAACATGAGATATTTCCATACAAGCACCTTTTTCAAGTTCTTGATAATCTGTATCTATTAAAATAGTTTCACTAGTTCAATCCATTAAAAATTTTTAATTAAGTTTATAGTACTTTTTGGCTATAATATCTATAAAAAGGTGGTATTATGGCAAATCAATTTAGAGAGAAATTATCAAATAAAAGATCAAAGAAAGGCTATGAAGCCATAGCAAAAAGAAATAAATTATTACAACTTTTAGCAGATATACCTGATCATAGAAAAGGTCAAGGTAAACTTCATAAATTAGAACATATTTTATTTTTATCAGTAATTGCACAATTAATGGGTGCGGTAAATTATAAAGAGATATGGGTCTGGATAAAAAATTATATTCAAAATAATAAAATCAAAAAACTTTTAGGTGTAGAATTTATTAGAACACCAAGCAGGAGTGCTGTGGCTGAGATTTTAGCAGAAGTTAATTATTTAGAATTAGAAAAAGTTTTTAGGATATGGATTTATGGATTAGTTGATAAAACTGATAATTTACAACAATTAGCAGTAGATGGTAAAGTTATGAATGGTAGTAGTGTTAATGCAAATAAATCAACAGAAGTGTTGAGTGCAGTATTAGCCAATACTGGGATAATATTAGCACATAAAAAGATTTCCAATAAGTCCGAAGTACCTGCATTAAGAGAACTTATTGATGAATTAGATGATAGTTTTATTTATACATTTGATGCAATGAATACTAAAAAAAACTCTAAACAAGATTGAAAAAGATGGTTCAAAATATTATGCTAAACTAAAAGGTAACCAGAAAAAGCTATTAACTAAAGCTATTGATATATCCAATACAAAAAAGCCTACAGATACTTATATATCAGATTTGAAACAAGAGGATAAAAACTTAGCCAAAAGAAAAGTATTAACTTTTACAAATAATAGTTGTTTTTATCATAATGGTATGACACATATTAGAACCATAATAAGAATTGATAAAACTATTCATAAAGTCAATAAAAAAACAGGAGAATTTACTGAAACTTTAACAACATCATTTGCTATTACAAATTTTAAAGATACTGCAAAAGAATTTCATAATTTAGGATTAAAGCATTGGCAAGTTGAAACTATGTACTTTCATAAAGATAAATCACTTTATGAAGATTTACATACTGCAAATATTAATCCCATGACTATGACAATTTTAAGAAGCTTTGTCATAAATATTTTACATCTTAATAAAGTAAAATCTATCAAAAATCAACTACTTGAAAATAGATGGAATTTAGATACTACTTTAGAATTATTATTAAATATTAGTTTTTAGTGGATTAAACTATTAAATGGATGAAAAAGTTGTTTTTAGAGGTAGCCTTAACTTTATTAAGATATGAACAATTAGTGAGATTAAAAAATATACCAATAATGAAAAACTAGATAATTATATGTAAAATAGCAATTTGTATCACTATATCTGAAGATTTATTATAAAAATTATTTGTTAAATTAGTTGTTTTTAGCTAATTAAGTTTAAAACTTTTAAAATATTCTAAATTATGCAAAGTATAGATAGTGAGAATGTATTTTTAGAGGTAACCTGTATTCAATCAAATATCACAAAGAAATCATATTTATCTATATGTATATGCATTTATTAAACTTGAAAAGATTTGCTTGGACTATAATATGAATCACTTTGCATTAAAAGAAAAGATATATATAGAGAAGCTCTAAAGGCTGCTTATAAAAAAGTTGGAGAATTAAAGTATACATAGTGCTGTAATATTTTTTAGTAAAATTTATAATACAAATTGAGCTTATGATTATAATATTAAGTTTCATAATGACACACCTAGTTCATTTATAAAGAAAAGTATTCATATTATTTAATAATTTAGCCTTTTGATGCCATAATGAAACTATATTCATAATTATATATTCATTAAATACTTTTTTTAAGTTAAACTAAAATTATGAACTGATATAATACTTTAAAGGAGATTTATGAAGAATAATAAATTCAAAGATACAGGAGATGAAGTATTAAAAACTTAGGAAGGTGTTAAATGAGATTAGATAACATAGTGTCAAGTTTCACCACGTTGTACCATTTCAAAAGCAATATGTTGAAACACATCTGGTAAAATCTTAAATATTTCAGGTTTCGTTTGAAACCAACTTTGAACTGCATCAAATGGAGTTCTAACTTTTAATTCTTTTTTTAAAGAACCATGTCTTCTATTGAAGTTGTAGTATATCAAAAATTTATTTAAATCTTTTTTAACATCATCAATATTGTCATACTCTTCTGCTTTAATTGTAGCATTTTTAATAGTTCCGTTTACTCTTTCTACCATTGCGTTAGTTTGAGGTGTGTATGGAGCTGTTAGCCTATGTTCTATCTCATCATCTTTACACTCTACATCAAACTTATGATTACCACTTACAAAACCTTTTCCTCTTGCCCATTTGTCTGTGAACTCTAATCCATTATCTGTTAAAATATGTGTTAAGTAAAATGGAAAAAATTCTTTACATTCTTTTAGAAAAGATACTGCATTTGCTGCTGTCTTATTCTCATACACTTTATAGTAAAGTAGCCTTGTAGCCCTGTCTATTGCTACAAATAGGTAATATTTTTGCTTGTCAAACTTTGGTAAATAAGTTACATCTATATGTAAATAACCAGGCTCATACTCTTTGAACTTTTTAGCTTTTTCTTTTTGCTCTTGTGGAACTCTGTTTATATCAAAGGCTTTTAAAGTACGATAAACATTACTTCTATTTGCATTTGGAATAATATCAACGATTGTATCTGCTAAGTCATCTAACTCCATCCAAGTCATTGTTCTGACTACTTTAATTAACTCTTTTTCTAAAGGTGTTAGAGCATAATGGATTCTTTTTGGTCTTGAACTTTTATCATTTAAAAAATCTCTATTTTTATGCTTGGCGATAGTTTTAACATTCACATTATAATTATTTGCTAATTCAACATTTGTTAAATTAGATTGTTGTATTATTTCTCTTACATGCTGGTTTGTTCTGGCATTAGAGTGATAGACTTGTGGCATTTTTAAAATCCTTATTTGCTGTAAAGATTTTACAATTATGTTGTTAAGCTATCGCTTTCTTATTTATGTAACTAGGCAACCATAACGTGGTGAAACTAGACAAGTTACATCTATATGTAAATAACCAGGTTCGTACTCTTTAAATTTTTTAGCTTTTTCTTTTTGTTCTTGCGGAACTCTGTTTATATCAAAGGCTTTTAAAGTACGATAAACATTACTTCTATTTGCATTTGGAATAATATCAACTATTGTATCTGTTAAATCATCTAACTCCATCCAAGTCATTGTTCTGACTACTTTAATCAATTCTTTTTCTAAAGGTGTTAAAGTTGTTTTTATATTGTGTGGTCTTGAACTTTTATCTTTAATAAAATTCCTATGCTTCCATTTAGAGATAGTTTTAATATTTAGATTGTAATTTTTAGCTAATTCAACGATTTGTTAAATTAGATTTCTGTATTATTTCTCTTACATGCTGGTTTGTTCTGGCATTAGAGTGATAGACTTGTGACATTTTTAAAATCCTTATTTGCTGTAAAGATTTTACTATGATGTTGTTAAGCTATCACTTTCTTATTTATGTAACTAGGCAACCATAACGTGGTGAAACTGGACAAGTAATCAAGTAGTTTACATTGTTTTACAACTGATATAATTTTGCCTTCTGATTTATCTATCAACTCTTTTTTTAAGCTAGAGTCCAAGCTCTTTAACTTTCCCACTGCCCAATCTTTTTCAAGAGTTAACTCTCCTACTTTTTTGGCATATTCATCAACTTTTAATTTCATAGTAATTAATTCTTCTTTATACTCTTTAACTGCTTTTGCAGCTTCCATTGCAACTTCTGCATTTTCAAGAAATATCTTCTTCCAGTTCTGTAAGTTTTGAGGATTTATATTATATTCACTTGCTATCTCATTTAAAGTTCGTTCTTCTTTTAAAATCTCTAATACTAATTTCGTTTTTAATTGTATTGAATATTTTGTCATTTTTCTACTCATATCTTTACCCTCTATTTTTATTGTTTTATTGTTTAATTTTACTCTTTTGAGAATTAAACTTTACAAAAAGTTGTTTGTTTTTCTTGGGGTATTATAATTTTAATCTAGTACTAGAATCTACACAAGAGATACAAAGATTAACATCTTTATATCAACTATTGTTGATAATAAAATTTAGGTTTTTATAAAATATGATTGAATTAAAATTAGATTACTCTTTTTAAAGTGGTTTTTTCAGGACTGACTATATAGTTATATTTACACTCCCATACAACCTAAAAGTATGCACTTTTTTAATTTTACCTTTCATTTAAGCTATTCTTTATAGGAAGGCTTTGGTATTTTTTATTTTACCAGACTGACACAGATTTATGAACACTCCCTACTTTAAGTGTAAATTGGCGTTAGTTATAATTTATTTTTTGAATATTAGTTGACTGTGACTCTTCAACTTCTCTATGAACATTTTTTGTAGGTGCAATATGAATATCTCTTCCATATATAAAACTTTGTTCATTTACAATAACTTTGTAAGCTTTATTGAGTTCTAGAGCTCTTTTTTTACTAGGTAAAATTAGATGTGATATATCTTGTTTCAATATTTTTATTTCGGCTTTTTTTAATTTCCAATTTTCTTCTAAAACTATACCTGGATTCTCTAATTGCGTTAATAAATCTTTTTTTATATTTTTTTTCCAATCTTTTTTCCAATCTTTTTGAAAAAACTTATCTATCACTTCTTTATTATTTCTAAATTCATTTCCTGAATTATTTTGCTTTAAATATTGAACATATTCAGTATCGCCGTTTTCTAAAACTTTATCAGGAATATTTTTAAGTCCTTTTTGAGTCCAGTGATACCAACCATTTACTAAAGTAGTATTTTCAAATTTTCTAGAAAATGAAAATGTAGAATCAGCAGTTACACCTATATTACTGTGACAGCCCATACAAGATAAAGTTTCTTCATAACTTTGTGGTCGTAAGTCACCTTTAGCATCTTCTATAAAACCTTGATAATACCAACCTCTTTTATTATTAAGTCCAATTTCAATATTACCAGTGTATTTATCAACTCTATCAGGAAAATCGTATTTTTCTTTTATCTCTTTATCCCCTACATTTCGTAATGTAGAATAAGTTGACCAGTACATTTTTTTTGCATATCTAAGTTCTTTCATTCTTGGAGATAATTGTATCTCAGCATTATCACCTATATCTATATATCTCACAGAATGTAAAAATTCTGTACCTTTGGGATAAAGCCCTGGTGCAATTTGAGTTTTATTTATATTTAATGCTTCTCTAGCAAGTCCAACATAACTCATAGAAAAATTCTTAAATGTATTTGTTTTTATATTGTATTTAGGTGTTATCCATTGAAATACAATTTTAAATGCTATATCTAATTTTCCATTTTGATTTAGATCTACACCATATTTCTTTTCATCGATTCTTTGAATATTTATATCTTTTTGCTTGATTAAACTTTCTACAATTGATAAATTTAATTTATAAACTTCTAAATCAATTTTATTATTCATATTTTTCCAAAATTTTTTAGGTAATCTTATAAGAACATCATCTGTACTTCCATTTGTAGGCCAAAATGTCCCTAAAAAAGGATAATATGCAAATGCTCTCCATCCTGTGATATCTCCATTTTTAAATCTATCAAAACCTTCTTTATCAAAATTAAATTCACAATCGGGAATATATCCATCCCATTTATTATTATTATTAAAATCCCAATGTTTAGGAATATTTTTTAACTTATTTTGTAAAATAATAGTATTGTTTTTATCTTTATAGTTATTTTCTCTTACATATTTTAATATTTTTTTATCTGAAATTTTTTTTACTTCTTTGGTTCTATCTTTAAATAGATTTGTCCAATGATTTTTTAATGCAAATTCTGGGAAGTCATAAACCTCTTGTAGACTATCATCTTCTAGTGTATAGTTTGGTTCTTTATTAATTGTATGACAAGTAAAACAAGGATTGCTAACTATATTTTCATTCTTTTCATCTATTGTTTTTGTATAGCATTGTGATGGTATATAAGCAACTTCATTATATAGATTTGTATTTTTAAAATCAACATTATTAGCATTTAAAACTACAGCACTAAAAAGTGCTGTATAAAATAAGTTATTCATTATAAAAGAAGCTTATTTAGATATTACAGGAAGTGGTCCTATATAGCCAGTATAGGCTCTCATCTCTCCAGCATTTCTCGCTCTACTTGGCATGTCTTCTTGTTTTGTCAATGCATCACCTTCTCCATATGGATGTTGAAGTACAGACATAATATATCCATGACCTTTGATGTTATTATAATAGTATGTTGATGTTATTTCACAACCATATGGTGTAGTTTGAATTCTTGTTAATTTATCTTTATCAATATTATAAGACCACATATAATCATTTTGATGACCAGGAACTGAATCTTCTCCTATAATCAATGTATTTGTATTATCAATATATGTTATATTATCTGGATTTGCTAAAGATTTAACTGAACATTGATTTCCTTTAATAGATGAGTCTGCCCATCCTTCAACTAAAGATTTCATTGTAACGGGGATATAAGAAGAATCAATTTTTTTACCATTAGTATCTAATGTTTCATAAATATTCATAGTTAAAGAATATACAGCTCCACATTTATTGTATGTTAGCTTAATGTCATTTGATCCACCACCATCATATTTATTTGTTGATTTACCTTTTTTAGCAAAATCTTCCATTCCGTTAGAAATAGCAGATATACTTAAATATAAAGTATTTGCTTCTTTATTGAAACTAATACCTTCCATTTTTCTAAATTCTGTAGTAGCACCTTTGATTGCTGCATATCGTCTTGATTCCATTCTTGAAGCAATCTCTTCCATCCCTGGTTTGATTTTTAAACACTCATGTTTCATAGTTGTATTTATAGAAGCAAAATTAGTAGGACATTGAGTGTCATTTGCTGATACTGATTCAAAAATATCGTTAAATTTGATTTTTTCATTTAGTGATTTTTTAATACTTTCATCTGTAGAGTGACCCAGGTTTACCCAGATAAGATTTCCACTACCTGCTCCTTTATTACTTGTTTGTTCCCATTTAGCTGCATATAATATACCTGCTGATAAATTTCTTTTTTCATCAGCAATAAACATCCATAATGCAACATTTGTACCATCATCACTTAAAAATACTGTTTTCTCATCAGGCATTACATATGCTAATTCATGGGCAAATCTACCCATGGCATAATGTTTTTCAATACTAACATCACCATTTTCATTTAAAACTTTAAATTCTGGTATCCAACCATAATCATATGGATTTAAAGCTTTTAAATCTCCACCATAATAATCAGCCATTTGATCATAATAAGGGTTAATAGAACCATTTTCTTTAACCACTTTCGCATTTGGTTCATACTCTTCACTACTTAAGTGACTATTCCAAGGTGTAACAGAACCAGCACAGGGTGTCCACAAACCATTTATTTTAGACATATCAATATTTTTTGTATTGATTGCTTTTAAATGTCCATCTTCAGTTTTTTCTAATTCAGTTATATACATAGCAGCTGGTCTAGTTTCAAACTGAGATAGCATAAATAATTTATCGCCTATTGGTAATAAAGATGAGAAATCATTAGTATTTGAAATTCTAGGAGAGCCATCTTTTCCTATGAGTGGATTACCTTTAATATCAAAAAGTTGGCCAAATACTCCATCACCAACTTTATCACCTGACCTTAAGATTACGTTATATCCAATTTTATATTTAACATCATCAATAGTTACAGTAGACGAGACGCTTACCTTTCTTTTTTCATAATCGCTTTTAGGTACTGAAACCTCAGAAAATTCTATAAAATGTTTAACAGGTTTCATCCCACTTTTTATTGTAATTTCACTTGCTGAAGAACTGGCAGTTAGCAGAATCGCTGCTGCAATCGATGTTGTGATTGAAATTATTTTGTACATTAATTTACTCCTAAATTTTTATGTTTAATTAAGAACATATTAACTGTCTAAGTTTTACACCTGATTATATAACACTGTTACAGAAAATATTTTTTACATTTCACATCATTACATTTTATAACTTAAATATAGCTCAATTCCAAATATGGTCAAGTTGATTCAGCAATTCTAAGTGAAAATTTATATAGTTAAAATCTTCCAAAATAATTACTAAATAAATTCACAAAACCCCTTTATTTATAGGCTTTTAAAAGCTTTTTAACACCTAATTTTAGCTATAATATAGCCCATAAATAGAAGTGTTTAAGCAAATGAGACAGACAAATATTTTTGATTTTTTAATAGAATCATTTACAAGTAATATATCAAATATAGAAGATACAAGAAAACAAAGAACAAATATAATTTACAGTTTAAAAGATATTATATTATCTGCATTTAGTGTATTTTATTTTCAAAATAAATCTTGGTTAAGTTTTCAAAGGGATATTGATACTGCAAAAGGTATCAGTAATGCACAAACTATGTTTGGAATATCTGATATACCAAGTGATAATCATATACAAAACATACTGGATAAAATAACAGCAGAAAGTTTTAAAAAAGTATATGAAATTATAATAGAAAAATTGCAAAGTATAGGAATATTAGATAAGTTTAATTTTAAAGATGATTATATGCTTGTAGCATTAGATGGTACGCATTATCATTCAAGTAAAAATATATCTTGTAAATGTTGTCAAACAAAAACTAATAGTGAAACAGGTGAAGTACATTACTATCATAGTGTTATAACTCCAACAATAGTACATCCTGATATGAAAAAAGTAATACCACTGATGCAAGAATTTATATCAAATAATGATGGAGATGATAAACAAGATTGTGAAGTTAATGCTTCAAAGAGATGGTTAAATAATTTTACAAATCCTACTAATAAAAAGTTAATAATTTTAGGTGATGATTTGTATTCAAGAGAACCTATGATTAAAAAAGTATTAGAACAAAAGCATTCATATGTATTTGTAGCTAAGCCAACTTTCATATATAATTATATTAATAAATTAGCTATTAAAAATCCAAATGGAGATACACAACATCCACCACAAGAAGTAAACTGGTGTGAGGTTATTTGTTACCAATGATAGTAGTAGAAAACTATATCATAATAGCTTTGTTACTGATATATCTTTGAATGTAAATAATGTTATAGATATAGCTACAGCAGGTAGAACTAGATGGAAAATCGAAAATGATAATAATAATACTTTAAAAACTAAAGGCTATCATTTAGACCATAACTTTGGTCATGGAAAAGAAAATTTATCTAAAACACTTTGTAGCCTTAATATATTAGCTTTCTTATTTCATACAGTACAAGAACTTGATGATGATTTATATATGGAACTTCGTGATAATATTGGTACTAAAGAAGAGTTCTTTGTAGGTATTAATTTTTTAACAACAATATTTAATTTTAAAAGCTTTAATAAAATGTTGGAATATATACTTATTGCTCGCCAGACCGAAGAGAATGTAGATATGAAGGGGCATGTTGTGTAAAGTATATTTGGGTTAGAATTGCTGACGTTATGGTTGCCTAGTTACATAAATAAGAAAGCGATAGCTTAACAATATAATTGTAAAGTCTTTACAGCAAATAAGGATTTTAAAAATGCCACAAGTCTATCACTCTAATGCCAGAACAAACCAACATGTAAGAGAAATAATACAACAATCTAATTTAACAAATGTTGAATTAGCAAATAATTATAATGTGAATGTTAAAACTATCGCCAAGCATAAAAATAGAGATTTTTTAAATGATAAAAGTTCAAGACCAAAAAGAATCCATTATGCTCTAACACCTTTAGAAAAAGAGTTAATTAAAGTAGTCAGAACAATGACTTGGATGGAGTTAGATGACTTAGCAGATACAATCGTTGATATTATTCCAAATGCAAATAGAAGTAATGTTTATCGTACTTTAAAAGCCTTTGATATAAACAGAGTTCCACAAGAGCAAAAAGAAAAAGCTAAAAAGTTCAAAGAGTATGAGCCTGGTTATTTACATATAGATGTAACTTACTTACCAAAGTTTGACAAGCAAAAATATTACCTATTTGTAGCAATAGACAGGGCTACAAGGCTACTTTACTATAAAGTGTATGAGAATAAGACAGCAGCAAATGCAGTATCTTTTCTAAAAGAATGTAAAGAATTTTTTCCATTTTACTTAACACATATTTTAACAGATAATGGATTAGAGTTCACAGACAAATGGGCAAGAGGAAAAGGTTTTGTAAGTGGTAATCATAAGTTTGATGTAGAGTGTAAAGATGATGAGATAGAACATAGGCTAACAGCTCCATACACACCTCAAACTAACGCAATGGCAGAAAGAGTAAACGGAACTATTAAAAATGCTACAATTAAAGCAGAAGAGTATGACAATATTGATGATGTTAAAAAAGATTTAAATAAATTTTTGATATACTACAACTTCAATAGAAGACATGGTTCTTTAAAAAAAAGAATTAAAAGTTAGAACTCCATTTGATGCAGTTCAAAGTTGGTTTCAAACGAAACCTGAAATATTTAAGATTTTACCAGATGTGTTTCAACATATTGCTTTTGAAATGGTACAACGTGGTGAAACTTGACAGATATAAACAGAGTTCCGCAAGAACAAAAAGAAAAAGCTAAAAAATTTAAAGAGTACGAACCTGGTGAAACTTGACAATAAGGCAAAGTAATCAATCAGACCTCTTAATTTTTCATTAAGCCATAATTCTACAACGGTAGGACAAGCTTTTGATAATTATAAATATTTAAAAAAACTAAATGGGAGGACTTTGAAACTGCAAATGGTAGAACTATTGTAGAAGTTAAAGGTTATTTTACAAGTGAATATTTAAAATTGATGAAATGGGATAAAAAATGTATGTTTGCTAAATTAATAGTACAATTTAAAATTAATAAAGATGATACATTTGAAATATCTGCAATAGGTTTTGAAGTTACAGATATGGACATGAAAGAAAAAAAGATTGATGCTAGTAAAGGTATGACTAATAATATGCTAAAAGAGATTTATAATAATCAACCTATGAGCTAAAACTATAATTATTTGTATTGTTTTATACAGGAGCCACTTGCAAATTCAATAATACTCAATAGCTAATTTTTTATTTTCATCACTTTTAGTTTTAAAAAAATGATTATTTATTTTTCTTTGCGTAGTTTACACTAAATTTAGTAAATTTCTTAAAAAATCATATTTTTTCTCCATACTTTATGGTTTTGACTATAAAATTGAAGATTTTTCTATTATTTTTAATAAAAGTCATGTAATGAGTTTTAAACTTTGATGAATACAAACAGATAAAATTCCAAATGATAAAACAGAAGCTACTTTTGTAGCTCCTTGATAATAAATTGTATTACATCCAAAGTCATCTTTTAAATATTTATTTACTCTTTCAACCATACTTCTTTGATTGTAGTGGTGTTCATCTGATGATTTAGGTAAATTTAAAAATTCAAATTTTACTTTTTCATCTTTGATAAGTTGAATCTTTTGTTTTAATTCTTTTGAGTTCTTGGGATTTATATCTATAATTGCTTTATGATTTAGTTTTTCAGAATACTCTCTAATTATATCGCTGTCATACCCAGCATCAAGTAAATCACGAAGATACATCACTCTTTTACCAGTTTCATTGATAAGTGGAAGTGCTACTGAACTATCATGAACATTTGCACCTGAATAGAATGCTGCTATTGGTATATCTCCATCTACTGCACTAATATGAAGTTTACCACCTATTGTAATCTCTCTGTTACCTTTAGAATTTTGTTTGACACCAACACCACAAACAGTAGATACTAAAGATAACATCTTTTTAGTAGTTTTCATCTCTTTTTGTAGTTCTAAAATCTTTGGTTTTACAGGCTCTCTCTTTTCACCTTTCTTAGGTCGTCCGACCTTATTTTTAGGCTTTTCTTCTTTCTTAATCTTTACAGGTTTTTCTCTAAGTGGTATCATAGCAGCATCTGTTGCATTGTACATAAAAACTGTATCCGATAAATATTCATTAACAAACTTTTTATGAGTTTTTTGAGCTATTTGTAAATCACTCAATTCTTTGAATACCCTACTAAATTTAGCTTCACTTGGAATATCTATTTTATACCTCCATCCACACAATACTCGTAATACTCTATCGCTATGAAGTCTATCAATTAAATCTCTTGTTGTTTGCATATTGTAAACAGATTTAGCAATCATTGCTCTTGCTATTTCTATTCTATCTTTTGGTGTATTTGTAATCGTTACAACTGTTACATTCTTTTCAATTTGAGCAAAGTCTAAAATCTTTATTAGTTTCTCTTCTTTGGTACTTAATGTTCCTAATTGTTCTTTTATTTCAGGAAATAAATAATTTTCAAGGTTTAGAATTTTAGTCCACATTTTAGATAGATTTGTAGATAATTTTGGTAAAATATTTGTCATAAGTTGAATCTCTTTTCTGTTAAATTTTATGGTATAAAATTATAACTTATCTGAAATTAGATTTCAACTTTTTTGAACAAAATAAATTAAATTATGAGCTTTTTTGTGAATTTGCAAGTGGCTCAAAAAAGTAAAACTTCAAAAAGATATAGATCTTTTAGATAGCCTAGGTAAAAACCAACATAATAAAACAGATAAAGATGCCAATGTTATGAGTAAACCTGCTCATAATTTAATGGCTTACAATTCACAGATTGCTGTTGATAATACTTTTAAATTTATAGTTGCAACTGATATATCTTGCAATGGTCACGATTTAGACCAATTATATAATATGGCTATAAAATCTAAAGAGATAGTAGATAATCCAGATATGATAATCACTGCTGATAAGGGTTACTATAGTTCAGTAGAGATTAAAAAATGTGTTGATGATGGTATTGAAACAATTGTACCTTTGCGAAATACAGCTACAAAAAAGAAAATTAAAGATTCAAAGTTTAGTAAAAATCAATTTACTTACAATCATAAAGATGATTGTTATATCTGTCCAAATAATAAAATACTTGATAATTCTGGTTCAAAATATCAACGAAATAATAGAAGCTTAGATGTCTATAGATTATCTAGTATAATTTGTAAATCGTGTCCTTTAAAATCATCTTGCCTTTCTGATAAAACTAATTATAAACAAATGTATAGATGGGAGCATGAAACTATCATTGATGATTATACTATAAAAATGAATACTCAAAAAGCTAAAGATATAGTCAAAAAAAGAGGTTCTATTGTTGAACATCCTTTTGGAACAATAAAAAGAACTTTAGGTTGGGATCACTTTTTAGTTCGTTCTAAAGA
>CBDETN010000016.1:0-43194 GCA_965242915.1 Arcobacteraceae bacterium
CAATTTCAAACAGTGAAATTGGTGTTTTAATGCACGGCCCTACTTTTATGGGTAATGCATTAGCTTGTGCAGTAGCAAATGCAAGTATTGATTTGCTTTTAAAATCACCTTGGGAAAAAAGAGTTCAAAGTATAGAGAGAACTTTTAAAAAAGAACTTGAATCACTGAAAAATCTTAATATTGTTAAAGATGTAAGATGTATCGGCGCAATTGGTGTAGTTGAACTAAAAAGTGACAAATATGCCCAAACTTTACAAGATATTTGTATGCAAAATGGTGTTTGGATAAGACCGTTTGGTAAACTAATTTATAGTATAGTTGCATACACAATAACAAATGATGAATTAATAAAAATAACAAATGCAATAAAAAAAGCAGTGGAGAAAATAGATGATACAAGAACAAAATGAACAAATTCCAAAGGACAATAAAAAAGGTATTTTAATAATAGGAGCAGGTGGAGTAAGTACAGTTGCAACTACAAAATGTGCGATGAATATCGATACTTTTGAAAAGATTACATTGGCAAGTCGTACTTTAAAGAAATGTGAAAAGATACAGAAAAGTATTAAACAAAAAATTGGTGTAGATATAAATATAGCTCAAATCAATGCTGATAATACAGATGAACTTATCACTCTTATTAAAAAATTAAATCCAAAAGTTCTTTTAAATGTTGCCCTACCCTATCAAGACTTAACAATTATGGATGCTTGTAGTGCAACGAAAACCCATTATATCGATACTGCAAATTATGAACATCCCGATGAGGCAAAGTTTGAATATAAAGAACAATGGGCAAAAAATGATGACTTTGAAAAGCAAAATTTAACTGCACTTCTTGGAAGTGGATTTGACCCGGGAGTTACCGGTGTATTTGTTGCCTATACCCAGCAGAACCTACTTGACAGTATAGAGTACATTGATATTATGGATTGTAATGCAGGGGATCATGGATATCCTTTTGCTACAAATTTTAATCCTGAAATTAATTTACGGGAAGTTAGTGCAAATGGTAGATATTGGCAACGCGATAGCGACGGAATTGGGAAATGGATTGAAACTAAGCCATTAGAAATTAGAATTGATTGGGACTATCCTGAGATTGGAGTTAAACCCTCTTATTTACTTTATCATGAAGAGTTGGAAAGTTTAAGTAAAAATATAAAGGGTTTAAAAAGAATTAGATTTTTTATGACATTTGGAGATTCTTATATCCAACATATGAACTGTTTACAAAATGTAGGGATGTTGGGAATTAAAGAAGTTGAACATAAAGGGCAAAAGATTATCCCTATTGAATTTTTATCAACACTTTTACCGGACCCTGCAAGTTTAGGGGAGCGAACAATTGGGCAGACAAATATCGGATGTGTGATTGAGGGATTAAAAAATGGTATTAGAAAAAAATACTATATCTATCAAATATGTGATCATCAAGAAGCATTTAAAGAGACTTGCTCTCAATGTGTAAGTTATACTACAGGAGTACCTGCAATGATTGGTACAAAACTGGTTTATAACGGCACTTGGAATTTGACAGGAGCTAGAAATGTAGAAGAGTATGAAGCAAAGCCATTTATGGATGAACTAACGGCTCAAGGGCTTCCTTGGAAAATAAAAGAGATGGAAGTATAATTTTAAATAAAATTTATTTTTTACCAATTAAATTTACTGGTATTTTTATACCTTGTTCTGCATAATACTTAGCCGCACCTGGATGCAAAGGTACAGGAAGTCCAACTATTGCTTTTTGTAAAGAGATAGTTTTTGTTGCTTTATGTACTTCATTTAAAAATGTAAGATTCTCATAAATAGATTTAGTTAAAAGATAAACAACTTTTTCTGGTGTATCTTTTGTAACAGCTAATAGATTTGGTTGGGAAATAGTTTTTATATCTGTTTTTTGTCCGGGATATGTTCCGGCTTTTATAGTAAATGGTGACCACACAGGATAGTTATCATTAATAGTTTTTAAATTTTTAGCATTAAACTCTAAAATTTTTATATTTTTAGCACCAATTACGGCATATGCATTGGTAACTGCTGATGTTGGAGGGCCAGATGGTGTACTCATACCTTGAATTTTTCCATCTTGAAGTGCAATAGAACTTGGTGTATATTCCAAATATTTAATATTCATTTTCTTAAAATCAATACCGAGTGAACTTAAAATTATCTCAGCTGAAACCCTTGAACCTGAAGTTCTTCCCCCAATTGAGAATCGCTCCCCATAAAGATTTTTCATATCCATAATATTTCCGGTTTTTACATATTGACTTTTTATTGTAAATTGCTCTACATCTTGCCAAAGCATAGATACTGATCTTAAATTCTTTTTTGGCTGCCCCTTATATTTTGCTTTTCCATGCCAAGCCATAGAAGCAAAAATAGCTTGTAACATTGCGAAATCAACTTCACCTTTTTCTAACATATCTACATTTTCACCAGATCCGGCAGATGTAACAGCTGAAAAAATTATTTTCTCTTTATCTGCTAGTTTTAAAGATGCAATTGTAGCAATCCCTATTCCAACTGGATAATAAGTGCCTCCTGTACTTGCTGTTGCAATAATATACTTTTGTTCTTTTTTAGCAGCATTAACACTTGTAAACGTAAATGCTGTCACTATAAATATAACAAGTAATTTTTTCAGTAAACCAATTTTTAACATAATAAAATTAATTAAGATTCTATCTCAATTGTGTAACCGTGTCCTTTTCTGGAAATTATAAAATCATCATCTTTTATTTTATCTTTAACTCTTTTTATTATTGTTCTCATAGTTGCATCAGATGTATTTATATCATCCCAAAGTTCAGTTTTAAAAAGCTCTTTGGTTACAATGTCTCCCACATTATCAACTAAAACTTTGACCAATGCCAACTCTTTTTTTGAAAGCTTTACACTTGTATCATCTTTATATAAAATATTTTTATTTTTATCATATTTATATGTTTTATTTATATATACAATATTTTCTTTTTTTGTTAATATAACTTTCTCTTTAATTTTTTTCAATATCTCCATCATATTATCAACAGCCAGCGGTTTTACAAAATATCCTAATACATTTAGACCAATAGATCTTAATAGATAATCTTCATCTTTATAAGCAGATACTATAACATACTTTTGTTCAGGAATAATTTTTGTAATCTCTTCTATCATTGTCAGTCCATCTTTATTTGGCATTTTTATATCTGTTAAAATCAAATCAAATAATTTATTTTGTTTTTGATTTTCATTACAAATATCAAACCCGTCTTGACCATCTTTTGCAATTTCAACTTCATCAAAAATAGTTTTTAAATAAAACTCCAATATCTCTCTCGCATCTTCTTCATCTTCAACTAACAATACTCTTGTGTTTATATTACTCATTTTTATTTATTTCAAAATAGTTTTTAAAGGGAGTATTATCTTAAATCTTACACCATCTTTAATATTTTCTACTTTGATTTTACCTTTCATATTTGTTTCAATAATTGTTTTTGCCATATACAAACCAATACCGATACCAAGACTCTCAGATCTTGTTGTAAAATATGGCTCAAAAACCTTCTCTATAACATCTTTTTTAATTTTACCGCCATTGTTTTCAATTATAATTTTAGCAGATTTTTTATTTTGTATCACTTTTATTTTAATAAATGCTTCAAAATCTTTTCTTTTTCTTTTTAAAACTATTGCATCTTTTGCATTGTTTAGAATATTTAAAAGAGTCTGTTTTAATTCATTCTCATAATTTATTATAAAAATATCACATAAACTTAATATCACTTTTATCTTGTCATACTCAAACTGTTCTTTGGAGATTTTTAATACATCTTTAATAACATTGGAAATATTAAAATTATTAGCCATTTTTGAAGGCTTATAAAAGTTTCTAAAATCATCAATTGTTTGAGACATATAATCTATTTGTATTTTTGATTTATTGATATATTTTTCTAACTTTTCTTTAGTGAACTCTTTATTTTGATAATTATCCCTTATAAAATGTAAAATTAAATTTACATTATTTAAAGGCTGTCTCCATTGATGTGCAATATTCTCAAGCATACCGCCCATTGCGGCTAACTTACTTTGTTGAATTAAAATTCTATCTTTCTTTCTATTTTTTTCAACCTCTTCAATAACTAATAGTTCCATTTGATTTTTATGCTCTTCAAGAGCTTGAGTTTTTTGTTTCAATCGCTTATTATATTTTCCAAAGATTTTTTTAATAAACTTAGAAAAAATAAAAGAAAAAAGTATTAGAACAGTTATTAGAAGAGTTATGTATAAAAATATTTTATACATAAATATTTTATATTTTAAAGTGATTTCATTAATCTTATTTTGGTTTAATTTTAATATATAACTTTTATCATAATCTATACCTATTAAAAATGAATATTTAGAATTTAAATATGCATATTTGTCAAATTCTTTATTCCCATGCTCATTAGATATATAATATTTTAATATTTCAAACTTTTTTGCAGTCTTATCACTTGTATTTAGAATTTTATAATCAAAAACTATTTTTTCATCATTGTTATAATTAAAAGTTTGATTGGTGTTTGAATCATAAAACCATATTTTATAATCTTTTGCTTTGTTTATCTCCTTAATAGAATTAATTATAATCTCTTTTGTAGTTTGTTTAATATTATTAACAGATGATATAGCCCCTATGTATAATTTCTTATTATCTATTTCTATAATATCAAAAAAACTTAAAATTATATTCTTTTGAGAATCATATTTCCATGACTGTAAATTATTTTTTCCTTGAGAAGATATATATTGTAATAACAACTTTTGATATTTAGTATTGTCTTTATGATTAAACATAAGTTTTTGCATATTAAAAACTGTATCATGACCATATAAAATATTTAAATCTTCTTCAAATACAACAAATCTGATATTTTCTTTTTCTTGAAGTTTTATAAGATAAAAAAACAAATCATTTATATCCAGATAAGTATTGTATTTGGCACTCATATATCCCATCGTTTGATATATTATTTGTTTTAATTTGTCCTCATCATCTAAAAACTCATTTTTTACTTTTTTTTCAACTTCATCAACAAATTTATTTAGATTATCTTTTTGTTTAAATTCATAATGTAAAATTAATTCTTGTTCTATTAAGTCTATATCTTTTTTTTGTTTAAAATCCAAAATTATATAACTAATAACAAACAACGCCCCGCCAAGTATTAAAATAAATATTTTAGGGATATATGTAAAAAGTTTTTCTATATCATTTAAAGTAGGAATTTTCTTTTTTTTAATCAACATTTGAACATTTTATCAAAATATCATTTAACCTTTAACTTTAATTCTTTTTGTTACAATGCCAGAATCAAAAAAGAGGAGTTTATCACAATTGAAAACTAAAATATCAAAGCTGGAAACTGTACTTGAAGAAGTACAAACTCCTTGTTATATTTGTGAAGAAGAACTTTTAGAGCAAAATTTAAAACAACTGCAATATATTCAAGATGAAACAGGTGTAAATATTTTACTTGCCATTAAAGCTTTTGCAAACAGCGGCATGATGCCGATGGTTGCCAAATATTTAAAAGGTTGTTGTGCAAGTGGCTTATATGAAGCTAAATATGGTCAAGAATTATTACAAAAAGAGGTACACACTTACAGTCCCGCTTTTAAAGATGATGAATTCAATGAAGTATGCGAAGTATCGGACCATATAGTTTTTAACAGTTTTAATCAATTAGAAAAATTTAAAAATAAAATTCACTCAACAAATTCAATTGGATTGAGGGTAAATCCGGAAATCTCATTTTCTCCTGTTGATATTTATAATCCTTGCGCTATGTATAGTAGATTTGGTACTACAAAAAAAGAGTTTCTTTTAAATGTTCGTGATGAATATCTAGAGTTACTTGACGGTTTTCATTTTCATGCTCTTTGTGAGCAGAATGTGGAAGCATTTGAAGATGTTTTAGATCATTTTGAAACAACTTTTTCAAAATATTTTAAACATTTAAAATGGGTGAATTTTGGCGGTGGTTTAAATCTCACTCAAAATAATTTTGAAGTTGATGAATTTATAAAGATTTTAAAAAACTTTAAAGCCAAATATCCACACTTGGAAGTTTATTTAGAACCAGGGGAAGCAGTAGCATATCAAACAGGTGTATTAGTAGCAACTGTTGTTGATATAATTCATAACAATATTGATATCGCTTTACTAGATACAAGTACAGAATGTCATATGCCAGATACCCTTGCTATGCCTTATACTCCACAAATAAGAGGTGCGAAAAGTATTCAAAATCAAGACCTGCAAACATTTGGTACCGGTGATTATGTATATAGAATTGGCGGAAACACCTGTCTTAGCGGTGATATTATGGGTGATTATTCATTTGACAAACCTTTGGAAATTGGCGACAAGGTTATATTTGAAGACCAAATGCACTATACAACTGTAAAAAATACCACTTTTAACGGTATTAAATTACCTGATTTAGCCGTACTTAAAAAAGACGGCACCTTTGAAGTGATGAAAAAATTTGGTTATGAAGATTATAAAAGCAGGAATTAGTCGGTGCAAAATAAAATTTCTTTAAAAAAAAATATAAACACTTTTCTAGGTTTTGAAAACAGCTACAAAAAAAGTAAAGCTGTACTTTTCGGAGCACCGTTTGATGGTACTGCTTCATTTAAAAGCGGATCCAGATTTGCACCTCAAACTATGAGAGAAGACAGCTGGGCATTGGAAACTTACAGTCCTTATCAAGACAAGGATTTGGATGATTTAAAACTTTTTGATGCCGGAGATTTAGAATTGCCTTTTGGTGATAAAAAAAGGGCTTTAAAGAAAATTGAAAAACTTACATCTAAAATAATAAAGCATAATAAAATTCCTATTATGATAGGCGGAGAACATTTAGTATCCCTGGCAGCCGTAAAAGCATTAAACAAAAAATATGATGATTTACATATTATACATTTTGATGCACATACAGATTTACGAAATAAATACTTAGGTGAAGAATTAAGTCATGCTACTGTTCTAAGAAGAATACATGACATAGTCGGTGATGATAAAATTCATCAATTTTGTATCCGCTCAGGGACAAAAGAAGAATTTCAATGGGCACAAAAACACACAAAATTAGAAAAGTTTAGTGCTGATACTTTAAATGATACTATTTCAAAACTTATCAGTAAGAAAATATATATCACTATTGATCTTGATGTATTAGACCCCTCTGTTTTTAGTGGAACCGGCACACCGGAAGCTGGCGGTATCAGCTTTGATTATCTTTTAAATTGTATTAAAATTATGAGTAAATTAGAAAATGTAGTTGGTTTTGATTTAGTTGAACTCTCCCCTCAACATGACAAAAGTGGAGTATCTACAGCTGTAGCTTGTAAAGTTTTACGAGAATTAACCCTGGCAGTAATTTATAAAAGGAAAGTTAATGAATTTAAGTGATTTTAATACAACAACACACAGGGGGTTATTTATATCAAAAAATTCTCACTCTACTTTTGGTCGAAAATATATAGCTAGATTTCAAATAAATAAAAAAAGATATGTAAAAGTTTTAGGATATGAAAAAGCTGATAAACTAACTGAACTTAAAGCATTTGCACTTTTACAGGAATATAAAGATCTCGTTGTAAATAATAAAACAAAACAAAAAAGTATATCTAAAAAAATAGTTCTAAAAAACCAAAATAATGATGATGAAGAGTTGGATTTTCTAAAATCTCTTTTGGGTGATTATAAAAGTGTTGATCCTGTAGCTTTAGAAGAAGGTATCCAAAAGATTTATGATAATGAGCAATTAAAACAATATCAAATTGAACTTATTAAAATGCAAAAATATCTTGAAAAAACACATAAGAAGATGATAATCCTTTTTGAGGGTCGTGATGCTTCCGGTAAAGGTGGAGCAATAAGACGAATGACCAGATATATGAATGCCAGACACTATAGAGTTGTAGCACTTGGTAAGCCTACTGAAACACAAAGACATCAATGGTTTTTTCAAAAGTATATTGAACATTTTCCAACCGGTGGAGAAGTAGTACTTTTTGATAGAAGTTGGTACAATCGTGCTATGGTTGAGCCCATATTTGGATTTTGTACACAAGAGCAACATGAGATATTTATGGAAGATGTTGTAAATTTTGAACATGATTTGGTACGGCAAGATATTATACTTGTCAAATTGTATTTTTCAGTTTCAAAAGATGAACAAAAGATGCGATTTGAAAGCAGAAGAACCAGCCCTTTAAAGCAATGGAAACTAAGTGAAGTTGATTTGCAGGCACAAGACTTATGGGAAGAATTTAGTGAAAAAAAATATGAGATGCTAAAACGAACAAGCTCAAGAAGTGCTCCTTGGAATATAGTAAGAAGTGACGACAAGCATAAAGCTAGAATGGAAGCTGTTAAAATTATTTTGAACAGTATTGATTATGATAAAAGAAACTATGCTTTAGATTTTAATCCTGATGAAAAAATAAATATCTCTGTACAAAAAGAGTTAGCAAGAATGAGAAAGAAAAAAGACTATTAATATTATTAATCTTTTTTTAGATATAATCGCGAAAACTAATAAAAAGTGGAGAATGATTTGAGAACACATTATTGTACAGATGTTACTGAAAAAAACATAGATGAAGTTATTACTGTTGCCGGATGGGTAAACAGCAGGAGAGACCATGGAGGATTAATATTTATTGATTTAAGAGATAAAGGTGGTTTAGTTCAACTAGTTTGTGATCCTGAAGACAATAAAGAAGCTTGGAAAGTTGCGGAGAGTGTTAGAGATGAGTTCGTTTTAATTGCAACTGGAAAAGTAAGAGCTCGTGGCGAGGGACTTGAAAATCCTAGACTAAAAACTGGTAAAATTGAAATAGTTTTAGATAATTTAGTTATAGAAAACAGAAGTAAGCCTATGCCTTTTGATTTAAATGATGATAAAGTAAATGAAGAGATTAAACTTAGATATAGATTTTTAGAATTAAGAAGTAATAAATCATTTAATATTTTTCAATTAAGAAGTAAAGTAGGAATTACAGTAAGAAATACACTTGATAAGTTAGGTTTCTTAGATGTTGAAACTCCTATTTTAACAAAATCAACTCCTGAAGGTGCCAGAGATTATTTAGTTCCATCAAGAGTTCATGGCGGTTCTTTTTATGCACTTCCCCAATCACCGCAACTTTTTAAACAACTTTTAATGGTAAGTGGTTTTGACAAGTATTATCAAATAGCAAAATGTTTTAGAGATGAAGATTTAAGAGCCGACAGACAACCTGAATTTACTCAAATAGATGTTGAGATGAGTTTTTGTAATCAAGAAGATGTAATTAAAGTAGCTGAAAAAGTAATATACGATGTATTTACAGCGGTCGGTCATGATATTCCAACAAGTTTTAAGAGAATGACACATCACGATGCTATGGAAAACTATGGCAGCGATAAGCCAGATATGAGATATGATATGGCTATGGTAGATGTAATTGATATATTTGGAAACTCTACAAATGAAATTTTTAGTTCAACAGCTAAAGACTCGGCACATAATAGAATCAAAGCTTTAAAATGTCCAAATGGAGATAATTTATTTTCAAAAAGACAGATGAAAGGTTTTGAAGATTATGTAAGAAAGTTTGGAGCTAAAGGTCTTGGATATTTTCAAATGAAAGAAGATGGTTTAAAAGGACCACTTACAAAATTCTTTAGTGAAGCAGATTTAGAAGAGATTATAAAAAGAACCGAACTTGAAGTTGGAGATGTAGTATTCTTTGGTGCCGGAGATAAAAAAACTGTATTGGATTATATGGGTAGATTTAGAATTTTCTTAGCCCAACTAATGGATATAATTCCTAAAGATAAATTTGAATTTTTATGGGTTGTTGATTTTCCTATGTTTGAAATTGAAGATGGAAGAATCAAAGCATTACATCACCCATTTACTATGCCAAAAAATTTAAATAAAGAACATATTGAAGATATAGACTCTATTGCTTATGATATAGTTCTAAACGGAACAGAACTTGGCGGTGGAAGTATTAGAATTCATAAAAAAGATATTCAATCAGAAATATTTAACCTTATGGGTATAGATGAACAAGAGGCAAATGAAAAATTTGGTTTCTTACTTGATGCTTTAGAATTTGGTGCACCTCCGCATGGTGGTTTTGCTATGGGTCTTGATAGACTGATTATGCTTTTAGCAGGTACTGATTCTATTAGAGATGTTATTGCTTTTCCTAAAACTCAAAAAGCACAATGTCTGCTTACACAAGCTCCAAGCTCTGTAGATGAAGAGCAACTAAAAGAACTAAGCCTTAGAATTAGACAACAGGCTAATGCTTAAAAAAATATTTACAATAGGTTTTTTCGCCTATTGTATTTTTATCTCGCAATTATTTGCCAAAGATACTTTAATAGTATCAATTCCCCCTCAAAAATATTTTATAGAACAAATAGCAAAAGATAATTTTAATATAAAATCAATGATGGATGATAATTCAATATTACCAACATACAAACCAACTGCTCAACAATATGTTTGGACTGAAAATGCAATAGCTTATTTTAAAATAGGGATGTATGATGAAAAAAAATGGATAAAAAAAATAAAAATAAAAAATAAAACTATTCAAACATTTGATACAAATTTAAATACCCAAAAATATTTAATCTCAAATGATATAAATACTTGGCTTGACCCTGTAATAGTAAAAATTCAGGCAAAAAATATTTTAAATTCCTTAACTCAACTAGATCCTAAAAATAAAAAAATTTATAGAGATAACTATTTTAAATTTATGAATAAGATATCAAGATTGGATTATCAATTAAAAGTTCTTTTTAAAAAAAATATACGAAATCACTTTATAGTTTTTGTGCCGTCTTGGAGCTATTTTAGTAAAAGATATAACTTAAAACAATTAGAAATAAATGCAGATCCTTTTTCAGCTGATAAAGAAAATATTATTGAAATATTAAATCAAATTACTAAATATGCTTCAAATATTATATTCATCCCAAAATATTATTTTCCAAAAGTATTATTTAATAAAGTTGATGAAAAATATGATACAGTTGTTGTACCAATTTCTCATTTAGAATATGATTGGGCTGACAACCTTCTTAATATAGCTAAAATAATAGCTTATCAACAAAAGTAAAAACAATGTTTATCCCTACAACAAAAAAAGAATGTGAAAACTTAGGCTGGAATACTCTTGATATTATACTTATAAGTGGAGATACTTATATCGATACACCTTACAACGGCATAGCAATAGTTGGTAAAATATTAATAGATTGTGGCTTTAAAGTTGGAATTATTGCTCAGCCAGATGTTGAAAATGAAAAAGATATTACAAGATTGGGAGAGCCCGCTTTATATTGGGGAGTTAGCGGTGGTTTAGTTGATAGTATGGTGGCAAATTATACAGCAACCAAAAAATTTAGAAATAATGATGATTTTACACCAAATGGAAAAAACAACCGCCGACCTGATCGTGCTGTTATGGTTTATACAAATTTAATTAGAAGATATTTTAAAAATACTGTTCCTATTGTTTTAGGTGGGATAGAATCTAGTTTAAGAAGAGTTGTCCATTATGATTTTTGGTCAAATAAGATACGAAAATCGATTCTTTTTGATAGTAAAGCTGATATTTTAGTTTATGGTATGGCTGAAAAAACAATTGTAGAACTTACTAATGCTATTAAAAATAAAGAGGATTATAAAAAAATCAATGGAATTTGTTATATCTCAAAAGAACCTGTTGAAGAATATATTCAACTACCCTCTTTTGAAGAATGTAAAAATGATAAACTGCAATTTATAAATATGTTTCATCAATTTTATCACAACAATGAACCAATAGTTTCAAAAGGACTGTGTCAATTACACGATAGCAGATATTTGATACAAAATCCACCGCAAGATAATATGGCCGAAGAGCAGATTGATAAAGTTTATGACTTAAAATACGAAAGAGATGTTCATCCATATTATAAAAGCCAAGGGGAAGTAAAAGCATTGCAGACTATTCAGTTTTCTGTTACTACTCATCACGGTTGTTACGGGGAATGTAACTTTTGTGCTATTTCAGTTCATCAAGGACGAACAATAAGAAGTCGTAGTCAAGACTCTATAACCAATGAGATTCAAAAGTTTGCCAAACATAAAGATTTTAAAGGAATTATCAATGATGTTGGCGGGGCTACTGCAAATATGTATGGATATGAGTGTGGCAGAAAACTAAAAAAAGGTGTATGTGCTGATATATCTTGTACCAGTGCAACTATTTGTCCAGTGCTGAAACCAGATCATAGTGAGCAAATAGAACTCTTAGGTAAAATTAGAAAAATGACGCATGTAAAAAAAGCTTTTGTAAACAGCGGTATTCGATATGACTTAATAAATGAAGATAAAAAGCACGGCAAAGAGTATCTTAAAACATTAGTTGACCATCATATTTCAGGTCAAATGAAAGTTGCACCTGAACATACAGAAGATAATATTCTGCGGCTTATGGGTAAACCAAATAAAGAAACACTTTTAAACTTTAAAAGAAATTTTGAAGAGTTAAATAAAAAAAGCGGTAAAAAACAATTTTTAACTTATTATCTAATTGCAGCACATCCGGGAAGTCAAATGGAAGATATGGAAAGTCTAAAAAGATTTACAACATCAAACCTCAAAATCAATCCAGAGCAGGTTCAGGTGTTCATTCCAACCCCCTCAACCTACTCTACTTTGATGTATTATACTGAACTTGATCCTTGGACTAGAAAGCCTATTTTTGTAGAAAAAGATAATTTTAAAAAACAAAAACAAAAAGATATTGTTACAGCGAAAAGTAGTTATAATGAAGCCAACTATTATAAAAGGAAGAAATAATGATATTTATTAGATATATTTTATTCCTTACGATATTTATCACATCTTTAGCGGCAAATGATATATCTAAAGTATCACTTCAACTTCTTTGGAAACATCAATTTGAATTTGCCGGTTTTTACATAGCAAAAGAGAAAGGATTTTATAAAGATGCAGGGCTTGATGTACAAATAAAAGAATTTGATTTTGGTATCAATATAACTAATGAAATTGAATCTGGAAGAAGTACCTTTGGGGTAGGATATCCAAGTATAATTTTAGATAAATCAAATGGAAAAAATGTAGTTTTATTAAGTACTATATTTCAATCCTCTCCCCATGTATTAGTTAGTTTAAAATCAAGCGGTATTAAATCTATTAAAGATTTTAGAAATAAAAAAGTCATGATAGGCACTAATGGGATAAAAACAGCTTCACTGCTTAGTATGCTATACTCAAATGAGATATATATGGATGACATAATTCAAGTTGATCCAAGTTTTAATATTGATGATTTAATAAATAAAAAAGTTGATGTATTTTCATCTTATCTTTCAAATGAGATATATAAGTTAGACAAAAATTATATTAAATACAATATTTGGAATCCAAAAGATTATGGATTTGATTTTTATACTGATATACTCTTCACCTCATCTAAAGAATTAAAAAACAATCCTCAAAAAGTAGAAAAATTTAGAGCTGCATCTTTAAAAGGTTGGGAATATGCTTTTTCAAATATAGAAGAAACTGTTGAGTTAATTTTAGAAAAATATAATACTCAAAAAAAAGACAAAAATGCTTTACTATATGAAGCTAAAGTTTTAAAACAATTAGCTTACAGCAATAAAAAAGAATTAGGTAAAATTGACAAGAATAAAATTCAAAGAATATATGATATATATAATCTAATGGGATTAACAAAAAATAAAATTGATTTAGATAAATTTATCTATCAACCATCAACTCCAAATAATACCTTGACAAAAAATGAAAAAGACTATCTAAAAAATAAAAAAGTTATAAAAATGTGTAACAATCCAAACTGGGAGCCAATAGAGTTTGCACAAAATGGCAATATGAACAATATGTCTGGAATTGCTATTGATACTTTAAAAGTACTAGAAGAAAAATTAAATATTAAATTTCAAAATATACCAACTAAAAGCTGGAGTGAATCTCAACAGTTTTTAAAAGAAAAAAAGTGTGATATTTTACCTTGTGCCGTTAAAACTTCTAAAAGAGAAAAATATGCTAACTTTACTAAGCCTTATTTAAAACTACCATTAGCAATTTTTACTGCAAAAGACAAACCACTTGTATCCTCACTTAGTGAAATTATAGATAAACCTTGGAGTAGAAAAAAAGGATCTGTGGTAATAGCAAAAATAAAGAAAGAATATCCACAATCTACTGTTATAGAAACTAAAGATAATATTGAAGCACTACAACTTGTAAATAATGGTGATGTATATTTTACTATTGCAACTTTACCTGTTGCATCAAATGTCATTTCAAAGCATATGTTAAATAATATTCAAATAACTGGTTATTCAAATATATCATTTAACCTTTCTATGGCAGTAAGGGATGATAATATGATATTATTATCAATTTTAGATAAAGCACTAAATAATATATCTCAAGAAGAATATAATAAAATATTTACTAAGTGGGTAAGTTCTCCTGTTAAAGAAGCGGTTACAGATTATAAATTAGTTATAAATATATTAGTTATTGTATTTATAATCATATTCTTTCTTATATATAGACAATATATTTTACATAAATCTAATAAAGATTTAAAAATAGCAGTAGAAAATAAAACAAAAGATTTACAAGAACTAAATGAAAATTTAGAAGAAAATATTAACAGCTTTATCCATTTAATTGAGGCTTCACTTAAAACTTATAATTTAAATCTTATTGTAGATGTAGATAAACAAATAGAAATTTATGGCTTTGCGAATGAACTTATTCAGTGTTATATAAATATATTTAATAATGCGAAAGATGTATTAAAAAATATAAACGATGAAGATAAATTTATATTCATATCAGGCGAAATAAAAAATGACAATGTAATTATAAAAATAAAAGATAACGGCGGCGGAATACCTAATGATGTATTAACAAAAATCTTTGACCCGTACTTTACAACAAAACATAAAAATCAAGGTACAGGATTGGGACTTCATATGACTTATAATTTAATTACAGAAGGTATGAATGGAAATATTGAAGCTAAGAATGTTAAATTTCAATATAATGATAAAAAATATACCGGTGCACAGTTTGAAATAACTTTACCGAAAAATTAAAATTAAAAGGAAAAATTAAAATGACATTATATATTTTTGGACATAAAATTCCAGATAGTGACAGTATAGTATCTGCACTTGCAATGGCTTATCTAAAAAATACGCTTGGAATTGAAGCAATAGCGGTACGACAGGGAGATATAAATCCTGAAACAAAATTTATTTTAGAAAAGTTTGATTTAGAGGTACCGGAGCTTAAAACTTCATTTGCCGACAATGAAGTTTATTTAACAGATTTTAGTGATATTGCACAAGCTCCTGATGATATTGGTGAAGCTACAATTGTGGGAATTGTAGATCATCATAAACTAGGTGACCTTACAACTTCTACACCCTTAGAGTGCTGGATACGACCGGTTGGTTGTACAAATACAATCGTTAAAGAGATGTTTGATTATTATGAAGTTGAAATTCCAAAGAATTTAGCAGGGGCTATGATGTGTGCAATTTTAAGTGACACAGTGATATTTAAATCACCTACATGTACTGCATTGGATACAAAAATTACAAAAGAGTTAGCCCAGATTGCTGATATTGAAGATTTTAAAGCTATCGGACTAGAGATGTTTAAAGTAAAATCAGCAGTTGATGGAGTACCTATTAGAGAACTTGTAATGAGAGATTATAAACCGTTTGATATGAATGGTATAAAAGTAGGTATTGGGCAGCTTGAAGTTGTAGATTTATCAGTTTTTGATAATATTAAAGATGATTTACAAGAAGATATTGCTAAATTAAAAGAGGAAAAAGGATTAGATACTGTTTTACTTCTTTTAACAGATATTATGAAAATGGGAAGTGAAGTATTAATTTGTACAAATCATCAAGAGATAATTGAAAAAGTATTTAATACAAAAGTTGTAGACGGTAAATTTTGGTTAGATGGTTGTTTAAGTAGAAAAAAACAAGTTGTACCGGTTTTAGAACCTGCATTTACATAAGAAATTTAATAGATGATAACACTTGAAATAATAAAAAAAGCACAAAAAACTTTAGAAAATGTAACATACAAAACACCGTTGACCAAAGCTCCTATTTTAAGTCAAAAATACGATTGTGATATATATTTAAAAAAAGAAAATTTACAACTAACGGGCAGCTTTAAAGTAAGAGGTGCATTTAATAAAATAGCAAATATCAGTGAAGAAAAAAAAGCTTTAGGTGTAGTAACGGCAAGTGCCGGAAATCATGCACAAGGTGTAGCATTTAGTGCTTCACATTTTGGAATTGATGCAACTATATTTATGCCCGAAGCAACACCTCTTACAAAAGTAACCGGTGTAAAACATTATGGAGCAAATGTAATATTAAAAGGTGCTAATTATGATGAAGCCTATAAAACAGCAAAAGAATATGCACTTAAACATAATAAAACATTTGTACATCCGTTTGCAGATGATGAAGTAATTTCGGGGCAAGGTACTATTGCTTTAGAAGTTTTAGAAGAGTTTAAAAATATTGGGCAGCCTGATATTTTCATAGTACCAATCGGCGGCGGCGGACTTATAAGCGGAATTGCGACAGCCTTAAAAGAACTTTCGCCATCTACTAAAATTATAGGTGTAGTTTCAAGTGGTGCAAACGCTATGAAAAAATCTTTTGAAGCAAAAACTCCTATTGATTCAATATCTGTTAAAACTATTGCTGATGGAATTGCTGTACGAGATATTACCCCTAAAATGCTTGATTTGGTACTTGATTTAGTTGATAATATTATTGAAGTAAATGACACAGAAATTGCCAGTGCTATTTTATTTTTACTTGAACGGCATAAATTAGTAGTTGAGGGTGCTGGAGCTGTTGGAATTGCCGCCATTATGCATGATAAAATAGATATAAAAAATAAAACTGTAGTATTACCGATTAGCGGTGGAAATATTGATGTAACTATGCTTTCACTTATTATTGAAAAAGGTTTGGTAAAATCAAGTAGAAAAATGAATATGAAAGTTATACTTATTGATAAACCGGGAAGTTTAATGCGATTTACTGAAATTTTAAACAGTTGTAATGCAAATATAGTACAAATAGATTACGATAGAAATTCTGTAAAACTTGAATTTGGTGAAGCAAATGTAACTGTTGCTTTAGAAACAAAAGGGAAAGAACATCAAGAATTAATTAGAGAAACTTTAACTGCAAACGGATATAGACTCACTGAATTTTAAAGGATTTTACGATAAAATGCTTGTTCTATAAATTTTAAACATTACATTATATAAGAGGAAAACAAAATGAAAAAATTATTTTTAATAATCGGAGCACCAGGAAGCGGTAAAACAACAGATGCCCAATTAATTGCAGCTAAACATGAAGATATTACACATTATTCTACAGGAGATATGTTTAGAGCTGAAGTAGCTAAGGGAAGTGAATTAGGAAAAGAGATTGACAGTTATGTAAGTGCTGGAAATCTTGTACCAATTGCTATTGTTATTAATACAATTGTAACTGCAATTAAAAATGCTCCAACTCCAACAGTTATAATAGATGGTTATCCAAGAAGTCAAGAACAAATGACTGAACTAAATAAATTTTTAGAAACTGAAGATTCTGTTACTTTAGTAAATGTTATTGAAGTTGAAGTTAGTGAAGAAGTTGCTTGTGATAGAGTTCTAGGACGAGCTAGAGGTGCTGATGATAATGTTGAAGTATTTAAAAACAGAATGAAAGTATTTACTGATCCATTAAAAGATATTCAAGAATTTTATGGTGCGAAAAATATACTGACTAAAATCAATGGTGAAAGAACTATTGAAGAGATTGTTGATGAAATGGATGCGTTTATTCAAAGTAAGATATAGATGAATTTTTATTCTGTAATAATTGGAACTGAACTTTTAAATGGGCGTCGTAAAGATGCCCATTTTGAATTTTTAAACATCGAACTTTTAAAGCGAGGTTGGGAACAAAAGGCCTCTTTTGTAATTAAAGATGAACCGCCTTTTATGGAAGATGTTTATAATTTAATTAAAAATGATCCGGATTCTGTAATGTTTTCATTTGGTGGAATTGGTGCTACCCCTGATGATTATACAAGAGAAATAGCAGGAAAAGTATTTACTGATGGACAAATGGAAGTAAATGAAAGTGCAAAAAAAGCTATTTTGAATAAATTCGGCGATGAAGCATATCCCCATCGTATAAAGATGGCAAACCTGCCGCTAAATGCTGCTTTACTTAAAAATGTCGTTACAAATGTCCCTGGATTTTATCTCGAAGATAGATTTTTCTTTGTTCCTGGATTTCCAAGTATGAGTCAAAGTATGATTGTTGAAGCATTGGATAAGTTATATCCACAAAACAACAAAACCAAACACAGACTCACCCTAACTGCATTTTGTAGTGAAAATGATCTTATTAATATCATGAAAGATATACCATCTGATATGGATATATCATCTTTACCACAAATTGATGGAGACAAAAGAGCTACAGTGATATCGATTGCATCTTATGATAAAAATAAAACAAGAAATTATTTTGACATATTTATTCAATACTTAAGTAATAATAATGTAAAATATAATTTAAATGACACATAATTAAAGGATTAACATGAATTTTTTCAGCTTTTTAAATAATTTTAAAATTAGAGGAAAGTTACTATTATTAGTAGCGTTTCCTCTTCTTGGACTTTTATATTTTTCTGGATTGGCAGTATACAACTCTTATACAATTGGAGTAAATGTACAAGATGCAACCGTACTTACAAATATGGCAACTAAAATATCATCTTTAGTACATGAAACACAAAAAGAAAGAGGTATGACTGCCGGTTTCTTAGGAAGCAATGGTAAAAAATTTGCAGATAAACTGCCAAATCAAAGAGAGTTAACAAACAAAGCTTATAATAATTTTTTAAACTTTAATCAAACTATAAATTATTCATTGTATCCGGAAAAATTTAAAACTCAAATGGATAAAGCAATAAGTATGATGGAAAATTTAGCTCCAATAAGATCTTCTGTAGATACACTTAATATCTCTACTGCAAAAGCAATTGGATATTATACGAAAAATAACGCATTATTTTTAAGTATGATAAATGCAAGTGTTAAATTAACTAAAGTTCCAGAAATTATCAAAGATGTAGCAGCATTCAATGCTTTTTTACAAGCAAAAGAGAGAGCAGGAATTGAGCGGGCTGTAGGGGCTAATACTTTAGCTGTAGATAAGTTTGGTCCAAATATGAGATCAAAATTTATGAATCTTATTGCCGCACAAGATTCATATCTTAAAACTTTTAAAGGATACTCATCAGATATTGAAAATGAATATTTTAATAAAACTATGGTTGGTTCTGATATAGATGAAGTAAATAGAATAAGAAAAGTTCTTATAGATGCGCGTGAGCAAGGTGGATTTAATATAGATGCTGAATATTGGTTTAAAACAATAAGTAAAAAAATAGGACTTCTTAAAAAAACAGAGAATTATATACGAGATAATTTAAGAATATCAAATCCAAAAGTAAAAGAAGCTGCAAAAATTGCATCTGCTTTGGCAAATCTTTTACATGAAACACAAAAAGAGAGAGGTGCCACTGCCGGATTTATAGGAAGTAAGGGTACAAAATTTGCGAAAATATTACCAAACCAAAGAAAACTGACAGATAAAAGAAGATCTCTTTTGATGGCTACATTAAAATCTTATCATTCTAAATATAACTCACCTGCGATACATAATGCAATGATGAAAAATATTGAAAACTTAAATAAATTGAAAAAAATGAGGAAAAATGTATCTGCACTTAGTGTTAATGTCGGTACTGCTATTAAATACTATACAGGGATGAATACAGGTTTTTTAAATACTATTGCTACTATTTCAAAAATGGCAACAAATTCTAATGAGGCTATAGATTTAAACTCATATTATAACTTTTTGATGTCTAAAGAGAGAGCTGGAATTGAGCGAGCTGTAATGTCAAACAGTTTTGCAAGAAATAAATTTTTACCTGGAATAAAAGTAAAATTTACACAACTTGTAACAGAACAAAATGCTTATATGTATTCATTTTTAAGTACAGCAAGAGATAGTTTTGTAACTTTTTATAAAAAAACTGTAAAAGGCAGTGCAGTAGATGAAGTAAATAGTATGAGAAAAATAGCATTTGAAGCTACTACTATAGGTGGATTTAATGAAGATGCAAATAAATGGTTTGGTCATATAACTGCAAAAATAAATAAATTAAAACAAGTTGATGATTATTTAGCAAAAAGATTGATATCAAGATTACAAGTACTTGAAAATGCTGCAGATAAAGCTATGTATATAGATCTGACAAGTGCTATTTGCGTACATCTTCTAGTATGGTTTATCTCTTTAGTCATTACATCTAATATTATAAAAAACTTAACTTCATTTAAAAGAGGTTTAAATTTCTTCTTTGCTTATGCAGTTAGGGAAAAAGACCATATGAAACCTATGGAAGTATTTGGTAAAGATGAATTTGCCCAAATGACTGAAGAGATGAATGAGGGAATTTTAAAAACTTCACATGTTATAGAGCAGGATAAAAAAGTTGTTCAAGAGATAGATGATGTTATGGCAAAAATCGGGAATGGATTCTTTACTTATACTATTCATGAAAAAGGTGCAACTACTGAAGTGGAATCATTAAGACAAAATATCAATAAAATGCTAGTTTTGACAAAAACAAAACTGGATAATATCAATAAATTACTTGGTGAATACGGTAAAGGTATTTATAATTTTGAATTAAGCGATAAAGAAAAAGAAGGTATGGGTGGAGAATTCGGTTCACTTGCTAATTCAACCATAGTGTTAGGACATGATATCTCTAGCTTTATGGCTTTATTTGGCAACGCTGTAGATGGATTAACTTCTAATATTGATCATCTAACATCAACAGCATCCGAACTTTCAAATTCATCAAATATGCAAGCTGCCTCTTTAGAAGAAACAGCTGCAGCAATTGAAGAGATCACAAGTAATATTAAAAGCAGCAGTTCAAATGTTTATAATATGTCAACTCTTGCTGATGAGTTAACTACAACTGCAAATTCAGGTCAGGAACTTGCAAATAAAACAGCATCTTCAATGGAAGATATAAACACTCAAGTAACAGCAATTAATGATGCTATTGGTATTATTGACCAAATTGCATTTCAAACAAATATCCTTTCACTAAACGCTGCAGTTGAAGCTGCAACTGCCGGTGAAGCCGGAAAAGGTTTTGCGGTAGTTGCTCAAGAAGTACGAAATCTAGCATCAAGATCAGCAGAAGCCGCAAATGAAATTAAAGCTTTAGTTGAAAATGCTACATTAAAAGCACAAGAAGGTAAACAAGTCGCAACCCAAATGATTGGCGGATATTCTAATCTTAATAAAAAAATAACACAAACAAAACAAATTATAGATGATGTATCAACAGCTTCAAAAGAACAGGAAACTGCTATTGTACAAATTAACGATACTATTAATGATCTTGATAAAGTTACACAGCAAAATGCATCTGCAGCACATAATCTTGAAAGTTTAGCAGGACAAATTGCATCTTTAACAACTAATATTACAAGTGTAATGGAGGGTGTAGTTTTTGATGAAAAAACAAAAGATGAAGTTTGTGATGTAGATTTAATGAGAGCAGTTTCCGGTTATAAAAAAGATCATATAAACTTTAAAATAAATAATTTTAGTAAATTAGACACTTATACATCATTTAAAGTTGTAGATGATAAACATTGTAAATTAGGACTTTGGGTTATTGAACAAGAGCAAAAAGGTGCAGAATTTACAAAGACTTCTCAATGGACTCAATTAAAAGAGATACATCACAATGTACACAGTGGTGTTCAAAAATATATTGATAAAAATGCAACTAATGCATTAAATGATGAACTATACACTCTGGCAAAAACTATTGAAGATGATACACTTAAAGTATTTGACAGTTTAGATTCTATTTTAAATGTACATTGTAAAAATTTAAAAAAAAATAAAACAATACCTGTAGCTAACGCTGGCAACAAAATATCAGCGCCTAAGCAAATTACGACACCTGTATCAAAACCGACACCTGCTGTAACACCTAAAGTTATACCGGCAACTCCTGCTGTAGTAGCTTCTAATGATCATGACGAGTGGGAAAGCTTTTAAAAAGCTTTCCTTTTATTAACCACCTTGACATAAACCTTTATAGTCAGTATTTTTAATCTTTTCCAAATATACTAAAGTATGTTCTAAAACTTTTTTTTCTTCAACCAATGGCTGCATTTGTATATTTTTATTCGTTAATGACATCTTTTGATTATCGACTAAAGCCATAACATCACTTCTTATTTCATCTAATCTTTTATTTATCATATTAATACTTTTCATATATCTATCCTTTAAAAAAATTATTGTACAATGTGCTCACTTAAAAATAGGATTACAAATGAAAGTATTATTAATAAAAGATGTTAAAGGTTTAGGAAAAGTAGGAGAAGTAAAAGAGGTAAAAGACGGTTATGGTAAAAACTTCTTAATAGGTAAAGGTCATGCTAGACATGCAACTACTAAAGTACTTGAACAATGGGAACAAGGGGTACTCATAAGAGCACAAAATGAAGCAAAAGATGTTAAGATCGCAAATGACTGTAAAGAAAAAATAGAATCTACAATATTTACAATCAAGCATAAAGTTGGTGCAAACGGGCATTTAATTGGAACTGTTACAAATAAAGAGATTGCTTTAGAGATTTCTAAATTTGATATAGAAATTGATAAAAAACAAGTACACTTAAATAGTAAAATTAAAACTATTGGTATTTACGAAGCTGATTGTAAATTGGGTCATGGGATTCATGCTACTGCTAAAATTGATGTAATAGCTGAAGTTTAAGAGGTATAAGTATGTTTGATGCTACAACAATACTTGCATATAAAAGTGAGAATGGCAAAGCTGTAATAGGTGGAGATGGTCAAGTGACTTTTGGAGATACCGTTTTAAAAAATAATGCTACAAAAATAAGAACTTTATATAAAGATAAAGTTTTAGCCGGTTTTGCAGGAAGTACTGCTGATGCTTTTAATCTTTTTGATATGTTTGAAGAGCATTTAGAAAATAGTAAAGGCGACTTGCTTAAAGCTGTTATAAATTTTTCTAAAGAGTGGCGAAAAGATAAAATGCTTCGACGACTTGAAGCTATGATGTTGGTACTTAATGAAAAACATATTTTTATTTTAAGTGGTACAGGAGATGTTGTTGAACCTGAAGATGGATGTTTGGCATCTATTGGTAGTGGTGGAAACTTTGCAATCGCAGCAGCACGAGCATTGAAAAAACATTCAAACCTGGAGCCGCTGGAATTAGTGAAAGAATCTTTAATGACGGCAGGTGAACTTTGTATCTATACAAATCAAAATATAAAAATTTTAACATTAGATGAGGAAAGTAAATAATGAATATGACTCCAAAAGAGATTGTAAAATATTTAGACGACTATATTATTGGTCAAAATGATGCTAAAAAAACTATAGCATTAGCTCTAAGAAACAGATATAGAAGAATGCTCTTAAGTGATGAACTTCAAGAAGAGATAATGCCAAAAAATATTTTAATGATAGGCAGCACAGGTATTGGAAAAACAGAAATTGCCAGAAGAATGGCAAAAATGATGGATCTGCCATTTGTAAAAGTTGAAGCTAGTAAATATACTGAAGTTGGTTTTGTGGGTCGAGATGTTGAATCTATGATTAGGGATTTAGTTTATGAATCTATGAATTTAGTAACCAAAGAGTTTGAAACAAAAATTCAAAATGATATTGATACTGAAGTTATTAGACGAATTATGGAAATTTTAGTACCCTCACTACCTGATGCAGCAACTCGAAGCGCAAAAGAATCTTTTATAAAAACTTATAATGTAATGGAATCTAAACTTTTGGATGGCTCAATGGATGATAAAAAAATTACCATTGAACTTCCTAAAAAAACTCATATTGAAATTATTGATTCAAATCTTCCTATGGATATGAGCGCTATGAGTGAAAGTCTTAATAATATGCTTGGCAAGATGAATAAAGATACTATTAAAAAAGAGGTAACTATTGATGTTGCAAAAAAATTATTAAGAAGTGAAGCAAGTGAAAACTTACTTGACCAAGAAGCTATTAAAACGGAAGCGCTTAAGCGAGCCCAAAATGGCGGTATTATTTTCCTTGACGAGATAGATAAAATAGCAACCGGAAATAGTAAAAATCAAGACCCCAGCAAAGAGGGAGTTCAAAGAGATTTACTTCCAATAGTTGAAGGGAGTAATGTACAGACTAAGTATGGACAGATTAAAACCGATCATATATTATTTATAGCAGCCGGTGCTTTTCATGTAAGTAAACCTAGTGATTTAATTCCTGAACTTCAAGGTAGATTTCCATTAAGAGTTGAATTAAATCCTTTAGATGAAGATGATTTATATCAAATACTTACAAATACTAAAAATTCACTTTTAAGACAATACGAAGCATTACTTGGTGTTGAAGGTGTTACTTTGCAGTTTGAAGATGATGCGGTAAGAGCTTTTGCCGCTTTAAGTGTAAATGCTAATGAAAAAACAGAAGATATAGGAGCAAGAAGACTGCATACTGTAATTGAGCGGGTTCTTGAAGATATTAGCTTTGATGCAGATGAAAAAAGTGGAGAAACTATAATTATAACAAAAAATTTAGTTCATAAAAAACTAGATTCTTTAGTTGAAAATGAAGATATAGCAAGATATATTTTATAAGTCTTAATTACTAAAGGGAAGTGCTAAGTGTTTTTTGGATAAAATTAATAATATATTTTATGGAGATTAAATTATGAAAATAGTAAGTTTTGAAGATATAGAAGCACAAGGATACGATATCTGCTTTGTGCATAGTGGTTGCGGCGGCGATGCAGATGTTGTAATTTTAGATATTAATACAATATTTGATTATGAAGAAAAAAAACATGAATTATGTAAAGATGATTTTACTTCAATTGCAGTGATTGATGATCCAGATGATTATGATGCCTTTAAAAATTTTGGTATTACTGCTTGGATTAAAAGAGATGATATCTCTAAACTCTCAAATCTGCTCACTGATGTTAAAACAAGAATGGAAATATAAGCTATTTTAATAGATACACATTGTCATCTTGATCATGTTCAATATCAAGATGACATAGATACAGTGATACAAAATGCACGCAGCTGTGGAGTTAAAGCTTTTTTAATTCCAGGTGCCGATCCAAAAGACCTTCCAAAAGCAATACAATTAAGCGAAAAGTATGATGAAGTTTTTTTTGCAGTAGGAGTTCATCCTTATGATTGCGAAAACTATAATTTATTATTACTGGAAAAATATGTAACACATCCTAAATGTATAGCTGTTGGAGAATGTGGACTTGACTATTTTAGGCTTCCAAAAGACAATGAAGAGAAAAAGAAGAATATTCAACTACAAAAAGAAGTTTTTATTAGTCAAATTCAATTTGCTAAAAAAGTACAAAAACCTTTAATAGTTCATATAAGAGATGCTTCAAATGATAGTAAAACTATTTTAATGGAATATGATGCAAAAGAAGTTAGTGGTGTTTTACATTGTTTTAATGCCAGTGAACACCTGCTAGAACTTAGCAATCATAATTTTTATTTTGGAATTGGTGGAGTTATAACATTTGAAAATGCTAAAAAATTAATTGAAATTTTACCAAAAATTGCTCAAGATAAAATTATTATAGAAACAGATGGTCCATATTTAACTCCACATCCTTTTAGAGGTGAGCGAAATGAACCAAAATATACAAATGAAATAGCACAAAGAATAGCTGAAATTTTAAATTTAAGTATTGAAGATATCGAGAATTTAACAACTTCCAATGCCAAAAATTTATTTAAAGAGTTTAGCAGTATTAATTTATAAATCAAATTGCAAGGCAATGTGTGATAAAATATCCCTTATGTATAGATTGTTATTACTTATTTCTTTATCATTTTTATTATCTATACAAGCCCATGCTTCATTAGTCAATACAGCTTTTATACAAAATGATTTACGAATACTTAACGAATTAGATATAGATTCAAACTATCTTACAGATTATAAATTACAAAAAGCATATAAAAAACTTTTAAAGCTCAATCAAAAAGACTACACTAAAAAATTAAATAACGCACATCTGTTTGTACCTCAAATTAAAAAGATTTTAAAAGAAAACAATATCCCATCTGCCTTTCTTTATCTTGTAATGGCAGAATCAAATTTTATTCTAAATGCTAAATCACATAAGAAAGCGATGGGTCTTTGGCAATTTATGCCACGTACTGGTCAAAGATTTGGTTTAATTACAAATGAATATATTGATGAAAGAATGGACATAGTCAAATCAACACAAGCAGCTGTTAAATATCTAAAGTATCTCCATAAAATGTTTGGAAAATGGTATATAGCTGCTATTGCTTATAATTGTGGAGAAGGTAGAATTATAGAAGGAATTACCAGAGCAACACTTGATATGTATTGTGAAGATAAAGGTTGCCGCAAAAATAAACAAATAAGTCAATATAGAAAGACTATACGACTTTATCAACAAAAACAACTAAAATTCAAAGAGATATATAAAATTTATAAAATAGTCAAAAAGTGGAAATATAAACCTAATATTGATCATATTTTAATTGAACAAAAAGGTTTAAGAAGACAATATATACCTGATGAAAGCAGGGATTATATACGAAAAATTATCTCATTGGCTATGATGAATAACAGTGAATTTCTTATTTTAGACGATAACTCACATCTTCTAAACAGAGGTATTACTGATCCTATTGCAACAGTTAAAGTAAAAGGTGGAATCCATTTAAAAAGCATTGCTCAAGTTATCGGTATATCAAAAAAAAGATTACATGCTATAAATTTGCATATCAAACAAAATATAATACCACCTGAAGAAAAGGAATATAATATTTATATCCCATATTCTACTTTAGCCAGATTTAACGCCAATATAAAAAATCTCAAACCTACACGCTTTGAGGTATATAAAGTTAAAGGCGGTGATTCTCTTGTAGCAATTGCAAGAAGATATAAAATAAACTATAAACTAATTAAAAAATTCAACAAATTAAAATCTAATTTTTTAAGCATAAACAAAAAATTAATAATACCGGTAGATCCTCAAACTATAAAAAGAGATAAAATATATTTTATTAAAAGTGGTGATAGCTTAGGGAAAATTGCAAAAAAATATAAAATTAGCTTAAATAAACTTATGAAAGACAATAATATTAAAACAAGCATGATAAAAATAGGAGATAAAATTGTTGTCAAATATAATTAAATTTATATTATTAATTGGTTTAATATCTATTTTTACCGGATGTACTAAAACTATATACTCATCAACTCCTTATAAGGCATATAGAAAAACCTATGAAAGAATCTCACCTGAAAAAATAAGAAATAGCAAGGCTATGCATCGGGCAACTATGAAATCTTATGTAATTGCAGGGAAAAGATACTATCCAACATTAGCAAAAGTTGGAGATGATTTAAATGGTATTGCATCATGGTATGGACCAAATTTTCATGCTAGAAAAACATCAAATGGTGAAACATACAATATGTATGCCATGACAGCTGCGCATAAAACATTACCAATGAATACAATGGTAAAAGTATACAATAAAGAAAATGGCAAGAGTATAATTGTAAGGATCAATGATAGAGGTCCATTTGTAACCGGTAGAGTAATTGATTTATCAAATACAGCGGCTCATAAAATTGATATGGTAAAAAAAGGAACTGCAAGAGTTAGAGTTACAATATTAGGATTTAATACTAAAATTGCAAGAACAAAGCGTGAAAAAGAAGAAGTTGCAAGTGTAAATAACTACTATGTTCAAGTCGGTGCATTTAGCAGGCTTTTAGGAGCTCAAACTACTAAACGAAAATTTGAACTTATTTTAGATGAGGAATATCATGCAGTTATTAAAAAAGGTCTACATAACAATAAACCGATAAACAGAGTTTGGATAAGTGGATTTAGAAGTGAAAAAGAAGTGAAAGACTTTAAAAAAAACAATGGACTAATTGGAGCTATGATTATAGCTGAATAAAAAACAAGCATTAAGAAAATGGGGAGACAAAAATATGACTGAAATAACTCGAGAAACAAAAGAAACAAATATACAATGTAAAGTTAATATTAATGGTGTTGGAAAATCAACTATTGATACAGGTATTAGTTTTTTTGACCATATGCTGGAAGCTTTAAGTAAACATAGTGCAATTGATATAGATTTAACTTGTAAAGGCGATTTACATATTGATTCTCATCATAGTGTAGAAGATTGTGGAATTGTATTAGGGCAAGCTTTAAAAAAAGAGATATTTCCAATTGAAAATGTTGAAAGATATGGAAATGCAACAGTTGTAATGGATGAAGCTGCTACAACTTGTGCATTGGATTTAAGCAATAGACCTTTTTTGGTTTATAATGTAAATATATTTGGGAAAGTTGGTGAATTTGACACTGAACTTGTTGAGGAGTTTTTTCATGCTCTTGTAAACAATAGTGGAATAACTTGTCATTTAATTAACGACAGAGGTACAAATAAACATCATATACTAGAAGCTACATTTAAAGCATTTGCTGTTGCACTTCGCAGAGCATTAGCAGAAAATAAGAAATTAGGAATACCTAGTACGAAAGGAGTATTGTAGGAGTTAGTGGTTAGTGGTTAGTGGTTTGTCTTATGATTGTCGCTTCGCGATATTTTTGACTAAACCCTAAACCCTAAACCCTAAATTTTGCAAAGCAAAATTTCATGATTGAATTAATAGTTTTAGATGTAGATGGTACATTAACAGACGGTAAAATCATATATACATCTTCTGGCGATGAAATTAAACATTTTGATGTAAAAGATGGTTTGGCAATTGCAACCTGGACTAAAATATTTGGTAAAAAAGCAGCTATTATTACGGGAAGAAATTCTACATTAGTTGAAAGAAGAGCCAAAGAGTTGGGTATTACACATTTATACCAAGGTGTTCATAATAAAGATGAAGTTTTAGAAAATATTTTAAAAGAAGAAAACTTAACTTGGGAACAAACAGCAATAATCGGGGATGATCTAAACGACTTAAAAATGTCTAAAAAAGCCGGTATCTCATTTGCACCAAATGATGCTTCTTCTTATCTTAAAGATGTTGTAAATATTGTTTGTAAAGCAAATGGCGGCGATGGGGCTGTACGAGAGATGGTAGAATATATTTGTAAATATGATGGTATTGAAGAGGATTTTGTAAAAGTATGGCAATAAGATTATTTATATTTTCACTGCTTATACTTACTTCAATTTTGTTGACCATTACAATAATAATGAAACAACAAACTATAACTAAAGATACAATTGAAAAACCAACTATAACTTTTATAAATTCAACTATATATGAAATTAATACAAAAAATGTATCAAAAATAATTCAATCCCAAAAAGCACTTCACTATAAAACAAAAGATGAACTTTATAATGCCACTGTAATCTTAAGATCTAACAATAAAGATCAAAATAATTCAACAGATACAATTATTGGGAAATATATGTTACAGAAACAAGATCAACTTACATTTAAAGGAGATGTGATATTTAATAGAAATAATGAATTAGTATTAAATACACAATATCTTACTTATAATATAAAAACACAGATTGGTAAAAATTATCATAAATTTAAACTTGATTATCTCAACAATACTTTAACAGGAAATATATTATATTTTGATGGAATAAATGATATAATCAGGGCAAATAATGCAAAATTTAAAATACAAATAGAAGAAAAAAGGTAAAAAAATATGTACAAAAAAAATTTATTGTTGCTAGGCTTAACAATATATCTATTTTCAAAGTCTGTTACTGTTGATATTACAGCTGACAAATTTTTCACAAATAAAACAAAGAATATCACAGAATTTACAGGAAATGTAAAAATGACAAAAGAAAAAGATATTTTAATCTGCGATAAATTAACTATACTCACAAAACAACATAAAGATACAAATGAAACTATTGTTAAGGAATATATCGGTGTAGGAAATGTATCTTTTAGTTTTACAAATAATGTTAGTACATTAAAAGGAAAAGGTGATAAAATTTTATACTATCCACTTGAATTTAAATATATTGTTATTGGGAATGGTTATTTAGAAGATACAAAAGATGGAAAAATACTTATTGGAAATAAAATATATATTGATGAAAAAACTGGAAATGCACAAATTGAAGGCAAAAAGGACGAGCCGGTTAAATTCACATTCCAAATACAAGCAAAGGATACAAATGAGACTAATTGAAGCTTCTTTTTTAACTTCAGCACAAAGTATTCAAGATTCTCCTAGTCCAGATATGGCGGAAGTTGCTTTTTTAGGACGGAGTAATGTTGGTAAAAGTTCATTATTAAATTCTCTTACAAAAAGAAAAAATCTTGCTAAGTCATCATCAACTCCGGGGAAAACTCAATTACTAAATTATTTTGATATTAAGTTTAGGAATGATGAGGGAGAGCCTCCATATTTTTATGCTAGATTTGTAGATTTACCGGGATTTGGTTATGCAAAAGTTTCAAAATCTCTTAAAAAAGATTGGCATAAAAATTTAACAGAATTCTTGGAAAAAAGACCTTCATTACAAATATTTGTACATTTAATTGATGCAAGACATACCACATTAGATATAGATAAAAGTGTTGATGAGTTTTTAAATCATATTAAAAGAGGCGATCAAATAATTATAAATGCATATACCAAAATTGATAAATTAAAACAAAATGACTTAGGAAAACTAAAACGGGCAAATCCTGATGGAATTTTTATATCTAATTCAAAAAACAAAGGTATTGATCAACTGGAAAAAAGAATTTCCGATTACTTATTTAGGGGTGAAAGTTAATGAAAATTGATTTTTTTAAACCAGATGCCACAACTGTAAGATCTATGCAAAAACTCGTATTAAGTGAAGTTGAGAATGGAAATATTTTAGTACGGGATGAAGGGGAGATGTCAACAACAATTCGCTCTTATACTGCCGTAAAATTAGATAATAAATTAGCTGGATTTGTAGCACTTCATATACATACACCTATTTTAGCTGAAATTAGAAGTTTAGTAGTCGGGTCACAATTTAGACATCAAGGATTAGGAACAAAACTGATTGAATATGCAATTGCTGAAGCAAAAGAACTCCAACTTAAAGAAATTCTTGTTTTAACCTATAAAGAACAATTATTTGAAAAATTTGATTTTACAATTATAGATAAAGAATCAATTCCAAATCCAAAGATATGGGCTGATTGTATTAAATGTAAGCACTTTCCAAGATGTGATGAGATAGCTTTATTAAAAACCTTGTAGTAAAAACTTAGCTAAATAACCCTCTTCATCTTTTAACTTACACCAATCATATTTGTTACAATATTCAATATTTACAGCTTGACCAAAGAATAGTTTTCTAATAATATTTGCATTTAAATACGGTGCTTGGCGAAGATTTACCTCTTTTACTCTTATTGTAACTTTATTAACTTTTTGTCTTATTAACTGTTTTTTAACCTGATTTGTATTTTTTATATTTCGTTTTTTAATATCAGATTTTAACTGTTCCAACTCATTTCGCAAAAGTGATATATCTTCTAGTAATTTACTGTTGTCATTGTTTTTATTTATAATAACTTTATTATCCATCTCTCCTAATTTATTTTGATTCATCTGCTGCAAGATATATTTTACATTTGCTTTTAATTCTTTAATATCTGTAGTATTTAATTTAGTTGTATTTTTTTCATTTTCAAATTCATGTAACATTAAAGTAAATCCAATTTTAAACAAAAACAGCTCAAGTTCTGTAGCTTTTTGCGGGTGAGAATTACTTTGAATTTCCTGTGCAACTACACTTAAAGAACTGATAATCCAAATAACATATAAAATCTTTTTCATTTCTACCTCATACTTTTAAATACAAACATCATATCACTTTCATCTTTAAATTTTAAATATATAGCATATTTTTTTTTATCTTTTTTTATAACTTTAAACTTTTCAACTTGTGAAGCTATTGTATCTACAAAAGCCTTATCAAAAAAGTCGTCATTTAATTTATATTTATCAAACTTATTGAGACTCTCAATTCTAAGTAAATTATCATTTTTAGATACTAAATAAGTAATATTTACATAAAAAGCATTATGATATGTATTTGATGATTTTAAAGAAAATATTGCTTTTTTCTTTCTATCTTCTGATATTTTATTATCTGTTTCATAAGAGTGTACAATATCTTTAAAAAATATCTTTTTCATATCTGTTTTAGTTATTTGCTCCACTAGTTTTTGATTAAAAAATTTATTACTCTTTTGACTTATATCTAATGATTGATATAAAAATACGACAATGATTAATAATAAAACAATTGATATTAAAACTTCAATAAGTGTAAAGGATTTTTTTAGCATATTTATTTAACCAATGAAAATCTAAAAAAAGATTTTTGAGTTTTATTTTCCATACTTAAACTTGTTTGTTTAATATTTATTTGCAAAGTATATTCATCAGTGCTAAACTCAATGGGTTCTAACTCTTCATCTTTTACCTTTATCTTAATATTCTTAAACTCTCTTCTTATATCATCATCTTTAAACTTAATCTCTTCATCTAAATAAATATTATTATTCCGAATCTTTTTATCATTATCTAAAGATACCATAGCTATATAAGAATTATATTTAATCGTATCTTTACTTTTTTCCAAAAAATGTAAGTTATTTTCTTTAATTTGAAGCAGTGATACTATAACAACAGATATTAACATAACAGATACCAAAACTTCTACTAATGTAATAGCTTGTTTGTTCATCAATTTAAACCTATTCTTATAGCTTCTTCTAGCGAAGTATCTCCATTCTCACACATAAATTTTAATTGTTCTTTTATCGATACCATACCATTCTTTATAGCTATTTGAAATAAAATTGTATCATCAACATCATCTTTTAAAGCATCTTTTACATCATCTGTCAAGACAAATAATTCAGCAATTGCCTTTCTTCCACTATATCCGGTATAGTTGCAGCTGCTGCATCCTATAGACTTATATGCTTTTATATTCTCTTTAAAATCAAAATTCTTAAGATGATGTTCAGCCAATTTATCTTCCTGCTTACAATGCTTACATAACTGTCGCACAAGTCTTTGAGCAAGTACAGCTAAAATAGATGATGATACTAAAAACTTCTCAACACCCATGTCAATAAGCCTTGTAATTGCAGCAGGTGCTGTATTTGTATGTAAGGTTGAGAAAACCATATGCCCTGTAAGTGCAGCTTGGACAGATATTTTTGCTGTTTCTGTATCTCTAATTTCACCTACCATTATTACATCAGGATCTTGTCTTAAAATACTTCGCAAGCCTGAAGCAAATGTAAGCCCTACTTTACTATTTACTTGAATTTGATTTATATTATCACTTTTGTACTCTACAGGGTCTTCAATAGTAATTATATTTCTCTCACTGCTTTCAATCTTTTGTAAAAGTGAATGAAGTGTAGTTGATTTACCACTTCCAGTTGGTCCGGTTACAAGTATCATACCATGAGAATGTTGAGTTAACTTATCTAACTTAGCTGTAATGTTTTTATCAATACCAAGATTTTCTAAAGTTGGGATATCCTCACTTTGCATCAAAATTCTCATAACCACTCGCTCTCCGTAAAAAGTAGGTAATATCGATACTCTAATATCCAAAGTTTTTCCAGAAATCTTAATAGCTGTTCTTCCATCTTGAGGAACTCTTTTTTCACTGATATCAAGATTTGATATAACTTTTATACGGCTAATAACCAAAGTCATAATTTTTTTATCCAACTCAATATGTTTAGATAAAATTCCATCAACCCTGTATCTTACTTCCCCTTTAAACTCATGAAGTTCTATATGAATATCTGATGCTTTTTTCTTAATAGCTTGATAAAAAAGTGAATTTACAAATTTAATAATTGGAGCAGATTCTTCACTTGTCATAATATCTGCTGATGTTTTTAGAAAATTCAGAAAGACTTATATCATCTTCATCTAAAACAGATTCTTCTTGCTCAACAGCAATCTGGTACATTTGTCTATCTGCTTTTATTTCAATAAATTTATTGTAAAGTATATCAAAAGATACTTCGTCCAGTACTATAACTTTTGGTTCTGATTCTAATTTTGAAATAAAATCAAAGGAGATATTAAAATAATTTTGTGTAACGGCAACTACATTCTCATCCTCAAAATTTGTATATAAAACAAAGTTTTTTTAAGGCTGGCTCATAACCATCTTCTTCTGACGGTTTTAAAGTTCGATTATGTATCTCTTTAATATTTAACATATTCTAAATTCCAAACATTGCTTTTACTCTTCTATTGTGAAGCTCGGTATCACTGATCTGTTTTTCTTTATTTTGATTCAAACTTTTTATATTGTCTTTTAATTTTATGATCTTTTTTTCTCTTACTATATCATCTTTTGTTGCTTTAAGTTTTGCTTCCTCTAATCTTAGAATTATATCTCTTGTATATTTATCTTCAAGAAGTTTAAGCTGTGCCAATTGATTTCTTACATAAGTTAAGTCTTTTGATTTTGGTATTATATAAGGCGTTATAATTATAACTAAATTAATTTTATCATTTACAACTGAATTACTTCTAAATAAAGCTCCTAATAATGGAATATCTCCAAAAAACGGTACTTTATCTACTGTTATTTCTTTTTTATTTTTAATATAACCACCAAGAATAATACTTTCACCATTGTTTACAATTGCTGTTGTTTCTATAATTTTTTTTAGAAGTATTTGGTTGACCGTTTGTAGTTGTTTGTCCTACATCTTCAAGTTTTACAGATATATCTAATAATACTTTATTTCCATTTGAAATTCTAGGTTTTACTTTTAATGTCAATCCTATATCCTCTCTTTTGAAAACATTCATTTATATTTCCGCCTGATGTAGTTGTAGTTCCTGTTTTTATGCTTCGTGTTTCCCCTACATAAATTGATGATTGTTTATTATTAATACATAATAAAGATGGCTCAGATATAATATCTGCCGCTCCGTTTTGATTTAAAAGATTGATTGTAGCTCCTAAAGCTAAACCCTTAGTAACATTTGGTATTGAAAGTCCCATGATTGATGTATCTATTGCAATTGCATTACCTCCCATATTTGCAGCAAATGTTAAAAGACCTGAACTGCCTGATTTACCTCCTATAAGTCCATATTTAATTCCTACATTTCTAGTTCTTATTTCACTAACTTCAATAATTCTAGCTTGAACATAAACTTGCTGTCTATCAATATCAAGTTTTTCAATTAAACTTATAAAATATTTCAATTCCTCTTTTTGACCCATTAAAATAATAGAGTTTGATTCTTCGTCCGTTGAAACAAACGGTTTATCATTTGGGTCTTTGTATTTTTTATTACTAATAAGCCCATTAAGAATTGTGATGATATTTTTAGATTCTGCATTTTTAAGATATACAACCTCTACAACTTTTTCTACCAAACTGCCTTTGCTTTCAATATCAAGCAAATATTTTTTTAAAAAATTTACATTTTTTTTCTTTCCAACCAACATTATTGAATTTGTATCTTTATTTAATAAAATTGCAACTTTTTCTTTTTCTATTTTTTCATTAAATATGGTTTTTGCTACATTCTTAAGATCTGATACAATAGCACTTGCTTGAATATTTTTAAGATTAACTATTTTAATTGTTTTTTTACTGTCTTCTGAAATTATACTAATAACTTTTTTAACAGTTCTGATATTTGCCAGAAAATCAGTAATAACTATAGAGTTAGAGTTTTTATCAGTTACTAATTTTGCAGATTTACTAATTAAATGTCTTATCTTAGAACTTATATAATCTACATTTGAATGTTGTACTACAAATACCTCGGTCAACATTTGAGCAGAAGTTACATTTGATGTATCACTAAACACAGGAACATTATATTTTGAAACATCATTTATACGGACAATTCTTAAAAGCCCGTTATTTTCAATAATAGTATAACCTTTCTCTTCAAGTACATAAATTAAGATATTTAAAATATCATCTTTATATATAGGCTTATTAGAGATAAAATCAACCGTACCATTTACTTTATATGTTAATAAAATATTTTTATCTATTATTTTTGAAGTAATTTTTATTAAATCACTTATTTTTAAACCCTTAAAATTAATATTAATCTGCTCTTTTGTGCCTGCAAATAATAATCCAAAACTTAATACTAATAATAATATAACTTTATTTAATTTCATAATCTAACTCCATTTCATTTCCATTTCGTAAAATCTTAATATTTAGATTTTTTAATTTATTTATTTTTTTGTATACAGTAAAAGCATCGTTATAACTTTTTAATTTAATATTGTTGATTGCCTTTATAATATCACCTTTTTTTAATCCAAGTTTAGAAAATGCACTGTTTTTTCTTACTTTATTTACTTTAAATCCATTTATTTTTCCGGACTTGTCTTTAATCTCAGCAATAGATATATCTTTCCAAATAGTATCAAAATTATTTATATAACTATTTAAATAAGCTCTTTTAACAGATATCTTATCATCTAAAACTACTATACTTGTATCATCTATTGGATTTAGTACCCCTTTTGCATTTGATTTAGTAGTTACTTTATTAACACTGTAACTTACTTTATTATCATCTTTTAAAGATAATTTATACTCTTGATTTGCTTTATAAAATATAACATAGTTTAGATAAACTCTGATTAATTCATACCCTTTAAAACTTTCCCCCACTGAAAGCATATGTGTATTTTTAGATTTCTCTTCTAATATTATCCAACCTGTTTCTTCTCCCATAGAATAAACTGCTTTTAATTGTATATTTGAAAGAAGCTGATATTCTTGTTTTTGCAACTTTATAGTTTGTTTTTTAACTATAACTTTTACCTCTTTGAAAGTGGTTTTTACATTAAACTTTCTATATTCCAAATGAATATTTTGTTTTTTATCAACTTCAATGCTTTCCTTTGGCAACATAAAAAAAATAATAGAATTCAATATATAAGCTATAGATATTATGACAAAAAATGGTATAAATTGTTTAATCATACTAGAAAAGTTTATATTCATATTTATAAACTCCATCTTGTTGTTTTTTGAAATACTTTAATACCATCTGGTATTTTCCAATAAATTCTTTTGTAGGTTCAAAATTCACAACTATACTTTGATTCATAATATCTAATTTTGCTTCGGCATATCCTATTGTCTTAGATGAAATATCTACACCGCTTAAAAATATATTCACACTGTCTAAAGAAGCTATGTTTACCCCTTTAACAAATAAAGAGGCATTTTCAAGCTTAAATCCAAACAAAAGTGAACTAAATTTTTCATCTGATATAATTACGTCATATTTTTTTAATTCTTTCTCTGCTGCATAATATAAATTGTGCTTAGGTAAAAATAATAAAGTTGCCAAACAAAAAACTATTAGTAAAGTGATTGATTTTAATATTCCCATACTAAAGCCCCGCTTCTAGGTCTAAATTATTTTTAGTTAAAGAAAAATTCAAGATTACTATCGTTTCATTTAAAATCTTATTCATAAACTTATCAAGTGATTTTAGACTTGCATTCTTTATCTTAATTTTAATTGTTTTGCCATTTGTTACAATATTTGCATTTCGTATATTTGACAATTTTAAAATATTCTCAAATTTCTTTTTAGTACCTTGCTCTTTACCCCACGCTTTTTGTAAAGAGTTATATTTAGTTGATATTTCTACAAATTGTTTATTTTGCTTTTTTATCTGTAATAAACTTTCATTTGATGATTTTAAATCAATCATTGAATATAAAAACAACATAATTGAAAATAGCAAAAGATAAAGTGGATTAAATTTATTCATAAACAACCTTGCCATTTCTATAAGAAACTTCTTTTATTTTTTTATTTCTTAAATTAAAGGTATCTCTTACCATATCTCTTAATTTGATTTGTTTATCTTGTTTTTTTTTCTAAAGCTTTAATTACTGATTTTGTCTGCATCATTGTAGGTAACATTTTGTATTGCTTTTTTATACTTTTTTGGTTTTGTAAAATCCTATTGACATTGTCATTAACAATATTAATCTTGGTAAAGTTAATAAAAGCAATTATCAAGAAAATTGTACTTAATATATATAAACTTTTATTATCAATATATTTATTGGTTTTATTTATATATATTTTATGCTTGGACAAAGTGATATCATCCATATTGCAAGTTGGCATTTCATTACTATTTACAAATGCCTTAGGTACTTTTAAAAGTATATTATCTTGATATATAAAATAATTATCGTCGACTTTAAAAAAATCATATTTTACAAATTCATTCTGTGCAAAATGAATATTAGCCACTTGATTTAAAGTCAAGTTAGCATTTTTAACAGCTTTAGATATAATATCATCATTGTATGCAAAACATAAATACTTATTAGTATCTAATTTCTTAATATAAAATTTATAACCTTCTATATTCATAAAGTCTTCAAAAAAAGTAGGTATTACTCTAAGAATATCTTTCTTTTTATTAATTGGTGTATTAAATATTCTAACCCAATAAAATTCAGGTGATAAAACAATATCAATATTTTTAGTATAAAGACAATGGGAAGTTGAAGTTAAAAAAAGTATCTTATTTTGCAAATATAAACCCCACTCTCACTGATTGTTAGACTAATATTTATTATACTGTATTATTAGCTAATATTGTATTATTTATATTAATATTTTGGGAAAAATCAACTAAAGGGGTAGTTTGTTGTTGTGAAGAAATATAAAGTTTAGCTTCTTTTATAGCTTTAGCATTTAAAGAAGCTACTTTATCAAAAACAACTTCCACTTCCTGACATTTATTTGCCAATTTCATTGTAAATTGCTGTTTTTCATAAGTACTTTTTTCTTTTTTAATATCAAAGTAACACAATTTATCTTGTGATGATATAATAGCACCATTGATATTTGAAATTGAGTCATTATAGCTTAAAAGAAATTTATCTAAATTATCTTTAATAGAGTTATCATTGATAGCTTTTTGTATATTTGTGATTATATAGATTTGATTTACAATTTGTTCTCGTAAATTTTCAGTACTAGCTATTTGATCCAAAAACTTTTTTAATTCAAGAGATGAATTAGATGTATTATACTTAGGATTATTAGCTTGCTGTATTTGTATCATTAGTTCTATTATACATAAATCTTTCTAAATTCATTTCTTAAGGTTAGATGATTTATAATTACATATAAAATTTAACATTAGGAAACAAAATGACAATTACAAAACAAGTAACATTTATAGCAAAAAAAAGACAGTATAGAACAATTAAAAGAACTTTTAACGACAATGGTAGAGGCTTCAAAAGCTGAAAACGGATGCCTTTTATATGATATATTTCAAGTGAAAGAGACTCCAAAAAAATTTATAGTTGTAGAATCTTGGGAAAATGAAAAAGCTTTAGATGGGCATAAACAATCGGCTCATTATAATCATTATAAAGCAAACTTTGAAGTATTTTGTGATGAAAAATATTCTGATGAGTTAGAAGTACTATAAAAGTACTTCTAACTCTGCTTCAATCTTGGAAAGTTTATTTCTAGCTTCTTTCTAAACCTTTTTTATTTTCTTCTATTACTGATTTTGGTGCATTTGCCACAAACTTTTCATTTGATAACATACCGTTTAGCTTTTGTACCTCTTTTTCCAACTTTTCTTTTTGTTTGGTTAATTTAGAGATAATTGGTGTCATATCAATCTCTTTGGTTGGTAAATAAACTTCAAGATTATCAGAAACATCTGTGATACTGTTTTCTTGCTTTTTATCTACAAACTCTATCTCTTTAACTTTTGCTAACTTTTGAATTAATTTTTTAGCTTCTTTTTTATTTGTACTTCCATTTATATTTAATTTAACATAGGCTTTTTCAATTTTACGATTGCCCATATCTATAATTATTTTTGCTCGTCTAATTGCTGTAATAGCTTCTTCAATTATTGAAAATGACTTTTCAATTCTTTTTGCCCTTTTTATATCTTTAGGAAAATTCATAATCATTAAAGAGTCACCATCTTCAAGAGTAGTTCCTGATAATTTATGATATAAATGATCTGCAATAAATGGCATAAATGGAGAAATCATTTTAAGAGTTTCTTTAAAAATTATACCTAACTCAATAATAGCTTTTTTATTTCCTTTTGCATATTCAATTCCCCAATCACAAAATTCATTCCAAACAAAATTATATAAAATTCTTGCACTTTCATTAAATTTATAACTCTCAAGTGTAGTTCGCACCTCTTCAACAGCAACTGAAAGTCTTGATTGCATATATTTTCCAAGATATGTTTTTATTTCTTTACTGTCTTTTAAATCAGGGAAAACATCTACATTTAACTGCAAAAAGTTAGATGCATTTATAAAGTTTATTTGTAAAGTTTCTAAACTGCTCCAAGTTTTTTTCACCAAGCTTAATATCTCTACCTTGAACTGCCAAGTAAGCAAGTGTAAATCTAATGATATCCGCACTATGCTCTTCAACCATATCAAGAGGATCTATCACATTTCCTTTTGATTTTGACATTTTAGCCCCTGTTTCATCTCGTACAAGTGCATGCATATAAATATCTTTAAATGGCAATTCACCTTGAAAATGCTCACCCATCATCATCATTCTAGCTACCCAGAAAAACATAATATCAAATCCGGTTATAAGTAAACTGTTTGGATAAAAATCTTTTAAATCATCTGGTGTGAATTTATCTTCCATCTTGCCGTTTGCGCCCCAGCCAAGTGGAGAAAATGCCCATAAAGCAGAACTAAACCAAGTATCTAAAACATCAGGGTCTTGCGTATAGTTTTTACTCGCACAATGTGGACAAGCCTCCGGTTCATCATGTTTATCAGCCCATTGATGAGAACAATCATCACAATTAAATACAGGTATTCTATGTCCCCACCAAAGTTGTCTTGATATACACCAATCTCTTAACTCGTCCATCCAAGCTCTATAAGAATTTAGCCAATGTTTTGGATGAAATTGTGCTTCTCCTGCGTAAGTTTTTTCTATACTTCCGCGAGCTACTTCTTTTCTTACAAACCATTGTCTTGAGATAAAAGGTTCAACTATATTTTTACATCTATAACAATGCCCGACTTGATGAACATGGTCTTCTATTTTTACAATATATCCCTCATCTTGCAGTTTTTTAACTATTGAAATTCTAGCTTCTATTCTTTCAAGTCCGGCAAACTCACCGGCATAATCATTTAAAATACCTTTTTCATCAAATACAGTTATAAATTCCAAATCATGTCTAATTCCAACTTCATAATCGTTTTGATCATGTGCCGGTGTAACTTTTACAATACCTGTACCAAACTCCATATCTACATGAGTATCTGTGATAATTTTAATCTTTCTGTCAGTCAAGGGAAGCAATACTTCGCAACTAACAATATTAGTGTATCTTTCATCATCAGGATGTACCATAATAGCAGTATCCCCAAAATATGTTTCAGGTCGTGTCGTAGCTACTTCAATCTGCCCGGAACCATCTGCAAACTTATAAATCATATGATAAAATTTACCTTGTACTTCATCATGCTCAACTTCAATATCTGATAATGCGCCATCGTGTGTACACCAGTTTACCATATAATTATTTTGTACTATCATACCCTCATTGTATAGATGAACAAATGCTTCTTTTACAGCCTCTTTTAGCCCATCATCCATAGTAAACCGCTCACGCTTCCAAGCAGGAGTAACTCCTAGTTTTTTCATCTGATGAACGATAATTCCCCCGCTAAACTCTTTCCATTTCCAAACTCTCTCAAGAAATTTTTCTCTTCCTAATTCCTCTTTAGTTGTACCTTCTGCCAAAAGTTGCTTTCAACAACATTTTGTGTTGCGATTCCAGCATGATCAGTTCCCGGCTGCCAAAGAGTTTTATATCCGTCCATTCTCTTATATCTAGTAATAATATCTTGTAATGTAAAAGTTAAAGCATGACCAATATGTAGACTACCTGTAACATTAGGAGGAGGCATCATAAGTGAAAAGTTTTTACCCTCTTTTTTGAATAGATTTATTTCCATCTATTTCAAAATATCCTCTGTCTTCACATAGTTTATAGTATTTATCTTCCACTTCTTTTGGATTGTATTTATTACTCATAGTTTTCGTTCCTATTGAATTTTATTATTAATATTTCGCGATTATATCTAAGATTAACTTTGATTTTGTATTATCTTATATCTTATCAAAAATGATTAAATATTCACCCGCTAACTCATAATATTTGAGGGGTCCTTGGTTTTTGTGAATATTTGGGAAGCCATTTCCCCCCATCTATTATATTTTTATGTAAGACTAAATTATTATCCAAAAATAAATTTAAATCATTACTCATACGAATACATCCATGTGATAATTTCATCCCAAGTGGATTTATTGAACGATGAGCATGCATTGCAAATTCAAAACTATCAAGTATAATATTCCATCTATTTGGTTCTTCAATTTTATTGCCATTATTATCAAATGTGTTATATCTTATACCATTCTTTTTACCAAAATAAAATATATATCTATTTTTTTTGCCATAGGGTAAAGTAAAATCATCATCTAATATTTTACCATCAGACCTCCAACCCTCTTTAACTTTTAAAATACCCGTTGGTGTATTAAAATAATGATCATCACCATTTACTATATTTGCTTCTTTTTGCATATCTCCACTAGAAATCAAATCACTGCCAATTAAATAAAACTTCTTTTCTATATCATTCCAAAGTGTTACTATATATAATTGTTTAGATAAATCAATAAGTGATACAAACTGAGAAACATCTAAATTATTATTAATTTTTGAAAG
>CBDETN010000017.1:0-43304 GCA_965242915.1 Arcobacteraceae bacterium
ATCTGAAATATTTTCTAATTGTTTTAAAAGAAGTAATCCAACCATTAATCTTATTGGTTTATTTGGTCTTCCTACCTTATTATTCTTATAAAGTCTTTGGAATTTTTTTCAACTTATACTACCCCAAGAAAAACAAACAATTTTTTCTAAAGTTTAATTCTTAAAATAGTAAAATTAAACAATAAAAATAAAGGATAATAATATGAGCAGAACAAGAACAGTTTATAGTGCTGAATTCAAAACAAGATTAGTACTAGAACTTTTAAAAGAAGACAAAACATTAACACAAATTGCAAGTAAAAATAATATAACACCGAAGAATTTGCAAAACTGGAAAAAGATATTTTTAAATAATGCAGTAGTTGCAATGGAACCTGCTAAAGCAGTTAAAGAATATAAAGAAGAAAATATAAAATTACAAGCAAAAGTAGGTGCGTACGCTAAAAAAGTAGGTCAATTAACTGTAGAGAATGAGTGGGCTGTGGGAAAGTTAAAGAGCTTGGACTCTAGCTATAAAAAAGAGTTAGCAGATAAAACAGATAGTAAAATAATTTCAGTTGTAAAACAATGTAAACTACTTAATTATAATAGAAGTAATTTATTTTATGTACCTATGGTAAATCCTATAAAACAAGATATTAAAAATGAGATAGTTAAAATATTTGTAGATATACCATGTTATGGTTATATTAAAGTACACAAAGAGTTATTAGAACGTGGATACAATGTCTGTATCAATACAGTACGCCAATATCGTAAACAGTTAAGTTTAAGAGCTGTACTAGTTGTACGTCCACCAAATACTTCTTGGGCTGATAAACAACATCCTAAACATTCATATAAAATTAGAGGACTTGATACAGTAAGAGCAAATCAAGTATGGAGTACTGATATAACATACATTAAAATAAAAGAGGGAATGGTCTATATGGCAGCTATTATAGATTGGTATTCTAAAGCCATATTATCATGGAGAATATCTAATACAATGGATACTGACTTAGTCATGGGTGTGCTAAATGAAGCCTTATCCAAATATGGAAAACCAGAAATATTTAATACCGATCAAGGTAGTCAATATACCTCTTATATTCATACTCAAACATTAAAGGATAATAATATTATTATTTCAATGGATGGAAAAGGAAGAGCAACAGATAATATATGTATAGAAAGATTTTGGAGAAGTGCAAAGGTGGAAAAGATATATCTTAATGAATATTTCAAAATATCAACATTGAAAAATGATGTTACAGATTATATGGAGTTTTATAATTATAGAAGATTTCATCAAACTTTAAATTATAAAAAACCTATGAATGTATACTTTCATAGTATGAAAATAAATGATGTAAATTATAATAAATTAGATGAAACTGTGGCATAAAGTTACAGTTGATAGTGGGAATTAGGTTTTATAGAAAGTTGTCTTGACATATTGGGGTAGTATATTGGAGTATCTAAAAATTAGTCCAAACCAAATAATAGTTTTTGAGAATGATAAAAAAGAAATAGAAAAGGCTATGTTCTCAGATATACTATTTGAAAATATAATTAACTTAAAAATAGGAGAAACAAGTTATGAATAAATTTTTAATTAATGCAAATGAATATTTACAATATAATATTCAAGGTTATTATTATACAGATTATATAGGGTATAGAAATTCTGGTAATCCAGATTACTTAAATGATTTAAAAAATACTTTTGGAGATTTTTCTAAAGAAAAATTGAATAATGCAATCAGCCAATTATACGATATATTAAAAACAAATTTAGCTTTATTTGATAAAGGTTTAACTATATGTATAGTTCCAAGGTCAAAAGCAGAAAATACTTATATCCATAATCAACTTCTATTTAAAAAAGTTATTCAACAACTAATTAATGAATTAAATTTTCAAGATGGTTCTGATTATATAGTACGACACACAGATACGAAAACAACTCATTTAGCTAGGAGTCTATCGGATACACATCTAAATATTTTTCAATAAAAAACTCGTGATATACCCCTTGTATAAGGGCTTAAACATTAATATTTAGCTATAATTACATCTATAAAATAACTTAAAAAGTATCTAAATGAATAAATATATATCTTATGATAGAGATCAAGCTTATCTCTTACCACCATCAATTGAAGATTGGCTACCTCAAAATCATCTTGCAAGATTTATTGTTGATATAATAGATCAACTTGATATATCAAGTATAGATAAACAGTATAGTGGAAGATCTGGTAAACAAGCATATCATCCAAAGATATTACTTGGATTATTATTTTATGGATACTCTACAGGTATCTTTTCCAGTAGAAAGTTAGAGAATGCTGCATATGATTCTATAGCATTTAGATATATAGCTGCAAATAGTCATCCTGACCATGATACAATAGCAAATTTTAGACAAAGATTTTTAAATGAACTTGAAGATATATTTGTACAGATACTTTTAATAGCTAAAGGCTCAGGATTATTAAAAGTTGGAAAAGTTAGCCTTGATGGAACTAAAATAAAAGCAAATGCTTCTAAACATAAAGCACTTAGCTATAAGCATGCTAAACAATTACAAAAACAACTTGAAAATGAAGTTAAATCTTTAATGGCTCAAGCTAAAGACATAGATAATAAAGATGAAAATATAGGTATGAACATACCGCAAGAGATATCAAGAAGAGAAGATCGTTTAAAAGTTATAAAAGATGCTATTTCCAAAATAGAAATAAGATCAATTACTAGATATGAAAAAGATAAAAAAGAGTATGATAATAAACTAAAATATACAGAAGATACAGAAAAACTAACAGGTAAAAAATCTAAAGGTAGAGTTCTAAAAGAACCAGATTCAACTCCTAATGATAAAGACCAAGTAAATCTTACGGATGATGAATCTAGAATTATGCCAGTATCTGGTGGAGGTTATATGCAAGCATATAACGGACAAGCTTCAGTAGAACATGATTCAAGATTAACAGTACATCAACATCTAACTCAAAACTCTAACGATAAACAAGAAGTTATACCAAGCTTTAAATGGTATGATAAACATCCATCATTAAAACCAGTATCTTTTTTAGCAGATGCAGGATACTTTAGTAAAGATAATATTCAACTATGTGAAGATAAAAATACAATACCTTATATTTCATTTGGTAAAGAGCATCATAACCAAGCATTAGAAACAAGATTCACAGATGAAGAACCACTACCTCCCAATCCAACAATTGTAGAAAAACTAAAATACAGATTACAAACTAAAGAAGGTAAACAAATATATTCAGAAAGAAAAAGTACAGTAGAACCTGTCTTTGGTATTATAAAACATGTAATCGGATTTAGACAATTTATGCTTAGAGGATTTAAAAAAGCCAAAGGTGAATGGAATCTTGTTTGTATAGGATATAATCTGAAAAGACTACATATAATTAGCTGTTAAAAGAGGTAATAATAGCAGTATTTGAGCAATAATATTGAAATTTATTCTGCAAAATGAATAATTGAAAATTTTAATTTATCAATATGATACATTTAGTCATAATCATGCATTTAGGATCTAGTTAATCCGACAGACTCCTAGAAGATTTTAATGATTTTATAAAAAATCATCAAAATGCACTTTGGATACATTGGAATATGAATAATATTAATTATGGATTTGAAGCTATAGAGCATAGATATAAAGTTTTGTCAAAAACTAATCTTTCGAAAGTGCTTGATACAAAAAAATTTAACTTATCAAAAATGATTTTAGGTATTTATGGTAATGATTGTGTAAATCATCCAAGAATGCCAAATTTAATGGAATTAAATGGTGGTCATCATAGAGATTATTTATCTGGAGAAGAAGAAGTTAATGCATTCAAGAATAAAGAATATGTAAAACTACATAATGAGACCACTGCACAGTAACACTCTAAAATAAATCTCAACCAAGCCTTTAGTTAAGGTATTTAAAGGCTATTTTTAGCTATAATTACACATATAAATTAAAGATATTTAAGCAAAAAGGTAATAAATTGGTATTTAAAGATTCAAACCTCTCTTTTTCAGATTATGCTCTTAATGATAGATTAGAATATGTAGATTCTTTTTTAAAACAATTAGATTCTATAATAGATTTTAATAAATTAAGACCTGTATTAAAGAAGAATGGAACAGGAAGTAAAAATGTATGTGGAGTACAAGCATATGATCAAATATTAATGTTTAAAATCTTACTTATTCAGAAGTTTTATGATTTAAGTGATGAAAAAGCTGAAGAAGGACTTAATGTAAATTTACTTTATATGAAATTTGCAGGATTAAGCTTAGAATCATTAGCACCAGACTCAACTACAATAGGTAGATTTAGAAATTCTTTAATTAAAAATAATCTTCATGGTAAACTTTTTACAAATATTAATAAGCAACTTGAAAAGGCAGGATTAATAGCAACAGGTGGTAAAGATGTACTGGTAGATGCAACATTAACAAAGTCTCATAATAATAGAATCAAAAATAAAAATAAAGAACAAAAAAGTGAAAGTAGACAAAAGGTTGAAGCTTTAAATAAAGCGATAGATATACTTATTGAAGAAGAATTACAAAAGAAAAAACCATCATCAAAACAAATATCAAGATTATTAAAAAAGAAATCTTATAACTCTAAAACTCTTAAAAATGAAGAACTTGATGAGATTCAAAATAAAGATACTAAAGATATTGAAACTTCAAAAAAGATAATTGAAGATGATAGTTATGAGCATAAACAAAAGATAGATAAAGATGTAAGAACAGGTTATCAAGCAGGTAAAAAACAATATGCAACAGGATATAAGAATCATATATCAACAGATGCAGATTCAGGAGCTATTTTAGAAACAATGACAACATTTGCCAATACCTCAGATATATCTACCGTTGATACATTTGTTGAAAAATTAGGTGATGATATTAAATCATTAGGTGCAGATAAAGCTTATAAATCAGAAGCTATTGATGAACTACTAAAAGAAAAAGATATTAAAAATAATGTTTGTCTTAAAGAGAGAAATAAAATGAGTGATGAAGATAGAAAGAATCAAAGAGAAAATGAAAAACCAAAACATAAAATCAGAGCAAAAGTTGAACATTCATTTGCTTTAATAAAAACCAGCATGAAACAATCCACAACAAGGTTTACAGGACTGCTCAGGAATAATATGAATTTCACCATTACATGTATAGCTGCCAACCTAAAACTATTTGCCCATAAGAAAATAAAGACACAAAACGTAAGAATAAGATGATAAAGAGAGGAAAGAATAGAGCAAATTCAATTAGAATTAGGAATAAATATAGATTTGAGATGATAATTTATGATAAATATTTTTTAAAAATTGAAAAAATAAGATTTTATAGATCTTTTTAGTTGTGCTGTGGTCTCATAATTCTACTATTTGCAAAGCCAAATGGTTTGAAATAATGTATAAAAAATTACAAAATAGAAAAATAAATACCACTCGCTCTAATTGGAAACATAAACTTGATACATTTTTAGAACACCCAATTGTTAAGTTAATTGGATTTATTGCTGTATTATTCTCTATTTATCAATTAATAACTGATGTTACGATAATCTAAATATCATAATTTACAGTAAATGTTACAGAATTATCCACACTTTAATTCTCTAACTTTTTGATAAGCAACCTTTAGAGCTTCAATATATATTTTTTCTTTAATTGCAAAGTGATTCATTTTATAGTTCAAACGAAGTTTTTCTAGCTTGATAAATGCACCTATAGTTAAGTTAATATGATTTCTTTGTGATAATTCAACCTTAGTTGGCGAATGTTCTATCTTTAAATTTTGTTTTAATGACTTGTGGTATTCCTCTATTTTCCACCGTTTTTGATAGATTCCAAGTGTCTGTTGAAAGGATAAGTCTATATCATTAGTAATAAGATACAGATACATAGGTTCACCATCGTTGCCGTTTTTGACAATTTGCTTACCAATATTCAAAGGTGTATTGCAACCTTTTAAATATATAAGTCGACTACTACAAGCTCCCATATCTATGCTGTCAATATTAACATATCTTCTTTTATTTCTGTCTTTATAGAGTTAGTGCTGCTTTACGATTCTTTTTTACTGGTGCTACAAATTGCTTTTTTAAAGCACTATCTGTCTAGTTTCACCACGTTATGGTTGCCTAGTTACATAAATAAGAAAGCGATAGCTTAACAACATAATTGTAAAATCTTTACAGCAAATAAGGATTTTAAAAATGCCACAAGTCTATCACTCTAATGCCAGAACAAACCAGCATGTAAGAGAAATAATACAACAATCTAATTTAACAAATGTTGAATTAGCAAATAATTATAATGTGAATGTTAAAACTATCGCCAAGCATAAAAATAGAGATTTTTTAAATGATAAAAGTTCAAGACCAAAAAGAATCCATTATGCTCTAACACCTTTAGAAAAAGAGTTAATTAAAGTAGTCAGAACAATGACTTGGATGGAGTTAGATGACTTAGCAGATACAATCGTTGATATTATTCCAAATGCAAATAGAAGTAATGCTTATCGCACTTTAAAAGCCTTTGATATAAACAGAGTTCCACAAGAGCAAAAAGAAAAAGCTAAAAAGTTCAAAGAGTATGAGCCTGGTTATTTACATATAGATGTAACTTATTTACCAAAGTTTGACAAGCAAAAATATTACCTATTTGTAGCAATAGACAGGGCTACAAGGCTACTTTACTATAAAGTGTATGAGAATAAGACAGCAGCAAATGCAGTATCTTTTCTAAAAGAATGTAAAGAATTTTTTCCATTTTACTTAACACATATTTTAACAGATAATGGATTAGAGTTCACAGACAAATGGGCAAGAGGAAAAGGTTTTGTAAGTGGTAATCATAAGTTTGATGTAGAGTGTAAAGATGATGAGATAGAACATAGGCTAACAGCTCCATACACACCTCAAACTAACGCAATGGTAGAAAGAGTAAACGGAACTATTAAAAATGCTACAATTAAAGCAGAAGAGTATGACAATATTGATGATGTTAAAAAAGATTTAAATAAATTTTTGATATACTACAACTTCAATAGAAGACATGGTTCTTTAAAAAAGAATTAAAAGTTAGAACTCCATTTGATGCAGTTCAAAGTTGGTTTCAAACGAAACCTGAAATATTTAAGATTTTACCAGATGTGTTTCAACATATTGCTTTTGAAATGGTACAACGTGGTGAAACTTGACAATTAGTAATAAGATACAGGTACATAGGTTCACCATCGTTGCCGTTTTTGACAATTTGCTTACCAATATTCAAAGGTGTATTGCAACCTTTTAAATATATAAGTCGACTACTACAAGCTCCCATATCTATGCTGTCAATATTAACATATCTTCTTTTATTTCTGTCTTTATAGAGTTAGTGCTGCTTTACGATTCTTTTTTACTGGTGCTACAAATTGCTTTTTTAAAGCACTATGCTATAAACTCTATATTATCTGATGTTGTAAACCATTTATCCATTAAAATATATTTATATTTTACTTCATTATTAAAATGTAAAATTGGGAGTTTATCTTTCATTATTTCATTTTTAGTAAACATAGATTTTTTTATAAACTTTTGATATTCTTCGCTCCATTTATCTTCAGTTTTAGTGATAATCTCATATCCTAAAGATATTGATATACCACTATTATCTGTATAATGAAAGTTTAACATCATGATACCCTTAACACTTTTCCCACTTACATGGTCATAGTTGCCAACATACAGTATTATTTACTTTTGTATGTGGTTTATGAAGTAATGAATCATCTATAATTATACATCCATTATCTTCATTTTCATAATCTCTTAAAAATGATTTTATTGTTTTCCATAATTTAGTCTCATCATCAAAGCTATCATCAAGTAATAGATTTTTTGTAAATACATCATGGCTTTCCCCAGTAAGTTTAGCTAATTTTGTCATCTCTATTTTCTAAAATGAACTTAACGCATAATCTTGATAATATTCTTGTAAACAACTCATAAAATTCCTTAGTATTAAGAGTATATATTATATCTAAATAGTGGTTTCAAAGTGCTTGTAAATACGATAAACAAAGGGTTTATTGGTAATTTATAAAGTATATTTTTGTAGGTTTTAAGGATCATATTAGCAAGTTAAATATAATAATTTGTAACTAATCACCCTATCTAAAAGAGAGAATTCCCCTTCATTACAGAAACCAATGATTCAAACTCATTTAAGCCACGCTTACGAGAAGTATCAATAACTAATCGTAAATTAGCATAATTTTGTGCACCCTCAAGTGATTTGAATTGTCCTGATACTTTTTGCTTAACTTTTATATTTCTAATGGCACGCTCACTAGCATTATTATCTGCTGGGATATTTTCATTAAGTAAAAAAGTAAACAGTTTATCTTTAGATTTTGTAAGTGATTTTATTTGTTTATGCGTTTCACTTTTTTCAATGTATGGCATAGTTAAAAGATGTTGAAGTGATTTGTCATATTGACTTTTTAGAGTTACTCTAGCAATGGAAGTTAAGTTGACTTTATCATCTCTTATAGCTTCTTTGAGTAATGTCTTTATATCTTTCATTAGCTTAGTCTCATCACACTCAATAGCATAGTTTAAATCTCTCATCTTGTGTGCTAAACATAACTGTTCACTAACACACTCAAGTGAGCTATATGATGAATAATTATCATGAACCACACAAGCATTTTTAAAACCATTTGTAAAAGTATTGTTGATGACCTTAGTTCCTCGTGACTTATCCGCAACAATAAGAGTATTGCTCTCATTGTGAAAAGTCCAATGCCAATGTTTAGAGCCATTGACCTTACATCCAGTCTCATCTATACCTACTAGAGGAGCTTTCTCCAGTAGAGCTGTGATTTGTTAATAGTATTTTGTGAGAGTGTTGAGGCTTTTGCTAATAAGCCTGTAATGCTTCCCTCTGAGAGTTTTATATTGAATAGGTTGTTCATAAGTTCTACTATTCTCATATTTGACATATACTGAGAAACACTTAGGTATGAAACCATAGCTATAACTGTTGACCCATAACTGATATTTGGTGATATTGTAAATGCACTACTGTCATGATTTTCATAACCACAAGAGAAACACTTTTTAGAGAAGCTTTGATACTCTGTTATTTTATGAGTAATAGATGATAATTCAATATCTAAGACTTGTCGTCTTTCTTTGAGTGCAGATACAACAGTAGATATATCACTACTGCACTTTTTACATTCTAATAGTTTATAAGGCAATGCAACAATCTCATCAGGAGTATCACTTTGTAAAAGAGTTACTCCCTCTCTCCCTGATTGTCCACCAACACTTTTACCACTCTTCTCTTCAAGAGATTGATTTTTATTATTTCTTTTTTGAGGAGGTGCTATCTCACTTGATGGTGAAATACTGGAGTTGTTTGAATTCTTTGGTGGTTTTTCTTGCACGAGGTTATCTTGAAGGTTTTCTATATATTTAAGAAGCTCTTTATGGGATAAATCTTTAAGTTCTTTTTTGGATTTTATTGAAAATTGATATTTCAGGCGAATTTTCTTCAAAATTTATTCCTACTTTTTATGTAGTGAATTATAGCTAATTAGTCCTATTTATAGGCTTTAAATTACTATTTATTGAGGTAAATATTAGAATTCTTTTTGAGGTTTCCTAGGGTGATTAGTTACAAAACATTAATTAAAAGAGAGGTTTTTCTGAGAGGGTAAATCTAACTAGGTAAACCTTAAAAATTAAATTTATTTGATATGATAATAGGGTAAATTATTTGTAAAGAATTTACATGAGTTTAATCAACCACGAAGAATTAAAAAACAATTAGCATCTGATGTTACAATAATCTAAATATCATAATTTACAGTAAATGTTACAGAATTATCCACACTTTAATTCTCTAACTTTTTGATAAGCAACCTTTAGAGCTTCAATATATATTTTTTCTTTAATTGCAAAGTGATTCATTTTATAGTTCAAACGAAGTTTTTCTAGCTTGATAAATGCACCTATAGTTAAGTTAATATGATTTCTTTGTGATAATTCAACCTTAGTTGGCGAATGTTCTATCTTTAAATTTTGTTTTAATGACTTGTGGTATTCCTCTATTTTCCACCGTTTTTGATAGATTCCAAGTGTCTGTTGAAAGGATAAGTCTATATCATTAGTAATAAGATACAGGTACATAGGTTCACCATCGTTGCCGTTTTTGACAATTTGCTTACCAATATTCAAAGGTGTATTGCAACCTTTTAAATATATAAGTCGACTACTACAAGCTCCCATATCTATGCTGTCAATATTAACATATCTTCTTTTATTTCTGTCTTTATAGAGTTAGTGCTGCTTTACGATTCTTTTTTACTGGTGCTACAAATTGCTTTTTTAAAGCACTATGCTATAAACTCTATATTACGAGACCACTGCACAGTAACACTCTAAAATAAATCTCAACCAAGCCTTTAGTTAAGGTATTTAAAGGCTATTTTTAGCTATAATTACACATATAAATTAAAGATATTTAAGCAAAAAGGTAATAAATTGGCATTTAAAGATTCAAACCTCTCTTTTTCAGATTATGCTCTTAATGATAGATTAGAATATGTAGATTCTTTTTTAAAACAATTAGATTCTATAATAGATTTTAATAAATTAAGACCTGTATTAAAGAAGAATGGAACAGGAAGTAAAAATGTATGTGGAGTACAAGCATATGATCAAATATTAATGTTTAAAATCTTACTTATTCAGAAGTTTTATGATTTAAGTGATGAAAAAGCTGAAGAAGGACTTAATGTAAATTTACTTTATATGAAATTTGCAGGATTAAGCTTAGAATCATTAGCACCAGACTCAACTACAATAGGTAGATTTAGAAATTCTTTAGAGCCACTTGCAAATTCAATAATACTCAATAGCTAATTTTTTATTTTCATCACTTTTAGTTTTAAAAAAATGATTATTTATTTTTCTTTGCGTAGTTTACACTAAATTTAGTAAATTTCTTAAAAAATCATATTTTTTCTCCATACTTTATGATTTTGACTATAAAATTGAAGATTTTTCTATTATTTTTAATAAAAGTCATGTAATGAGTTTTAAACTTTGATGAATACAAACAGATAAAATTCCAAATGATAAAACAGAAGCTACTTTTGTAGCTCCTTGATAATAAATTGTATTACATCCAAAGTCATCTTTTAAATATTTATTTACTCTTTCAACCATACTTCTTTGATTGTAGTGGTGTTCATCTGATGATTTAGGTAAATTTAAAAATTCAAATTTTACTTTTTCATCTTTGATAAGTTGAATCTTTTGTTTTAATTCTTTTGAGTTCTTGGGATTTATATCTATAATTGGTTTATGATTTAGTTTTTCAGAATACTCTCTAATTATATCGCTGTCATACCCAGCATCAAGTAAATCACGAAGATACATCACTCTTTTACCAGTTTCATTGATAAGTGGAAGTGCTACTGAACTATCATGAACATTTGCACCTGAATAGAATGCTGCTATTGGTATATCTCCATCTACTGCACTAATATGAAGTTTACCACCTATTGTAATCTCTCTGTTACCTTTAGAATTTTGTTTGACACCAACACCACAAACAGTAGATACTAAAGATAACATCTTTTTAGTAGTTTTCATCTCTTTTTGTAGTTCTAAAATCTTTGGTTTTACAGGCTCTCTCTTTTCACCTTTCTTAGGTCGTCCGACCTTATTTTTAGGCTTTTCTTCTTTCTCAATCTTTACAGGTTTTTCTCTAAGTGGTATCATAGCAGCATCTGTTGCATTGTACATAAAAACTGTATCCGATAAATATTCATTAACAAACTTTTTATGAGTTTTTTGAGCTATTTGTAAATCACTCAATTCTTTGAATACCCTACTAAATTTAGCTTCACTTGGAATATCTATTTTATACCTCCATCCACACAATACTCGTAATACTCTATCGCTATGAAGTCTATCAATTAAATCTCTTGTTGTTTGCATATTGTAAACAGATTTAGCAATCATTGCTCTTGCTATCTCTTCTCTGTCTTTTGGAATGTTTGTAATCGTTACAACTGTTATATTCTTTTCAATTTGAGCAAAGTCTAAAATCTTTATTAGTTTCTCTTCTTTGGTACTTAATGTTCCTAATTGTTCTTTTATTTCAAGAAACAAACAATTTTCAAGGTTTAGAATTTTAGTCCACATTTTAGATAGGTTTGTAGATAATTTTGGTAAAATATTTGTCATAAGTTGAATCTCTTTTCTGTTAAATTTTAGGATATAAAATTATAACTTATCTGAAATTAGATTTCAACTTTTTGTAACAAAAATGAATTAAATTATGAGCTTTTTTGTGAATTTGCAAGTGGCTCTATTATATAAAGTTTTCATGAAATGTATTCTAAGTAATATTGAATAGTTGAATCTTAGCATTAAGGGCATCTCTAAAAACTACCCAACCTAAGCAATTTAAAATCAAGATTTAGTTAAAATAGATATTAAATATCACTCAAAAGGCTTTATAAATGCAAGGATTATTTGATTTAGAATTTCATGAGAGAAAAATAAAAGAATATCAACCACCACTAACAAAATTAGATAAAGTTGTAGATTGGAATATGTTTAGAGAACCAATAGAGAAGGCTTTATACGTAGAACCTAAAGGTGCTGGTGGTAGGCCACCATACGATAAGATAATGATGTTTAAAATTTTAATATTACAAAAATACTATAATTTAAGTGATGAACAAACAGAATTTCAAATAAATGATAGAACATCATTCAAACAATTTTTAGAATTGAAAATTGGAGATAAAATACCTGATGAAAAAACTATTTGGCATTTCAAAGAACAGCTATCAAATAAGAATTTATCTTTAACATTATTTGAACTATTTACTAAACAACTTATAAATAAAGGTATTATAGCAAAAGAGGGAAGTATGATAGATGCTTCATTTGTAGATGTTCCTAGACAAAGAAATTCTAAAGAAGATAATGCTGATATTAAAAAAGGTGCTATACCTTTAAAATTTGCCAGAAAAGATAACAATGGTAAACGAAGCAAGTTATGCCAAAAAGATACTGATGCAAGTTGGATGACTAAATCAAGTGAACGACACTATGGATATAAAGACCATATTAACGCAGATGAAAAAACTAAATTCATAACTAAATATAGTGTTACAAGTGCTGCTCCTCATGATTCTACTGAAATTAAAAATATCATTGATGAAACAGATAATAAACTTCATGCAGATAGTGCTTACAGGAGTAAAGAGATAGAAGAATTTCTAGAAGATAAAAATTGCAAAAGCTTTGTGCATGAAAAAGGTTACAGAGGTAGTCCTTTAACAGATGAACAAAAAGATTCAAATAACATAAAATCTAAAATTAGAGCAAGAGTAGAACATATATTTGGATTTATGACAAACTCTATGAATGATGCCTTACATATGAAGTCCATTGGGATAAAACGAATCAAGTCATCTATAGGATTTTTAAATCTTACATATAATCTCTTTAGATATGAACAGTTAGTTAGATTGCAAAAAGTGAAAGTTATGTAAAAATATATGAAATCATAGAGATTTTACAAAAACTCACAAAGATCATTATAATTTTTAGTAGAATTTTATAGTAAATCAAGTTTCGCGTGTGATAAATTTTAAAAATTAAGTTAAAAATGATTTAAACAAATTAGAAAGTTGTTTTTAGAGGTTCCCTTAATTTAGTCATATTATATAGTTTAATTATAAATATTTCAACCATCATAAATTATACTAAGTGGTATTGAATATTAAATAGAAAAAAGTTCACTATGAAATTCAGTTACCCTTCCATATGTCGTATGACATTCTGTGCATAGAGTAAGTCGAAAAAAAGGGCAATTCCTCCACCATGTAAGCATGAACGAACATTCTAATCTTCAAGGAGATGAAAGGCCATATTTAAAAGTTGTTTTGCACCTTAAAATCAAAGCTTTTCGTTCATTATAAATTAATAAACTTCATGTAGTTTACAAAAGGCTTTTTTAAGATCAAAGATAAGATCTTTTGGATCTTCTAATCCTATATTAATCCTAATTAAATGGCCTTTTTTATTCCACGATTTTTTTATTCTGTATTCACTTGGGTCTTGTACTGGTATTAATAAACTTTCAAAACCACCCCAACTATGGCCTAATCCAAAAAACTTTAATGAATTAATCATTGATTCAATGGATGTTTTACTATACTTTAAATCTAGTAAAAAAGAAAATACACCGGATGCTCCAATAAAATCTCTTTTCCAGATTGCATAACCTTTATCGCCCTTCAGCGCAGGATAAAATATTTCTTTTACTTCAGTTCTTTTATTTAACCATTTTGCGATTATCATTGCATTCTTGCTATGCTGGTCTAATCTTAATGAGATTGTTTTCATTCCTCTTAATGCAGAATATATATCCTCATTCCCTGCACATTGACCAATTTTTATACTATAGAGCCACTTGCAAATTCACAAAAAAGCTCATAATTTAATTCATTTTTGTTACAAAAAGTTGAAATCTAATTTCAGATAAGTTATAATTTTATACCATAAAATTTAACAGAAAAGAGATTCAACTTATGAAAAATATTATACCAAAATCATCTTCAAATCTTTCAAATATGTGGACTAAAATTCTAAACCTTGAAAATTGTTTATTTCCTGAAATAAAAGAACAATTAGGAACATTAAGTACCAAAGAAGAGAAACTAATAAAGATTTTAGACTTTGCTCAAATTGAAAAGAATGTAACAGTTGTAACTATTACAAACATTCCAAAAGACAGAGAAGAGATAGCAAGAGCAATGATTGCTAAATCTGTTTACAATATGCAAACAACAAGAGATTTAATTGATAGACTTCATAGCGATAGAGTATTACGAGTATTGTGTGGATGGAGGTATAAAATAGATATTCCAAGTGAAGCTAAATTTAGTAGGGTATTCAAAGAATTGAGTGATTTACAAATAGCTCAAAAAACTCATAAAAAGTTTGTTAATGAATATTTATCGGATACAGTTTTTATGTACAATGCAACAGATGCTGCTATGATACCACTTAGAGAAAAACCTGTAAAGATTGAGAAAGAAGAAAAGCCTAAAAATAAGGTCGGACGACCTAAGAAAGGTGAAAAGAGAGAGCCTGTAAAACCAAAGATTTTAGAACTACAAAAAGAGATGAAAACTACTAAAAAGATGTTATCTTTAGTATCTACTGTTTGTGGTGTTGGTGTCAAACAAAATTCTAAAGGTAACAGAGAGATTACAATAGGTGGTAAACTTCATATTAGTGCAGTAGATGGAGATATACCAATAGCAGCATTCTATTCAGGTGCAAATGTTCATGATAGTTCAGTAGCACTTCCACTTATCAATGAAACTAGTAAAAGAGTGATGTATCTTCGTGATTTACTTGATGCTTGGTATGACAGCGATATAATTAGAGAGTATTCTGAAAAACTAAATCATAAAGCAATTATAGATATAAATCCCAAGAACTCAAAAGAATTAAAACAAAAGATTCAACTTATCAAAGATGAAAAAGTAAAATTTGAATTTTTAAATTTACCTAAATCATCAGATGAACACCACTACAATCAAAGAAGTATGGTTGAAAGAGTAAATAAATATTTAAAAGATGACTTTGGATGTAATACAATTTATTATCAAGGAGCTACAAAAGTAGCTTCTGTTTTATCATTTGGAATTTTATCTGTTTGTATTCATCAAAGTTTAAAACTCATTACATGACTTTTATTAAAAATAATAGAAAAATCTTCAATTTTATAGTCAAAACCATAAAGTATGGAGAAAAAATATGATTTTTTAAGAAATTTACTAAATTTAGTGTAAACTACGCAAAGAAAAATAAATAATCATTTTTTTAAAACTAAAAGTGATGAAAATAAAAAATTAGCTATTGAGTATTATTGAATTTGCAAGTGGCTCCTAAGATAATAAATATATACAAAAAGTAAATAAAGCAATATCATTTAATGCTATTAAATATAAAGCATTTGATCTATTTTATTCAGATGCTCCACACGATGAAGTACTTGAGCAATTAGAGAAGTTATTTTTAACAAATACAATCACTTCTCAGTCCATTAGTAAATGGAAAAAGCAGTTTTTACAGAATGCTTCCCTTGCATTTGAGCCAAATAAAGTAATACAAGAATTTAAAAATGAAATCAAAACAAAAGATGAAGAGATAGAAGAGCTTCAAAAACAACTGGGTAAATCTGTTGTTGAAAAGGAATGGCTTGCAAAAAAGCTAAAAAGCTCGGTCTCATCTAAAGAGAGAAAAACTCTTATTGAGAACGGGCTTAAAATAAGTAAAACAATACAATGTAAATTATTAGGTATTAGTCGAACATCTCATTATTATAAAGAAGTTCCTTTGAGTAAAATAAATCTAAAAATTATGCATAGTATAGATGAAATAGCCACAGATAATGGAGAATATGGCTATAGATTTATTCATCAGCAATTATTAGAGGATGGCTATAATATTGGGAAAGACAAAGTACTTAAATATATGCAAAATATGGGGATACAAGCCATATACCCAAGAAAAAAGCGATCAATAAGCATTAAAAATCAAGAACATAAAATTTATGCATATTCATTAAAACCTTACTGGAGTAGAATAGACAGAAGAAAACACATATATGTACCCAATCCAAATGAAGTCTGGAGTGGAGATATTACGTACATAAGAGTAAAGGGTGGCTTTATGTATTTAGCAGCTGTTATAGACTGGCATAGCAAAGCAATACTAGCTTATAAAATATCGAATTCTATGGATGCCGCGCTTGCAAGTGATGTATTAAAAGCTGCCTTATTAAAGTATGCTAAACCTAAAATATTTAACTCAGACCAGGGAGGTCAATATACAAGTTATGAACATACTCAAATTTTAAAAGAATATGATATTCAAATATCTATGAATGGGCAAGGAAAAAGTATTGATAATATCGTTATAGAGAGATTTTTTAGAACGTTAAAACATGGTAATATTTACATTAATGATTATCAAACAATAAAGGAGTTAAAAGAAGGTGTAAGAAACTATATACATAAGTATAATTTTAAGAGATTTCATTCAGCAATTGCTTATCAAAAACCAATGAATTTATATCTTGCATTTCTCAAAAATGTAGGGTAAGATAAGAGTAGAAGGTGGAAATTAATTAAGCTGAAATCTTGTCTTGATTTTTCAGGCCATTATAGTATACCTCTTGAGTATAATTAATACTAAAACAACTAAAATATTTATTAAAAAGAAACTTATACCCGCTATAAATAAGTTATAGTTTTTCATTAAAAAGCTAAAAAATAGAGGACCTAATCCAAACCCTATATTCCATGTAGCACTTAACATTCCAAATACTTTTCCCCTATTTGAAGTGCTAGTGAACTCATTAATTTTTGTATTTAACTTTGCAACATGAGTTAATTCACCAAGAGTAAAAATAAATATAGAAATAAATGCTAATATAAAGTAGTCAAAAAATTGAAATAGAGATATAGTTAAAAAAAATATTGAAAAAACGGATAAACTGAATATTATTTGCCAATAAAAATCCCAGTTTTTAATTAACTGAAGTATATATAATTGCAATAAAACTATAATAATAGGGTTTATTACAAAAACAATTCCTATTATTACTGGATCCATATTTAAATATTTATTAAAAATAATTCCTAAAAGTTCATTAAAAACTCCATAAGAACATACAGTAATAATATTTAAAAGAAATATTGAGTATATTGCAGATTTTAAATTTATATTAAAAAAAGAATTCTTTTCTTCTTTTTTACTATTTACCTCATCTGATTTAGTATCAAGAGGATTAAAAAGAAAAATAATAGATACCGCAGATATAATAGCCAATAATATACCAGTTAGAATATAAAGAAGACTTGCATTAAATGATATAATTAGTCCTCCCATTACCGTTCCTACTCCAAATGATAAGTTTTGAACTATATAAAATAATGCAAATGGAATACTATCATCTTTTTTATCAATATTATCGCCAATTATAGCCATAAAGGAAGTTCTAAACATTGCATGAAAAAAACCTAATAGAATAAATACAATAAAAAATTGACTTAATGTTGTTACAAATGCCAACAGAATGTATAATGCACTTGTTGTAAATGTACCTATTAATAATACAATTTTTCTTCCAAAACAATCACTGAAATATCCCCCAAGTGGTCCACCAATTGTTCTAAAAATAAAATAGATAAAAATTACACTCGAAATACTAGTAATATCTACCCCTAGTCTATTAGTCATATCTATCATTAAGAATGGAATTATAATGCCTCTAGATGCACCAAACAAAAAATCTAAAAAAATTATTTTTTTATGAATTGACTTTAGGTTTTTTATTGCTTTTATTGTCATTAACTTAACTTTTATTTAATATAAGTTTTTTTACGAAACTATTGATTTTATTTTCCATAACAATAGTATCTATATCCGTACTATACACAGCATAACAATGTCTTGAGAATGAATCTCTAATTAAACGGATAGGATTATTTGCATCTATTAATATACCAATTTCATAAAAAATAACGCCAGGTAATTCTTTATATTCCTTACCTTTTTTGTCTCTTTTAAATCCAACATAATTTTCATTACCTGGCCAGTATATAATACTATTATCTTTTAAAATATCGCTGTTCAATTGTTCATTATTATTTAGGATAAAGTATTTTTGATAAACTTTAGTGTTATTATCATTATTAAAACTTATGTCTTTATCTAATATTATTTTGATATATAACTCATATGGATTTATTATGTTCTTATATAAATATAAATCCATAATTCTATCCCCTGGATTTCGTACACACCATTCCATAACTTTAGGCATTATATTATTTTCTAATTTAAATTCAAGATGTACAATTGCATTAGAAACTTTACTTTCTTTTATTATAAACTCATTCATTTTATTGATTTCTTCTACTACACTATTTGGCAATTTACTATTATAATTAATTTCATGTCCTAATTCGACAGGAAACTCAATTCCTTTACATTTCATAGTCGTTTTTTTTGTAATAGAAGAAAAAATTATTTTTCCATTCTTAACCCAACTTTCAATTGAGAATTCTGGTCCTTCAATTTTTTCTTCTAACAAATATGATTTATTATTATCTAACAAAAGAATTTGCTTTTGAATTAAAATTTCATCAACTGAAGTATCCCAAATAACTATGTTAGATGATCCATGATCATTAATAGGTTTTATAACACCACTTGAGGGTATATTAAAATAATTATTTATAGAAATTACTTCAGAGTCAACTCCCCAACTTGTATTTTTTAATAGTTGTCTTTGTAAATACTTATTTCTTGAAATTACAGCACTTTGAATATTTATAGATGGTAGATTTAAATATTCAGCAAGGCAGGCAGTATGAATTACTTTTTTTTCTGCTATTCCTAATATTCCAACAATTTTATAATCTCTTTTTAATAAATCTACTTCATGAAATATTTCTTCAAGGAAATCACTATTTTCTTTAGTACAAATTAATTTATCTATTTTATGACTAAAGTGATCTTTATTTTTTCTCTTATACTCAAATAATTTCTTATACTTTTTATTATCATCATCTATACAAACTACATTGTAGTTTAGATTTTTAATACTGTTAACATACTCCTCAATAAACTCACTAAATGCTCCTATTATTAAAACAGCTTTTTTCATTTCTTTCCTTTAATTATATTATAAATTTAATTTTTTTTGTAACATCTAAATATATTTTTTCAACTTCATTATATGGGTTCTCACTGGAAGTTTTAACTTCCCAATTTCTGATTTGGAGAAGATCTATATTATTTGAAGTAATAATAATATCTGCAATTCCCCGAGATGCATCTGGAGGAACTTTTACGTTATCTCCAATTGCGTCATATAAGTGAAAATCAGAGATTTTGTTTTTATAACTATAAACAGCATCTAATCCTTCTATTTTTTGTAGAACCCCTGATTTATTTGGCCAAAAATTTACCATTATCATTGGTTTTCTAAAAAATACTTTTTCTTTGTGTTTTATTCCACACGCTTGATATGCCATTGCTCTTATAGAATTAAAACCTGTCGATTTATATATAGCAGATTGCATGAATGCTCCTCCTATTCGTAATGCAGTCTCAATAATTCTTGATCTATATAATTTATTATTCAAAATAAATTCTGAGGATTCTTTATTAGTTTCTTCAATACGAAATTCGGTATGAGAACAACCAACCTTTGCTCCTATTTTTTTATTAATGTAATTTACTTTCTTAATTAGTATTTTTTTGAATTCAGAAGGAAGTCTAGAATGCATTCTCCACAAATATTCTTCACCATATAAGATTCCTCTTTTAGGTAATAACTTATCAGTAATTGAATAAACATATGTATGGTTTTTAGTTATAAAACCTTCCACACTTATTTCATATATAGGATACTCTTGAGCTAAATTATCATCATGTGATAAAGTGTTACCGCCTAGTGTTTCCTCAAGTAATAAATAATAACTTTCTTTATTAAGAAACATTTCTTCAAACAATGGATCATCTTTTGTTCTGTCATAGCTATTATTATAAAAATAGTCCCAAATATTATCTAATTCATTGATATTTTTTATTTGTTTGCAAAATGAACTTCCTCCAATGCAAGGTGGCTTTAAAAAACATGATTTCCCTTCAAAAGAATTAGTAAAAATTTCTTTAGCCTCTTTTAGTGAATGTACTTTGAAAAAAATAGGTCCATCTATCTTATTTTCTAAAAAGAAAGATCTCATTAGAAATTTATTTCTTGCAATCCTTGATGAATAAAAATCGTTAACGGGTACATCTATTTTAGTTCCTATATCTGACAGTAGTGTTACCGCACCTTCTGAGAGTGTAATTAATCCATCAATACCGTATTCATTTTTATATTTTAATATCTTGTTTAATATTCCATTATGATCAGAAAATTTATGTATTATTAAATCATCAGAGTATAGACTTAAGTAATCAATTTCTTTATTTGCAATAATGATAATTTTGAAATTAATTCTTAGTTCATTCACTAATTCTAAATTTCCTAGTCTTGAAGGACTATGAGAATAGAATACTCCAAGTATAGGTTTGTTTTTCATTTTGAGATTCTATTAAAGATATCTTGAGTTACTGGTTTATAATCTAATAAATTTGTAACTCTCCAACATGAAGGATCTGAACCTACCCATGATTCATATTCACTATACCCATTAGATATTAGATTTTGGTATACAGTACCTCTACATCCTCCATAGCATTCTCTGTTAATAAATAATTCGCATTCCTTGCAATCCCCTTCTATGTATTTTTCTAAATTTCTAATTATTTCTAAAGGTTTTGAAGTAACTATATCTTTTAATTTATCGTGATTTAAATCTCCTAATGTTGTTTCAATTCCAGGGCATGGTTTAACCATTCCATCTGCATGAATGTCTAATCTATTAAGATTTTCATAACAAGTTCCTGCTAGATAAGGAGGTTTTATTTCATATGGTTCATATTCATTTTCACTATCATTTCTTTGAACAATAATAAATAATTCTTCTAATTTATCTTTACCAATAGCAAGGTCTCTATTTTGTTTAGCAAACCCTTGTAATTTTGTTATTTCTATATGCGCATACATATTTTTTTCTCGTGCTTCTTGTATAAGTAAAGGTAAATAATCAACATTTAAATTACTTATGATTGATTCAATTCCAAGCCTAGTAGAACCATCTTTATGCTCTTTATTAAAACAAATATCAACTAGCATATTAATTACAGACTTTTGTTCTTCATACAACTTTATAGCATCTTTTTTTAATCCACTAAGTTTTTTTTGAATAGAAGCATAAAGCATGTAATTATCATCACTACTATCAACCATAGGAACGTTTATCTTTGTCATAATATTAGCACCTGTATTATAAATGTCTCTAGCCATTTTTTCATTTAGAAGTGTTCCATTAGTGACAAGTGTTGTAGCTAAATTAGCACTTGTACAATATTCTACAATTTCAATCATTGATTTAGATGTAGTTGGCTCAAAGGTTCCATTAATTGTAACAGCTTTTATACCAAGTTCAATACCTTGATCAATCCAACCTTTCATTCTAGTCGCCCATAATTTATCTTTACTAAGATCGTTAGAGACTTTACCATTTCTATCTAGCTTTATTGGCCTTTTTACTTCATCTTCATCTCCTACATAACAGTAAGGACATGCCCAATTACATGTATTTGGGGTATTTATTTTTATTCCTAATCTAAATAATTTATGTTCTGAAACATAATTATATCTCTCATCTTGTGTTAGATTAAACCCATAAAAAGCTGGTATTATTTTCATATTAATCCTTAAATAAAAATTAATAAAGTTTATTACATATTAACTTAATAATTTATTAATAAAAGTCTATGTATTCTATCTGATATTGCAACCTTTATTATTAAGATATTAAAGAGTTCGTTAGGGTAGGAATAAATTCCTACCTGATAATCGTTATACTAATTTTACCTCGTAAAATACGAACTAGCTATTAACTGTTCTTGTCGCCACTCAAATTTGTTGTATAACTATCTGACTTTACACCAAGCTAATAAATAATATTTATTGCTTTATACGCTTACCGATATATCAACAACAAACTCTTTGAAATATAATACACTTATATCTCTAGTTTTATTATACGAATATGCTTGGATTTTAGAACATAAAAAGAGTTTTAGTATAAAGGGCACCTTCAACGCCATTAAGTTAAGGAATTAATTCATATTATTATAAGTCTAAAATATCAAACAGCACAAAGATAATTCATCAGAAAGCCTTATTTTATAGGCTTTTCAAGTAGTTTGTAACTACTATTTAGATATAATATATACTTATATTAGTCAGGTTAAATATGTTAAAAAAAACTGTCAAGTTTTAGCAGTTTTTAGAGATAAACCAAAAGATGTTGTATTTATAAATAAACATAAAATTGGTATAAATAGTTTCACAAGAAATAGAAAGTTAGGATTCGATAAAATTATGACTGTGATAATGAAAAAAAGTAGTAAATCTTTACAAAATAGTTTAAATGATATGCAATTAGATTTAGGTGATGATTATACAATCACTAATAGTGCATATACACAAGCAAGAGCTAAATTAAATTATACAGCATTTGAAGAATATGCAAATATGTCAGCAGAAGTTTTTTATAGTGATGGTGAGTATCAAACTTTTAAAGACTTTAGACTATTAGCTATAGATGGTTCAGTAACAACTTTGCCAAATAGTGAAGATGTAAAAAAAGAATTTAATCCCATGAAAGTAAGATGTCAAATTAAAGATTATGCAAAAGATGTGGTACAAGCAAGAGTATCATGTGTATTTGATGTCTTAAATAATATAGCAATAGATGCATCAATTACTAATAAAAATAAAAGTGATGATAATGATTTAGCAGCATATGATGAGAGAACTTTAGCTTACGGTCATTTAGAACATTGTGATGAAAATGATTTAACTACAATGGATAGAGGCTATATTGGCTTTGAACCATTTGCTAGAACATATAATAAAACAAATATATTGATTAGACTTAGAAAAAATATATTGTAACTAATCACCCTATCTAAAAGAGAGAATTCCCCTTCATTACAGAAACCAATGATTCAAACTCATTTAAGCCACGCTTACGAGAAGTATCAATAACTGATCGTAAATTAGCATAATTTTGTGCACCCTCAAGTGATTTGAATTGTCCTGATACTTTTTGCTTAACTTTTATATTTCTAATGGCACGCTCACTAGCATTATTATCTGCTGGGATATTTTCATTAAGTAAAAAAGTAAACAGTTTATCTTTAGATTTTGTAAGTGATTTTATTTGTTTATGCGTTTCACTTTTTTCAATGTATGGCATAGTTAAAAGATGTTGAAGTGATTTGTCATATTGACTTTTTAGAGTTACTCTAGCAATGGAAGTTAAGTTGACTTTATCATCTCTTATAGCTTCTTTGAGTAATGTCTTTATATCTTTCATTAGCTTAGTCTCATCACACTCAATAGCATAGTTTAAATCTCTCATCTTGTGTGCTAAACATAACTGTTCACTAACACACTCAAGTGAGCTATATGATGAATAATTATCATGAACCACACAAGCATTTTTAAAACCATTTGTAAAAGTATTGTTGATGACCTTAGTTCCTCGTGACTTATCCGCAACAATAAGAGTATTGCTCTCATTGTGAAAAGTCCAATGCCAATGTTTAGAGCCATTAACCTTACATCCAGTCTCATCTATACCTACTAGAGGAGCTTTCTCCAGTAGAGCTGTGATTTTTGTTAATAGTATTTTGTGAGAGTGCTGAGGCTTTTGCTAATAAGCCTGTAATGCTTCCCTCTGAGAGTTTTATATTGAATAGGTTGTTCATAAGTTCTACTATTCTCATATTTGACATATACTGAGAAACACTTAGGTATGAAACCATAGCTATAACTGTTGACCCATAACTGATATTTGGTGATATTGTAAATGCACTACTGTCATGATTTTCATAACCACAAGAGAAACACTTTTTAGAGAAGCTTTGATACTCTGTTATTTTATGAGTAATAGATGATAATTCAATATCTAAGACTTGTCGTCTTTCTTTGAGTGCAGATACAACAGTAGATATATCACTACTGCACTTTTTACATTCTAATAGTTTATAAGGCAATGCAACAATCTCATCAGGAGTATCACTTTGTAAAAGAGTTACTCCCTCTCTCCCTGATTGTCCACCAACACTTTTACCACTCTTCTCTTCAAGAGATTGATTTTTATTATTTCTTTTTTGAGGAGGTGCTATCTCACTTGATGGTGAAATACTGGAGTTGTTTGAATTCTTTGGTGGTTTTTCTTGCACGAGGTTATCTTGAAGGTTTTCTATATATTTAAGAAGCTCTTTATGAGATAAATCTTTAAGTTCTTTTTTGGATTTTATTGAAAATTGATATTTCAGGCGAATTTTCTTCAAAATTTATTCCTACTTTTTATGTAGTGAATTATAGCTAATTAGTCCTATTTATAGGCTTTAAATTACTATTTATTGAGGTAAATATTAGAATTCTTTTTGAGGTTTCCTAGGGTGATTAGTTACGAAAAAAGAATCTACATATTCTAATCTATCATTAAGAGCATAATCTGAAAAAGAGAGGTTTGAATCTTTAAATGCCAATTTATTACCTTTTTGCTTAAATATCTTTAATTTATATGTGTAATTATAGCTAAAAATAGCCTTTAAATACCTTAACTAAAGGCTTGGTTGAGATTTATTTTAGAGTGTTACTGTGCAGTGGTCTCTTCATGCTTACTATTTGGAGTTCTCTTTTTTAACTAAAATATATAAATTCTATTCAAAACAAAGTTTTGAATAATAAATATTAGTAAAGAAGTTATTTTTTTGTAGATTATCTTTAGGGCATCTCTAAAAACTACCCAACCTAAGCAATTTAAAATCAAGATTTAGTTAAAATAGATATTAAATATCACTCAAAAGGCTTTATAAATGCAAGGATTATTTGATTTAGAATTTCATGAGAGAAAAATAAAAGAATATCAACCACCACTAACAAAATTAGATAAAGTTGTAGATTGGAATATGTTTAGAGAACCAATAGAGAAGGCTTTATACGTAGAACCTAAAGGTGCTGGTGGTAGGCCACCATACGATAAGATAATGATGTTTAAAATTTTAATATTACAAAAATACTATAATTTAAGTGATGAACAAACAGAATTTCAAATAAATGATAGAACATCATTCAAACAATTTTTAGAATTGAAAATTGGAGATAAAATACCTGATGAAAAAACTATTTGGCATTTCAAAGAACAGCTATCAAATAAGAATTTATCTTTAACATTATTTGAACTATTTACTAAACAACTTATAAATAAAGGTATTATAGCAAAAGAGGGAAGTATGATAGATGCTTCATTTGTAGATGTTCCTAGACAAAGAAATTCTAAAGAAGATAACGCTGATATTAAAAAAGGTGCTATACCTTTAAAATTTGCCAGAAAAGATAACAATGGTAAACGAAGCAAGTTATGCCAAAAAGATACTGATGCAAGTTGGATGACTAAATCAAGTGAACGACACTATGGATATAAAGACCATATTAACGCAGATGAAAAAACTAAATTCATAACTAAATATAGTGTTACAAGTGCTGCTCCTCATGATTCTACTGAAATTAAAAATATCATTGATGAAACAGATAATAAACTTCATGCAGATAGTGCTTACAGGAGTAAAGAGATAGAAGAATTTCTAGAAGATAAAAATTGCAAAAGCTTTGTGCATGAAAAAGGTTACAGAGGTAGTCCTTTAACAGATGAACAAAAAGATTCAAATAACATAAAATCTAAAATTAGAGCAAGAGTAGAACATATATTTGGATTTATGACAAACTCTATGAATGATGCCTTACATATGAAGTCCATTGGGATAAAACGAATCAAGTCATCTATAGGATTTTTAAATCTTACATATAATCTCTTTAGATATGAACAGTTAGTTAGATTGCAAAAAGTGAAAGTTATGTAAAAATATATGAAATCATAGAGATTTTACAAAAACTCACAAAGATCATTATAATTTTTAGTAGAATTTTATAGTAAATCAAGTTTCGCGTGTGATAAATTTTAAAAATTAAGTTAAAAATGATTTAAACAAATTAGAAAGTTGTTTTTAGAGGTTCCCTTTATATATAAATAAACTTTAAGTCAAATTTTGTTATTATTTTTAACTTTTTAGAAAACTTACACGTTTCTCTAGAATGGAAGTATCGTTTTGATTATGTATCTTTACATATGTCAATTTTTAGTTGAAAAACTTAAACGAGAAGCATGAGCCTGCTTAAAAGCTCAAACCAAATAAATAGAGAGTCTTAACATATTTAATATTATCAGATTACTCTAAAATTAAACAAAGGGAAAGAATGCCTACAATCAATCAGCTTGTAAGAAATGAGCGAAAAAGAGTGATTAAGAAATCTAAATCACCAGCTCTAGATAAATGTCCACAAAGAAGAGGGGTATGTACTAGAGTATATACAACTACACCAAAAAAACCTAACTCTGCTTTAAGAAAAGTTGCTAAAGTTAGATTAACTACTGGCTTTGAAGTAATTTCATACATAGGTGGAGAAGGTCATAATCTTCAAGAACATTCAATTGTTTTAGTAAGAGGGGGTAGAGTTAAAGATTTACCTGGTGTTAAATATCACATTGTTCGTGGTGCTTTAGATACTTCTGGTGTTGCAAATAGAACTGTTGCAAGATCTAAATACGGTACTAAAAAACCGAAAAAAAAGTAGAAGGATAATAAAATGAGAAGAAGAAAAGCTCCAGTTAGAGAAATAATGGCTGATCCTATCTACAATAGTACAGTGATCACTAAGTTTATTAATACAGTTATGTTAGATGGTAGAAAATCAGTAGCACAAAAAATTATGTATGGTGCAATTGCCAATTTAGATGCTAGAAGTGAAGAGTCTGGTATTGAAGTTTTTGAAAAAGCAATTGAAAATATCAAACCACTTTTAGAAGTTAAATCTAGAAGAGTTGGTGGAGCTACATATCAAGTGCCTATCGAAGTTAGGCCAGTTAGACGTCAAACTTTAGCATTAAGATGGTTAGTCGAAGCATCTAGAAAAAGAAATGAAAGAACAATGGTTGAAAGACTTGCTAATGAATTATTCGAAGCAGCTAACGAACGTGGTTCTTCATTCAAGAAAAAAGAAGATATTCATAAAATGGCCGAAGCTAATAAAGCATTTGCTCATTATAGATGGTAGGAAAGTAATATGGCAAGAGTTACACCACTAAAACAAGTAAGAAATATAGGAATTGCTGCACATATTGATGCAGGCAAAACTACTACAACAGAACGAATTTTATTCTATACAGGTGTTGAGCACAAAATCGGTGAAGTTCACGATGGTGCTGCAACTATGGACTGGATGGAACAAGAGCAAGAAAGAGGGATTACTATTACTTCTGCTGCTACAACTTGTCACTGGAAAAATCCTGTTGATGGTTCTGATACTATGATTAATATCATTGATACTCCAGGTCACGTTGACTTTACTATTGAAGTTGAGAGATCTATGAGAGTTCTAGATGGTGCTGTTGCAGTGTTTTGTTCAGTTGGTGGAGTTCAACCACAAAGTGAAACTGTTTGGAGACAAGCAAATAAATACAGAGTACCAAGAATCATTTTTGTTAATAAAATGGATAGAACTGGTGCTAATTTTTTTAATGTTGAAGAACAAGTAGGTTCAAAACTTAAAGCTAATCCAGTTCCACTTCAAATACCAATTGGTGCAGAAGAAAACTTTGCTGGTGTTATTGACTTAGTTGAAATGAAAGCTATTGTTTGGGATGCTGATGCTGAAATGGGATCAAATTACCATATAGAAGAAATTCCTGCTAATTTAGTTGATAAAGCCAATGAATACAGAGAAAAATTAGTAGAGTCTGCTGCTGAACAAGATGAAACTTTAGAATTGAAATATCTTGAAGGTGAAGAAATTACGAATGACGAAATCATGGCGGCAATCAAAAAGGGTTGTTTAGCAATGAAAATCACTCCAATGATTTGTGGATCAGCTTTTAAGAATAAAGGGGTTCAAACTTTATTAGATGCTGTTTGTAGATACTTACCTTCTCCTGTAGAAGTTGAAGATATCAAAGGGGAAACCCAAGATGGTGAAGCTGTAATTGTTGAATCTTCTAATGAGGGAGAAGTTGCAGCTTTAGCATTTAAAATTATGACAGATCCTTTTGTTGGACAATTAACATTCGTTAGAATGTACAGAGGAATCTTACATTCTGGTACGTATATTCTTAATTCAACTAAAATGAAAAAAGAAAGAATCGGTAGACTTCTTAAAATGCATGCCAATAAAAGAGAAGAAGTTTCTGAATTATATGCTGGTGAAATTGGAGCAGTGGTTGGATTAAAATCTACCATTACTGGAGATACTCTGGCATCTGATAAAGATCCAGTAATCTTAGAAAAAATGGATTTCCCTGAACCAGTAATTTCTGTAGCAGTTGAGCCTAAAACTAAAGCTGATCAGGAAAAAATGGGTGTTGCTTTAGGAAAACTAGCTCAAGAAGATCCTTCTTTTAGAGTTAAAACAGACGAAGAATCTGGACAAACTATTATTTCAGGAATGGGTGAGTTGCACTTAGAAATTCTTGTTGATAGAATGAAAAGAGAATTTAATGTTGAAGCTGAAGTTGGAGCTCCTCAAGTTGCCTACAGAGAAACAATTAAAAACTCTGTTAATATTGAGTATAAATATGTTAAACAATCTGGTGGTAGAGGTCAATACGGTCACGTATACTTAGAAATCACTCCCTTACCTGCAGATTCTGAAGATAACTATAAATTTCATAATAAAATTAAAGGTGGATCTGTTCCAAAAGAATATATTCCTGCTGTTGATAAAGGTTGTCAAGAAGCTATGGCTGGTGGAATTTTAGCTGGTTATCCAATGGTAAATATTGAAGTTGCATTATATGATGGTTCATACCATGATGTAGATTCATCTGAAATGGCATTTAAATTAGCTGCTTCTATGGGATTTAAAAAAGGATGTAGAAGCGATGCTGCTCAACCTATTATTTTAGAGCCTATGATGAGAGTGGAAATTGAAACACCAGAAGATTATATGGGTGATGTTATTGGAGATTGCAACAAAAGAAGAGGACAAGTTCAGTCTATGGATGATAGAGCTGGTATCAAATTAGTTGTTGCAATGGTTCCTTTGGCTGAAATGTTCGGTTATTCAACAGATCTTAGATCTATGTCTCAAGGACGAGCTACATACTCTATGGTTTTTAATAACTATGCAGAAGTTCCTAGAAATGTTTCTGAAGAAATTATTAAAAAGAGAAATGGTTAATATCATTTAAAAGAGTGGTGGAGTGGTAATCTCTAGGTAACTTTACTACAAATATCACTCAACAAAGACACCGTATCACAAACACTTGGACACTTACAAATTTGAAATATTCTCTAACAACATTTTAGCATAAAGTGTCCAAGTGTTAATTTATTTTTGACATAATTTTTCTCATTGATGTACCTTTTAGTTCAACTCTATGTGAAGAATGTACAATCCTATCTAATATTGCATCAGCAACAGTATCATTATTTAAATAATCATACCACTGTGATACAGGAAGTTCAGAGGTGAGAATTATTGATGATAAGTCAACTCTACTTTCTATAATTTAGGCTTAATGAAAAATCAAGGGGTCTAATTGATTACTTTACCTTATAACTAACAAGATAATCATCAAGCATTTTTAACTTCAAATTTTTAGTAAAACCATTATGAATTTTTAATAGTTTTTTCATTAGTGAAAATACTCCACCATTAATAGAATTTGTTGTGTTATGAATAGTAATATTTTTATGATTTTTGTATGTAAATAAATATGGTAAATTTGTTATCAAACTTCTATATGCAGATTTAACTCTTGAATGAGTAAAATTTAGTTTTCCAGTTGTTGGAGATACTGATTTCTCATCAAGAAATACTTGATACTTTTTATACTATTTATTTAATTTTTTTGTAAAGTTTATTTGAGTTGTAGTTGTTAAATTATACATAATCTTTTGTAAATCTTTACTAGCTTCTAGTCTTGGTTTTCTAGTTAGATATTTGTTTATTGTTTTTCTTTGATGGAAATGGCACATTTGTATTAGATAGTCTTTAAAGGCTTTATACAAGCCTCTTTTGCCATCAATGATAATAGCCTTAACAATGTATCCTAAATCTAAAAGTATCTGTAGTTGTTGTTTGTAATGAAATACTAATTCACTATCAATATGTTTCCATGTTAATATCTCTTTGGAAATAATATCTTTAAAAACTAAAGTTCCAAGTTTCTCTTTTCTTTTACCATAAAAAGTTGCATCACAAACTATAACAATTTCTCTTGGATTATGTATTTTTGCAATTGGTTCATATTCTAAAATTTACTTTCTTATCCACGGCAAACTTCTATTATAATCTTTATCTTCTATAAATATACTTTTTGAAGATTATTTCTTGTAGATTTCTTGCTCTTCTTTTTGAGCTAAATTTACGACCACATTCATTGCATTTATATCTTTTGTCAAGTTTCACCACGTTGTACCATTTCAAAAGCAATATGTTGAAACACATCTGGTAAAATCTTAAATATTTCAGGTTTCGTTTGAAACCAACTTTGAACTGCATCAAATGGAGTTCTAACTTTTAATTCTTTTTTTAAAGAACCATGTCTTCTATTGAAGTTGTAGTATATCAAAAATTTATTTAAATCTTTTTTAACATCATCAATATTGTCATACTTTTCTGCTTTAATTGTAGCATTTTTAATAGTTCCGTTTACTCTTTCTGCCATTGCGTTAGTTTGAGGTGTGTATGGAGCTGTTAGCCTATGTTCTATCTCATCATCTTTACACTCTACATCAAACTTATGATTACCACTTACAAAACCTTTTCCTCTTGCCCATTTGTCTGTGAACTCTAATCCATTATCTGTTAAAATATGTGTTAAGTAAAATGGAAAAAACTCTTTACATTCTTTTAGAAAAGATACTGCATTTGCTGCTGTCTTATTCTCATACACTTTATAGTAAAGTAGCCTTGTAGCCCTGTCTATTGCTACAAATAGATAATATTTTTGCTTGTCAAACTTTGGTAAGTAAGTTACATCTATATGTAAATAACCAGGCTCATACTCTTTGAACTTTTTAGCTTTTTCTTTTTGCTCTTGTGGAACTCTGTTTATATCAAAGGCTTTTAAAGTACGATAAACATTACTTCTATTTGCATTTGGAATAATATCAACGATTGTATCTGCTAAGTCATCTAACTCCATCCAAGTCATTGTTCTGACTACTTTAATTAACTCTTTTTCTAAAGGTGTTAGAGCATAATGGATTCTTTTTGGTCTTGAACTTTTATCATTTAAAAAATCTCTATTTTTATGCTTGGCGATAGTTTTAACATTCACATTATAATTATTTGCTAATTCAACATTTGTTAAATTAGATTGTTGTATTATTTCTCTTACATGTTGGTTTGTTCTGGCATTAGAGTGATAGACTTGTGGCATTTTTAAAATCCTTATTTGCTGTAAAGATTTTACAATTATGTTGTTAAGCTATCGCTTTCTTAATTTATGTAACTAGGCAACCATAACGTGGTGAAACTAGACAATTAGTTATAAGGTAAAGTGATTATTCTGGCACCCAAAAGTTTCATTAAGCCTGTTTCTTCTATAATCTCTGCTTCTAGTGGAGCAATCTTTTTTTTCTTATTTTTAAAAGTTTCACTTTTTGCTCTTTAGTTAAAGCCAGCTCTTTATTATCTCAATTCATTTGGATTATACCAGTATAATGTGGTATCCCGCTTAAGATTAAAAACGGTGGTTTTTGTGCTACTTGGGCAAGTGTTGCTATAACTAATAAGCTGATAAATATTGTTGCTAAATATTTTTTTAACATAATTTATTGTAGTATAAAATAAACTTAAAACTTAAAACTTAAAACTTAAAACTTAAAACTTAAAACTAAATATAAATTTTATTTAGTTATATCAATCACAAAAACATTAAATTCATCATCATAAAAATATGAAAATTCAAAGTTGTGTTTATCCAAAATTCGTTTTACTAAACTAAGCCCCAAACCATAACCCTTTTGCTCCCTTGAATTATCCCCTTGAGTAAAAACTTCACAGTAAAATTCTAAAGATCTGTCTAGTTTTTCACCTTTGCTTTTGATTGATATCTTTTTATCTTCTGCAACTATAAATATAGGTTTTTCTATACTATATTTAAGTGCATTGTCTATTAGATTTTTTAATGCTATTGATAAATACTCTAAATCTGCTTCTATTATAAAATTTGATTTAATTGATATATCTATGAGTGTTTCATCTTCTATAAAAAGTTTTGATAATGCTTCACTAATCAAAGTTTCTACATTAAAAGTTTCAAGCTTCAATTTATATTGATTGGCATTTAATTTCTCAAGATGTAAAAGCTCATTTGTCATATCATCCATTTGTACCAATGCTTTATTTAATATTTTTTTATATTTACTATCTTCTATCATCTCTATAGCTAATTTTGATTTAGCAATTGGTGTTTTTAGTTCATGCCCAATATCTCGTAATAATCTTTGTCTTGATGTGATTAACTCTTCAATGTTAGAAGCCATTGAGTTAAAAGTAGTTGATACCTCTCCTATCTCATCATTGGTAATAATTTTAACTCTTGAACTATAATCTCCTTCACCAAATCTTTTTATACTTTTTGAGATATTTTTTAGAGGATATATCATTTTTAGAATTATCAAAAACAAGATTATCAATATCGATATATCAGCTAAAATAAGATAATTTAGAAACTCTTTCTCCTCAAAATTTTTATCTTGCGATAAATCTATCACTAAAATATCATCATCAAGATACTTCATATAAAGTAAATATTTATCATCTTCATGTCGTAAAATTTTTATAATTGATAAAGTAGTTTCGTACTTGTATATAGTTTGAGATGAGTCAAAATAGTGTTGTTTATTTGTAATAATTTTAAATTCCAACTCTTTTAGTTTTCTTTTCAAAGAGTCTTGGTCGTTATTCGTTAGATATTTAAATAGTTCATCTGAGACTTGAATATATTTTTCTTTTAATAAAGATTCAAGTGTATCTTGTGTTAATTTATTTGTTTTATTTGATACAAAAATCATCAAAGACAAACTAATTAAAAAGAGAATTAAAACTTTATTAAAAATTGACATATTTTAACCTATAAATTTATACCCGATACCCCATACAGATTTTATGTATTGCGAGTCTTTTGGGTCATCACCTATTTTTTGCCGTAAATTACTTATATGCATATCTATTGTTCTGTCTTTTGTATTATACTCTATGCCGTTTACAGCATTTGATATAACTTCTCGGGACATTACTTTGTCACCATTTTGTAAAAACAGATGTAAAATATCATACTCTATTTGTGTCAAATCAACTAAATAACCATCTACTTTTATCTCTATTTTATCTTCGTCTATCTCAAAGTCACCTATAATTCTGCTTTTATTTATAGTCCTTCGTAAAATTGCATTTATCCGAATCACCAATTCTCTTGGCTCATAAGGTTTAGCTAAATAATCATCAGCTCCCAAATTAAAGCCAAGTATCTTATCACTTACTTCTCCTCTAGCTGATGAAATAATAATAGGTATAGTAGATATTTGTCTAATTCTTTTACATACGTCAAAACCATCCATTTGAGGTAGCATCAAATCTAATACAACCAAAGCATATTTATTTTTATTGTTTTCAAGTTCCTCTAAAGCCCCTTTAGGTTTAGAAAAAGCTTCTACTTTAAAATCATAATTTTGTAAATAATCAGTGATAAGTTCTTGCATATCTAAATCATCTTCAATAAGTAAAATCTTTTGCATCACTCCACCTCCCAATCATCAAAATAGTGTATAAATTTTATTCGTTGTTTTAGGTTTAGAATAGTGTGTATTTTCTCTAATAACTTATTTTCAATATCATGAGCTTTCGTATCTAAAGTTAGATTGAGTTTATTTAACTTTTTTGTATCAAAAATCTCTTTTAAAAATATATCTTTTCTTTTATTTTCTATCTCTTCTTTTAGTTCTCTATATTCTTTTAGTTGGACTCTAAACTCTTTTAAAATCTTTTTTATCTGTCTGCTTTGTTTTATCGATAATGTTTAGATGAGATAACTCTTTATTCATCATGTCTATGATGCATTATCAGATACAAAGTAGAATAACTACCATATAAACACTATAACTCCAAATCTCATATTTCTAGTGAAATTACTTTGTGATAAAATTAGGTATTTTAATATCTTAATCATTTGCATAAACCTTGTATCATTGGATTTTTATGACAAGCTTATACAATTTGATATTTTACCTATTTAGTTATTTTCAAAGATTTCTTTATCTATATCATCATGCTAAATCTCCCAATATGAAGTTTTTGTCATAGGCATATTATAACTTTGTTTTTAATACTTTTTACAGTATTTTAAAGGCTGATTCTTAAGTTGACATTTATCAGGACTATGAATTGACAAGATTATTTTTTATAGATTCTATATCTTAAAATCATAAATGTATATAGCATCATCGACAATTAAAAGACTTTGTTTGACAATTAATGGTTTAGTTGATGATTTTACCCAAGGTCTATTTTAGGTAGCGAAAGTTAATGATGGATAGAGTTTATAGAAGCTTATATATTTATCGTTCAACGAATTGGTGATCCACTGAAGAGAATCATAGAGGAAAATATTTTAGTTGTTAATCAGCTCTTAAAGAAACTTATGATATTTTTCATTAATTGTATAAATGGTAACTAAAAATATAGATAAAACTATCCATAATATACCGAACTAATGGCTTTGATGTAAATATTGAAAGATAATGAAACTTTCCTTATCCCAAACATTATATCCAGAATATGCTTCCGATTCAACGGACACTATGAATATATGTAAAAAGCTATCTAATTGATAACACCTGCAATATGGGCAAATATTTACAACCATAAAAGGATTTGTAGATAGCCCATGATTTTTCTGCCAAATAAATCCATAGTTTTCGTAAATAGTGAGCAAAGTTCATTAAAGACAATATCACAACAATCCCACTTGAATATCCATAAACAATTAGTTCCACTTCAAACTTATAATATATCTGATATAATCATAGCCATAATAGCCGTACTTGGTATATCTAGGAATGTGACAAGTATATTGTTTTTTATAGCCATAAGATATTAAATACAATTTTATTGCAAATCTTTCATGTTAAAATTGATAAATCTTTAATATAAAGACAATATTATGACATCTAAGAGAAGTAATAAGACCAATTCTAAACATAATAAGCTTTACTATAACAATATACCAACTATAGCATGATATTGATAGAGAAGTTGAATTTATCAATGTTTCCTCTTGATGATACCTGAAATTACTAGCCCTGAAGTAAAAAAACAAGTAACAGTATGAAGTAGCCTTAGGTAGGCAAGCTCCATACATATAACCTATTCAAATCCCATTTTCCATAAGATGGGATTTAGAAAATAAAGCTTTCACGATATATACCTTTATCTGCTGTTGTATGACAAGTTTTACAGTTGGCTAATGAGCTTACCTCTTTTAGTTTGCATAAGTTTTATAGGGATTTGCTGATGATTTCTTTTATCATATATGATAATCTTGAAATAGCAATAGGGGTAGAATATCTTGATATACTAGGATTTATGCTTTTGCTTCTTTAATAGTTTGTACACTTTCCAAGCTGAAGTATTTAGCTAGATATTTTAGTATTTTGTGATTATCTAAAAGTTCTACAAGATGCATCCGTACAAAACAAGATATATCAAAATCATTAATTAACTATTTTCCAGAGATATGCTTGGAAGCATTATCCATGAATGATAACCAAATATAATAACTTGCACAATCCTCTATAGAAATATTTGAAAATCAAAGTTTAGATTTTGTTGCCACACTTGTATTTTATGTGCCCAAAATCCATCCGTCGGCATATACATTTCCTATTAATACATACTGATATAAAAATTAAACCTAAGTGCATTTCATAACAATCAAGCATAACAATTCATGCAGACTGATGAAAATATGTTCCTACATCACCTTTTTCTTGTGCAGTCCCAACTTTATAGTAAACATCTTTAAAAGTTAGTCTTCTGAGCCATTTTTTGACATATCTTAACTTTTGTAAATCTAGAAGAATCTGCCAATGGAGAGAGCGATTCAATCAATATATTGGTATTAAAAAATAAGCCTTTTTTTGATAAATCGCTTGAAAGACAGCAAACACCAAGATATAAGTTTACCGCTATCTCTTGCCGATATATTCAGTTGTGAAAATCTTTGTCACCTTTTACATGGCTCAAATCACAGTTTTTTAAATTCAAAGCTATCCCTATAAGTGCTTGTAAAAGTCTTCTAAAATTGTATGTAAACATGATGAGTGCATTTTCACCGAGGTACTTTAACTTTTTTGCTACGAACTAATGAAACCATGATAACCCAAGCTGTTAATGTTCTTTTTCATTGTTCCAAATGGGTGTTCAATCTTTTGATATTAAAACTATAAGAGAAGTTTGCTGCACATACCGCTATTTGCTACTTATTGACAGTTTCTTTTCAAATAGACTATATTTTATTGCTTATAATTGTAGTTTGCAATTTTTTTATGGAATGGTTCTGGATCAATGCTATCTCTATCATAACTCAAAACGGAATAGTTGTTTATATTTAGTTTTATCTCCTAAACATCTATGGATGCATTAGGGCAAATTTTACAAATAGTTTTAGATACCTCTATATTCACCATATAGTAAATATTATTGAAATCTCTTTTTAAAGTTGTATGATAGATATTTGGTATTGATTATAAAGCTTGATTTGGGCAAGTGATAAGCTATTGGTTTTATGATTAAAGATAAACATATTTTTACTAAACTATGGTAAAGATCTTATAATAAATTCTTTTTTGATAGCAAGATAAATTTCGCAAAGGTACAATTGTTTCATTATAGTAATCATCAATTACAGTTTAATTAATCTCTACTGAACTATAGTAACTGTTTCTTGGACAAATCACTGGGCTTAGTGATTATACATATCTTTAAAATATCTACTATCTCTGTTAGAAAATTAATTTATAGCAACATATCCTATATGAATCTGGTCTAAATCGCTGACCATTGCAAGATATATCAGTTGCAACTATAAATTTAAAAGTTCATTATCCAACAGCAATCTGTGAATTGTAAGCCATTAAATTATGATGCAGGTCTTACTCATGAGACATGTGAAAGCATCTTTATCCCAAGTTATATAAATTATGTCTAGCAAATTTACCCTAGGCTCATCTAAAAGATCTATATCTTTTTGAAGTTTAGATGAACTTTTTTATGAAAATAATATGACAAGAGCAATAGATGAATCATGTAGAAATAGCTATATCATATTACATATTTTGGTTATCAGTTACTTTCAAAAGTTCCATATAACTGATGGTTTATCAGCATTCCATCCAAAATTATTATTATAAATCATATATTGTACAGTTTTCTTAAATAAAATAAGAAGTATTAGAAGAAGCATTAGAAACTGAAATAAAAATGCTCCATCAATATCCTGAGCTGATGTGGCTAACACCTGTGATTAAATTTACCTATCTTTTAATAACTAGAGCAGAACTCTTCGTAAGGATATTATTTGTAACGCGTTTTGGATAATATCCTTACGAAGAGTTCTGCTATAGTTTTATTAAAAGCTAGGTAAATTTAATCACTTGTGTTAGCCACATCAGCTCAGGATATTGATGGAGCATTTTTATTTCAGTTTCTAGTGCTTCAAAAACTACTTCTTATTTTATTTAAGAAATCCGTACAAAATGATATATGTAAAATTGATAAAGAGATAATAAGTTATATGGAACTTTTGGAAGTAACTGGTTGACCAAAATCAGTAAAGATATAACTATTTCTACTGAAGATACTTAATCTTTAAATCAGATAAATATTTAATATTTCAAAAACATATTCATCTATTAGCTAGCCTAGGTCATATTATTTTCATCAACTAGTTCATCTAAACTTGGTGGGAATATTAATGAGTTGACCTGCTCATAATGTAATGGCCTACATTTTATATATTACTCATGATAATTAGCCTAGTTATCACCACGTATATATTATACCTTTTTACATGGTTTTAAGAATGCGTTATTTTTAGTTGATAATTAGGGTAAAATCTTTGCTAGCAAATAAGGATTTTATATAACTTGGGATTGAGTTCTATCACTCTAATGCCAGAACAAACCAGCATGTAAGAGAAATAATACAACAATCTAATTTAACAAATGTTGAATTAGCAAATAATTATAATGTGAATGTTAAAACTATCGCCAAGCATAAAAATAGAGATTTTTTAAATGATAAAAGTTCAAGACCAAAAAGAATCCATTATGCTCTAACACCTTTAGAAAAAGAGTTAATTAAAGTAGTCAGAACAATGACTTGGATGGAGTTAGATGACTTAGCAGATACAATCGTTGATATTATTCCAAATGCAAATAGAAGTAATGTTTATCGCACTTTAAAAGCCTTTGATATAAACAGAGTTCCACAAGAGCAAAAAGAAAAAGCTAAAAAGTTCAAAGAGTATGAGCCTGGTTATTTACATATAGATGTAACTTATTTACCAAAGTTTGACAAGCAAAAATATTACCTATTTGTAGCAATAGACAGGGCTACAAGGCTACTTTACTATAAAGTGTATGAGAATAAGACAGCAGCAAATGCAGTATCTTTTCTAAAAGAATGTAAAGAATTTTTTCCATTTTACTTAACACATATTTTAACAGATAATGGATTAGAGTTCACAGACAAATGGGCAAGAGGAAAAGGTTTTGTAAGTGGTAATCATAAGTTTGATGTAGAGTGTAAAGATGATGAGATAGAACATAGGCTAACAGCTCCATACACACCTCAAACTAACGCAATGGCAGAAAGAGTAAACGGAACTATTAAAAATGCTACAATTAAAGCAGAAGAGTATGACAATATTGATGATGTTAAAAAAGATTTAAATAAATTTTTGATATACTACAACTTCAATAGAAGACATGGTTCTTTAAAAAAAGAATTAAAAGTTAGAACTCCATTTGATGCAGTTCAAAGTTGGTTTCAAACGAAACCTGAAATATTTAAGATTTTACCAGATGTGTTTCAACATATTGCTTTTGAAATGGTACAACGTGGTGAAACTTGACAGATAATACTTTTAAATTTATAGTTGCAACTGATATATCTTGCAATGGTCACGATTTAGACCAATTATATAATATGGCTATAAAATCTAAAGAGATAGTAGATAATCCAGATATGATAATCACTGCTGATAAGGGTTACTATAGTTCAGTAGAGATTAAAAAATGTGTTGATGATGGTATTGAAACAATTGTACCTTTGCGAAATACAGCTACAAAAAAGAAAATTAAAGATTCAAAGTTTAGTAAAAATCAATTTACTTACAATCATAAAGATGATTGTTATATCTGTCCAAATAATAAAATACTTGATAATTCTGGTTCAAAATATCAACGAAACAATAGAAGCTTAGATGTCTATAGATTATCTAGTATAATTTGTAAATCGTGTCCTTTAAAATCATCTTGCCTTTCTGATAAAACTAATTATAAACAAATGTATAGATGGGAGCATGAAACTATCATTGATGATTATACTATAAAAATGTTCATCTATTTTTAGTAAATCTTTTTTTATAGTTGTTTTCATAATAAGAGTATTTTTAGATGCATTGGCTCTTAAGAATGCCCCATCAACTCCTATTAAATTACCAGTGATTAAATTTATATTTTTTAGTAAAATTGAGAACTCTTTAAATATGGTTTGTAAAGCTTTAGGATTATCCTTACGAAAGTTTGCTATAGTTTTATAACTTGGTGTTAGTCCTTGAGTTAACCACATCAATTCAATATTTGTCCTCGTACCTGCGGGATTTCATCTTTTTATTTCAGTTTCTAACTTTCTACTACTTCTTATTTTATTGAGGTATCCATATATGTATATTTTTAAAAGTAACTTTGGATGGAATGCTGGTTGACCATCTGTAATTAAACTTTTTTTGGTTTTTATATTTAATTGTGAAATATTTAGTATTTCTACATAAGCATCTATTGCTCTAGCTGTTTAGTCCCAAAGACTTACTCAAAGGATTCAACTTAAAGTACTCTGGGTTTTTCCTGAATATTTGAGACATTGTATCATAAGGTGTTTTATACTTTAAAGCTTTGAGTTTTTTCTGATAATTATATAAAAGAAGAAAGCTCATCAAGTGTAACTTTAGAGCTTTTAAGGTCTCATAATGAAAAAGTTTCACAGTATGGTCTTTAAGAACTTTATTCATCACTTCTACCTGACCATTAGTCCAGGGATGTCTAAACTTAGTCAAACGGTGTTCTATTTTATACTTTTGGCATACTATATCAAAAGGATGAATCTTATCTTTTGGTCTTAAATGTTCACTTAGAAGTGCATAAGTAAATTGAGCTCCATTATCTGTTAAAATAGTATGGATTTTAAAAGGTATATCTTGTATAAAGTTTTCTAAGAATGAACAAGCGATAGCCTGAGTCATTCTTTCATGAATTTCCACATAAGTATACTTAGTAGCACGATCTATAGCTACGAACATATAGGCTTTGCCTTCTTCACTATGAACTTCTGAAATATCTATATGGACATATCCTATATCATACTCTTTGAACTTCTTTTTTTCTGTTTTATCACGGGGTTCTTTGGGCAAACGGCTTAATCCATGACGTTGCAAGCATCTGTGTAAGTTTGACCTTGTCATTTTAGGTATCTCATCCATCAGGGCTATAAAAACATCATCTAGTGCAAACTTGGTAACTCTTCTAAACTCACAAATTATTTGTTCTTCTTCTTGACTTAGTACTGTTGACCTTGCTATCGTCGGCCCACTTTTTTTATCAGTGATTCTATTGGCATTCTTCCATTTTGTTACTGTTTTTGGATTAAGGGACAATCTTGCAGCTAACTCTGTGATTGTCTCTTGAGACTCTTGTATTTCTTTTCGAATTCTTGGCGTCGTCTTGGCATTAGAGTGTTGTATATTTCCCATAAATCTACTCCTTTTATAAAATAATAGCTGACTCCATGAGAATTAGGGACTAAACATCTAGCTATATTATCTTTATCTACTAATTCATCTAATGATGGTGGAAAAATAAGTTGTTGATTTCTATCTAATCCTTGTTTGTATATACCCATATAATTGCCTTTATATAGTATATATTATACCTTTTTAATGGTTTTAAGATGGTTAATTTTAGTTGATTTAGTGTAGAATATTTTATATAACTTGGGATTGAGTTCTTTCACAGTCTCATTGGAGAGAAACAAGTGGAAAGTGCGATTTTTCGAGCTTTTAAGTGTCGATTAAATAAAATATAAAGGCAAAAGTTTCAAGTCGTTAAATCCACTTGTTTCTCAAGTTCAACATTATGTGAAAGTAGCAAACAAAAAGGAAAAATAAAATGGCATCAAAATATTTATCAGCATTATCGAAAGATAGTTATACGGAACTTACTGAAAAATTATGGGATATTCAAAATCATAAATGTTTTATTTGTGAAGAAGAAATAAGTTTAGAATTAAATTCAACTAATATTGACCATATTAAACCATTAGCAAATAAAGGCAAAGACTCTGAAGAGAACTTTGCAGTTACACACGAAAGTTGTAATAAATCTAAACAAGATGCAAATTTAAAAATTGCTAGAGTATTGGCAAGACTTAAAAGAATTCAAGACAATATTCATTCAGAAGAAAATAAATCAGCATCACTAAAAGATATCTTAAAATTTTACAATGGTTCAAAATATGATTTTAAATATACAATTGAAAATAATACATTAAAATATTCTTTTTCAGATAATGGTGATAATAAAATTTATGAAACAGCTATTTTTACAGATAATTTATCAGATGAAAAATCTTGTTTTATTGAAATTCCAATTGAATATTTATATCATGATGAAATTATCAATCCTAGAGGAATTAATAATTCAATAGGAAAACTAGTTAAAGAATTTGATAAAGGGAATCTATAATGTCCCTAGAAAAACAAACCAGTTAACCAAGTATTCTTATTCTAAATGATAGAATAAAATACAAAATATAGGGATAAATAAAAATGAGTACAAAAAGAAAAACATATAGTGCAGAATTTAAATCAAAGTTAGTTCTTGAGGTTTTAGAGGCAGAGAAAACTATAAATGAGATTGCAAGTCATTACGAAGTTTTACCAGTAAGTTTAAAAAACTGGAAGAAACAGTTTTTAGAAAACATGTCACTTGCATTTGATAAAAGTTCGGTGGTAAGAGAGTATAAAACTGAGATAGAAATTTTACAAAAAGATAAAGATAACATGGCTAAAAAAGTTGGTGAATTAACATTAGAAAGAGATTTCCTAGAGGGAAAGCT
>CBDETN010000018.1:0-56439 GCA_965242915.1 Arcobacteraceae bacterium
AGTAAAAGAAATTATTATATCATAAAAAGCTATTGACAATTTCCAGAATATATTGTAATAGAAGGTACTTATTCATTATTTAGCATAAAAAATAGCTATATACAAACTCTACTATTGCAGTTAAACTAATCCCAAATACTAAATAAAAAGTTGGGATTATGGCACAACATTTTCTTTTATCTGCTGCAAAAAGTTTATCTTTGATAAAACTTTGTAGTTTAACAGATGATGAAGCATTTGATATCTTTAAAAATGTTAGATGGAATGAAAATGGTGGGGAACCAGTATGCCCATGTTGTGGAAATTATAAAAAAAGCTATTTTATAAAATGTAGAAAACAATTCAGATGTAGAGATTGTAATCATACATATAGTGTTACAAGTGGTACAATCTTTGCAAGTCATAAAAAACCTTTAAAAATATATTTAATAGCTATTGCATTATTTGTAAATAGTGTTAAAGGAATATCTGCATTACAATTATCAAGAGATTTAGAAATTAATTATCGAACAGCTTGGATACTTGCTCATAAAATCCGTGAATCTTTAATGAATCATAAAGATGAAAGTCCACTAAGTGGAGTATGTGAGATAGATGGCGTATATGTTGGTAATTATATTCGACCAAGGAATTTTAAACATCGTAGAATTGATAGAAGAAAAGCATATAAGCCAAATAAAAGAACTATAATCTCAATTGTCAAGCGAACTGCTAAAATGGGCAGGTAAAAGTTAAAAATTGTTACACTCTGAAACTTAAACCAACACAACAAAGATATAAATATGATGAAAACATCTTTTTATGTAAATAATCCATTGAATCCTGATGAAGATGCAGATGATTTTAAAAAGATTATAGTTTATGATAAGTACCTAAAAGATAGTAAGTATAAAATTATAGATAACTCTTTTAAAAACTGGAAACGGTTAGAAGTTACACTTAATATACAACATAAATTAAAAGGATTTATCTTTGATGATTATTTAATAGATGTACTTAATTTAGCTAGTAAATATTTTAAGTTCAATGATTTTAATTTAGATTATATAGAACGACAATTAAAACTATTAACGGATAAAAGAACTCATAAGGGTATTGCTATTGTGCAATAGTCCTTAGTGAATTAAAATTTAAAAAAGGTACTGTAAAAGATATTTAGTATTTATAGGGGTCATTTGCACCCTACAATCTCTGTATCGTTGGTAATTTATTTTTGATGTCGTGTCCTAGTATCAAAAGTACATAATATGGTAAATTTGGATTATAAAGCCTTTATATAAAGGGGAAGTGTTCTATATTGCTGCACCGACATTTGTGAATATATAGCGACATTTATTTGATATTTTATTGGAATTACGACATTAGTGAGTTGTTTTTACGTCTTTAAAGAATTCACTCATATCAACATTTAAAGCTAAAGCTATTTTATAAAGATGTTCTATATTAAAATGATGTCCATCTTTAAAGTTTTCACAGCGACTTATAAATCCAACAGATTTAGAATCCATATCTAAAGTTAAATCAAGTTGAGATATATTTTTTTCAGTCCTAATTCTTTTAACATTTTGTCCTATTGTTTTATGTAAAATATTAATACTTTCGCTTGAGATAAACATTATGACCCTCTATAAATATAGTTTTAAGTCTATCTTATTTATAATACATACTACAATGTAATATATTACATTAATTAAAGGAAAATAAATGAATAAAATTATATTAATGCTTACAATTTGTCTAACTTTAGTTTTAAATGCCCAAGAGCAAACACAAGATAAAAAAAATAGGTTATTAGCAGTTGTTCAAATATTGGGATATTCTTGTGGTAGTGTTGAATCTTATACAGAGCTTAGTGGTTGGGGTGGAAGTAATGGTAGTATTTCTATATATTGTTCAAATGGTACAAATTATTCTCTAAAAAAAGACTATAGCAGTTCATATGGTTATAAATTAGAAGTGAGATAATGAAAATATGTACAAACTGCAATAATGAATTTGAAAAAGGGAAAATAATATCTGGAAATATGGGAGCCTTATGGATAATATTTATTTTTCTTAGTATGGGTTTAGGATTTATATTGTGGGCAGTCGCAGGAAGAAAAAGAAAAGAAGTTTGTCCTTATTGCAATAGTGAAAATATTATGGAAAAAGAATATTATAATGGTAATATTAAAGAACTAGGTATAAATGAAAAAGAACCAACTAATAAGGAATTAAAGAAAAAAAAAGAATTTATTAGCGTTTGGGATAATTTTACTTCATATATAATTGGATTTATTGCTCTACTTGTAATAATATCAACTTTAATATTATTATTTAGTTGGTTAACTAATTAGTGATAATAAAAATTATACTATTTCTTTGTATTGTAAGTTTATCACTACAAGCCAAACTATAATACCCCAAGAAAATAAGAACGAAAAAATAAGATTCTTATTCCTAAAAAGTTAAAATAATAAAATATTTAATAGGGGTAAAAAATGAGTACAAAAAGAAGAATATTTACAGCAAAATTTAAAACAAAAATTGTTTTAGAAGTTTTAAAAGGTGAAAAGACTTTAAATGAGATAGCAAGTAAAAATAATATAACACCTAAAAATATCCAAAATTGGAAGAAGATATTTTTGGATAATGCAGAGTTGGCAATGGAGCCTGCAAAGGCTATCAAAGAATATAAAGACGAAAACTTAAAATTACAATCTAAAATAGATGATTATGCAAAGATAGTAGGTAAAATGACAGTTGAAAAGGAATGGCTTGAGGAAAAGCTACAAAGCTTGGACTTATCTAATAAAAAAGAGTTGATAGAGTCTAAGCTAACATATATTTCAGTATCAACTCAATGTAAACTTATAAAATTAAATCCAAGCAGCTTATATTATAAGCCTATAGAAAATAAGCATAAAATATCACTCAAAGATAAGATAAATGATATTTATGAGCAAATACCAATATATGGAGCTTTAAAAGTTCATCAGCAACTTTTAGAAGATGGATACAATATAAGTTTGAATACTGTTTATAAATATAGACAAGAGATGGGTTTAAAGCCAATATTAGCAGTTAAACCAATAAATCTATCAATACCAGATAAGCAACATAAAAAATACTCTTACAAGCTTAGAGGAATTGACATAGTAAAAGCAAATCAAGTATGGAGTACGGATATAACATATATCAAGATTAATGGCGGCATGGTTTATTTAGCAGCTATAATTGATTGGTATTCTAAAGCTGTACTATCTTGGAAAATATCCAACACTATGGATTCAGCTTTAACAATGGATGTTCTAAATGAAGCATTATCGCTATATGGTAAACCTGAAATATTTAATACAGATCAAGGCAGTCAATACACAAGTCATATCCATACACAGACTTTAAAAGATAATGGCATCATTATCTCAATGGATGGTAAAGGTAGAGCTACTGATAATATTTGTATAGAGAGATTCTGGCGAAGTGCAAAAGTTGAAAGAATTTATCTAAATGAATATAACACAATTAAAGAGTTAAAAACTGATGTGAAAGATTATATTGATTTTTATAATCATAAAAGATTTCATCAAACTTTAAATTATAAAAAACCAATGAGTTTTTATTATGATAGTTTAAAAATTAATAATAAGGATTATGATAAATTAGTTGAAATTGTGGCATAAGGTAACAGGTGAAAAAGAGAATAAGGATTTAGAAAAAGTTGTCTTGTCTTCTTGGGGTATTATATTAAAAGGTATTGCAAACTCACTTCCTAACCAAAAAATAGTTATAAATTCACTTGTGCTTCAGGAAGCAAAAGATAGTAGTGAGATAGAAAATATTATCACAACTTACGATTAAGTTTATCGTTCTGATATATCAAGTGATTTCATAAGTCAAAATATAAAAGAAGTGCAAAATTATAAAGATGCTTTATACTTTGGATTTGATATTATTCAAACTAAAAAATTCTTATCAGTAAATCATATAAAAGAGATACCGGCTACACTAGAACAAAATGATGCAGGTTTTAGAAAGCAAAGTGGAACAGTACTTAAAAATCCAATTACTGGAGAGATAAAACTCATCCCACCACAACATCCACAAGATATAATAAATTTGATGTCAAATTTAGCAGACTATATAAATGACCCAAGTCTTGAAGATTTTGATAGTTTAGTGAAGATGGCAATCATACATTATCAGTTTGAAGCTACACATCCTTTTTATGATGGCAATGGCAGAACAGGTAGGATTATAAATATATTGTATCTAGTGCTAGAAGGATTGTTAGATATGCCTATATTGTATCTAAGTCGTTATATTATAAGAAATAAATCAAACTACTACAAGCTTCTAAGCGATGTTAGTTTTAATGATGGTCTTAATGAATGGATATTGTTTATGTTAAAAGGTATAGAAGAGATAGCCAAAGAAACAATACAGATAATTAAAGATGTAGAAATTCTTATGGAAAAAACTAAAAATACTATTCAAGAGAATAAACCAAAAATTTATAGTAAAGATTTACTTGAAGCACTTTTTTATCATCCATATACAAAGAGAGCTTTTATTGAAGAGCATTTGAATGTATCAAGACCTACTGCAACATCATATTTAAAAGAATTAGAGAAAATGGGAATATTAACTGCTCAAAAGAAAGGTAGAGATATTTACTATATACATAATGACTTATTTGAGTTATTTAGGAATATGTAAAGAAAAAGTTAAAATCTTAACTTATTTAGTTTATATGTAAAGAAAAGTCAATAATCTTTACATATCTGATTATCTATGTTGAAAAAAAGTAATAATTCTAACATAGCTTTATTTAATTGAAAAGAGTGGTCATTTTAATTTTTAGTTACATCAGTAGTTACATTTTAAAATGTAATGGATGTAAGCCCTTTATATATCAATAACTTCAATCCTCCACGACTCCACCATTTAATGACTAATTAATAGTTGTTTGTAAAGCCTTATATAATCGGTTGTTTAGCTGATTATGTAAGGCTTTTTTATTTGTGTTAAAAAATATATAGAAAAAGATAATCTGTTTTTGTTAATTTTATGGGATAATGTAATTGAGTTAAAAATTATATAGTAGTTTATAAACTTAATTCTATTACTGATTTTGATTAAGTTATTGTTAATATATTGCAGATATACTTTTTATTAATTTATAATAATTATAGAAAAGGATAATAAATATGACACAACATCTACTCACGATAGAACGATTTATAAAAGATGAATCGTTCAGTGGTGTTTTACTCTTTATTGCAACAATTGCGGCAGTTATGATTGCAAATTCTGCACTTAGTGAAAGTTATTTTGCTTTATGGCATATGGCTTTAGGTGTTACTCTTGGTGGACATACCATCTCTATGGATTTGATGCACTGGATAAATGATGGTTTGATGGCTTTATTTTTCTTGATGGTAGGATTAGAGATAAAAAGGGAGCTTTTAATTGGTGAGTTGTCATCTGTACGAAAAGCTAGTTTTCCAATTGTTGCTGCTATTGGTGGTATGATAATTCCTGCTTTGGTTTATGTGGCTTTTAATCTTGATAATCCAAGAGGTTTTGGAATTCCAATGGCTACAGATATTGCATTTGCTTTGGGGATTTTGATGCTTTTGGGTAAAAAAGTAAATCCTGCTTTAAAGCTGTTTTTGGTTGCCCTTGCTGTTGTTGATGATTTGGGTGCTGTTATTGTTGTGGCTACTATTTATACAAGCCAGATACATGCCGAGTATTTTTTACATGCCGGTTTGGTCTACGCACTTATTTGGATATTAAATCTTAAAAAAGTAACTATGCTCCTTCCGTATCTGCTTTTAGGTATCGCATTGTGGATTTTTATACACTCTATTGGAGTTCACGCAACAATTGCAGGTGTACTTTTAGCTTTCGCAATTCCTATAACTTCAAAAGTTGACGAGCAAGTATTTATAAAAAGTACAAAAGAATCAGTAGATGAGTTTGCGAAACATATAGACACAATTCCTATTTTGAATCATCATCAAATAGATGCACTTGAAGATATAGCATACAACTATGATAAAGTTCAAAATCCTTTGGTAAAACTTGAACATCAACTTCACGGATTATCAGCATTTTTCATCATGCCATTGTTTGCATTTTCAAATGCAGGTGTGATACTTGACTTTTCAGCTGTATCACAAAATCTAATGATAGTTATTGGTGTGGTATTTGGATTAATAATCGGCAAACCAATTGGTATAGTTGCATTTACATATTTAGCTCAAAAATTAAACATTGTTAAAAAACCTGATGATTTAGGTTGGGATGAAGTTATAGCTGTTGGATTCTTAGGCGGTATTGGATTTACCATGTCTATATTTATAACCCAACTTGCATTTTTAGACCAAAGTGTTATTGATGCAGTTAAACTTGGTATTTTCTTTGCTTCTTTTATAGCCGGTGTTTTAGGTGTTATGTTAATTTTAAAAGCATATAATAAAAAGACAGCCATAAAGATATTAAATAATGATTTAAGATAACTGTATAAATAAAAGGATAAAATTATATCATGCTAGAAATTATAATTTATACGATATTTATATCTACATTACTAAATTTATTTTTAAAACAATTTGAGATACCTACAATTATCGGCTATATAGCTACAGGGACTATTATATCTTATTTATTTAATCTTCATGATGCTGTTCATAATCATGAGTTAAAAGAGATAGCAGAGTTTGGTATTGTGTTTTTGATGTTTACTATTGGTTTGGAATTTTCTATAAATCATTTGGTAAGGATGAAAAAAGAGGTTTTTTTATATGGCGGTCTTCAGGTATTTTTAACAGCTGCTTTTTTTGCTTTTATTGCAAATAATTTTTTTAGTATAGAGATAAAATCAGCTATTATAATAGGTGCTGCTCTTGCCTTGTCTTCGACTGCAATAGTACTTAAACTGTTAAATGAAAGTGGCGATATAAATAAAGCATTTGGCCGTAAAGTTTTAGGGATATTATTATTTCAAGATATCGCAGTGATCCCTATTTTGCTTATGATAACAATTTTTTCTATTACAGATAAATCTATCTCTGACCTGCTTTTTGAAACATTGGGCAATGCTGTAATTTTACTGATGGGATTATTTATAGCAGGTAAATATCTACTTGAGCCATTCTTTCATCAAGTTGCCAAGACTAAATCAAATGAGATATTTGTAAGTTCTATTTTACTTATTGTTATAGGTGCTTCTTATGTCGCATATATATTTGGCTTTTCATATTCATTGGGTGCATTTATAGCAGGGATGATGATATCTGAAACACACTACAAACATCAAGTAGAAGCTGATCTTATTCCTTTTAGAGATTTACTTTTAGGAATCTTTTTTATAACCGTTGGGATGCAGCTTGACTTTAATATTATCTTTGAAAATATTGGTATTATATCTTTGCTGTTACCTGCTTTAATAGTAATAAAAGTAGTTATAATTTTTTCAATTTTAAAATTTAAATCAAGTTCTAGAGACTCACTCAAAACAGCATTTTCGCTTTTTCAATTAGGAGAATTTGCATTGGTTATATTTGAGCTTTCCTTTGCCAAAGGATTATTATCTCCTGTTGTTGGACAAGTTTTGATAGTTACGGTAGTTATATCTATGATTCTTACACCATTTGTTTTGAAAAATATATCACAAATAGCTGATGCATTTAACCGTAAAAAAGATGAAAATCATGGGTTCCCCCAAATTGATAAAGAAAATCTAACAAATCATATCGTACTTATTGGTTATGGGCGATTAGGAAAACATATATCGAAACTCATTCAAGAGAAAGGTATGGAATTTATAGCTATCGAAGGAGATATTCAAACCGTAAAAGATGCACAAAAATTAAATCAACCGGTTATCTTTGGTAATGCAGCACAAAAAAATATTTTAGAATCTGTAAATATAAAAGAGGCATCATCTGTAATAATATCAATAGGAAACAGTAAAAAACTGGCACTTATTTGTGAAGTGGTAAATGATTTAACAAAAAATACAAGAACAATAGTCAAAGTAAATAAATATGAGGAGAAAGAAGAATTATCTAAATTAAACTTATCCCATATTATTGTAGAAACAGAAAAAACAGCATTAGCTATGTTTGATGAAGCTATGAAGTGTTGATATTGCAGGCTATATATGACTAGAAGACTTTTTATTATATTATCTTTTTATCTTCTTACAAAATCACTTGGTGCCAAGAAATTATCGCCTACATATTGGCAAATGATAGACTCTACATTAAATCATCTATTTCCAAAATCAAAAAAATTTGAGGGTGCATCAAAATTAAACTTTTTAAGTTTCCTTAAATTAACAACACAAAATAAATATTTTAATAAAGATGATTTAAAATTCTTAATAAAAGGGACTAAAATATTATATAAAATGGATAAAAACTATTTAAATCTATCTATATTAAAAAAAGAACGATTATTAAGAAAGTTTGAAAAAAGCTCCATTGGTCAGCGATGGTTAGCAACCTTACTTTACTACGGATTTGAAGCTATGATGAGTGATCCTGTATATGGTGGAAATTATGAACAAAAAGGCTGGAAAGCTTTAAGTCACAATGCAGGAATACCAAGACCAAAAAATAGATATGGAAAAAATAATGTATGATATATGTATAGTTGGAAGTGGAGCTGGAGCTGGACCTGTTGCCTATGAATTAAGTAAAGCAGGGGCAAAAGTTGTTGTTCTTGAAAAAGGTGAATTTTATAAAAAGGATGACTTTAGCAAAGATGAGATAGCTTACAACAGAAGAAGCATAGTAACGCCATCTTTAAAAGATGAATTTCATATAATTGAAGAGATGGTAAAAGGTAAGTGGAAAAGCACTGCAACAACACAGTTAAATTGGGATTTTTGGAACGGTAATATAGTAGGCGGAAGTTCTAATTTTATGAGTGGATTTTTTCATAAATTACATCCAGATGATTTTAGATTAAAATCAAAGTTCGGTAATATCAAGGGTGCCAATATAGTCGATTGGGCTATTAGTTATGACGAGCTGTCACCATATTATGACAAAGTAAAAGATATAGTGGGAGTTACTATAAATACAACTGAACATCCTATATCTTCTTTGTTTGATAAATCGGCCAAAGAATTAAATATTACACCTGATGTAACACCTCGTGCTATTTTGTCTTCAAACAAACAAGGTAGGGCAGAGTGTTATTATTCTAATTATTGTGGCAGTTATGGTTGTAGCAGCGGGGCAAAAGGCAGTTCGAGAGAAGCATTGCTAAATCCTGCACTGAAAACCGGCAACCTGACTATCATATCAAATGCTTTCGTTACAAAACTTATATCAAAAAATAAAAAAGTTACAAAGGTAAAATATTTAGATAAATCAACCAATACTGTTAAAAAGATAAAAGCAAAAATCTTTGTAGTAGCAGGACAAGCGATTGAAAGCAGTAGATTGCTTTTAAATTCTGCAAATAAAGAGTATCCAAATGGATTGGCAAACAGTTCAGGTCAAGTTGGTAAAAATCTTTTATTTAGCGGCGGCGGAATTATAACCGGTGAGTTTAACGGAGATAAAAATATATCACTTGATGATTTAAAAGTAGAAGGTTTTTTTGTAAACAGAGCTGTAAGAGACTGGTACTTTTTAGATAATAATACCAAAGGTGGTTTGGTTGAAGCATTGTTTGAACATGCAAATCCTATTAGAAAAGCGAACTCTCAAAAATGGGGTGATGACGGTAATTTAGTTTGGGGAGATGAACTTTATAAAAAATTGGATTATAAATTTAATAAAACAAAAAGATTGGATTTTGAGATTTTTAATGATTGGCTGCCAAATGATGATTGTTTTGTAACTGTAGATAAAAATATAAAAGATAAATATGGAATACCCGTTGCCAAAATAAGAATAGGTTCACATCCTCAAAATGAAAAAATCGGATATATATTAGCAAATAAATCAATTAAGTTACTAAAAAAAATGGGAGCTAAAAATATAAATACAAGTATCTCGCCATATCCGCCTCAAAATTTACAAGCAGGTGGCTGCAGATTTGGAAATGATCCTAAAACTTCAGTGTTAGATAAAAACTGTAAGGCACACGATGTGAAGAATCTTTTTGTAACAGATGGTAGTTTTATGCCTACAGGGGGAAGTGTACCATATACTTATACTATATACGCAAATTCATTTAGAGTTGCCGATTATATTAAAAGCTTAATGTAAAAGTAGTTCCTTTCCCTATTTGGGATTGAACATCAAGTTTTATATTGAACTGCTTACAAATAGTAAAAACAATATCAAGACCTATCCCAAACCCGCCTGCAATATTTGCAATACGATTGTATCTTATAAAAATATCTTTGAGTTTGTCTTTTGGGATACCAATACCTGTATCTTTTACTATTAATTGATCGTTTTTTAGAATTATATCAATACTTCCTTTTGGCTTATTATATTTAATAGCGTTTGATATTAGGTTGCTTGTTAATCTTTCAAAACTTTCTTCATCTATATGAAACTTTTTTGGTGTGATTTGATAATTGATGGTGAGGAGTTTTTTTGATGCCAATGGTTCAAGATATTGAATTTGTTTGTTAATAATTTTATCTAAAGATACAGGCTTGACAGGTATTTGTTTTTTGGTATTTAAAAAAAGATATGTTAAATCTTTATAGATATCAGATATTCTTTTTGCGCTTAAATTAATTCGTTGTAAATTTTTCTCATTGTTCAATAATAAAGAAGATTCTTCTGTACACATCATAAGTGCAGAGATTGGAGTGTTTAGTTCATGTGTAGTATTTTTTATAAAATTATCCAGTCTTTGCCGCTCTGCTTGAATAGGTTTGATAAATAGTTTTGCAAGAAAATATCCAATTAAACATAAAACTAAATATAAAGAGATAAAACCTATAAATATATTTTGTTTTAATATACTGATCTTTTCAAAAAATGTATGTTGAGAAATTACAACAAAATATACATCCAAATGACCTAAAGCACTTTTATCTATTACAAACAAGTTTTTATTGTCTGTATAGCTTTTTTGTGACAAGAGCGGTTTTTTGGTGATGTTTCCAAATAATAATTCTTCATTTTTACCATATAAAGCAAAATTTAATTTATCGTCAGGATAAAGACTTTCTATATTAAGTCTCTTGTTTTGCATATGTGCATGAACTATTCTTGAAGATATTTTAGCCGCTTGATTTTGCATTTTAGATATAGACAAATCATAAGTTGCTTTATATTGAAGCTTAAAAATCAAAATTGATATAATCAGCATTAATAAAAATGCAGAACCAAAATAAAGTATCAAAAAGCCATAAAATGTTTTTTTCTCATCTTGTCTCAAGTCTATACCCCATACCTTTAATGGTTATTAAAATTTTATCATCAATTATTTTTCTTATGTTTTTTATATATGTTCTGATAGTTGCACTGACAGGTGCCTCTTCATATCCCCAAATATTAGCTATAAGTTCATCTGCGCTGATTGTTGTATTTTTATGTTTTATAAAATATTCCAGTATTTTAACCTCTTTTTGTGATAAAGAGAATTCAACTTCATCATAAACAATAACTTGTTTTGAAAAGTTATAAACAATATTATTGGATATTTTAAACATTGAATTACTGTCTATTTTATAGAGTCGTTTTATATTGTTGATTCTGGCTTTAAGCTCTTTTAATTCAAAAGGCTTTTTAATATAATCATCACAACCAACATCAAAACCTTTTTCTAGGTCAACACTTGTGTTTAAAGAGGTAATAAAAATTGCAGGTGTATTTATATTTTGTTCTCTTATTGTTTTTAAAAATTCAAAACCATTAATGGTAGGAACTTCAACATCTAACAGCATTAAATCAAATGATTGTTCGTAAGCTAGTTCACTTGCGCTTAAGCCGTCATAAGCACAAATTACATCATTATCCAAAGATATTAAAAACTCTTCAATGATTTCACTTAATATAATATCATCTTCTAAAAGTAAAATTTTCATAGTAAAAGTATATCCAATTATTCAGATATATTTACTACACACTAACTGCACATTAAACAACTATACTTTCATATCAAAAAAGAAAGGATAAATATGAAAAGATTAGTTGCTCTATTGTTAATATCTGCATCTATTATGTTTGCAGGAGGATTTTACGATCAAGGTGTTATAAAAGGCGTAGAAGTTGAAGTAAGTTCAGATAAAACACTTATTGAGGGGAATAATGATTTAGTTATTAAATTAACAAAAAATGGTAAAGCTATAACAAATGCAAAAGTTAAGGCTAAATTTTTTATGCCCCAGATGCCGGGTATGCCTTATATGGAGTTTATAGGTATAGGTAAACTTGATGGTGATAAATATATTACAATGGTTAATTTTGGTATGGCAGGAACTTGGCAATATCAAATACTTTTTAAAATTCAAGGTAAAAAGTACAGATACAAAGGAAGTGTAAATCTTGGACAATCAAGTAGTCGTAGCTCTACTATGAAGTGTGCTGCCGGTAAATGCGGTGCGGGGATGTAGTTTATGAAAACTATTACTCTTTTGTTAATCACATTAAGTACATCAATATTCTCTATGAGTATTGATGCTGCTATCAAAACAGCTCATCAAAACAATCCTATTATAGTGGCTCTTCAAGATGAACTAACTGCTAAAAGTGTTGATATAAAAAACAGTGCTTTATATAAAAACCCTATTTTATCTTTTGGATTTACTGATATAAATCTAGAAAATCCAGATCAAAGAGATTTGGAAGCTATGCAGACAAACTATATAACTATAGCTCAAGAGATAACTCAAAACTCAAAACTAAATTTAAAAGAGAAAATAGAAAAATTAAATTACAATATACTAAGTCTAAAAATAGAGGATCAAAAGAACTTAATCACAAAAAAGATTAATGAGATAAGCTATAAAATTAGTGAAATGATCACAACTATACCACTTCTAAAAGCAAAGATGAAAAATCTTAAACTTAGCAACAACTACCATAGCACTCATATAAAAGGCAGTATGACATTGCAGCAAACACTTCAGAATAATTTACAAATAGATGAAATATCTATCAAGATATTAAATTTAGAAGAGAAATTGGCACAACAATATATAATTTTGGAAGATATAGTTACAAAAGAAGTGAAAGTGTTAGAATATAATGGTACTTCAAATATCTTAGTAAACAATAATTCAAATCAACATCCATTAGTTCATATTAAGCAATTAAAGTTAAAAAAACAAACTTTATTTAAACAGTTAAAAATAGAACAAAAAATACCAAACTACACTTTAAGCGGCGGGTATTTTCAAAGAGATGCAAGAGATGACTATATAAATCTTGCTATTAAAATACCTCTCAATATTTACGGTTATGAGAATAATAATGTTCAAAAGGCACACTCTCAAATTCAAAAATCAACTGCAAATATTATGCTTGTAAAAAATAAACTTCATAAACAATATAAAATAGAAAAATCAAAGCTTACTATTGCAAATAGGTCAGTTTTAATTACAAATAATATTATTGAGAGTTTAAATCAAGAATTAAATCTTATATCAACACAAAACAGTACCGGTACAATCACAAAAAGTTTAAAAATAAAGAATAAGATATTAAATAAAAGAATTGCACTTATAAATTATAAAAAAGCGCAAAATATTGCAAAAATCAATATTTCATATTATAGGAGGAACAACAATGATTAAGATTATAATAACACTATTTCTGATTTTTAACATATCTTATGCTTTTAAAGTAGAACAAGCTTTTAATATAAAAATAGTAAAAGTAACCAAAAAAGAGATCTCTAAATCAAAAGAATTTTACGGAAAAATTGTACCGCGCGAAGACTCTGTATATGAATTTAGTTTACGATTTGATGGCTTTATTACAAAGTTGTATGCAAATAAAAGTTACAGTTATATACAAAAAGGAAATATTCTTTTTGATATCTATTCAAAGGAGATATATAATCTTTTTGATGAATTAAAAATTGCTAAAAGAACTTCAAAGTCTTTATACAATTCAACACTGAATAAGTTTGATTTATTTAATTTAACAGCTAAAGATTTTAATAAAAAAGATAAAACTGTAAAGATAAGAAGTCCATTTTCTGGATATCTAACTAAAAAAAATGTATATCAAGGATCCTTTGCAAAAAAAGGTAAATTGATTTTTGAGATTACAGACCTCTCGTCAGTATGGATAATTGCAAATATTTATCAAAAAGATTTAAATTTTATAAAGCAAAATATGGATACAGAGATAACAATTGACGGTATAGAGAATAAATTTAACTCAACAGTTGAATATATTTATCCAACAATAAATAGTAAAAACCAAACAATTCCTGTAAGAATAAAAATAGATAATAAAGATTTAAAACTATTCCCAAATATGTTTGCAAAAGTAAAGATTTTTACTCAAAAGAGGTTAATCTTAACATTGCCAAGAAATGCGATAGTTCAAAGAGATGGAAAACAGTATGTATTTCTTAAAGTTGATAAAGAATATGAACCCAGCGAAGTTAAGGCTGTAAAAATAGGAAAATATTATCATATTATTGAAGGTTTGGAAGAGGGAGATGAGGTGGTGACAAATGCTCTGTTTTTACTCGACAGTGATGCTGTGACAAATGGCTTATATAGTGATGACTGGTAGGAGTTAATATGGTAAATAAAATTATTGACCTGAGTATCAAAAATACTTTTCTTGTATTAACTGTTATGTTTATTGCCCTTGGGGCATCTATTTGGGCTATTAAAAATACCTCTCTTGATGCCTTGCCGGATCTTTCTCCTCCGCAAGTTATTTTACAAGTTAAATTTCCGGGACAATCTCCAAAAATAATTGAAGAGCAGGTAAGCTATCCACTTATCTCAAATCTTATGAGCTTACCAAATATTCAAACAGTAAGAGCTATGAGCAGCTTTGAAAATGCACTTATTTATGTAATCTTTAAAGAAAATACAAATTTATATGATGCAAGAAATAGAATTTTAGAGCAATTATCCCAACTAGCACCTACTTTGCCAAAAGAGGCTCAAGTCTCAATTGGACCTGATGCTACTGGTGTTGGATGGGCATTTCAATATATATTAAAATCAAAAAATAAATCTTTAGATGAGATTAGAACTTATCAAGACTACTATTTAAAATATGGACTTTTAGGTGTGGATGGCGTGAGTGAAGTGGCAGCCGTTGGTGGATTTGTAAAAAACTATGAATTAACACTTGATAAAGATAAATTAATACAATACAAGATTTCATTAGATGAGATTTCAAAGGCTATCCAAAAAAATAACAATGACAGTGGCGGTAGAGTAATTTTAGATAATGGTTATGAAAAAATTATAGAATCAAAAGGTTACTTAAAAGATGAAGATGACATTGCTAATATAGTATTAAAAACCGTTAATGGACTTCCTCTAAAACTTAGTGATCTAGGCACTGTTAATATTGTTCCAGATGCTAGAAGAGGTATGGCAGATTTTAATGGGGAAGGTGAAGTAGTTGGTGGAATTGTAATAGTTAGATATCAAGAAAATCCATATCAAGTTATAAAAGATGTAAAAAAGAAAATTAAAACTTTAGAGAATGATAATATTGAAATAATCACAACGTATGATAGAAGTGCTTTAATCGATAAAGCTATAAAAACATTAACAACAACACTACTTGATGAGTCTATTATTGTGATTATTGTGATGTTTCTGTTTTTATTTCATATAAGAAGTGCTTTAATTATTTTAATAGTTTTACCGCTAACTGTGGCTTTTACTTTTCTTTTTATGAAACTTTTTGGAGTTGGTTCAAATATAATGAGTTTAGGCGGTATAGCTATTGCAATCGGGGCGATGGTAGATGCTACAATAGTTATGATAGAAAATGCTCATAAACATCTCTCCTGTTTAAATAATCCAACTAAACAGGAAAGAATTGCTGTAATTATAAAATCATCTAAGCAAGTTGGATCCCCTATATTTTTTGCTTTACTTTTAATAGTAGTCTCTTTTATGCCTATATTTGCATTAACTGGTCAAGAGGGACGACTTTTCACACCACTAGCATACACAAAAACATTTGCAATGGTAGTTGGTGCTATTTTATCTATTACAGTAGTTCCTATTTTAATGATATTTTTTATTAAAGGGAAAATACGAGATGAGCAGACAAATCCATTAAATAGACTTTTTTTAATACTATATTCTCCTATTTTAAATATATCTTTAAAATTAAGATTTATTATTATTGGGGCAATATTTGCATCATTATATTTTATATATCCAGTTTATAAAGCTCAAAAGTGGGAATTTATGCCTATGATGAATGAGCAAACATTTATGTATATGCCGGTAACACCTTATGGTATTGGTATAGATTTAGCAAAAGAGCTTACGCAAAAAACAGATAAAATAATCAAAAGTTTTCCAGAGGTTGATACTGTATTTGGAAAGGCCGGTCGTGCAAATACTGCAACTGACCCGGCACCTTTGGCTATGCTTGAAACGATTATCCAATTTAAGCCAGAGTCCCAATGGAGAGAGGGTATGACATATGATAAATTGATGAATATGATGGATAAAGAGTTGAAAATTCCTGGACTTATAAACTCTTGGACTTATCCTATAAGGGGAAGAATTGATATGCTCCTTACTGGAATTAGAACCCCTCTTGGATTAAAACTATATGGAAATGATAATGATAAGCTAGAAAAGATAAGTACACAAATAGAGTTAAAACTAAAAAAACTAAAAGAATCTTTGAGTATTTCTGCAGATAAATCAAATAGCGGATTTTATATCAATATAGATATTAATCAAGAAATGTTAGCAAGATACGGGGTAAATAAAAATCAAATTTTGGATGCAATTAGTTTAGGTGTTGGTGGAAAAAAAATATCTACAATGGTTCAAAACTTGGAAAGATATCCTATCTCTTTAAGATTGAAAGATACAAATAGAAACAGTTTGGAGTCAATTGCCTCTATACATATCAAAACAAAATATGGAATGCACCCGCTTTCAACTTTTGCTATGTTTAATTTTAAAGAGGGTGCCAGTGTAATCAAAAGTGAAAAGGGTATGAAAGTATCATTTATATATATTACACCAAAAGAGGGTGTAAGTCCTGAGCAATATCAACAAATAGCTTCTGAAGTATTAGATGAGATTAAGTTACCAAATGGTTACTTTTATGAATGGTCAGGACAAAGTCAATATCTGGAATCAGCAATGCAACGACTGCAATATATAATGCCGGTAACAATTTTAATAATATTTTTATTGATATTCTTAGCCTTAAAAAATATAACGAATGCAATTATTGTATTTTCAACATTACCGTTTGCACTGTTTGGAGGTCTTTTGTATATTGATTATTTAGGGTTTAACCTTTCAGTTGCGGTTATAGTAGGATTTCTTGCACTTCTAGGTGTAGCGGCAGAGACAGCAATTGTAATGATAATATATTTACAAGAAGCAATTGAAGAGAAAGTTGAAGAGTTAAAAAGAGATTTAAACTTTAGTGAGATAAAAGAGGCTATTTATACTGGGGCTGCTCTTAGATTAAGACCGAAACTTATGACTGTCTTTGCAATTATTGGTGGATTGATACCAATTATGTATATTGATGGTGTGGGTAGTGAAGTTATGCAAAGAATAGCAGCACCTATGATAGGCGGGGTTGTTAGTTCTGCCGTTTTAACACTAATAATTATCCCTGTTTTATATTTAATTAGTACAAAATATAGGATAATAAAATATACTCCAAGATAAAGGCGGCTTTATGTAGAATTCTATCTGTTTTGGATAGCACAACGATAAACACCTATGTACAATGACTTCTAACACACGACACAGTCTTGATTTATAAAATTTAAAACTCCCTATCATAGTTGAATATACTTATTTTTAACACAATATTAGCACAATTATTTATCATCAAAATTACCTTTTAATTCATCTTCAATCATCTCAATAGTTGGTAAACTTGATGCAAATTCTTTAGGTAAAACTTCTGTAAGTTCATATTTGTCAAGCGAACTGCTAAAATGGGCAGGTAGGAATATAAAAACGAAGTAACATTTTGATTTTAAACCTTAAGTAATAAAATTAATTTAGTTAAACTCTAATTCATTAAAAATGAAAGGAGATTAGAAAGTATTCTTTAAAACCTGATGGATATATTCCGGTTATGACAAAGACCCCAATTGAAAATCTTGTAGATGAATATTTACCACATATTGCTACCATGTTAAAAACAGCAAAAGATGAAAATGTGCATATTCCAATTACTGTAATTTATGAAGAGATAAAAAGTTTAGGATATACAGGAAGCTTAAGATGGCTTCAACAAGTGATGCAAAAATATGAACTGCGACAAAGAGCAAAAGAAGAAGAGTTAATTAAATTTGAAACAAATCCAGGTAAGCAAATGCAAATAGACTGGATAGAATTTCCAAATGATAATTTATCAGCATTTGTAGCAACTATGGGTTATAGTAGAGTTTCATATGTTCAGTATGTTACTGATGAAAAAGTTGAAACATTAATAGAGTGTCACTTAAATGCCTTTCAATACTTTGGAGGTGTTCCTCAAGAAGGTCTTTATGATAATAAGAGTGTTAACAAAATATACTAAATGTATATTTTTTATAAGCGAATAACAGTATCCTTAAAAAAGAAATCAATATGGTTATGGTAAACATAAACCAAATCCATTGTTTGAAGACTTTGCTAAACACTGTGGTTTTAAAATAAAAGTATATAAACCATATCGTGCAAAAACCAAAGGGAAAGTTGAAAGATTTAATTACTATTTACGATATAGCTTTCATAATGCTCTTAGAGTAAAACTAGTTATGAAAAATTATAAATTAAATTTAGAAAATGCAAATGCAGAGGTAATAAAATGGTTGAATAATAGAGCTAACAAACGAATTCATCAGACAACATTACAACAACCATTTAAATTACTAGCACACGAACAACCTCACTTGTTAAGTATGCCTAAACCTTATAATGGAATCCACCCAAAGGCTCTAATAAATAGTATAATTAAAAATAGTTGTATAGTCAATAGTAAGCCTGTAAATTTAATTCATATTCCAAATAGGGATTTACAAAATTATGATAGTTTAATACCATCATTTATAGCAGTAATACCTGCATTAGCTTATGGAGGTACTATATTATGGAATTAAGTGATAATATTATTCAATTATGTAAAGAGTTAAAACTATCAACAGTTTTAGAACAATATCATACTGTATCTACAACTGCTGCAAAAGAAGAGTGGACATATACACAATTCCTAAATGAGATACTACAACTAGAAATCACAGCTAGATTAAGTCGTTCTAAAAATATACTTACAAAATTTGCTAGCTTTCCTGCTATTAAAACACTAGAAGAGTTTGATTATAACTTTACAATAGGGATTAATTCTAAACAAATAAACGAATTAGCATCATTAGAATTTATAAAAAAGCATGAGAATATTATACTTCTAGGACAATCAGGAGTTGGTAAAACTCATCTTGCCATTGCACTTGCATATAAAGCTGTCCAGAATAGATTTAAAGTAAAGTTTACAACTATTGCAGATTTACTGTCAAATGCAATTACAGCTAAAAGAGAGAAGAGATACGATACTTTAATATGTCTAAAGAAGAAGCTAACCACTTCTTTCAAATAATATCAAAGAGATATGAAAAAGGTTCAACTATACTAACTTCAAATTTAGTATTTAGCAAATGGGTGCAAATATTTGCAGGTGATAAAGTTGTAACGACAGCTATTCTTGACAGAATATTACACCATTCACATATTATAAATATTCAAGGTGATAGTTATAGATTAAAAGAGAAAAAAGAATCAGGATTAATAGCTTCAGATATATTTAATAATAAGGAGAAAATTGATAGTAATTTAAATAAATAATTGGTCCAAAGTAGTGTTGGTTTAAGTTTCAGAGTGTAACTATTTTTAACTTTTACCTGCCCATTTTAGCAGTTCGCTTGACAAACGATAGCTATAAAGATAAATTATTAAGTCCTTATAATGTAAAAAATAATGATTTTACATTTTCATATACTCTTAATAATTTAAAGTTATTAACAAATATTGATTTAAAAAATATCAAATTTAAAGATGAAGATAATATAAAAATAATCCTTGATACAAAATATCAAAAAAATAATAAATATTTTCAGTTAGAAGCAATATGTCAAAATCATAAAGATATTGTAATTGAACTAATTATAAAAAAACTCAATTATCCAGATACTTATATTAAAGAATTAAAAGGTTTTGGATTTACTGATGATGAAATTTATCGTTTTTTATTTTCAAATTATTTTGATATTAAAGATTTACATAAAAGACCATTAAGTAAATTAACCAGAGATATTGTAGAGGAATTAGGACTATTAAATTAAATTTATATATTTATAGCTCAATTTTGGAATGAAATCATCCTATTCATCTAAACTAGAGTAATGTAATTCTAACCCTTTACTCGTAGTAACAAATCCATTTATGTTAATTTTTCCATCATGAACTAATTTATGATGTTTCTTACAAAGTGGAATAAGGTTAAACTTATGATTTTTATTGATATGCCCGATAAAACCTTGGTTATCGGCATTTTGTTGCTCTTGAATGTGATGGATCTCATCAACTTTTGCTCCACAAATTGCACAGCTGGTTACATATAAATCTTTATTATATTTGCTTGATTTCTTTTGACTAAGTCGTTCAATTGTATTATAATCATCAGTGATCCTCTTTCGTATAGCATTAGCTGTATCTAAAAACTCTTTATCTATATGAAGAGATTTAGCAAATTCCAATCCATAAATACTACTGCCGCTTCCATATTTTAGTTTTCGGTCAAATATTAGTTTGTCTTCCTTATCTTCATACATAACACTTAAATGCAGGCAAATTATATTTTTAAGTTGTTCAATTTCTTCTAGTTGTGGAAGTTGGTGCAAGTGTGTGGCAAATATAAAAATAGATTTTAATGATGAGAGTTTTAAAATAGCAGATGCAACGATACTGACACCACTTGTAGTTTCTGTACTATGACTTATCTCATCACCTAATATAAGTGCATTTGAAGTTGCTCGATTGAATATATTTTTTAATTCTAACATCTCAACGGCAAATGAGGATAAACCTTTACTAATATTATCAGCACCGCTAATTCGTGTAAATATACTGTCAAAAAGAGAAAATCTCATAGACTTGGCAGGTACAAAAAAACCAGCTTGTGCTAAACATACAGCAATACCAATAGATTTCATCAGTGAAGATTTACCACTGCTGTTTATTCCGTACAACAATATACCGTGCATTTTATTATCATTTATATTATCGTATTTACTATTTTGTATGATAATATTGTTTTTATAATCATCACTTGTTAAGTTTAAATCACCTAAGATGATGTCATTTGGTACATAAAGCCCTATATCTTGGTTGTTTTCAATTAGAGGATGTCTTAAGTCTATGAGTTCTAAAAAGTTGTTCCTATCATCGGTTTTAACAATTTTTGGACAGATATAGTTATACTTTTTAGCTGTTTTAATATTTGAGACTGTTAAATCAATTTCTGCAATAAACATACATAAGTCAGACAAGATATTAGAATACTTAGATTCATAGAGTTTAATTTGTTCTTTAAAAACCATCTTATTAAGTTCAATTATTTTCTTTAAATTGTGTACATACTTATCAGAGATAGTTTCAGTCAATTTATTTGATATTTTTACATTTGTTGTTTGTATTTTTGTTTTAAAATCTTTAAACAGATATAACTCATCATCAATTATCAGATGAGATTCTTCTAATTCATCTTTGATTAAAGAGTATCTGGTTTTTGTAAGTTGAATAAAAAAACCTTCTTTATCAAGTCTGTTTATTTGGATAAAGTTCTCGTCGCTGGTCTTTAGATATTTTAAAATATGACTTTTAAAAATATTCAGCTTATCTTTTAATTGCTCGTTTTCAGTTAAAAGTTCATCGATTTGGACATTGATTCCATCTTGAATCATATTAGTATCAACATCTTTTAACATATAACGACCGCAAATATCTAGATTAAAAGTATTAGAAATATTTTCAAGGAACAACTCTAATTCACTACTTTTACAAGGAGATTTAAAAAATTTGTAGCTTTCCATAAATTTAACAATTTCTTTTATACTTAAAAGTGAATCATAAAGATAACTAAGCTCAAAAGGATGCAGACGATTAAGTTTAATTCGACGTGTTAGTCTTTCAATATCATAAATATTTGCTAACTCACCCTCTATTGGTGCATGATAATCATAAAGTTCTTTTGATAAAGCATATCTTCGTAAAAGCTCTTTTCCATCTTTTATTGGATGAGTTAATCTCTCTTTTAAAAGTCTTTTTCCCATTGCTGTAGAAGTGTTGTTTATAAGTTTACTTATACTGCTTTGATGAGCAGATTCAATAATATTTAATTGTTCTAAAGTATTGTTTCCTAGATAAACATAACGACTAACATCCAGTTTAACAGGATATGATAATTTCTGGCAAATACTACTATCATGTGTAATTATAAAATCAATTAAAATAGCCAAACTCTCACTTGCAAGAGCATATCTTTCCATATCAAGATGTTCAATTGGTGTAAGAAGTGATTGAATATTAAATACATTTCTAAACAGATCATTTTGATAACCCACTTTAGCTTTTAAGGTACTAATATGATAAGTTTTATGTTCACATTCAAGATAATTAATAATCTCTTTTTGATTTATATCTTTATTGGCAAAAGTAATAATAATTTCATTTGTTTTGTGCATATTCATATAGTTAAATACTTCATCAAGAGCAAAACTTGGATCTTCGCTTGTTCCATATACTTCATTAAAATAACACTTACCCGTAGTCACATCAATAGCACTGTATCCAACTAAATAGTTACCTTTTACTTGGTCTATGATGATTGAAGTTGTATTGTTTTCATCAGAATTTAAAACAAAATCAAAGTTAGTTCCCGGAGAAATTATAGCTTCTAAAACTCTTTTGACATTTGGCGGAGTGCCTCGCTGTTTTATAATAACTATTGTGTATTTTTCTTCCGCAATTATGCGGCTTAAATGCTTTTCAAAAGATACTACAGGAACTCCTGCCATAAGCGGATTTTCTTGGGAATTTTCTAAAATTGATTTGTTTTTGCGTGTTAGCTGGATATTCAAAAGTTCAGCTATCTCTTTAGCTTTTCCAATTTGTTCAATATCATTATTTACTTCATAAGTTTCAAAAAAAGTACCAACTTCTATTAAAACTACAGTATCTTTTCCGTACTTTTTTTCAAATAGTTTTTGAAGTTTAAAATAGGCTTGTGTTAATAATAGTGATTTGTCTTCTAATATCTCTTGTGCTTGTGCTTTCATATTTGTAATTATAGCTCAAAATGTATATATAGTTGATAAATATTAATATTTTTTAAGTTCTAGTTCCATCAAATGTAAATGCTTGTTACTTAAGACTCGCAAAAAACTATTTGCCGACTCATCAACAGTAAAAGAGAATATATATTCTTTTTGATGGGAACAAACAGATTTATCTACATAATGATTAAGGCGATTTGAAATCACTTCTACTCTAAAAGAGATATTTTTTTTTGTGGAAAAAGATAGATTGTATTTACCAATTTCCAGATTACCCAGAGGGATAAAATAACCTTTATTAGAAGGTAAAGCAAAGTGTGATAGATTTTGCTGTTCCCAAGCACCGTTATGGGGCATTAACAAAGCACACTCTATTTTCATATAATTTAGAAGAGTAAAAAATCTTTTGTTTCATTTTCGCTGAGTTTTGAATCACTTGCATATCGTTTTATATGACTGTTTGCTGATTTATGACCACCATAAAGACGTCTGCCACTACATCTACCTTCATGACACTTTGCACATAATGTATTGAATATAACGGCTGTTTTTATACTGATTCATTTTATTTGCTCATTTGCCTGTAGTGGCAAAAGAAAAAATCCCATTAAAATTAAAATATATATAAATTTTATCATTATTTATTATACTAAAATACTCTTTATTTAATAATTAAGTATTCTATTGTTTAAATTATATTATTTCTACTTTTATATTATAGTTTTCATCAATTGTATACTCTATATCTAAATTTTTTAAGATGTATGTGATTTTACATAGTTCTTTAGTAATCAAGCTTGTATTGTTTAAGGCATAAAAAATTGCGTCATCTTCCAATTTATAATTAAATATTGGACCAAAATCAATATTGTTTATATCTTCAATCGTTGTCATACTTCTCAATTCTGTATCCATTTGCTGCATGATTTTTTATAATTAGGTAAGGAAAGGATTTTCTAAGTTTAGAGACAAGTTGTCTTATATAACCATTTCCTACAGTTTCACCCCACACATAACTTTCTATTTCTGTATTTGAAACTGTATTTCCCATATTTTTAATAAGTATATTTAAAAGTAGAGTTTCTTTATTAGTAAGTTGTATGACACTATCTTTATAGTACATTAATTTGTTAAGTGGAGCAAAAGTACAATTATTACACAGTTTTATTAATTGTGATGATTTTAATAAAGAATGATTTATTTTTATAACTATCTCTCTAATATCAAGTGGTTTTTTCAAGTAATCATCACAACCCAATTCATAAGCTTTAACAATGGTTTCGATATTATTATCACCACTTATAATAAAAATCTTCGTATCAATATTTAACAGTTTTATTTGCTTTACAAGCTCTAAACCATTAATACTTGGCAAATTAATATCAATCAAATAAATATCAAAATCTTCACAAATATTATCAAAAGCTTCTTTCCCATCAGTAAATGAGGTTATCTCATAACCCAATTTCTCTAGATTCTCTGTTATTACTCTATTTAATTTGCAAGCATCTTCAACTATAAATATCTTCATAAAATCATTATATTATATTTTTTGTCTAAAAAGTGTAACTTTTGAAGATAATCTTTACATGGTGCATATTTATCAGTAAGGAGCTTTGCCTGTCCAATCTCTAATTAATTTTATATCTTCTTGTGTGATTTTTGCTTCTTCGTGCCATTGAATATAACTTTGCGGCGGCATAGCTTTATACATTGTTCTATAAATTTCTTCCAGCTTTTTATCTTTTTGTTTAGCTGTATATGTTTCCCAAATTGAAAAATTTACATAGGCACGACCATTTTTAACATGTCTCGCCACACTCCAAGATATTGGTGCTATTTTTCCATACCAAGGCCAAACTGTATCATTAGAATGACAATCATAACAAGCTCTTTTGAATATTGCCATTATTTCTTTTGGTACTGTTATCTCATCTTTTTTATTATATTGGGGATTTAATTGATCTACTTGGATTAATTGAAAAGAAAGCAGCATTAAACCAATAATTGATAATAATTTTTTCATAGTTTTTAATCTCTAGCTTAAAAATAAATCATAAGGTCGTTTTACCTCTTCTATAAATTGAGAGATAGATATATTACGACCTTTTCGCAAGTGTTCTTTTCTATCTAAGAACACTAAGATAGTAGGTACTGAAAATACATTAAAATTTATAGCAATATCTTGGTCTGTTTTTGCATCTAAATAAATTTGTTTTATTTTAGGAAAGTATTCATCAAAAGAGGCTTTTATTTTAGGTTGTAAGGCATTACAAACTCTGCAATTTTCACCACTGAAATAAACCAACACAGCCGGTTGTCTTTTAATTATAAGTTTTAAATCTTTACATTTGGTATTTAGCAATATTTCTATATTCCTTCAGCAATCATAGCATCAGCAACTCTTTTAAATCCGGCAATATTTGCCCCATCTACATAGTTACCGTCAACACCATAATCTTTGGCTGTTAAATGTACCCTTTTACAAATAGCTCTCATGGTTTTTTCCAATCTTTCATCAACTGTTTCATATGACCATTTTGCCATTGCAGCATTTTGAGACATCTCAAATTCACTTACAGCTACTCCGCCGGCATTTGCAGCTTTGGCAGGAGCAAATAAAATCTTATTTTCTTTAAATAAATCTATTGCTTCAGGAGTTGACGGCATATTTGCACCTTCACTTACGGAGATACATCCATTTTCTATTAAATGCTTAGCATCTATATCTGTCAGTTCATTTTGTGTAGCACTTGGAAATGCACAGTCACACGGTATATTCCATACCTCATGACCACCCTCAGGATAATCTTCAACTTTAGTATAAACAGCATCACTGTTTGTAGTACAATATTCTTCTAATGAAGTTCTTTTGTTTATCTTTAACTCTTTTAAAAGTTCTAAGTCAATTCCTCTTGAATCATAAATAGTCCCTTTGCTGTCACTGCAAGTAACAGGTTTGGCACCCAAGGCATAAAGTTTTTCAATAGTGTGAATTGCTACATTACCTGCACCGCTTACAGTACAAATCCTATCTTTGAAACCATCAACACCGGCATACTTTAACATCTCATCTGTAAAATAAACACATCCATATCCCGTAGCCTCCGGTCTCATTAAACTTCCACCAAACATAAATGGCTTGCCTGTTAAAACACCTTCATAAGATGATGTGATTTTTTTATACTCACCAAATAAATATCCAATTTCTCTGCTTCCTACTCCAATATCTCCGGCAGGTACATCAATACGAGGTCCTATATATTTATGAAGCTCAGTCATATAAGCGCTACAAAATTTCATAACTTCAAAATCTGATTTTCCTTTGGGATTAAAATCACTTCCACCTTTTGCCCCGCCAATAGGAAGCCCTGTAAGTGAGTTTTTAAAGATTTGTTCAAATCCCAAAAATTTTAAAATTCCACTGTTTACACTTGGATGAAATCGCAATCCACCTTTATATGGTCCTAGAGCATTATTAAATTGAACTCTATATCCGGTATTTACTCGGATATTTTGATTATCATCCATCCATACAACTTTAAATTTAAATTCTCTGTCAGGTGTAGTTAATCTCTCTACAATAGCATGTCTAGCATAGATTGGATAGCTGTCTAAAACTGGTTTTAAACTATCTAAAACCTCCTCAACTGCTTGAAAAAATGTTTCATCTGTTGAACAATTGCTTTTTCTGATTTTTTCTATTGTATCATCTGAAATACTCATTATATATCCTTGTATTTTCTATCTTGGTAGTTTAAAAAAATTATTTACTTAAGTTAAGTTTGTCTATATTGTACTATAAATTTTATAAAAATGTGTTACAATCATTTGATGAAAAAAGATGATAATATAATTGAAGTTGTAGAAGAGGGTAAGCAATGTCCATACTTTAATGATAAGAGTTCGGATATGCGGTATAAGTATATGGATAAGTGTACTGTAGGTGAACATTCGCAGATGTGTGAACGGGGTTGGCGGCGATTTGGAAATATGCATTTTGTTCCTGAGTGTAAAGCTTGCAACGAATGTGTAACTATACGAATTGATATTGATAAATTCCAGTTTTCAAGATCACAAAAAAGAGTGATAAATAAAAATAAAAATACTGAAGTTTATATTCAAGAACCAACTATAAGTATTGATCATTTAAATTTATTTGATAAGTATCATTCATATATGCATGATAAGAAGAATTGGAAGTATGAGCCTGTTACTCCTGATAGTTATTATCAGTCTTATGTAACAGGGGCAAATAAATACGGGAAAGAATTACTTTATTTTAGAGATGAAAAATTGGTTGCAGTTGCCCTTGTAGATGTGTTTGAAGATGGGATGTCAGCTATTTATTGTTATTATGACCATGATTTTAAAGATTTGTCGCTTGGAAAATATTCTATTTTAGCACAAATCAGTTTGGCAAAACAGATGAAATTACCATACCTTTATCTTGGATATTGGATAAAAGATCATCGTAGTATGGGATATAAAGAAGATTATAAACCGTTTGAAGTTTTAGTTAATAGAGTCGGGATGGATGAAAAAACAATTTGGAGAGATTATGAATAAAGAAGATAAAAATAGTGAAGAATTACGAACAACAGAAATTTTGGAAGAGATAAAAATTTCTGACTCAATGTCAGAAGTAGTTGATGAAGAGATAATAGATGAATTGCAAGATGAAATATTTGAAAAGTTAAGAATTTCTTTGATTCAAGAGGCAAGATTAGTAAAAAGATTTTATGATTTTTGTTTAGAATTTAATAGTTTTGAGTATGATGAGATGGGTATGAATATGGAAGAAGCAGATGAAGTGTTAGAGCGGGCAAATAAAATACGTGATAAACTTCTTAACGCTTTAATGGAACATTCATCATATAAATTTACTAATATTAAAACTGACGAAGTATATTATAAAATTTTATTTGATATAATGATTGAAGATAATGTTAAGCATTGTATAATTGAAGCGGATATTGATAGTTTTGATTTAGAAGTGTATTAAATAAACTTAATAGGAGTGAGTTATGAATAAATTTTTCTATATAGCGTTGATGATTATTTTTATAAATGGTAGTTTATTCGCTCAAGATAAAAGTGTAGATTGTATTCTTTTAGAAGATGAAAATTCAATAATCTGTAAGTACAGTCATATAAGAGTTAATTATGATAAAAATGTATCTTTTATTTGGATAGAACCAGATGGAAAAGTTACAAGAATAAAAGAATTAATTATTCCTGCCGGTCATGGTTCAGTTTATGATTATAGGTATATAGAGGGTCGTACACACGGTACTTGGATTTTTAAAGTAGTTGATGGAGAAGAAGAGTTTAAAACAACTTTTACTATTGAATAATTTATCAATTGCCATTGTAGGGGGTGGTGCTTCTGGATTGCTCTGCTCTATTATACTCTCCCGTGCAGGATTTAAAGTTTGTGTATATGAAAAGAATACCAAAATAGGCAGGAAGATATTAGCTACGGGTAATGGCAGATGTAATATCTCAAATCAAAATATATCATTATCAAATTTCAACTCTACAGATATAGAATTTGTAAAGTATCCTCTCTCACAATTTAATTATCAAAAATTCCAACAATTCTTTGAACAATTAGGATTAGATTTGGTGACAAGGGAAAACAGCAGAGTCTATCCTATGTCTTTGCAAGCTTCTAGTGTAGTTGATTTATTAGTTTATGAAGCTAAAAGAGTTGGTGTTGAGTTTATTTTAAATACCCAAATACAGCTAATAAAGTTTGAAAATGATAAGTTTATTTTGGAGTATGACAAAAATCAAAAAGAGTTTACTACAGTTATTATAGCAAGCGGTACAAATGCAATGCCAAAACTGGGAAGCAGTGACAGCGGTTATAAATTTGCCAGAAGTTTCGGGCATAATATAATCAAGCCTTTTGCTTCTCTTGTACAGTTAAAAAGTGACTGCATAGATACAAAAAGTTTAAGTGGTGTAAAAATTGATTCTAAAGTTGATTTGGAGATAAATAAAGAGTTTAGTCAAAGTGCATTAGGGGATGTTTTATTTACTGTATACGGTATATCAGGTAATGCAATTTTGGATATAAGCAGAGAAGCTTCTTATTCTTTAACTATAGGGAGCAGGGTTGTTGTTAAGCTTGATATTTTTCCAAATATCAGTAAAGATATTTTAATATCAAAATTAACTAAAAGATTAAAGAACAGTAATGATAAAGATAAATATTTCTGGCTTGAAGGATTTTTACATAAAAAGCTTATTAAATTTGTGATTGATAACTGTGGTATTAAAAAAGACAAATCCAAAGCTGACGAATTAAATAAAAAAGATATTATGAGTTTGGTTTATTTTATGAAAAATATGAAAATAAATATTAATGATACAAAAGGATTTGAAACGGCGGAGATTAGTGCCGGCGGAGTTGATGTATCACAAATTGAATCTAAAACTATGCAGTCAAAATTACAAAAAGGACTTTATTTTACAGGCGAAGTTTTAGATGTAGACGGTCAATGCGGTGGATATAATCTTCATTGGGCATGGGCATCTGCATATGTTTGTGCAAATGCTATTATTAAGTAATCTTTATAAACTCGTTCCAACTCTCTGAGACTGTAAATATAGTTATTTCACAGTCTCAGAGAGTGGGAACTAGGGGAATGCAAGAGGCAAGAAGCCAGTTGGCAAGAACCTTTACTCCTGCTCTATTGAGCAGGGACAATGCAGCGAACCCCCCGAGAGGGGTCTCTATGCGACGGCTGCTGATGGTCCCACCAAGAAGAGAAAATGCCAGTACTATTACCTAGAGCACGACTTTGGAAATAGCCACCTACAAAGAGCCCATATCTAGGAGAATCTTGTACTAAGTTTCCGTAACAATGCCTTCTACCAATTTTATTAACTATATTATTCCAGTTTTTTAAACTTTCTGTAATTACTGATGGTGAAAAAACTTCACCGCTCCTATAATCTCCCCACCCATGTGCTCTGCAATCGGCAGGGAAAAAATTGTGTCCTTCATACATTTGTTCCCATAAATTTCCACCTATATCCCAAAGTGTTTGACCATTAGATAACTTTAGTGTTCTTTTTTGATCACCTTCTACATTTCCTGTACCAATATATCCTTGTGTATCATCACTTGATGCAGCAAGAGCATGTGAATTGTCTCCACCTTCAACAACTTGCAAGCCGTCATTATTTCCTGTATAAATATATCCAGAACCAACAACTCCACTACTCCAATTCTCACTATTTAATGATAAGTCCTTTATTAGGGCTTTATGAACTTGGTACCTCATAGGGCTTCCTCCTCTTAGTACTTTTCCATTGTAATCAGATAGCCTATTTGCACATGCAGCTCTTGCATTATTGGATGATACATAGCCTATTGGATACCGACCTGGTTTTGATGTAATGTTTTTCCAGTTATCATTTTCATACTCTTTTTTATATTCATAAACTCTAAAATTCCCATTAAAATACCAACCTGAAATATTAAATGGTGACATCTCATATTTAGCCACACACCATCCTTTTGCAGCACCCTCTAGATTGATACTACCTGGTATATATACAAATCCAACAGGACATTTCTTTTCACTAGATGGAGAACAAGAAGCGTTTACTTTTTTAATCCAACTATTGTTATAATAAACATATTCATTTATAGTCCCTTTTGTTGAGTTATATACATATTTTATATCTCCGACACTAGCACCATTAGTTGGTAAATCATCAGCACTAGCTTCAGTATTTGTTGTAGAAACTGCAGCAACTCCACGAATAGAAAGTTCATAAATTTTCCAATCAGTACCATTTGAAACTTTTCTAACTGCAGGTTCTGAAGATGTATCTATCCAAAATGTATATGCAGATGCATCAGGAGCTGCATCTTGAACAGCCGTTCTAAAACTATCACTAATATCAATATTATTTAAAAAATCTGTAGGAATTAAATGTTTAGTAGTAACAGTATTTCCAATACTAGTACCTTTAAATGTTCTTGTATAAAGCTTTAAATAAATATCTTTTTGTGTAGCAGTAGCAAAAGTTGTACTGATATCTATAGTAGCTTTACTTCTATCTATTACAAAGCTGTATGTATTTCCAAAATTATTATCAGTATCAATTGAAGCAAGATATCCGTTATCTATTAAATTCTGCATCGTAGGCTCTGTATTTTTATCTATAATATATCTTACAATAGCACTTTTTAGAGCATCTTCTTTTTTAGCAGATGCTTTTAGTTTTGTATAATTATACTTCTCTATTTTTGAACCTAGTGCTATTCGGTCCATATATGCAGTACCAACTAGTGCTGACATTAAAATTAAAAACATTGATATAAACATTGTAATTCTCCTATTTTGTTTTATGTAAATTTAGTTTATTGTTTTTTCTTTTCTTTAGTTGTAATAATTGAATATGGTTTAATAAAGCTACCATCCATATTTGATACACTATATTTAATATAACTATCTTCTATTTTATCAATTGTAAAAATACCAAACTTTGATCCCTCTTTTAATTTGAAAAAAGTAGTAGCACTATTTTTATTAGTTGCTAAAATATATTTATCAACATTGCCTTTTTGTATTCTCTTTGAATAAAAAGTTATATTAAACATGCTCAATAGTTTATTTTGATTATTCATTAAGTCTACTATTTGATTTGGTGATTTTGTTTTATTGTTCTCATTAGCATTTAAAAGTTTTAAGCTATTAGTTAAAATAGTATCAACATTTCTAATATTTGGTTGAGCAAATAAAATACTTGCTAATGGAAAAATAATTAATATTGTTTTTTTCATTGTTTTGATTCCTTGTTTTTAAACTTATTTAAATTTTTATGTAGCATGTTTATCCTTTGTTATGTATATGGTAAATAAACCATTTTGATAGCTTTCAACATATCCAAATTGAGATAGATATAAAGCTACTTCAACTTGTATATTAATAGGTATAACTTTTGTATTCATTTTTACACTTAAGAGTGATGTATTTTTATATTTAGCTGTATTACCATTAAACTTTTCTATATATAATACTGATTTATTTTTAATCTTTAATCTTCTTGATAAAGATATTGAATAAATTTGAATTAACTTTTTCCAAGAGTTAATTTGATTTTTGGTAAATAAAATTTTTTCTACTTTTGGAGTAGATTCATATTCTTTAATTTTTTTAGCAAGAAAAGTAGTTCTATCCTTAACTGTTTGTTTTGAAATTGATATATCTTCTTTGTTTTTTATTATAATTTTAATTGTTTCAGTATTTTTTATATAAATAAATACTACAGAAAATATTGATAATAACAGTAATATCTGCTTTTTGCCAATATGGATATCTTGTTTAGATATTTTATCATTAAATTGAATAACTAATTGTTTAAGTTGATTAACCATTAAAAATTATTACTCCTTCTTTAATTGTAAAGCTTTTTGGTAATTTACTATTCTTTATAGAATACTTTTTATATTTATCAGCATAGTTAAGTGTAGTTTTATAATCCAATGTGATATTACGAGCTTTGATGAGTGATAACTTTTTGCTAACTACTGATAGTTTTATAGTAATATCATTCTTTTTGGTTTCTAAAGTAGTTATAGCAGCAGTATCATTTTGAGCAATACCTTTGATATATGGTGCAATCAATAATGAATTAATTGTAAATATGCCCACAATTGATATACCCATCATAATATTATTGCTATTATCTTTTCTTTTGTCCTGGATTCTAGGTAATTCACTAATAGCCATATTTAATTGTTCTTTTGTAATATTTGACATTGATTCATGTTCAAAATTTATAGTATATGGCTTATAACTAATACCCAGCACTAGTCTGTCAATATTTTTACTAAGCAATGTTTCATTTTCTTTATTAAGAACAATAGTTTTTTTTGTAGTGTTTGCAAATACTACAAATATAGAATCTTTATCATTAATAAAAAAAACTTTTTCCTTGTAACTGTGATGTATCTCAAAAGATAGTACAGCAATAAATATTTCAAGAGGGTAACTTCCCTCTGAAATATCTTCAGCAAATAACTTATTGTATTTTACTTGTAACGGTTGAGAATCAATGCTTTTAACTAGTTTTGTAGAATTAAAGTATTTGCCATGAATAGTCATCGCTCTAAATACTCCACTCAACTACTAATTTACCATCAGAAGTAGAAGTATCAGTAATTGTGAAATCACTGTTATCGTCAATTGCTGTTTTTACTACTTTTTCTGAATCAGTAATCTTATCAAGACCTTTAATAGTAATTTTTATCTTTGTTTTACTAGTTCCCATTGCAGGTACGAAAGTAACATCGTCTAATTGTGACGATGTTAATACAGCAGCAGCATTAGTACCAGTAACTTTCATTCCAGAACTCTTTTTAGTAGTAGATACAGATACATCTGTTGTATCAAAATTTCTAGTGTATGCAAAAATGTTTGCAGCATCTCTTATTTTATAGAATTCTCTTACTATATTTCTTGCTTTTATTGCTTCAATCGGACTACTTACTTTAGGAGTAGTTACCCTCTCTATCCACATACCAACACCAAGTGCTAGTATAAATGCCATTAAAATTTTCATTTTTTTCCTTTTCTTATTTTATATTTTCTACTTTAGTTGAGAAAAATCCATCAATGGTGACTGTACTTGGATATAAAAATCCACCATAAACCATAATATTAAACCATATACGAAAACTCCAAAAAAGATTTTGCTTCTATTTTTTGTAAGTTCTTTAAGCTCTTGTACCTCCTTTTTAATATCTTCTATTATGTGACCATAGTATTGATCCTTTTTGTCAGATAATACCCCATTGTCAACCTTATCTTTAATTGACGGGGGGGTATTGTCTTTATTAAATATTTCATTTATTGTTCCGCCCTCTTTTAAAATATTTATACCACTTTGAAATTGCTTGGTAATAACAGTATTCAAATTTATATGAGCAAGATATTCAACAACTTCACTATCAGATTTACCAGATTTCTCAAATAATCTTAATAGATTAAAAATAGATAAATAATCTTCATAATATTTAAAATTGAGTTTAAATGGGAGTTTGTATATATATTCCGTATGCTCTTTGTATGTAAAATGCAGAAACTTTACTATTAAAAAGAATGAGGCAATAAAAATTACAGAATATATTATAGGCAGAAACTTATTTGCTATATAAATTGGGGTATCTATTGTAGCATTACTTAATTGTGCCATACTGTCTCTATTAAAAGATATATGTTCTATTAAGATATCATTCATTAAAAATAGTGTAATAAAAAATAAGATAAGATATTTACCTTCATTTACAAAATTTTTTACTATTATTTTAGTTATAGATAAAGATTGATTTTGTCTAAAATCTTCCAATAGTGATAAAGCTTCATTAAAATCATCATGCTCTAATAATATTGCTTCTATTTTACTTAAAAAAGAGTGTTTAAAAAGAACATCCGCTACATTCAATCCATTATCTAAATCTTTAATCATCCTCTTTAAAATATAGTTAATCTGTAAGTATCTAGCATCTTGTTTATGTTTAATATAATATTCACATGAATTATTCAAAGATTCATTGGAACTACTTCTTGCTATCAAAAATTGAACAAACAGTTCTTTTTGTTTTTTTAATCTAGAGTCCTCACCTAATATATAATCAGATAGTTCAAATTCTTCTATAGCTTGAAAAGCAGATATCATATTACTCATGATTTATCCTTTCATTGATATCAATAATCCCATCTTTTTGTCTTTCTAACAATGAATCTTGGTATGTATCTACTAGATTATTTGATAATAAATATTCATAAATTTTATGAGCCATAATTTTTTCAGATATCATTATTTTTGCTTTTTTATTTAAATTAACCTTTTCATAAATAAGTTGTTCACCTGAATAACCATGAACACAAGAATTACAGCCTTCTTTGTTTACTGTAAATCCATCCTCCTGTTTAGTTCTACACTGTTGACATAAAGCAGGAATCAATCTTTGTGATATAACTTTATTCAAGGTATCACCAACTATTGTGTGAGGTACATTCATAGTATCTATAAGTCTAGTTAATGTTGATACAAAGTTTGGTGTATGAATTGTAGATAATACTAAATGATCTGTAATAGCAAAACCAAACATCTTGTTTGCATCTTCACTACTTCTTGCTTCAACAACTCCAATAACTCCATTATTTTGTCTTAATTGATCTTCAAGGAAGGAATCAAATGTAATGTTATATTTATTGTCTTTTGCATTAGTTTTAAGTTGTCTCATAGTTGTGTTGTTAATTCTTTTCTCAATAGGATTACCAAGTAATGCAACATCTTTTTTATACTTATTTGCTAACATATCTAGCAAAGCATTTAGTGTCCAAGTTTTACCTTGTCTGGTACCACCTGTAATTAATATACTACCACTATTGTAAGTACCTATTTTTTCAAGGTCTAATATTGCTTTATCACTAAAGCCTAATTCTTTAAGGGTTTTAACATCACTATCAATTTTATCACTTCTTAAAGTTATAACACCACCATCAATGGTATGAGCTATATTAACTCTCCACAACATCCTAATATTTTTGATTTCTGTAAATATATCAAAATCAATACTCATACCATGAGTATAAGTTACTTTACCCATATTTGCTAATGATGAAAATAATTGATTTTTATAAATTTTGGATACAATTCCCATCCATTCACCCCATATACCATCAATATTAAATTTTATTTTTACTTCAGCTTGAAAAGATAGGAACTTAATATCACTTGCTCCAAAACTTGTACCGGTATCCATAACTTTTTTAATAAAAGTACTTATTCCTATATCATTTTCATAAACAAGTAAATAATCATCTTTATTTTTAATATGAAAAATGTTAGTCATTGTTTGACTAGTTACAAGTATGATGTCAATATTATTGTCTACTGCAATTACCCTTGCATCAAAAGGATTTACACATAACATAAGCTTTCTATTATCACTTTTTCTTTTTACATAGAAATATTCCAACTCTCTATATTTCTTTAATCTTTTAGAATATTGGTCATGTTTTTCATTATCTTCTTGATTTAATCCCTCAAGCTCATAATTTTCTTCTAATAGATAATCACTTTCTATAAATTCAATATTTAGAATACTAGCGATACCTTTGTATGTTACTTTTGCTTCAGTAACTTGCAGTATTTCATAAAAAGTATAATCCTCAATTTTTTTATTATTATTTAATGTTTGATATATAATATTATTGTCTAAATAGTACTTTAAAAGTTTTTTATTGATTAACATTTATTTTAGTATCCTCTTGTAACTTTTACTTCTGTAATAATATATGTTCGTTCTTTATCATCATGCTTATCTGATGATATTGCATCTGTAAAAGAATAATTCTCTAACCCGGGTATTGCTGTTTTCTTATTATTTTTGCTTCTAACTTCATAATGATTTAAAATATAAGGTACATTATTTTGTAAAGTAATTGTATTAAAATGTGATTGCTCATCCGTATCAGGAGTTTGTACGGTATTACTACCAGCTGTTCTATTTACAAACTGTTTTAAATCATTAATAGTTAAAAATAATTCTAAAGCTATTTTATTTCCACTCATTGTTCTTGCAAAAGTTGCGATAAAACTACCATCACTAATACTAGAAGGTGTCATATCAGTAGTTGTCACACCATCACTTACACTTGAATCAATATTTGAAATATAACCTCTATTGCTTGCTATTTTTTCTACTCTTAATTGATTATTATTAGATAAAAATGAAATGGTATGTTCTACTTTAGCTTTACCATAAGTATTTAAATAGTTTAATATTGCGGTAGTTGTACCATCATTAAAATTCATATTAAAATTTGGGGTAGTAATATTCGTATTTAAAGTTCCCTTTGTTATCCCATAAGTAATAAAATCATTAATTTTACCACTTAAGTTGATCCCTCTGTCTTTAATTATACTTGTAGTATATTTATAAAATTTTAATTCTATTTTTATTTGCTCTTTAAATTTATCATTTAAATTGTTAATTACTTTAGTAATAGTTTTGATTCTTTTAGGATAATCAGTGACACTTATTTGACCAAGTTCTGAAATATAAGAAAATCCACCCTTGTCACTTATAAGATTTTTTAACATATTACTTACTTTTTTAGAAATATTACTTCTATATGCTGATACAAGTGAACTAGTACCGCTTGAACTAGTACTGCTTGAACTAATACTGCTTGTTTTATTATTGGATTTAGTACTAGTAGATGAACCTGCAATACTCCCTGCACTTGATGATATATTAGCAATAAACTTAGTATCTTTTACTGGAAATTCAAAGTCTAGTAAGACTGTTTTCATTCTAGAGTGTATTAAATTCATACCATCAAATTCAATATCAATTCCAATTAAATTAGTTGCATAAATTAAACAGTCAGCTAAATTTCCACTAAAATAAAAATTTGCCGGCACACTTGCTAACTTACCTAAATCATTTGGATTATATATAATACCTGTATCTCTAATTAGTTCATTAAAAACTATATCAAAAGGGGCATACCCTTTAATTTCAACTTTTATATCTTTTAAAATTTTATAAGAGTTGTTCTGTATCTTTTCAATTTCTACAATCGCATACTTACCATCATTTTTAATATCTAAACTGTATCCTTGTACCTTTAGGTATAGCTTTATATCATTTTCAGTTCTAATATTGTCAGTCGATATTGTTGATGTAAATTCTTTACCGTTATTTATTACATAAACCTTTTGTGTAAGAACCGATGCTTTTCTAAAGATTGATTCAGCATTTTCGCCTTTAGATATTTCAAATTTTTCTATATGTGTAGCTTCAGGCTTAATATTTGTTTTCTTTCCATACTTTAGTGCATGACCAGCTTGAACTAATTTATCTAGATTTCTTTTGTTTTCTAAAGAAAAAGAATGTTTATATTTTTTATCATCTTGCCTTAAATTATTTTTAGAACATCCTACAAGTAAAAAACAAGTTAAAAGAGAAAATCCAATTCTTTTTGCAAAAGTAGTATTGTTATTCGAATTGTCATCTAAAAATGCAATTTTGTAAATATTATTCATTTATATCCTTAATTAGTAAATATTTTGCCACAAAGCCATTATATTTACCAGTTAACTGACACCAGCCCAATGCATTACAATTTAAAATATTAATTCTTTCACCAGAATTTAGTTTTGCGATAACAGGAGAACTTTTAGTTGCCTCTTTTCTTACATTTAAAATATGAGTATTAACAAAATAACTAGATGATACAGTATCATTAATATTAATCTCATTTATTGTCATTCCTAAATGATCTAATGATGGTTTATAAATTTCTAATTTACTGTTTATATTTTCATGAGTTTCTTCTTTTTGCATAGATGGTGGGAATAATAAATTAAGAAATGCTTTTTTAATTTTATCATTTGATTCAAGTTTCATAATTCTAGTTTCTAAAGAAGAAAGACCTGTTCTTATTATTGCTATCCTTTTATTAATATTTTGAAGTGATTGTTTTGACAAATTCTCATCAGCAATAACTTTTTGTAAATCATTCATATTCCTTGTAACAACTAATCCAATTCCCTCTAGTTTATATTCTAGATCTTCAATATCTGCTTGAGCCTGTAATAACAGTGGAGATAAACATAATGCAATTAGCATTATTTTAATTTTATTCATGTGCAACCTTTTGTAATAATGGGATTTATACTGTAAATTTCGTAAAACTATCTTTTCTATTTTTGCTATATTTACTATCTAAAGTAATAGCATCATTTAGTATTTTTATAGCTATTACTAACTTCATTTCATGTCTGTTTAATTTTCTAATAGCAGTATTATTAAACTTTGTAGTAGACATAACAACACCTTCAATTAAATTATAAATCTTTATTAAATCATATGCAGGTTCTGCATTATGATTTTCTCTATGCAGCTTTAATTCATCATCAATAAAATATTGTAAAGCTTCTATAGAATATATACCATCAATATCATTGACAATATAAAACCTTGTTTTTTTGTTTCAACGAATTATAACAGAACAAAATAGCCAAAAAGTTTCATTTTGAAATTTTTTGCAAAAATCACTCCCAAAAAGACACCGTATCACTTTTTATCTAGACACTTTTGATAGAAAAGTACTATGAAAATTAGTGCTTTAAAGATGAAATTTATTTCATCGTAAACAAGTAAAAGGGTATTGGCTTTTGAATAATTGCCAATTTATAAACTCGTTCCAACTCTCTGAGACTGTGAAATAACTATATTTACAGTCTCAATATAATAAAAAAATACACTATAATTTCATCAAATACAAATCAATATTTTGATATAATAATATCATATAAAGCCATATACAATAGGCTTTAAAAGGTATTTTATGACTACTAAATATAAACAAGGTCAAGAAAGAAATCAACCACAATTATTTCCACCAAGTATTGATGATTATGTAGATGAAGATAATAGTGTAAGAGTAATAGAATCATATGTAAATATATTGGATTTAGAAAAATTAGGATTTGATGATACTAGAAAAAGTGATAGGATAGATGGTCAGAAAGCTTATAATCCATCATTACTATTAAAGATATATATCTATGGATATATAAATAAAATTAGAAGCAGTAGAGCTTTAGAAAAAGAGATTAAAAGAAATATAGAACTAATATGGTTAACTTCTGGATTAACACCAAGCTATCATACAATTGCGGACTTTAGAAAAAATAATCCAAAAGCTTTAAAACAAGTATTTAAAGAATTTGTACTATTGTGTAAAAATGTTAATTTAATAGGAGATGGTATAAAAGCTTTAGATGGTGCATTTTTAAGAGCTAATGCTTCTAAAAATCAACTTATTATGAAAAAAACTTTAGATAAAGATTTAACTAAAGTTGAAGATGAGATAGAGAAATATTTAAAGCTATTAGAGTTTTCAGATAAACAAATACAACCATTAACTATAACTAGTAAATTACCTAAAGATTTAAGAAAATTAAAATATCAACAAAAAGAGTTATCAAATAATTTAAAATTATTAGAAAAGTTAAATAAAACTCAATATAATAAAACAGACCCTGATGCAACTTTAATGAAAAAACCATCACATAACCTTATGGCTTATAATTCACAAATAGTAGTAGATAGTACATTTAAATTTATAGTGGCTACTAATATATCTACAAAAGGTAATGATTTCAATCAACTTCATAAAATGTCACAAGAAACTAAAGAAAATCTAGAAGTTAATAAATTAGATATAGTAGCTGATACAGGATATTATAGTGGTAAAGAATTTAAAAAGTGTGTTGAAGATAATATTAATGCAATAGTTCCAGAAGCTAATAAGCAACAAGCACAAATAGATAAAGGTAAGTTTCCAAAAGATAAATTTAATTATGATAAAGAAAATGATTGTTATATTTGTCCTAATAATAAACAATTAAATAAAAGAGCTACCATACAAATAAAAAATAATAAAATTAGTTTTAAATATACAGGAACAAGTCTAGTATGTAAAGCTTGTCCGTTAAAAGATAAATGTATTCCAACTAAAACACCGTATAAACAACTATATAGATGGGAATATGAACATATTACAGAACAACATAATAAAAAAATGAAAATACAAGAATATAAAGATATAGTTAAAAAAAGAGGTTCAATAGTTGAACATCCATTTGGAACTATAAAAAGAACACTTGGATGGGATCATTTTTTAGTAAGAGGTAAAAATAAAGTATCAGGTGAAAATGCCTTGATAATGTTTACCTATAATTTTAAACGAATGTTAAATCTTATAGGGATAAATCTATTTCAAAAACTTATACTATCCATACAAAAAGGTAATTTAACACAAATAAGAAAAGATATAGAAGAGTATATCTTGATATATGCAATGAATTTAGAATATTACTTTAGATTTATTAAATTATTTGGAATTTATAAAAATCAAAAACTTGATTGCTGAAATAACCTAAAAATTATTTAGGTTATTTCACAGTCTCAGAGAGTGGGAACTAGGGGAATAATTTTTATTTTATTTTATATGCAAAAGTATATAAAACCGGTAAATATATAAGATTTAAAACAGTTCCCCAAGCAAGTCCAAAACCAAGAGCTATTGCAATAGGCTGAAAAATAACAGCTTGACCGGTTGGAAAAAATATCAATGAACTCATACCTATCAATGTTGTTATTGTTGTAAGTATAATAGGTCTGAATCTTTTTGTGGCTCTATAAAAAACATCATCAAGTGTTTTTGCTTTTTTCAAATAAGTCATCATAATGATACCGTCATTGATAACAACTCCTGCTAATCCCAAAGCTCCAATCATAGCAGCCATACTAAGATTTATCCCCATTATTGAATGTCCTACTAGAACACCTAAAAGTGAAAAAGGTATAATACTCATCACAATAAATGTTTCTCTAAATGAGTTAAACAGATATAACATAGCTAGCATTATAAGTACGATTGACAATGATGATGCTAGCATCATATCATTTTTTAACTCTTTATTTTTAGAAGCTTCACCTTTTAGTACAATTTTGACACCATCTTGCTTTATTTGACTTAATAATGGTTCTAATCTCTCTAAAGCTTCATTTGCTGTTAAGATATCCGGATTTACATTTGCAAAAACATAAAAGTTTACTTCCCCGTTATCTTTGATAAGTTTTTCCAATGATTTTTGTACATTAAAATCACAAACCTCGTTCAGCCTTACTATTGTTCCATCTTTTAAAAGTATTTCACTTGTTTTAAAATTTTCAAAGTCATCTTTATTGATACTTTTTATTTTAAGGTCAAGCATACTTGAGTGGTCAAAACTAACGGAGAGTTTTTTCAGCATATACATATTTGATAAATATCTTCCAATATAAACTTCATCAATCCCTAAACTTTCCCCGTAAGAGTTAACTTTTAATTTTATCTCATCAATACCAAATTTTACTGTATTTGAAACTGTTTTAATCCCCTTATAACTTTTAAGTTCATTGTCAAGTTTATTGATATATTTTATAATCTTTTGATTGCTTGAAGATACAAGTCCAATTTTTATATCAGATTTGATAGGACCTACTTTTTTTTCTAAAATAGCCAAATCTTCTAAATTATATTTTTCCTTATATTGCTTTTTATCCAAAAACTTTTTTAATCTTTTTGCAATTTGTTGTGATTTTTGTGTTCGGGTTCTACCTTTGTCATCATAATAAAAACTCAAATATGGTGTGACATATTTATCAATTATATTATCTGGTTTTAACTCTTGCAATTCAACTGTCATATACATTACATAAGGAAATCTCTCAGTTGTACTTCCACTGTCTCTTCTGTATCCGGCAACAGAATCTATACTTTTAATAAAAAATTTATTTTTTTCTTTCATCAAATCTTTTTCAATATCTTGAACTATTTTAAATGAGTCTTCTAAAGTTGTATTCTTATTAGCTTTCATAGAGATTTTTATATCAGTAGAATCAAATTTTGGAAACATTTGAAATCGTGAATTTTTTATATTTACAACAATTAGTAAAGGAACAATAATTATGAATAAAACTAAAAAAGTTTTTTTCCAACGCATAAATAAGTGAATAATTTTACTGTAGTATTTGTTTGGTAATTCCCAAGATGTAACCTTTGCACCAATTTTAAGTGTATGTGCTGCGTGAATTGGCAAAAAGACAAAAGACTCTATAAGTGAAGCCACAACCAATGCAGAAAGTGCAATAGGGATTAGTTTCATAACTTCCCCCATAGTTCCACTTATCATCAAAATCGGTAAAAATGAAAACAGTGTAGTAAGAGAAGCTATTGTTACGGGTTTAACCATCTCAGAAGCTCCTCTAATTGCAGCTTCTTTTGGTTCCATCCCCTCTTCGATATGTTGTTGTATATTTTCACTTACTACAATTGCGTCATCTACTACAATTCCAATGGCTATTAAGACTCCTACAAGTGAAATCATATTTATTGTGTATCCTGAAAAATAAAAATAAATAGCAGCAATAACAAAAGATGTAGGGATACCAATAGCGATAATAAATGACATTCGAGCATTGATAAGCAACATCACAAGAATAGTAATAAGTATGATTCCTAACATAATATTAGATACAACTATATTCAATCTGTCTTTAATCCTTTTACTATTGTCATCAGCAACTGTTATAGTTATATTTTGTTGATTTTGGTTTAATTGTGTTATGAGTTGTTCTATTTGTTTTGTTATCTCAATTGCATTTCCTGTGTCTTGTTGGTCAACAGCAATAGATAAAGCATTTTCTCCATTAAATGAATATAGTGTAGATGAGTCCTCATATTTTTTTGATACAAATGCAAAATCGCTTAAATATATTGTTTTATCTCCAATTTTCAATAATGTATTTCTTAAATCAGATGCTAGTTTTACTCCATTGTTAGTTGAGATATAATAGTGTTTATTTTTATCCTCAATAGTTCCAACCGGAAATATATATGATAAAGTAGATATAGCTGTAAAAATGTCATTTTGATTAAGACCCATCGCCTGAATCTTTTTTTCATTTATCAAAAGTTCAAAATATTTATCACTATCTCCATAAATAGTAGCATCCCCAACTCCTTCAATAGCCAATATTTTACTTTTAAATTTTGTAGCGAAGGGTTTCATTTGGTCTGTTGATAATACTTTAGATGTAAGTGATATATCTATTAAACCTTTGTGCCGTTCGAGTACATTTACACTAGGTTCATCCATATCATCAGGAAGATTGCCTTTCATTAAAGATACAGCATCTTTAACTTTATTTGAAACATTGTATTTATTGTAACCTTTTTTCAGTTCAATGATAATTGAAAAACGACTAGGGCTGATGATGGAAGATATATCATCAATACCCTCTATACTTTTTATATTGTCTTCTATCTCTATAACAGCCATTTTATTTAAGATATCAACACTTGCCCCTGTATAAGAACCGGTGATTGAAATCATATCAAGTTCAAAAGCAGGAAATATCTCTTTTGCAGTTTTTGTGTATGACCAGATACCAACAGCAAAAACCAATACAAATAAAGTATAGTTCATTCTTGAATTTTCAATAAAAAATCTTAAAAATCTTTCAAAATGAGTTTGCGAATTTCCTGTTGACATTTATTTTCCTAAAAGCATATAATATATAGATTGTATAATAAAATTATTAATGAAGTGTTAACTTAAAATTTGTTTTATTTTATCTTCATTAAGAAGTTCTTCATCATATTTGACAATTATAATATTTTCAGTATTATTAATATACCATTCATCACAACCATTTAAAGTATCTAACTTAATATGATTGTCTTTATTTGTTTCATCTAAATTAATATAAATATTCTTTTTATTTAATGGATTTGGCAATGTTATAATTAATAAAAGCCAAGCAAGAGAAATAAATACTATTACCATAGAAATATCACTTAAACTCTGACTAAAGCTTCCATCAACCTCTTTAAAGTATAAGCCGCCGACAACTCCACCTATAAATGTTCCAAAGTAACCAAAAGAGTTAAATACACCAAGCACTTTTCCTTTTTCATGAACTTTTATATATCTAGTTGTTAGCGATTGCATAATTGGTTCGTGCATATTAAAACCAATAAAAAATACAACAATACCAGTCAAAAATAAAGTTTCGCTGTTTGCATTTCCAATTAAAGAATATGAAAGAGCAAAAAATACAATTCCTATAAGTAAAATTTCTTTAAATTTGCCTTTTTTTTCTGCCATCACAGCTGCTGGTCCCATTGCAAAAACACCTGCAATCATAGCAGGAAGATAAATTTTCCAAAGATCCATCAATTCCCAACCGTAACTTCTTGTTAAAATAATGGGTATTATCATAAAAGCAAAAGTCATCATCCCTTTTTGTAAAAAGTTTGTGATGTTCATTTTGATTAGCTCAGGATGTGCTAGAAATGATAATTTACTTTTGTTATGGTAAGTATGTATAACCTGCGGAGGATCTGGCACTATTTTTACTAAAATAAAAATAGAAGCTAATGCTAAAATGGCTGTTAAATAAAATAAAGAATGAATACCGGCAAATGCTCCTAAAGTAGGACCAACTACCATAGCAAGTGCAAAACTTATAGCTATCATTCCACCCATAATAGCCATAGCTTTTGGTCGTTGTTCTTCTCTTACTATATCACTTATCATTGCAGTTACTACCGCACCAATTGCACCTGCTCCTTGTAAAAATCTACCAAGAAGCAAACCTAAAATATCTACAGAAATCGCACAAATAATAGAACCGATAGCAAAAAGTAAAAGCCCGACTATAATCGTCCCTTTTCGTCCAAGTTTATCACTCATTATTCCAAAAGGAACTTGAAAAATCATCTGAGTAATAGCATATCCACCAATAACAATACCAACTAAAGCAGGAGTAGAGCCAGGTAAACTTAAAGCATAAACTGAAATAACCGGTAATACTACAAAAAGACCGAAAAATCTTAATGCAATAATTGCACTAAGCGGTGCGATTGATTTAAACATGTGTTTCCTATCCGCTACTAATAATTTATCTTCGCGATGCGACAGAAGTCGCATTTTATTTTTTATGTGTTAAAATATTCGCGGATTATACAACACACTAGCTTTATAGCTATTGATTTATAAAAAAGGTAAAGAACTATGAAGATTATTATTGCATCAGGAAATTTAGGAAAGATTAAGGAATTCAAGGCACTTATGCCCAACGATGAAGTTGTACCTTTTAAAGAGGTGGTTGGTGATATGGATATAATTGAAAATGGAGATACATTCGCTGCTAATGCAATTATAAAAGTAAAAGCTATTTATGAAAAGTTAGAAGATGCCAGTGATGTGATTGTGATTTCCGATGATAGCGGTATATCTGTACCTGTTTTAAATAATGAACCAAATATTTATAGTGCCAGATATGCCGGAGTTGGAGCAACTGATAAACAAAACAATGAAAAATTAATCTTAAAATTAAAAAAACAAAATCTTAAAAAAACACCTGCATTTTATACTGCTTGTATCGCTATTATGTACAAAGAAGAAGTTTATACAGTTCATGGTTGGATGTATGGAGATGTTATTGAAAAAGAGGTAGGTGAGGGTGGTTTTGGATATGACCCTATGTTTATTCCTGAAGGATTTAATAAAACTTTAGGGGAACTAGACTTCAAGATTAAAAAAGAATTCAGCCATAGAAGCAGGGCACTTAAATTAGCTAAAAAAGTTTTGGATGTTATTTTATAACGACTGAGTTAAGCGACAATGCAATATAACTTCATAAAAGTTTCTCTCGTTCCCGTTGAGGACAATGGGAACGAGCTAATTTAATCGAAACTTTAAAGCTTAAAATTTCAGACTGTACACTTGTTTTTGTATCATGCCAAACCACCCAAGAAGTAGTATAATAAAAACTACAAGAGTAAGGTTAGGTATATTGTACATCCTTGTTGAAACCGTTATTGTACATTGTACAAAAATGAGTCTGGGAAGAAGATAAATAACTAAACTAAAAAACTTGAGTGGAAACAGAGTCGGTAGAAAATATCAGACTGCATTTACAAGAAAAAGTAGGTTTAGTGTATATATCACATAGGCGAAAGCCTATGCTACCGAACTCTTCACTTAATGGAGGTTCTCGTGGATAATTATATCGGAATTGATGTTGCGAAGTCAACATTGCAAATTTATATACCATTGAATAAAATGGATTTAGAGTTAGAAAATAGTCCTGATGGATTAAAAAAGTTATATAGTAAATTAAAAAAACTATATGGAAAAATAAAAAAAGATATTGATGAAATAATATTTGTATATGAATCAACAGGTAGTTATTCTACTATGCTAGAAAGCTATTGTGAAAAACAAAAAATCAAATGTTTTAAAGTTGGAGCATATCAAAGTTCATCATTTGCTAAAACTATTAAAAATAGAAGTAAAACAGATAAAGTAGATGCTAGAATGTTATCTCGTATGTATATATTAGCTGAACCTAATGATATTAAAGTACCTTTTAGAGATACTAAAGCCCATCAAATAAGATCTTTGATGAAATACTATCAATCATTAGTAAAAGAAGAAAATAGACTATCTAACTATCTTGAAGCAGTAACATATAACCTTGAAGATAATTATGTATTAAATAAGGTACAAAGAAAAATTAAGAATTTAAAAAAAGAACAAGATACTCTAATATCTAAAATATTAAAAATTATAAAAGATGATAAATCATTAAAAAAATCATATGATAATATAGTTTCAATAGATGGTGTTGGTGAAAAAAGTGGTATTATTCTATTATATCTTTTTCTAAGATACCCAAATGCATCAAGACAACATATTACAGCTTTAACTGGACTAGATCCAATTAAAAAAGAATCAGGAACATCAGTAAATCATAAAGCTAAAATATCTAAACAAGGTTTACCATTAGTAAGAGGAATACTATTTATGCCAACTATGTCAGCAATTATCTATAATGATGAGATGAAATACTTTTATGATAAATTACTAAGTAGAGGCAAATGTAAAAGCTTAGCACAAATAGCAGTAATGAGAAAAATAATTTTATTGGCGCATTCACTTTATAAAAATAATGAGATATATAATCCTCTTAAATATCTTGAATATATAGAAAAAGAAGAGGTGGAAATTGTGGCTTAATTTTCTATATTTTTAAGGGATTTTAAAGGTGGAAACTTCTTCCTAAGGATTTGTTATCTCATTGGTTATTTAATTGTATTTTAGAATTGGCTCACTACAAAATTTTCTATTGGTTTCCATAACGAAACTTGTCCATTTTCTTCTTTGAATACTTTTCCATGATTTCTTTCTGAGATAATTTTCATTTGATTATAGTGTGATGTGAATTTTCTACTATCATCTATATTTGAATGTGTTTCAAGTAATGAAACACTAATAGGATATTTGTTATTTTCAGATAACTTCATAAAAGTTGTTAAAATTTTATGGTTGAATTGATTTGGTTTATTTAACCAAAGAGGTACTTTTCGTTTTACTTTATTAATTTCATTTGATTCAATTTCTTCATCACTTTTAATTATTAGTTTCTTATTAGTTTCTAATTCATTGAGAATAAATTTTGTATTACCAATGATTGATAATAATTTTTCTTCAATTATTTCATTATCTATGATAATACTCTCCTTATATGCTACTTTAGCATCTTCTAGTATCTTATTAACTATTTTTTGCATTTTCTTTCCTTTTTTTATTGATAAAGAAAGTTTACTATAAGAAAACTTAGAAACATATTAGTTCTAATTAGTTTCTAATAATAATACTTTATATTGTGAGAGATAACTAATTATTAATTATACATTCTATGCAACTTAGCTTTAAAACACCTGATATCATTACATTTTTAATGTATTATATAGAAAGTTAAGATATTGTAATAAATAAGGTATTTGTTGATCTTTTTAGTTAAAAATTTGTAAATTTAAGATAGTTTTTAATGATTTTACAAACCCTCTTTACTTATACTTGAGCAAATTCTAATCGTAGTATCATCTTTGGTTTGAATTGATATATTATAAATTGTTAGATTATTATCATTTTTTGGTGTAATGATTAAGTTAAATCTTGTGTCATTTAAACTCATATTTTCAATTTTGATACTATAATGTTTCACTCTTATTTTATCAACAACTAAATCTAATAATTTTTTATCTTTTTTCATAATTTATACCTTTTATAGTAAATTTCAGATGATATCTGACCAAATTATGTAATATATCAATGAAAGTATGTCAAATTGCCATACTTTTGTACCATTTAGCAAGTTTTAGGTTGATATTTGTATAATTATGGGTAGTTATAAATAGTTGTATCAAAGAAAGGAAAACAATGATCGAAGAATTAAACAAATTTATAATTACGATGATACATTATTAGTCAGTTCTGGATTTATGGCAAATATTATTGTTCTAACGACATTATATTCAAAAAATGATACAATTTTTTTAGAAAAAAATTCTCATGGAAGTATCATTATGGGAGCTAAACTTAGTGGTGCTAAGATAAGATTATTTGAAGAAAATAATATAGAGCAACTTGAAAAATTATTGAAAAATGACAAATCAAAAAATAAACTCATTGTAACTTGTGGAGTATTCAGCATGAGTGGAAAAATTACAAACTTACCACTCATAGTCAAATTAGCAAAACAAAATAATTGTATGACTATGCTAGATGATGCTCATGCATTTGGAATTATTGGAGAAAATGGATTAGGAACTGTTGAATATCATAATTTAAAATCATCTGATATTGATATACATGTAGGTACACTAAGTAAATCTTTAAGTGCAAGTGGTGGATATATCTGTGCAAAACAAGAAATTATAAAATACTTAAGGCTAAAAGCTTTACCTTATATTTTATCTGCCTCTATTCCACCAGTTATTGTAGCAGGAGCTACAAAATCTTTAGAAATTATTAAAATAAATGGAAAGGAATTATCAAAAGAATTATTAAAAAATAATATTGAAGCAATTGGTGATAGTGCGATTGTAGTCATACCAATTGGAAATACAGAAAGAACATTAAAAATCTCAAAGTTTTTACATAAAAATAAAATATATGCAAATGGTATTATACCACCAGGAGTGAGAAGAGGACAAGAGAGAATAAGATTTAATATTACATTAACACATAGTTTTGATGATTTAAAATATACAATCGAAATTATTAAAAAAAGCTTTAAGTTATGAAGCAAAATCTAAATTATGATGAAAATAGTGCAGGAATTGATTTAGAATATATACTTAAATTTTTAAAATCTTTTTCTTGGTTAATAAAACTACTAAGATACAATTCAAAAAATGATAGTTCAATTGATGAAAACAATCCTACTATGTATTTAGTTAATCACGGACAAGGTTTTTGGGGAATTATTGATGTTATATTAGCGTTAGACTATTGGTACAACAAAAGAAAATTTAAAACACCCTTATATCTAATTTCAGAAGAAATAGTTTTTAAAATTCCTGTTATTAAATATTTAGCAATAAAGGCTGGTTTAAAAAATGCCAGTAGAAAAAATATTGAATTTTTATTATCAACAGGGGCATCTGTCCTAATTCCCCCAGGTGGTGATGGAGAATTACTAAAGCCTGTTTGGATGAAAAATAGACCAGTTTTTACAAAGTCAATATATATTAACGGTAAAATGAAACTTAAAACACAAACATGGTTTTTAGATTCTGCCTTAAAAACTAAAATTCCAATTATTCCTCTGAGTATATCAGGAACACATGAAATGACACCAATTTTATATACAAGTTTTCTTATCCATAAATATTCTGGTATGGCATATTTACGAAGAAATGAGTTTTTACCTGGCTATCCAATTACTATCAACCATTTTATAAATTTAGGATTATTTTTACTAATACCATTTTCAGATAGTATATTAGCTTGGATTATATTTATATTAGCACATATTTATATAGATCTTTTATACACTTATCCAATTGTGTTTAGAAAAATTTGTATCAATTTTTCTCATGCTATTAATATTTCTAATGATTTTGATTATATACATCTAAAACAATGTGATAGAAAAATAATAAGATTACAATATTTAAAACAAATTGATAAATCTATAAGAGAAGGTTTGAAAGAATGCGACATTAAAAGAGCTGATATTTTTACAAAAATATATAATATAATTTTTAAATTTTCTTTTGTTGCTAAGATATGGAAAAAAATATTATTAATTATGCAAAATATATATATGAAAAGATATAGTAATTTTCAAGGAGATTTTAATGAATACTTTATTAAATAAATATATCCATTTCTTAGATAAATATTACAAAGTTGTAATTGCATTTATTATATTGATTACATTATTTTTTGGATATTTTTTAAAAGATATTGCATTTGATACAAATTGGAGAATTTGGTATACTAAAGACACCTTAGTCAAGTATGACAACTATGTTGATGAGTTTTCTTATGATGATGCCGTTATTATTGCATTTGAAGATAAAAAAGGGATTTTCAATAAAAATGCTTTAAGTTCAATTATAAGATTAACAAAAAAATTAGAGCATGTTAAATATATAAGTAAGGTAGATTCTTTAACTAATTATCAATATGTATATACTAAAGATGATGAGCTTGTTGTAGAAAACTTTATTAAAAACATAGATCATAAAGAGATATTATATAAAAAATCTTTAGTTGTCGACGAATTAAATATTATGAATAGGTTGATTGGTAATAATTTAAATTCTACTATGATAATAGCTAGAATTAGTAGTGAAGTTAATAAAATTGAGAAAGATACAATTCATGAGATGATGAATAAAGTTTATCGTATTATTGAAGAAGAAAATAAATACAATAATTATCTTTTCCATATTCATGGTGGACCAGAAATAACTATGGCTTTTGAAAGATTGGCTGAATATGATATAGCTATTTTTGTGCCATTAATTTTTTTATCTATGATTTTATTGTTATATATAATATTTAGAAGTTTAAAAGGTATTGTTATCCCTCTATCAATAGTATTCTTGACAATAATATTAACGATATCTATTGAAAGCTTTTTAGGACATAAACTAAATAACTTTACTGCTAATATCCCACTTTTTATTATTGCTATTGGATTAGCTGATACAATACATATGTATTCTACATATTTAAGAATTTATGATAAAAGTATTGATAATCACAGGCTTGTTTATATAACATTATCAAAAAATATAAAACCACTATTTTTAACTTCTTTGACAACTGCTATAGGTTTTTATTCATTAAAGTTTAGTCCAATTGAACCTGTACAATTATTAGGTGAAAGTATCTTTATTGCGGTAATTATTGCATTTTTTCTTACATTAACTATAGTTCCAATTTTTTTATTAAGAACTAAACAATCAACTACTGTAAAATCTATTTCAACAATAAAATTTAATACTCTTAATTTATTCATTGGAAAGTATTATAAACCAATTATTTTAATTTTTATCATAGGATTATCGTCTGCTCTATACGGAATAAAATATATCAAAATAGATAGTAATCTAATAGAATATTTTGATAAAGGTGTTGATATACAAAAAAGTTTAGCTTTTATTCAAAAAAAAATTACAGGACCAGTTACATATGAAATAGTAGTTGATAGCAAAACAATAGGGGGAATAAAAGACCCTAAATTTTTGAAAACTATTGAAAATTTTAATTTGGATTTAAAAAATAATTTTTCAGATATAAAAAAAACTTTTTCTTTAATTAATGTTATAAAACAAACAAATAAAGCTTTTAATAACAATAGCCAAGATAGTTATATTATTCCTAAGTCAAAAAACGAAATTGCACAATATTTACTTTTATATGAGTTGTCAATGCCTAGCGGAAGTAATATCCAAGACTTAAAAAATGTTAATGAACAATTGCTTAAATTAACTTTACATGTAAACTTACTAGGAACACAAAAAGATTTAGAAATTTTAAATTGGATTGAAAACTGGTGGAGTAAGAAATTGTATTCAATAGAAATTAATGGAAGTTATGCTTTATTCGCAAAAATGCAAAATTCGGTATCTAACACACTTCTATATTCGTTATATTTTACTTTAGGATTTTTAATTTTAATTTTATTGATAGCTTTTAGAAAAATCAATAAACTCTATATCTATCTTTTACCAAATATATTACCAGTTGCATTAGCATTTGGATTTATGGGTTGGCTAGGTATTAGTATGGATTTAGGAATTGCTATTAGCCTTGCTATTATATTATCAATAGCAGTAGATGATACACTCCATTTTTTATCTAAATTCTATGAATATAAGAATGAAAATAAATCAACAGAGGAATCTATAAACTATGCTTTTAGATATGCAGGTACTGGTATAATTTTAACTACAATTATAATATCGTTATCATTTGCTATATTTTCATTTAGCGATTTTACACCAAATAAATATTTTGGGATAATCACATCACTATCATTAATTATGGCATTAATAGTTGATTTATTATTGCTCCCATCTTTATTATATTTTAGCTATAGGAGTAAAGATGCTTAATATTATATTTTATGCTACATTTTACAGTTTATTAATTTTGAATATTATGATGTTTATTACAATAAGTAGCAAAATAAAATTTTGGCCACCACTTAACTCCAAAATTAAATTAATTTTAAATTGGGTTCCTACTTATATATTTATGGGTGGTATTGTATTGATTGGTTATCTTGACTTTAATACATTTTTTATTGAATCTGTAATACTTCAAATAATATCTTTGCCAATAATTTTAATTGGTTTGTATATTGGTATAGTTGGATTTGTATCTTTTAAAACAAAAGAAACATTAGGCATAGATATAATTAAATTAAAGACTACAGGTATTTATGAAATAAGCAGAAATCCACAATATGCAGGTGATATTTTATGGATTTTTGGATATATGATATTTTGTAATTCTTTATATTTATATATTGTTGGAGCAATGGCAATCTTATGGTTTTTATTAGCACCAATTGCTGAAGAGCCAATTTTACTAAACATTTTTGGTAAAGATTTTACTAACTACAAGAAAACAACACCAAAATTTATAAATATTCAATCAATCAAGAAACTTTTTAGGAGAAAATAAAATGAAAAAAATAATATTTTTGTGTTTAATCACAATAAACCTTTTTGCTATATCATCAAAAGAGATAGCGAAAAAAAATTATGAAACTACAAGTGGATTTAAAAGTAGTATTTCAAAAATCAATTTAATACTAATTAATAATTCAGGTACAAAATCAAAAAGAATTTTTAAATCAAAAATTTTAGAACAACAAAATGGTAATAAAAATTTAATAGAGTTCATTTATCCAAAAGATATATTGGGAACAAAACTCTTGACTTATGAATTTTTACACAAGAGCGATAAACAATGGCTATATCTGTCTGCTATTAAAAGAACTAAAAAGATAGTAAACAATAATAAATCAAGTTCATTTATGGGCAGTGAATTTACCTATGAAGATATTATGAAAAGTCATTATGAAAAATATATATACAAGAATGAATACAATGAAACATTAAAATTATATATAATTCCAAGAATGCCAAAAGATTCTACTTCTGGATATAAAAAACAGATCATGTATATAAATAAAAAAAGCTTTTTATTAGAAAAAATAGAATATTACAATCAACAAAATAGACTTTTTAAAGTATGTAATTTTAGTGATTATAGAGAACAAAATAATATTTATAGTTCTTATGAAATTCATATGAAAAATATATTAACAAAAAAAGAAAGTTTATTAATTACACAAAACAAAAATAACTTTGCAAATTTGAAAAAACAAGAATTTAGCAAAATGGCTTTAGGAGAATAAGAATGACGAAAGAAAAAAAGATACTATTTATTATAATTTTTAACCTAATTATAGTTTTTAGCGAAATTACCTTTGGGTTAATATCAAATTCATTTGCTTTAATAGCAGATGCTTTACATAATGCAGGAGATGTAATTGCAATAACTATTACTTATATTGCTTTAAAATTTAGTACCAAACAAAAAACTTTTAAATTTACATTTGGATTTTTAAAAGCTGAAATGATGGCTGCATTTGTAAATACACTATTTTTATTTATTACTATGTTTTATATGATATATGAGGCGATTGTTAGATTTATTAATCCTGAAATTATTGAGCCTATTTATATGATAATAGTTGGATTTGTAGCTGTAATCGCTAATGGAATTAGTGCTTATATTTTATCAAAAATGCAAGTTTCTAGCTGTCCTAATCATGACCATTCGCACCATCATCATGAAGAGGATGCAAATATTAAATCTGCTTATTTGCATATGTTAAGTGATGCTTTAATTTCAGTAGGAGTAATAATTGCTGGTATATTTATATATTTCTTTAAGATTTATTATATAGATTCAGTTTTAACTATTCTTTTTTCAATTTATATTTTAAACCATTCATACCCACTTTTGAAAAAAAGTTTTTATTCTTTAATGGATATAAATATTACAGATATATCACAAGATGAATTAAAAGATATTATTTTAAATTCAAATGACAACATAGTGGAATATCATGACTTACATATACATAAACCAAGCTCAAAACATAACTTTATCTCATTTCATATTGTCTTAAATGATGATAATATAGCTTTAAAAACAAGTGAAAAAATTACAGATGATATTAGGCATAAGTTAGAACATATTGGCTTTAATCATATATTAATTCAAGTTGATTCAGATAAATGTATTAAAAATAATATAAATTGTAGCCTATAGATTAATATGAAAACAATACTTTTTATGGTCATCGGTTTTGTATTTTTATATTCAAATGATTTAAATACAAATAATAAAATAAAATTAGAGTATGACTATTTTAACAATAACAATGATTCTAAAATAAATTATGCGAAAACTTTAAGTTTTACTAATAAAATAAAATACAAAACAGGTAATATTCTTCTTATTACAAATTTGTATTTACAAAAAGATTTAAAAGATAGTAAAAGGACTTTTATATCTTTAAATGAGGCATATTTAAAATATAAATTTAATAATAGTTTTCTGATTTTTGGAAAGGAAGTTAAACATTGGGGAATATTGGAAGAATATAATATAGTTAATGTATTTAATATAAATTCAAATTTAATAGATCTTTTTGAAACTAATAAAATTGGAAATATGAATTTAACATACAAATATTTTTTTGAAAACGATGATAGTGTTGAATTTATTACAAAAATAGATGAAGTAAAAGACAAATATCCATCTAAAAATAATCCATACTATCCATTTGTAAATTTTAATTATAATAATAATTTTGATACACAAAAGAATAAAAATAGACCTACTATATTTATTAAATATAATGGCTATTTAGAAAATATAGATTACTCATTAGTATATATGAACGGTTATGATAATCAAAGAGATTTAAAATTTATTTCAGTAGAT
>CBDETN010000019.1:0-66552 GCA_965242915.1 Arcobacteraceae bacterium
TAATTTAACCATAAAAGATGAACTAACAGACTTTTTACTTTATACTACACCAAATAGTGATATAAAAGTAGAAATTTATATGCACAATGAAACAGTATGGTTACCTCAAAAAAGAATAGCAGAACTTTTTGGAGTTGATAGAACTGTTATAACGAAACATTTAAAAAATATATTTGAAAGTGAAGAATTAGAAGCAGATTCAGTTAGTGCAAAAATTGCACATACTGCTTCTGATGGTAAGAATTATAATACAAAATTTTATAATCTTGATGCAATCCTTTCAGTTGGTTATCGGGTAAACTCTTCACAAGCTACACAATTTAGAATATGGGCTACTAAAATATTAAAAGAGTATATCATCAAAGGCTTTGCTATGGATGATGATAGAATGAAAAACGGTCGTTATTTTGGTAAAGATTATTTTAAAGAACTACTTGAAAGAGTTCGTTCAATTCGTACAAGTGAAAGAAGAATATATCAACAAATAACAGATATATTTGCAGAGTGTAGTATAGATTATGATAAAAATTCAGAAGTTACAAAAAACTTTTATGCAACAGTACAAAATAAATTTCATTATGCAATAAGTGGAAAAACATCAGCAGAAATAATTTACAAAGAAGCAGACCAAACAAAACCATTTATGGGATTGCAAACTTGGAAAAATTCCCCAGAGGGTAGAGTTTTAAAAACAGATACAGTTATTGCAAAAAATTATCTTAGTATTGATGACATAAAAGACTTGGAAAGTGCAATAAGTGGATACTTTGATTATATTGAAAGAATTATAAAAAACAATACAACTTTTACTATGGAAAGCCTATCAAATTCAGTAAATAAGTTTCTTGAATTTAACGAGTATAAAATACTTGAAGATAAAGGAACAGTTTCAAGAATTCAAGCAGAACAAAAAGCATTTAATGAATATGAAGAATTTAATAAAATTCAAAAGATAGAATCAGATTTTGATAAAGAGATGCAAAAGATTTTAAAAGAACATAAATAGTTTTTTAGATTATATTTAATATGATTATAGTGTATTTATGGTAAAATAACTACTAAATTAACAAAAGGTTAGAATAATGATAAAAAATATTTTTGGTGTATTAATACTTGCTGGATATTTGAATGCAGGTTTAATAAATGCCATCGCTGTAATTGTAAATGATTCTGTTATAACATTATATGATATTGATGAAGTTATGGAGCAAAGAAAATCTTCTCATAACCAAGCAGTAAGTATGTTGATAGATAAAATATTATATGAAGAAGAAGTTAAAAGATATAACTTAACTATTTCTAAAGAGGAAATTTTGTCTTATATAGTTAAATTAGCTCAAGCTAATAGTATGACTATGATTGAATTTAAAGAAGCTGTAATAAAACAAAATCAAAATTATCAAGTATTTGAAGCTGATATAAAAAAACGACTGTTAAATCAAAAATTAATATCTAAAATAGCAACAGGAAAATTACAGGTTGCTAACGATGATGATATACAATTGTATTATGATAATAATATTGAACAATTTAGAGAAAATAAAAACACTATTCAAGTATTACCGTTTGAGCAGGTTAAAAATAAAATTTTTAATTTAATTATGAATCAAAGGGAACAAACATATTTAAAAGAATATTTTGAGACTTTAAAAATAACAGCCGATATAAAAATTATAAGATAAAAAATAGTAAGATAAGAAGGAATAAATATATGTTTGAAGTAGTAATAGGTTTAGAGGTTCATGCTCAGTTAAACACAAATAGTAAATTATTTTGTAGTTGTGCTACAAGTTTTGGAGAAGCACCGAATACAAATGTTTGCCCTACATGTTTAGCCCTGCCTGGAGCATTACCTGTGATAAATAAAGAAGCAGTACACAAAGCAATTCAACTTGGAACTGCAATAGATGCAAAAATAAATAAAAAATCAATTTTTAATAGAAAAAACTATTTTTATCCTGATTTACCTACGGGTTATCAAATATCTCAATTTGAAGTACCTGTTGTAGGTGAAGGTGAAGTTATCATTGATTTTCCTGATGGCAGTCACAAAAGAATCGGTGTTACAAGAGCACATTTAGAAAATGATGCAGGTAAAAATACTCATGAGGGAGATCATTCAAAAGTTGATTTAAATAGAGCAGGGACACCTTTGCTTGAAATCGTATCTGATCCTGATATGAGAAGCAGTGAAGAGGCAATTTTATATCTTAAAAAACTCCACTCAATTGTAAGATATATTGATATTTCAAATGCAAATATGCAAGAGGGAAGTTTTAGGGCAGATGTAAATGTATCTATTAGACCAAAAGGTGATACAAAACTTTATACTAGATGTGAAATTAAAAATATGAATAGTTTTAAATTTATTGAAAAGGCAATTGCCTATGAAGTACAAAGACAAGTTGAAGCTTGGGAAGATGGTGTTTATGACCAAGAAGTTGTTCAAGAAACTCGTCTTTTTGATGTATCTACGGGAGAAACTAGAAGTATGAGAGGGAAAGAAGATGCCGCTGATTATAGATATTTTCCAGATCCAGATTTGCTTCCTTTGGTTATAACAGATGAGATGATAGAAAAGTTTTCACAAATTCCAGAACTTCCAGATGCTAAAAAAGCTAGATTTGTTAAAGAGTTTGGATTAAAAGAATATGATGCAGGTGTTATTTGTGCAACAAAAGAGATGGCACAATATTTTGAAGATATGATGGGGCAAGGTATTAGCGGTAAAGCTGCAACTACTTGGCTTACTGTTGAATTACAAGGAAGATTTAGTGAGGGTATGAATGTAACAACTTCTCCTGTAGATGCTATAAAATTAGGTACCTTAGTGAAAGCTATTGAAAGTGGAGATATCTCTGGAAAAGCCGGAAAAGAAGTGCTTGACTATTTAATGGAAAATGATGCTGAGGTAGATGCTGTTATTGAAAAACTTGGACTTAAACAAGTAAGTGATGATGGTGCGATATTGGCAATCATTGATGATATCTTAGCTAATAATCAAGACAAAGTAGAACAATACAAAAGTGGAAAAGATAAATTATTTGGATTTTTTGTAGGTCAAACTATGAAAGCAAGTAAAGGTAGTGCAAATCCACAAGTTGTGAATAAATTGCTTAAAGATAGATTGGCATAAAAATATAAAGGCAACAAATGAAATTAAAAGTAGAAAACTTAGCAAAAATACGACAAGCAGAAGTTGAAGTTAAAAATTTAACATTATTTGTTGGGCAAAATTCTACCAATAAGAGTTACATGGCTCATATTATTTATGAATTGTTTAAAGAAATATCTAGTTTGGGTGGTAGAAAAAGAAATTGGAATAAGCAAAATCAGATACAATCATCTATTGTAAATCAATTATCAAGTAATTATAGTGAATATTTTAAGTCTATAAAAAAAAGTTATTCTGAAGAAATTGAGGAAGAACAAATTGATTATGATGAATTTGAAAAACAAATTTGGACTATAGTGTCTTGTCAAATAGATGATATAGAATATTTAACAAAAATTTTGCAAGATATAAATCAATTAGTATTAAATGAATTGGTAAAACTTATTAATAATAGTTTTAATACTAAAATTAATATTTTAGAAAAACTTTTAATTGAAACAGAAGTCATACCAGAAAAGGTAATAAAAATTTATTGTGATACTCCTTTGGAGTATTTTAGTGAAGAGGAAGAAAATATACCTCTTAGAATAATGCATAGTTTAATAAATACATCGATTAATAAACTATATAATATACTAAATGATTATGACAACTCTTATTATTTCCCAGCTTCAAGAACAGGTTTTGTATTAACTCAGGAAGAGATATATGCAGGAATATTTAGAGATAAGTTTAGAGGACAAGCTAGTGCAACAAAACTAGGAGAACCTACAATAGATTTTATTCAAAAGTTTGCCGATATAAAAATGAATAATATAAGAAATATTAGAAGAAAAAAATCTTTATCTAAAATACAAAAATTAATTAACTTTCTTGAAAATAACATTATTAAAGGTTCAATTAAAGAAAATACAACAGAACAAGGTTACACTAATTATTATCTTTCTGTAAAGAATACAAAAATAGATTTACATATGGCTTCTTCTGCTACACTTGAAACTTTACCATTTATAGTATTTTTAAATAATACACAAGATATTAAAAAAACTTTTTTTGTAATTGAAGAACCGGAAGCACATCTGCATCCAAAAGCTCAAATACAAATGGCAAAATTTATCGTGATGTTATCTAATGCTGGAGCTAAAGTGCTTGTAACTACACATAGTGATTATATCTTGGGAGAAATAAATAATTGTATCAAAAAATATGAATTAAAGATACAATCAGATGATACTATATCAAAAGAGAATATTTCGGCTTATTTATTTAAAAATGATAAAAATGAGACAGAAGTTAAAGAATTGCAAATTGATAAATTTGGTATAACAAATGAAAATTTTGATGAAGCTTTAGATGAACTACTTGAAGAAAGTGGTCAATTAACAGATAAGATTTTAGAAGATGAAAAGTAAGCTTGATACGCTTTTTTATGAAGTTGAAGAGTGTAAAGAAAATAAATGCAAAATAGATAAAAAAGATATAACTTTTATATTTAAACCAGATAATGGACTTAAAAATGCAGTATTACAAAAAGAATTATTTGGTGATGCTCCAAAATTATGCGATTGTATAATTAAAAAAGAGAAACTTATATTACTTGAAATAAAATGTGGTAAGGTCACTTTTCGTATCTTGAAAGAGATAAAAGAACAATTAGGAAATGTAACAAAAATCTTAAATAATCAAGATATATCTTTTGATAGAATTGTATTTATTTATGATAGTTTGGATAATGCCAAATTAAAACATACGTTTGGTATGATTGCCAGTACTAGATTAGAAGCTATACAATATAAGAGTAAGGCAATCAAGATATGAGAAAATCAGCAATTGCAGTTATAGGTGCTGGGAAGTGGGGGCAAGCTCTTCACTTTGCACTGTCTTGGAAACAAAAATGTTTAATCACAAGCAGGACTAAAAAAGATATAGAAAATTTTGTATCTTTAGATGAAGCTTTACAATGTGAATATTTGGTTATCGCAATCCCTGCTCAAAGTATTCGACAATGGTTAAGTGATAATTTCAAATTTAACGGGCAAAAAATACTTGTCGCTGCTAAAGGGATAGAAGCCAATACAGGAAACTTTTTAAACGATATTTATAAAGAGTTTGTGCCTGAATCAAATCTTGGATTTATTTCTGGCCCCTCTTTTGCATCAGAGGTTATAAAAGGGCTTCCTACTGCACTTATGATAAATTGTATAAATAAAGAACTTTACGAAGATTTTCATAAATTTTTCCCACCATTTATAAAAACTTATTACAGTGATGATGTTATAGGTGCTGAAATAGCGGGAGCTTATAAAAATGTATTGGCAATTGCCAGTGGTATTTGTGATGGTTTACACTTAGGACAAAATGCGAGGGCTAGTTTGATTTCTCGTGGATTGGTTGAGATGTCAAGATTTGGTAAGTATTACGGTGCGAATGAGGAAACTTTTATGGGATTAAGTGGTGCGGGAGATCTATTTTTAACTGCATCTAGTGAACTTAGTCGTAACTTTAGAGTTGGATTGGGACTTGCCCAAAATAAAAGTTTAGAAGTTATTTTGGAAGAATTGGGTGAAGTAGCTGAGGGTGTAAAGACAAGTGAAGCTATTTATAAATTATCACAGGAAAATAATATATACACACCAATAGCCAATGAAGTAAAATTTATACTTGACGGTAAAGATTCTAAAGAAAGTTTAAAAGATTTATTGAGTAGTGCAAAATAAAAGATTAAAAAAGGAAATAAAATATATGATGACTAAAAGGAATTACTATGTGTAAAAGTTTATGGAATGATAATGAAGCCTCTAAGTTCAAAACAGACCTGGATTTAAGAGTTTATACATCAAGATTATTAGGGCAGGATTCATCTTTGGTTTTACATGGCGGCGGAAATACTTCTGTTAAATCTACTGCTACAAATTTGTTTGGGGAAACTGAAGATATTTTATATGTAAAGGGGAGTGGTTGGGATCTAGCAACTATTGAACCTGCCGGTTTTGCTCCTGTTAAGATGGATATGCTTCTTAAAATGGCCAAATTAAAAGAGTTAGATGATACTAATATGGTGAAGTACCAGCGAATGGCTATGATAGATCCATCTGCTCCAAATCCATCTGTTGAAGCTATTTTACATGCAGTTATCCCTTTTAAATTTGTAGATCATACTCATACTGATGCTGTGGTTACTATTACAAATACTGCAAATGGTGAAGAGCGAATTAGGGAACTATATGGAAAGAAAGTTTTAGTCATACCTTACATTATGCCAGGATTTGTTCTTGCTAAACTAATCTATGATATGACCAGAGATGTGAATTGGGATGAATTGGAAGGGATGGTTTTATTAAATCATGGTCTTTTTACTTTTAGCGATGATGCTAAAAAGTCTTATGAAAAAACTATAGAGTTAGTTGATAAAGCTGAACAGTATTTAAAAGATCAAGGAGCTTCTTTAGAGATAAAAGAACAAGTGTCAAATATCTCAACTTTAGAATTAGCACAAATTAGAAGAGAGGTTTCTATTTTAAAAGGATGCGCAACTATTTCTATTTTAAATGATTCAAATGAAGCAATTGATTTTTCACAACAAGATATAGAAAATATAGCTCAAAGAGGACCTTTGACACCTGACCATGTAATAAGAACTAAAAGAATTCCAGCAATCTTAGGTGATACTTTTAAAGCTGAGTTAGCTGATTATGTAAAAGAATATACAAAATATTTTGAAGATAATAAAACGATTGAAACTTTATTAAATCCAGCACCAAACTTTGCAATATTAAAAAACAATGGTACTTTGTCTTTTGGTAAAAATGCAAAAGAGGCAAATATAATCAAAGATATAAATGACCATACTTTTGAAGCTATTTTAAAAGCCCAAATATTAGGTGGTTACCAAGCTTTAAGTGCTAAGAATATCTTTGATGTAGAGTATTGGGAACTTGAACAAGCTAAATTGAAAAAAAGCGGAAGCAGTCCAGAATTTAGTGGAAAAGTAGCTCTAGTAACTGGGGCTGCCAGTGGAATAGGTTTGGCAATTGCTAAGATGTTAAACTCAAAAGGGGCAGCAGTTGTAGCACTTGATATAAATCCTGATATCCAAACATTGTTTAAGGTCGCTGATATGGTTGGAATTAAATGTGATCTAACATCAAGTGATGATATTCAAAATGCAGTTGATATTGCAGTTAGAAAGTTTGGAGGTATTGATATCATTGTAAGTAATGCAGGGATATTTACTCCAAGTGAAAATTTGGATAGTCTTAGTGATGAGAATTGGGATAAAAGTATAGCTATAAATCTTACTTCTCACCAAAAACTTATCAAATATACAGCACCGTTTTTAAAATTAGGAATTGATCCTGCAATCGTAATGGTAGCATCTAAAAACTTCCCGGCACCCGGGAAAGGTGCGGCTGCATATTCAGTTGCAAAAGCTGGACAAACACAATTAGCAAGAATAGCGGCATTAGAATTAGGGGAATATGGAGTAAGGGTAAATACTTTACATCCACATGCAGTATTTGATACAGCAATTTGGACTGAAGAAGTTTTGGCAAACAGGGCTCGTGCATACAATATGAGTGTTAAAGAATATAAAACAAATAATGTGCTTAAAACAGAAATAAGATCAGATAATGTAGCTGAACTTGTCTGTGCGATGGCAGGAAAGCCTTTTGCAAAAACAACCGGTTCACAAGTTGCAATTGATGGCGGAAGTGATAGGATAATCTAAGTAATTTTTTAAATTGTAATTTTTATTGTATAAATGATATAATCTACTAATTATTATACATAATATAAAATGATGACATATTGTTTTATAAAAGTATTACAATTTGACATACTTTTTAAATAAATTAAAATAATGTTATATAATTGTCAAAAAAAGGAACTAATATGACTATGCTTATGAAAACAAAACTTTTTGAAGACAAAATATTAGGTGATTATTATTGGGCTTATTCTGATATTTTAAGAGATATTGGGATAAATGAATCAACTTATGACCAGAGAATTATGGCTTTTATGGCTTTAAAACTTTTGATTGATAATGATAAATTAAAATTTAATTTAGAATATAAAAATAATTTTGGATTGGATGAAAAAGATTATTTAAAATATGAAAAAGAAGATACAAAATCAACTTTTTTAAATATTATACAAAATATAGAAATATTTGGAATTAATTTAAACTATTTTGAACAAGAAAGTAAATATAATCCAGATAAGTTTAAAAATGTTTTAATATATTTAAATCACTTTAAAACTTTTGAACTTGAAAGATATATACAAGAACTACCAAATAATTATCTTGAAAATGTACTTAATATATATACATATAAAGCAAATTTTAGAGATTATCCAAAAGAAGATTATAAAGATTTATATGAAACTACTATTTCAAGAATGAAAAAATTAAGTGGTGACTTAACTGGTCAGCATTTTACTCAAAAATCAATAATTCATCTAATGTGTGAAGTTTCAAAATTTGAAGCAGAAGGTTATGATAAACTTGCTATTTATGATCCAGCATGTGGGACTGCAAGTATGCTTATGGAGTCAGCACATTATTTTTATAATAAAAATAAAATAGAAAATATAGAAGTTTATGGACAAGAGTTACATGGTCAAACTTGGCTACTTGCAAAAATATTTTTAGAGATAAGTTCACTTGATGGAAAAAATCAAGGTATCAAAAATACTATAGCCTATGGAAATACTTTAACAAATCCAGCTTTTTCAAATGGAATAAATGGCAATAATAGTTTTGATTTCATCATAGCTAATCCTCCATTTGGAGTAGATTGGAAACATAATTATGATGAAATAGTTGAGAATATGAATAGCAAAAAAAGTGATTTTTTTGTTGTGAAAGATGAAAAAAACAAAATAGTAACTCCTAAAAAATCAGATGGACAATTTCTTTTTATGCAACATATTATCAACCTTATGAAATCAGAAAAAAGAAGAGATAAACATTCCCATGCTGCCATTATAAGCTCATCTACACTTATAAGCACAGGAAGTGCTAAAAGTAGTGAGTCAAAGATAAGAAAAGATATCTTTAATACAGGTTTTGTAAGTGCTGTACTTGAACAACCAAATGCAATGTTTGCAAATACAGATATAAGTTCTCATATATGGTTTTTAGATAGTGATCCTAGTAAAAATATTACTATAGTAAAAGCAGACACAAAAGAAGAAGAGCTTTTTAGCCCACATCTACAAGCTAAAGATAAGATGAAAAATGCTTATAGTGACAAAAATATAAGAAGACTTACAACTCTTATAAATAATAAAAAAGTATTTAAATATAAATCAAAATTTTTAAACTCAAAAGATAGATATGAGATAAATATATCAAATGAGATAGGTTTTAAAGATGAGATGGAAGATTTAAACTTTGATGACCTTACAAATGAACTAAATACACTTATGCAAGAGATGTGTGAAGAGTTTCAAGATAATCCATTATTTGGAATAAAATAGATGATAGGTACTTTAGATAGTCAAGTTATTGAGAAGTTTAAAGAGTTTCAAGAAAGAACTGGGGAATATCTTGACTTAGATATTGAAAAAGTAAAGTTTGATAATAAATTTATTAATGATATTATTAGTGAGTTTATCAAAGGGTCAACTCCCAAGTACTCTGGACAACCTACAAATACTATTGTAATTAAATCAGGACAAGCAAGAGGAAATTATAATAAATTTAACTTTACTAAAATTGCTTACTTAGATTTAGTAAAAGTAAAAAATATAAAATATTTAAAAAAAGGTGATATACTAATAAATACTACAGGTATTGGTACAGCAGGTAGAGTAACTTTATTTGATTTAGATGATAGTTATGTATCAGATAGTCATATAACTACTCTTCGGTATGATTTAAATAAAATTAATAAATTTTATTTACTTAATTTTTTTATTAATTTTGGATTTAAAAGACTAGAATCAATGGCAGAAGGTAGTGGTGGTCAAATTGAATTAAGTATGAATAAAGTTAAAAATATATCTATTGCAATACCGCAAGATTATAATGAAAAGTATAATTCCTATGAGATTCAAAAAATAATAGTTGAATTTTTAAAATATTGGAAATTTAATTATACTGATATGTTTAGACAAAATATAGCTTGTCAAAAGCCAATTATGGAAAAAATACAAAATGCCGTAATACCTGCTACATTTATATATGAAGAAACTTTGCAAAAAAGTTTTAATAAGTTTTCAAAAGATAATAATTTTAATATTAAACTAGAGGATATTAAGTTTAAAGAAATTGATTTCTTTACAGAAAAAATAGATGATTTAAAATCTCCTAAAAAACTAGAAAAGAATCAAAATTTAATATTAGATAGAGCTTCAGATAGTGGATTACCTGTTTATAGTGGTGCCTTAAAAGTGTTATGTAAAGTAAAAAAAGAAGATTATCCTAAAAAAGTATTTATTTCAAATAATGAAAATCCTGATATCTCATTTGCAAATAATGGAGATGGTTCAGCAGGAAGAAACTTTTTTATTCATTATGATGAATATTTTGTAAATCAAGAAAGAACTGTAATCTCATTTAATAATGATAATAAATTTTATAGTCTGTATATATTAAATCAAATAAATAAAATGAGAGATACGTTTAATATGAATAGAGAAAATAGACCTACTCCTAAAGATTTACCTAAGTTCGGAATAAAAGTACAAGTTCCTTTTCATAATAAATATGACTCAATTCTAATTCAAAAATTATTAATCAAGTTTTGGAAAATTATTTTAGATAGTATAGAAGATAAATTTAAAACCTTTAACAGAGTAGAAAATTTAACAGATAAAGTAGATAAAGCTTTTCTGTATAGAACATTTAGCAAAATAGATTGGAGTAAGTAATGAATAAAGAAGAAGTATATAATCAAATAAATCATTTTAAAAAGGAATTGTTTCCCAAACTACATCAAATATCAGTTAAGCAATTAGAAAAATTTGTATTTTATGTTAATGATGAAGATGCAAAGGATAAAGCAAACTTTATAGAAGATTTAATAAAAAATGAATTAATGACTAATAACTATAATACAATTTTAGATTTAACATTTGGAAGTGGAAATTTAACTTCTCATCTAATTTTAGAAAATAATATTAAATACAAGCAGTTGATTTTTAATGATACTAACATAGAAAATAGTAATCAAAATATTATTAATGTAATGGATGATAGTATTGTAAAATCATTAAATATTTTAGATATATCAAATTTTGATACTATAGATGCTGACCTAATTATTTTAAATCCTCAAATTAGTGGAGGCTATGAAGGAGATATTTCAAAAGTCAATAACTATAAAAGTAAATTAAATAAGATAATAGACTATTTCTTCAATAAAAATACAATTATTGTATTTTATGGAATAGAGAATAATTTTAAGGATTTATTTGATGATAAAAAATATATACGGTATATCTGTCAAAATAACCAACTCTATATAATAAATAAAGAATTTACTGAAAATAAATGTTATGAAAAAATAGAAAATATATTTGTTTTAAATAAAGATTGTGTTGCAAGAGAGGATATGGTAGAAGAAAATCTAAATATTAGTGAATTTGTCGATGAATTAAATAAAATAGATTTAGATACTAATATTGATGGTATCACATATAAAGAGAGTACAGTTTCTTCAAGTAAAGGTAAAGGATCTTTTAAATTTTCAAATGAACCAAAAGGAAATCTGGAATTTCTTTATAAAAATATACTTTTTAAAGGAGTACCTGGGACAGGGAAAAGTCGTGCAATAGATACTATTATTAAAGATAATTTAGAATTAGATAAAAATGATAATAATATATTAAGAATAAATATACATTCTGCTTCATCAAATAGTGATTTGATGCAAGGTATTGGAATAAGTACAAGTGATAATGGTAATATAAAGTATAGTGAAAAGCAAGGGCTTATATTAGATATTATCAAAAGAGCTACATTTCATCCAAATCAACCATTCGTATTAATACTTGAAGAGATACAAGAAAATAGTTTAAATGAGTTAATTGGTGATTTAATATATTTAATTGAAGATGATAAAAGAACTCAATTGATAGCAAATAATAAAACTTATGAAAGCTATGAAAAGCTAGTTGATGAATGGATAGAAAATAATAAAGATATAGATAATATTAAAATACCATATTTAGTAAATGATAGTACAAATTACAAAAAAATGATAATGCCAAATAACTTATTTATTTTTTGTACTTCAAATTATAGAGATGACAAAAAGATAATAGAAGATAATCTTTTAAGAAGATTTGAGGTTATTGAAATATATCCAAGCGATATAGTAGTAAATGATTATATAAAAGATTTTTTTACAAGTTTAAATGATAGTATTTTAGTTATTATGACTGATGAAATACATCCTGATAGATTTATGATTGGACATGCAATATGGAAGGATGTAAAAGATGAAGATACTTTTTATAAATCTTTTTCAAAATTAATTACAGAATTTAAAGATATTAGAGAAATTGAATTTGATACTTTTAAAGATATTATAAAAGAAACTAAAATACCAGATTATGTAAGTTTTAATATAGAAGATAGTCAAAACTATTATGAACTAATTCAGTATGTTCAAGAAAAAATAAAATATGGCTTCATTAGTTAAAACTATATTTCTAACAGAGAATGAAAAAAATATTTTCAAGGCTCTTAAAAATCAAGGTATAGATACAAAAGTTTTTGAATATAAATTAGCGGATTTATTTAATAGAGTTTATAACAACTTTGTGGGGTATTATATATTTAAACAAGATGATATTGTCTATAAACTTATCGTATTGCCTAAAACTATTAATAAAAATAGTCAAACAGCTGAAAAAGATTTTGTAAACTATTTACTTCATTATCATAGAGTAAATTCTAAATATAAATTTGATGAAACAAGACAAATATCTGATTCACTTTTAAGCCTTGCATTTGAAGATAATAATCAAGATGAAAATACCTCACATCTACCTATTGATGAATTTGAATTTTATAAATATAAAGCAATACTTGAAAGAATAGAAAAGTTTTTTAAAAAGCATAAGAATTATAAACGAATAAATATTGATTATAAATCACAAGGTATAAAATATAAACTAAATTTAGCTAAAAATATAAAAGAATTAGATAAAACAACTATACATCAAACTCAAACTATAGATATGATGTATTCTACTATAGCAACTATTACATATAATGCTTTAAAAATATTTATATCGAAAAGATTAAAAAATATAGATGATAAATATAAAAATGAATTACTTTCATATACAAAAAAAACAAATTCTTTTATCTCAAAAAAATACACTATAGATAAAAACTATAAATTAACACTGTCAAAACTAAATAATTTTAAAATAACTAAGGTATTTAATAAAAAAAGCGATACAAAACAGTTACTTGTGGATATAAAATCACTTTTTGGATTTGAGCAAATGTATAATGATAATCTTAAAAGTGTAAGTAATAGATATGATTTAACTACTACATCATTTTTTATTGATCCTATACTTTTTTATGAGTGGTATGTATATGATATACTTAAAAAATTTGCAGATGATAAAAAGTATAAAATTTTATTTGATAAAGATAAAGAGAATAAAACTACTATTAAATATGATTTAACATCATTAAAATACAATAAAGATAATGATAGAAGTTCAAATCCTGATTATATATTGATAGATGAAGAAAAAAATATAAAAATTGTTCTTGACGCAAAATGGAAAAATATCACTAAACTGGGTGATATAAAATCAAATGACTTTTTAAAACTTCAACATGATGCTTTATTGTTAAGTGATAATGAATACAAAACAATACCATATTTGATATACCCAAACTATTTAAGTAGTGAAGATAATATAAAAATTTCAAAGGATGATAGACAATATTTTAATTTTGGAATTTTACAAATTGATATGAACTTTAATAAAAAAGAAAATAATATAAATTTTAAATATGACTATGAAGAGATAGAAAAACAAATTGATAAAGAAGAAAAAGCCAATATTATAAATAGTACTTCTGAACAACTTATAGATGAAATAGATACGAATAGAACAGAAATTATAACAGAGCTTTTAAATCAAGAAACTTTAGAAAAGAAAGAGAATATATTAAATAAGCTAGATAATAATTTACTAGAATCAGCAGAAAAATTAAATGGTAAGATTGAAGAAAATATATCTAAAGAAGTTAATGATATATTAGAAAAGTATGATGATATTTTAGAAGATGATAGTAAAAAATTTTTAAAATCATCTTCCTCTATTTATAACTATTATAAAGATAAAAATTATGAACATTTTGATTATTCAATGCCTGGTAGTGGACTTTGGAAATTAGTTGAATTAGAATTAAATACATCTTTTTCTTGGTTTCTTCGTATATTAAGTAATGTATGTGATAACTCTTGCCCTTGGACAAATATATCAAATACAAGAAGAAGTATAACACAAGATTTAGCTAATGGAAAAAGAGTTAAATTAAATCAATATGAACATAATGATAATAATAGACTACAAGGATTAATGTTAGGTGGAATTAATTTATTGTTGCAAGATAATAGTACAATAGCAGAATTTAATGAAATAACTAATTTGGATAGAAACTTTTTTGTAGATGAATTAATTGTTTTTATTATAAAAATTATTGATTTAAGAAATGAACATGCCCATATAAAAGCAATGTCATTAGATAAATTTGAAGAACTAAATGGTTTAATTTTTGATAGTGATGACAATTTATCAAATATAGAGAAGATTTTAAAAATGAAAAAACAAATAAAGGAATATATATAATGAGTTATTTAATGACCATAGATGCGGGTACGGGAAGTGTAAGAGCTGTTATATTTGACACTAACGGTAATCAAATAAGTGTAGGTCAAGCTGAATGGACACACCTTGAAGAAAAAGGTGTAAAAAATAGTATGAGTTTTGATTTTGATGCAAATTGGGATTTAACTGTAAAATGTATTAAAAAGGCTCTAAAAAATGCCAAACTTAGCGGCTCTGATATAAAAGCAGTAAGTGCCAGCAGTATGCGGGAAGGGATTGTACTTTACGATAAAAACGGTCGTGAACTTTGGGCTGTTGCTAATGTAGATGCAAGAGCAGGGGCAGAGGTAAAATATTTAAAAGAACATGAGGGTATTGAAGAAGAATTTTATGCCAAAAGTGGTCAAACTTTTGCTTTGGGAGCGTTACCCAGAATTTTATGGGTAAAAAATAATCTGCCTGAAACTTATGAGAAGATAGCATCTATATCTATGATAAGTGATTGGATTTTGGCAAAGCTTAGCGACATAATTTCAACAGATCCCAGCAATGGTGGAACATCTGGAATTTACTTTTTGGAAAAAAGAGACTGGTTACCAAAAATGGCAAAAAAAGTTGGAATTAAAGATAATATTTTCCCTCCATCTTTTGAATCAGGAGAGGTTTTAGGATATGTTACAAATCAAGCATCATCACAATGCGGATTAAGTACAAAAACTTTGGTTGTAGTCGGCGGTGGAGATATGCAATTAGGCTCAGCTGGTCTAGGAGTTGTAAAAGCAGGGCAGGTTGCTATCCTAGGCGGCAGCTTTTGGCAGCAAGTTGTAAATATAGATTCTAAAATAAAACCGCCTGAAAATATGGATATAAGAGTCAATCCTCATGTGATTACAAATCTTTCACAAGCTGAAGGTATTACATTTTTTAGCGGTTTGGTTATGAGATGGTTTAGAGATGTTTTTTGTGATAGTGAAATTAAAGAAGCAAAGAAAAAAGGTATTGATGTATATACTTTAATGGAAGCTAAAGCAGCAAAAGTTCCAGTTGGTTCAAATGGAATATTGCCAATTTTCAGTGATAGTATGAAATATGGGAAATGGTATCACGCGGCTCCTAGTTTTTTAAATCTTAGTATTGATCCAACAGTTTGTAACAAAGCAAGTATGTTTAGAAGTTTACAAGAAAATGCTTGTATAGTATCAAATATAAATTTGAAGAAAATAGAAAAATTTACCGGGATAAAAGTCAAGACAATAGTTTTTGCAGGTGGGGCAAGTAAAGGTGAACTTTGGTGTCAAATATTAGCAGATGTGACAGGCTGTAAAATAAAAGTGCCAAAAGTCAAAGAGGCTACAGCTTTAGGCGGTGCTATGTGCGCAGGTGTTGGAGCCGGTATTTATAAAAGTATTGCTCACGCTTCGAAAAAACTTGTAGTTTGGGAAAAAGAATATTTACCAAATAAGGCAAATCATAAGTTATATAAGAAAATCGAAAAACGATGGATAAAAGCATATAAAGCTCAATTAAAATTAGTAGATGAGGGTATCACAACATCTATGTGGAAAGCACCAGGGTTGTAAATCAATGATGACCGAAGAGAATTGCTATGCTTAAAATTTTATTGGCTCCTGCTGAGATAAAATCAAGCAGCGGGGATGGTAAACCGTTTTGTAAAGATAATTTTAAATTAGTCAATTTATATGAGTATAGAAGAGAAATATTCGAGAATTATCAAGAGTTTATAGCCAATAACAATTTAGAAGATTTGTCGAATTGGTTTGGTATAAAAAAAATGACTGATGTTGAAAAGTATTCAAAATCTTTAAAAGACAAACCAACAATGAAAGCTATAAATAGATATATCGGTGTTGCATTTGAAGCTTTAGATTATAATAGTTTAGAACAACCTGAGCAAAAATATATTGATGAAAATGTAATGATCTTTTCTAATTTATTTGGTGTTTTAAATGCCTCTGATTTAATACCTGATTATAAATATAAACAAGGTTCACAATTACAAAATATAAATGTAGAAAAGTTTTATAAAGAAAATTTAAAAGATGCTTTAGATGAATATTTAGGTGATGAGGTTGTAGATTTGAGAGCTGGATATTATGATAAATTTTATAAGCCGACTGCTTCAACGATTACTTTTAAATTTTTAAAAAACGGCAAAGTTGTAAGTCATTGGGCAAAATATTATCGTGGTTTAGTTGTAAGAGCTATGGCTCAAAATAATATTGAGAATTTTGCCGAACTTATGAATATGCCAATTAATGGTTTAAAATTAGTAGAGATACAAGAAAAGAAAAATACAAAAACTTTAATTATGAGTATAGAAGGATAAAAATTGAGATTAATAAATGAAAATGATTATGAATATAGATTTGGAACACACGGACCAAAATATTTAACCAACGGTGGACCAAAAGTTGATATGGGTGTAGTGGTTATTGGTGTCGGTGAAGCTCATCCTTGTCATAAACATGTTAAACAAGAAGAGTCGTTTTTTGTACTTGAAGGTGAGTGTGCTGTTTATGTAGATGGTGTACGGGTTCTTATTAAACAAGGTGATTATTTACAATGTGCACCCGGGGAAGCTCATATGTTTATAAATGAAAGTGATGCATCATTTAAATCTGTTTTTATAAAAGCTCCTTATTTTGAAGTGAAAGACAGTGTTTATATTGATTGGAAACCGGGACAAAAGTTTGTGAGAGAAGAAGATTAAAGTATGCAGTTTAAAATAGATGCTACATGCGGCAATGCAAGAGCTACAACATTAACTTTGAGCCATGGAAAGGTGAAAACTCCCGTATTTATGCCTGTAGGTACGCAAGGAGTTGTAAAGGCTCTCGACCATACGGATATGTTAAATCTAGGTGCCAAAATAATTTTAGGAAATACTTACCATCTGTATTTAAGACCAACTTTTAAAGTGATTAAAAAATTTGGCGGACTTCATGGATTTAGTAAATTCCCAAATAACTTTTTAACTGATTCCGGTGGTTTTCAAGCTTTTAGTCTGGGTAAACTGGATAAAAAAAATACCAAACAAGATGAAAATGGGATAATGTTCAAATCACATATTGATGGAAGTATGCATTATTTTACACCTCAAAGTGTGCTTGATACTCAGTATGATTTGGGTAGTGATATTATGATGATCTTAGATGATTTGGTAGCTTTGCCAAATACCAGGGAGAGAATAGAACTATCAATCAAGAGAACGACTAAGTGGGCAAAAGAAGCTATAGAATATCATGTGTCACAAAAAGCAAAAGGGATAGGGACAAACCAAAACATTTTTGCTATTATTCAAGGTGGTACTGATAAAGAGTTTAGAAAGATGAGTGCTGAACAACTTTGTGCAATGAGTGATTATGATGGTTTTGCTATTGGTGGATTAAGTGTTGGGGAATTAAACGATGAGATGTATGATACTGTTGAATATACAGTACAATTTATGCCAAAAGATAAACCCAGATATCTTATGGGAGTGGGTACTCCTGAAGATTTAATTGAAAATATTGACAGAGGTGTTGATATGTTTGATTGTGTGATGCCAACAAGAAATGCTAGAAATGGAACTTTATTTACAACTTTTGGTCGTATAAATATAAGAGGTGCAAAGTTTAAAGAAGATGGTAAACCAATTGATGAAGCGTGTAGTTGCTATACTTGTCAAAACTACAGCAGAGCATATTTAAATCATTTGTATAGAAGCGGTGAGATGACATACTTTAGACTAGCCTCAATACACAATTTACATTATTATTTAAATTTAATGAAAGAGTGTAGAGAAGCTATTTTAAATGATAATTGGGTACAATTCAAAAAAAACTTTTATATTAAAAGGAAAAAATAATGACAATAGATGATACACTGATTGATAAACTATCAAAACTATCTTCTTTAGAAATTGCAGAAGAAAAGAGAGAAAACTTAAAAGCTGAACTTGCAGAAATTGTTGAGTTTGTAGAAAATTTAAATGATATAGATGTCAGCCATGTTGATGCTACATTTACAACAGTTGAGGGCGGTGCTGCATTAAGAGAAGATGTAGCTGTTCAAAATCAAGAATTATCAAAACATATAATAGAACATTCACCTAAAAGTGAAAATGGATATTTTATAGTTCCTAAAATTATTGAATAATTAAATTACGACTACCATAAAGAAGAATTATCATTGTAACCAACTTGTAATCATTTCATTTTATACTTCCATTATAAAACAAAAAGGAAGTTTAAAATGACCATCAAGAAAATCGCATTATCAGTATTAGCAGTTACTGCTTTAACGGTATCAGTACAGGCAAGAGATCAAATCAAAATTGTAGGTTCATCTACAGTATATCCATTTTCATCATCAGTTGCAGAAGAATTAGGTGCTACAACTTCATATCCAACACCAGTTGTTGAATCAACAGGTTCAGGCGGGGGTATGAAATTATTTTGTGCCGGGAATGGTATGAATACTCCAGATATTACAAATGCTTCAAGAAGAATGAAAACTAAAGAATTCCAAATGTGTGAAAAAAATGGTGTAACAGATATAACAGAAGCTGTTATTGGATTTGATGGTATTGCGTTTGCACAAGCTAAATCAAATAAACCATTTAATGTAACAAAAAAACAATTACTTTTAGCGGTAGCTGCTGAAGTTCCTGCTAAAGATGGTAAATCATTAGTAAAGAATCCATATAAAAGATGGAATCAAATTGATTCTTCATTACCAAATAGAGAAATCATTATTTATGGTCCTCCAAAATCATCAGGTACAAGAGATGCTTTTGAGGATATGATTTTAAAAGCTCAAACCAAAAAAATGTCTGTATATACAGACATTTATAAATCTGATAAGAAAAAATATAAAGCTTATAAAAAATACAAAAAAATCAGAACTGACGGGATATATGTTCCAAGCGGCGAAAATGACAACTTGATTGTTTCTAAACTTAATAAAAACAAAGCTGCTTTTGGGATTTTTGGGTACTCTTTTTTAATGGAAAATGATGATAAAGTTAAAGGTGCAAAAGTAAATGGTGTAACTCCAACTCCCAAAACTATTTCAAGTGGTAAATACCCAATTTCAAGAAGTTTGTTTTTCTATACCAAAAACTCTCATGCAAGCAAAGTTCCTGCAATGGCAGAATATGTAAAAATGTTTATGTCTGAAGATATGATAGGGAAAGATGGTATCTTAGGTGAGATTGGTCTGATCGCTCTTCCTGATAGTACAAGAGAATCAATTAGAAATTCAGTTTCTAAAAGAACTAAATTAACTTTAGAAGATTTAAATAATAAACACTAAGTTTATAGCTTAACATAACAACTTATTAAAAAAATAAAATATAATGTGAGAAATAGGTTGTGAATCATTTTAAAAGAGTAGAAAAAAACGTATTAATATATAAAAAATATATTAATACTAGCAGTCAAAGAGAATTTAAGTTAAAATTGTTAATATTCGGATAAAAAACAAGGGTTTAAAAATTGAGAAGATTAAAAGAATTTTTTTATAGTAAATTTTATATAGAGCTTATTTTGGCATCTATTCTTTTTATGGTTGCTGTTTTTACTAACAGTATGATTTTGATTATTATCTATTTACTATATTTTATTATTATGCTTGAGATTGTAAGAGCAGTTATGAGTTTTCTTAGAGAAAAAAGAATTAAGATAGGGATACTTATCGATGCTTTTATTATATTGACACTTCGTGAATTTATTGTAAATGTTGTTAAAATAAATAAAGAAGATATAAATAGTTTTGAAGCACTTATGAATAATAGTACTAACTTTAATATTATGATATTTGGCGGAGTATTAATATTTTTATTTATTTTAAGATGGGCGGCTATGTTTACTTCACCTGATAGAAAAGAGATAGGTAAAATTAAAAATTAAACACACTCAACTTTAAAATATCTTTTTAATAAAAATGGCGGTATTACAGTTGTGATGATAATAACAAAAATCAACATCGCATAGATATCATTTGGCAGTACTCCATTTACTCTGCCCATTTCGGCAAATATCAAACCAACTTCTCCTCTTGGTATCATAGATACTCCAATAATTGCATTGTTTCTTATTGATTTTTGGAAAATAAAAAAAGCACCTATAAATTTACTGATAAATGCAACAAATATAAATGACAAACTCATAACCCAAAATGAAGAGGATGCGAAGTCTATAACGCTAAGGTCTAAAGATAAACCAACCATTACAAAGAAAATAGGTGTAAACATTTGTATAATCGGTGTCATACTTATTTTTACTTCATCAAGTAATTTTTCATTTGTACTTAAAAATGCTCCAAACGGTAAGAAAAATCTACGGGATAGTGCGATACCTGCAGCAAAAGAGCCTAAAATCGCAGGAGCACCTACAAGATGTGAAAGGTATGCAAAAAGTAATATAAGTGAAATAATAATAGTAGGCATATATCCTGATACCAAATTCTTACCATGAAACTGATGTATCAAATATGAGAGTGCTTTAGCCAAAATTGGAGCTAATATTAAAAAGCCGACAATCATACCTGTTACACTTAATGTATGATCAAAACTAACCTCTTTCGCAATAGAATAATCATATATAAAAACCAATAAAATAATGCCGATAATATCATCAATAACAGCAGCACCAATCACAATTTGGGCAATATTGGTATTTTCCATATGTATATCTTTTAAGACTCTAAGTGTGATACCAATACTAGTTGCAGTTAAAGTTCCTCCTATAAATAATGATATATCAAATGCCAGTCCAAATAAATAATATGCCGTTAAAAGTCCAAATGCAAATGGTAAAACTACACCTAAAATTGCTACAATCATAGATTTTTTACCGGCATCTTTTAATCTGTCAAAGTCTGTTTCCAATCCAACTTCAAATAAAAGTAAAATAATACCAATTTCAGCTAATATTTTTAGAACCTCATTGGGCTCTACCAATCCTAAAATAGATGAACCTAACAATACCCCGGCAAAAAGCTCTCCAAGTACGGATGGTACTCCAAATCTGGCAAAAACTTCACCTAGAATTCTAGCTACAATTAATATTAAAAAAAGTGTTAAGAAAAAATCATGTATAACCATACAAAATTATACTAAATATTATTTAGTAATATGATTAATTGTAACCAAAGCGTAACCAAAGTAGCTTAGAATGGTATTATTAAAATATAAAGGTTTAGTTTGTCATCTTTTCATAGTAAAAATAAAACTGTTCAACTGCAAGAGGATTTAATAAAATATTTTCTTATAACAGCAGCAACTATATCAATCTTAACAACATTTGGAATATTGTTTTCAATTATTTTTGAAGCGATAGAATTCTTTAAGGTAAAAAGTTTTTTTTATTTTTTTACGGGTACCGAATGGTCACCTGGAACAGTTGACAGTAAGTTTGGAGCATTGCCTATATTTGCCGGAACTTTTATCATAACTGCTATTGCTATGAGTGTAGCACTGCCTGTTGGTTTGGGGAGCGCAATATTTATGAGTGAATATGCTTCTTCAAAACAAAGAACTCTTTTAAAACCGCTTCTAGAGATACTCGCGGGTATTCCTACAGTTGTATATGGATTCTTTGCTGCTATTACAGTTGCACCATTTATCGTAAATGTTTGTAACTCTATTGGAATTGATGCTTCATTTAACAGTGCTTTGGCATCAGGAGTTGTTATGGGTATTATGATAATTCCAGTTATAGCCAGTTTAAGTGATGATGTTATCAGTGCAGTTCCGGACAGTTTACGAAAAGGCTCTCTAGCTTTGGGAATGACAAAGGCAGAAACTATCAAAGATATAGTTATACCATCTGCAATGCCCGGTATCATTTCAGCTGCACTTTTAGGAATTTCAAAAGCTTTGGGTGAGACGATGATTGTTGTTATGGCAGCAGGGTTGCGGCCAAATTTATCTTGGAATATACTTGAAGATATGACAACAGTAACAGTTAGGATTGTTGATAGTTTAGTTGGGGATCAAGCTTTTAATTCACCTGCTACACTTTCTGCTTTTGCTTTAGGATTAGCTTTATTTATGGTAACTTTAATCCTAAATATCGTATCTGTAAAAATGATAAAAAATTTTAAAGAAAAATATAAAATGAGTAATTTATAATGAGTAATTTATAATGGCACGAAAAAATGAGAATATATTTTATGATCCGAGTTTAAAAAAGCGACATGCTAAAGCAAAAGCTTTTAAATATTTCACTATAGCTTCTTTGGGAGTTTCACTTTTATTCTTAACAATATTTTTAGGTGATATGCTGATAAAAGGAAGCTCGGCAATACAGCAAACTTATATACAAGTAGAAGTCAGCTACAACGAAAAAAGTGCAAAAAGTTATAGAAAAGCTGTAGAGCGAAAATATGTAAATCTGGTAAGTCGTGCGGAACTTAGAATAATACCTATGCAAATAAAAGAAAATCCATCTTTGATGGGGACAACAAAACTTATCTGGATGTTGGCAGATGATCAAGTTGATATGTATATGAAAGAGTATTATTATAAACTTAAAAATAAAAATTTAAAAATTTTAAAAGAATTAATTAAAAGCAATAGATTAGAAAAAAGATTTAATACAGTTTTCTTTACTCATGGAGATAGTAAAACTCCCGAATATTCTGGAATATTGTCTGCAATGATTGGAACAATATTGACTTTAATGGTTGCTATGGTTGTAGCATTTCCAATTGGAGTTGCAACAGCTGTTTATCTTGAAGAGTTCAGTGAGCAAAATAGATGGAGTGAATTTTTAGAGGTAAATATAAATAATCTTGCAGCTATACCCTCTATATTATTTGGACTTTTAGGACTTGCAATATTTATAAATTTGTTTGGAATGCCCAGAAGTTCGGCACTTGTCGGAGGACTTACCCTTGCGCTTATGACTTTACCTATAATAGTTGTAAGTTCAAGAGCAGCATTAAGAAGTGTACCTGCAAGTATCAGACAAGCCGGCTATGGTTTGGGTCTTACAAAAGTACAAGTTGTAAAAGACCATGTCTTACCGCTTGCATTTCCTGGAATTATGACAGGAAGTATTATAGGACTTGCGCAGGCTATGGGAGAAACTGCACCGCTTATAATCGTAGGGATGATAGCTTTTATCCCCGATGCTCCAACAGGTATTTTAGATGCGGCAACTGTTATGCCTGCACAGATATTTACATGGGCAGGTATGCCTGAGCGTGCTTATATTGAAAGAACAGCAGCTGGAATATTGGTTTTATTGACGGTATTAATTTCACTTAATGCTTTTGCTGTTTATCTGCGAAAAAAGTTTGAGATTAAGTGGTAATCAATAGACAACACAGCTTTAGCACATTATTTTGATATAATGCTTCAAAAGTTACATGAGGAGTAAAGTATGTCTAAATATATTGAACATGGAATATCAATAGGTGTCAGCAGAGTTGGAGATGTTGTTTTTATGAAACTGAAAATAAATGGAACTTTGACGCATAAAGATTATGAACTTATGATACCAATGATTGAAAATGCAATAAAATCAGTTAAAGAACCAAAAATAAAAGTTTTGGTTGATGCTGTTAATTTTAACGGTTGGGAAGCTAAAGCTTTATGGGATGATTTAAAATTTAGTTTGAGTCATCTAGAATTATTTACAAAAATAGCTTTTGTAGGTAATAAAAAATGGGAAGAATACGCGATTAAAATTTCAAATTGGTTTATGATTGGCGATATACAATATTTTGAGAATATGGATGATGCTATTGTTTGGATAAATACTGAAAAACCCAAAATGGATGTTATTCAAAAAGAATTAGCCAGTAGAGAAGATGAGATAAAAAAATCGTTAGAGTTGTTATTTAAAGCAAATATGAAAATTACAGACTGGGATGTTCCAGAAGCTGATGATCAAAAGGCAGCTGAGATTTTGGTTGATATTTTATCTAAAAAACTTGATGATATTAAATCAGATGTTAAAAATGGGAAATATAAATACTATTAAAAGTTAAAAAAGTGAATAGTTTTATTCATCTTCTGTTCATCTTTATTAAATATACTTCTGTCATATAAGTAATAAATATATTTTTTCCGAGGACATCTCCATCTAACGCCTGATTTGGAAATTTTATTACTTATATATATATATCTATAAACAAGATGAAGAGAGATGAATATAACACACTATTGTCCCAACAGAATAAAACCAAACCTATTAAGAGAACAAAAAACAGAAGCTTTGCTTGTATTTATAAGAACCATACTTGAAGAATCATTTAATGAAAATGATATATTAAAAATATGCTCTAATGAAGATGCTAAAATTATCCATAATACTTTATCAAAGCTGTTAAAAAAACTTCAAAAATATGTAGTAAATGCAAGCTATTTACAATATGTAAGAATGAATACTGATAAAAATAAAGCATTTCATATCTTAGCTACAAAAGAATCGCCGCTAATAGTTTATTATAATGTATTATCAAAAGGTATTGTAACAAGCATACCCGCAGAATCAACTTGGATACCGGAACTTGTAATAATTGCACTTTTAAGTGAATGGATACTGGAAGAAGAAAAATCAATATATTTGTATCCTTTTTTAAAAGATATTGATTATACAAGTTTAATAACTATCTTTGATAGAGCAAGAATTGATGTTAAAAAAATAGATATCCAAAGATATAATTTTGAGAAAGATGTAATGATGAATATGTATAAAGTTTCTAGTAATTTAATTGATAAACTTAAAAAGGTTAAATTTAAAGTTTCCAGTTATAAAAAATCTAAGAGGCATAAATGAAAAATATAAAAAACTACTATATGATAAATAACACAATTTTACCACTTTATTTCTCTACAATGTAGATATAAAGGAGATTAAATGGCTTTTATACAATCATTCGGAGCGGCAAAGGTTGTTACAGGTTCGGCTCATCTAATAACATTGGACAACGGCAAAAAATTATTAATTGATTGCGGGATGTTTCAGGGTGAAAATGAAGAGAAAAATATTAAATCTTTTGAATTCGACCCGTCTGAAATAGACTGGTTAATCTTTACCCATGCCCATCTTGATCATGTGGGGCGAGCACCAATTTTATATAAAGAGGGATTTATGGGTGAGATTGTTGCTACACATCCTACCCTTGAATTAGCAAAGATTGTATTGCTTGATAGTGCGCGTCTTGCAAAAGAGGAGTATTACACATACTATAAAAAAGCACAAAGGAGAGGTGAGGAAAATTTAATTAAACCGCCACTTTATACACAGGAAGAAGTTGAATCATTTTTAACTCTAAAAAAGCGTTATGCAGTATATTCAATCCCTATTATTTTAGAAAAAGATTTAAACATAACATTTCGTAATGCAGGGCATATTTTAGGCTCATCATTTGTTGAGATTCGTTTTATTGAAAACGGTGTTGAAAAAGTGCTTGTTTTTAGTGGTGATTTGGGTAATAAAAATGATATGGTTCTACCTTTTCTTCAAAATGCAAAAAAAGCAGATATTTTTTATATAGAATCAACTTATGGAGATAGAAATCATAAGAATATGAAGAAATCTATCAAGGAGTTTAAAAAAACTGTTTTAAACACGCTAAAACATGGAGGTGTTGTGTTGATACCATCATTTGCCATTGAGAGAACACAAGAGTTATTGTGTATTTTTAAATTAATGTATAAAAAGGGTGAGTTGCCACCCTCATGTAGAATATTTCTAGATAGTCCTATGGCAATTCGTGCAACAAATATTTATAACAAATATCCTGATGAGTTAAGCAAATTATGTCAAAATTTTCTAAAAGAAGATGGATCGGTTTTTGATTTTCCACAACTTGAATTTACACAAACACAAAAAGAATCTCAGAAAATCAATACAATACAAAATGATGCAATTATTATAGCTGGAAGTGGTATGTGTAACGGTGGTAGAATTTTACAACATTTTAAACATCGTTTGTGGAATAAAAAGAATTCTGTCTTATTTGTAGGTTATCAAGCAAAAGGGACATTTGGCCGCCGTTTGGTTGAGGGTACAAAATGGTTTAAGTTTTATAATGAACAAATAAGAATAAAAGCAAGTGTTCATACTATCAATGGTTTTTCTGCGCATGCTGATCAAACTGAACTGATACGCTGGTTAAAACATTTTGATAAACTTGGTAAGATTTTTTTAGTTCATGGTGAAGAGGATAAGCAGATTATATTTAAAAAAGCAATTAAGAAAAAACTAGGTATTAAAGCACATATTATAGAGAAAGATGATGAGATTTATATATGATAAGTCAAAAATATATACTTGAGATGGTGAAGTTATCCCATAGCACAGATTTCAAGAAAGTTTTTATTCATAAAGAGATTTTAGCTCAATTAAAAGAGATAGGAAGAAGATTACATATAAGTGCAAACACATTGCAAGATATTGTTGTTAAGATGGATTAAATTCCGAATTATATAACTAATAAACCAGCAGCTTGTAACCAAACTGTAACCAAATAACTATACACTTTATAAAAATAAATAAGAGTGGTTTATATGGCAAAAATAGTAAATAGCAGTCGTGAGATGAATCTTCCTAGTAAGAATAAAACGAAAATAAGTGTAAAAGATTTAAATCTTTGGTATGGGGACAAACATGCCTTGCATGGTCTTAATATAGAACTTTATAAAAATCAAATCACGGCACTTATAGGACCGTCTGGATGTGGTAAATCTACATTTTTAAGATGTTTAAATCGTATGAATGATTTAATAAGTTCAGCTAGAATTGAGGGACAGGTTGTCATTGACGGTAAAAATATTTATGATAAAGATGTTGATGAAGTAAGTGTAAGAAAAAGAATAGGTATGGTATTTCAGCAACCAAATCCTTTCCCTAAATCTATTTATGAAAATGTAGCTTATGCTCCTTTAAAACACGGTATCGTTAAAAAAGGTATTGAATGTGATGAGTTGGTTGAAAAGTCACTTATCAGTGCCGGTATTTGGAAAGAAGTTAAAGATATTTTAAAAGACCCCGGTACTGGACTAAGCGGCGGTCAGCAACAACGACTTTGTATCGCAAGAACTATTGCTGTTAAACCAGATGTAATACTTATGGATGAACCGACATCTGCACTTGATCCTATTAGTACAGAAAAAATTGAAGCGTTGATGTTGGAGCTTAAAAAAGATTATACAATAATTACTGTTACCCACAATATGCAGCAAGCTGCAAGAGTAGCTGATATGACAGCATTTTTTCATCTTGGAGATTTAATTGAATATGATGAAACAGAAAAGATATTTATAAATCCAAGTCAGAAAAAGACTGAGGATTATATTACCGGAAGATTTGGATAAAAAGGAAAAAAATGTTACAAAATTATGAAGAAAAATTAAATGAAATCAAAAAAAGTATTACTGATATTGGTAATGGATTGGTTAAAGCAAATCAGCTTATATTGGATGCACTTGAAGGATGTGAGCAAGATAAGTTTAATGAAGCAAAAACTCATATTAAAAATATTAGTAAAAAAACAAATGACATAGACAACAATATCATCACAACTTTAGCTTTACATGCACCAGAGGCTCGGGATTTAAGAAATATGGTTTCATATTTAAAAATAACAAATGAGCTTTTAAGAGCTTGTACAAATACAAGAGGATTTATAAAAGGTTTTATTGATGTTTGTAGTGAAGTAAATATTAAAACTATTAATGAATATGCAATACCTATGCAAAGATCAACCGTTGAGTCTTTGAAGTTTACAATGCTAATGATAAATATAGATTGTGTTGATGAGATACAAGAGTGTTTTAATAAAGTTTTAATAGCTGAAAATAAAACAGATGATTTATATGAGATGGTTGAAAACTCTTTATTAAAAGAAACAAAAGAGATAAATGAATTTAATAAATATCATAAAATGCTAGGTGCTCTACGAAAAAGTGAAAAGATAGCCGACCGTGCTATGAGTATCGCATCACTATTATTATATGCCAATAATGGTGGAGAGATATATCAGGTTTAGATATAATCAGATATGCAAAATATAATATTAGTAGTAGAAGATGAGCAAGATATTCTAGATTTGATTGAATATACATTAACTAAAGACGGGTATGATGTTATATGTTGTTTAGATACTTCAAATGTACTTTCTTTACTAGATGAAGAAGATGTCAGCTTAATACTTATGGATAGAAATCTGCCCGGTACAGAGGGTAGTATGTTTATACAAGATATCCGAACAAAAGGTTATAATCATCCTGTAATATATTTAACGGCAAAAGATGCCCAAGAGGATATTATTGAGGGATTTGACAGAGGCGGTGATGACTATATTACAAAACCTTTTAATCTTGATGTTTTAAAAGCAAGAGTTAAAGCTGTCATTAAAAGAACAAAGCAAGATGTAGAGCTATTAAAAGTTAGAGATATTCTTTATCAAACAAACAATAAAGTTTTTATAATAGATGATAAAGAGATAAGCCTTACACACCTAGAACATGATTTGCTATTGCAATTTATAAAAAATAAAAATATTTTACTTAGCCGTGATACTTTACTAGAGAGAGTTTGGGAAGATTACACCGATGTAAAGCAAAAAACTGTAAATGTGGCAATTAAAAGACTTAAAGAGAAGATTGATCCAGATGGTAAAAAAAAGTACATAAAATCTGTTCGCGGGGAGGGATATATCTTTGCGTAAACTTCATGAGATTTTTCTTCGTAAATTTATAATTTTATTTACAACCGTATTCTTTGGACTGAGTATCGTTTTTTATTTTTGGATAAAAGATATGTATATTGAGCAGACTAAAATAGATTTGTTACACAATATCAAAATATTATCATTACAAATAGATAATTTACAGGATGTGGATAGTTTAGCAAAAAAAATCAAAGAATCTATTAACTTAAGAGTAACCATTATATACAAAGACGGTACAGTATTAGGTGAAAGTCATAAAGATTTTAACTCCATGGATAATCATCTAAACAGAGCAGAAGTTATTCAGGCAAAATATCAAGAATACGGTTTTACCTCAAGATACTCCAAGACACTTAAAAAAGAGCTTCTTTATGTAGCCAAAAAATTTATAATAAATAAAAATGAATTTTATATAAGAATGGCAAGAGATATAGAGCAGTTAAATGAACAGTTTATTGTTTTATATTTAAAAATTTGTTTACTGTTTGTATATTTTATCGGTATAATATTTTGGGTTGTATTGAATATAAGTAAAAAAGTACAAGATGAGACCAATAAGGTTTTAGATTCTTTAAGTGGTTTGGTTAAGCAAAACAAAGAGTTTAAGATTGATTCAACATACTCTTTAGAATTTAATCAAATTACAAAACTACTTAGACGAGTATCACAAATTTTATCAAAAAAAGATAAACAAAAGTCAAAATATACAGCTAAATTAAAATTTGCAAACAGACAAAAAGATGATATTATCTCGGCAATTTCTCATGAATTTAAAAATCCAATTGCAGTAATAAGCGGTTATACTCAAACTTTAATTGAAGATAAAGATATAAATCCAGAAATAAGAGATAAATTTTTGGATAAAATTTTATCAAACTCTGATAAATTAACCAATATGATAGATAGGCTAAGAATGTCAATAAAACTGGAAGAGGGAAACCAGCCTTATAATTTTATTAGTTGCAATATTGCAAATTTAACAAAAAATATAATTGAAGATTTAAAAATATCATATCCAAGCAGAGATATTTTATTTAAAGTCGATGAAACGACAATAACTGCTGATGAAATAATGATAAGTATAGCAATAACCAATCTAATAGAAAATGCTTTAAAATATTCACAAGATGATATAGAAGTAATTATTACGAATAAAAGTTTAAATGTAATTGATGATGGGATAGGGATAAAAAGTAAAGATATTCCCAAAATCACTGATAAATTTTATAGAGTATCAAGTAATGACTGGAACAATTCTTTAGGGGTTGGATTATCTTTGGTAAAAAATATATTGGATTTACATAAGTTTAAACTTGATATAAAAAGTATTGAAAATGAAGGCTCAACTTTTAGTATAATATTTAACAGCCCTTAAGTTTTCATTATTTCACAAAATTGTATAAATATTATCATCCTTTTTTATAGTACTGCAGCTAATAACTTTTAAAAAATTCCTCGGTCATCTTTTAAAAGTTTAGGAAGATTTTTTCCACTTTTGTCAAGCTTTTGCACAAAGTACATTTTTGAGCCGACTTGTAGATGATATGAATTATAATCAATTAAGATATTTTCATCTAATTGTCCATAATTTATAACAATATCATTTTTAGTTGCTAAATTATTCTTTATTTATTAATCTTCTAAACCATAAAACCAATAATCTACTTCTCTAGTTATAGAGTTTTGCTTTCTTCTGTCAAAATGGTCAGTTAAATTAAAATCTTTTTTTCCATAACCGTCTTTATACTCTTTAATAAAATCAGCATATACTTTTTCTTTCATTGCTGTGATTTCGAAACTAACTATATCATAAATCTTATTGTTAATTTCAAATTTTTTACTATCTGCAAGAGTTAGATTTATACCAGTATATCGCTCACCTTCTTCTAAAGTAAGATTCATCTCAATATTTGCTCTCATTGTTGCGAACATATGGATAAATTGCTCTATTGGCATATCAAGTTTTTCTACTATTATCGCACTATTATTATCATATCCCCATCCACCTGATATATCTAACTTTACATCAAATACCTCTTTAATAACCTTTTGAATTCTATCTACTGGCTCAATTTGTTTAAATTCTATATTAGTCATTTTTTTATACCATACTTTTAATTTTTTATAAATTATAACTAAAGAACTTTTAAAAGAGTCGGTAATTAGCTTATAAGATATAAATATAATCATTTTATTTTATAGTACCAGAAATAATAACTTTCGCAAAAATTCCTCTGTTATCTTGTAAAAGTTTAGGAATATTTTTTCCACTTTTGTCAAGCTTTTGAACAAAGTACATTTTTTATTTATCTCTAAAATGACATCGCTAATTAGGATATTTTTACCTAATTATTTATAATTTATATAAATATTATTTCCTTTAGTTAATTTACAACTATTATTTGATGCGATTAACACTGATATTTGTATTTTTTAGCATAATTTTTTTATAATTTTATTAATTAGAGTTATAAGAAGAGATTAAATCTATTAAAAGAATATTATATGAAAAACTAATAGTTATTTTATAAGATACATAAGAAAAAATAATGTCATTTTAAGTATGACTTAAGTTCAGCAAATGTACAATTAAAACAGCTTATAAAACAATTGTGAGGTTTAAACATGAAAAAAGTTATATTTTCTATGCTCTTATCGGGTGTTGCTTTAATTGCATCTAATAGTGCGTCAGTATATAAAAGTGGTTTATTATTGCCAGCAAATGGCAAAGTGATTTATAAAAGACAATGTGCAACTTGTCATGGAGATAACGGTAAACAGACCAGCTTTAAAGGGTCTGCAAAAGTTACATATTCTAAAATTTCCGGTATAGATACAGATAAATTAGCAAAGGAATTAAAAGATTACAGAGGTGGAATTAAAAGTAAAAATTATCAACCTCTTAACAAATATGGTTATGGTGCTATGATGAGAAGTGTAACAACTGATCTTTCTTGGGATGAAATTGACGCCGTTGCTAAATATGTTAATAGTTTAAATAAGTAAGTATAAAAGGATAATTATGGATAATAAATATATTGATAATATGTTAGTGCAGATGGATAAAGATTTATCTTCAAAGGGGATGAGCAGAAGAGATGCTATGAAATTAGCAGGTGTTTCTGCAACTCTTTTAATGGGTGGTGCTACAAGTGCACAAGCTGAAACTGAAAAGACAACAACTTCTAAGGCTAAAGGAAAAATAGTAATTGTAGGCGGCGGTCTTGCCGGTATGTCTACAGCTGCTAGATTAACTCTAAACTTGAAAAATCCTGATATTACAGTTATAGAGCCAGAAAAATTATCTGTGTCTTATCAGCCAGGACAAACGCTGGTTGGTGCTGGTATTTGGGATGAGAGTGATATCGCATACAACAGAGATGATTTTGTGCCAGATGGTGTAAAAATTATCGAAGATAGAGCAATAGCTTTTGATCCTATGAACAATAAACTGACAACAGCTAAAGGTCAAGTTATCTCTTATGACTATTTAATTGTTGCTACTGGTTTACAACTTAATTTTGAAGCTATTAAAGGATTAGAATCAGCAGGTCGTGCTTATTCATCTGGTGATAATTCAAAACTTCTTAAAGCTTTAGGTGATAATGGTATATGTTCTATATATACAGCACAAGGTGCTACTAAAACTTGGGAGCAGATGCAAAAGTATATAGTTCAAGCAAAAAGTGGTAAAAAAACTAAATTTATTTTTACTGATACAAATACACCAATTAAATGTGGTGGAGCGCCAAAGAAAATTATGTATCTTACTAACTCTAGACTAAAAGAAGAGGGTGCAAGAGAAAATGCAGAGCTTGTATTTTATCCAAATGGTGGAAAGATGTTTGGAGTACCTGAGTATCATGATGCTATAGTAGAGCAGTTTAAAAGAGAAGGTTTTGAATGGCATTATAGACATAATCTAGTCGAAGTAGATGTTGAAAATAAAATTGCTGTTTTTGATTCTAAATGGCAAGAAAAAGGTCCATGGGATCCTATGATGAAAGATTTTGAGATTATTGCTAAGCATGAAAAACTAAGAGTTCCATATGACTTTTTACATGTAACTCCACCACAAATAGCTCCAAGAGAGATAGGAGAATCTGATATAGGTTCAGCTGCAGGTTGGGTACCGGTAAATAAAGAGACCCTTCAACATATAAAATTTAAAAATATATTTGCAATTGGTGATATTGCTCAAGTACCTATGGGTAAAACAGGTGGAAGTGTTAGAAAACAATATAAAGTTCTTGTAAAAAATCTTGTTGCTCTAATGGAGGGTAAAAAACTTATAGCTAAATATGAGGGATATACTGTTTGTCCATTAATAACAGGTATTGGTACAGTGATGCTTGCTGAGTTTGACTGGACTGTTAAACCTACACCATCATTTCCATTTGATCCATTGGTTGAGAGATGGATATTTTGGTTGATGAAAGTATATGCACTTAAGCCTATGACCATGTACGGTATGCTTTCTGGTAAAGCATAATATTTTATGTTTGGGATTTATGTATGCAAATAAAATTTGAACTAGTTACTTATGATGAGGTTCTAGATATTTTTGAACTGGATGAAAATATCTATCTTTTAGAGATAGATGATGAGCAAAAACAGACTTATAATCTTTTAAAAAATACAGATTTACATTTGTATAATTGGTTTAAAGAGTCTGATTTTTTTATAGACTGGATAAAGAAGGAAGTGTATCCAAACAGTATCGGTAAAAAATTTGCAATAAATAGTATCAATGATATAGGTTTTTTTAGGTTTTATTTTTTTAAAGTTACAAGTGGTGATAGTCACTATGATTATTTTAAAAAGCTTTTTGATATTCATGAAGAATCGCAATGGCAAGATAGAGAAGTTGTTGGGGAAGAGATTTTAAAAGCTTTAGCCCTTAAAAAGCAAGAACTTATAATTGAATTAAAAGAAGATGTTATTAAAGAGATAACGCAACCATCTTAATAAAAGGAGAAAATATGGGTAAATTACAAAGTGAAGAATTGACATCTGTTAGCAGAAGAGATTTTTTTAAGAAATCTGCGTCCGTAAGTGCTGTAGCAGCTGCTAGTATTCTAGCACCGTCCACATTACTTGGGGATGATAAATATATAATGCATCATCCTAAGTGGGGGACTACTTTAGGAGATGAATGTAACTATAATCCATATGGATTACCATCAAAGTATGAGCATAATGTTGTTAGAAGAACATCAGCATTAATGTCATCAGCTGGGGATATGCATGCTGCTATATCTATGACACCACTGCATGAGCAAAAAGGTATTATTACTCCAAATGGTTTACACTTTACTCGTACTCATAATGGTATAGCTCACATTGATCCAAATAAGTTTAGACTTATGATTCACGGTCTTGTTGAAAAGACTATTGTACTTACTTTAGACCAACTTAAAAGATATCCAAGTGAAACTAAAACTCTATTTTTAGAATGCCCATCAAATGGTGCTGCTGAGTGGAAAGGTCCACAGTTTGGTTCTTTGCAGTTTGCTAGAGGTATGATGAGTTGTTCTGAGTGGACAGGTGTTCGTCTAAAAACTATTCTTGATGAGTTAGGACTTAAACCAACAGCTAAGTGGATGCTTGCTGAGGGTAGTGATGGTTCTGAGATGAGTAGAACTCTTCCTGTTGAAAAAGTTCTTGATGATTGTATGTTAGTATATGCACAAAATGGTGAAGCACTTCGTGATGAGCAAGGTTATCCAGTTCGTTTAATGGCACCGGGCTGGGAAGCTAACTTATGTGTTAAATGGTTAAAAAGGTTAGAATTTGGTGACAAACCATGGTATGCAAAAGAAGAAACTTCTAAATATACTGCATTAACTGCAAGTGGTAAAGCTATCCAACACTTCTATGCTCTTGAAACGAACTCTATTATTACTTCACCTTGTCCTGAAGTTCCATGGACTGATCTTAAAGTAGGTGATTTAGTTGAAATAGAAGGTTTAGCATGGACTGGACACGGAACTGTTAAAGGTGTTGATGTTAGCTTTGATGGTGGTAAGAACTGGGTAGAGGCATCTCTTAAAGGTTTAGTACTTCCAAAATGTTGGACAAGATTCTCTTATATGTATAGATATGAAGGTAAGCCATTATTACTACAAAGTCGTTCTTATGATGACTCTGATAATGTTCAGCCTACTGTTAATCAAGAAAAAGCTGTAGTTGGTGTAGAAGGTGTTTATCATAGAAATGCTATACACACATGGGCTGTTGATGCCAAAGGAGGAGTTACAAATGTTCAAGTTAGATCATAAAATATTAGGTATTGCGGCAACTGTAGCACTAAGTTCAACTTTAATGTTTGGTGCTTCATCATCTTCTGTAGGTGTATATAAAATTAAAAATAAGACTGCTATTGATGGTGGTGTTACTTATGTAAGAGCAAATGGAGTTGAAACTGCATATCGTTATAATGAACAAAGCACTAAAGGTGTTAGTTTTGGACGAGAAGCAACTGCAAACGAGATTAAAGCATGGGATGTAGATGCATTGCCTGATGGTACAGGTTTACCAGCGGGTTCTGGTTCAGTTGAAGAGGGTGATGAACTTTATGAAACACAATGTGCATCTTGTCACGGTGACTTTGGTGGTGGTGGAAATGGTTATCCACAACTAGCTGGTGGTAATCAATCTAAGGATGAAAATGGAATTGTAATAACTCTTAAGAATCAGAGAGTTTATGGAAATGTGGATGCACCAAAAAGAACAGTTGGTACATATTGGCCAGTAGCTACTACACTTTTTACATATATCAGAGATGCTATGCCATATGCAACTCCTAAGAGTTTAACAAACAGTGAAACTTATGCTATTACAGCTTATTTACTGGCTCAAAATGAAATAACAATTGATGGCGTTGAGATGGATGATGAGTATGTTTTAGATGCTAAAAAACTATCAAAAGTAGTTCTAGCAAATAGAGATGGCTTTTATCCAAATATCGATGGTCCTGATGCTCAAGAAAATTTAAGATCATTTTTTGCCAATCGTGCTAAAAATATTGGTTCTGGTACAAGATGTATGACTAATTGTAAAGATCCTGGTGGCATAGATGGTAAAACTGAAGCTTTTGTAGTGAAAATTAAGTATGAGATGTCAGATGTAGTACCTCCATACTCAACTGTTAGAGATCTACCACCTGAAATAGAAGATAAAACAATCTCTAAGGGTGAAAAGATGTATAACGAGTCTTGTAAACTTTGTCATGCAACTGACCAGATGGGTGCTCCAGCTGTTGGAGATATATATGCTTGGGCAGAAGTGAGAGAAAAAGGTTTTGATAAAATTCTTTATAACTCTATCAATGGTGTAGGTGGAATGCCTGCAAAAGGTGGCAATGAAGATTTACTACCATCTGATGTTAAGTTAATAGTTGAATTTATGATAGATTCAAGTAAGAAAAAACACTAGAGTTAATCTAGTTAAAAAAATATTAAAGGCAAACTCGTTTGTCTCGCGGAGATAAATAGTTGAAGATTTTATATCTTCAAGCTATTTATCGGTAGCGGATTAAATAAATTAAAAAGGAAAATAAAATGAATAGAAGAAAATTTTTAGAAGTAGGTACAGCAGTATTTGCAGTAGCAGCATTTGCACCATTAAGTTTAAGTGCAGTGAACTTTAGAGAGACAAAACCAAAAGCATGGGAAGCAGAGAAATCTGCTGATGCGATTAAAGAGATGTTTGGTTTAGGTGGATTGAAAAAAACTGATAAAATCAAGTTTAAAGCTCCCAAACTTGCTGAAAATGGTGGGTCTATTCCTATTACACTTTCAAGTAAACTTGATATTGAAACAATAGCACTTTTCCAAGATGCAAATCCAAGAGCTACTACTATAGCATTCTCAGTACCTAAGGGGCAAAAAGTAGATTACTCTTTTAGAATTAAAATGAGACAAACTGCGGTAGTTACAATTGTAGCTAAAACTAGAGATGGTCAGTTATTGACTACAGCTAAAGAGATAGATGTATCTATTGGTGGTTGTGGAGGTTGATTTAACCTTTCACATACCCAATTAGTAAAATAAACAAACAAAATATAAAAGGAAAAAAAATGGCTAAAAAATTTAAGATTAAAGCAAAAGAAAAAAAAGGTACTGTTAAAGTAAAAGCAATGTTTAGAAGTCTAATGGCTGACAAAGAAGAAGCTGAAAAAAAAGGAATTAAACCTGAATACATCAAAAGAATTGTAGCTACTGTTAATAAGAAAATAGTATTTGAAGCGGATATGAGTGGTTTTATGTCAGAAAACCCACTACTTAAGTTCAACTTTACCGGTGCTAAAAAAGGTGACAAAATAGTGTTTACTACTACTGATAACAATGGAAAAACACAAACAGGTTCAAAGAAAATTAAATAAGGATACTTATGAAAATTAAATTAAGTATTTTATTATTGATAGTGGTATTTGTAATATCAATGCCGTTTATCTTTAATAAATCAGTTACAATTAAAAAGCCACATAAGCTTGATGCAGATGGAAACTTCATACTTAATGAATGGGTGGCTTCAAGAGATGGTGGTGGTCCTGATTGGGATTATAACTTAAAGCCGGTACAAGTTAGTGACAGAGTTTGGTGTTTTTTTGGCGCAATGGAGATGCCAACAAAAGAGAATGCTGGAGATATGTCTAACAGTTGTTATATTAAAGGTGATACTGAGTGGATAGCTTGGGATAGTGGACCTTCATATAAATTTGCAGAGCAAGCTTATGCAAAAATGAAAGAAATCGCAGACATGCCTGTTAAAAATGTAGTTGTTAGTCATGAGCATGATGACCATTGGTTAGGAAATAACTACTATAAAGAAGTTCATGGTGCTAAAATCATAGGACCAGAATCTATAAATGTAAACTACTATGGTCCAAGAGAGATTGAGGGGAAGAAATACCCAGGTATGCAAACTAGAATGATTAAAGCTTTATATCAAGATGCTATTAGAAAAACAAAGTTAGTAAGAGTTGATGAAGCATTTGAAGGAACTACTAAGTTTGAAATTTCTGGTGTAAAAATGGAATATGTTAGAGTTGGATATGCCCACTCGGAAGATGATTGGTTCTTATATTTACCAGATGACAAAGTTGTTTTAGTTGGTGATATTGTTATGAATGGAAGAGTTACTTCAAATAGGGATGGTTTGATTATTGGTCAACTTAATGCACTTAAAGCGATAAAAGCTAGAGATTGGAATCATTTAGTTCCAGGACATGGATTTATTACAGATAAAACAGGTGCAGATGAATCTATACAGTATTTTACTTATATTAAGAATAGAGTACTAGAGGGTATAGAAGAAGAGATTGATCCTGATGATATTACAAAATATGTTACTCTTGAAGAATTTAGAAACAAAGACTTGTATTATCTTCTTAGTCCAGGAAATGTATTTAGAGCTTATGAAGAGCTAGAGATGTATGATGAAGATGAAGATGAAGATGAATAGAGTATAAACTCTATTCTTGATAGTAATAATATGCAAAATGAAAAAGTTGGGAAAATTTTAGAATTGTTTATTTCCGTTAAAGGTGATTTAAACAGATCTAATAAAATTAATATTGATTTAGATGAAAATGGTGTGAAAAATGATAAGTTTTATGGTAAAAATATCCAAAGATCAGTTTTGATTACATCAATAGCTAGTTATGATTTATCTACACAAAATAATATTGATATGAATTATGGACAATTGGGTGAAAATATATTGATTGATTATAACCCATATCATTTAATAGAAGGTTCTAGATTAATAATTGGTGATGTGATTTTAGAGATAAGTCAACATTGTACTTTATGTAAAAGTTTATCGAAAGTTAATGAAAATTTACCAGAACTTTTGAAAAAACATAGAGGTGTCTTTGCAAAAGTTCTTAATGGTGGAAATATCCATAAAGATGATACTATTTATCTTGTAAATAAGTAGTAAATTTCAGAAAAAAAGGAAAAAAATGAAGTCAATAATTAAAGGTTTAGTTACAGTACTATTGTTAGTAACTGGGGTAATAGCGAGTGCTGCACAAGATATTCAGATATATACAACTGATAATTCAAAAGGTAAAATAACGCCAAAAACAATTGAAAAAGCATTTAAAGATGCTGGTTTTTATATAACTACTAATAACAATATGAATAGAGCTTTTGATTCAAAATTTAAAGTAACAAATCATAAAGTTTATAATCTTATGGTTCTTCATAAAGAGGATTTAGCATCACAGTTGATTAAAATTACTCCAGATGCTGCATTAATTTCACCACTTAGTATGTCAATATATACTAATAAAGGTTCAAATAATATCTCTGTTTCATCTATATCTTTAGATGGTATGGCAAAAGTTACTGGGATTCCAAAAACAAATAAACATATGATTGAGTTAAGTAAGATTGTGCAAAGTGTACTTAAAAAAGCTTTACCAAATGGTCACTTTGAAAAACTATCATATAAGATATTAAAACCCGAAGGGGAACTTGTAACTAGATTTAAATGGGATTGGGATATGGATATAAAACCAAAAGATATTGAAGATGAGTTAGAAAGTTTTCAAGAAGAGATAGAAGGTTCACTTGAAACTGTTGGTTTTGTAATAGCAGGTTTTAATAAATTGAAAGATTCATTTCAAAAAACTGAACAGGACAAATACGATTTCTTTGATGCATATTCAATTTGTAAAATACTTGTAATTTTTGAAGTAGCAAAAACACATCCTGAAGCTGGTGCATTTGCACCTTGTACATTTTATATGTATAAAGAGAAAGGTTCGACTGTAGTTCATATGGCATTTCCATCAGTTTATAACTGGATAAGTTCTTTAGATATAAAAGATGCACCATCTAAAAAAGTACTTTTAGATGCTCAAAAGAAATTTGTAGATACTGTAAATGAAACAATAGAATAATAAAATTAGTTTAAAAAAGGGTATTTAAATGGCTATATCAAGAAGAAAAGCTTTACAGTTTTCGGGTATGTTTGTAGCAACGACTGCAATAGCAGAGTCTAGTAAAATTGATAATCTAGAATCAAATAAAATATCTAAGACAAAAATAACTTACAAGGCTCCTATAGCGGATGCAAAAGGTCCAAGAGTAGTTGTTGTAGGTGGTGGCTGGTCTGGACTTTCTATTGCAAAATATACAAAGATATTTGCTCCAAATGCAGATGTAGTCTTGGTTGAACAGAGACATGAGTTTATATCGTGTCCTCTTAGTAATCTATGGCTGGTAGATAAGATAAAGTTAGAGTATTTAACTCATGATTATCTTCAAGCTGCAAGAAAAAATAACTATACTTACTTTCATGCTACTGCAATCGGACTTGATAGAAAAAATCGTATTTTAGAAACTAGTAATGGCGATATTAGTTTTGACTATTTGGTTTTTGCACCTGGTATTGATTATGACTATTCACGATGGACTAAAGATATAGCTTTTGAAACTAGATTAAGACAAGAATATCCGGCAGGTTTTATACCTGGAAGCGAACATATATCTATTAGAAACAAGGTTTTAAATTTTAAAGGTGGTAATTTTATCCTTACAGTTCCTAGTGGAAACTATAGATGTCTTCCAGCTCCTTATGAAAGAGCTTGTGTTATTGCAGATTATTTCAAACAAAAAAAATTAAAAGCCAAAGTTATTTTACTAGATGAAAATAATGCTATAACAATCAAGGCAAAAGGATTTCAATCTGCTTTTGATAAGCTTTACGGTGATTATCTTGAATATTATCCAAATACCGCAATAATAAAAATTGATTTAGATAAAAAAATAGTTGAAACTGAATTTGATGAAATTGCTTTTGAAGAAGCTGCATTTTATCCTCAAGTAAGAGGAGCTAAAATCTTAGAAATAGTTGGAATTGCCAAAGATGCTAAAAATAAACTCGAAGGTGATATCAATCCTCTAACTTATGAAGTAATTGGTGAAAAAAATATATTCATCACAGGTGATTCTAGACCAATGGGCTTTTCTAAATCAGGAAATACTTCAAACTCTGAAGGGCATCATGTAGCTAAATTAATAGCTCAAAAAATAAATAAAACAAAAAAAGTAAAATGGTATCCACCAACTACCACTTGCTTTTCTGCTGTTTCTATAGAGCCTGAAAGAGCTATATATATCTATACTCAATATGCGTATAACAAAACAACAAAAACATTTAATTTTGCTTCAACTCATAGCAGTGAAGATTGGGCTAAAGATGGAGCTGTTAATGCAGCTTCAATTTATAATTGGGCTGACGCTTTATATTTAGATATGTTTAGTAAGTAGAAATAGATTAAATCATTATAAAGGGAAAAAATGAATTTGTTAAGAAATATTTTAAGTGTAATTGGTGGTATTATTGTTATAGGTTTTTTATTTGCATATGTTAGGTTTGATTTAGGCGATAAGATAAGTAAAGCCTCAAAATTAGACCCTCAAGCAATTGGTGCTTATATGACAATGTTTGATGCTGTTCTTACTACTGGTAGAGCAACTGATGCTATGGCTAGAAAAGTTAAAATTGATGCTGATGTTTCTACTGAAGATGTTATAGAATCTATGGCAAGTATTGCAACGGACGCAAATATGATTCAAGTTGGTGATTCACTTATGTCTGATGGGAAAGCAGATGCAAAAGGGAATAAAACTAGATATATCAGAATTATGTCTTATTGTAGTCCTAGTATTGCTAAAGAGTTTATAGATTATTCAAAAGCATTTGGTGCATTTATGCCTTGTAGAATTCTTATTGTAGAAGATGATAATGGTGATAGATGGCTATATACAATGGCGATGGAACTTATGCTTTTTGGTGGTCATACCTTGCCTCCTGAGATGATGAAAAAAGCTCAACATGTAAGATCAACTATGTACAAAATGATGGATTTAGGTGCAAAAGGTGATTTTTAAAATATGAGACTAATAATATCTTTAATTTTATTGTTAAGTTTTACTAATGCTGCAATCTTAAAGGATGTCGAATCGTATGAAGAAGCTTTACAAATAGCAAAAAAACAAAATAAAAAAGTTCTGATGTTTATGTATAGCGAGTATTGCCCTTGGTGTGAAAAAATGAAAAAGACTACATTGAGTGATGAAAAAGTGATAAACTATATCAACAGTAAATATATTTTTTTAAAAATGGATAGCGAGATGGGAGAATATCCGCAAATATTAAAATCTAGATTTATACCTACAACTTATGTTATTGATCCTAAAACAAAAGAGACAGTACAGGAGATATATGGATATAAATCAGCCAAAAATTTTATAAAAGAATTTTGGGATGATGAATAATATGGGAATTTAAAATTTAAATTTCTATATCATCCCAGAATTCATTAAAATCTAAATTTGTCAGAGCGTTCTCATCGTCCATATTTTTCTCAAGAAGTTTTTGTTGTTCGTTATCAAAATATTGCTCTAATGCTTCGTTTAAAATAGTACTTATATCTTTACTCAGTATTTGTGAAAAAGTTTGTAAGTTTTCGATAGTGTCACTGTTTAGTTTAAAATTTATATTGCTGTTTTTGTGCATGGCAATTGTCCTCGTTTCACTGTGGAATTTTATCCTCTTAGTCATCATAAAATAATTATAACATAAAAAAAGGGAAGTGACAAAAGTCACTCCCCTTTTTAAAGTTCTAAGATTTAACTTATTATAAGTCACCCTCATGTTTAGCTAAATAATCAGCAACTCCAGCAGTATCTGCTTTCATCCCCTCATCACCTTTTGCCCAACCAGCAGGACAAACTTCACCAAACTCGTTTGTAAATAACATAGTATCAACCATTCTAATCATCTCATCAATATTTCTTCCAAGCGGTAAGTCATTGATAACTGCATGTCTGATAGTACCATCAGCATCAATTAAAAATGAACCTCTTAAAGCTACTCCACCATCTAAAAGAACATCATAATCCTTAGAGATTTGTTTAGTTAAATCTGCAACTAAAGGAAAAGCAACTCTTCCGATACCACCTTGATTTACTGGAGTTTCTCTCCATGCAAAGTGTGAAAATTGTGAATCAACAGAAACACCAATAACATTTACACCTCTTTCCTTGAAATCTTCAACTCTTTTAGAGAATGTGATGATTTCTGAAGGACATACAAAAGTAAAGTCTAGTGGATAAAAGAAAAGAACTGTACCTTTTTCACCATAGTTTTCTGATAATTTGAAGTTATCTACGATTTGACCGTCTGCTTGAACAGCGGTTGCTGTAAAATCTGGAGCTTGTTTTGTTACTAACATTTTAATTCCTTGTTTTGTTTTAAGTGCCGTATTGTATAAGATTAATATTAAAATACCTTTAATAAAAATTATTAGAAGATAAAGATTATCTTTTAGTAATAGTAATCTTTAAAATTTTAAGTATAATACGTTATGAAAAATTTTACTGAAGTCTTAAAACAACATAACTTAAAAACAACTCCTCAAAGATTAGCTATACTTGAGGCTGTATATAAGTATGGACATATAAGTATTGATACCTTATATATAGAGATAAAAAAAGTTTTTAATTCCATCTCTCAAGCTACAATATATAAAAATATAAATATTATGATAAATAGCATGTTACTATTTGAAGTAAAACTGCCAAATGAAAAATCAGTATATGAAATCGTTCAAGATAAGCACTCTCATTTTTTATGTAATTGTTGCGGTGAAGTCACTGATATATATATTGATACAAATCAAATGATTGACAATATATCAAAAGAATATAGTTTTACAATCAATCAAACTGATTTGGTATTTTCCGGAACTTGTAAAAAGTGTAAAGATATTAACATATTGAAAAATTAGTATTTCCTTTTCTATATTTTAAAGTAAAATTTATTTTTTATATGATAAAGTTATTCAAATTAAAATTAGGAGAACAATATGGCAGTTAAAATTACTGATACATGTATTTCATGTGATGCTTGTTTAGATGAGTGTCCAACAGAATCAATCGTTGATAACGATGAAAACCCAACAGGTGAGGATATTTATTTTGTAAATGCTGATACTTGTGATGAGTGTGGAGATAATGTACCAGCTTGTGCTGAAGCTTGTCCAACAGAAGGTTGTATTATATTTGCTGACTCTGGTAAGCCTTGTATCGAAGACTAATCCTTTAGTTTTATATACAAAAAAAGGCAAGAGATTTAGCTCTCTTGCCTTTTTTTTATTTTTTAGCTATAATCTGCGACTTTTATTACACATTGTGTAATTTGAATGTGGCTTCTGCTACATCGCGGAGATAACTTATTTAAAAATTTACTTTTTATATAATTTATTAGTAGCGGATAATAAATAAAAAAAAGGATAAATAATGGAACAAACATTATCGATAATTAAGCCAGATGCAGTTGCTAAAAATGTAGTTGGTAAGATTTTAGACAGATTTGAGACAGCAGGATTAAGAATTGCTGCAACTAAAAAAATTCAATTAAGTCAAGCAGATGCAGAAGCTTTTTATGCAGTGCATTCTGAGCGGCCTTTCTTTGCAGACTTAGTAGAATTTATGATTTCAGGACCAGTTGTAGTAACTGTACTTGAAGGTGATAACGCAATGTCAATCAATAGAGACTTAATGGGAGCAACTAACCCTAAAGAAGCTCAAGCTGGAACTATTAGAGCTGATTTTGCTGAGTCTATTGATGCTAATGCAGTTCATGGGTCAGATTCAGTTGAAAATGCAACAAATGAAATTAATTTCTTTTTTGCACAAAAAGATATTTGCTAGGAAACTAGAAAAAATCAATGAAAATTGAATTTAGAAAAGTACCGCAACAACCTAAAGAATTTCTTTTAGAAGTAAATTCAGTTAAGTTTTTAGGTACTTTTTGTAAAATATCATCAAAATTAGTAGATATCAAATCTAAATTTGAAGGATCTGTAGGAGTTAATTGCTGTAAATGCGGTTCTGACTTTACGATTCCTTTTAATGAAGAGATTAACTTTTTATTAAGTGATGGTGTTTATTCATCAAAAGATGAAAGAGATTTAGATAAAATTATCATAGAAATTGATGATAATTTTATTGACTTTGAAGAAATTCTTCAAAGTGAAGTAGAATCTTTAAGAAGTGATTATCATATATGTGATAATTGCGCTAAAGATGGCGATACAATAGAAATATAATATTAAAAAAGGATAAAAAATGGCAGTACCAAAGAGACGAGTGAGTCACTCAAGAAGTGCAAAGAGAAGAACTCATTATAAGATTACATTAAAAAGACCAGTTAAAGATACAGACGGGACATGGAAAATGCCTCATTGTGTAAACCCAACTACAGGTGAATACAAAAACTAATGCTTAAAATAGCAATAGATGCAATGGGAGGGGACTTCGGTCCTGAACCTATTATTCAAGGTGTGATAGCCGCCTTAAAAAAAGATAGACATTTTACCGCTGTATTGGTTGGTGTAAAAGATGAACTTCTACCTTTAATTCCTCAAAAATTTGATAAACGAATTATTATACATGAAGCTAGTGATGTTATTAGTATGTCTGATAGTGCAACTGATGCATTAAAAAGAAAAGAAAGTACAGCATATCAAGCCATAGAATTAATACGAAACGGCGAAGCAGATGCTTATGTAAGTGCTGGTCACAGTGGAGCTTCTATGAGTTTGGCAACTTTACGAATAGGAAGAATTAAAGGTGTAAGCCGCCCTGCAATTGCGACACTTATGCCAACAGTAAATGGAACTACTTTAGTTTTAGATGTTGGTGCAAATGTTGATTGTGATGCAAATAACTTAAAAGAATTTGCAATTATGGGACAAGTTTATGCTGAAGATGTTTTAGGGATAGACAATCCTTTAACAGGACTTTTGAGTAATGGTGAAGAGGAATCAAAAGGTAACGAAGTTTCAAAAGAAGCTTTTAAACTTTGTGAGCCTTTACCAAACTTTGTAGGTAATGTTGAAGGTAATGATATTTTTAACGGAACGGTTGATGTTGTTGTATGTGATGGTTTTGTTGGAAACATTATGTTAAAAACAGCAGAAGGTGTTGCTGATACTATTAGTAAAATTATTAAAAATAATTTGCGAAGATCATTAGTATCAATTACAGGTGCTGTTTTAATGAGAAAAGTGTTTAAAAAACTAAAATTAAAAGTTGATTATGCAGAGTACGGCGGAGCTCCACTTATTGGGGTTAAAGCTCCTGTTATAATTGCTCATGGTAAATCAAATGCTACAGCTATGAAAAATGCGATTTTTCAGGCAATCGCAGCAGCAGACTCAAATATGAATCAAAATATCCAAGACAATTTAGAAAAATACAAGGGATAGTAGTTAAATATGTATGCTTCATTTAAATCAATAGGCGCTTATATTCCAAAAGAAATTCGCACAAATCAGTGGTTTGTTGATAGAATGGATACAAGTGATGAATGGATTACTAAACGAACAGGAATTAGTGAACGAAGAATTGCAAGTGAAAATGAAAATACGAGTGATTTGGGATATGAAGCTTCTAAAATTGCAATTAAAAGAGCTCAAATAAATGTTGAGGAAATTGACTTAATAATTTGTGCAACTATCTCTCCTGATTATTTTTGTATGCCTTCAACAGCATGTTTAATTGCCGAGAAACTTGGTATTAGAAATATTATGGCATTGGATATCAGTGCTGCGTGTACCGGATTTGTTTATGCTTTACAAACTGCACAGGCATTTATCCAATCGGGTATGAAAAAGAATGTATTAATTATTGGCGCTGAAAAATTAAGCTCAATTGTAGATTATACTGACAGAACCACCTGTATGCTTTTTGGAGACGGTGCGGGTGCAGCGATTATTAGTGCAACTGATAAAAAAGATGAAGCTATTGTTGATATTCAATGTAGTGCTGACGGTAGTTTACAAGATTTACTTTTAACTCCGGGAATTGCCAGTGCTGAACCTTCGTTTATGCAAATGAAAGGGAATGAGACTTTTAAAATTGCAGTTAGAACTTTAACAAGTGATGTTCAAAAGATTATGGAAAAGAATAACTTTAAAAACGAAGATATAGATCTATTTATACCGCATCAAGCAAACTATAGAATTATAAAAGCTGTAGGTGATGCACTTAAATTTGAAGATGAGCAAAAAGTTGTAACTGTAGCAAAATATGGAAACACTTCATCAGCTTCAATTCCAATGGCTATAAATGATGTTTATGAAAGCGGCAGACTTAAATCAGGTGATATGATGCTGCTTGATGCTTTTGGCGGCGGACTTACTTGGGGTTCTGCATTATTGCCATTTAGCGGTAAATAAAAACCACTAAATAAATTTAATCTAATAACTCTTTATTTTTAGGATTCATAGAAAAGGCATTTCTTGATCTTGATGCCTGATCTTTTTCCTTAGTTGCTGCTTTTTCTTTTAAAAAATATTTTTCAACAGTTGCCGTTGGATTTACAAATAAAATTGAATCATTAATTACTAATTGAAATACCGCATAAAATGGAATGGTTACTGTTGAACCAAAGTTTTCTTCACCAAATCCAGCTTCAAATGATATAGTATTTTCGCCAATTTCAATCGTAGAATAAGTGTAGTTGCTTAAAGAAAACATTGTAAACTTTGAGAAATTATCAGCTATTATTTTTGGAATTACGGGATTAAAACTAATCCCTTTTATATTTGCAGTAATTGAAAACTCTTCATTATGCACCAGCAAATAATCAATTATATCTTGTATCTGTACCTCCATTAATTTTCTATAGTTTATATCTTCAATTACATCAATTATCATTTTATCTCCATTGTTTACAGTATATTGTTTTTATTAATTATATCGAAATTATCAATAATTTTAAAGTCAATCATTGCATTCATTAAAACTATTTTTTCTGCTTCTAGAAGTTGTTGAATAGTAATGTCTTTTTCAATTATTTTCCCTTCATCAATCAATCTGTTTCTACAGGTTCCTTCTAGAAGCGGTAACTTTGGAGTTAGCCAGTGGTTACCATCAAAAACAGCAATATTTGCTATTGATGTGTCAGTGATGAGACTGTTTCTAATGATTATAATCTCATCGGCATTTTCTTTTTGATTAAATAAGTTTTCTAAATCTTCCCGGTTAGTAGATTTATATTTATAATCAATAGTATTAGAAACAACTAATTTAAAAGTATTTATTTCTCTTTGTTTGTATACGGTAAATGAAATATCTAAAATACCATTTTCATCATAAATTATTTTACATTTTAACAGTTTATTATTGGGTGGATATATATACTCACGCAAATTAACATTTAAACCAACTGTTTTAGCAATTCTTTTTTGATGATAGTCTAAATTAAAAACCTCCTCATCGTTACATTTTATAGTTTCGAAATAAGTCATGGTATATAAACCTTATCAATCATCTCTTGATATTCATTTGATAAATTACTATCACAGGTAATTCCACCGCCACTTTTATATACAAAGCAGTCATTATTGTCTTTTTGGATAAATCTAATCATCACAGCACTATCTAAAGTTTCTCCATCAAATATACCAAAAATACCTGTAAAAAATTCTCTATTATAATTTTCCACATCGTTAATTATCTCTATAGTTTTCTTTTTTGGAGTACCTGTAATACTTCCTGCGGGTAAAATAGATGTTAAAATATCTCCAATATTATTTTGCCAATTGTCTTCTAAAGAGCCTTGAATCTCGGAGCTTACTTGAATAAGCTGTTTTTCTCCTGCATCTATGCTTTCACAATATCTGAATCTATTTACTTTGACTTTTTTTGAGACTATTGACAGATCATTTCTAAGTAAATCTACGACCATAGTATGTTCTGCTAATTCTTTTTTGTCATTCAATATTGTTTCTTGTGCATTTTTTTGTCTTGCATCAATAGTACCTTTCATAGGATATGTAAATATTTTATTATCAATACATTTTACAAATCGTTCAGGAGAAAAGCATATAAATTCATCTTTAAAATATAATTTGAATTTTGCATTTGCCATATTGTATAAATCTTCTAAAGAATTGTTTGTTTTTATACTTGTAGTTGTAGTTAAATTTGTCAGATATGTATTGCCGGCTTTAATTTCATTTTGAATTTTATTAAATTTCTTTTCATATTCTTTTTTAGATATTGGAATTTTATTTAATGCTGTTATAGTCTTGGATAGTTTATTGGCTTCCATCTGGAATTTAATATTATCAGGCAGTTGTGAAAGTTTATGAATTTCCCACTGACTCATATCATATCTAATACAAAAAAAGAAAGGTTCTTTTTTTAAGCCAAAAGAATTAAGTGTTTCTTTTAAATTCAACTTATTGCTTTAAAATTAGTTTCTTTAGAATTGCCATTCTCACGGCAACTCCATTTCTAACCTGCTCTAAAACCTTGCATCTTTTATCTTTAAGCATCTCATCGCTAATATCGATATTTCGATTAACCGGTCCTGGATGAAGAAGTAAAATATCTCTATCTCCCATAGACTCTTTTATTACACAATAGTCTTTTCCAAACTCTTCAAGACTTTTATAATATATCTTTTCATGTCGTTCCAGCTGAGTTCTAAGACTCATAATAATATCAATGTCATCTATCACCTCTTTTAAAAATTGTACTTTTTTAAAATCAGTCTTTGGCATAAAATGTTCAGGCGCTACTAAAATAGGCTTAACACCAAATCTAGGAAGCAATTCAAGATTTGAAGAAGCAACTCTTGAAGTTTTAATATCTCCAATCATTGCTAATTTTTTATTATTAATTTCACCGTCAAAATGTTCAAAGATCGTAAATAAATCTAGCAAGGCTTGAGTAGGGTGGGCATTTGTTCCGTCACCGGCATTTAAAATAGGACAATCAACATGCTCAATTAAACTTGCAGGTAATCCACAGTCGCTATGCCTAATGACAATAGCATCAGGCTTCATGGCATTTAAGTTTGCAACAGTATCTTCAACTGATTCCCCTTTTTTTGTGGAACTAGTTTGCACCTCTAGGTTTACAACCGCAGCACCTAACCTTTTAGCTGCTATCTCAAAACTACTTCGTGTTCGTGTAGAATTTTCAAAAAATAAAGTAACAATAAGTTTACCGGATAACAATGAGCTTGATGACAAATCTAAAAAAAGTTTTGCATCATCAAAAAGTTTTAAAATCTCATCATTTGTAAAGTCGGCGGTGGTAATTAAGTGTTGCATAAAGATCCTTTGAAATGTTACATTTATATATGATGCCATTGTACCAATTAACCACTTATTTCAGTATAAAGTCTAAAAAAGATATAATAATAAAATTATAATAAATAGGATACTTTTATGACTTTAGAAGCAATGGATAAACAATATGTATTAAATACTTATGCAAGAAATTATGTAAATTTTAAAAAAGGTGTAAATGCTACGCTTTATGATGACAACGAGAATGATTATATAGATTTTACCAGCGGGATTGGTGTTGTTTCTGTTGGTCATGGAAATCAAAGAGTTGCTAATGCAATTTGTGAACAGGTGAAAAACATTACCCATATTTCAAATTTATATGCTATTGAGCCACAAGCAAAACTGGCACAAAAAATTGTTGAATTAAGCGGGTTTGATATGGCTTGTTTTTTTGGAAACAGTGGTGCTGAAGCAAATGAGGGAGCTATTAAAATTGCACGAAAATATGGTGAGATAAATTTTGATAACAAGAGATATAAAATTGTAACTCTTGGGCATTCATTTCATGGTAGAACTATCACAACCATAAAAGCCAGTGGGCAAAAAAAGATGCACACACCGCATTTTTCTCCTTATCCTGAAGGATTTTCTTATAAGCAGAGATTAGACGATTTGTATGAAACGATAGATGAAGAAACTGTTGCAGTTATGATTGAATTAATTCAAGGAGAGGGTGGTGTTCAACCGTTTCCAAAAGAAGATATTCAAAAATTAGCTTTATTTTTAAAAGAGAAAAATATTTTATTGATTATTGATGAAGTTCAAACCGGAGCATACCGTACCGGTGAATTTTTAGCTTCGTCTCTTTATGATATTGAGCCTGATATTATCACACTTGCCAAAGGTGTTGGTGGAGGAGTGCCTATAGGAATTGTGATGACAAAGCATAAAGATATCTTTAGTCCGGGAGATCATGGCTCTACTTTTGGCGGAAATTATTTAAGTACAGTAGCTTCTCTTGAAGTTTGCAATATTTTAGATGAGTATAAAAACAGTGGACAACTTGATGAAACTATAATATATTTTGAAACAAAATTAAAAGAGTTTTATGAAAATAATCAACACCTTTTTTATCGTGAAGTAGGACTTGGACTTATGAGGGGACTTCGTGTAAATGATGAAGAAACTTTATCTAAGATTATAGATAATGCATTTGAAAAAGGTCTCCTTTTACTTAAAGCTGGAAAAATAACACTAAGATTTTTACCACCGCTTACTATTTCCAAAGATGAGATAGATGAGGGATTTAAGAGACTAGGAGAAGCAGTTGAAAAACTTTAATTTTTTAATTATCGGTAGTTTAGTTTTTACTTTAGGTTTAAATGCACAGGATGTAATACTTCAAGGACAAGAGGAAGCAGTATTATCTCAAACAAAAAAAGATATTTTAAATTATTCATATAAAAAATCTATAGAAGACAGTAATAAGCTGGAAAAAGATTGGATAAATCCAATAACTTATAAGTATATTTATAATAATGGTGAAACATATACTACAAAAAAATCATTTATAAGTATCTCTCAACCTGTATTTAAAAGTGGAGGGATATACAGTGCTATAAAATATGCAAATAGTATGAGAAAATATTCTAAAACTACTATAGATGGGCAGAAAAAAGAATTGATTAAACAAACTCTTGATTTATTATTTCAGATAAAGAATATTGATATAAATATAAATAAGCAAAAACTTTTAATTAAAAATTCATTATTGGATATTGAAATAAAACAGGAGCAAGTATTAGGCGGTACTTTAGATACCTCATTTTTAGATAATGCTATTTTAGATTCAAATACAAAGCAAAATGCGCTGATAGATTTAGAATATCAAAAACAATCTTTAATAAATAATTTGGCAATTATCTCTGATAAAAGATATGATGAATTAAATTTACCAATTTTACAATTGGTAGATGAAGATAGTTTTTTAAAACAAAATATTTATATAAAAAAAGCAAAAGAAGATATAGATAGTTCATATTGGATGAAAAAAATGGTAACATCCAATTACCTCCCAACTGTAAATTTTACAGCTGATTACACTAAATATCATGATAGAGGTGGAAATATAGCATTAAGCGATGCCGGAGTTAGAAATGTTGGATTTAATATAACTATTCCTCTTGATATAAAATATTCAAATCAGATTCAAAGTTCTAAATTAGAATATTTACAAAAGAAAAGTACTTTAGAAGACAAGCAAAAAGAGGAATTGTTAATATTTAAAAACTCATTAGCAAAAATAAAAAGTTTAGATGCAAAAATAAAAATTGCTCAAAATAATGTGGAACTTTATGATTCACTTTTGACTCAAATAATTGAACAACATGAAGTTGGGATGAAGACAGAGTCCGATGTACAAACCATGGTAAATTCTAAGCAGATAAGAACACTTGATATAAAAAGTTTAAATATAGAAAAACAAATTCAATTATTAGAAATTTATTCACGGGTTGAGAATGGATAAAAAACCACACAAGTTTAGCCAATATTTTCAAGATTGGCTTTATGGAAAAGATGGATATTATTCAAACTATAAGACCATAGGAAAAGAGGGGGACTTTTTTACAGCGGTTAGTGCGAGTTCATTTTTTGGAGGCACTATTGGTAAAAAAGTGGTAGATACGATAGAAAATGGGTTTTTACCTGTTGATACAACCATAGTAGAAATTGGAGCTCATCATGGATATTTACTTTCTGATATGGTTCAATTTATCTATACTTTAAAACCACAACTTTTAAAAACTTTAAAATTTGCAATTGTTGAGAGATTTGAACATTTGAGAATTAGACAAAAAGAGTATTTTAAAGAATCTTTTGGAGATGAGGTACAATTAATCCATTATAACGATATAAGCGAAGTGAAACTTGATAGTGCTTTTATAGTTGCAAATGAAATTTTTGATGCCTTTTCTTGTGAATTAGTTTATACAACAAAGGAAGATGTACTTCAGTATGCAGTTGTACAGAATGATAAAATAGAATTTATAGATTGTGAAGATGATGATATAAGAGATATTTGTACAAAATATAAAATTACAAAAGGGGAAGTTGCTCTTGGATATGAAGAATTTGCAAAAACTTTAAACCGAAATATTGAAAGATTTGAATTTGTAACTTTTGATTATGGGGAAAAATATCCACGAAATGATTTTTCCTGCAGGATTTATGAGCATCACAATGTTTATCCAATTTTTGATGAAGAGATAAGTTTAAAAGAATTATTTGGAAAAAGTGATATAACTTATGATGTAAACTTCACACATTTAATTGACAGCTTTGAAGCAGTTGATATTAAAAATGTACAATATGATACCCAGCTAAAAGCTTTAGTTGATTTTGGTATTATTGAACTTTTAGAAATATTACATAAAAATGTAGATGAGAAAACATATTTAAAAGAAACTAATAAAATAAAAACTTTATTGGAACCTACGGGAATGGGTGATAGATTTAAAGTTGCAGTTTTTAGGAAAGAGGCAAAATAGGAATGACTAAATTGATTATAAATGGTGAAGAGAAAATTTTTGAAGACAATAAAAGTTTGAAAGATATTATTGTGAGTTTAGAAATTGAAGATAAAGTTATGGCAGCAGCTGTGAATATGAATGTTGTTAAAAAAGATGATTGGTGTAATTTTATACCAAAAGAAGAAGATAAAATCGAATTATTACAGTTTGTTGGCGGGGGTTGATTATAATAAACTATATTTAAAATAGTTAAAATTAAAAATTACTTGAACTTTTTGTGACGCAACTGTGACGGAGTTAAGATATAATCCTTAAAGTTGATATACATTTATTAACAATGTTGTTAACACACTATTGAATAGACAAGGAGTTATGATAATAATGATACCTGATAATACAAAAAAGAATCCAATTATTTATTATTTATTATTTATACTTTTAAGTTTTTACTTTATTGGTTATAATTTTTTTATACCTCATTTTATGCTACTTGAAAATGAGCAAAATCAAAATAATATCAATACAGTTCTATCCAAAATGAACACAGCCATTGAAAATATAAAAAATATTACAAATGACTATAGTAAATGGGATGATACCTTTAATTTTATGAAGGACTCAAATAAAAACTATATATATGATAATTTTAGAGAAGGAACTACAACTTTAGAAGACTTGAATATTGACTTTATAATTTATTCTAATTTAAAACAAAAAACAATTTTTTCAAAATACAGTACTGATTTACTTGAAATAGATAAAAAATTATTTGAAAAAGAGATCTTTAAAAGATTTAAATATGAAACTGTTTTAAATACAATATTTAAATACAAATCTTATTATTTCTATTTAATTAAGGCAGAAATTTTCAAAAGTGATTTGACCGGAAAAACAAATGGTCATATTTACAGCGGTAAAATAATAGATGATGAAGAATTAAATAGGATATCTAATGTTTTTGAAGAGATACACATAAGTAATGAATATTCTAAAAAAAATGGTTTAAAAATAAAATATGAACATCTAAAAAATGTAAAAGTAAAAATAAGTTACAAAAATTCTTATATAAATAGTAATATTCAGTTTTATGATGGTGAAAATAATTATATATTTTCCATAATAACTAAAAATAATAGAAGTATTGTAAATAAAGGTGAAGAAACAGTCATCATATATAATATAATTATTTCAATATTTTTATTAATTATTTTTTATATTATATATAGAAATAAAATTATATTAGAAAAGTATAATAAACTGCTCGAACTAAAAGTAAAAAGAAGAACCGGTCAGCTAGCTAGAACACTCAGAAAACTACAAGAAAAAAATAAAGAACTATTTACTTTGGCACATAAAGATTATCTCACAAATATTGATAATAGGAGAAGTTTTTTTATACAAGGTAAAAAAGCATTAAAAAATTCAATACAAAATAACAGTCAATTTTCTGTATTAATGATGGATATAGATAATTTTAAAAAAATAAATGACAGCCATGGGCATGCTATTGGTGATAGGATATTAATAGAATTTTGTAATATTGTAAATAAAATAATTGATAAAAATACAACTTTTGGTAGAATTGGCGGTGAAGAATTTTGTATTTTATTTGTGAATACAACAATAGAAGAAGCTTACAAAACTGGAGAAAATATTAGAAAAAAATGTGAAGATACAATAATCAATATTGATAATAAGAAAATTAATTTTACAGTAAGTTTTGGACTAAGTGAAAGAGGAAATATTACTAATATTGATAAAATAATTCAACAATCTGATGAACTGCTGTATGAAGCTAAGGAAAGCGGAAGAAATTGTATAATAAGAACTTCCCCTCATTTAAAAGCTTGATAAGTTTTAGACTTGAACCAAAACAAAAAAATTAGATAGTTTAGTTTAAAACTTTTTAAAATAAATTAGATATAATCTCATATAAATTTTAACAAAACTAGCAAATAGCGGTTTTTATGAAATAAAAAAGTTTCCTAGAAAAGAGAAAAATATGATTCATGAAATTAGTTCAGTATGTACTTATTGTGGGGTTGGTTGTGATATTACAGCTGTTGTTGAGAATAATAAAATACAAAAGATTTATGCTCAAGCAGACGGTTATGTAAGTCAAGGTAAGCTTTGTATCAAAGGTAAGGTTGGTTTTGATTTTGTTGATTCTAATGAGAGAATTAGAACGCCAAGAGTTAAAAAAAGTTTTATTGAAAAGAATTTTGAAGCGATGCCTAGAGAATTAAAAGCTAGAAGTCATACTTTAAAAACTCTTGATGATATATGGTATGAAGCTAGTTATGAATTTGCAACAAGTTTGAGTGCTTGGAAATTATCAGAAGTTAAATATAACTTTGGCGGTAAATCTTTTGGAGCAACAGGAGGTGCTAGGACTAGTTGTGAAAGTGGATTCTTGTTTCAAAAGTTTGTACGGGAAACTATGGAATCTCCAAATGTAGATAACTGTGCCAGAGTTTGTCACGCTCCTAGTTTAAATGGTATGAAAGCTACCATTGGAGAAGGTGCTGCTACAAATCCTTATGATGATATTTATAAAACAGAGTTTATGTTGGTAATCGGCTCAAATACAACTGAAGCTCATCCAATAGTTGCAAACAGAATGATAGAGGCTAGTCGTAAAAAAACATCTAAACTTGTAGTTTGTGATGTACGAGATATTCAGCTTGGTAAGTTTGCAACTGATAAAGTGGTGTTGCCTTATGAAGCAAATCTGTTATTTTTAAATTCATTAGCTTATGTTATTTTAAAAGAGGAGCTTTATGATAAAGAGTTTATGGATACCAGATGTAAAGAATTTGAAGAATATAAGCAAAGTATTTTAGAAGATGTTACTGCAAATCCTGAATATTTTAAAGATATAGCCGGATATGAAGTTTTAGCTGAGCAAATACCAAAAATTGCAAGAGAATATGCAACTTCAAAATCTATGATTTTTTGGGGACTGGGTATCTCCGAACATCTAGATGGCAGTTATGCTGTTATGGCGATAGTAAATCTTGCTTTGATGACGGGGAATATTGGTAAAGTGGGTGCCGGACTTATGCCTTTAAGAGGTCAAAATAATGTTCAAGGTGCTTGTGATGTCGGTTGTTTGCCATATTTTAATCCTGATTATCAAACTCCAAAAGAAATAGGTCTTAAAACACCTGATATGATTGACGCTATGCTTGATAATAAATTAAAAGCCCTGCTTGTAATGGGGGAAGATTTAGCACATATTCATGCAAACCAAAATAAGATAAATAAAGCTTTGGAAAATCTTGAAGTGTTAATAACTCAAGAACTTTTTATGACTGTAATTGCAAAAAAATCTGATATAGTTTTTGGTGTAAAATCAGCTTATGAAAAAACAGGTGTTTATGTAAATGCTATGAGAAGAATGCATCTATCACAACCTTTAGTTGAAAATGATTTACCTGATGACTGGGAAGTTATAAGAGATATTGAAAATAAAATTAACGGTGAATTCTTATATGCCACAAGTGAAGATGTTTGGAATCTTACAAGAGAAGGTCTTCCTTACAGATATGGAGGGGCAAGTTATCAAAAACTTATAAAACATAGAAGTAAAGGGATGCAGTGGCCAGTAGCTCGTGTTGATACTCCTATTTTACACACTGAAACTTTTAGAACAGATGATGGTTTTGGATATTTTAAATATAACGCTTATACTTTAAGAGGACAAATTAAAGAGTTAAGAGAAACAAAAGCTACAAATAACTTTTATTTAACTACGGGACGAGTTTTAGTTCAATATAACAATACAGCACAATCTGGACAAAGTGAAAAACTTATGAGCAGATATCCAAATGATGTGGTATTAGTAAGTGTTGAAGATAGAGAAGAACTGGGAAGTTGTGAATATATAAAGATGGTTTCAAAAAATGGAGAAACTACTGCATTACCGACTAAATATTCTAAAACTATAAAAAAAGGTACTTTATTTGTATCGTTTCATCATAGTAAATCACATATAAATTATTTATTTGGAGATGAGAGTGATGTAAATACTAAAACAGCTTTATTTAAATCGGTTGAAGTGGAAGTAAAGCCAGTATAAAAGATGAGTAGATCTAAAGGAAATTATTTTGAAGATAAAGCTGTAGAGTTTTTATCTTCAAATGGTTACTCTATAATTGATAGAAATTTTTATGCTAAAAAACTAGGTGAGATAGATATCATAGCTTTAAAAGATGAGGTTTATCATTTTGTGGAAGTAAAAAGTGGAGATAGTTTTGAAGCAGTTTATAATATAACACCATCAAAACTGCATAAACTTTTACGAAGTATTGAATATTATTTAAAAGTTAAAAATCTTGATGTTGCATATTGTGTAGATGCTGTTATTTTTGCAGGTGAAGAGTTAGAGTATTTGGAGAATATCACTTTATAAATATGGGAGTAAATATGTTTTATGAAAAAGAATTAAAAGCTTTAAAAAAAGTTAATAGATTTCGTAAAAGAAATTTATATAAAGATGACTTAATAGATTTGGCATCTAATGATTATTTGGGATTAGCTTTAAATAAAAAGATATTAAAAAAAGCATATAAAGCAGTTAAGAAAGAAAAGTCAAACGCTTCAAAAGCATCAATAATTGTAAACGGTTACAGTAAAATTCATAAAAAATTTGAAGATAAATTATGTAAATTAAATAAATTTGAGGCAGGCATTGTAGTAGGCAGTGGATTTTTAGCAAATATTGCTTTAATAGAATCAATGGTGCGAAAAGGTGATATTTTATTTATAGATGAAGATTATCATGCAAGTGGGATATTGGCTGCTAAGTTGGTGCAAGGTAAAGTTATAGTTTTTAAGCATAATGATTATTTGGATTTGGAAAAAAAGATAAAAGATTATATATGTTCCCACTCAGGAGAGAGGGAACAATGGTGTGGTTATCGTATCTTAATAGCTATTGAGGGTGTTTATTCTATGGGCGGCGATATTGCACCGAAGCAGTTTGTAAAAATTGCTAATAGACATAATGCAATTTTAATAGTTGATGAAGCGCACAGCTCTGGAGTAATAGGAAAGAATTTATTAGGTTGGTTTGATTATTGGGATATAAAGCCAAAATTAAATCATATCAAAATGGGAACTTTGGGAAAAGCTTATGGCAGCTATGGTGCATATATTTTATCTTCAAAGCATATTATATCATATTTGGAAAATCGTGCAAAACCAATTATATATAGTACAGCACCATCTCTTTTTGATATATCTTTGGCATATCAGGGTTTAAAATATATTAGTAAACATAAAAAACAAATAAAAAATAAGATTCAACAGTATCAAGTGTTAATACAAAGTTTACTTAATATAAATACACAAAGTTTAATTGTTCCAATTATAATAAATAACAATAAAAAAGTGATGCAAATACAAAAAGATTTGATTAATAATAAATTATTATTAGGTGCAATTAGACAACCAACTGTTTCTAAAGCCATGTTGCGATTAATATTAAAGCTAGATATAGAGCAAGGTAATATTATTAAAACTTGCAAAATAATAAATAATAAGATACAACTAAATTAGGTTTTTAATTTATATAAACTAAGTAATGCCAATAGTGTAATTAAAGCAGAATAAAGGAAGAGATACTCTCCATATGTCCATCCGGCAATCAGTGCACCGATAAATCCGCCTAAACCATAAGCAATACCAAACATAAATTGTTGAGCTATCTGTTTATTTTTATATAAAGAGTAAAGATAAATTATCACAGCACTATGATATAAACCAAAACTAAAAGCATGAATACCCTGTGAAATAAAAGCGATAGTTAAACTATCAGGGAATGTGAATAATAGCATCCACCTAATAGCCGTAACAAATATTGAAAATTTAATAATATTGATTAAATTTTTTTGTAAAATAATACCTTGAGAATAGAGCATAACTATTTCACATATAACGCCAAAAGCCCATAAATAACTGGTAGTTTCCAAACTAATTCCATGTGCTGTTTCATATATGGTAAAAAAGTTATAAAATCCGCCAAAACTAACTTGCATTAAAAATAAACTTAACCAAAATGGCCAGTATTTAAAAATAGAAAAACTATTGTCTTCTTTTAAGTTATCATGAATAGTTGTATCATATTTCAAAAGAGAGTATGAAAAGATTACAGTAAAGATTGTAGCTGCTAAATAATAATTAAGTGCAATCTGCGGGACTGTTAAGAATTTTGCAAGAATCAATCCAATAAGCATAAATCCTATAGAGCCGAAAAGTCTTGATTTTCCATACCTTTGCTTTCCTAATTCTTTTAATGCAATTATCTCTATATATGGTAAAAGTACACTAAGGCATACACCTAAAATAGCATTGTTTATCATAAAAGCATAAAAATTATAGATAGTAAAATAAAAAGAGGTAGATGAAATAACAGAAAATAATAATATAATCTTAAAAAGTTTTTGATCTAATTTAACATGCTTTAAAAATAAAAAAGGAGTTGCAAATCTCATAAGTGGAGCAATGGCAAAAACTATTCCAATCTCAGATGCCAAATATCCAATATCATGTAAAACTTTGGGTAGGAATATTACATATACACCGACAGCTGCAAAATAAAAGAAATAAAATGCACTTAATTTAAAAAATAGCATTTATGGTTGTTTAGCAGCTATTTATTCGGAAATTTAATAATTGTTGTTGAAGCAAGTATATCATGAATTGTTCTGTGGTCTTTTCTGAAAAATGGTAATAACAATCCAATAATACTCATTGTGGTAAATATAGATACTAATTGTCGTACAATTACTTGAAGTATTTTAATATCACTATGGTCTTTTGCATTGACAAGTTTAATTTCATACGCTTTTAGACCTGGTGTCTGCCCTTTTATTACAAGAAACAATACGGTAATAATAAAATACGGTATTATAATATAACCCCAGCCTATTAACATATTTTCTGAAAATTCCTCTCTCCCTCCAAGAAGTAAATATATTGAGATATACATAAGCGGAGTTATTATCATAAATAAATCTGTAATAACAGCTTTAATTTGAGTGAAAGTAGTTGCATTTATCTTGAAGTCTTCATTTTCACTGGCAGATTGACTATTTTTTGGTTCGGGGTCTTTAATATTACCTTTTTTTACATCTCTCCATCTAGCCATTTAATTAGTTAGCTCGGCTACCTGGTTTATATGCAATTGAACCATCTTTACATAATGGACAATTATCAGGGTCATACATCTCAAATGTAAAATCATCTAAAGCAAAAAGCAGCATATCTTTTGGCAACTTACAATTTTCTTTTTGTTCACTGTTGCTACCAACTCTTGAACAAAATCCTCGATTTGCAAGTGCTGCAATTGCAACAATCTCTCCACCATCTTTTTCGACTTGTTTTGCTGCTTCTAAAGCACTTCCTGCAGTTGTAATAATATCTTCACAGATTATATACTTTTCACCTTCTTGTACTTCAAAACCTCTTCTGATTGACATCATACCATCGACTCTTTCTGCAAAAATAAATCTTACATCAAGTGCAGTTGCCAGTGCAAATCCTGCAATTAAACCACCTAAAGCAGGAGAACAAATTGCATCAACTTGGATTCCACTTTCTTTAATTTGTTTTGCTAATTCTTCCGCTAATAACTTTGCAGTTTTAGGATCTTCTAAAACTTTTGCACTTTGTAAATAAAATTGTGAATGATTTCCACTGCTTAATTTAAAATGCCCTTCTAAAAGTGCAGATGAGTCTTTGTATATTTGTTCAACGTTCATAAATTAAACCTTTAATATCTCAGCTTCTTTTGCTTTAAAAGTATCGTCAGCTTTTGTAACATAAGAATCAGTTATTTTTTGAATTTCATCTTGTGCAGTTTTACTTTCATCATCATTTATCTCTTTATCTTTGTTGAGTTTTTTGATTTTATCATTTGCACTTTTTCTAATATTTCTAATAGCAATTTTTGCATTATCAGTCATACCTTTAGCACCTTTAGCACTCTCTTTTCTTTGATCAACTGTCATAGGTGGAAAAAACAGTTGCACTGATTCACCATTGTTATTTGGATTAACGCCAATATTAGCAGCGGCAATTGCTTGTTCAATATCTTTTACAAGATTTTTTTCCCAAGGAGAAATATTAATTGTTGTTGCATCTGGTGAAAGAATAGTTGCTACTTGTGAAAGTGCTGTTTGTGTTCCATAATAATCAATTGTGATATTATTTAAAATAGCAGGGTTTACTTTACCTGTTCTAAGTGTTCCATAGTCTCTTTTTAAAGCCTCTAAAGACTTATCCATTGATTCTTTTGTTTGAGCATAAATTTCATTTACCATTAGTTTTCCTTTGTTTTATAATTATATTATTTGAGATATTAAATACATTTGGACCAAGCATAACCCTAGTTCGTGCTTTTTTCAGATATATATTTAATTTTATGTCAATTATACCATTATTTGCTTTTATATCTCTCCATCCCTCACCCGTAATATAAAGTTTTAGTTTTTTGTATTTTGGATCTACTTTTGCCTTGATTTGTTTTAAAATACCATCTTTTGGAAATTCAAATGGGGCTATCCATTGAACATCAAAAGTTTTATATCGTAATTTTTGTTCAATATTTACAATACCTACAAGTGCCAATCTATGTATATCTTGAGTATCGGTATCTTTTGTAATAGAGACGGTACTTTGGTTTAAAATTGCATTAAAATTAAATTTCTTTAATTGAGTTTGAACTCTTTCATTATATTCTCCATAAGGATAGGCATAAGTTGCAGGGGGATAGCCCATCTTCTTTGTAAAAATATCAAGAGCTTTTTTTGTGTCTTGATAAATTTCTTCATTTGTTAAATGAGTAAGGTGAGGGTGACCATATGAGTGGAGACCAATCGAACCATATTTTGATGCAACTTTCAGTTCTTTCCATGTCATAAAGTCACCATATTTTTTATTTGTTGCTTCAACATATACATATAAAGTAAAAGGATAATTGTATTTTCTAAAGACCTCTAAGCCGTAGGTATAAAAGCTTTTATAAGCATCATCTATTGTAAGAGCTATCCATTTCTCTGGAACTTCTTCTTTATTTTTTATTTTTTGTATAATATCTTTTAGAGGAACGACTGTATAGTTATTTTGTTTAAAGTATTCAAATTCTTTTTCTAATTCTTTGATTATAGTATTTGTACTTTGATGATTGTTATCACCAAATCTATGATATACAAATATATGTGCATTTGCAAATATATATGAATATGAGATAACTAAAAAAAGTAGGTATCTCATATTAAAAGTTAAATATTATTTTGTAGCCGGTGCTTGGGGAGCAGAAGAAGCTTTTGGTAAAATAGATGCTGGAGTTTGTGGTATAAGAGTATTTATCTCTACATTATCTATTGCACTTTTTTGCTTTTCTTGATTGTAAAACCATCCTAAAGTGATTGTATTTATTACAAGTACAACACCTATTATAAATGTTAATTTAGTTAAAAAATTAGCAGGTCCTTTTGCCCCAAACATTGAATCATTGCTTCCACTGTAAGCTCCCAATCCCATACTTGAACTCTTTTGAAGCAATATTACAATTGTAATTAAAATTGCTAAAACAAATTGAACTATTAATAAAGTTGATGTCATATTATTTTCCTATTATTCTAAATGGCTTGAATTTTATCTAATTTTTACTAATATAAAGATAAAATGAACTTTATGTCTACAAATTCTATTCAAAATCAGTTTTCAAAATATGCTAAAGAGTATGGAAACAATAATATAATTCAACAAATTGTTTCAAAAGCATTAGTGCGTGATATAGTAGGTTATCCAAAAAGAATTTTAGAACTTGGTTGTGGTTCAGGGCAGGTTTTTAAATATATTGATTGGAAATTTGATTTTTATAAAGCTATTGATTCTTCATCTAGAATGTGTGAATTACATCCAAAAGCGGATAATTTAGATATTAGTTGTTTTAATTTTGATGATGATGCTTTTTTTAACTCTATAAAAGATGAAAAATATGATATTGTATTATCTTCTTCTGCTTTACAGTGGTCAAAGGATATTGATAAGCTAGTACAAAATTTAAGTAAAATTACACAAGAGATAAATGTAGTTTTATTTACATCAAATACATTTAAATCAATACAAAATATTACAAAGCAAATATCACCTGTACTGACCTTAGAGGATATAAAAGATACTTTTTCTAAGCATTTAACATGTGAATTTGAAGTATTTAATTATAATTTAGAATTTTCTAATAAAAAAGAGATGTTTCATTATATTAAAAATTCAGGAGTAAGTGGTAAATCTACATTATCATATAAAGAAGCAAAGCAACTATATAAAGAATATGATTTAAATTATTTAGAGTTTGAAGTTGTATTTATCAAAGCTTTTTCTAAATCATAAAGTTCATATCTGATAAATTTAAAATTTTCACTGTCTTTTATAGAAATTAACTTTGTAAATTCTTCAAGCACCCTGCTGCTTTCTTGAGCTCTTTTAAAATTAGCTATTAAGATAGATGACAAATCATCTCTTGATTGTTCACTAGAAGTTGATTTTTTAAGGATATCATTTTTTATATCCCTGCTATTAAGTAAATCAGTATAATTTTTCAGTCTTGATAAATGTCGCAAACTTTTAAGTTTTGAAGCGGTTTGTTTGTCATTGTAGATATATCGGAATATATCTTCTACAACTCTGATACCTTCTCTAAGTCTATTTAGATTGGCATCAAGAAGTCGTAGATTTGCCTTAGTCATCTCTACTATTAAATGCAGCCAAGATTTGAAGCAATGAGATAAATAAGTTTAAGAAGTCAATATATAAAGCAATCGCAGCTTCTATTGGAGTACTGAATCCACCTTTGATGATTTGTTGTGTATCATATAAAATAAATGCACTAAATACAAGTGCTCCTACCATTGCAATTCCAAGTTGAAGTATAGATGAACCTATAAAAATATTACTTACAGAACCTACTATTAAAATAATAATAGCAATAAACAACATTTTACCCATACCGCTAAAATCTCTTTTAGTAGTCATAGCAAACATTGAAATACCGCCAAAAGCAACTGAAGTCATTAAAAATGCCTGAGCCACAATAGATGCACCACCCGCCATATTAAAAACACTACTTAATAAAGGAGTAATTGTAAGTCCGCTTAAGAAAGTAAATCCAAATAAAACAGCCAAATTAATTCCCGGCTTATCTTTTACGGCATAAAGTCCAAATAAAAATACAAACTCAAGTATTACTAATCCCCAATACCAACTTGTAATGGTGCTAACCATATCCAGTCCTATATATGCACCAGCAGTTGCAGCTAAAAGTGAACTAGCAAAAAGTTGATAAGTAGACTTTAAAAAAGTCATTAAATCAGCTCTGGTTCCTACGTGCGAAGATGAAGCATATGCTTCATCTTGTGAATACTTTTCGCCTTGAGTATTGTTATGAGATAAATAGTCTCTATTGTACATAATAAATATTTCCTTGTTTTAAATTAGATGAAGTTTATTATTATTATCTTAAATATATCTTTAAGAACTAGAATTAACTTTTAAATTATAAGAAAGTAGAGTAATTGTATCCTTTATATGTAAAAAGAGTATAAAAAAAGAATTCCAAAATTTAAGCCAACATTAATAAAAAACTCTTGACAAGGAGTAAAGATTCTATTATAATTCGCGTCCAATAACAGTACGGCACCTAAGAGAATAAGGAAGAGGACTAGAAGTTGGATGATCTTTAAAAAATAAATGTTAAATAAATAAATGAAAGTTTATAGAGTAATTTTTATAAACTAAATAAGAGAATACAAAATTCTCTGTCTAAACTATTGTAGTTTACAATTTTGTAACTATAAAAATAAATTGGATTTGTATCGATATAGTAATATAAAGATATAAATTCAGTGATTTTAAGTAAAACTTAAAGTCAAGATTGAATAATCGTAAAACTATTTACTGTATATTTATATAGAGTAATTTTTATGGAGAGTTTGATCCTGGCTCAGAGTGAACGCTGGCGGCGTGCTTAACACATGCAAGTCGAACGAGAACGGAACTAGCTTGCTAGTTTGTCAGCTAAGTGGCGCACGGGTGAGTAATATATAGTTAATCTGCCCCAAAGAAGAGAATAATTGTTGGAAACGACTTGTAATGCTCTATATGCCTTTATCACATAAGTGAGCAAGGGAAATATTTATAGCTTTGGGATGAGACTGTACGGTATCAGATTGTTGGTGAGGTAATGGCTCACCAAGTCTATGACACCT
>CBDETN010000020.1:0-87706 GCA_965242915.1 Arcobacteraceae bacterium
TATATAGATATAGATAATCCCAATAATTACTTTAGGAAAAGCTATTATCATCAATATTCCGCTAAATAAAGCAAATATCATTATTACTTTATTAATACCATCATATCGAAATTGTTTTTTGTCGTTATATATAAAACTAATAAATTTATAAATTTCACAAATATCTTTTATATAGATAATCCGATTATATTTTGTCCTAATAATTTTATTTTTATAAAATAAAATCTTATTTTGATTGTTTTTTAAAAAAATAATTATTGCTGTCAAATTTATAATAACTATTGCAATTAGCATACATATAGCAAATATACTTTTTGTATTATTTAAAAGTACTTGAAAATCATCATTTAATAAATATAGCCCAAACAATAGTGCTAAAGATATCATAATTAACCATATTTTACTTAGCAACCAAGCATTATCATCTATCTCAAACAACAACTCATCCTCTTCATTTTCTATTTTTTCCATTTTTATCTCCTTTTAATTTGACTTTTTTGTAATTTTAAAAATAAGTTTTCTACCCTCAGCATTAATTTTATATTTACCATTAGATAATTTATTTTTTTGAACATCTACATTTTCATATATATTAAGATAAACATCACTTTTATAACTAGACATACTTTTTAAAAATAACCTAAGACACTTATTTGAATTTAATATTTCAGTATTTGCTATAAAAATAATATCAGATTGCAATAGCCAAGGGTTATTTCTCTTAATATATAATTTTGATTCTTTTTCAATATTATTACACTCTTTATTTTTCCTAAAATCCCATTGAATTCCATGCATCCCTTTGTTGTAATTAGTTACATCTACCCACCAAACTATAACAATATAAAATGGGAAAATAATAAAAATAATTTTTGTCACTTTTTTGATATATTTATTTTTTATCCTTGTTTGAACATAAGTAAAAAATACCCATGCAATAAAAATATAACTCCCAACTATTAAAAATAATATAATAAAAAAATTCATCTCTTATCCTCCTATTTCAACTTTAACCAATAAATAATACCAATCCAGTGTCACAGTTAGCGTCACAGTTTTTATAAATATTAAAATTTATGCTGCTTTATTTGTATTCTTGCTTCCTTTGTATTTATAGTTAAAGTATCTATTTTTCCAATTTTATTTTCTTCGTTTTACATTTAAGTATTTTTCTAAACCAAAGATATCTTTTTTAACAATTTAATCCATTTGTTAAGTTCATTTTCACTCATAGGAAGTTCTTTGTCTGAATAGGCTTCTCCTTTCCATGCACGATGAATAATATAAATATCCTTTTTTCCCTGCAGCACAAGATAAAGCCCAATCTCACCAACACCTTTTGGTAGTTCTGGTATAAGAGTTTTTGGAAGTTCTTTAATTCCCATAAGAACAATAACTCCTGAAACACCATTTATATCCCCTCTAAAGATTTCATCATAGTAAAATTTGTCAGGAGCAATAGAATAGAGTTTTTGCTTTATGAAATCAAGCATCTTTATTGAAGTTATTCCTTGCGAAACCAAGTTTTCAAACCCTTGGATAGTAAACATATCTTTCCAGTTTTTTAAAGTTTGATTTTTTGGAATATATTCAACAATAAAATGATTTTTTGTTTGTTTTCTATAAATAGGATTTAAAGGCCATGATTTTGGATGAGAGTAAACTAATGTTTGACTATATATACGCGTAACACTTTTAACATATTCACCTGAAACTTTTATGGTATCTTCAATCATCCATTTGGTTTCTTTTACATATGAATATGAGGACAACGACAGTAACACCATTATAAAAAATATTTTTTTTAACATAAAAACTCCTTTTTAAATCTCTAACTTTATTTTATATTATCTGTGTCACAGTTAGCGTCACAGTTTTTGTAAATTTTCAAATTTATTTTTTCAAATTGAAACTATCTTTTATAAAAAAGCTTGTTGTGCTTTTATAATATATTAGGTGCAGTGTAACATAACAAAATATAATACCCCAAGAAGACAAGACAACTTTTTCTAAATCCTTATTCTCTTTTTCACCTGTTACCTTATGCCACAATTTCAACTAATTTATCATAATCCTTATTATTAATTTTTAAACTATCATAATAAAAACTCATTGGTTTTTTATAATTTAAAGTTTGATGAAATCTTTTATGATTATAAAAATCAATATAATCTTTCACATCAGTTTTTAACTCTTTAATTGTGTTATATTCATTTAGATAAATTCTTTCAACTTTTGCACTTCGCCAGAATCTCTCTATACAAATATTATCAGTAGCTCTACCTTTACCATCCATTGAGATAATGATGCCATTATCTTTTAAAGTCTGTGTATGGATATGACTTGTGTATTGACTGCCTTGATCTGTATTAAATATTTCAGATTTACCATATAGCGATAATGCTTCATTTAGAACATCCATTGTTAAAGCTGAATCCATAGTGTTGGATATTTTCCAAGATAGTACAGCTTTAGAATACCAATCAATTATAGCTGCTAAATAAACCATGCCGCCATTAATCTTGATATATGTTATATCCGTACTCCATACTTGATTTGCTTTTACTATGTCAACTCCTCTAAGCTTGTAAGAGTATTTTTTATGTTGCTTATCTGGTATTGATAGATTTATTGGTTTAACTGCTAATATTGGCTTTAAACCCATCTCTTGTCTATATTTATAAACAGTATTCAAACTTATATTGTATCCATCTTCTAAAAGTTGCTGATGAACTTTTAAAGCTCCATATATTGGTATTTGCTCATAAATATCATTTATCTTATCTTTGAGTGATATTTTATGCTTATTTTCTATAGGCTTATAATATAAGCTGCTTGGATTTAATTTTATAAGTTTACATTGAGTTGATACTGAAATATATGTTAGCTTAGACTCTATCAACTCTTTTTTATTAGATAAGTCCAAGCTTTGTAGCTTTTCCTCAAGCCATTCCTTTTCAACTGTCATTTTACCTACTATCTTTGCATAATCATCTATTTTAGATTGTAATTTTAAGTTTTCGTCTTTATATTCTTTGATAGCCTTTGCAGGCTCCATTGCCAACTCTGCATTATCCAAAAATATCTTCTTCCAATTTTGGATATTTTTAGGTGTTATATTATTTTTACTTGCTATCTCATTTAAAGTCTTTTCACCTTTTAAAACTTCTAAAACAATTTTTGTTTTAAATTTTGCTGTAAATATTCTTCTTTTTGTACTCATTTTTTACCCCTATTAAATATTTTATTATTTTAACTTTTTAGGAATAAGAATCTTATTTTTTCGTTCTTATTTTCTTGGGGTATTATATTTTGAGATTTATCCTCAACTTAGTATATTTTTTAAGGAGATTATGGCAAAATATGAGAAGTGATTAAAAAGAAACTGGTGGGTTTACACAGTTTATTTTATACTCTCATTAATTTAAAGAAATAGTATTATAAAGTTTTGTATATTTTTCTAAGATAGCATAATTGTTATGTTTAGAAGCACCTTTTATTATAATATCTAATTTATAAAGTAGCTCCTTTTGAATCTCAATTTTATATTTACTATTTATATGTTTCTCAAGTGCTTTAATCCTGAAAGTATCCATCATAGGTGTTTCGAAAGACAGTTGCCCTTTATGACCTGCTGTTTTTGTGATAAGTTCTTCATTAATCAGTCCCAACTCATACTTTAATAAAATCCTAAGCCACAAATCATAATCTTCACAAGCTTTTAATTTTTCATCAAATAAACCAACTTCATCTAAAATAGATTTATTTAGAAGCAAGGTTGAAGCTCCTATTTTACAAGAATGTAAATTGTCTTTAAAACAATACCCGCTTGGCTTCTTTTGATGAGCTTTCTTCTTAATAATTTTATTATTGAATTTCCATAATTCATCTGTATGAGATATTAAAATATTTGGATTTTCTTTATGAAAATTTATCTGTTTTTCCAACTTCTCTTTACACCAAATATCATCACTGTCACAAAATGCTATCCATTTATTTTGAGCTGTTTTAATTCCCGTATTTCTTGCACTACTAACGCCAAGATTGTCTTGATAAATATATTTGATATCAATATCGCTCAATACCTGCCTTGTATTATCAGTAGAACCGTCATCAACAACTATTATCTCATCTACTTCAACAGTTTGCTCTTGAATTGATTGAATAGTTCTCAATATAAAATCAGCACGATTAAAAGTAGGAATTATGACTGAGATCTGCATCTGTTTATTTTATTTCTTAGGATTTAGGATAGCTTTTAGTTTTTTGGGAAGTTGAGCAAATACTATATTTGCTTTTTTGATAAAATTATCATCTTTATCAAAACAATTTACATCTACCGACATCTTATTTTGATTGAAAAATACAATTTTCATAGTCATACCATTATGTTCAAAAGATAAATTTTTTTCCATTTTTAATCATCTTTCCATTCTAAAAGTTTATTTTGAAGTTCCAGTACAGTTTCAATAGCATTGTCTTCATGATCTGTAAAACCCCAATTAACTAAAATGGAATCTATATTTGCACTGTTAGCTGATATTAAATCTTTATGACTGTCTCCAACTAAAATAGTATAATTCCTATCAAAATGATGTTTATTTATTAGGGCATTTAACATATCAGGATGCGGTTTAGCTTGTACAACTTTATCTGCTCCGATTATATCTTTAAAATAATGATTAATATTTAGATGTTTTGTCATTTCTATTGCAAAAACAGTACTTGCATTTGTAGCAATAGTAAAAATAAACTCATCTTTTAAAGTTTCTAAAAGATTTGCTATCCCGTCATATAAAACAATATCACTTATGCAGTGTTCCTCATAGTAGGTTTCAAAGAGTTCAGTATGTAAATCTGTAAAATTATCAGTTTCATAAAAAAATTCAGCACTGTTTATATGCGGATTATTTATATTTTGGAGTAGATAATCTTTTTCCATAGCTTTTAATCCTGTATTTGTCCTTACATGATTTATAGTATTTGCAATGATATTCCCACTGTTTATTAAGGTTCCATCCATATCGAAAATTATTGATTTTTGTATTTTTTTCATATTAAAGCTAATTATATCAAATAAATATAAATCTAATATGGTATAATGCAAAAAAATAGAAGGAATTTCTATCAAAAAGAATTTAATATCCATAATTACTGTATTTATTGTTGTATCTGTAATTATTATATTATTTGTGTCGATGTCAACATCACAAAATATGACAGTAGTGTATACAGGCAATAGTGCTAAAAAACCAATACCTATTATTTTGGGTAAATTTCAAGATAGTGATTGCGGGATGGTAATAGATGATATAACTTATGCGTCACAAGTTATAGCTCCAGATGGTAAAACCTGGTTTTTTCATGACCACGGCGGTATGGTGCATTGGCTTGAAAATAAAGAATTTAAAGATACGGCACTAATTTGGGTAAGAACAAAAGATACCAAAAAATATATTGACGGCAGATATGCTTGGTATAGCAGAACTGATGATACCCCTATGTTTTACGGTTTTGGAGCTTATGAAAATAAAAAAGACGGTTTGATAAATTTTCAAACTATGTTTACACATATGGTTAGAGGTGAACATTTGGCTAATCCTTATGTTAAGAAACAATTGTTAGGGGAGAGCCAAGAAAAATAATGGAAACAGTTGATTTTATATCTATTATTACTATTGCTTTTTTAGGCTCATTTGGGCATTGTATCGGCATGTGTGGCGGGATAGTAATAGCATACAGCAGTACAAAAATAGGACAAACCTGGGGCAAAACCCAACAAACTTTTGCACATCTTTTATATTCATTTGGCAGAATTTTAACTTATGCAATTTTAGGTGCTGTTTTTGGGTATCTAGGAGGGGTTGCCACTTTTTCAAATACTGCTAATGGTATTTTATGGTTAGTTGCAGGTTCTGCTATGCTTTTAACCGGACTTTCACTTTTAGGGAAAGTTAAATTTCTAACTTTAATTGAACATTCTTTTTCTTCATCAACCTGGTACAAAGAAAATTTCAAAGCCTTACTTAGCAGTCAAACTTTATTAAGCTTTTTTTTATTGGGTATGTTAAATGGTCTTTTGCCTTGCGGTTTTGTATATTTCTTTGCAATAACAGCTGCTAGTACAGCAAGTCCTTTTTATGGTGCTGTTGTGATGATTATATTTGGTCTCAGTACAATTCCTGCACTTTTTTCACTTGGATTTTTTGTAGGTCTTTTTAAACAAACCGGTTTACGAAATATCATGATAAAATTAGCCGCAATATCTGTTATTATATATGGCGGATATACTATTTATAATGGTTATGACTATTTAGTCAGCCCTGATAGAACTATTTTAGAATGTCATTAATTTATAGGTTATAATTTGCTTTATTACAGTGGATTAATCCAAATACTTTTAGTTATTTTAGTGCTTTTTATTACTATTGAAACGATAAAGTGGATAAATCATCGTTTACTTTTAAAAGAACTAAAAACTATACCTTTTCCTGAGCATTATGAAAAAGTTTTAAAAAAGATTCCGTATTACAATCTTTTATCTCAAGATTTAAAATTAAAACTTCACTATAAAATGATGATTTTTATAGAAGAAAAAGAGTGGTTAGGGATAAAAAAAGATGTAACTTATGAGATGAAAGTTGTGATTAGCTTTTATGCTTGTTTAATGATTGTTAATTTAGACAAGGAAGTCTATGAAAACCTAAGTACTATTTATGTGTATCCTTATGAATTTATTCTTGATGAAGTTAAAAGTTATGATGGGATATACACAAAAGAAAAATTTATTTTAGAGGGACAAAGTAGTGGAGGGGTTGTAGTTATCTCTTGGCACAATGCAAAAAAAGAAGCTTATCATTTTAAAAATCATAATGTTATAATTCATGAATTTGCACATGAATTAGATTTTGAAGATGGAGTTGCCAACGGAGTTCCTGTTTTAGACAACTTAAAATATAAAGCTTGGGCAGATGTTATGTTTAAAACATATAAAGCATTAAATGCAAAAAGTCTTACAAACAGATTCTGGGGAAAATATAAACTGTTTGGTTCAGGTGGTGCTATTAATGAAGCAGAATTCTTTGCAGTTGCCAGTGAAGTGTTTTTTGAAAAGCCAAAATCATTACAAAAAAACTTTCCGGAAGTTTATGAGCAGCTAAAACAGTTTTATAAAATAGACACTATCAAATTATTTATAAAAGGAACCAATTAATATGTTTAAATATTTCACTTCTTTACTATTATTTATATTTATAACTTCAACATCAGTTTATGCAAAAGATGAAATCTATTTTTTACCTAAAGATTCACAAATAGTCAAAGAGCATATCTTGAAGATTATAAATAATGCAGATAAAAAAATTGATATAGCGATGTACAACTTCAGCTATAAAAAGTTTCATAAAGCTCTTAAAAAAGCATCAAAAAAAAATGTTGATGTGACTATTATTTATGGTAAATCAAAATTAAAGTTTTATAAAAAATTAAAATTGATACAAACAAAAAGGAAACAGCATATAAAATTAGCTATAATAGATGATAAAATAGTAATATTTGGTAGTGCAAATTGGACTAAAGAATCATTTGAAGATAATTATGAGATTATCAATATAACAGATGATAAACAAAAAGTTAAAGAATTTATAAAAATATTTAAAGAATTAAAGGAAGAAAATTAATGTTAGAGATAGCAGTTGCAGGGTATTGTATATACTTTTTAGTAAGTATCTATACATCATTTATGCAAGTAGATTATGTAAAAAAAGCGAAAAACTTCGATGCAGTGATATTAACACCATCAAGATATAAAGTAGCAGCCGATTATAGTGTGGATAGTCAGAAAATGAGTATGTTAAGTACTTTTTATGATTTTATATTATTTTTTATCTGGATCGGTTTTGGTTTAGTTGCTTTAGATGAAGCTACAAGCGGATTTGTTGGGTGGCAAAAAGCTGTTGTATTTATTGATTTATTCATAATTATCAATTGGGTTTTAGCTTTACCATTTGATTTATACAGCACTTTTAAATTAGACAAAAAATATGGTTTTTCAAATATGACACCAAGTCTGTATATTAAAGATACTATTAAAAGCGGAGCATTATTTTTAATCTTTGGAAGTGCTGTTATTGCAGGACTTAGCTTTATTATTACGAGTTTTCCAAACTGGTGGATTTGGGGATTTGTATTTATTTTCTCTATTATTATTTTAATAAATATGCTTTATCCTTTAATTAGAGACAAGATGTTTGATAAGTTTTCTAAACTTGAAGATAAAGAGTTGGAAGCTAAGATTGAGACTTTATTAGATGAAGTAGGATTCAAAAGTAGTGGTGTGTTTAGCGTAGATGCATCTAAAAGAGACAATAGACTTAATGCTTATTTTGGTGGATTAGGAAGTACAAAAAGAGTTGTTTTATTTGATACTCTAATTGAAAAACTAACACACAATGAACTTTTAGCGGTTCTAGGTCATGAATTAGGACACTTTAAAAATGGTGATATTCTTAAAAATATAGGAATTATGGGATTAATTATGTTTGTATTTTTTGGAATCTTTGGAAATTTACCTGAGGAAATTTTCTTGCAGTTACATTTACAAAACGAACCGTATGCTATTATTTTAGTATTTATGATGTTTAGCCCGATTTTATCATTTTTCTTAATGCCGTTAATTAGTGCAATGAGCAGACACAATGAATATGCAGCAGATGAGTTTGGCAGTAATTTAAGCAGTAAAGAGGATTTGGTAAATGCTTTATTAAAATTAGCAAATGAAAATAAATCATTTCCTCTATCTCATCCTTTATACATATTTTTTCATTATTCACATCCACCGTTAGTTGAAAGACTTAAAGAGTTGGGATATGTAGGGGCTGGAATAAGTCAAGTGAAGGATGATGAAGCTTTAAAAGAAACTTGCGAGGCTGATATTAACTAATGATTGAAATACTAATTTTTATTGCCGGACTGATACTAGGCGGGTTTGTTATTTGGTTTTCATTAAAAAATAAAAACGAGATACAAATCAATGCTATTGAAAATGAAGCAAATATAAAAATAACTTCACTTCAAACTCAAAATGAGTTCCTCTTATCAACAAAAGATGAATTAAAAAAAGAGTTTGAAAATTTAGCTAATAAAATATTTGAAAGTAATAGTCAAAAATCAAATGAGAATATAAACTTGGTTTTAAAACCATTTAAAGAGCAATTACAATCATTTGGAACACGGGTTAACGAGATACATACAGCACAAACAAAAGAGAGCAGTACACTTCTTAATGAGATTAAAAGTTTAAGAGAGTTAAATACTCAAATAAGTACAGATGCTATTAATTTAACAAATGCTTTAAAAGGACAAAATAAAACTCAAGGTGATTGGGGTGAGATGATTTTGTCTAAAATTTTAGAGCAGACAGGATTAAGAGAAGGAAAAGAATATTCAGTTCAAGGAAGCTTTACCAATGAAGAGGGAAAAAGACTTCGACCTGATGTAATACTTCATTTACCTGAAAATAAAGATATTATTATAGACAGTAAAGTTTCATTAACTTCTTATTTAAACTACACAGAAGCTCAAACAGATGAAGATAGAACAAAATCTACAAAAGAGTTGATTAAATCGTTACAAACTCATATTAAAGATTTAAGCAGTAAACGATATGAAGATATCGAGCAGGTAAAAACATTGGATTTTGTTTTATTATTTATCCCTATTGAGGGTGCTTTTATGTTAGCTGCTTCAAATGATAATCAGCTTTTCAAATTAGCTTTTGAGAATAATATTATGTTAGTTTCTCCATCAACACTTTTTATCACCTTAAGAACTATTGAAAATATTTGGAGATATGAGTATCAAAATGAAAATGCTCAGCTTATCTCTAAAAAAGCAGCCGATCTATACGATAAATTTGCCGGATTTGTAAAAGATATTGAAGATATTGGATTAAATATTGACAGAACTAAAAAAGCTTATGATGGAGCTATTAATAAATTAAGTACCGGTCGTGGTAATATTTTACGAAAAACTGAAGAATTTAAAGAGTTGGGTGTGAAGCCAAAGAAAAATATTAATAGTAAATTATTAGAATAATAGGGTTAAGATTGTTAGAAATTAGTAAAAAATTATCAAGAATTACAGGGCAGACAAATGCCGAATATGATTTAATAAAAGAGGGTGATAAAGTATTAGTTGGATTTAGCGGCGGCAAAGATTCACTTACCTTAATACATACTTTAAAAAGAATGCAAAGACATGCTCCTTTTAATTTTGAATTTAAAGCGGTTACTATTACTTATGGTATGGGTGAACAAGTTCAATTTTTAGCTGATCACTGCAAAGAACATGATATAGAACATGAAATCATAAATACTGAAATATTTGATATAAGTAAAGACAAAATTAGAAAAAACAGTTCATTTTGCAGTTTTATAAGTCGTATGAGAAGAGGCTATCTTTATACTCATGCTTTAGAGGGTGGATTTAATAAACTTGCCCTTGGTCATCATTTAGATGATGCTATGGAGAGTTTTTTTATGAACTTATTTTATAATGGCAGTATGCGAAGCATGCCTCCAAAGTACAAGGCTGAAAATGGACTTATGGTAATTCGTCCTTTAATTTTTTGTAGAGAGCGGCAATTAAGAGGATTTGCTACAGATAATGAAATAATAGTAGTTGGTGATGAAAGTTGTCCTGCACTTAGAATAGATATTAAGATGCCTCATGCTAGAGCTAATACAAAAGAGTTACTTGCAAAACTAGAACTTGATAATCCTCAAATATTCGTATCAATGAAAGCTGCATTTAAAAACTTTCATCCAAATACTTTTTTTAATCTAGATGATTTAGATAAGGAAGAAGATGAACAATAAGCCCAAACTACTTATTAGTGCCTGTTTAATGGGTGAAAATGTAAGATATGACGGTAAAAACAATCTTATAGAAGAACTTGACAAGTTAAATCAAAAATACGAGTTAATTTCATTTTGTCCGGAAGTTGCAAGCGGGATGGTAATACCAAGAGTTCCAAATGAGATACAAAGCTTTAATCCATTGATTGTCAAAAATGAATTTGGAATTGATACAACTGATTTTTTTATCGATGGGGCAAAACAAACACTACATATATGTAAACAGAACAATATCCGAACAGCATTGTTAAAATCAAAATCGCCATCTTGTGGAAATTTAGAGATTTATGATGGTAATTTTAATGGAACTTTAGTAAAAGGGCAAGGATTAACTGCTAATATTTTAGAACAACATAATATAAAAATATACAATGAAAATCAAATAGGGGAACTGATATGACATTTTTATTCACACCAAACAACCATTTTAACTTAGCTAATATTGTTACTTTTTTCAATATAGCAGCTGGGATAATGGCAATTTATTTTCTAACTCACGATGAATTTTTTGGTGCAGCTTTATTTGCCTGGGTGGCTGGAGCATTTGATATAATTGATGGTAAAATTGCCAGAAAATATAATCTATCAACTGAATTTGGAGTTCAATTAGATTCTTTCGCTGATTTTCTTTCATTTGTAATAGTTCCTGTAATGTTTATATTTTTTGGGGTAATTGACGGTAAAGAGATTCACTTTTTAAATACAGCATTTGTTGCCTTTGCCTTTATTTATTATGTTATATCAGGGCTTAGACGGCTTATTCAGTTTAATATTGATACAGATGCAGGAAGTGTAAGCAAACACTTTGTAGGTGTTCCTACACCACTTGGAGCTATTCTTTTATGGTTAGTTTACTTAGGGTGGGTTTATGAGATAATTCCAAATGAAAATATAGTTCTAGGTCTGATGATACTTGTAGGATTTTTATTGAACTCTAAAATAAAAATCCCTCATCCATAAAATAGACAAGGGATTTCAAAAATAATTATATTTAATTTATATTAAACAAGCAATCTTATAGTCTGCGCCTGCAGAGCATTTGCTTGTGAAGATGCAACCGAACCTACAATATTAGTCATATTTGCAGAAGTAAAATCAGCTGATTCTTTCCCAAAATTTATCTCTTTAAACGGAGATGCCTGCTGCGTTTTTTGAACTTCATCAGAGATAACACCTTGAGCTAATTGTTTAAAGTGTTCATTGACTTCTTGAACCTTGTCTAAAGTGCTGGATAGTTCACTTCTTTTAGTTGCCATAGAATTATTTAACATATCTACATCCAATGGTATCGCACCCGCTGAACCATCAAAATATGTTGTACTGTCACCATCTAAATCTTCCAATCTATCCATTTTTTCATTAACCGTCCCAGTCGAACTATTAAATTTTGATATAAATTGAGCAACTTCCGGCTGAATACTCTCTTGAGTAGACACACCGCTGGTTACATTTGATATTTTGTCTTGTATATTGCTGATAGCTTGCAATTGACTTTTTAATATTGAAGTTACCGAAGTACTTATTGATATATCATTAATATATTTACCAACACTACTTGCAAAATCACTTCTTTTTGTAACATCATTAGCATCCCCGGCAATTCCTACTACATCTTTACTTAACTTGGCAATTTCTTCTGCCGCACTTGTTTTCTGAGTATGACTAATATCAACAGCATTTATACCAACCATCGCTGAACTATTTATTTGTTGTAATTCCATAATCCTTCCTTCAAAACATTTTATAAATTAAGAGCTAAAACTCGTTTGTATATCAATTATACATCTTTAATACTAAAACTTTTCTTAAACTTAGCATAAATTCCTTAAACTAAACATAAATTTTAGATAAATTTATAAAAAAATTAATTTTATCATAATTTAATTACTTTTTTAGTAAAATAGTAGCTTTATAAAGATTTATTCAGGAGTATTGTTTTATGCAAATCAGCGGTTCAAAAATGGTAATAGAGGCCCTTCGAGAAGAAAATGTAGATGTAGTATTTGGTTATCCGGGTGGTGCAATTATGAATGTTTATGATGAAATTTATAAACAAAATCATTTTCAACATATTTCAACTAAACATGAACAAGCAGCAGTACATGCAGCAGATTCTTATGCTAGAAGTTCGGGCAAAGTTGGTGTTGCTATTGTAACATCAGGTCCTGGTTTTACAAATGCCGTAACAGGACTTGCAACTGCATATACAGATTCAATCCCAATGGTTGTAATTAGCGGACAAGTTCCAACAGCAGTTATAGGTACGGATGCATTTCAAGAAATAGATGCAGTTGGTATTAGTAGAAGTTGTACTAAACATAACTTTCTTGTAAATGATGTCAAAGATTTAAACAGAGTTTTAAAAATAGCATTTTATTTAGCAAGAAGTGGAAGACCGGGTCCCGTACATATCGACTTGCCAAAAGATGTAACAGCAAATCTGGGGGATTTTGATTATAGTAAAGAGTGGGAATTACCTACTTATAAGCCCACAATAAAAGGTAATCCTCGACAGATTAAAAATGCTTTAGATCATATAAGCAGAGCTCAAAGACCATTGTTTTACATTGGTGGAGGGGCTGTATTGTCAAATTGTTATAAAGATATTAGAGAACTGGTAAAACTTACAAAAATACCTGTTGTTGAAACTTTAATGGCTCGCGGCGTTATGAGAAATGATGATGAGTATCTTTTTGGTATGTTAGGTATGCATGGGGAATATGCAGCAAATATGGCGATGAGTGAAACTGATATGATTATTTGTTTAGGTGCTAGATTTGATGATAGGGTTACAGGAAGACTTGATGTATTTGCAAAAAAAGCTCATGTTGTTCATGTAGATATAGATCCAGCTTCAATTGCAAAAATTGTTAAACCAAACTATCCTATTGTTGGTGATTTAGCTGTTGTAGCCAAACAACTTCTAGATAGCGCAAAAGAATTAGAATTTAATGATTACTCAGCTTGGCATAATAGTTTAAAAGAGTATAGGAAACAAGAGCCGTTAAGATTTATTGAAGATTCTGATAGATTAAAACCGCAATGGGTTATTCAAAGAACAGGAGAACTGTTAGGTGATAAAGCTTTAATCTCAACAGATGTTGGTCAACATCAAATGTGGACAGCACAATTTTATCCATTTAATTATCCTAGACAATTTATGACAAGCGGCGGTTTAGGAACTATGGGAGTTGGTCTTCCTTATGCTATGGGTGTTAAGCGGGCAAATCCGGATAAAATATCTATTAATTTTACAGGTGACGGTTCAATTATGATGAATATTCAGGAAATTATTACTTGTACACAATATAATCTTCCTGTTATTAATATCATTTTAAATAACAATTATCTTGGGATGGTTAGACAATGGCAAACTAGATTTTATGAAGATAGGCTTGCCGAAACTGTACTTGATACACAAGCTAACTTCCAAATGTTGGCTGAGTCTATGGGTGGAGTTGGTTTTAAAGTTCATACAAAAGAGGAATTTGATAAAGCTTTAGATGAAGCTGTTAAATCAAATAAACCGGCAATTATAGAAGTAATTGTACATAGAAGAGAAGAGGTACTTCCAATGGTACCGAATGGACATTCTTTAAATGAAATGCTTTTATTAGGAGATAAATAATGAATAATTTTGATCACTTTTATGACAGTGAAGAAAGAAGAGAAGTTTTATCAATAGTAGTTGTTAATAGAGACTCGGTTTTATCAAGAATTGTTGATCTGTTTTCAGCGCGTGGTTACAACATAGATAGTTTAACCGTTGCACCTATTCCAAATACTGATTACTCTAGAATTACAATCATAACAATAGGAGTTGCAAGAACAATAGATCAAATTGTGAAACAACTAAATAAATTAGTACCTGTATTAAAAGTAATAGAACATAAAAATGTTATTGAAAAAGACACTGTACTTATCAAAATACCATTAGATCAAAGTTTGAGTGATGTGGATGTTTTAGCTCGAGCTTATAACGGTGCTATTCAAAATGTTACTGAAAATGCGATAGTTATTTCAGCAACAGATGAACCAAAAAGAATAGCAAATTTTATTAAAGTTATTGAAAAATACAACCCAATTGAAATTGTTCGAAGCGGTGTTGTGGCGATGGAAAGATAATTAATGACATTGAACAGCATTGCTAAAGAATTAAATTTAGATTGCAATAGTGATATTAATATCACTGGACTAAATACTTTAAAAGATGCTTCAAGTTGTGAAATATCATTTTTGGAAAATAAAAAATATCTAAGTGATTTAAAAGATACTAAAGCGGGTGCTGTTTTTATAACTGAAGAATTTAAAAACGAACTGCCGAGTAATACTATTGCATTGATAACAGAACAGCCTTATTTATCTTTGGCAATGGCAAGTAAACTTTTTGCGCCAAAAGTAGTTGAAACTGCTGGAAAAAAAGCTGTAATTGGTCAAAAATCTACAGTTATGGAAAATGTATCTATTGGTAAAAATACAATTATAGGTAATGATGTTACTCTTATGAGCGGCGCATTTATCGGTGATAATGTAACTATTGGAAATAATGCAATTATATATCCAAATGTTACTATTTACAGAGATTGTACAATAGGTAATGATTGTATTATTCATGCCAGTACTGTTATTGGTTCTGATGGTTTTGGATTTGCTCATACAAAAGATGGGAAATATATCAAAATATATCAAAATGGAAATGTAACTATCGGAAATGATGTTGAGATAGGTTCAAATACTTCAATAGACAGAGCGGCTTTTAAATCAACTATTATTGAAGATGGTGTAAGAATTGATAATCTTGTTCATATTGCACATAATTGTATTATTGGTCGTGGTTCAATCATTACCGGTCAATGCGGCTTTGCAGGTTCATCTGTATTAAAAGAATATGTTATTATGGGTGCTCAAAGTGGAGTTGCCGGACATCTTGAGATTGCACCGTTTACTACAATCTCTGCTAAAAGTGCGGTTACAAAATCTATTAAAGAATCTAAAAAACAATGGGCAGGATTTCCTCTTATGGAACATAGAACCTGGCTTAAACTTCAAGGTAAAATAAATAGACTCTTAACAAAGGATTCCAAATAGCTATTAAAATATCATCAATTGTTTTTGCATTTATTATTATCTTTTTTACATTTGCAACATATATGCCAGACCCTGCATTAGTTGGAAAAATCGGTTCTATATTTGCTAAATTTTCCTTGGAATACTTTGGGTATTTAGCTTATGGTTATTTATTGGTTTTTTTATACCCGCTTTATAAACTAAATTTTAATTATATGACAAAAGTAATAGAAAAATCAATTACATTTATATTTTTATTTTTAACCCTAATTATTTTTCAAGCACTTGTAGTAACTGATAATTTATCAGGAAAAATAGGGGATATTATAATTTCTACACTTTCTCCATTTATTGGTCTTGCCGGACTTTGGTTATTTGTTCTTATTGGAGCTATAGTCTCTTTTTATGTATTTGTTGAAGATTTTAATTTTAAAATGAGATTTGATAACTTGAAAAAGAAACTTCAATTCTCAACAAATAAAATCTCAAAATCAAAACAAACAAATAAACTAAAAAAATTACCAAAACAAAAAGTTATCGTTAAAGAGATTGGAAATACTGCAGAGATTATTTTAGAAGATATTAAGGATGAAGAGTCAATATCATCTAATGAAATATTAGAAGAATCAACTGATGATATTACCACATCATCTATTATAGTAGACGAACTGGAAGAAAATAAAAAACTGTTAGAAGAGATCGAAACAGGTGATGTAGATAAACCGCAAGATTTTGAATTACCACATACTGATTTTTTTAGGAAACCGCCAAAACAAACAAAAAACAAAGTAAATGAAGCTGTTATTGATCAAAAGATTAAAGATTTACTCGAAAAACTTGCAATGTTTAAAATAGAGGGAGATGTTGTACGAACATATTCAGGGCCTATTGTTACAACTTTTGAATTTAAACCGGCTCCAAATGTAAAGGTATCTAAGATTTTAAATCTACAAGATGACCTTGCTATGGCACTTAAAGCTCAAACTATCAGAATACAAGCACCAATTCCCGGTAAAGATGTAGTTGGTATTGAAGTTCCAAATGAAAATTTTGATACTATTTATATGAGAGAGATTTTAGAGAGTGAATTGTTTCAGAATTCCTCATCTCCATTAACAATAATTCTAGGTAAAGATATAGTAGGTCGTCCATTTATAACAGATCTTAAAAAACTTCCTCACCTTTTAATAGCCGGAACTACAGGTAGTGGTAAAAGCGTTGGTATAAACGGTATGATTTTATCTCTTTTATATAAAAATTCTCCGGATGATTTAAAAATGATTATGATTGATCCAAAGATGCTTGAATTTTCTATGTACAACGACATTCCTCATCTGTTAACTCCGGTTATTACCAAACCAATGGAAGCTATAAATGCACTAGCCTCTATGGTTGCGGAGATGGAAAGAAGATATATGATAATGGCTCAAAGCCGTACTAAGAATATTGAAAACTATAATGAAAAAGCAAAAAAAGATAGTTTTGATAAACTGCCTTACATAGTTATAATAATTGATGAGTTAGCTGACCTTATGATGACAAGCGGAAAAGAAGTTGAAGTTTCAATTGCCCGAATTGCACAAAAAGCACGGGCTTGTGGAATTCACTTAATTGTTGCAACTCAAAGACCAAGCGTAGATGTAGTGACAGGACTAATTAAAGCAAACCTTCCAAGTAGAATAAGTTATAAAGTTGGTCAAAAAGTAGACAGTAAGATTATACTTGACGGTATGGGTGCAGAATCACTCCTTGGTCGTGGAGATCTGTTATTTACACCTCCAGGAATGAGCGGATTAGTTAGAATTCATGCTCCATGGACAACAGAAGATGAAATTGATAAAGTTGTTTATTTTCTAAAAAGTCAACGGGAAGTTCAATATAATAATGAAATTATAAAAGAGCAGGTAGAAGAAGGATTTAGTGGAAGAACTACTGCTGATGCAGGTGAGCTTGATAGTTTATATGAAGATGCTAAAAGAGTTGTAATAGAAGATAAAAAAAGTTCAATTAGTTATATTCAAAGAAAATTAAGAATAGGTTATAACAGATCAGCTACTATTGTAGAGCAATTGGAGATGACCGGTGTATTATCAGCTGCCAATACAAAAGGAAATAGGGAAATATTAATATAATTTTTGATACAATTAACATACAAAGATTATTTCATTAATCCTTAAATTTCTTTTCAAGGAGTTCCCTATGAATACAAGTATTGTTGGAAGACATATAACACTAACAGACGATTTAAAAAATCATATTGAAAGTACGATGGATACTTTTAATAAATATAATTTAGATATTATTTCTATAAATGCCATTATATCACAAGAGCAAAAGCAAGGAAAAAATGTAATTACATTTGAATACCTTTTAAATATTGCTCATCAAGATACAATTGTTGTAAAACAAAGAGATAAAGATTTACATACTGCAATTGATATTGCAACAGATAGAGTAAGTAAAATTTTAAGAAGACATTCTGATAAAGTCAAAGCTCACAGTGCTGTAAAATTAACAGAAGTTGCTATAAGCCAAGAGGAGGATAGTATAGCAAAAGAGCTGAAAAAATTAGATTCAGAAGTTGTACCTATGAGGTTAAAATCATATAAGCCAATGGAAATTGAAGAAGCATTAAATGAGTTAAAAGCTGAGGGCGGTGCATTTAAAGTTTTCTATGATTTGGATGACAGCTTTAGAGTATTGTATAAAATGAAAGATGGTGAACATTACGGATTATATTAGTAATATGTATAATTTTATCAAATAAGTAAAAAGGGTGATTTAAAAAATCACCCTTTTTTTATTTATTATAGTTTCAGCATTTTTGTTTTAAAATGAATTACATAAGGATATTATGATGTTAAAATTTATTATTATGCTTGTTATACTTAGTACGGCTACGTATTATAATACCCCAAGAAGACAAGACAACTTTTTCTAAATCCTTATTCTCTTTTTCACCTGTTACCTTATGCCACAATTTCAACTAATTTATCATAATCCTTATTATTAATTTTTAAACTATCATAATAAAAACTCATTGGTTTTTTATAATTTAAAGTTTGATGAAATCTTTTATGATTATAAAAATCAATATAATCTTTCACATCAGTTTTTAACTCTTTAATTGTGTTATATTCATTTAGATAAATTCTTTCAACTTTTGCACTTCGCCAGAATCTCTCTATACAAATATTATCAGTAGCTCTACCTTTACCATCCATTGAGATAATGATGCCATTATCTTTTAAAGTCTGTGTATGGATATGACTTGTGTATTGACTGCCTTGATCTGTATTAAATATTTCAGGTTTACCATATAGCGATAATGCTTCATTTAGAACATCCATTGTTAAAGCTGAATCCATAGTGTTGGATATTTTCCAAGATAGTACAGCTTTAGAATACCAATCAATTATAGCTGCTAAATAAACCATGCCGCCATTAATCTTGATATATGTTATATCCGTACTCCATACTTGATTTGCTTTTACTATGTCAACTCCTCTAAGCTTGTAAGAGTATTTTTTATGTTGCTTATCTGGTATTGATAGATTTATTGGTTTAACTGCTAATATTGGCTTTAAACCCATCTCTTGTCTATATTTATAAACAGTATTCAAACTTATATTGTATCCATCTTCTAAAAGTTGCTGATGAACTTTTAAAGCTCCATATATTGGTATTTGCTCATAAATATCATTTATCTTATCTTTGAGTGATATTTTATGCTTATTTTCTTGGGGTATTATAGTTTAATGATATCTGGGGTAAAAAATATCCTAACATTACTGTTTCTTGGACAAATCACTGGTCTGAATTGTCTACATTTTTTAAATATCCAGATTCTGTGAGAAAATTAATTTATACAACAAATCCTATTGAATCTTTAAATGCTACTATAAAAAGAAAAACTAAATCTAAGGGTTCATTTCCAACAGAAGATTCAGCTTTTAAAGTGATGTATCTGGCTTGTGCTGAACAACAAAATAAATGGAATGCTTCTAGTATTAGAAATTGGTTTGAGATTTATCCTCAACTTAGTATATTTTTTAAGGAGATTATGGCAAAATATGAGAAGTGATTAAAAAGAAACTGCTGGGTTTACACAGTTTATTTTACACTCTCGAATTTATAGTTCTTAGTATAATATAGGGTTGACAGATCACTCTATCTCTTTCATTGATGTAACAGCATTTATAAAACCATCTCTTTTATCCATAGTTCCATTTATCATATGTGAAGTTAAACCATCTTTAACAAGTTGAGATATTCTAATAGCTTCATTAGTTGCAGAACTTATTGCAATATTTCTAAGATTATATGTCTGAAATAAAATAAAAAATATGGCAACAGTTACAAATAAAAGTATAAATCTACTTATTAATTTTCTTTTCATATGAATCCTTTAAATATAATTCAACCAAGCTTTTAATGAATCTTTTTCTTTTAAAAGTGTAGTTGTACCACCATGACCTGTATAAATTTTAAAATCCTTATCCCAAGATAAAACTTTATTTATACTAGCCTTCATATCAGATGGATTTGAATATGGAAAATCAACTCTTCCAATAGACTGTGCAAATATAAAATCTCCGGTAAAAAGACAATCTTCTATCTCAATGGCACTACAGCCTGGAGTATGACCGGGGAAATGATGAAATTTAAACTTTAAACCATCAAGATTAAATTCTTCACTATCATTAACCTCTACATCAGCTTGACTACTTGGTGTTCCATGTGAAAAAGGGTCGTCTTTTAACATAAAACAATCATCTTTCGGGCAATAAATAGGTATATTTAATTTTTCTTTTAACTCTTTATTACTCCAAACATGGTCAAAATGACCATGAGTATTAAGTATCGCAATTGGGTTTGTGATATTATCCAATACCCACTGTGCAGCACCCATACCAGGGTCTATAATAATATCTTTGCCATCAATAGTTACAATATAACAATTTGTTTGATAATCACCCATGGCAGCATAATTTATTTTCATTAACTAAACCAACTTTTTACTTTTTCAAACATACTTCCAAAACTATCTTCATAAGGTTTACTTTGTATTCCAAAACTATCTTGTAGTTTTTCTAAGAGTTCTTGTTGTTCCTCATTTACAGATGTAGGATATTGAATTTTGATTTGTACAACAAAATTCCCTTTCCCATATCCATTTACACTTTTTACACCTTCACCTCTAAATGTAAATTGTTCTTTATCTTTTGTATTTGCAGGAATTTTAAGTTCCAACTCCCCTTTAAGACTCGGTACTTTGATATTAGTTCCAAGGGCTATTTGTGTAAAAAATACAGGAACTTCTAAATAGATATCATCATCATGTCTTACAAAATGTTTATCTTCATTAACTTGAATGCTAATATAAAGATCCCCTCGTGTTCCATTTGGTGCAATATTTCCTTTTGAACTTACTCTAATTCTATTACCACTGTTTACACCTTCAGGAATATTGACTTCAAAGCTCTCTTTCTTTTCATCATATCCAGTACCATGACAATCTTTACACTTATCTTTCACACTTTGACCACTACCGGCACAATTCGGACAAGTTTGAGCAAATGTCATAAAACCTTGTCGCATATGAACTTGCCCCTGACCTTGACAAGTACTACAAGTGCTAAGTTTTCCGCCTTTAGCACCTGTACCTTTACAACTTTTACAAGCTGTTTTATAACTAAATTTAATTGTTTTTTTACATCCAAATACAGCTTCATTGAATTCTAAATTTACTTGAATTTCTGTATCTAAGTTGTAATTATATGTTTTTCGTGTCCGTGACTGTCTTCTTCCTCCACCACCGAACATATCTTCAAACATAGAACTTAAATCTTCAAAGCCGCCACCTTGACTAAAGCCGCCACTTTGACCATGCCCCTCTAATCCTTCTTTTCCATATCTATCATAAATACCTCTTTTTTCATCATCACTTAAAACTTGATAAGCTTCATTGATAGCTTTAAAGTTATCTTCAGCTTCTTTATCATCTGGGTTTTTATCTGGATGGTATTTCATAGCCATTTTTCTATATGCTTTTTTAATGGTACCTTTATCGGCGCTCTTTTCAACTTCTAACAATTCATAAAAACAAATATTTGTCATTTTTATCCTATATAATATAATTTAATAACGCGATTTTATCTAAATTTTGCTAAAATTCCAAAATGAAAAAAGGTTTAGAAAAATTTTATGAGCTAGTTGAATCATTTGAAGCTCTGCCTACTATTGGTAAAAAATCAGCACTACGGCTTGCATATTATATTATAAATGAAAATACATACGCCGGATTAAAAATTGCACATAGTATTGAAAATGCTATCAAACATATTAAAAAATGTACGCAATGCCATTGTATCAGTGAAAATGAGGTATGTGAGATTTGTCTTGATATTGATAGAAATCAACATCTTTTAGCAATAGTTCAAAGTGCAAAAGATATCTTTACTATAGAAGAATCAAGACAATTTAACGGTACTTATTTTGTTTTAGAGGATATAGAAATTTCAACTATAAATGATTTAATCACACAAAGCAAAAAAAGAAATATTACAGATATATTATTTGCTATAACACCAAGTTTGGCAAATGATGCTTTTATTTTATTTATTGAAGATAAATTAAAGGATTTAAATATCAACTTTACAAAAATAGCTCAAGGGGTACCTACGGGGGTGAGTTTAGAAAATGTAGATATTTTATCGCTTGCCTGTGCAATTGACGGAAAAACAAAAATATAATGCCAAAAATAATATGCCAAAAATGTAAATTTTACTTTGTAACTTGGGAAAAGAATAAATCGCATGGGTGCAGAGCATTTCAATTTAAATCAAAGCAACTTCCTTCAATGGCAGTTATGCAAAGTAGCGGCATGCCATGCACCATGTATCAACCAAAATTTAATAATATTTAGATAAACTCTCTTTATGAACTTAAAAGATAATGTTAAACTTTTTGAAAACGGCAAGATACAAATCATCAAATTCTGGATTAGCAATGATGAAACAATAAGAGTATTAAATAAATACAACATACAAAAAGAATTATTTATTAAAAACTATGCTATTGGTATATTAGATTATTATATTGGTGTTATCAATGGTACAAATCAAATTGGAGACTGTCCTGTCATAGATAATCTTTTAAAAACTTTAAAAGATAAAAATATAGGTGTAGATGAACTTTTTCTAATTTGTGCAGGTTTTAAAAATGCACTTATTGAATTTATGTATAAAGTTAACATTAATTCTCTAGCTATACAAAAAGAAATTTTTTATATATATGAGAGAAATTTTGAAGGGGTATTAAAAAAATACTCACAAACAATACAAAATATCAATAAAGACCTAAATATAAGCAATCACCTAATAGACGATCATATAATTATGTCTACTACTGATTTACAGGGTATTATAACTTCTGCTTCACAAGCTTTTTGTGAAATATCAGGATATACTAAAGAAGAACTTATGGGACAGTCACATAATATAGTAAGACATCCAGATATGCCAAAAGAAACTTTTACAGAATTATGGAAAACTATAAAAAATGAAGAGGTTTGGAAAGGTGAAGTTAAAAATCTCACTAAAGATAAAAAAATATATTGGGTTAATGCTATTATCACCCCTTCATATGATGCTAATGGCAATCATATAGGATATAGCGCGATCAGACATGATATTACAGCAAAAAAAGAAAATGAAATACAACAAGCTTTAATAATAGAACAATCAAAAGCAGCAGCAATGGGTGAAATGATAGCGATGTTAGCACATCAATGGCGACAACCGCTTCAAGCAATTGCAATGTTAATTCAACAACTGACATTAGAAAAAATGTTGGATGATGAACTAAGTGATGAAACTTTAAACAAAGTAGTAGCTAGTACTCAAAAACAATTAGATTATATGAGTAAAACTATCGATGATTTCAGAGATTTCTTTAGACCAGATAAAGCAAAAGATAAAATACGAGTAAATGCTTTAATTGAAAAAGCCAGAGAATTAATAGCATATACTTTAAAGGTAGATAGTATTGACCTTATTTTAGATATTGAAGATGATATTGAAATAAATGTACATATTAATGAAATAGTACAAGTTTTAATCAATATTATAAAAAATGCAAGGGATGCTTTAATCGAAACTGATATTTGCGACAAGTCGAATTCTACTTCGTGCCATGAAAATAGAACTATAATCATTAAGTCGTATAAAGATGGTGATAATCTACAAATAAAAATCAAAGATAATGCAGGGGGAATACCTAATGCAGCAATTAGTAAAATATTTGATGCATATTTTACTACAAAAAAGAATAAAAATGGCACAGGATTAGGCCTATATATGAGTAAAAATATTATAGAAAATCATGGTCAAGGATTATTGTCGGTAAAGAATGAAGATGATGGAGCTGTATTTAAAATAACGCTTCCAATATATTAATAACCCTTTATATAAGCTATTTAGGAAGCATCTAATTATTGATTATGCTAAAGCTGTGTTATCATTGTGCCAACTATTGAAGAAGAAATGAGCCACGAGATTTTCTCTCATATTTAATATATTTTGCATATACTTGTAGAGTAATACTAGAGTTTTTATGCCCTAGTGTACAATGCCGAAATTCCAAGCTTTTAAGTATCGATTAGATTATAATACCCCAAGAAAATAAGAACGAAAAAATAAGATTCTTATTCCTAAAAAGTTAAAATAATAAAATATTTAATAGGGGTAAAAAATGAGTACAAAAAGAAGAATATTTACAGCAGAATTTAAAACAAAAATTGTTTTAGAAGTTTTAAAAGGTGAAAAGACTTTAAATGAGATAGCAAGTAAAAATAATATAACACCTAAAAATATCCAAAATTGGAAGAAGATATTTTTGGATAATGCAGAGTTGGCAATGGAGCCTGCAAAGGCTATCAAAGAATATAAAGACGAAAACTTAAAATTACAATCTAAAATAGATGATTATGCAAAGATAGTAGGTAAAATGACAGTTGAAAAGGAATGGCTTGAGGAAAAGCTACAAAGCTTGGACTTATCTAATAAAAAAGAGTTGATAGAGTCTAAGCTAACATATATTTCAGTATCAACTCAATGTAAACTTATAAAATTAAATCCAAGCAGCTTATATTATAAGCCTATAGAAAATAAGCATAAAATATCACTCAAAGATAAGATAAATGATATTTATGAGCAAATACCAATATATGGAGCTTTAAAAGTTCATCAGCAACTTTTAGAAGATGGATACAATATAAGTTTGAATACTGTTTATAAATATAGACAAGAGATGGGTTTAAAGCCAATATTAGCAGTTAAACCAATAAATCTATCAATAATAAAAAATACTCTTACAAGCTTAGAGGAGTTGACATAGTAAAAGCAAATCAAGTATGGAGTACGGATATAACATATATCAAGATTAATGGCGGCATGGTTTATTTAGCAGCTATAATTGATTGGTATTCTAAAGCTGTACTATCTTGGAAAATATCCAACACTATGGATTCAGCTTTAACAATGGATGTTCTAAATGAAGCATTATCGCTATATGGTAAACCTGAAATATTTAATACAGATCAAGGCAGTCAATACACAAGTCATATCCATACACAGACTTTAAAAGATAATGGCATCATTATCTCAATGGATGGTAAAGGTAGAGCTACTGATAATATTTGTATAGAGAGATTCTGGCGAAGTGCAAAAGTTGAAAGAATTTATCTAAATGAATATAACACAATTAAAGAGTTAAAAACTGATGTGAAAGATTATATTGATTTTTATAATCATAAAAGATTTCATCAAACTTTAAATTATAAAAAACCAATGAGTTTTTATTATGATAGTTTAAAAATTAATAATAAGGATTATGATAAATTAGTTGAAATTGTGGCATAAGGTAACAGGTGAAAAAGAGAATAAGGATTTAGAAAAAGTTGTCTTGTCTTCTTGGGGTATTATACTCAGTACCATTTAAATATTTAGGAGAAAAAGTAGAGGTAAGATACTCAACATCTACAGTTGAGATTTATCATAAATCAAAGCTAATTGCCACACATCCAAGATATTATGATAGTGAATATTCAACTATTAAAGAGCACCAACCTGAAAATCATCAATATCAAGATGCGAAGTTTAATCCTGGAAGATATTTAAACTGGGCAAAAAGTATAGGGGTTCAAACTGTAGAGTTTACAAAGATGAAATTAGAACAAGAGCAATTTCCATCATATGCATACAGAAAACTAAATGCCATTCTTTCATTGGCAAAACAATATGAAAAATATGAAGTTGATTTAGCTTTAGGATATGCAATGAGTATTAATGCCACTACAGTTGCATCTATAAAATCAATATTATCAAAAAAGCTTTATTATAAAAAGCCTGCTAATAATATTATAAATATAGCACAAAATAACCACAGTAATATTCGTGGTAATACAGAATATAAATAAAAAGGATAGAAAAAAATGAACCAAGAAACAGTAACAAATAAAATGAGTGAATTAAAATTAGAAGGCTTTAAAACAGCATACTTACGACAAATTGAAGATAGAAATTATGATAAATTATCATTTAATGAGAAACTCTACAACCTACTTGAAGCCCAAGAGATACATCAGCACAACAGAAGGATTAAACTTAATTTTAATATATCAAAAATAAAAGATAAGCAAGCAACTTTAGAAGATTTAGTTTATAAGCAAACAAGAGGTTTAAATAAAGAACAAATTTTAGGATTAGCAAATATGGACTTTATAAGAAATTATCAAAATATTATCATTACAGGTAAAACAGGAACTGGTAAATCTTATCTCGCACAAGCACTAGCTAATCGTTCTATCATGGATGGATTTAAAGCTTATTATATTAGAGTTCCTACAATACTTGAAGATATATCAATCGCAAGAGCAGATGGAACATATACAAATTTCTTACGAAAACTTAGCAAATATAGTATTCTTATTTTAGATGACTTTGGAATAAATCCATTATCAGCTGATGATGCTACAAATTTATTAGAAATTATAGAAAGTAGAGTTGACTTATCATCAATAATTCTCACCTCTCAACTTCCTGTATCACAGTGGTATGATTATTTAAATAATGATACTGTTGCTGATGCAATATTAGATAGGATTGTACATTCTTCACATAGAGTTGAACTAAAAGGTACATCAATGAGAAAAATTATGTCAAAAATAAATTAACACTTGGACACTTTATGCTAAAATGTTGTTAGAGAATATTTCAAATTTGTAAGTGTCCAAGTGTTTGTGATACGGTGTCTTTGTTGAGTGATATTTGTAGTAAAAAAGAGATTATAGGTATTTGGATAGGTGAAAATGAAACTAGTAAATATTGGCTTACAGTTTTAAATGATATTCAAAAAAGAGGAGTACAAGATGTACTTATCTTTGCAATAGATGGTCTTAATGGCTTTAGTGAAGCAATTAGTGCAGTTTATCCTAAGGCAGAGATACAAAGGTGTATAGTACATCAAATAAGAAGTTCATTAAAGTTTGTATCTTGGAAAGATAGAAAAGCAGTTGCTAAAGATTTAAAATCAGTTTATACAGCTTACACTGAAGAAGATGGACAATTAGCACTTACAGAGTTTAATGATATCTGGGGTAAAAAATATCCTAACATTACTGTTTCTTGGACAAATCACTGGTCTGAATTGTCTACATTTTTTAAATATCCAGATTCTGTGAGAAAATTAATTTATACAACAAATCCTATTGAATCTTTAAATGCTGCTATAAAAAGAAAAACTAAATCTAAGGGTTCATTTCCAACAGAAGATTCAGCTTTTAAAGTGATGTATCTGGCTTGTGCTGAACAACAAAATAAATGGAATGCTTCTAGTATTAGAAATTGGTTTGAGATTTATCCTCAACTTAGTATATTTTTTAAGGAGATTATGGCAAAATATGAGAAGTGATTAAAAAGAAACTGGTGGGTTTACACAGTTTATTTTACACTCTCGCCTAAGGTTAAATAACTGCCAAGTTGGGTTAAATTTATCTCTTTATATATGTCAAATATATCTTTATTTAAAATCTGATGAAATTCTATTTGTGCTCTTGCTGTCAGGATTAATTTGGTATTGTATCTCTTTGAAATTTTTAAAATTTGTTCAAACTGTTTAATTGAAATATGCCCGGCACTAACTCGCACTCGTATCATACAAACTTCCGGAGTCATTTTAAAATTGTAAATACCGATACTTCTTAAGTAAAACCTAGATTCTTCGTCTAAATTATTAAAGTCACAATTTTTAAAGTTTTTTAAAAAATGTGACGGATGCTGTTTGTTTTTTAGTTTTTCTATACTATTTAGATTCATAAAATTCAACGCTTGCTATAGTGTTTTTAATAATTAAACCTTTTTCTACCAGCTCCTTGAATATATTTTGAGAAGTTTCATCAAAAAGATTTTCTATATCCAAAAGGGTAAGAGGTCTCATCTTGAGTGTTTGTATGATTTCATCTTTAATAAAGAATTGTTGTTTTATTTTTTGACTGGTTCTTGCTGTAATATTTATTGGCAATTTGCCTAAATCATTTTGTATCTGTCTTAATTTCTCATAACTAATTGGCATCACATCGTAAGCCGGCGGTCTATCAATCGTCCCTAAGTCAATTCTGTCCGGTTTTATTTTATCAAGTGCAGCTTTTAATGCTTTGATATCATTTGTTTTATCGTTTACATCCTTAACCAAAAGTACTTCGATTACAAATTCACCTTTATAGATTTTTTTAAATTCAACCATTCCGTTTATAATGTCATCAATATCAATATCGCCAAATGCTCTATCAATTTTACGAAAACCTTTAGGATTTGCACAGTCAAGAGAAAGTTTAACTATATCAATTTTGGATAATGTATTTTGAATATTCTTATCGTTAATATTTGCACCATTTGAAAGTATAAGGGTTTTTACATCTCCTTTTATCTTGTCTATTTCATTTATGAGTTCATCAAGATATGGATAAAGAGTTGGCTCGCCGTTTGCCGTAAGAGTTATAACATCCAAATTTTTATGTTTTAAAAGTGAAGTTTCAAGCTCAGTTATAATTGCATCAATCGGTACAATTTTATCTTGATGATCTGTTGTTTGTGCCGGTGCTAATTCACAATATAAACAGTCAAAATTACATTGTTTGGAATAAGGAGAGAGGTCTATCCCTAAACTCATCCCAAATCTTCGGGATGGTATAGGACCAAAAGTAAGGTTCATTTATTTTTTGCTAACTCTTTGACATTCACTTACAAAGTGAATTGCATTTTCTACAGGTACATCAGGAAGTATTCCATGACCTAGATTAAAGATATGTCTGCTTGTGCCCATAATATCTTGTATAGCTTCTACACTAGCTGTTGTCATCTCTTTATCATATAATCTACATGGTTCCATATTTCCTTGAAGTACGTACTTTTCACCTAATTTCTCTTTTGCCAAGCTCATTGGAGTTGACCAATCTACACCAAATACATCAAAGTTACCATAAACTTTATCTAAAAATGTAGGAATACCTTTTGGGAACATAATAACAGGAATATGTGGATATTTTTCTTTTAAATATTCAGCAATCTCTACCATATATTTCCAAGAAAATTCATTATATAAATCAGGCTCAATAGCTGCTGCCCAAGAATCAAAGATTTGAACTACATCAATACCGGCTTCAATTTGTTTTTCCATGTAAAGTTTTACAACTTCAGTTACTTTTGCCAAGATATTATGTAAAAGTTTAGGATTTGAATACATCATTTTTTTACAAATATTGTATGTTTTTGTACCTTCTCCCTCAATCATATAAGTTGCAAGTGTCCAAGGAGCACCTGTAAAACCAATTAAAGCTATATCATCGCCTCTTTCATCTAACTGTTCTCTTAAAAGCTTAATAGTGTCAAATACATAAGTAAGTTTACTAGCAGCTTCATCTCCGCCTATAAGTTTATCTAGGTCAGCTTGAGTTTCTAAAGGATCACTGAATTTTGGACCTTCTCCTTTAACAAAAGATAAATCCATACCCATCTCATCTGGAATTACTAAAATATCACTAAACAAAATAGCTGCATCAACACCGACGATATCTAAAGGCTGAATAGTAACTTCAGCAGCTTTTTTTGGATCATGACAAAGATTTAAAAAATTTCCAGCTTCTGCTCTAACTGCCATATATTCAGGAAGGTATCTCCCCGCTTGTCTCATCATCCATACCGGTGTATAAGGTGTTTCTTTCCCAAAACATGCATCTACAAATATTTTTCCCATTTTATTTTTTTCCTTTAATGTTTATATGCGTTCCCACTCAGAGAGTGGGAACGAGTGTATTCCAAGTTTTTTTATTATTTTCCAACTTTACTTAAAAAGTAAAGTCCTATTGAAAGTGCTGCAATTGATAATGCAAAATACAGCATTTCTAAAGCTGTTGTATATTCCATATGTAAAACTTTTTGAAAAAAACTAACTACTAAAACCATTATAATTACTTTTGCTATTTTATCTTTTAGTTGGTCAAGTGATGTGATAGCTAGTATCTTGCTTGTTGATCCATCACCCATGGCTTCATCAATATCACTAATAAATAGTTCATATAAACCAAAAGAAAAGATAAACATAACAACAGCAATTAAGTATAAATCAACTGCTCCAATAATTCCTGCTACTATATCTTCATGGAATTTTTCAGGATGTGCACCGGTTATTATTGTATTAAATGTATAAACTGCAACACCCCAAATATCCATGGAAGCTACGATAAAAAGTACAAACGCACCAATTAACCCGAAAACTACAGCAAGTATAACTATAAATCTACTTCGCCAAATCATACCTTCAAATAATTTCTCTAGCACAGTTCATCTTTCATAAGCTCAATCCATTTAAGTCCAATTCTTACTGAATTAGTAGCAGCTCCTACTCTTATTTGATCTGCAACATTAAAAAAGTGTAAGATATTTTTTGCATAAATATCTTTTCTAATTCTTCCTATTAAAGTAATATCAGTATCAGTAGATAAAATTGGCATAGGATAAATTCCCTGCTCAAGATTATCCATAACTTCTACATTTTCAAAGTCATTGATAGCTTTTCTACACTCATCTACATCTACATCAACATCTTCACCAAATGTAACGGTAATAGATTCACTATGACTTCGTAAAACTGGAACTCGAACACATGTAGCAGCTATTTGTATCTCTTTATGAAGAATTTTTTGAGTTTCATAAACCATTTTTTCTTCCTCTTTTGTAAAACCACTCTCCATTGCTTTATCAACTTGAGGAATTACATTCAATGCAATTTGGTGCATAAATGCTTCTTTTTTAGTTTCATTTAATTTAAAAGCAAAGAAATCTTGCATCTGCATTACAAGTTCTTCCATACCGGCTTTTCCAGCTCCTGATGTTGCTTGATAAGTTGATACATCAACTCTTCTGATCCCACCACTTTGGGCATAGAGATCATCAAGAGGTTTAAGTGCTTGTACCATTTGAATAGTTGAGCAGTTTGGATTTGCAATAATTCCAGTTTCTTTCCATAGTTGTATATCTTCAGGATTAACTTCAGGCACAACTAAAGGGATATTTGGCTCCATTCTAAAATGACTTGTATTATCAATTACAACTGCACCACTTTCAACTGCAAATTTTGCAAATTTTGCAGATATACTTCCACCTGCACTAAAAAATGCGATATGAACTTCATGTTCTTCAAACACTGTATCAGTTAATTCTACTACAGGATATTCTTTTCCATTAAATTCTATATGTTTACCAACACTATTAGCACTTGCCAGAGGTAATAGTTCTCCAACAGGAAAATTCAGATCACGCATTACTCTAAATAACTCTTCCCCAACAGCACCAGTAGCTCCAACTACTGCTACATTATATTTTGTCCTCGTTCCTGCGGAATTACATATACTCATCTATTTATCTTCTCCTTCATCTATGGAATCCAATAAAGATGTTGGCTGTGATGATTCAACTATTTGTATATCAGTTGTTTCATTTGCTTCAACAGTACCATTTTCTACAACTACTTTAATTGGATTACCCTCTTCATCTAATTCTATCTCTTCATTCTTTTTTGGACACATAGCAATACTTACTACTTTGTCTCCCTTGTCAACATTAACAATTGTTACTCCGCTTGTATTTCTACCTGCTTTTCTAATAGTACCCATATCAACTCTAATCATCTTACCAATTGATGTCAATGCCATAAGATCTTGAGTTGGATCTACCAATACATTTCCAATAACTTTTTTACCGGTTTTTGGAGATAATTTCATAGCTATCACTCCGCTTCCTGCTCTATTGGTTAATCTATAAGCTTCAACTTCTGTTCTTTTACCAACACCATTTTCACTTACCGTTAAAAGTTCTTGTTGTTCATGCTCAATTACATCAGCATCTACAACATAATCACCATCAAGTTTAAACTTAATACCTCTTACACCTCTTGTCGTTCTACCTTGAAGTTTAACACCAGATGTTTTAATTTTATATTTATATATTGCATTATTGTCATCATCTAGTATTTTATTTCCATTTTCATCTAATTCAAATATATCATTATCATTTTCATCTTTTTCAATGATTTTATTACCATTTTCATCTAATACAATAGTTTGCTTCCATAAATCAAATCTAATAACTTGTCCAAGGGCAGAGAATATCATTAGGTATTTAGAATCTTTATTAGCAATTGCAGCTGTTACAATTTCATCTTCTTCATCTAAAACAATCGCTCTTACACCATTACTTCTAATATTTGAGAAGTCACTTAATGCTGTTCTTTTAACAACACCATTTTTAGTAAAGAATGCTAAAGATTTATTTTCATTAAAATCAGTAGTTGGAATAATTGCCATAATTGTTTCATCAGATTTAAGATTGATAAGATTAACTACTGCTTTACCTTTTGCTGTTCTTCCAGCTTCAGGAATTCTATAAACTTTTAACCAGTATAGTTGACCAAAGTTTGTAACAAATAAAAGTGTATCATGAGTATTAGATACAAAGAATCTTTCAATAAAGTCATCATCATGAGTTGTAACTGCTATTTTACCTTTACCACCGCGACGCTGTTTTTCATAAGATTTAATCGGAACTCTTTTTACATATCCATTATGAGTGATAGTAACTACCATAGGCTCATTTGGAATTAAATCTTCCATATCTATGTCATCATAACTATCTTCAATATCAGTTCTTCTTTCTTCAGAATATTTTTCTTTAGTTTCTAAAAGTTCCTCTTTAATAATCTCATTTAATCTATTTTCACTTTTTAAAATCAATTCAAGATATGCAATTAATTCCATAAGCTCTTTTAATTCAGCTTCTAATTTTTCTCTTTGAAGACCGGTAAGTCTTCCGAGTCTCATATCTAAAATAGCTTTTGCTTGAATTTCACTAAGATTAAATGCTGCTTGTAGTTTTTCACTTGCTTCCGCATCATTTGAACTTGCTCGAATAATTTTAACAACTTCATCTATATTATCAAGTGCAATTTTTAGACCTTCTAATATATGTGCTCTTGCTTTCGCTTTTTCAAGATCAAAAATCGTTCTTCTGATGATTACAGTTTTTCTATGATTTAAGAAGATATTTAAAACTTCATTAAGTCTGAATATTTTTGGCTCTTTATTAAATACAGCTAACATAATAGTACCAAAAGTAATTTCCATCTGAGTTTGTTTATAAAGATTGTTCATAACTATCTCAGCCATAGCATCTTTTTTAAGCTCGATTACAACTCTAATACCATCTCTATCAGATTCATCTCTAACTTCAGAAATTCCTTCAATATTTTTATCTCTAGCTAAATCTGCGATTGCTTCTATAAGCCTTGATTTATTTACTTGGTAAGGTAATTCATCAAGAACTATAATCTCTTTTTTACCTTTTGTTTCAATATGATGTTTCGCTCTAACTTTAACACGACCTCGACCTGTAGTATAAGCATCAACTATACCTTTTCTGCCAAATATTGTACCACCTGTTGGAAAATCGGGACCTGTAATAAATTCCATTAACTCTTCAGGTGTAGCTTCTGGATTATCAACCATATGAAGCAGCGCATTAAAAACTTCAGTTGGATTGTGCGGCGGTATTTTTGTAGCCATACCAACAGCAATACCTTCACTACCATTTATAAGTAAAGTAGGTACTCTTGTAGGCAAAACAGATGGTTCCTTTGTAGTATCATCATAATTTGGTACATAATTTACAGTATCTTTATCAATATCTCTTAATAAATCTTCACTCATTTTAGTCATTCTAGACTCTGTATATCTCATCGCAGCGGCATTATCACCATCAACCGAACCAAAGTTCCCTTGACCATCAACTAAAGGCATTCTCATAGAAAATGGTTGAGCCATCCTTACAAGTGCATCATAAACTGAATTGTCACCATGAGGGTGATACTTACCTATAACATCTCCAACGATTCTTGCAGACTTTTTATATCCAGCTTTTGAACTTAAATTCAAATCATGCATAGCATATAAAATTCTTCTGTGAACCGGCTTTAATCCGTCTCTGGCATCTGGTAATGCACGACCAATAATAACACTCATTGAGTAGTCTAAATAAGAAGCCTTTACCGAGTCTTCTATTCTAATATCTACTATATCTTGTGATTCAAAAAGATTTTCCATATTGTATAAGTTACCTTTATTTAAAATTGCAATATTTTATCTAAAAATGGCTTAAAAAGTGTGGTTAATGCGCAGTAAGTGCGTAAAAAAAGGCTAAGAATTTAATCTTAACCTTTTTGTAGTTGAGCAATTAAGAAATATTATGAATTTGCTTTTTTATAATCCATAATTATTGCATAAGCTTCATCTTTAAGTTTTAACTTTTCTTTTTTCATTTTTTCAATTTCTATCGGATCAATATGATCAACTCCACCATCTTCAGCTCTATCAATTTGGTCATGTAAATCATTATGTCTATTAAACACTTTTTTAAAGTGCGCATTTTGTGTTTTAAGTGTTGTTACTATATCTCTATATTCATGAAACATGTTTTATCCTTGTATTAATTTTGTGTATTTTATCTAAGTTTTCCTTAGTATATCGAATAATTTCCATCAGTGGTGCATAAATGCATATCACTTTTGGATTTATTAATTATGTCCTGTAATCTGCATTTATTTTGACATACTCATAACCTAAGTCACATCCATATGCCGTAAAATTACCATTGCCTAATCCAATATTACAACTGATTTTAAGACTTTTTTCTTGAAGTACTTTAGAAGCTTTCTCTTCTGTTTCTTTATCAAAATATATTTCACCTTGATTGTATACTAAAATATTTCCAAAGTTAATAGTTAAAGTATCTTCATTACAACTAGCTCCAGATGAGCCAATAGTAGATGCAATTCTTCCCCAATTTGGATCTTCTCCAAAAAGTGCTGTTTTTACTAAAAGTGAATTAGATAAAGCTTTTGCAATAAGTTCTGCTTCTTCATCGTTTTTAGCTCCAGTGATCTCAAAGGCAACAGCTTTTTTAGCACCTTCACCGTCAGCGACCATCATCATTGCCATATCATCCATAACTAATCGTAAAGCCTCTTTAAAAGCTTCTTTGTCATAAGCTTGCGAAGTTTGATTGCTAAGCAGCATTACAGTGTCATTTGTAGAGGTATCGCCATCTACACTAATCGCATTAAAAGTTGTTGTTGAGTTGTGTAATAATAACTCTTTCATATCTTGTTTAGGGATATTAGCATCAGTACAGATAAAGCAAAGCATGGTAGCTAGATTTGGATTTATCATACCTGCACCTTTTGCAATTGCTCCGATTTTAAAAGATTTTCCATTTTCAAGTTTAACTTCATAAAAACAATTTTTAGGATAACTGTCTGTTGTCATAATTGCATTAGAAAGTAAAGTTCCATTTTTAGCTGTTAAATCAAAATTAACAGCACTTTTTAAAATTTTATCTTTAGGAAGCGGCACACCAATTACTCCTGTGCTGCTCATTATTGGATTTTCTATATTTGTATGAACTTCTTTTAAATTTTTAAATATCTCATTAATATCATCTATTCCAGTTTGACCTGTCATAGCATTTGCATTTTTAGAATTTATAAGTATAAAATTTGTTTTAAAATCTTTATTTAATGAAAGATAATGTTTAAGTGGTGCTGCTTGAAATTTATTTTTAGTAAAAATTGATTCAATTTCACATAAAGTATCTGAATAAATAAATCCAATATCTAATGCGCCCTTTGGTTTAAGCCCGGCACTGACACCATCACAATAAAATCCGTTAATATCACTTATAGTACCTTTGATTGGAAAAATACTAAACATTTGGCTGCTCAATTAAATTGATCATTATTCTAGCTTTTCCTATACCTATTTGATTACCTACAACCAAAAGTTTACAACCACCATCTATAGGTGTACTACCTTTAGGCATTTGTATAAATTTTCCATCATTTTTGGTGATACCGATAATACTTACTTTTAATTTGTCTCGTAAGTGAGCTTCTTTTAATCTATGACCGATAAGCCAACTGTCTTCATTAATTGTAATTTCTTCCATATCTATAGGTGTATCTTTTTTATATAAAAATTCTTCAAGTACATTTTCCATATCAGGACGAATTGCCATTGCAATAACTCTTTTTGCCATAAGGGCAGGGGGCGCAACAACTTTATCCGCACCCAATTTTTTAAGTCTGTTTACATCATGTTGAGTTTCTGCATTACAAATTACTAAAAATGGATTATTTCTACCAAGCTCTTTTTCATATAGTCGAACAGAAGCTATAATAGTAATATTATCAGCGATATTTTTAGATAAAGATATTACCCCTTTTGCACTTGACAGATGTGATTTAAGAAAAGCATTTTCACTGTATGTTTCCTCTTTAATATAATATGGATAGTTGTTTTTTTTAGCAATCATTTCAAGATCATCTCTTGGGTCAACTACAACAAAAGGGATGTGGTTTTCTCGAAATTGTTTTGCTAATTGTATAGAATATTCATTGTGATTAAAAATAACAAAATGATTTCTAAGTCGTGCTATTTTATAAAGCATATCTCGCTCCTTATATAAATCTAAAAATTTACCTCTGACTATCACTTGAATAAATGCAGTAATAGATAATGTAAATATCAAAAAACCAAAGATAATTAAAGTGATAGTAAATAGTCTTCCTGCTGGAGAAATATGAGAAATTTCACCAAATCCAACAGTAGTAAAAGTAATACCTGTTTGATAAATTGCATCTAAAATTGAGAAGTCATCAATAATCATGTACCCTAAAGTACCAATCATCATAATAGTTTGCAATAAAATTAGAGGAAGTCTAAAATGTCTAAATTGAGAGTATATCTCTCTGTTTAGGTCAAACTCCGGCTGGGTGTTTCGATACTCCCAACCCAAAGCTTTTTTGATGTTTCTACGTAAGCTCATAAAACACCATGATGGTTAAAGAACTATGAATTCTTTTTAAGAGTTCGAAGTTCCGAAGCAGCAATTTTAATTTTTCTTGAAGTACCGTCTTCCAATTGAATTTTAACTGTTCTTAAATTTGGTAAAAATTTTCTTTTTGTTCTATTTTTTGCGTGACTTACATTGTTCCCGCTCATTGGTCCTTTTCCAGACAGCATACATCTTCTTGCCATAATAATTCCTTGCAATATTTAAATTTCCGTGAATTATATCTAATTTTTCTTAAATTTATCTTTGTAAGAACATTTTTTACATAATTTTTCTACTGCAATATCTTTTTTGAAGCCATTTATTATATTTTGAGTTCTTTCTTGTGATAAAATATCTTCCAATTTATTATCATGTAAGTTTCCCAAATTTATTTTGCCTTCACTATCTAAACAGCAAGGGATAACAATGCCTGAACTTAAGATTCCAAAGTGAGAGCTTAAACCTTGGCAATATCCTTGACTGTAATGGTTTGATTCTAAACTCGGCCATTGAAAGTAGCTGTCAAAATGTAATTTGATTTGATTTTCTAACCGTATTGGGTCTTTATTATTAGATGTTTGCAGGTCAATGTTAAATTGCTTTTCCAGTAACTCAAAGATTTCATTATTAAAATTTTCTTCACTGTTTTGACTATCCATATTCCAAAGTCGGAAATTTATAAAATTATGAACTTTATTGTCTAATTTTAGTTTGCATAAATTAAACATAGGTTTTAGATATTGTTGTAATGATATTTGCATATCATTTTTATTAAAACTATTAAGTGAAAAATTTATTTGTTTTATTGCAGGATGTAAGAATAAATTTAAATCAAAATTATTTAGATAATACCCTGTAGTTGTAATATGAACTTTAAACTTGTGCTTGTGTGAAATATTTAAATACTTATCTAGATTTGATAATGTTAGAGGATCTCCAAATACATGGTATGCAATCTCTTTAGTAAATGGTTTTAATTGAATTAAAATATCTTCAAAAAACTTTAAATTCATGGTAGTTGCAGCCAAACTTTTAGTAGGGCAGAAGCTGCAAGATAAACCGCAAATATTTGTAAGTTCTATAAATACTTTGTTAAACCTCATATTGTTTTAAGATACAACTTTTCAACTTTAGTTCGAGCCCATTGTGTTTTTCGTAAAAATTTTAAACTGGATTTTACAGATGGGTCAAGATTAAAACATCTTATGTTTATCAATTGACCTAACTCTTCCCAGCCGTAATGCTCAACAAGAGTATTAATGATTTTTTCTAAAGTAATTCCATGTAAAGGATTGTTTGGTTGTTCATTCATATTTTATATTGTTTCTTTCTTTTAATACTGATACATATGATATTTTTTATTTTCATTTGACTGCTGCTTTTCTAATTCTTTATAAGAATCTATAGCTTTTTGTTTTTCATCCTCATCTATCTCATTACCTAAAAATTCATCTATACAAATATCTAAAATCAAAAGATATACTTGACAATTCATCTTTAACGCCTCGTCATCTCTCATAAGCTTTGCCATATCTACAGCATTTACAGCTTCACTAAATGTATAATATAGTCTTTGTTCAGGGTTTTGCAATCTATAAGCATATCCTCGTATATGTAAGTAAGTATCATAAAACTCTTCAAAAGCATCACTTTGCTTTACATGATTTGCAAACTCTTTTATTGTATCTTTGTGTTGTACAATCTCTTCTACTTCGGGGTTTTGATTTTTAAAATTTAATAAAAATGCTATTTTTGATTCGATGGTGTTACCTTTATTATTTTTAGTGTCATATTATATCTAAAGTAAATAAATAAACGAATAATGTTAATCTATATTATGTTAAACTCCTTGTACAAAAATCAAGGGTTTATCATGATTAAAATTATATTGGCTTTATTTTTCTGTTTTTATTTTGGTTACGCTGATGAGACATATCATTCAATCAAAGGCGGGATACTCTCTCACAGTACCGGTCCTATTTCATCTGGCAGAGAAAATGGTATCGATCTGCATGGTGAACTTCAATTTAAAGAAAAAATATTAAAAGGACATTTTGCTGTTGGGGCAGATATAAATACTAACGGTGATACAAGCTTTGTCTTTGGTGGCTTAGCGTGGGAAGGTAGATTTTTTGATAATTTACTTTTAGGTGCTTTTTTTGGTTTTGCTACACATGACGGGGAACTAAATAATGGAAAGAGTGATAAAAGACAATTAGGTACACGCCTCCTTTTTAGAGAAGCGATTGATATAGGTTTTTATATAAAAAAAGATATATCTATAAGCCTTATATATGATCACTATTCAAATGTTGGCTTAAATGATATGAGAAATCAAGGTAATGACAATCTTGGTATTAGATTGGGTTATTACTTTTAATTGCCCTTTTTTAAAGTAATTATATCCAATAACTAAGACAAATTTTTAAGTAAACTTTAATGCAAATTGGAGTCTAATATGGATATCTAAACAATATGGAGGTACATTGATGAGGATTTCACATATTTAGCATTGTTAAAAGTTAATTATAAAATTAATTCACTACAAAGTGATAGCTTAGATGAAGGGTTTTATTTAAGCTTTATTAAATAAAAAGAGAAGTTCAGTTTTGAATTTCTCTTTTTTTATATCTAAAGAATAGGAAATTAAAAAAGTGAATGTAGTAGATTTTGATTATATAAATGAAAAAGATAAAAAATTAACAAGACTTTTCCTATCATTAACAAAAACAAAAAAATATATTTTAGGGATAAATAAATTAACAAAAAGTATTCTAAAGTATGTTGAAGTTGATGGGATAATAGATGATTTTACAAGAGTTCAATCTTCACGAAAAAAAGAGATACTTAAAATAGATGATGTTCCAAAAGATTCTATCATTTTATCGGTGTCTTCTGGTAGTCCACTTGAAGTAAAAAATGCTTTAGATAAAAAAGGTTTTGTTAATTTTAATTATCTGGCATTTTATAAATATTCGAAGTTAGAATTAGCTGCTCCTCCTTTTATAATTGATTTTAAAGATGATTTTAAAAAGAATAAAAACAAATATAATGATGTTTACAATTTATTAGCTGATGATAAATCAAAAGAAGTTTTTGAAAAAGTGATAAATTTTAAAATAACATTTGATTTGGATTTTATGGAAGGGTTTACAAACAATCATAAAGAACAATACTTTGATAAGCAGTTAATACCTGATATTAAAAATATCAGCTTTTTAGATGGTGGTGGATATATTGGAGATACGATACCTTACATTATAGATAACTTTCCAGATTTTAAAAGAATATATGTAATTGAACCAAGTAAATTACATATAAATATAGTAAAAAAAGAGTTTAGCAATATAAAAAATATTGAATTTATAAACTGTGGTTTAGGTTCTAAAAAAACAGAGTATTTAGAAGAACAAATTGTACAACACAATTGTAACCATAATTTTCAAGCAACAAATATAGATACAATAGATAATATTATAGATAGTAAAGTAGATTTTATCAAATTAGATATAGAGGGTGCTGAACAAGATGCAATTGATGGGGCTGTAAATACAATTAAAAAATATAAACCAATTTTAGCAATTTGTATCTATCATAAGGCAGAAGATTGGTATAAAATACCGCAGAAGATATTATCAATAAACAGTGAGTATAAAATTTATCTTCGCCATTATATGGAAGGGATTTTTGAAACTGTGATGTATTTTATTCCAAAGAATTATAACTAATTAGCTATAATCACAATAATAAATAAAAAAGGTAAATAAATGTTGGTAGCTCCAAGTATATTAAGTGCGGATTTTGGAAAATTAAATGAGGAGATAACGGCTATTTGTGATGGTGGTTGTGATTTAGTTCATGTTGATGTGATGGATGGTCATTTTGTACCAAATATGACTATTGGTCCTGTTGTTGTAAGTGCCGTTGCCAAAATGGCTTCCAAACCACTTGATGTGCATCTGATGGTTGAGGACAACAATTTCTTTATTGACCTTTTTGCTCCTTTTAAACCTGAATATATCTCTTTTCATATTGAAAGTGAAAAACATCCGCATAGAGTGATTCAAAAGTTAAGAAGTTTGGATATAAAACCGGCGATTGTTTTAAATCCGCACAGTTCTCCCCAAGCGATTGAATATTTGATAGAAGATTTAGATATGGTTTTACTAATGAGTGTAAATCCTGGTTTTGGCGGGCAAAAGTTTATCACTTCAGTTGTCAAAAAAGCAAAAGAGTTAAAAGAGTTAATCAATAAACACAATCCTAATTGTTTGATTCAAGTAGATGGCGGGGTAAATGATAAAAATATTCAAGAGTTAAAAGATGCCGGGGTTGATGTGGTTGTTGCGGGAAGCTATGTGTATGGAGCTTCTGATTATGGTCAAGCTATAAAAAGTTTACAAATATGAAATTAAGAACTAGAATAAAAATATGTGGTATTACAAATCTTAAAGATGCCATTGATGCAATTGAAGCTGGAGCAGATGCTTTGGGTTTTGTTTTTTATTCAAAAAGTGCAAGATATATAGAGCCAGAATCTGCTAAAAAAATAATAAAACAGTTACCTCCGTTTGTACAAATGGTAGGACTTTTTGTAAATGAAACACCAGAAAATATTAAGCATATTACGAAAATATCTATAATTGATACTGCTCAAATACATTTTGATGTAGAGGATGATTTTTTTGATACCCTTGAAATAAAATTTATAAAAGTTGTACGAGCTAAATCTAAAGAAGATATTTTAAAATATAAAGATGAATATAGACTTGTAGATGCTTTTGTTTCAGAGTTTGGTGGAGAGGGAAAGCGACTAAATTTAAAGTGGTTTGATGGCATTGATTGTTCAAAAATTACATTAGCAGGTGGACTGACTGAGCAAAATTTAAAAGAGTTAAAAAATTATAATTTTTGCTCAATTGATGTGAGTAGTGGAGTTGAGATTTCAAAAGGAAAGAAAGATAAAAAAAAGATGATTGATTTTTGTAAAGAAGCAAATGAAATATCTTGATAAAATAACTCACAAATTATTAAAATCACCTTTAAAGATAAATACATTTAAGGCAATGCTTGGAAATATCAAGACTTTTTTTAATGATATTGATTTAGAAATTGAACTTTTGATTTCAAATGGTTATCCTATTAAATTTAAAGATAATAAAGTTTATCTAAAAACAGCAACAACACCTATTGCTGAACAAACTTTTTGTATAGTAGATATTGAAACAACAGCCGGTAAAGCAAGTCTGGGACAGATTATTGAAATAGGTGCTGTTAAGTATAAAAATGGTCAAATTATTGATAAATATGAAAGCTTAGTCAATGCTAATAAAATATCACAACATGTTCAAGAACTTACCGGTATCACACTTGATATGATTAAAGATGCACCATCTTTACAAAGTGTTATGGAGGAGTTTAAAATATTTCTAGAAGATGATGTTTTTGTAGCTCATGCTATTAGTTTTGATTATAAATTTATAAGCCAGACTTTGGAGCAGTTTGATTTAGGAAAACTTTGTAATAGAAAGCTTTGTACTATTGACTTGGCTAAAAGGGTAATAGCAAATGAAAAATATGGATTACAGTGTTTAAGAGAACTTTTACAAATTAATGTTGGTAGTCATCATAGAGCTTATGATGATGCCTTAAGTACTTGTATAGTTTTACAAAAATGTTTTGATGATATGCCAAAAGATATTAAAACAGCAGAAGATTTGATAAAATACAGTAAATCAGATAATTTAAAAGTTATACCAAAAAAGAAGGATAAAGTATGAAAAGATGTGAACAAAGATTACAAGAGTTAATAGAAGATGTAGTTATGCCGGACATTGAAGATCATATTGATGATATATTTGAAAGTATAGCAAATGATAAAAATGCAAGTGATGAGGCTAAGGCAGAATTAGAAGAGATGCATGAGATGAGAGCTGAATTTACTGAGATATTAAAAGATATTAAAAACAAAGAGTTAGACAAAGATGAATGTGCTGAACTTTATGAAGAGATTAAGCAGATGATTGATGGGAATTCTGAGGATGATGAAGAGTAAAGCTTAACAATACTCGAGACTGTAAATCTAACTGTGTAAATCCAAAAATATGATTATTTGATAAAATGTCAAATATGAAAAATATTAAGGATTTACATAATGAATTTATTAAATACAGAAGAATTAAAAAGACAAATAGCTAATGGAACATTTACAGGATTAGATGATATTACCAAAGAGTTTAAAAATATACTCAAAGAAGTAATACAAACTGCATCACAAGAAGAGCTAACCTCACACTTAGGTTATGATAAACATCAAGAATCAGACAATCAGAACTATCGAAACGGTTACAACGATAAAACTATAAAATCTAAATATGGAAATATAGATGTTGCAATTCCAAGAGACAGAGAATCAAGCTTTGAACCACAACTAGTTAAAAAAAGAGAAATACTTCTAAATGGTAGTGAGGATATGATAATTATAATACCCCAAGAAAATAAGAACGAAAAAATAAGATTCTTATTCCTAAAAAGTTAAAATAATAAAATATTTAATAGGGGTAAAAAATGAGTACAAAAAGAAGAATATTTACAGCAGAATTTAAAACAAAAATTGTTTTAGAAGTTTTAAAAGGTGAAAAGACTTTAAATGAGATAGCAAGTAAAAATAATATAACACCTAAAAATATCCAAAATTGGAAGAAGATATTTTTGGATAATGCAGAGTTGGCAATGGAGCCTGCAAAGGCTATCAAAGAATATAAAGACGAAAACTTAAAATTACAATCTAAAATAGATGATTATGCAAAGATAGTAGGTAAAATGACAGTTGAAAAGGAATGGCTTGAGGGAAAGCTACAAAGCTTGGACTTATCTAATAAAAAAGAGTTGATAGAGTCTAAGCTAACATATATTTCAGTATCAACTCAATGTAAACTTATAAAATTAAATCCAAGCAGCTTATATTATAAGCCTATAGAAAATAAGCATAAAATATCACTCAAAGATAAGATAAATGATATTTATGAGCAAATACCAATATATGGAGCTTTAAAAGTTCATCAGCAACTTTTAGAAGATGGATACAATATAAGTTTGAATACTGTTTATAAATATAGACAAGAGATGGGTTTAAAGCCAATATTAGCAGTTAAACCAATAAATCTATCAATACCAGATAAGCAACATAAAAAATACTCTTACAAGCTTAGAGGAGTTGACATAGTAAAAGCAAATCAAGTATGGAGTACGGATATAACATATATCAAGATTAATGGCGGCATGGTTTATTTAGCAGCTATAATTGATTGGTATTCTAAAGCTGTACTATCTTGGAAAATATCCAACACTATGGATTCAGCTTTAACAATGGATGTTTTAAATGAAGCATTATCGCTATATGGTAAACCTGAAATATTTAATACAGATCAAGGCAGTCAATACACAAGTCATATCCATACACAGACTTTAAAAGATAATGGCATCATTATCTCAATGGATGGTAAAGGTAGAGCTACTGATAATATTTGTATAGAGAGATTCTGGCGAAGTGCAAAAGTTGAAAGAATTTATCTAAATGAATATAACACAATTAAAGAGTTAAAAACTGATGTGAAAGATTATATTGATTTTTATAATCATAAAAGATTTCATCAAACTTTAAATTATAAAAAACCAATGAGTTTTTATTATGATAGTTTAAAAATTAATAATAAGGATTATGATAAATTAGTTGAAATTGTGGCATAAGGTAACAGGTGAAAAAGAGAATAAGGATTTAGAAAAAGTTGTCTTGACTTCTTGGGGTATTATAAATATCACTATACTCTAAAGGTATGAGCGTAAGAGATATACAATTACATCTTGATGATTTATATGGCTATGAATTATCAACTCAAACCATATCTAATATCACAGAAAAAGTGATAGAGAAAGCTAAAGAATGGCAGATAAGACCCTTAGAGAAAATATATCCAATTATATTTATGGATGCTACCGTATTAAAAATAAGAGTTGATAGAGTTGTTAAAAATATAGCTGCTTATATAATGCTAGGAGTTACATTGGAAGGTAAAAAAGAGATTATAGGTATTTGGATAGGTGAAAATGAAACTTCTAAATATTGGCTTACTGTTTTAAATGATATTCAAAAAAGAGGTGTTGAAGATGTGCTTATATTTGCTATAGACGGTCTTAATGGCTTTAGTGAAGCAATTAGTGCAGTTTATCCTAAAGCAGAGATTCAAAGATGTATAGTACATCAAATACGAAATTCATTAAAGTTTGTATCTTGGAAAGATAGAAAAGCAGTTGCTAAAGATTTAAAATCAGTTTATACAGCTTACACTGAAGAAGATGGACAATTAGCACTTACAGAGTTTAATGATATCTGGGGTAAAAAATATCCTAACATTACTGTTTCTTGGACAAATCACTGGTCTGAATTGTCTACATTTTTTAAATATCCAGATTCTGTGAGAAAATTAATTTATACAACAAATCCTATTGAATCTTTAAATGCTACAATCAAAAGAAAAACCAAATCTAAAGGTTCATTTCCAACAGAAGATTCTGCTTTTAAAGTGATGTATCTATCTTGTGCTGAACAACAAAATAAATGGAATACATCTAGTATTAGAAATTGGTTTGAAATTTATCCTCAACTTAGTATATTTTTTAAGGAGATTATGGCAAAATATGAGAAGTGATTAAAAAGAAACTGGTGGGTTTACACAGTTTATTTTACACTCTCCAATACTCTTCTTTAAACTTTACATAACGACCGGCATGTTCAATTAAATTTTGAACCTCTTCATCGCTTAGAGTTTTAACAACTTTTGCAGGACTTCCCATAATCAAGCTGTGTGGAGGAAATACTTTATTTTGTGTTACAAGAGAATGAGCACCTACAATACTGCCTTCTCCTATAACAGCACCATCTAAAATAGTTGTGCTCATACCTATTAAGCAACCATTTTCAATGGTACAGCCATGAAGCATAACTTTATGCCCGATTGTTACATCGTCGCCTATGATTGTAGGATTTCCATCACTCATATCGTCTTTTTTATAATGTGTTACATGTACCATAGACAAATCTTGGATAGAAGTTCTTTTACCTATTCTTATTTTGTGTACATCTCCTCTGATAACTGTTCCAAACCAAATAGAACTGTCTTTCCCTATTTTTACATTTCCAATTATATCTGCACTTGGAGCTACCCAAGCACTTTTTTTAATTTTAGGAAACCATTTTTTAAATTTTAATAACATTTTTAGTCTTTCTTTCTTTCTTTTATTTAAATGGTAAACTGTATTTTGAAAACTGCACCATTGTCTTCATTATAAGCATCTATAGAAGCATTGCCTTGATCTGCAATTATCTTTTTAGCAATACTTAAACCAACTCCCATACCCGAAGATTCTTTTTTGCCTTTAAATGGTTCAAATAGGTGATCAAAAATATCATCATGTATACCGCCTGCATTATCTTTAAAGATAACATTTATATGAGTTTCATCTGATGAAATATTTATATCCAGTCTTCTGTTATTAAAATCTTTTATTTTCATCAATTCATCCATTGCGTTATTTATAATAATTACCCAAACCTGTTCAATTCTTTGTTTTTGAATATCTGTCATATAGGTTTGAGACTCTTTATCCATATCTAAACTAAAATGTTCATCATTTATATAGACATTAGATATATGTTTGATTTTATTATATGCCAAAATTGCTGATGTAACTACAGTAGAATATATATTGGAACTTTCTTTTTCTATTTTTGATTGCTGAGACATCTCTTTCATAGATCCAACTATATTTTCGATGCGAAATAAACCGTCTTTTATTCTTGATATACTTTTTCCTATTTCATCTTTAGTTTTTGAATCTGGCAAATCTTCTATATCATATCCCATCATCTCAAAACTTGCTTTTATATAAGTAAGCGGAGTATTTATTTCATGCGTAATACCGGCAGCCAGTTGTCCAATAGCTGAGAATTTTGCAGTTTTTAATCTCTCTTCTTGATGTTGTTCTAATTGTTTATCAAGTTTTCGTTGCAGTAAAATAGGTTCTATATTCTTTTTAAGACTGTTTAAAAGTACTTCCATATTCATAGGTTTTGTTACAAAATCTGAAATACCAACTTTGATAGCTCTATGTAGAAAATCCTTATCATTATGAGCAGTTGTGATAATGATCGGGACAGATGTATTTATTTTTCTAATCTCTTCACACATCTCTAAGCCATTCATTTTAGGCATATTTATATCTGTAATAATGATATCTATCTCATCTTTGTGTTGATTAAATTGATCCAAACCATCTTTACCGTCAGCTGCAACTATTATTCTAGCAAATAAATTACCAAATAAAGAACTGACTATATTCTTTATTTGCTCTTCATCTTCAACATACAAAGCGGTAATGGTTTTAAACATGATTATATTCCTATAACCCCAACTGATCTAAAACTTTATTTTCAACATCTCTTAAACTAACAAACGGTTTAGTTACATAATCATCTGCACCAATTTTTTCACAATCTATCATTCTGTCTTGTGTAGAATAAGCTGTCATCATTACAATTTTTGTTTTTACTGATGAGTTTTTAACCTCTTTTAAAAAGTCTATCCCATCCATCTGAGGCATCATAATATCTAAAAGTACCAAGTCGTATATACCACTTTTTACCTTGCTAAGTGCAGTTTGAGGATTTGAAAAAATTTCTATATCAAACTTTTCACTTCTACTTAAAAATCTCTCTAAGATATCTAAAATATCTTGTTCATCATCTATTATTGCTATTTTCTTATTCATAATTTTATTTCCCTTTTTAGTAAATCAAATCGCTATGCGGATAACTTACTTGATACTTGATATTCATTGTTGAGATTTTTTAATGAAAAAAAAGTATTTACACCAAGAAATAATAAACCAACCATTATTAACGCTAAATTTAACTTTAACTTATTACCGATTGTTATATTTTTAAGCATGACTACCTCCAAATTTATATTTATTTATAGTATCACAAACAAAATATAAAATTACTGAAAATATTATAAATATTATTATTTATGTTGTTACATATTTAATTACAAATGGTTCACTATAATTTGGAACATTGTCATAAGTAAATACGGCATAATATTTATCTATATTTATATTACCGAAGTCATCGTAAGTATAGTTGTCATTTCCTGCATAAATTTTATCTCCATCAAGATGATTTTTTGGTGGATGAAATCTGTTTCTAACTACATATACTCCTTTAAAATCTTCGCAAACTGGATTGTTCCAGGTTAATTTTATTTTATTGTTATCTATAATTATTTTTAAATTATCAATTTCTTCAATAGGTTCTTTTCTTCTATTGATATATTTAACCACAAGTTTTACGCTATTTTTGGTCTCTTTGCTATACCAATCCACTATGTGATTTTTAATATCTGATGATGTAGGTTTGATGATAAATTTAGCATTTTTATTTTCTCTATGAACATTTTCTAATGCAAGGCGAGAATAATAATCAAAAATAAACTTATGTGTTTTATTTTTTTGTAAATCACTTCTGCTTACTTCATAACCAATAAATTCAATTCTGTCTCTATTTTGGATACTTTCATAATCAATACTTTCAATATCTATAAATTCTACATTATATCTTATATCTTGCTTTGTTTTTGTAGCACTTTTATTTTTTATTTGAATATAGCTATCGGTTATAATTGTTTGTTTAGCATCCGGTAGAGTATCAAGGTTGAACTCCATAAGTCCATATATCTTATTATTGTTTTTATCAAAACCGCAAATTAGGTTTTTATAGTTTTTTTCATCTTTGCAAATAGATATAACATTAGAAGCTTCAATAATAATTTCTTTACTGGGAATGGTATATTTAATATCAATATTTGGCCGATAGTGCATACCTCCGCCATAGTTTCCATAGCCTAAGTCAAACATCATCATTTGACTATCACGACCTTCAGGTAAAACAGTCGGTCCTGAAATTTTAAATAGTAATTTTCCATTTTTTAAGTTGTTTTGTAAAACATTTTTTTCTGTTTCATTAAAATTCCAGTGACTCCATATCCCTTGCGTTAATTTCTCTGATGGTATTGTTTGCCCCAGAGTTTCGATTATTTTTGCATTATTAATTTGATCATAATCATAAAGTTCAGATACACTTTGGGTATCAATAAAAGATATACTCCACTCTCCAAATTTTTCAATTTTTGCATTTACTCGATTTAAAGGATATAGAGATATCCTGACATCTTTTATAATAGCATTTTCAGGGATATTGTCAAGATTAAACTGCATAACACCATAGCAGGTACCCTTTGTCTCATTAACACCGATAAAAAGTGAATTTGTACCAAAATGTTTTCTATTGGTTTCAAGTAATTTACTTGCAACATATCCAACCTCTTTTGGTGTTGGAAAAATTGTTTTACTAAATTCATCTGCTTCAAGCAGTGTTTTTATTTTTATTTTTGGTGCAAATGGTGATTTTATACGAGTTAAATTATTTACAGCTCTTATATAATAATAATATGCTGTACCGCTTTGTAATTGAATATCGGTAAAAGTATTATTATAAGTTTCACAAATTAGATTTGATTCATTACAAGCTTCTTTATTTTCAGTATTTCTGAAAATTCTAAAATATATATCTTTATTGTATTCATAGTCCCAAGATAAAGTTACTTCATTTGAAGTAAAGGCTTCTATATGAAAATTATTTACCCTTTTTGGAGCATTTATAGAATAGTTTTGTGCCTCACCCAATGTTTTTAAAAGTGCAGGGATATTTTCATCAATACTTTCTTTCATATTTTGCATAAAATCTGGAATATTACGAGTTCCAACTTCAACAACAGCTGCGATTATCCCTTTGGAATAATAATATTCTCTTCCGCTTCCTGAAATTAATGTAGTAGGTGGTTTCCCTCTGTGAATACCATATTTTCTACCTGTAACTTTATGTATTTCATAGTTCATATTTGCACATATAGTATTAAGGTCAGTTCCCTCTATTTCACTTTCATGATTAAATTTATGAGCAGGAAAAAATACATTTCCTTGAGAATGATAATCCAAAGCTATGGTTATATTGTCTTTCCCATCTACAAAAGCTTTCATAGCAGATGTCTCAGGTTCACTAAATGGTTGTGGACCGCTATAAACATTTGAAGCTGTATCTTTTGATTTCTGATAACCAACATTGAAGTTTCTATTTAAATCAACTCCAAATGTACCATCTTTATTGTTTCTTCTGTTTTTTCTCCAAAAAGAAAAGTGAGTTCTGCTGTATTCAAATCCATCTGGGTTAAGGCAGGGAACTATATATAAAGTATTTTTAGTTAAAGTTTTTAAAACTTTTGGATTAGAACTGTAGTTTGAAAGCAGATAATCAATAAATGATACAGCTAGTTCATTTCCTATCCATTCTCGTGCGTGAATTGTACCTGTATAAAGCATAGCAGGTTTTAAATCTGCATTTTCAACATTAAGTGAAATGGTAGCAACTAAGATATCTCTATCTTCCCAAGTTTTACCGATACTTTGTACGCTGATAATATCAGGGTAATTTTTTACGCAATTTTTTAAAAAATCACAAGTTTGTTGATATGATTTATATTGTTGTTTCAATGCTTAATTTTTCCCTTTAAATTCAAACCACTTTTGAGTAATTTTTTCAACTAACTTTTTTGTTATACCTTTAATATTTAATAAAATTGACGGACTTTGTTCTAAAATACCAACCACTTCGTGAGTGCTTCCCATTTCACTAATAATTCTTTCAAATTTCTTTTTACCGATACCGTCAACTGATGTTAAAATCTTTTTTAATTCTTTTTTTGTAACTTTTGGTAATTGCCAAGATTCATTTGCTTCATCGGGTCTTGGTATATCTTGAGCTTTTAAATTTTGTACTTTCATACTTTTTAAGTTTTTAAGTGCAAATCTGTCTTGATAATTATAAATCTCACTTGGCCACTCTTCATACCATCTTCTTTTTACATCATAAACTTTATATTTATCATCCAATTCATGTAAATAAACTTTACCTTCTCCGTATGTTTTCTTTTTCTTACCAAAGTATGCACCATCATAAGATGAATTATATGCACCAAAAGTTATATGTCTCATTGTTCGTAAAAGTGAAGCATCTATTTTACCTAACTCTTCCCAGTTAAACATTGGCATATGAGGTTTTCTAAATCTACCTTCACTTAAAGACCACATAATATATTGACCAATCCAATCTCTAATATAAGGGAATGCTGCAAATGCTGTAGCACACTCTAAAATTCTGATTTTCCCATCTTTTCCATATGCAACATCACAAGCCCAATATTCTGCTTTTGCAGCTTTAGAAACTTTAACAGCAAGATCTAGTACATTTTTAGGAACATCCATATAATCCATACTTCCACCTTGAGATGTATTTGTAAGCCATTCACCCTCAGGAGCTCTTCTCCAAAATGCACAAACCGGTTTATGACCAATTAACATAACTCTGATATCTACTTCCATAGGAACAAAATCTTGAAAATACATAGGGTGGTATTTCTTTTTGGCATATAATTCTTTAGCTTCTTTATAACTGTCAACTTTATGTACAAAGTATCCGCCATAGTTTGATGGTCCATAAGATTTTTTAATTATTTTTGGGTATTCACATCTCTTTAAAAATTTATCCCCATTTGGTCTATTGTAATAAATATAAGTCTTTGGAATCGGCAGATCATATTTCCAGGCAAATCTTGTAACATTTTCTTTTGATTTATTTGAAAATTGAGTGTCAAGTGACGGGATAAATCTAACATTTGGCAAAGCTCTTGCTATCTGCCTAAAAGTTTCATAAGCAGTTGCAGGTATATTTCCTATAAGAACATCAATTTTTTTTCTTTTTACCTCTTTTATAAATCTATCTTTATCATTTCCCCAATGATAAGTAACAGCTTCTATCTTGTTTGGCCAGCCTTTGAAGTTTGAGTGGTCAAAAAATCTTAATACATAATCCATGTATAAAAAACCCAATTTTGGTAAATCTTTATTTTTTAGTCCCATTTCTTTTCCTTTATTTTTTAGTCTTCTTAGTTTTTCTATCAATTAAATTTACAATTAAATCTATTTTTTTATCATTGAAATTTAATCCTTGTTTCTCTTGCTCGGGTGTTGCAAATGCAGGAATACCATTTACTTCAAGAACTATATATTCCTCTTTCTCTTGGTCATAAATAATATCAACACCGCCGATATCAACTTTACAGACTTTACAAGCTTTTATGGCTATATTTATAATTTCATCATTAGCTTCTCTCATAAATACACTTCCGCCGCTAGTAATATTAGTTCGCCAGTCTGTTCCGCTGGCTTTTCTGCCATAACAACTTACAAACTTACCATCAACTATATCAACTCTAAAATCAGTATTGTCATATTTTATAAATTTTTCAACATAAAAATATCTCAAATCCATTTGATTTAAAAATGGCATAAGCATATCAAGGCTAGCTTCATTTTCAATTTTTGTAAGACCGACTCCACCCCAGCCGTCAGTTGGTTTATATACCATCTTGTCCCATTTCTTAATAATCTTTTTCAAGTGATGTCCATCATCTCTGTGGCATAGTTTATAATCTGCTGTTTGGATACCTTGGTTTCTTAATACAAAAGATGTATGAAATTTATCTTCAGTTAAAGCAAAAGCATCATAAGAGTTTATCATTGGTATTATACGATTTAGTGCTTGGTATAGGTACATTTGATATTGAGTTTGCTCACCGGCATTGTATGAGAAAAACAGATCAAGTTTATTTAGTTTATGATTTTTATCACAACCTTTACTTTGACAAAGTATATTTTCATTTTTTGCTATTGCATGTCTAAGGTTTAAATGAGGAATTGTATCTATACCTCTATTTTTTAGTTTTTTTATCATCTTTTTTTGGATAATATCTCCACCACCGTTTTGATAAAGCCACATACTAATTGTACGATTCTTTTTACTCATTTGACACTTCCTTAAAATTTATTTTCTTGTTGATGTTGCATTAATATTTTTGTCATCATTGATATTCTTTGCTCAAAACTGGTTTTTAATGCTCGTTCATGCATTGTATGGTCACCATCCCCAAAAGGACCAAATCCATCAAGTGTAATTACACCACAAGATGCTACATGATTTGCATCACTTACTCCACCTCTTTGTTCAGTTGGTATAGTTTCAGATGTGATTTGTTCCAGTTTTGATATAAAATCTAATTGTTTTTGATTTGGTTCCATTACATCTCTTTGGATTAAACCATCAATAGTAGAAGTTGTTCCTTTTACATAAGAAGTATTGGTAATATCATCAAGAGCTTTAAGAAGTCTATCTCTCTCACTATTTAATTTATATCTTATTTCAAGTAAAAGTTCACATTTAGGACTAATTGTATTTGCTCCAATTCCACCTGTAATTTTTCCAATATTTACTGTTGTTCCAATTTCTAAATTTGTAAGTTTTGTTAATTTTTGCAGTTTGTAACTAGCTTCAAGGTTTGCATTAATTCCTTTTAAATAACTAGTGCCTGCATGAGCTGCAATACCTTCAATAGTTATAGTGTATGTTCCAACACCTTTTCTTCCGGTTACAACCTCAAGATTTTCACCGGCTGCTTCAAAAACAAAACAATAATCATAATTAGAAGCTAATTCCAAAGTGATAAATTTACTGTCATCACTCCCCGTTTCTTCATCTGAAACTAGAAAGAAATCAATATTTTCTATTTTGCCGTTTTGATTGTAAACTTCTTTAAGTGCTTCAAGTGCAACTATATTTCCACCTTTCATATCACAAGTGCCGGGACCATATACCCAATTTTCGTCTTGATGAAATGAATCAAAAGTGCCTTCCGGAAATACTGTATCATTATGACCTAAAAGAAGAATTTTATCTCCGTTGGTTTTAGGAGATGTGAAAAGCTGATGATTACCTAAAGATTCCCGCTCATAAGTTGTTGTTTCAAATCCAATAGATTCCAACCAGCCCTGCATAACAGAACCAACAAAATCAACTCCGCTTTTATTCCGGGTATATGAGTTTATTTTACAAATTTTTTCTAAATCTTTTAAATAATCTATCATTTTTTAATTTTTTATAACTTTTATTTTGTTCCCCGTTTTTTACCGGCAATAATTCCTCTTAAAGCATTAAGTCTTATAAAACCTTCTGCATCTTTTTGATTGTAAACTTCATCTTCTTCAAAAGTAGAATGTTCTTCACTGTATAAAGACATATCAGACTCTCTTCCTACTACTTCAACATTACCTTTATAAAGTTTAAGTCTTACATTTCCTTGAACAAATTTTTGGGTGACATCAATTGCAGCTTGCATCATCTCTCTCTCCGGAGAAAACCAAAAACCATTATAAATAAGTTCTGCATATTTAGCGATCATTCCATCTTTCATATGAGCTTCTTCTCTATCTAAACAAATAGATTCTATTGCTCTGTGAGCTTTAAGCATGATAGTTCCGCCCGGTGTTTCATAACAACCTCTGGCTTTCATACCAACAAATCTATTTTCAACAATATCCAATCTTCCAATACCATGTTTATTTCCATATTCATTTAAAGTTTTAAGAATCGTAGCAGGGCTTAACTCTTCACCATTTATAGAAATAGGATCACCTTTTTTGTATCCAATCGTGATATATTCAGCTTTATTGGGTGCATTTTGGGGGCTTGTCGTCCATAACCACATTGACTCTTCCGGCTCATTCATTGGATTTTCTAAATGTAATCCTTCGTAAGAGATATGAAGTAAGTTTGCATCCATTGAATATGGGCTGACAGTTGGGTTACCATCAGCATCCACATGTTTTTGATCTATATTGATACCATGCTCTCTGGCATAGCTAAGAAGTTTTTCTCTTGAATTTAAATCCCACTCTCTCCAAGGTGCGATAACCGTAATATCAGGATTAAGACCTAAATATCCAAGCTCAAATCTAACTTGATCATTACCTTTTCCTGTAGCCCCGTGAGATACTGCATCTGCACCTATTTGTTTAGCTATTTCAATTTGCTTTTTAGCAATTAAAGGACGAGCTATAGAAGTACCTAAAAGATATTCACCTTCATAAATAGCATTTGCTCTAAACATAGGGAACACATAATCTTTTACAAACTCTTCTTTCACATCAAGAATAAAAATATTTTCAGGTTTGATACCATTGTCAAGAGCTTTCTGACGAGCCAGTTCTACCTCTTCACCTTGACCTAAATCTGCTGTAAATGTAATAACTTCTGCATTGTATTCATCTTGTAACCATTTTAAAATTATACTTGTATCTAATCCGCCGCTGTACGCTAAAACAACTTTTTTAACACTTTTTTTATTCAACTCTAAACTCCCATAAATAATATTTTTATCTATTGTAGCTAAATTAAGGTATTAAAAAGATGAAGTTATATATTTATAGTTTAATAAAATCCACAGTGATCTCATCTAGTTGTGATTCTAAAAGATTATCTTTAGCATATGTATATGCTGATCTGGCTACACTAATTCATACTTAGAACTTAAATAAATCTAAGTTAAAATAAAAGTATGAAGAAAGTAGAAAATATGAAAAATAGTCAATATACAAGAGAGTTTAGAGATTCAACAATACAGTTGGTTTTAAATAATGGTGATTTAGTTCTAAAAATTGCTAAAGATTTAGATGTAAATCCTAAGACAATTTATAATTGGATGAATGAATATAAAAAGGCCAATCAAGATTTAACTAAATCTATAGTCAAAACTCCCAAAGAAACTTTAGAACAAGAGAATAAAAGGCTAAGAAGAGAAACTAAACTACTTAGGCAGGAGCGTGATATATTAAAAAAAGCAGCAGTATACTTTGCGAAAGAAGTTCAATAAAGTATACCTGGATAAAAGATAATAAAATGAACTTCAATAAAAATCTAATGTGCAAAATATTAAAAGTAGATATTTCAAGTTATTATCATTGGATTAATAATGGATGTATAGTTAAAACAGTAGATGATAAACTTAATGAGTTAATAGAGATTATATTTATTCAAAGTAGATGCAAATATGGTACAAGACGGCTAAAAGATAAACTAGAGCGATTATATGGGCTTATTGTTTCAAGAAGACGAATTGGAAATATTATGAAAGATTTAAATCTTGTAGCAAATAAAAAGAAAAGGTTTAAAGTTAATACAATAGATTCAAATCATAATTTACCTGTAGCACCTAATATTTTAAATAGAGATTTTTATGCTTCAGCCCCTGATGAAAAATATGTGGGAGATATAACATATATTCCAACATCAGAAGGATGGCTATATTGATCTGGTAACTTAAATTCATACTCAGAATAAACTATTCTAAGCAGCCATTTCTATTTGTAACATTTTTTCTTCAAATTCTACTGGTGATAAATTATTATTTGTACTATGCATCCTTTCTCTATTGTAAAATATTTCTATATATTCAAATATTTTTTGGTTAGCTTGAGCTTTAGTATAAAATATCTCATGATGAGTAAGTTCAGTTTTTAAAGTATGGAAAAAACTTTCAGCAACTGCATTATCCCAACAATTACCTTTTCTACTCATACTTTGAACTATCCCATATTTTTTTAATAAATCTTTATGTTCATAAGAAGCATATTGACTTCCTCTATCTGTATGCCATAAAAGTCCTTTAGGTGGATTTCTATACTTTATAGCCATATTTAAAGCATCATTTACAAGTGTTGTTTTCATATTATCAGCCATTGACCAACCAACCACTTTTCTTGAATATAAATCAATCACAGTTGCAAGGTAAAGCCAACCTTGTGCAGTAGGTATATAAGTAATATCACCAACATATTTTTCATCTGGAGCTGATGCATAAAAATCTCTATTTAGAATATTCGGAGCAATTGGATAGTTATGATTAGAATTTGTAGTATTTACTTTAAATCTTCTTTTCATTTTTACAGATAAGTTTAAATCTTTCATAATTCTACTAATGTGTTGTCTTGAAACAATTAAACCTAAATTTTCAACAAGTTTCTTTTTAATCCTTCTAGTCCCATAAGTTTGTCTTGATTGTATAAATACTATCTTTATAAGTTCATTTAACTTTTTATCTACTTTTTTAATAACACTACCATTTTTAATCCAATGATAGTAACTAGATACATTTACTTTAAATATTTTACACATTAATGTAATACTGAAACTCACTTGATATTCTTTCATCCAAGCATACTTTATAGAGTTTCTTTTGCAAAGTATGCTGTTGCCTTTTTTAAAATATCTCGCTCTTGTTTTAATAGCTTATTTTCTTTTCTAAGTCTTATATTTTCTTGAACTATTGTTTCTTTTGAGATAGATGATTTTTGTACTGTATATCTATCATCTGTTGTTATATTATTTGCTTTTTTATAAACTCTTATCCAATGATATAATGTTTTCTCATTGATGTCTAAATCCCTAGCAATTTTAACTATGGTTTCATCACTATTTATTGCTAATTGTACTGTTGAATCTCTAAATTCTTTTGTGTGTTTGCTGTTTTTCATTTGTTCTACTTTCATATTCTTATTTTAACTCAGATTGATTTAATTTCTGAATATGAATGTAGGTTACCAGATCATATCTTGCAACTGTAATAGATTTATATTCAAGAAGAGTTGTTGGTTGGTCAATGGATGATACTATGAAAGTAGATTTAGTTAATGATGCCCTCATTATGGCATTAAAAAATAGAAATCCACCAAAAGGTTTAATATGGCATACAGATAGAGGTAGTCAGTATGCATCTTACTCTCATAAAGATTTATTAGAAGAAAATGGAATTATACAAAGTATGAGTAGAAAAGGTAATTGTTGGGATAATGCAGTTGCTGAAAGTTTTTTCCATACATTAAAAACTGAACTTACTCATCATGAGATTTATGAAACTAAATCAAAAGCTAATCAATCTATATTTGAATATATAGAAGTATATTACAATAGACAAAGAATGCATAGTGCAAATAATAATTATTCACCAGTTGAGTTTGAAGAGTTAATGTTGCAAAATGAAATGGCTGCTTAGAATTTATAGTTCTTAGTATGATATAGGGTTGACAGATCAGTTTATTTTACACTCTCTTAATAAGGAATATTATATAATCATTTTATGCAAAATATTTTAGATAAACTATATGAGGTCAATTTTGAGAAAGTTTTTCCACTTCAGCGAAAAGTAGAAATAACTTATCCATACACTATAGTTAAAGGTTCTCCTAAAAGCGGAAAGAGTTATTTGATATTTGATTATTTAAAACAATATAAAAGTGAACAATACTTATATATAGATTTAAATGATATGAGAATAGATAAAGATACAATTTTTTATAATCTTGATAGATTTATATTACAAAATAAAGATATTGAAATACTGGCACTTGACAATACGATAAGTTTGCCAAATGATTTTTTTAAACATTTAAGCATTTTAAAAAGTTTAATTATATCAACTTCATATGATATATCTTACAAAGATTTTAAAACTGTTCTTTTACAGCCTCTTGACTTTGAAGAGTTTATTTTATTTGACACAAAACATCACAATACTATCAATAAATTTAACAGTTTTTTAAAATACGGAAACTTTCCGGAAATTGTACAATTTAATGAAACAAAACAACTTCATAGGAATCAAGAGATTCTACAATTAATCACTCAAAATAAAATTGAATTAGAGATTTTAAAACTTTTAATAAAATCAAGCGGCGAATTAAAATCAATATTTCAATTTTTTAATACTTTAAAAAAATCATATAAAATATCTAAAGATATGTTCTATAAAACATCTAAACAATTTGAATTAAATTTTATAATATTTTTTTGTCAAAAATATAAACAACCTAAAGCAGCTAAAAGAATCTATTGTTATAACCATGCTTTAATTGATGCTGTTAATATTAATAAAAAATTTCAAAATATATTTCAAAATATGATTTTTCTTGAATTAAACAAAATATATAAAAATATTTACTATCTTGATAATATTGATTTTTATATAGAAGAAAACCACTCTATAATATTAAGTATTCCTTTTTTTGCCGATCATATTTCATTGTCAGCAAAAATATTACCAAGCTTAGAACAATATGATATAACAAATATCACTATCGTTACTATAAGTACAGAAGAAACTGTCTTTATAGATGATATAGAGTGTGAAGTGATACCTTTTTATGAATGGGCGTTAGGGTTATAAAACCCTTATTTCTTTGATTTTAAGAAAGATTTAACTGACTTAACACTCTCTACTCTTCTAGCATATTGAATTGATTTCGTAATCTCTGCTTGTGTTCCAATAGTTCCCCAAAGTACCACTTGACATTGTATTGTAGAGATATGAATTACAAATATCACTCAACAAAGACACCGTATCACAAACACTTGGACACTTACAAATTTGAAATATTCTCTAACAACATTTTAGCATAAAGTGTCCAAGTGTTAATTTATTTTTGACATAATTTTCCTCATTGATGTACCTTTTAGTTCAACTCTATGTGAAGAATGTACAATCCTATCTAATATTGCATCAGCAACAGTATCATTATTTAAATAATCATACCACTGTGATACAGGAAGTTGAGAGGTGAGAATTATTGATGATAAGTCAACTCTACTTTCTATAATTTCTAATAAATTTGTAGCATCATCAGCTGATAATGGATTTATTCCAAAGTCATCTAAAATAAGAATACTATATTTGCTAAGTTTTCGTAGGAAATTTGTATATGTTCCATCTGCTCTTGCGATTGATATATCTTCAAGTATTGTAGGAACTCTAATATAATAAGCTTTAAATCCATCCATGATAGAACGATTAGCTAGTGCTTGTGCGAGATAAGATTTACCAGTTCCTGTTTTACCTGTAATGATAATATTTTGATAATTTCTTATAAAGTCCATATTTGCTAATCCTAAAATTTGTTCTTTATTTAAACCTCTTGTTTGCTTATAAACTAAATCTTCTAAAGTTGCTTGCTTATCTTTTATTTTTGATATATTAAAATTAAGTTTAATCCTTCTGTTGTGCTGATGTATCTCTTGGGCTTCAAGTAGGTTGTAGAGTTTCTCATTAAATGATAATTTATCATAATTTCTATCTTCAATTTGTCGTAAGTATGCTGTTTTAAAGCCTTCTAATTTTAATTCACTCATTTTATTTGTTACTGTTTCTTGGTTCATTTTTTTCTATCCTTTTTATTTATATTCTGTATTACCACGAATATTACTGTGGTTATTTTGTGCTATATTTATAATATTATTAGCAGGCTTTTTATAATAAAGCTTTTTTGATAATATTGATTTTATAGATGCAACTGTAGTGGCATTAATACTCATTGCATATCCTAAAGCTAAATCAACTTCATATTTTTCATATTGTTTTGCCAATGAAAGAATGGCATTTAGTTTTCTGTATGCATATGATGGAAATTGCTCTTGTTCTAATTTCATCTTTGTAAACTCTACAGTTTGAACCCCTATACTTTTTGCCCAGTTTAAATATCTTCCAGGATTAAACTTCGCATCTTGATATTGATGATTTTCAGGTTGGTGCTCTTTAATAGTTGAATATTCACTATCATAATATCTTGGATGTGTGGCAATTAGCTTTGATTTATGATAAATCTCAACTGTAGATGTTGAGTATCTTACCTCTACTTTTTCTCCTAAATATTTAAATGGTACTGAGTATCTAGCACTTTGAAGCTCTATATGATAATCTATATTTACAGTTGCTATTTTAAACTCTTTATAAATATATTGATTAGCTGCTAGTGGTTGCAAGTATGGTTCATCTAACTCTTTAAATAAAGTATCTCTACTTTTCTTTAATCGTTTCATAACCTTAGAGTTATAAATATCAAGCAATGGAGATATAGCATCATTAAGTTCTTCAACATCAAAGAATTTTCTATGCCGAAGAACGGCTAATATCCATCTTTGAATTGCTTGAACTCCTTGTTCTGCTTTTGCTTTATCTTTTGGTTTATATGGTCTTGCTGGTTCAATTACACACCCATAATGATTTGCCATTGCTTTATAACTTTCATTTAAAACAATCCCATCTTTATTATTTGAAATAACTGCACTTTTTAGGTTATCTGGTACTAATATTTTAGGTACTCCTCCAAAGAAGTTAAAAGCTTTTGTGTGCGACTTTATAAAGTATTCTTGCTTTTGACTAGGTGTTGCATCTACATATGTATAACCTGATGCTCCTAATACTGCTACAAATATTTGAGCTTTTGAAATAACTCCTGTTTTACTATTATAAATAGGAACAGTAACACCACTATAATCTACAAATAATTTTTCACCATTTAAGTGTATTTGTCTCATTGATGGGTTTAATTTCTTTTTATATTTATGATAATAAGTTTTAAATTGAGTGTATCCATAACCATCAGGATTCTGCTCTTTATACTCTTGCCATAACAATAGATATGTAACACCTTTTTTACGAATTTCTTTATCAATATATTCAACATCAGGTTTAGGTCTTAAAGATTGCCTGTGTAATATAGTTTGTTCAGGGAAAAGCATTTTATACATAATATCTTCATCATGCAATAAAAAATCTTCCAGTTTATCTGGTAATATCTCAAATCTTCTACAATATTCAGCTGCAGCAGATCTAGATACACCAAGACTCTTTGCTATTCTCCTATATGAGAAATCCATTTGATACTTTAATTTTAGTATCTCTTTAATCTGTTTCATTAAAACTCTCCTCATTGATACACTCCTAATATTTTTAGAAGTGTAGTTTAATATGGAGAATATCTCAAACTTAAATTAGTTTTAATCCAGCAAATAAACTTAATTTAAACTTTCCTATCACTTTTTCAACCAAAGTGTCCAGATAAAAAGTGATACGGTGTCTTTTTGTTAACCGCTAGGGTGTCTTTTTAGAAAGTGATATGGTGTCTTTTTGGGAGTGATTTTTGCAATGAATATTTGTTGACCAAATTGATTTATCTCCAACAAGTTTAGTTTTTACATCTACAGTAATACCTAAATTCTTTTTTGTATCACAAGGATCATCTTTCTTTGCACGAATTAAATATGATTTAACAGATTTAACACCTTCAACTTTTTTTGATGAACTAATAAATCTATTTTTTTGTGAATTATTTTCATATTCACCAACTAAAAATACATCACCCTCATAACTTGTAACACTTACGGCTACTAAATCTGAAGATTCTTCATCGCTTAGATTCTTTAATATTTTAAATTCTATTGCAGTATCATTTGCTATTGTTTTTACATTTCTTTCATCAACGACTGCAGAGTATATTGTTCCAAAACATCCAGTATTTGTTAAAACTATGAACCCAAATGTCAACAACATTATAATTAACTTTTTCATCTCAATTCCTTGTACTGTTTTTTTAATTATATCTTAGAGTATAGTTAATTGTCAATAATTTTAATTAAGCTAAGATTAAACTTTGTAGTGATAACATATTTAACAATTATATTTCGCCAATTCACACTTAAAGTGCAACAAAACCAGCCAAAATTATGCCACCATTTTTCTTGAAACTTCCTTGAAAAATATCTCATTTGGTGTGTAATATTTCAGAATCTTTCTTGGTCTATTATTTAGCCTATTTTGAATGATAGTTATTTGAGTTTGATTTATATTTTCAAAGCTATATTTCTTGGGAATATATTCTCTAACTAGTCCATTTGTATGCTCATTCAATCCTCTTTGCCAAGATGAGTATGGATCACAAAAGTAAAACTTTAGATTTAATTTTTGAGCTATCTCTTCATGATAGGAGAACTCTTTACCATTATCTGAAGTAATTGTACGAACTAGTTTCTTTATTGGATGTAAAAGCTCTATAATAGCTTGTGTAACAACATCTGCTTTTTTAGATTCAACTATCTTCATAAGTGTAAATTTACTCTTTCTATCAACTAAGGTAACGATAGCACCTTTATGGTCTTTACCTATAATTGTATCTACTTCAAAGTCACCAAATCTAGTTTTCTTTTCAATAATCTTAGCTCGTTTACTAATATTTACTCTATTTTTAATTTGACCTCTAGTCTTGTATTGACTACTTCTATTACCATACTTTTTATTTTTATGTCTCAATAATTTATATAATCGACCACCACTTCTTTGATTTGCATAAATGTATCTATATACTGTTTCATATGAAATATTTGCTATTTTATCTTTTTTCAATCTACCAACTAGTTGATCAGGAGATAAGCCATCTCTTAACATCTTACCAATTTTTAGTTTTAATTTATTAGTGAGTTTCTTATATCTATCTTTAAATTTATCTCTTGATACTGCTTTTATATGTGCATCATCTGCACTATAATATCCATTATTACTATTTCTACTTAGTTCTCTTGATATTGTAGATTTAGATACTTCAATTAGTTCTGCTATTTTTGTGATTGTATAGTTCTCGTTTTTATAAGCAAATATTTGATACCTTAAACCTAAGGTTAATTGTTTATACTTTTTCATTTAATGCTCCATTTATCCTGTAAGATATGTAGCTTAAATTGTATATCAATTAGCCTTACTATCTTATATTTCTAAATGTTGCACTTTAAGTGTGAATGTTCATTTTATATATAATTTTAGCCAAACTTATCGTGAGGTAAGGACGGAAAGCTATGGGTCTTGATTTTAAGATAGCCGAGTTGCAATAACTACACATAAATCCTGCAACTTGATTTTTTTAAAATAACTACCTATATTTTAGGAGTTGATATTATGCAAACAATTAATAGTGATATTTCAAATTCTTCATTTAAACCTTATATCTATTCTCATAGAGATGAAACTAAATGGAATTGGAGTTTTAATAAAAAAGAAACAAGTGGTAATTCTAATATACTTCTTTTAATATCTTTATGTTCAGTTATCTTATTATTTTTACTAATAAAGTATTAATAAGCTAAAATACGCCTATCATAACTGAAAATATAAAATTACTCAGTTAAAATAAGGACAATTTGGTTGTACAAAAAAATAAAAAATTTATGCGGAATAGATGAAGCTGGTCGAGGTCCGCTTGCCGGTCCTTTGGTGGTTGCCGGTGTTATTTTAAAAAAAAATATTGATGGATTAAATGATTCTAAGAAGTTGACCCAAATAAAAAGAGAATTTTTATTTGATACTATAAAAGAAAATTCTTTTTATCATATAGTTTTTACAGATAACAAAACTTTAGATGAGATTGGATTAAGCAAAGCAATTAAAAATTCTATCCGAGAAATTATGCAAACATTGGAAGCTGCAACTTTTCTTATGGATGGAAATACTTCTTTTGGAATTGAAAATCTTGAACACAAAATAAAAGCAGATGCTTCTGTTGTTGAAGTTAGCGCTGCTTCTATTTTAGCAAAAGTCAGTCGTGACAGATTTATGAATAAAATAGCTGACAAATATCCTAGATATAACTTTGAAAGACATAAAGGATACGGGACAAAAGCTCATGTTGAAGCTATGAGAGAGTTTGGATTATGTGAACTTCACAGAATAAGTTTTAAAGTTAAATCCTTAGAGCAGCCGTCATTGTTTTAAACTTAACTTAACTCTTCACACCACGCTTCCATAAAATCACTGGCATCCGGATTTGGAGCTTCTACAAATTCTAAAGTAAATTTATCTTCTAATTCACAAATTGCTATACTTCTTGGTCTTAAAGCAACTACTTTTGTCATTTTTATACTTCTTCCAAAACAAAATATCACACTTCTTGCATCTTTGATATCTTCATTTATCTCACCGTCTAAACTTTTTGTATGATCATAATTATTAAAAACAGCGATAAATTGGGCTGATTTATGCTCATCAATTCTTTGCTTCAAATATAAAGCTATCTCATCTAAATTTTTATACTTAACATCTTTTTTATATATACTTTTTGTACGAATTGGATATTTTTCCATAACTATAACTTTTTCCATTTACTTAAAGCCTTTTATTTTAAATTTGATTAATTGCGATATAATACCCAAAAATTAAACAAGGAAACTAAAATGAAAAAGCTGCTTTTTTCTATATTTGTTATCACAAATTTATTTGGAGCTAATCCAATCGCGGTATTAGAAACAACTCAAGGAACTATCGAGTTAGAGTTAAGACCGGACTTGGCACCAAAAACAGTTGAAAATTTTACAACACATATTAAAAATGGTTATTATAATGGAATAATTTTTCACAGAATCATTAAAGACTTTATGATTCAAGGTGGAGATCCTACAGGAACCGGTCGAGGTGGTCAATCAATTTGGGGTAAACAATTCAAAGATGAATTTAGTCATAAAGCAACATTTAGCAAAGCAGGTATTTTAGCTATGGCAAATGCCGGACCAAACACAAATGGCAGTCAATTTTTTATCACAACTGTTGCAACACCACATCTTAATGGAAGACATACAATTTTTGGTGCTATTAAAGGTAAAGAAAGTTTTATAGTATTAAAAAAACTTGAAAATGTAAAAACTAATGGAAGATATGGTGGAGACAAACCTATAAAAGAACAAAAAATAATAAAAGCATATTTAAAATAAGAGACAGGGGAGCGTTTAAAATCCCCATCTAATACCAAAACTAAGATTACTGTAATTATCTCTTATATTTTACAATTTATGTTGATATTTAGATGTTATAAACCTAAAAGTACTAAATTGTAAAAACAACCTAAAATTAATTTAGGTTATTTCACAGTCTCTCCTGAGTGGTAACGCATATACAATTACTAAATTAAATTAGCAATTATATCTCCCATTTGTTGAGTATTTACAACTTCTTTAGCATCAAATGCTGCTAAATCTTTTGTTCTATAACCCTCACTCATAGCTTTTTTAATAGCAATATCAATAGCATCAGCAGCTTCTTCTTCATTAAAAGAATATCTTAACATCATACTGGCACTGCTAATTGTAGCAATTGGATTTGCTATGCCCATTCCTGTAATATCTGGAGCAGATCCATGGATTGGTTCATAAACTGCTGTTTTTTCTCCTGTAGAAGCTGATGGTAAGAGTCCAATACTTCCACTTAACATACTTGCTTCATCACTTAAAATATCTCCAAAAATATTTCCAGTAAGTATTACATCAAATTGTTTTGGATTTGCAATAAGCTGCATAGCACAATTATCTACATACATATGCGATAATTCAACTTCTGGATATTCTACTGCAATTTTTTCAACAGTTTCTCTCCAAAGTTGAGATACATCTAAAACATTCGCTTTATCTATTGAACATAACTTTTTATCTCTTTTCATCGCTAATTTAAAAGCAACATGAGCGATTCTTTCAATCTCATAAACTTCATAAACCATGGTATTCCAACCTTTAGTTTCAGTTTTACCTTTAGGCTCTCCAAAGTAAATTCCACCAATAAGCTCTCGTACTACCATAATATCAACACCCTTGATAACTTCTGGTTTAAGGCTGCTGGCATCAACTAATTCATCATATACAATAGCAGGTCGTAAATTTGCAAATACACCCATCTCTTTTCTAAATTTTAAAAGTCCAGATTCAGGTCTTAATTCTCTTGGTTGATTGTCCCATTTTGGACCACCAATTGCTCCGAATAAACAAGCATCACTATTTAAAACACCGTCAATTGTTTCTTGTGGCAGTGGATTTCCCGTAGCATCAATTGCACATCCACCCATTAAGTATTCTTTATAATCAAAATTTATATCAAATTTCTTTCCAACAGCATCTAAAACTTTTACTGCTTCATCAACAATCTCTACACCTATCCCATCACCTTTGATAAGTGATATATTATAATTTTTCACTTGCTTCCTTTTTTGCAAATTCCATCAATCCGCCTGTAGATAATAATTCTTGCATAAAAGGAGGGATCGGAGTAAATTTATAAGTTTTATTTGTAGTGTTGTTAATAATCTCGCCACTATCTAAATCTACTGTTATATTATCAGTTTCTTTTATCTCATTTGCCTCTTTAAGTTCAAAAATAGGAAGCCCCATATTAAAAGCATTTCTATAAAATATTCTAGCAAAGGTAGGTGCTATGATTGCACTTATACCAGCGGCTTTCAGTGCTATTGGAGCGTGTTCTCTACTACTTCCGCAACCAAAATTCTCACCGGCAACGATGATATCACCTTTTTTTACTTTTGAAGCAAATGACGGGTCAGCATCTTCCATCACATATTTTGCTAAATGTTCAGCATCACTACTATTTAAATATCTTGCAGCTATGATTAAATCTGTATCAATATTGTCACCAAATGTCCAAACATCTCCTGTAATATTATTTGCGACCTTTGGTCGAGTTCCACTTTGTTCTATCATGTATTATTTTTCCTTGAATCTATAAAATTTCCCCGATTATAGCTAAAATATTAAAAAAAATAGATTAATTAATGCGATGTTTATAAATATTGGGTATAATACAAACCTTAAATTTAAAGCAAGGTTTAACTATAATGGCAGCAAAAGATTTCAATAAAGTACTTGAAAAATTAATCAAAGATTACAAAGACAGCACCCTTACATATGAAAATATAAGTAAAATTTTTCCAAAAGCACCAACTGTAAGTATTATTAAAAAAACATTAGCACTTGTTCAGTTATTTAATGTAACTTTAATTAGTTCGCAAGAACAAGCAAAAAGATTAAATGAACTTGAATTAAAAAAGAAAGCAGATGCAAGAAAAAAAGCTATTGCTTCAAGTGATTCAGATTCTTATGATTTATTGCAAAATAAAGAACTTTTAGAGTGGAGTAGAAGTGATTCTCCTGTAAGAATGTACTTAAGGGAGATGGGTAAAGTAAATCTACTTACAAAAGAGGAAGAGATTGAAATAAGTAAGCAAATGGAAAGTGGAGAAGATGCAATCTTAGATGCTATATGCTCTGTACCATATCTTGTAGATTTTATTTTAGAATATAAAGAACCACTTGTAAATCGTGAAAGAAAAGTAAAAGAACTTTTTAGAAGTTTTGATGATGAAGATGACGATAGTGAAGATGATACAACAGAAGTTGTAGAGGATAAGAGTGAAGAAGAGGTATCAGGCAATGAAGATAATGATAAAAAGAAACCTAAAAAAATAGATAAAAGAGGCGAAAAAATTATTGCAGCTTTTAAAATTGTTGAAAAAGCAAAAAAAGACTGGATGAAATTTATCTCTAAAGAAGTAGCAAAAAGTAATAGTGAAATTGATTTACTTACTTTTGAATTGGCGATTGTGTTTAAAAAGAAAGTTTTAAAAGAAGCATTGATAGATTTAGGACCTACTAGTAAATTAATTACTGAGATTGTAAAGGCGATGGAAACATCACTTCAAAGTGATGAAGGATTTGAAACTGAGTTAAAAAGGTTAGAATATAAATTACCGTTATTTAATGATATATTATTAGAAAATCATAAGAAACTTTTAGAAAAGATTTTAAATCTTTCTAAAATTGATATTATAGGTATGGTTCCTGAAGCTACAATGGTAAGTACTTATATGGAAATTAAAAAGTTATTTCAAACTAGAGAAGCCAGTAAAGGTGGATTTGACTTGGAAGAGGAAGCACTTGTTGATATCTTAGGTCAAATCAAACTTGGTAAAAAAATAACAGATGAAGCAAAAACAAGAATGGCAAGATCAAATCTGCGGCTTGTGGTATCTATTGCAAAAAGATATACAAATAGAGGATTGCCGTTTTTAGATTTAATTCAAGAGGGTAATATTGGATTAATGAAAGCTGTTGACAAGTTTGAATATAAAAAAGGTTATAAATTCTCAACTTATGCTACATGGTGGATACGACAAGCAATTTCAAGAGCGATTGCTGACCAAGCAAGAACTATTAGAATTCCAATTCATATGATTGAAACAATTAACAGAATTAATAAAGTTATTCGTCAAGGGATTCAAGAAGAAGGTAAAGAGCCTAGTTTAGATTGGATTGCAAAAGCAGTGGGACTTACAATAGATAAAGTTAAACAAGTTATTAAAATCACTAAAGAGCCAGTTTCTCTTGATGCTCCAATAGGTAGTGAGGAAGATGGTAAGTTTGGAGATTTTGTAGCTGATGAAAAATCACCTAGTCCAATTGACAATATCATGAAAGAAGATTTACAAATGCAAATTGACCAAATTTTAGGTCAGTTAAATGAAAGAGAACAGGCAGTTGTAAGAATGAGATATGGTTTGATGCACGATGAAAGTGATAGAACTCTTGAAGAGATTGGAAATGCTTTAAGTGTAACAAGAGAGAGAGTTAGACAAATTGAAAGTAGTGCAATTAAAAAACTAAAACATCCAAAAGTAGGAAAAAATCTTAAAAATTATGTAGAGAGTTAAGAACTAACGGGACTGTAAATCTAACTGTGTAAATCCAAAAATATGATTATTTGATAAAATATCAAATATGAAAAATATTAAGGATTTACATAATGAATTTATTAAATACAGAAGAATTAAAAAGACAAATAGCTAATGGAACATTTACAGGATTAGATGATATTACAAAAGAGTTTAAAAATATACTCAAAGAGGTAATACAAACTGCATCACAAGAAGAGCTAACCTCACACTTAGGTTATGATAAACATCAAGAATCAGACAATCAGAACTATCGTAACGGTTACAACGATAAAACTATAAAATCAAAATATGGAAATATAGATGTTGCGATTCCAAGAGATTTGCAAGTGTGGATTCCGCTACGCTCCATGAGAATCAAGCTTTGAACCACAACTTGTTAAAAAAAGAGAAATACTACTAAATGGTAGTGAAGATATGATAATATCACTCTATACCAAAGGTATGAGTGTAAGAGATATACAACTTCATCTTGATGATTTATATGGTTATGAATTATCAACTCAAACCATATCTAACATTACAGAAAAAGTTATCGAAAAAGCTAAAGAGTGGCAAATAAGACCCTTAGAAAAGATATATCCAATAATCTTTATGGATGCAACAGTACTTAAAATTAGAGTTGATAGAGTATAATACCCCAAGAAAATAAGAACGAAAAAATAAGATTCTTATTCCTAAAAAGTTAAAATAATAAAATATTTAATAGGGGTAAAAAATGAGTACAAAAAGAAGAATATTTACAGCAAAATTTAAAACAAAAATTGTTTTAGAAGTTTTAAAAGGTGAAAAGACTTTAAATGAGATAGCAAGTAAAAATAATATAACACCTAAAAATATCCAAAATTGGAAGAAGATATTTTTGGATAATGCAGAGTTGGCAATGGAGCCTGCAAAGGCTATCAAAGAATATAAAGACGAAAACTTAAAATTACAATCTAAAATAGATGATTATGCAAAGATAGTAGGTAAAATGACAGTTGAAAAGGAATGGCTTGAGGAAAAGCTACAAAGCTTGGACTTATCTAATAAAAAAGAGTTGATAGAGTCTAAGCTAACATATATTTCAGTATCAACTCAATGTAAACTTATAAAATTAAATCCAAGCAGCTTATATTATAAGCCTATAGAAAATAAGCATAAAATATCACTCAAAGATAAGATAAATGATATTTATGAGCAAATACCAATATATGGAGCTTTAAAAGTTCATCAGCAACTTTTAGAAGATGGATACAATATAAGTTTGAATACTGTTTATAAATATAGACAAGAGATGGGTTTAAAGCCAATATTAGCAGTTAAACCAATAAATCTATCAATACCAGATAAGCAACATAAAAAATACTCTTACAAGCTTAGAGGAATTGACATAGTAAAAGCAAATCAAGTATGGAGTACGGATATAACATATATCAAGATTAATGGCGGCATGGTTTATTTAGCAGCTATAATTGATTGGTATTCTAAAGCTGTACTATCTTGGAAAATATCCAACACTATGGATTCAGCTTTAACAATGGATGTTCTAAATGAAGCATTATCGCTATATGGTAAACCTGAAATATTTAATACAGATCAAGGCAGTCAATACACAAGTCATATCCATACACAGACTTTAAAAGATAATGGCATCATTATCTCAATGGATGGTAAAGGTAGAGCTACTGATAATATTTGTATAGAGAGATTCTGGCGAAGTGCAAAAGTTGAAAGAATTTATCTAAATGAATATAACACAATTAAAGAGTTAAAAACTGATGTGAAAGATTATATTGATTTTTATAATCATAAAAGATTTCATCAAACTTTAAATTATAAAAAACCAATGAGTTTTTATTATGATAGTTTAAAAATTAATAATAAGGATTATGATAAATTAGTTGAAATTGTGGCATAAGGTAACAGGTGAAAAAGAGAATAAGGATTTAGAAAAAGTTGTCTTGTCTTCTTGGGGTATTATAGTATCTGGCTTGTGCTGAACAACAAAATAAATGGAATGCTTCTAGTATTAGAAATTGGTTTGAGATTTATCCTCAACTTAGTATATTTTTTAAGGAGATTATGGCAAAATATGAGAAGTGATTAAAAAGAAACTGGTGGGTTTACACAGTTTATTTTACACTCTCGAATTTATAGTTCTTAGTATGATATAGGGTTGACAGATCATCAGTATCATACACAATATATAGTAAAGTTTTACTACTACTCAATTTTTATTTTCCCATACTTTAATATATAGTAGGGTATCATATTAAAGATTAAACAATAGGAAAGTTAATGACGGATAGTGCATTTATATTTATAAAAAATAATAAAATTGATGCTTAAAATATTCAAAAAAACCTATACTTTACCTTTTAAATATGATATACCAAACTGTACACAAAAATATTTAGATACAACATCTTTTCTAAAAAGATTTGCACCATTTTTTAGAAGATATCTATACATAGCTTTAAATAGTCATTTATCTTTAGAGCAAAATAAAATTAAAAAAGAGCAAAAAAATATCTTATGGATAAACCTTTCTGCTCCTAGTTTAGGTGATAGTTTGATGGATTTATCCAGTAGGATTTTATTGGAAGATAAAAATATTGACCTTGTTATTATTGATTCGTATAGTACTAAAAGTTTAAGAACAAAATTTACATACTTGGAAACCTTACCGTATGTTGGAATATATGGATATTACAATGGCCCGGAAGTAAACAGAGTTCTTTACAGTTTTCATAGAATGAATCAACTTTTAGGATATATTAAAACAGAAGATACTATTAATAAGACTGCAAAATCTATTATGTATATCTTACATAAAGAGGAGAGGATAATAGATAATATTGATTTACCAAATAGTTTTATTACTATTGCTATAGGTGGAGAATGGGATTATCGCACATATAATAATTGGGATAAAGTAATATCTTCAATTTTAGATATTACTCCTGAACAAAATATTATTTTAATAGGCTCACACAATGCTGAGAATGAAGAAGAAAAGTTGTTAAAAAAGTTTGGAAATTTCAATATCACAAGTGTTGTTGCTAAATATTCTTTTGAGCAAACTGCACAGATAATTAAGAAATCAGATGTACTGCTTTGTTGTGACGGTGGTTTAATGCATGCGGCTAATGGTGTAGATACTACAATTATCCCACTTTTTGCACATCTAACACCAAAAATGCAATTAACAAATGCTATTAAAGCTTATCCTATGTATGATAAAATAAATGTAAATAATATTAAAGTAGATGAAGTAATTACAAATTATAAAAAATATTTAGAGGAAAAATAGATGACGATTAGTGCATTTACATTTATAAAAAATGGTGAAATTTTAGGCTATCCTTTTATACAATCAATTAAATCAATATTACCTATTGTAGATGAATTTGTAGTAAATGTTGGTGATAGTGAAGATGATACTTTGCAGTTAATTGAAGCTATAAATGATCCTAAAATCAGAATTATTCAATCAAAATGGAATGACAAAATGAAAGACCGTGGTTATGTTTATGGTCAGCAAAAAATGATAGCACAATTTAATTGTACTTCTGATTGGGCTTTTTATCTTGAGGGAGATGAAGTAATTCACGAAAATGATTTACAGAAGATTAAAGATACTTGTGAGCAGTATGTTGATGACGATGATGTAGAAGCTGTTACTTTTGATTATTTTCATTTTTATGGTAATGCAAACAGCTATCTTGACTCTCCTGCTTGGTACAGAAGAGAAGCTAGAATTATTAAAAATTCAGTACGAAGCTATGCTCCAGATGGACTTTTTTGGTTGGTATTAGAAAAAAACAAGATAGGTAGATATCCAAATGCAGTACATAGTGGTGCAAATATGTATCACTATGGCTGGGTTAGAAGTGAAGAGCAGATGAACCTAAAATCTCAAAAAGTTCAAAAGTATTGGAACAAAAAGCACAAAGCAATAGATTATAAAGAGATAGATGGGCAAATAATAAAAGAATTTAAAGGCACTCATCCAACTATTGTAAAAGACTGGTTGCCAAAAGTTGAAGGTTTGTTTAAAGCTAATCCAGATTATAAATTAACTAGAAAAGAGAAAAAACATAGGCTTATGATAAAGCTTGAGAATTGGTTTGGATTAGAATTAAGTAAAAAACATTATAAGTTGATAAAATAAGTATGAATAAAAAAATATTTATTGAAATCCCAACTTGGCTGGGTGATGCTGTTATGACTACTCCTGCTATTGAAAATATAGTGGCTAATTATCCCGATTGCGAACTAACAATTTTTGGCTCATTAGTTTCTACTGTAATTTTCAAATATCATCCAAATGTAAAATGTATAATTATTGATAATAGTAAAGGGCAGGGGAACAGATATCTTAATCTTAGAAATTTAGCTAAAAGCGTAGGTAAAGCTCAAGGAAAGTTTGCTTCGCAACCGCTATTCGCTACTTTTGACATGGCTTTTAGTTTTAGAAAAAACTTTAGTACTAAGTTTTTATTGTGGTTTGTTGATTCTGTGCAAAAGTTTAGATATGAAAGATATACTAAAAGACAACGACATCAAGTATTAAGATACAATGACTTTATAAATAAAAGTTTATCTACAGATACAGTGCCTAATGAATTGAAGATATACATTCCCACTCAGGAGAGTGAGAATAAGAGTAAAAAGCATACTAGTTCCCACTCTCCTGAGTGGGAACTTAAACTACCTACAATGGGTATTAATCCTGGTGCTACTTATGGAAGTGCAAAAAGATGGTACAGTCAAAAATTTGCAAAAGTAGCTGTTGAACTATCAAATCAATATGATATTATTATTTTTGGCGGACCTGCTGAACTTGAAATGGCTAGTGATATTGAAGAATTATTAAAAAAAGAAGAGATTAAAAATTATAAAAATTTAGCCGGAAAAACAAGTATTGAAGAGCTAATTACTAATATATCCTCTTTAGACCTATTTATTACAAATGACAGTGGTCCTATGCATTTAGCAGCAGCTTTTAAAATACCGACAGTTGCCATTTTTGGTCCTACTAAATACAAAGAAACTCATCAATGGCAAAATCCAAATGAGATGATAATAAAAAAAGATTTTAACTGTATGCCATGTATGAAACGAGAATGTCCTTTAGCAGGTGAAGAAAATCATCAATGTATGAAAGCTGTTAGTGCCTCTGATGTTTTAAATAAGATTTCTGCTAATATTACAGATGATAATAAAAAGAAAAAGATTTTACAAAAAGAATTTATAAAACAACACAATTTAAAAAAAGATACCAAGCTAATCTTATTTAAAGCAAATAACTTTAAACAAAATGGTATCACTGATTTTTTACATATAATTGCTAGAATAAGCAGTACTAATTTTAAAGCAATAGTGTGCGGAGATGATGAGTCATTAAAATATGCAAAAAGTGAAGCAGTTAACCTACAACTAAATGATAAAATAATTTATCTTAATGATATATCGATTAAAACTGCTGATATTTTTATCTTGCCAACAAATAATAAAAAGTTTGCAAAAAATGTTTTAAAAGCTATGGAATTCAAATGTGCAGTTTTTGCTCCAAAAACTAATGAAGCAAGTGTTTTATTAGATATATTTGCAACAATGTCCAGTCCGGATGACCAAAATACTTCTCATAAAGTTGACGCTATTTTATATGATAATAAAGAATTAAAACAGATTCAAAAACAAAATAAACAAAATGCAATTTCTTGGAAATTAAAAAATTAGTAGCTAATTTAGTAACTCAATAATTAGCACTCATATATCAGTAGTGCTAAATTTTAAGCAAAATCTCAATTTTCTTAGATATAATTTCCACTTAAATTTATACATAATACAATAATAAAAGGAAAAAAATATGGCTAAACATGAATTTCAAACAGAAGTAGGGCAGCTGCTTAAACTAATGACTCATTCTTTATATTCAAATAAAGAAATTTTTATACGAGAGCTTATATCAAATGCAAGTGATGCTATTGATAAATTAGAATATTTAAAACTTACAGATGAAAAACTTAAAGGATTTAAAACAACTCCTCAAATTAACATTAAAATTGATGAAGCTGATAAATCAATTACTATTGCTGACAATGGTGTAGGGATGAATGAAGAGGAATTAATCTCTTCTATTGGTACTATTGCAAAGTCAGGAACTAAATCATTTGTAGAAGCAATGAGCGGCGATGCAAAAAAAGACAGTAACTTGATCGGTCAATTTGGTGTTGGATTTTATTCTGTATTTATGGTTGCTGATAAAGTTGATGTAATCTCTAAAAAAGCCGGTGAAGATCAAGCTTATAAATGGTCAAGTGATGGAACAGGTAGTTTTGATTTAGATCCAGTTACAAAAGATGAAAGCGGAACTGTAATTTATATTAAAATGAAAGATGATGAAGTAAGTGAATTTGTAAGCAAATATAGAATTGAAACTATTGTTAAAAAATACTCAAATCATATACCGTTCCCAATTTTCTTAAATTACAGTGAAGAAATAACTGAAGAGTTAAGCGAAGAAGATAAAAAAGCAGGAAAAAAAGCTAAAAAATCTATGGAAAATAAAAGAGAACAGGCAAATGAAGCAACTGCACTTTGGAGACAACCAAAAGCAAAATTAAAAAAAGATGATTATAATGAGTTCTATAAAACTATCTCTCACGATAGTAGTGATCCAATGGCTTGTGTTCATACAAAAGTTGAGGGTGTTAGTGAATATACAACATTATTTTATATCCCTAAAAAAGCTCCAATGGATATGTACCGAGTAGATTTCCAACCTGGTGTTAAACTTTATGTAAAAAGAGTATTTATAACAGATGATGAGAAAGAACTACTTCCGACATACCTTAGATTTGTAAAAGGTATCATTGATAGTGAAGATCTGCCATTAAATGTTTCAAGAGAACTTTTACAAGAAAATAAAGTTATGGCAAATATTAAACAATCTTCAATTAAAAAGATTTTAAGTGAAATTAAAAAATTAGCGAAAGATGAAGATAAATATGTTGATTTTATTGCTGAATATAACAGACCTTTAAAAGAGGGTGTTTATCAAGACCATATGAATAAAGATGCTATTTTAGAGCTTGTTAGATACAAATCAACTAATGATGACTCTAAGATGACTAGCCTTGCTGATTATAAGCAAAGAGCGAATACGGAGCAAAAAGCAATTTTTTATATCATAGGAGAAGATGAAAGAGTATTAAGAAATTCTCCACTACTTGAAAGTTATAAGAAAAATAATATTGAAGTTCTTATTTTAGATGATAAAGAGATTGATGAAGTTATAACACCAAGCATAGGTCAATATAAAGATTGGGATATGAAAGATGTTACCTCTTGTGAAGCTCCTAAAACAGAACAGTCAGAAGAAGAAGCAAAAAAAGTTGAAGAAAAATTTAAATCAATAATTGAAAAAATTACTGGTGTTTTAGGTGATGCCGTTAAAGAAGTTAAAACAACCAATAGATTAAGTGACAGCCCATCTTGCGTAGTGAAAGATCCAAATGATCCAATGGCTCAAATGGCTGCTATGATGAAATCAATGGGGCAAGAAGTTCCAGAATCTGCACCAATTCTAGAAATCAACCCAGACCATGAGATTGTAAAAAGCTTAAATGGCTGTGCTGATGATAAAATGATAGAAAATGTATCATGGCTTTTACTTGACCAAGCTAATATGGCTGAGGGTATTGAGATCAAAGATCCAGTTGCGTTTGTCAACAGATTAAATGAAGTGATGAGTAAAGCAATTTAAGAGGGACTGTAAATCTAACTGTGTAAATCCAAAAATATGATTATTTGATAAAATATCAAATATGAAAAATATTAAGGATTTACATAATGAATTTATTAAATACAGAAGAATTAAAAAGACAAATAGCTAATGGAACATTTACAGGATTAGATGATTATAATACCCCAAGAAGACAAGACAACTTTTTCTAAATCCTTATTCTCTTTTTCACCTGTTACCTTATGCCACAATTTCAACTAATTTATCATAATCCTTATTATTAATTTTTAAACTATCATAATAAAAACTCATTGGTTTTTTATAATTTAAAGTTTGATGAAATCTTTTATGATTATAAAAATCAATATAATCTTTCACATCAGTTTTTAACTCTTTAATTGTGTTATATTCATTTAGATAAATTCTTTCAACTTTTGCACTTCGCCAGAATCTCTCTATACAAATATTATCAGTAGCTCTACCTTTACCATCCATTGAGATAATGATGCCATTATCTTTTAAAGTCTGTGTATGGATATGACTTGTGTATTGACTGCCTTGATCTGTATTAAATATTTCAGGTTTACCATATAGCGATAATGCTTCATTTAGAACATCCATTGTTAAAGCTGAATCCATAGTGTTGGATATTTTCCAAGATAGTACAGCTTTAGAATACCAATCAATTATAGCTGCTAAATAAACCATGCCGCCATTAATCTTGATATATGTTATATCCGTACTCCATACTTGATTTGCTTTTACTATGTCAACTCCTCTAAGCTTGTAAGAGTATTTTTTATGTTGCTTATCTGGTATTGATAGATTTATTGGTTTAACTGCTAATATTGGCTTTAAACCCATCTATTGTCTATATTTATAAACAGTATTCAAACTTATATTGTATCCATCTTCTAAAAGTTGCTGATGAACTTTTAAAGCTCCATATATTGGTATTTGCTCATAAATATCATTTATCTTATCTTTGAGTGATATTTTATGCTTATTTTCTATAGGCTTATAATATAAGCTGCTTGGATTTAATTTTATAAGTTTACATTGAGTTGATACTGAAATATATGTTAGCTTAGACTCTATCAACTCTTTTTTATTAGATAAGTCCAAGCTTTGTAGCTTTTCCTCAAGCCATTCCTTTTCAACTGTCATATCTTTGCATAATCATCTATTTTAGATTGTAATTTTAAGTTTTCGTCTTTATATTCTTTGATAGCCTTTGCAGGCTCCATTGCCAACTCTGCATTATCCAAAAATATCTTCTTCCAATTTTGGATATTTTTAGGTGTTATATTATTTTTACTTGCTATCTCATTTAAAGTCTTTTCACCTTTTAAAACTTCTAAAACAATTTTTGTTTTAAATTTTGCTGTAAATATTCTTCTTTTTGTACTCATTTTTTACCCCTATTAAATATTTTATTATTTTAACTTTTTAGGAATAAGAATCTTATTTTTTCGTTCTTATTTTCTTGGGGTATTATATTTTCTACTTTCTTCATACTTTTATTTTAACTTAGATTTATTTAAGTTCTAAGTATGAATTAGTGTAGCCAGATCACTTGAAGGTGGAGTATTCTCGCACATGAAAAATATGATTAGTTTACATCGTGGATTAACCAAAAGTATGAAGCTTATGTTGGTTGATTTTTATTTACTAAATTATCAAAAAAAGTAATTATTCAGGCGCCCATATTTTTCATTAAGTCACTTTTCATAAGTTTTTATAATTTACACAAAATTAATAAAAATATACTTGACAAAATAACATTTTTCTACTATAATTCCTCCTCTTAAAATAAGATACAGATTCCGGCATAGCTCAGCGGTAGAGTAGATGACTGTTAATCATTTGGTCCCTGGTTCGATCCCAGGTGCCGGAGCCACTAAAAATCATGTTTTAAGTATTTTCAAGTTCCGGATTAGCTCAGCGGTAGAGTAGATGACTGTTAATCATTTGGTCGCTGGTTCGATCCCAGCATCCGGAGCCATTACAAATACTTATATTCCAAACAATAACTTTATTGTTCGGTGCCAATTTGGTGCCAATTCGTCACACAGCATTTAAAAAGATAGCTCGTTTTTTCTTATCTCTTTTAATATATTTATTACTTCATAATTGGCTCCTTTATTCGATATCAATATGTTCTGCATATTTATCTAAATCTCTTAACTCTTTTTGTGCCATTCTTTTTGCAGTAAATGGACTAAATCCAAGAACATCTTCATCTACACTTTGTTCAATTAGTTCATCATATTCCCTTATTTTTGTATCATGCCAAACCACCCAAGAAGTAGTATAATAAAAACTACAAGAGTAAGGTTAGGTATATTGTACATCCTTGTTGAAACCGTTATTGTACATTGTACAAAAATGAGTCTGGGAAGAAGATAAATAACTAAACTAAAAAACTTGAGTGGAAACAGAGTCGGTAGAAAATATCAGACTGCATTTACAAGAAAAAGTAGGTTTAGTGTATATATCACATAGGCAAAAGCCTATGCTACCGAACTCTTCACTTAATGGAGGTTCTCGTGGATAATTATATCGGAATTGATGTTGCGAAGTCAACATTGCAAATTTATATACCATTGAATAAAATGGATTTAGAGTTAGAAAATAGTCCTGATGGATTAAAAAAGTTATATAGTAAATTAAAAAAACTATATGGAAAAATAAAAAAAGATATTGATGAAATAATATTTGTATATGAATCAACAGGTAGTTATTCTACTATAATACCCCAAGAAAATAAGAACGAAAAAATAAGATTCTTATTCCTAAAAAGTTAAAATAATAAAATATTTAATAGGGGTAAAAAATGAGTACAAAAAGAAGAATATTTACAGCAAAATTTAAAACAAAAATTGTTTTAGAAGTTTTAAAAGGTGAAAAGACTTTAAATGAGATAGCAAGTAAAAATAATATAACACCTAAAAATATCCAAAATTGGAAGAAGATATTTTTGGATAATGCAGAGTTGGCAATGGAGCCTGCAAAGGCTATCAAAGAATATAAAGACGAAAACTTAAAATTACAATCTAAAATAGATGATTATGCAAAGATAGTAGGTAAAATGACAGTTGAAAAGGAATGGCTTGAGGAAAAGCTACAAAGCTTGGACTTATCTAATAAAAAAGAGTTGATAGAGTCTAAGCTAACATATATTTCAGTATCAACTCAATGTAAACTTATAAAATTAAATCCAAGCAGCTTATATTATAAGCCTATAGAAAATAAGCATAAAATATCACTCAAAGATAAGATAAATGATATTTATGAGCAAATACCAATATATGGAGCTTTAAAAGTTCATCAGCAACTTTTAGAAGATGGATACAATATAAGTTTGAATACTGTTTATAAATATAGACAATAGATGGGTTTAAAGCCAATATTAGCAGTTAAACCAATAAATCTATCAATACCAGATAAGCAACATAAAAAATACTCTTACAAGCTTAGAGGAGTTGACATAGTAAAAGCAAATCAAGTATGGAGTACGGATATAACATATATCAAGATTAATGGCGGCATGGTTTATTTAGCAGCTATAATTGATTGGTATTCTAAAGCTGTACTATCTTGGAAAATATCCAACACTATGGATTCAGCTTTAACAATGGATGTTCTAAATGAAGCATTATCGCTATATGGTAAACCTGAAATATTTAATACAGATCAAGGCAGTCAATACACAAGTCATATCCATACACAGACTTTAAAAGATAATGGCATCATTATCTCAATGGATGGTAAAGGTAGAGCTACTGATAATATTTGTATAGAGAGATTCTGGCGAAGTGCAAAAGTTGAAAGAATTTATCTAAATGAATATAACACAATTAAAGAGTTAAAAACTGATGTGAAAGATTATATTGATTTTTATAATCATAAAAGATTTCATCAAACTTTAAATTATAAAAAACCAATGAGTTTTTATTATGATAGTTTAAAAATTAATAATAAGGATTATGATAAATTAGTTGAAATTGTGGCATAAGGTAACAGGTGAAAAAGAGAATAAGGATTTAGAAAAAGTTGTCTTGTCTTCTTGGGGTATTATACTCCTAATATTTTTAGAAGTGTAGTTTAATATGGAGAATATCTCAAACTTAAATTAGTTTTAATCCAGCAAATAAACTTAATTTAAACTTTCCTATCACTTTTTTATTAAAAGTGTCCAGATAAAAAGTGATACGGTGTCTTTTTGTTAACCGCTAGGGTGTCTTTTTAGAAAGTGATATGGTGTCTTTTTGGGAGTGATTTTTGCAAATAAGCCCATATAATCGCTCTAGTTTATCTTTTAGCCGTCTTGTACCATATTTGCATCTACTTTGAATAAATATAATCTCTATTAACTCATTAAGTTTATCATCTACTGTTTTAACTATACATCCATTATTAATCCAATGATAATAACTTGAAATATCTACTTTTAATATTTTGCACATTAGATTTTTATTGAAGTTCATTTTATTATCTTTTATCCAGGTATACTTTATTGAACTTCTTTCGCAAAGTATACTGCTGCTTTTTTTAATATATCACGCTCCTGCCTAAGTAGTTTAGTTTCTCTTCTTAGCCTTTTATTCTCTTGTTCTAAAGTTTCTTTGGGAGTTTTGACTATAGATTTAGTTAAATCTTGATTGGCCTTTTTATATTCATTCATCCAATTATAAATTGTCTTAGGATTTACATCTAAATCTTTAGCAATTTTTAGAACTGAATCACCATTATTTAAAACCAACTGTATTGTTGAATCTCTAAACTCTCTTGTATATTGACTATTTTTCATATTTTCTACTTTCTTCATACTTTTATTTTAACTTAGATTTATTTAAGTTCTAAGTATGAATTAGTGTAGCCAGATCATTACCTTTTGCTCCTAGAAAACCTGCGGTGAAACCTCTCTCTTTTTGAGTTTCATGTACCAAAGCACTAATCTTTGTTGAAAATACAATCACCTTTTCAAGTTTTGTTAAATTCTGAGTTTTGTTATACGATTCAAAAATTAATGGGATAACCATAATCATTATTAGTTTTTGTTTTATAGACATGTTTTTAAGCAATGTTAATCCTTTCTTATCTTGTTTATAACTATTATTTATGAATAGAACGCGCAAGATTACCAAAATTAATCTTAATAAATATTAAATAATTTTGTCATGCTAATGACAATGCTAACTTTCTTTGCGAAAGTGTATAATAAAAATGTGGTAAAACTGTGTTGCAGCTTTATAGATTAGAAAATTTGATTAAAATATTAATGTATCAATAACAATTAAAATAAAAAATAATATTCCTAAATATCCATTTATAGTAAAAAAAGCACGGTCTATTTTTGTAAAATCTTTATTTACTATGATGTGCTCAAATGTTAGCATAACAACACTTAGCACTATTGCTATGTAACCAAACATCCCTAAATTAGCTTCTATTATAAATAATAGCCAGAATATTATAGTAAGAAAATGTAAAATTTGTGAAAAGAACATAGTCTTTTTTGCACCAAATTTTGAAGGCACTGAGTGAAGTCCCAATTTTTTGTCTACTTCTATATCTTGCAGTGAATAGAGTAAATCAAATCCAGCAACCCAAAACATAACACCACAACTTAAATATATGGACCATAAAGTGATAGTTTCACTTACAGCAACTACTCCCGCAATTGGAGCTAGTCCTAATGAAATTCCTAAAATGATATGTGCCAAATATGAAAATCTTTTAAAATATGAGTAGCTTCCTATTATTATTAAAATAGGAATTGATAAATACAGGGCTAAAGTATTTACAAAATATGCGATTATTATAAATCCAAGAGCATTGGCTATAGTAAAGATTAACATTTGAGTTGTATTAATTCTTCCATCTACACTTGGGCGATTTATTGTACGAGGATTAAGTGCATCGATATCACGATCTAGGTATCTGTTAAATCCCATTGCAAAGTTTCTAGCAGTTAAAGCAGCCATAGTTCCTAAAAATAAAAGCTGCCATCCAAACCAACCGTGAGCTGCAACAACCATAGCTATAAAAATAAAAGGGAGCGAAAATATTGAGTGTTTGAACATTACAAGTTCATTAAAATCGTTTAAAAGTTTTAATAGTTTATTTTGCATAGCAATTGTCCTCGTATTCACTGTGGAATTTTATCCCTTTAGTCATCATAAGGCGAATTTTACTATAATTTTATTTAATATAGAGGTACGAATGAAACAAATAGCAATTATAGCACCAACGGCATCAGGTAAATCTGCTCTTTCAATAGAAATTGCGCATAAAACAAATTCTGTAATACTTTCTCTTGACAGTTTATCTGTATATAAAGAGATTGATATAGCATCTGCAAAGCCTACTATAGAAGAGCGAGACGGTATTAAACATTTTGGAATTGATGAAGTTTACCCAAATGAACATTTCGATGTAATTGAGTTTATTGCGCTTTATAAAAAAGCTAAACAATATGCTATAAAAAATGAAAAGAATTTAATTATAGTTGGTGGTACAGGATTTTATTTAAAAGCTTTGATTGATGGAATATCATCAATACCAGATATTTCTGTTCAAACAAAGCAGTGGGTTGAATCACAATTAAAAGATTTGCAAAAAGCTTATGACTTTATCTCAAATATTGATAAAGAGTATATGAAGAATATTGCTTCAACAGATAAATATAGAATAGAAAAGGCATTGTTAATATATAAACAATCTTCACAAACACCAAGTGTTTATTTTAAATTAAATCCACCAAAACCGGTTATAGATGATATTGATATTTATGAGATAGAGTGGTTGGTTGAGGATTTGCGAAAAAGAATAGCACAAAGAACTAAAATAATGTTAAATGACGGTGTGATTGATGAAGTTATATATTTAGAAAAGAAATATACAAGAAAGCATTCCTGTATGAATACAATAGGCATCTGTGAAACTTTGGAATATCTTGACGGTAAGATATCCAAAAAAGAATTAGAAGAAAAAATTACTACTAATACTGCCAGATTAGCTAAGCGTCAACGCACCTTTAATAAGGGACAGTTCAGAAATATTATAAAAGGCGATTTGGACTTTTTAAGAAAAACTATTTAGATAGGTTTATTTGATACTATAATTCCATCGTTATCTGCATATAAAATATCTCCAACTTTAAAAGTTACATTACCAAAATTTAATTCAATATTTTGATTTGCCTGGGCTTTTTTTGTACTTTTGTATGGATAAGTTCCAAGAGCAAATAGTCCTACGGGTATTTGTGAAGTTTCGTGTGTATCTCTTACATAACCATTTATAACTATCCCCGCCCAGCCGTTTTCATAAGCAAATTTCATTAAATTTTCACCTACAACTGCACAATAATCACCTTTAACATCAACTACACAAATTCTATTCTGACCTTTTTCATCTCTTAAAAGTTCTACAAGTGCCTTATTGTCTTCAAAAAGTTCTATAGTATAAATTGCACCATGGCACATAGAGACACCACCATAAGATTTGTAAAGCGGGTCTAAAACTTGAATTTGATCGTTGTATTTATCGCAAATATCTGCTGTGTATGATTTCATTGTATCTCCATATTTTTTATATTTATTGGCGATTGTATCTAAAATTAGATTTAAAACAATTTTTGGATATAATCGCGACAATAATATTAAGAGGTTTTAAATTTTGATGAAAATTGTTACAGGTGTGGTGGGCAATGATATACATGTCGTTGCAAACAGGCTAATAGATATATCTTTACAGAGTCGTGGTTTTGAAGTATTTAATTTAGGTGTTAATACTTATCTTGAAGAGTTTATTGATGCAGTGGTTGAAACAGATGCTGATATTCTTCTTATCTCATCTTTAAACGGTGAAGCTGAAGGTTGGTGCAGGGATTTGCTTTTTATGAAACAAAAATATGATTTAAGCAAAGTTATTTTTGTAATAGGTGGAAATTTAAGTGTTGGTGAAGCTCACACAGAGACAATAGTACCAAAATATAAAGAATACGGTTTTGATTTAGTATTTCATCAAGTGGATTTAATAGATGGTCTAAATGAGATTGAAGAATTTATAAGGATGCGAAAATGAGTTTGCTTCAAAGAGATAGAGAGATAATTTTATCAAATGAATATATAGATAACTTTGATTTTGCAGAGGTTGAAGAGTTTGTAAAAGGTGCTTCAAAAGATCTTTTTATATCTCATAAATTTAAACACAATAAAGGTAAAACTTTAGTTCAACCTCGCGGCGGATTTCCAACTTATGAAAAAATGTTTTCACTTTATGAACAGTTTACAACAGCAGGAGTTGATGTATTACCTTTAACTATTGATTCTCATACGAGGCTTAATGATTATGGCAGTGCTGCTAAGATGTTAAGACTTAGTGAAGAGAGCGAAACTGATATGTTAAACGGATATCCTTTAATAAATCACGGTTATAGAACTTCAAGAAAAATGATGACACATTTTAATACTCCTATTAGTTTACGACACGGAACACCAGATGCCAGACTTTTAGTTGATGTTGCGATAGCTTCTGGTATTTTTGAGATTGAGGGTGGACCTATTACATATCTACTGCCCTACTCTAAAAACTTTCCGCTTGATAAAGCATTTTTATACTGGAAACATGTTGAGAGAGTTTGTGCTAAATATTCAACTTTAAATGAACCGATCAATCGTGAATCTTTTGGACCACTTACAGCAACTTTAGTTCCTCCTGCAATTACAATTGTTATTCAAATAGCCGAGATGTTACTTTCTCTTGAAGAGGGAGTTAAATCTTTTTCAGTTAGTTTTTCTCAAACTGGTTCAGTTAATCAAGATATAGTAACTGCTGCGGTTTTAAGAAAGTCTGCAAAAAAATATGCTGAACAAATTGGATGTGGCGATGCAACTATTAATCTTGTATATCATCAATGGATGGGAGCATTTCCACGAAATAAAGAATTTTCAGAATCTTTGATAAATACGAGTACGGTAATAGCTGCAATGGTTGGAGCTGATAAAATTATCACAAAGACCAGAGCTGAAGCGTTTGGAATACCGACAAAAGAGGACAATGGAAGAGCTGTTGCAAATGTTCAATACACTTTAAATATGTTAAAAGGGCTTCCTTGCATTGTAGATGAAGAAGAGGAAGAAAATTTAACAAGAGAAGTTGATGAGATATTTGAGGCTATTTTGAATGATAAAGCAGATACTTTATGGCGGCAAATATTTAACTCAATCAAAAATGGTATCATAGATGTACCTTTTTCTCCACATATTATAAACAACAATGAAGTTATAACAGTAAGAGATAAAAACAGTAATATTAGAATTTATGACAAAGGAAAACTTCCAATAAGTGAAAAAAGTTTTAAATATGAACGGTCAAAATTAGATTTGGGTAACAGTAAAGATAGTATTGTAAATGAGATTATTAAAGATATTGGGGTTATGTTATGAGTAAAATGCTAATAGATGTAGGAAGTACATATTTTAAAGTAAGTGCAAATGGTAAGATTTCACATTATTTTAGAGATTTTAATAAAGATATTTACGATGATTTAACTTTAAAATGCGGTGACTTAATAAATAAATTTGAAAAAGATAATATTTTTATCTGCTCATCTGCAAATGGTGGATTAAGCACTCTTATTATTGGAGCAACAGAATCATTTAGTTTAAAATTTGCCAGCAATATTGCTTATAATTCAGGTATAAATATTATAGATAGTGTGTTGTATCAAAAAATCCAAGAATATCCAATTCCAAGTGATGTTATAGATGTGGTTATAATTGTTGGTGGTATTGATAAGGTAAAAAATATTTTAGATGAGAAACTTTTTTCATATTTGCAAAATTTAGATTATCAAAACATTGTTTATGTAGGTTCAGATTCTCAAAATGATTTTTTAAGTGATAATATTAAAGATTTAAAGCTTTTGGGAAATATCATAAATAATAAACTTCAAATGGAAGAAGATAATTTAAAAGAATATTTAACCAATCTTTATCAAGAAAATATTATAGGTAAAGAGGATATAAAACATCTATATG
>CBDETN010000021.1:0-138400 GCA_965242915.1 Arcobacteraceae bacterium
GATATTAACCTTTTTAAAATATTTTGCTCACGAAAAAGTTGATAAGAATCTTCTTTACCAATAGCAAGTACAGAAGATATTAAATCAACCACCCGACTTGCATCTGTTGTTTCCTCTGTAGTTTTCAATAAATCAACTGGAAACTTTGTATTTAATTTTGATAATGTCTTTATATTTTTATGTAAAATATTAAGTGTAGCTTCAACTTCATTTTGATCACACGATTCTGCAGTCATAATATCAACAATAGCAATCAAAGGTGAACCGCCTACAACTTCTTGTATAGAAACTTTTTCCAAACCTTGAAAAAGTACTTTAATTCTTCCATCAGGTAAAGTTACTTTTCTCATAACATTTCCTACAACTCCAACATTATAAAATGATGTTGCACCTCTTTTTCCCTCATTTGTAGGGGTACTGACAACTACTGTTAAAAGTTTATTGTTATCTATTGCATAATTTACGGCATTTATATTTTGTTCATCACTCATAAAAAGCGGTGCAATCATAAAAGGATATAAAAACATATCATCTTCAATAACTATAGGTAATTTATCAGGAAACTGATCGTAATTGGTTAACTCCATATTTTATTCACTCAACTTATTCAAATATAGCTCTATACCAAGGTACATTTACTTTATTTATGCTTTTCATATCATCCCAACTTTCTTTTGCCCGTAATGAATACACTTCACTCGCTTTTGGTTTATCCATCCTTGTATACAGTTCTGAAATTTCCTGGTCAAATACAGCCTTTGCCATATCTAATCTACTTTTTATTGTTTTAACCATATGTATATATTTTGAATTGGGATATGCTTCTATAAACATTTTAGCATCTTCAATTGATTCTGATACCAGTTCTTGTTCTCTAAATTGATTTTTAAATCCCATAAATTTTGCTTTAACTTTTAAATATCTCACATAATCTACATTATTTGCCATTCCAAACTTTTTAAGATACTCATTAAAATAATAATTTGCCATATCATATTCTTCTTGTTCCATATGTGCTGTTGCTATTATCATAAGTGCGGATGGTAAAAGTGGTGAATTTTTATGTTCTGATTCTAGTGATGTATAAGTATCATCCGCTTCATCTATATTATAAGAAGCTACTTGCTTAAGCATTTTATTATACCAATAAACTGCCGGCTTATTATATTCTAAATCTTTTTGTTTACTAGAACAAGCAGTAAATATAAATATTGCTAGTACCAAAGTAATGATTTGTCTCATATTTTATTGTCCTTTAATTATTAATAGAAGAGATTTTATCTAATTTTTTATTAAAAACTACCTATATTTTTAAGTATTAACAAGCTACAATCTTTTATTAAAAATCAAAGGTTATAAATTGGAAATTACAATTATCGGCAATGGCAATATGGCACAAGCAATTATTAGCGGATTGGTTAAATCTTTACATCAAATTCAAGTTGTAGGCAGATCTTTAGAAAAATTGGAAGCCTTAAAAAAACAGATACCCCAAATTGCAATTTGTGAATTAGATAAAGCTTATGATATAACTAACCAAAATATAATTTTTTGTGTAAAACCATATAATTTAACTGAAGTAGGTGCAAAACTAACCGGAACTGCAGATACATTATACTCTGTATTAGCAGGTACAACTATTCAAAGTTTGAGCCAAAATATTTCATCAAAAAGTTATGTTCGGGCTATGCCGAATGTATCGGCAAAATTTTGTAAATCTATGACTACTTTAACAGGTGATGAGAATATAAAAAAAGAAGCGATTGATATTTTTAATTGTATTGGGCAGACTTTATGGGTAGATACACAAAATGAGCTTGATATTGCAACAGCAGTAGCAGGAAGCGGGCCGGCGTTTTTAGCCCATATAGCTGATGGGATAATTGAAGGTGGTATAAATGCAGGGCTTAAAAAAGAAGATGCGATTACTTTAACAACTGCACTTTTTGATGGCTTTACCCCTCTTTTAAAAGATGATGAACCAAAAGATATTATTAAAAAAGTGATGAGTCCCAACGGCACAACACAAGCTGGATATGATTATTTAGTTGAAAATAAGGTGAAGGAGAAGATTAGCCAAACTATTCAAACAGCTTATGACAGAGCTTTAGAACTTGCAAAAAGTTAAGAGTTTCTCTTTACTTGAAACACTGATTTCACTTATTATTCTTTCAATTGTAATAAGTGGTTTTAGTCAAGTTCTAACTTCTAATATCTCTTATCAAACATATAAAGATTTACAAATTTGCGAAAATAATTTTTACCTGACCGGTCAAATTATAAATAGTGATAAAATAAAGTTTATTCAACACTAATGAGAATATCACTTATTTTACTTGAATTAATATTTTCTATAGTTTTATTATCAATTATATTTTTAACTACAACTAAAGTTTTATTTGAAGTGAATAAAAAAAATAAATCAGATTTCACAACAAATCTTACAAAAATAGAATTTGAAACCACAAAATTATTTTTAACTGCAACTTTACAAAAAGATAAAAATTTAAATCAGATAATATATAATGACAATAAACTTTTTTTTAACACAAATCTGCTTCAAGATAATGTAACAGCTTTTTCAATAAAACAAAATAATCAAATATATACTATTGATATTTGTATAGATTTGTACAACAATATTTGTCAAACCTGGATTATAAAATAATGAGACAGTCTTTTGCCTTGTTTATGACTATCATTGCATTAACATCGTTTTCATATCTCAGTCTTTCTATAATTGAAACAAATTCAATATCATCAAATATAGACACTCTTAAATATCTTCACCTGCAAGCCAATATTCACATAAAATATATAAAAGAATATATTACAACTCATACAAAAGAAGAAATTGAGAATTTAAATTTAAGTGATGCAAGATTTAATCTTATAATTACACCCAAAAACGATAATAATCTAACAATTTATAATATATCAATTCAAACCAATGATGATACTACGATTAGAATTTGTTCGAGTATAAGTAAATAGGGTTTGTAAAATCATTAAAAACTATCTTAAATTTACAAATATTTAACTAAAAAGAGCAACAAATAGCTTATTTACTACAATATCTTAACTTTCTATATTATACATTAAATATATAATAATATCAGGTGTTTTAAAGCTAAGTTGTATAGAATGTATAACTAATGTCAAGCGAACTGCTAAAATGAGCAGGTAGGAATATTAAAAGATTTCTACCTGCGTTTATGTTTTAATTTTATGATAAAGAATTTGAAAACTTGAGGTTCCAAAATGGAACCTCAAAAGTATGGGAATAAGTAAAATAAGATATAATATCAAAAATATAAAAACTAGGAATAATAATGAGAACAATAGAATTATTCAAAGAAATAACAAAGATACCAAGATGTAGTGGAACACACCAGCCTTTTATTGAGTACTTGCAAAAGTTTGCTAAAGTAAATAACTATATTTGCAAAATTGATGGTGCTAAAAATATTTTAATATTTAAAGCTAATGGCAACCCTGATATATGCTTACAATCACACTATGATATAGTTTGTTTGGATGATGGTAAAATACCTGAAATTATAGAAGTTGACGGATACTTAAAAGCCAAAGATTCAACACTTGGTGCAGATAATGGAATTGGCTGTGCTTATATGTTAGCTTTGATTGAAGAAGGGGCTGATGTTGAATATCTTTTTACCTGTGATGAAGAGATAGGTTTAATCGGAGCTAATGGTATTGAATTTGAATTAAAGTCATCTTATATGCTAAATCTTGATAGTGAAGATGAAGGTGAGATTTGTGTTGGTTGTGCTGGTGGAGTTGATATATTTGCCACTAACAATAACGATAAACTTATACCAAATGATGATAACAAAAAGCTTTATGAGATAACTCTTGATAATCTTGATGGAGGGCATAGCGGAGTTGATATTGATAAAAATATTCCCAATGCTTTGAAATTAATCGCACGAAGTATAAAAGAGTGTGCCGGAGAGTTGCTTGATATAAGTGGAGGGGAAAGAATTAATTCAATTCCTAAATCTACCAAAGCAATAATTGTTTCAAATACCACCCCGCTCTCAACACATAAAAATATGATTGTCAAACAATTAGATACATCAACCGAACATTATAAAAAGATAGATGAAAATGTATTAAACTTTTTATATACATTTGCAAATGGTGTGCGAGGGTATGATAAAGAGCTGGGAGTGGTGTTAAGTTCCATTAATCTTGCCATTGTAACAAATGAGCTTGATGGTGTTCAAATACAGCTTAGTGCCAGAAGTATGGATAATGATGAATTAAAAATAATTACAGATGAAACAACCGCCCTGCTTCAATGCTTTGGTTTTGAAGTAACTACAAGCGGTAAATATCCGGCTTGGAAACCAACTTATAGTAAATTTACTTCTAAAGTATTGGGGATATATAGGAAATATAATCAAGAAGCCAGTGTTGAAGCTATCCATGCAGGATTAGAGTGTGCGATATTTAAAGAAAAGTATCCAAATATGCAAATTTGCTCAATAGGTCCAAATATTTATTTTCCACATTCACACAGAGAAGCGTGTGAGATAAGTTCAGTGCATAATGTTTATAAAGTTGTACAGGATATTGTAAATGCAGTTTAATGGTTTCTCTCAAAAAGGAATCGAATTTCTAAAAGAGTTAAAAGAAAACAATACTAAAATATGGTTTGAAGATAATCGTCATATTTGGGAAGATGAGATAAGAAATCCAACAGAAGCTTTTGTTGAAGAGATGGGAGAAACTCTTCAAATTTTGGTACCAAGTATAAATTATGGACCAAAAGTTGGAGGAAGTTTATTTAAAATATATCGTGATGTTAGATTTAGCAAAGATAAAACACCTATGAAAAGTAAAATTGGTCTTCTGTTTTGGCAAGGTAGCGGTCATAGGATGCAAAGTAGTTGTTTTTATATGCACTTTGATAAAGATGAGTATTTTATCGCAAGCGGTATTAGAAACTTTAAACAGCCTATGTTAAAGACATTTAGAGAATATTTAAAAGATAAGAAAAAAAGAGATGAGCTTTATAATATTTTAGATGATTTGAAATCTAAAGGTTATAATTTGCCTGAACCTAAATTTAAAAGGCTGCCGCAGGGTTTTAATAAAGAAGATAAGAATATTGATTTAGTACTTTATGGTGCTATGTATGCTTATAAAAGCTTTCCTATTGATGATATTTTTTATAGCTTTGAAGTTGCTACGAGGGCTTTTAATATATATGATGATATGAAAGATTTACAAAAGTGGCTATATGAAATGACACTTACAAATATTGAGTAAAATTTAGTTGTTTTTTACTCTGTTTATATCTGTTTGATATTTATAAACTATAAAATCATACATTCGTGTACCTTCATTTTTATTAAAAAACATTTTCATCTCTATCATTCTAAATGATACTCTAAAAAATGCAGTAAACGGGAATAAATAAGTGATAAATACATCATATTTTCTATTTGGATAAAGCTCATCAAATTCTTCTTTTAGCTCTCTTAAAGTTTCACTTTCTTTGTGTAATACTCCTGCATCATTTGAATTTAAAATTCTCATTGCTACCATTAGGTTAACCACAAACATCAAAGCATTTAAATTCCAACCTAATATAAATATATCTGTATAACTCAATATAATCTCCATAATTTTAGTAAATGTGATTATATCTACTTTTTGCTATAATTTCAAATGTTAAAAATCAATGATATTAAAAATATACTACAATTAAATAGCCAAAATCTAACTTGCGAGTTTAAGAGAATTTTTCATGGTCGAGGTGGAATGTATGAAAATTGGAAATTTTTAACAATAGATTCTATCGATGACATTTTAAATATTGCTTTTTATTTTGAAATTGAACAAACAATAGAAGATGAACTTTTGGAGATGCTGAAAGAGTTTATAAAGACTACCAGACACAATACAATAGTGTTGCAACGAAGATATATACCGAAAACAACTGCTCAAATAATTGCAGGAGAATTAAAAGATAATTTGTATGTCATTGAAGATGGTATAAAAATCAAAATTAATCTTTTATCAAATCAAAATAGCGGATATTTCCCAGATATGAAAATAGGAAGAGAGTTTGTACGAGAAATTGCTAGCGATAAAAAAGTCTTAAACTTATTCTCATATACTTGTGCTTTTAGTTTATTTGCTATTAGTGGAGGAGCTTCAAGTGTATTAAATATAGATATGGCAAAAGGTGCTTTAACTACAGGCAGAGCTAATCATCATTTAAATAACTTAGATACTAAAAATGTAAGTTTTTTCCCTTACAATATATTAAAATCATTTTCAAGAATTAAAAGAAGCGGTCCCTATGATTTAATCATAATAGACCCGCCAACCTTTCAAAAAGGAAGTTTTGCTGCTTCTAGGGATTATGAAAAGATTATAAAAAAACTTTCTTCTTTAGCTTCAAAAGATTGTTTAGTATTAGCTTGTCTTAACTCCCCTGATTTAGACAGTCAATTTATCATAGATATTTTTAAAGAGTTTGCGCCTGATTTTGAGTTTGTTAAGCGACTTGAAAATGTTAAAGAGTTTGTGGCTGTTGATGATGAACGGGCTTTGAAAAATTTGGTATTTAGAAATACAATATAGTATGTCAAAATGACATATTTTTTATGAAATATGTTAAAACAAATACAACACCTCATATAACTGCTTTATAACAAACTCATCTTTTTATATATTGTTATACTATAGTATAAATGGAACACTACTGGAACAATTTATACATACTATGTAATAAATATAAGTACGATACTTTACAAACAAAATTATATCAATTTTCAGCTATTGACATTATAAATCTAGTTAGTTATAACGCCAATTCACACTTAAAGTGCAACAAAACCAGCCAAAATTATGCCACCATTTTTCTTGAAACTTCCTTGAAAAATATCTCATTTGGTGTGTAATATTTCAGAATCTTTCTTGGTCTATTATTTAGCCTATTTTGAATGATAGTTATTTGAGTTTGATTTATATTTTCAAAGCTATATTTCTTGGGAATATATTCTCTAACTAGTCCATTTGTATGCTCATTCAATCCTCTTTGCCAAGATGAGTATGGATCACAAAAGTAAAACTTTAGATTTAATTTTTGAGCTATCTCTTCATGATAGGAGAACTCTTTACCATTATCTGAAGTAATTGTACGAACTAGTTTCTTTATTGGATGTAAAAGCTCTATAATAGCTTGTGTAACAACATCTGCTTTTTTAGATTCAACTATCTTCATAAGTGTAAATTTACTCTTTCTATCAACTAAGGTAACGATAGCACCTTTATGGTCTTTACCTATAATTGTATCTACTTCAAAGTCACCAAATCTAGTTTTCTTTTCAATAATCTTAGCTCGTTTACTAATATTTACTCTATTTTTAATTTGACCTCTAGTCTTGTATTGACTACTTCTATTACCATACTTTTTATTTTTATGTCTCAATAATTTATATAATCGACCACCACTTCTTTGATTTGCATAAATGTATCTATATACTGTTTCATATGAAATATTTGCTATTTTATCTTTTTTCAATCTACCAACTAGTTGATCAGGAGATAAGCCATCTCTTAACATCTTACCAATTTTTAGTTTTAATTTATTAGTGAGTTTCTTATATCTATCTTTAAATTTATCTCTTGATACTGCTTTTATATGTGCATCATCTGCACTATAATATCCATTATTACTATTTCTACTTAGTTCTCTTGATATTGTAGATTTAGATACTTCAATTAGTTCTGCTATTTTTGTGATTGTATAGTTCTCGTTTTTATAAGCAAATATTTGATACCTTAAACCTAAGGTTAATTGTTTATACTTTTTCATTTAATGCTCCATTTATCCTGTAAGATATGTAGCTTAAATTGTATATCAATTAGCCTTACTATCTTATATTTCTAAATGTTGCACTTTAAGTGTGAATGTTCATAATAATACTGTTAAAACCATCGGACTTCGTTAAGTCGTTAAACTGGGGATTGTTTTTATAGCAAGGCATCAGTAAATATCCGTAAAGTGTAGCAGTCATTGGTCTGCTACTTTTTTTATGCAATAAAAATCGTTTTTAATCTCAATCGTTTATCTTTTACCAAGTCTATTTTTACAAGCTTTACTTCTTGATTGTCATACTTTTTATAAAATTCAATACTAACTATTGTTTTTCTAGTTTTTGAATGTTGAGTTACACTTTTAACAACTTTTGTAAAAGTTGCAACTATTTCAGGAATCTTACAAACATAATGAATATCATCTTTATGACCTTTGTATGAATGTCTTATATCATGACTATTTATCTCACATTGATATTCTTTTAATTTATCTTTGATAATTTTAGTATCTCCACTTAACCAAAAGTAGCAAATAGCGGTTGCTTTAGCAAACTTTCTTTAGTAAATCCAAGAGCCGGTTACTTCTATTGTGATATTTTCATAATGTAGTATTTGAGATATAATCTTTTTAAACTGTTAAATTAGTAAGAATTTCATTTTAATATCAATAAATAATATATCATGCTGAAACGACTAAAAAGCCTAACTAATGAATAGGTGGAGTATTGAAATATGAAAAATTTAAGTTGTTTATATTCTGTTTAGAAATTTAAAAATAAGAAGATGACTTTATAAATATAATGTTGATTTTATATCAATTCCTTATCCTCTCTTAACTCCGTAGGATAGCCCTGATAGTAGTGTAATTAAATCTTTGATTTTATTTTAAATGGATAGCAGGAGTTAGCTTTGAAATAATAATCAAATACTATTTTAGATAAGATATCTTCTTATGAGGTAAATAATGCTAATTGATAATAAAAGGAATGGTAAAGTTGGAGATATACTAAAAGAAAGTATTCAAAACAATAGTAAATTATCTATTATTTCAAGCTATTTTACTATATATGCTTTTGCTGAATTAAAAAAAGAGTTTAGTAAGATAAAAGAGTTAAAATTGCTATTATCTACACCTCTTTATAAGAATAATTATATTAACAATTTCCTTGCAGGTGTTCAAGAAGAGATTAAATTTAAAAACCAATTACAACAAGTTAAAATAGCCAAAGAGTGTGCTAATTGGATAAAAGAAAAGGTAAAAGTAAAAGAGATAAAAGTAAAAGATGCTATACCTTTTAATCTTTATCATATTGAAAATAATAATGATAGTGTAGCAATACAAGGAAGTTCAAATCTTTCAAGTGTAGGTTTAGGATATGTCAGTTCTAATACTTTTGCTATGAATACAAAACATACAGATAATGAAACTACAAAAGGTTTTATATCTACATTTGATGAAATTTGGAATAATGAAACAATGGTATCAGATATAAAAAAAGAGATACTTGAAAAAATAGAAGAAATTTCTTCTAATAAATCCCCGCAATTTTTATATTTTATGACTTTATATAATATTTTTAAAGATTTTATTGGAGAGTTAGATGAGGAAGAGATTATCAAGTCTAAAACTGGTTTTAAAGATACATTAGTTTGGAATATGCTGTATAATTTTCAAAAAGATGGTGTTGTTGGTGCTATTGATAAATTAGAAAAACACAATGGTTGTATCATCGCAGATAGTGTTGGACTTGGTAAAACTTTTGAAGCCTTAGCAGTTATAAAATATTATGAGTTAAGAAATGATAGAGTTTTGGTTCTTGTTCCTAAAAAGTTAAGAGATAATTGGACTATTTATACAGTTAATGATAAAAGAAATATATTATCACAAGATAGGTTTAATTATGATGTGTTAAATCATACAGACCTAACAAGAGAAAAAGGTTATAGTGGAGATATAAATCTTGCCACATTAAATTGGGCAAACTATGATTTAATTGTAATTGATGAATCTCATAACTTTAGAAATACAAGTACAAATAAAAAGAAAAATAAATCAAGATATGCAACACTTTTAGATGATGTATTAAAAAAAGGTGTAAAAACAAAAGTTTTAATGCTGAGTGCAACACCTGTAAATAATCGTCTTAATGACTTAAAAAATCAAGTTACATTTATCACAGAAGCAAATGACAATGCTTTTAAAGATGTAGGTATTAACTCTATTGAATATACTTTAAGAAAATCACAAAATAAATTTAATAGTTGGTTGAAGCTACCTGAAAAAGACAGAACCACCTCAAAACTTTTAGATAGTTTAAATTTTGATTATTTTAAACTACTTGATACTATTACAATAGCGAGAAGTAGAAAGCATATTGAAAAGTATTATGATACTACTGATATTGGTAAATTTCCAAATAGAAACAAGCCTATAACACTAAAACCTGATATTGATATTTTAAATTTATTTCCTCCATTATCAGAAATAAATAAAACAATTAGAAGATTAAATTTATCTGCTTATTCCCCTTTAAAATATGTATATCCAAATAAAAAAGATGAGTATGATAAAAAATATGATATTGAACTTGGAGAGGGTCGAGTTTTTAAACAAACAGATAGAGAAAATTCCTTAATTCATTTGATGAGAGTAAATCTATTAAAAAGAATGGAAAGCTCAATAAACTCTTTTTCTTTAACTGTTCAAAAACTTATGAATAACAATCTTAAAATTATAGATATGATAGATAACCATAGTGATGGTGTATTTGAAGATATTAGTATTGTAGATGTTGATATTGAAAGTGATGAGTATGCTTCACAACTCATAGGAAATAAAGTAAAAGTTTTAATAAGTGATATAGATAAAATAAAATGGAAACAAGATTTACAAAGTGATTTAGATAAGCTTATAGAACTATTAGAAAGTTCAACTGCTGTAAATTGTAATAGAGATAATAAGCTTAAAATATTAAAAGAACAAATCACAAATAAAATAGAAAACCCATTAAATAAAGATAATAAAAAAGTAATAATATTTACTGCTTTTGCTGATACTGCTAAATACTTATATAACAATATTGCTACTTGGGCTAAAAATGAATTTAATATTGAGAGTTGTTTGATTATGGGTAGCGGAACAAACCAAACTACAATGAATACAAAAAATAAAGATTTAAACTCTTTACTTACAAACTTTTCTCCTATCTCAAAAAGTAGAGATAAAACAGACCCAACAGCTACAAAACAAATAGATATACTTATTGCTACTGATTGTATTAGTGAGGGGCAGAACTTACAAGATTGTGATTTTTTAGTTAATTATGATATTCATTGGAACCCAGTACGAATAATACAAAGATTTGGTAGGATTGATAGATTAGGTTCAACAAATGATAAAATTCAATTAGTTAATTTTTGGGCTAATATAGAACTTGATGAGTATATTAATCTTGAAAGTAGAGTAAGTGGAAGAATGGTACTACTTGATGTTTCTGCTACTGGCGAAGAAAATATAATTGATACAAGTGATGAAAAAGATATAAGTGATTTGAGTTATAGAGCAAAACAACTAAAAGAATTACAAAAAAAGGTTATAGACCTTGAAGATGTAAGTGGTGGTATATCTATAACAGATTTAACTCTAAATGATTTTAGAATGGACTTGATTAAATATTTAGAAACCAATGAAGATAAACTTAAAAAAAGTCCTATGGGTATTCATAGTGTAGTTATAAGTAGTGAAAATACAAAAGGAACTATATTTTGTTTAAAACTTTTAAAAGAGCAAAATACAAAAGATACATTTAGTTTAGAACCATATTATTTAGTTTATATAAATGAAAATAATGAAATACAAGTAGCTTTTACAAGTGCTAAACTAATACTTGATACTTATAAAAATATTTGTATGGGCATTGAAAACCCTATAAGTGAAGCAGTAAGTTTATTTGAAAATGAAACCAATGATTATAATGATATGAGTAAATATACAACTCAATTAAAATTAGCAGTTGAAAGTATCATAGGTAAAAAAGAGATGAGTGGTATGGATAGTTTATTTAGCACAGAAGAAACAATAATCTCAAAAGATAGCTTTAGTAGTATTGAAGATTTTGAACTTATCTCATACTTGGTTATTAAATGATAGATGATATTTTTAAAGGTTTAAATATACCTGCATCTTGCTATGTAAACAAACCAATATTTAAAAAAATGATAAGAGAAAATTTCTCTTTAAGTGCCGTAGAAAAAAAGATACTTGAAAATGATATATCAAATATAAAATTAGAGTATATCTTAAATAAAAACAATATCAACATAAGCCAATACATAGATGAAGATAATAAATATTTAGAAATAAACTTTTTAAAAGTTGAAATCTTAAATATCAATAAACTAAAACAAATAACAACTATATTGCAAAATATACCAAAGCCACTAATTATATTTTTTGTATATAAAAATAGTATTTGTATAAATATATCTCCAAAAAGATTAAGCAAATCTACAAATGATAAACTTGTAGTAGAAGAAAATTATTTTACTTCTTGGATAAATTTAGCAGAAAAAAACAACATTGAAAAAGAGTTTATAGATAGTCTAAATATCAACAATCAATCTTTTACAAACTTCTTATCATTTTATACAAGTTATTTAGATAAAATATTATCATTTAATGCTTCAAAGTTTAGTGGAACACTAAATATAAATAAGCAAATAGATACAAAAGCTATACTTGATGATATATCTAAAATAGATATACAAATAGCAGAATTAAAAAATAAGATAAAAAAAGAAACCAATTTTAGTGATAAGGTAAGTTTGAATATAGAATTAAAAAAACTAAATGATAAACTAAAAGATTTAAAAGGGAGTTTGTGAAATATAATCATATACAATTAGATATTGAAACTTATGTAAATTCTCTTTACGAAGATGGCTTACAAAAATCAAATAGAATAACCAAAGAAGAAATTGAAAAAACTATTTTAAATATTGGTATGTTTAAAATAAAAGATTATGTAAAAGCTTTTAGAGGTAAATTATCAGAATACACAATGGATGATTTATTAGAATTGTATAAAATAGATAGAGAAATCTCTTTAAATATGTTAAGCCTAACTTCACAAATTGAAATAAAATTAAAATCTTTATTAATAGAAATAATATATTCTTTAACAGATAATCCATTTGTTTATTTACTTAAAGGTAGCTATAAAGAAGATTTTGATTTACCATTTGATTCTTTATATGATTGGGAAGTCAAAGAATATACAAAAAGACAAAAACAAGAGATTTATCCACATTATAGAGATTATTATCTTAGCAATTATAATTTCCAATCAAATAAAACAGAATATCTTAATAAAAAACCACTTATTTTTTTAGATGAAGATAAGGAGATAAATTATCCTCCATTTCATTATTTTATTGAAAGTGCAACCTTAGGAACACTTATAAATATAATTTCAAAATTAAAGATTGAAGATAACGATATATTAAAAATATTAGCAAGAAAATTTAATTTTTATCAGGATAAAGTATTTTTAACTTCATTATTAAGATTAAAAGAATTGAGAAATAGATGTGCTCATAATGGTCGGGTTTTTAATAGAAATTATAGGGGTTTAAAAGCCTTTGGGGTACATAAAAATTATAGAACAATAATTTATGAACATAAGTTAATAGATGTTTATTATACTCTGAATTTTTTACTTGGCAATACAGAAAAGTTTAAAAATGTAGATACTTTAATAAAATCATTTGAAGAAGATAATCTATCTAAATGTAGTAATAATATGAAGTCTTTTGTGATTAGTATTATGAAAACAAGGTAAGTGTGCATGCAGGGACTTACCGTAAGTGCAGAATTATATCAAGTTCAATTAATTAAGTTATTGACCTAGGTCAAGAAAAAGAATTAAATGTTTGTAAAAGAGGTCAAATGAAATGAATAAACTAGATGGTAAAAGTATGAATATAGTAAATGACAATATAGAAAAACTAAAAGAGATTTTTCCTGAAGTTTTTAGTGAAGATAAAATAGATTTTAAAAAACTTGAAGAGGAACTTGGTAATTTTACGGATACCCAAAATGAAAGATATAACTTTACTTGGAATGGAAAACAAGAAGCAAAAAGATTAGCACAAACACCATCAACAGGAACATTAAGACCTTGTAAAGAAGATAGTAAAGATTGGGATACAACAGCAAACTTATATATAGAGGGAGATAATTTAGAAGTGCTTAAACTTCTTCAAAAGTCTTACAATAAAAAAGTAAAAATGATATACATTGACCCACCATATAATACAGGTAAAGATTTTGTATATAAAGATAACTTTAAAGATAATATTAAAAATTATCTTGAAATAACTGGTCAAGTAGATAGTGAGGGAAATAGACTGAGTACAAATAGTGATACAAGTGGTAGGTATCATAGTGATTGGTTATCTATGATGTACCCACGATTAAAATTAGCAAGAAATTTACTTAAAAATGATGGGGTTATTTTTATTAGTATTGATGATAATGAGGTTGCTAATCTTAGAAAGCTTTGTGATGAGATATTTGGGGAAGATAATTTTGTATCAGAGTTTATCTGGGAAAAGAAAAAGAAACCATCATTTTTACATAAAAATGTAGGAAAATTATCAGAATATATCCTTTGTTATGTAAAAAATACTGAATATACTTTTCCATTTTCTATTGAAACCACTACAGAGGGAAAAAAGTATCCATTAAATAATGCAGGAAATTCAATTAATAAATTAATTTTTCCTGCTAAAACAATAAAGTTTAATATGGAAGATTGCATAATTAAGCCACAAGATATGTCAGAAGGTAATATCATTACAAAACTACTAACAGAATTGGTAGTTAAAAATAATTTAAATGATAATGAATTTGTACTTGAAGGTGAATGGAGATATTCACAAAATAAAGTTAATGACATAATTAACAATAATGAAACTATTGTTATTAGTAAAATTCCATTTAGACCAAATCACATTAAAAGTGGAGGTGAAATAAAAAAAATGAAAAATAATTTTTCACCAACTCATTATAAAATGGAAACTAATGAAGATGCTACGGAACAAATAATTTCTCTTTTAAATAAAGATTTATTTGACAATCCAAAGCCTCTTAAACTTATAAAAACACTTCTTCAATCAATAACATATATGGAAGACAATAGTGTTGTTTTAGATTTCTTTTCAGGTTCAGGAACAACAGCACATTCAATTATGCAGTTGAATAGTGAAGATAATAAAAATAGAAAATATATATGTGTTCAAATACCAGAAGAAACAAATGAAAAAAGTGAAGCATTTAAATCTGGATATAAAAATATTTGTGAAATAGGAAAAGAGAGAATTAGAAGAGCAGGAGAAAAGATAGTAGCAGATAATAAAGACAAAGATTTATCTAACCTTGATATTGGATTTAAAGTATTTAAACTTGATAGTTCAAATATAAAAGAGTGGGATAGTGACTTTGATAATTTAGCAGAAAATCTACTTGATAGTGTAGAAAATATAAAATCAGATAGAACAAGTGAAGATTTACTTTATGAGATACTTTTAAAATATGGACTTGATTTAACACTACCTATTGAAGAGAAAATTATAAATAATAAAAAAGTATTTGTTATAGGATTTGGTGCATTGGTTGTTTGTCTTGATGATAGTATAACAATAGAAGTAGTTGAAAAAATAGCAGAATTAAAAGAAAAATATGAAACAGAAACTATGAGAGTAGTATTTAAAGATAGTAGTTTTAAAGATGCAGTTGTTAAGACTAATGCTATTGCTGTTTTGAAGCAGTTTGGTATTGATGAAGTTGTGAGTGTGTAAAAAAATGAAAGAACAAATAGAATTTTTTAAATCTTATAATGAAACTCAGCATTTAAGAAGAGAAAAGATTTATGAACAGTTTTTTTATTTTTCAAGTTTATTAACACTTCAAATTGGTTTTCTTGGATTTTATCTTTTAAACTTTCCAACTTTAAAAAATGACAATACAATACTTTTTTATTTATTTATATCTTGTTTGTTAATAGTTTTTGGATTAGTTATTAAAATATTTTTTATTGCCATATCTTGGATGAATAATAAAGACTATGCTGAATTTGGAAAACCAAATGATATAAAAAAATATATTAATGAACTTGAGAACTATACTGTAAATAATACAAATAATAATGAATGGAATAAGTATATTTTAAATGAATATATAACCATATCTAATTATAATATTACAATTAATGAAAAAAGACATCATTTAAATATGAAGTTTAGAAAATATTTAGGATTTACATTAATTGCATTATTTGTATCATTTATCCCTTATTTCTTTCTGATGGGGAATGAGTTGAATTCACAAAAAATAATTATTTTAAATGATACGACAAGTATTACGGACGAGGAAATTAAAATAAGAATTATTAATGATAAATTAGTAATTGATGGAAATATTACAAAGCATGTATTATTTGTCAATCTTTTAAATGATTATGTAAAAGTAAAGACTTTAGATGTATCAAACAAGAATAATAGTACAATAAAAAATAAAAAAAAGGATACCAAAATGGCAGATGATAATAAAACAGCAACACCACCTCCAACAAAGCAAGAAATTGTTCCAACACCACCTCCAACAAGATATATTCAAGATAGTGTAAATCCTATTGTAGATAAATATCAAGAAAAATCAGTACTTATAGAAGAAAATAAATAGTAAGTCACTATTAAAACTTATATTATAGATAATGACTAGAGTAAAAATAAATTTTAAAGTGGTCGAATTTGACCACTTTAAAATATTAAAAAAGGTTACAAGTAAATATTTATCATATCTATATTATAATCTATACAACAGTACCTCTCAAGCTTCTTTACAGTGCTCACCCCGAGAGGTCATCTAATGACATCTATTCAAAAACAATCTTTTAATAAATTTTTCTTAAATATGGATACAAAATGCTAAAAAAAGATGAAAACCAAAATATAGAATTTAAACAATCTTGGAGAGATGAATATCTCAAATGGATATGTGGTTTTACAAATGCTAAAGGTGGTAAAATTTATATCGGTGTAGATGACAATGGTAAAATCATAGGTATTGATAACTATAAAAAACTATTAGAAGATATACCAAATAAAGTACTTGATATATTGGGTATCATAGTTGATGTGATGTTATTGAATGAAGATGGTAAAAAATATATAGAGATAACAGTTGAGCCATATCCGTATCCAGTTAGTTATAAAGGGCAGTATTACTATCGTACAGGAAGTACAAAAAAAGAGTTAAAGGGTGCATCTTTAGATAAATTTTTACTAAAAAGACAAGGTAAAAGATGGGATGGTGTACCCGTACCTTATGTAGGTGTGGAAGATTTAGAAAATAGTGCTATAGAGTTTTTTAAACAAAAAGCATTAAAAAAGAAAAGACTTGATTCTGATATATTGGATGAAGACAATAAAGGACTTATAGAAAAACTTCATCTATTTGAGGGTGACTATTTAAAAAGAGCATCAGTTTTACTTTTTTATAAAGACCCTGAAAAATTTGTGACAAACTCATATATAAAAATAGGATATTTTAAAAGTGATAGTGATTTGATATATCAAGATACTATAAGAGGAAATATTTTAGAGCAAGTAGATAAATGTGAAGAGCTTATATTTACAAAATATTTAAGTGCTTTGATTAGTTATGAGGGGATGCAAAGAGTTGAGAGCTTTCCTATATCTCAATTAGCTTTTAGAGAAGCTATCATAAATGCAATAGTACATAAAGATTATGGTGACGAAGCTCCTATACAAATAAGTGTATATGATGATAAACTTCTTATTTGGAATAGTGGAGAGTTGCCTGAAAATTGGACAATTGATACTTTACTAACTAAACACTCTTCAAAACCATACAATCCAACTATAGCAAATGTATTTTTTTTAGCAGGTTATGTAGAATCTTGGGGAAGAGGTATAGAAAAAATTACAGAAGAATCAAAAGCATTTAATGCAATTGTGCCAAAATTTAGATGGGATAGTGGACTATGGGTAGAGTTTAATTTTAATAAAGACACTAAGTTGGGTGAAAATAGAAAAACTAGGGTAGAAACTAGGGTAGAAACTAGGGTAGAAATATTACAACTTATTAGAAATAATCCAAAAATTACTATTAGAGAACTTGCAGATACTTTAAAATTAAGTATAAAAGGTATTGAGTGGCAAATGAAAAAACTAAAAGATGACAAAGTCTTAAAAAGAGTAGGAGCAACAAAAAAAGGAAATTGGGTAATATTAAATGAAAATACAATTTGAAAGTGATTTAAACTACCAAAACAATGCTATAAACTCAATAGTGAATATATTTGAGGGTCAAGAGATATGTCAAAGTAATTTTTCAGTATCAAGAATGAATGATAACTTATTTCATAGTATGGACAATGAATTGGGTATTGGAAATAGGCTTGAATTATTAAATGATGAACTTTTAACAAATATCCAAAACATACAACTTAAAAATGGACTTCCTCAATCTAAAAAGTTAAATAGTATGGACTTTTCAGTTGAGATGGAAACAGGAACTGGTAAGACTTATGTATATCTAAAATCAATATTTGAAATGAATAAAAAATATGGATTTACAAAGTTTATAATAGTTGTACCATCTATTGCTATAAAAGAGGGAACTAAAAAAACTCTTGAAATTACAGAAGAACATTTTAAAGGTATATTTGACAATGTAAATTATGACCACTTTATCTATGATAGTTCAAATTTAGAGCAAGTAAGGGATTTTGCTACAAGTAGTGATATTAGAATTATGGTTATAAATATTGATGCTTTTAAGAAGAGTTTTACAGACCCTACAAAAGATACAAAAGCAAATATTATCCATAGACAAAATGATAGATTAAATGGACAAAAACCAATAGAGTTTATAGCTTCAACAAATCCAATAGTTATAATAGATGAACCTCAAAGTGTAGATAATACTGATAAAAGTAAAGTTGCTATTAAAACATTAAATCCACTATGTAGATTAAGATATAGTGCAACTCATATAGAAAAACATAATTTAATGTATAAATTAGACTCTATAGATGCCTATGAACAAAAATTAGTTAAACAGATAGAAGTTGCTAATGTAAAACTTGATGAGGCTCATAACAATGCTTATATCAAAGTTATAAGTATAAAAGCAAATCCAAGAAGTGCAAAAATAGAGATAGATATAAATAACAATGGTAAAACTTCAAGAAAAACTATAACAGTAAATGGTAAAAGTGATTTATATGAATTATCAAAAGGTAGAGATGTATATGATGGATATACTATCAATGATATTTATATTGAAGAGGATAATGAATATATAGAGTTTGGAAATGGTGTAGTAGTAAAGCTTAAAGAAGTAGTTGGAGATATAGACAATGATAGTATCAAAAGACTACAAATAAGAAAAACTATTGAAGAGCATTTAGATAAAGAGTTGAGATTAAATTGTAAGGGTATAAAAGTTTTATCATTATTTTTTCTTGATAGAGTTTCAAATTATAGACAATATGATGAAAGTGGAAATCCTATAAATGGTAAGTTTGCTAATTGGTTTGAAGAAGAATATTTAACCATATCTAAAAAGTCAAAATACAATACATTATTCAATGATATTAAAAACTTTGATGACAATGTAAAAACTATTCACAATGGATATTTTTCAAAAGATAAAAAAGGTATTGTCAAAGATAGTAATTCCAATGTTAAAGGGGAACTAAAAGGTAATAAAGATGATGAAGATACTTTTAGTTTAATTATGAAAGACAAAGAAAAACTATTGTCTTTTGAATCGCCACTTCGATTTATATTTTCCCATAGTGCTTTAAAAGAGGGTTGGGATAATCCTAATGTATTTCAAATCTGTACTCTAAATGAAACTAACTCAGTTATGAAAAAAAGGCAAGAGATAGGAAGAGGTTTAAGAATTTGTGTAAATCAAGATGGTGAGCGAGTTCAAGGTTTTTATGTAAATACTTTAACAGTAATGGCAAATGAAAGTTATGAAGATTTTGCTAAGGGATTACAAGAAGAGATAGAAAAAGAAGAGGGTATAAAATTTGGTGCTATAGAAGAACACTATTTTGCTAATATTACAGTTGAAAAAGAAGATGGAGAGTTAGAATATTTTGGTGCTTCAAATAGTGAAAATATGTATCAATATTTAAAAGAAAAAGAATATATTGATACTAGAGGTAAAATACAAAACTCTTTAAGAATTGATATAAAAGAAGAAAAATTTGAAGTGCCAGTTGAGTATGAATATTTAAAATCTGAAATTACTTCAATCATTACAAAAATATCTGGAAACTTAAATGTAAAAGATGCTAATGATAAGATAACTATAAAACTTAATAAAGAAGTTTTTATAGGAGAAGATTTTAAAGAGTTGTGGGATAAAGTTAAATATAAAACAACATATAGAGTTGATTTTGATATCGAAAAACTTATCAATACTTGTGCTAAAAGAATTGAAAATGAAGCAACAGTAGGAAAGATAAAATACTTATATACCAAAGCAACTAATAAAATCACAAAAGTTGGTGTTGAAATAGATGAAGATACTTTAAAAGAGCAGTATATAGATAGTGAAATTATAGATTATAAACTACCTGATATTATTACATATTTACAAAATGAAACTAAACTTATGCGAAAAGATATAGTTGATATTTTAATCAAATCAAATAAGCTACAAAGTTTTAAAAACAACCCTCAAAAGTTTATAGATAAGGTTATAGAAATTATCAAAAAAACAATGAGTATCTTTATAGTTGATGGTATAAAATATCAAAAAATAGGAGATGAATTTTATTATGCCCAAGAGTGTTTTGAAGAAAAAGAACTTACAGGTTATCTATCTACAAATTTAATAAAAAACAATGAGGAAAAATCTATATATGACTATACAATATATGATAGTGATATAGAAAAATCATTTGCTAAGAAGTTTAATGATAGTGAAAATGTAAAACTATTCACAAAATTACCATCTTGGTTTAAAATAAATACTCCACTTGGTGGATATAATCCTGATTGGGCTGTATTGATTGAAAAAGATAATGAAGAACGACTTTATTTTATAGTTGAAAGTAAAGGAAGTGATTTAGGTTTAGATATTAAAAATATGGAAAAAGCTAAAATTGATTGTGGTAAAGCACATTTTAAAGCTATGTCAGAAGATATTGAATTTATTCAATCAGATACTTTTGAGAATTTAAAGGAGCATTTTTAACTTTTATCTGCCCATTTTAGCTGTTCGCTTGACAACAATACCCCTTATGTAAAGGGGATAAATGAATTGTATGTCAATCTGACATATTTTTAATCAAAAATAAATTTTAGTGCTATGATACTTTTATAGGAGTATTATATGAAAATTGACATAATAAATAAAAATGTGTATAATTACACAATGAGGAGCATGGGATGAATACTTTAAACAATAGACTATTAATACAATCTGTTGGATTTGGTGATGATAAAATGTATATTGAATTAAATAGTTCAAGAGTATTAACAGTACCTTATACTTACACTGAAAAGTTAAAAAATGCAACTCAAGATGAACTCAAAGATTATAGACTTATAGCAAATGGGATAGGTATACATTTTAAAAGTTTAGATGAAGATATATCAGTTGAAGGAATTATACGAGATTTTGGAAATGAAACTAAAAGAATAAATATATCTGTACAAGCTAATTTCTTAGATATTGCAGATACCTATGCTAAAGAACATCATTTAAGTCGTTCAGCTTTGATTCAGAAAGCCACTTTGGAATATATTGCTTCTTAAATTAATTAGTGAGTTAATAATTTGGAACTAATTGACAACGAACACAAAATATATCTTTTAGATGATGATAACTTTGATTTTCCGACATTAGATATGATGAAAGATGACTTAGTAGCTATTGGTGGAGATTTTCATCCTCAAAGACTTATCAATGCTTATGAAAATGGTTTGTTTCCTTGGTATATAGATGAGCATAACTATATACACTGGTTTAGTCCTCAAAAAAGAATGGTATTGTATCCAGATGATTTTATCGTTTCTAAAAGTTTAAAGCGAACTATCAAAAATAAAAACTTTGTTATAAAATCAAATAAAAATTTTGAAGAGGTTATCAAAAATTGTGCTAATATAAAAAGAAAGCATGAAGATGATACTTGGATAAGAGATGAGTTTATTGAAGCTTATACTCAGCTTTTTAACTTAGGTATTGCATTTAGCATTGAGTGCTATTTAGAAGATGAGCTTGTGGGCGGATTGTATGGTGTATTAGTAGGTGATGTATTTTGTGGAGAAAGTATGTTTAGTAAAGTTAATGATGCTTCAAAAGTGGCTTTCTATCATTTGTGTAAATACGCAAGTGCTAACGGGATTAAACTTATAGATTGTCAAGTTTATAATGAGCATTTAGAATCATTAGGAGCAAAAGAAATAAGTAGAGAAAAGTATTTTAAAATACTAAAGTGTATATAAAAGCTTATGAATAAAGTAAAAAATATGTATAATTCCATAGATAATAAAAAGAAGATATAATAAATGACACAACAACAATACAATCAACAATGTAAAACTTTAATAAACTGGGCAAAAGCCTATTATGTAGATGATAACCCAATAGCGACCGATGAAGAATATGATAAGCTTAATCGTGAAATTATAGCTTTTGAAAACCAGAACCCTGCCCTTACTCATCCAAATACTCCTACACAAAGAGTTGGCGGGATTGTACTTGATGGATTTGAAAAAGCTTCTCATTTGTCGCGTATGTGGTCGCAAGAGGATATTTTTAATACAGGCGAGCTGGAAGACTGGATTAAACGAGCTTCTAAAGTTGTAGATAATATGCAATTTGTCTGTGAACCAAAGTTTGATGGTGCCAGTTTAAATATCATTTATGAAAATGGTGTGCTTAAAAAAGCCATTTCAAGGGGTGACGGGAGTGTTGGGGAAGATATAACAGTAAATGCTAAAACTATCCAAACTATCCCTTTAAGCATATCCTATGATGGTTTAATCGAGATTCGCGGGGAAGTTGTAATTAAAAAAGATGACTTTGATGATATAAATGCTTTACGCCTTAAAAATGATGAACCGGCTTTTGCAAATCCTAGAAATGCGGCAGCAGGAAGTTTAAGACAGCTTGACAGTTCAGTTACTGCTAAAAGAAAGCTGTTTTTTAATGTTTGGGGAGTTGGAGAAAATTCACTTGATTTTCATACTTCGACAGATGTTATGAATTTCATCTATTCTCTTGGATTTGTGAAGCCCCCTATTCAAGTGCTATGTACAACAGTTGAAGAGATTGAAAAAGTTTATAAGAGAATAATTGCCAAAAGAGATGAGATAAGTATGGGACTTGACGGGATGGTTATCAAAATTGACAGCTTAGAGTCTCAAATTGATTTAGGATATACCGTTAAGTATCCTAAGTGGTCGTGTGCTTATAAGTTTCCTGCGGTTGAGAAAGTAACAACAGTTAAAGATATTATATTACAAGTTGGTCGTACCGGTGTGATTACTCCTGTGGCGCTTGTGGAGCCTACTCATATAGATGGTTCTGTTGTGGAAAAAGCCAGTTTACATAACTTTGACGAGATTAAAAGACTTGATTTAAAGATAAACGATAAAGTTATCATCATAAAAAGTGGAGATATTATCCCTAAGATTACTAAAGTTTTAGTTGATAGAAGAGATGGAAATCAAAAAGATATCAACCGACCTACAACTTGCCCTACTTGTGATGCTGAACTTTTTGATGAAGGTATTTTAATAAAATGTCAAAATATGGATTGTAAAGCCAGAATGGTAAACAGTATCATTTATTTTGCAAGTAAGAATTGTATGAATATAGATGGTTTAGGAATCAAAATAGTTGAGCTTTTAGTAAAAGAGGAAATCATTAAAGATGTTTTAGATTTATACAGTTTAAGATATAAAGACCTTTTAGGCTTAGACAGTTTTAAAGACAGGAAAATAAACAATCTTTTAAATGCAATCCAAAATACCAAAAACTGTACACTTGTAAGGGTAGTTAATGCTTTAGGAATTGAACATATCGGAGAGGTTGCAAGTAGGCAAATTTGTTTAGAATTCGGTCTTGATATTTTAGATGTAACTTTTGAACAGCTAAATGCACTTGATGGAATTGGTGAACAAATGGCAAACAGTTTACTGGAATTTATAAGAGTAAATAGACCACTCATGGAAGAATTATTTAATATAATCCAACCAACCGTTGAAGAAAGATTAATAATAGAAGAAAACCCATTTAAAGATAAAACAGTTGTTTTAACAGGTACGATGAGTGTAAGTCGCGGAGTTGTTAAAAAAGAGCTTGAAGCCATTGGTGCAAAGGTATCTGGAAGTGTATCTAAAAAGACTGATTTCTTAATTTATGGAGAAGATGCCGGAAGTAAGTATGATAAAGCAGTTAGCTTAGATATATCTATTTTAACAGAAGATGACTATAGGAACCTTATCTAGTAAGCTATTTAAGATCGTTAAAGTCTGCTCTTCTTGCCTTTATCTCTTCGTTATATTTTTTATAATCACCATAATCAAAAAACTTATCATATCGTGAATGTTTATCTTTTAAATGTTTTGAATGTTTAATTGGACACCAAAATTGTTCTGTTCGTCCGGCAATCTCTTTTACATAAGCTACTGTGCCATTAAAATACTCACAATATAAACAATTTATTTTTTCTATTTTGCCTAAATAAAATAGATTGTATCTATCAATGATAATATAATCTTTTCGTTTTACTTTTGGAATTTTATATATTGGAAAGCAGATAATTTGAAATATAGTTACACTAATATCAATTATAATTATAGGGATAATCATAAGCCAGATAAAGGGTAAAGTCAGTGTTGCTAAAATAGGGAGAGAAGATAAGTATTTAATAGAATTAACTATTCTTAACTTACCCTCTTCAACAACATCTTGTTCAAATTTAATCTTTTCATTTTCTATTTTATAAAAGAATTCTTTTTCTTTATTTTTAAATTCATCGATTAATTCATCTTCAAGAGTTTTTATTCGCTCTATGATTTCATCAATTTTATTAGACATTATCTAAAGTTATCAAATACCAAAGGAGCTTTTAAATCTAATGATTTTAAATGCTTCATAACTTTTTGTAAATCATCAAGGTTTTTACCGGATACTCGTATCTCATCACCTTGATTTACTGCTGTTACTTTTAATTTAAGTTGCTTTATCTCAGTTTGAATAGTTTTAGCTTCATCTTTTTCAATAGTATCAACTATTTTATAAGTAAACTTTCTTTTCCCACCGCTGGCATCTTCAGCTTTTAACTCTTCAAGTGAATTGATTGATACACCTCTTTTATTCATCTTAGAGATTAAAATATCTTTCATAGCATCGACCTTTTGGTCACTATCACTTAATAATGTCAATGTTTTACTATCTTCACTTAAATCAATAGTTTTAGTAGCACCTTTAAAGTCATAACGATTATCTACCTCTTTTTGAGCTTGAATAACCGCATTTTTCATCTCCTGCATATCTAACTTTGCAGAGATATCAAATGTGTGTTCTTTTGATTTTGCCATTTTAATACCTTTTTAATCGTTTCTTTCAGTAACTTCTAACAGATGCCAACCAAATTGTGTTTTAACCGGTCCGTGAACTACGCCTACTTCATCATTAAATACAACTTTATCAAATTCAGGTACCATTTGACCTTGACCAAATGTACCTAAAGCACCACCATCACTACTTGACGGGCATTGTGAATATTCTTTTGCAGCATCTTCAAATGTTGTTTCACCACTTTCAATTTTTGCTTTTAAATCACTACAAATTGCTTCATCTTCTAATAATATGTGTCTTGCACTAGCCGTTGCCATTTTAAATCCTTTTTATATGTTAATTGAAAGTATATAGTATTATTTTAAAAATACCCTAAAATACTTACCTTTTATTTTTCCATTTGCCAAACCGTCAAAAGCTTTTTTCTCAACTTCTTTTTTTACTGCCACATAAGAACATAAATCTAAAATATCAATTTTCCCTATATCACTTTTATCTATCCCTACTCCAGCAGTTAAAGCTCCTAAAATATCCCCTGCCCTAACTTTACTTTTTTTGCCGCCGTTTATAAAAATAGTAGAATATTTAGATTTTATAGTATATTTTTTATCATTATCTAAATCATCAATTTCTTTTTCAACAATCTTCGTACCTAAATACTCTTGAAGCTCATCAAATTGTATCTCATTAGTTACAAGATTAACAGCACGACCTTTTGCACCTGCTCTTGCTGTTCGTCCAATTCTGTGTATATAAACCTCATTGTCGTGCGGTAAATCATAGTTAATTATTAAATCAATATCTTTAATATCAAGACCTCTTGCAGCAACATCAGTTGCGATTAGAATAGGATAACTTTTATTAGCAAATAACACTAAAGTTTCATTTCGTTCCCTTTGATCTAAATCACTATGAAGTACAAGTGTTGATAGTCCTTTGTCATATAAATCATCGGCTAACTCATTACAAGCTATTTTTGTATTACAAAATATCACTACACAAGAAGCTTGTGAATGATTTAAAATCTTTTGTACAGCATTGACTTTTTTATACTCTTCAACTTTATAAAAATCCTGCTGTATTACTGACTGTTCGTGTGTTGATTCAACCTCTACACTTTGAGGATTATTTAAAATATCTCTACTCAAACTTTCAATATCTTCAGGAAAAGTTGCTGAAAATAAAAGAGTTTGTCGGTTTTTAGGGATATAAGAAATTATTTCATTAATATCATCACTAAATCCCATATCAAGCATCCTGTCAGCTTCATCTAGAACTAAAGTCTCAATATGTTCCGGTGTAAAGTTATCCTCTTTTAGATGCTTCAAAATTCGTCCGGGAGTTCCAACGATAATATGAGCTTGATGAGAAAGTGAGTGCATTTGAGGATTATAAGGCACTCCTCCGCATAAAGTTAAAATCTTAATATTATGTGTAAATCGTGCTATTCGTCTAAGTTCCGAAGCCACTTGATCAGCTAACTCCCGTGTAGGACACAAAATCAGGGTTTGAATTCTAAATCTCTTAACATCAAGTTTATTTAAAACGCCAATACCAAAAGCAGCAGTCTTACCACTTCCAGTTTTTGCCTTAGCTATAACATCGCGACCCTCTAAGATAAAAGGCAAACTTTTTGCTTGAATAGCTGTCATCTCAGTATAATTTAGAGATGATAAAGTATCAACCATCGTTGATGGTATTTTTAATTGATTAAATTTATTATTTGTATTTTGCATAAGCCATTATATCTGAATATTAAGATAAAATTACAAATATTTTATTAAAGGGCAACTATGAACTTCACAATTTACGGCAATCCGGTAGAACATTCAAAATCACCACAAATGCACAATGCAGGATTTAAAAAAATTAATTTTGATGGAAACTATACTAAAACACATTTAGAAGATGGAAATGAACTTAAACAAAACTTTTTAGCCAATGAAATCACTGGTGCAAATATAACTGTGCCACATAAAGAAGATGCTTTTAGACTTGCTGATGAAGTTCGTGGATTAGCTAAAGAGATAGGGGCGGTTAATACTTATATAAATGAAAATGGACAAGTAATCGCATACAACACAGATGCACCTGGATTTATGATGGCTATTGAAGAGTTTGGAGATATTAAATCTGCACTTATTTTAGGAGCTGGAGGAACTGCAAAAGCAATTGCGGTTGCATTTAAAGGTGCGTCTATCGCTACAACAGTGATAAACAGGAGTGAAGGAAGATTAGAATTCTTTAAAAAATTAGGTTGTAAAACATATGGTTGGGATAATTTTGATTGTGATAAATATGACTTAGTTATTAACTCTACAAGTGCTGGATTAAAAGATGACAACTACCCTGCTCCTAAAGAATTATTAGAAAATATTTTAGAAAATTCAACTTATGCTATTGATTGTATTTATGGAAAAATGACACCATTTTTAACTTTTGCCAAAGAAAAAGGACTCAAATATAAAGATGGCGAGGATATGCTTCTTTTTCAAGGTGTTATTGCATTTGAATTATTTACAGGTACAAAGGCAGATAGCAAGGTGGTTGAAGCTATGCGACAAGGTTTAAAAAATAGTTAAATATTTTATTTAGCTATCCTATAGCTACCTTGATTAAAATAAATATTAGCTATCAATTTAAATTATCATCAAGTATCCTATCAAACATACTACCAATATAACTACTCTTTCTATCTGTTTGAAACAATACATTTTTATCTTCAAAAAATTGATATGTTAGATTTGTATGTAGTTCATTGAGTGTATCCAAAGATGTATTTGATAGTATAAATGAATTTAATATTGTATTTGTATCGCCAAGGTCTGCTTCAATGCCTTTTATTGATGTTGCCAATTCCATTTTTGGGTCATTTCTTGGGTTTGAGTTTCTTATACCTTTTGGGTCTATAAAACTAATATATTGTTTGCCATCTTTTATAATCCACATAATAAAATCTGGATAAAAATTACCCTCAGTAAAAAATCCAAGACCTGTTTTACTTTGGTTTCTAAGTAGATATATCTCTACATCTTTGTATTCATCAGTTGTTCTTTTTATATAAACACCTAAGTCCTCTACAAAATTTCTTTCGCCATCATTTAACTCTATTGGTTTAATTGATAAAGCTGTTTCTCCCTTGTTCTTGAATACAAGAGGATTATATAAATGTTTATCAAATCTAAAAGCACTAAAATCTCTCTTTGATAACAAATGAAGTTCGGCATCATCTATTACACCACTCTCAAGCATAGTTTTAAGAGCTTCTAATCTACCTATAAGCTCTGTTTCTTTATCTTCTACTGTAATATATGGTATAGTTATCTATTAAGTTCGCTGTGTCTCTTGTCTCGTCCAATTCTCTGTATTCTAAAAATTGGCTCTCCCACTCACTCTTTTTATACTCATAAAATGACTTCATATATTTTTTAAGTAGTGTAATAATAATCGTTTCAAAGTTAGTAAGGTTTTTGAAGCTACTTACTTTCATATCATCACTTGGTATATATAACTTATACCAATCATTTCTACTAAGTAAATCTTCTATATCAGTTTTAGAGATGTTTATATTGCTCCAACTCTTTTCATTTTTGAATTGTTGAAGTGCGAAAAATAGATTATCAATACTCACAAAACTCAAATGTTCTTTTTGAAGTATCTCACTATTTAGGTCAAGCTTATCTCCACCTCTACTTACACTCTCTAATATATCAACTTGCTTATACAAGCTCAACACTACTTTTTTACTTATACCTCTTAAATCAATATATTCTAAATCAAGTTTAACTTCTCTTTTGAAGTCCTTACCTTCTTTAAGGTCTAAGACCTTTAACTTTTTAGTTTTGTATTTTTTATCATATATCACGGGAAGAATAAATTCTACTCTCTCATCGGTAGGAACACCCTCATCTTTTAGGTAGTCCTTAAATGCTTTCATATAATCAGCTTTTAGTCCAAAAATATTTAGTGTTTCAACGGCTTGATATTTTCGCTCTAACTCTTTACCTCTAATGGCTCTACTTCTTTTTAGGCAAAAATCATAACCTTTAAGTCTTACTCCACGACCAAATAATTGAATAATCTGAGAACCCTCTTTTTTCCCTATATTCATAAGCCCCATAGTAGATACTCTCCAAGAACTCCAACCCTCACTAAACTTCTTTGAACCTATAAGTATATTTAGATTTGAAGTAGTGTCATTGATAGTTTTGAAAAGTGAGCTTGAAAAATCTCTACTGCTTACGGTCATACCATTAGCTTCACATATTTTTACAAGTTTATCACTATCGCCAACATTGATAACACCAAAGTATTCATTCTCTCCAATTTTAAGAGCTATCTCTCCATCTATACCTTTTAAGTTTTCAAGATGAAGCATTCCCCCAGAAGCATTAAATATTATATTTAGAATATCATCAAACATAGCAGTAGCATCAAGTTTATTAGTTAATTTTATATACTCTAAAAAGTCAAACTTCTTAGAAAATATATCACTTCCATCTTTTTTATTCAATCCACTATCAAAGCTCATAATTTTATCAATATTAGCAATACTCTCACTTCTATTTTTAATAAACTCATTGATAAAAAGCAATACATCAACTACATCAGATACATCTTTACCACTGCTTTTTCTAACGGCATTTACACTTGAACCTACAAAGACCATAAGAGGTTTTTCTATTAAGTAAGGTTTTATCAAAGCTCTTGAACTTTCATATATTTTCATCTGTTGATAGAAGCTTAGAAGTGAAGCTGTTAAGTAAGTTTGTTTTATATCATCACTATCTTCACTAAGATTTAGTATAGAGTAGTCTTTACCATAACCGTCTTTGTAAAAATACTTGTAGCTATAATCAAATATAATAGCCTTTGTATATTCATTTTCTAAATCTGTTTTCTTTTTACCAGTGCTACTGTTTATAGCTTGAGCAAAAGTAGCTGAGTATTCAAAAGCAAAACCTTTTTTACTTAGCTTATCTCTATTGGTTTTCCATATTTCGCCTTTAGCTCCACGGTGTCCCTCATCAATAAACACAAGGTTGTTGTCTTCAAAGCTATCAACGGCTACTGTCTTATCTCCGTTTTCTTCTCCAAGTTTTGTTATCTCTATAATCTCAATAGCATTACTTTCAAAAAGTCCTTTGCTATCTTTTGAAAATATCTCTGCTTCTATATTTGAAGCTTGAAACTCTTCTAAATGCTGATTTGACAATCCCTCATTTGGAGTTATAAGAACAGTTTTATTGATTTTAATTTTACCATAAGAGTAATGGTTAAACTGTAATAAATTCATTTGAAGTAAAAGTGTTTTTCCTGAACCAGTAGCATTATATAAAGCAAGTTTATTTAGCTCTGTATCATTATATTCTGTAAGCTTCTCTTTGTTGTTATCTATATTAGTATTGAACTCTTTTAGATAAGTGTTTAGGTCTTGTAGCAGTTGCTCTTTATCATCAAAATATTTATCTAAATAAATCTCTACAAATAGCAGTGATAAGTATTGAAAATATTTCCATTTAATACCACGACCCATAATCTTGGTATGTCTTACTATGTTTTCATCATACTCTTGAAGCTTATCATCACTTATTTGTTTGCTTGTGCTTATCAGCTTGTCTTTGAGTTCGTGATAAAAAAGTGAATTATCATTTTCATCAAGTTCTTCAAGTCTTGAAGCTTTTAAGTCTTTAGCCAAATCTTCAAAACTACTAACTCCAAAGAGGGATAATAGATATGAGTTTAATACTAATTTTTCATTAAATTTCATCTATTATCTCCCAACTTCCATCTTTAGAACTTCCAACTCTTCTCAGCATATTATTTTCTTTTAAATTTTTTATATTATTTTCTATAGCTGTTGTACTAATTTTAACAATCTCTGAGAGTTTAGGAATAGTTATATAAGGATTTTTCAGCATTGATTTTATAATTAACTGCCTATTGTTTGATAGTTTAAAAGATTTATCACCCAACTTATCACCCAACTTATCACCCAACTTATCACCCAACTTATCACCCAACTTATCATCATTTCTATAAATAATACATCTAAACTGTTCCATCTCAACATCATTTATAAACTCAACATCACTATTTAATTTTAGAACTCTTTTTATTCCACTTCCATAGCCAGTATATGGCAATATATTTTTACAAATAGAACTTAAAATAGGGTTTCTTTGAATTGCTATACCATTTTTTATTTTCGCTATTGTCAAAGAGTTTGTTAATTTACCTGGACTTATTATTTCAATCCTATTATGAAACATAAAGATTTTTATAGATGAGTTTATGTAATAATCTCTATGAATTAAAGCATTCACAATTAGTTCTATGAATACTTCTTTTTCTATCTCTAACTCTCCATTTGAGTTAAAATCTTTTTCAACTTGATAAGTTCTTAGCTGACTAATAATAAAACGGATACTATCCTCATAAAGCTCATCAAATGTACCTTTAAGAGTTTTTTTAGAGATAAATTTAGTAACTCCCACATCATTACCATCAAAATAGCAACAATCTACATAAAAAGATGGATTATATTTTTGTGGATTTTCACCAAATATAAGGTTCCCTGCTAGTGAGACTGTGAAATAACCTAAATAATTTTTAGGTTATTTCAGCAATCAAGTTTTTGATTTTTATAAATTCCAAATAATTTAATAAATCTAAAGTAATATTCTAAATTCATTGCATATATCAAGATATACTCTTCTATATCTTTTCTTATTTGTGTTAAATTACCTTTTTGTATGGATAGTATAAGTTTTTGAAATAGATTTATCCCTATAAGATTTAACATTCGTTTAAAATTATAGGTAAACATTATCAAGGCATTTTCACCTGATACTTTATTTTTACCTCTTACTAAAAAATGATCCCATCCAAGTGTTCTTTTTATAGTTCCAAATGGATGTTCAACTATTGAACCTCTTTTTTTAACTATATCTTTATATTCTTGTATTTTCATTTTTTTATTATGTTGTTCTGTAATATGTTCATATTCCCATCTATATAGTTGTTTATACGGTGTTTTAGTTGGAATACATTTATCTTTTAACGGACAAGCTTTACATACTAGACTTGTTCCTGTATATTTAAAACTAATTTTATTATTTTTTATTTGTATGGTAGCTCTTTTATTTAATTGTTTATTATTAGGACAAATATAACAATCATTTTCTTTATCATAATTAAATTTATCTTTTGGAAACTTACCTTTATCTATTTGTGCTTGTTGCTTATTAGCTTCTGGAACTATTGCATTAATATTATCTTCAACACACTTTTTAAATTCTTTACCACTATAATATCCTGTATCAGCTACTATATCTAATTTATTAACTTCTAGATTTTCTTTAGTTTCTTGTGACATTTTATGAAGTTGATTGAAATCATTACCTTTTGTAGATATATTAGTAGCCACTATAAATTTAAATGTACTATCTACTACTATTTGTGAATTATAAGCCATAAGGTTATGTGATGGTTTTTTCATTAAAGTTGCATCAGGGTCTGTTTTATTATATTGAGTTTTATTTAACTTTTCTAATAATTTTAAATTATTTGATAACTCTTTTTGTTGATATTTTAATTTTCTTAAATCTTTAGGTAATTTACTAGTTATAGTTAATGGTTGTATTTGTTTATCTGAAAACTCTAATAGCTTTAAATATTTCTCTATCTCATCTTCAACTTTAGTTAAATCTTTATCTAAAGTTTTTTTCATAATAAGTTGATTTTTAGAAGCATTAGCTCTTAAAAATGCACCATCTAAAGCTTTTATACCATCTCCTATTAAATTAACATTTTTACACAATAGTACAAATTCTTTAAATACTTGTTTTAAAGCTTTTGGATTATTTTTTCTAAAGTCCGCAATTGTATGATAGCTTGGTGTTAATCCAGAAGTTAACCATATTAGTTCTATATTTCTTTTAATCTCTTTTTCTAAAGCTCTACTGCTTCTAATTTTATTTATATATCCATAGATATATATCTTTAATAGTAATGATGGATTATAAGCTTTCTGACCATCTATCCTATCACTTTTTCTAGTATCATCAAATCCTAATTTTTCTAAATCCAATATATTTACATATGATTCTATTACTCTTACACTATTATCTTCATCTACATAATCATCAATACTTGGTGGAAATAATTGTGGTTGATTTCTTTCTTGACCTTGTTTATATTTAGTAGTCATAAAATACCTTTTAAAGCCTATTGTATATGGCTTTATATGATATTATTATATCAAAATATTGATTTGTATTTGATGAAATTATAGTGTATTTTTTTATTATATTGAGACTGTAAATATAGTTATTTCACAGTCTCAGTGTTAAGTGTTCATCTCTTAGTAGTTCTAGATTTTCTAAAATTGTTTTTAAGTTTAGATCATTTTTATTTAGTTTATTTAATATCTCAATATTATCATTTTTTAAAAACTTTTTGAGCTTAGAGTTATTAATATCATCAATAGTTGTGTTATGCACAATATTTTCATCAGGAAAAAGATTTTTAGATTCTGTAAAAAGTCTTCTTAATTCTTGTGGGGATATTTTTCTTTTATCGCTTCCTACTTTTGTTAAATATATTCCACCGTTTGTTGAGTATGGCTTATTTACTCCCTCATCTATATTTATGACAAGAATTTTTTTATCTTCTATATTTTCAATCTTTACAAGTGGATATATGGGAGGTGTAACATTTGTATTTATCACATTACCTATAAGCTGATTCAATCTTTTTATATCATCGCTATTTAGCCCAATGGTTTTACCATCATCATCCACACCTACTATAAGCCACCCACCTTTAGCGTTTGAAAAAGCAACCAACTCTTGAGCAAGTTTGTCTGCGTTTGTAATATTTACTTTAAACTGTGTATAGCTATCTTCACCGTTAGATATTCTTTGGAGTAAATCTGTCATATTATTTTCCTACTATTATCGTTAAATAATTCAATTAATTTCTTTGTATCAAACAAGAGGAATACATAGCTATCCGCAACAAAATTATATTGCCTTTTATTTATTTTTATATATCCCATTTATATTTTAATCTCCCAATACCCACTCTTCAAACTACCAACCCTAACTATTTTATTTTCATTTTTAAGTTTTGACATATCTCTTTTTATTGTTTTATCTGTTACACTTAAGATATTTGCTATTTGTAACACTGTTATATTTTTATCTTTTTTGATAAGACTTAGTATTTTATCTAGTCGTTTTAATGGGACATTTTTAGGGACTTTTAAAGGGACATTGTTTTTACTTTCTTTAATATAGTCTTTTAATGATTTATTTATAATTTCTAACATAAATTCTATAAAAGGAGTACTTTCACCTATACTTCCTGAATCTTCTAATGCTTTGTAGTAAATTTTTTGATTATTTCTGACCATACTTTCTATTGGTATATATGCGAAAAAATCTTTAAATGATCTTAGTATTACCGTTTGCCAAAGTCTTCCAATTCTACCATTTCCATCACTAAAAGGGTGTATAAATTCAAATTCATAATGAAATATACAACTTACTATCACTAGATGTTCATCAGTAGTTTTTAACCAATCAAAAATATATCCCATAAGCTGTGGTACAAAATTTGGAGGTGGTGCTACATGCGTTACTCCATCTTTTCCACCAACTCCAACATTATTATTCCTATAATTTCCTGCATTCGTAAGAAGTTTATCCATTAAAATCTTATGAGCTTTCAATAAATCTTTTTCATTTTTATAATTATACTTGTCCAAATAATCATAAGCTTCTATAGCACCTTTTACTTCTTCTATTTCTCTCATAGTTCCTAATACAGTTTTACCATTTATAACACTTGTAACTTTAGCTTCATCAAATGTATTTCCCTCAATCTGTAATGTCCCTGTAATAGATCTAACTCTATTTTTTTTACGAAGCTGTAAGTTACTGTACTTTTTATCTATATATTTAATATCAGATATATGCTCAGATATTTCACTTGTAAGCTTTAGTATTTTAGAGGTTATAGTATATGGTGGTTTATAGCTACTCATTAAACATCAACCTTTTAAACTCTTGCTCTATCAACTTAACTTTATAGTGGTCTTCATCTTTTCTAAGGTTATCTAAGTTGTTATCGCCATTTATGTAGATAGTGTCAAACTCTCTGTCATATACTGACCAATCCATTTTTTTGAAGAACTCGTTTAGCTCATCACTACTTTGTCCATCTCTCCAAATGATAAGGATTTTCTCTTTTTTGAGGTTTTGTCCCTCTACTACAAGATAACCTTTTAGTAGCTCTATTCGTTTTACTACAAGTCCTAAAAGGTAGTTAAATGTTTCTACTAAGTCAATAGTTGTATCTTTTGTTTCTCCAACACTTGAAGTAGCAATTTTAAGTTTATAATCAAATGGAGTGCTAAATGTATCTATGTTTAGAAGTGAGCCTTGGCTCTCTATATCTAAGGAGTAGTTGAGCATATAATCTTCTTTCGCTTCATCATACAAGCCTAAAGCATTTTCTTGCTCTTCTGTCTTTTTGAATTCAAGGTTATTTAGAGTATCTTCATAACTTTCAAGTTTGAAGTATTTGAAGATTTGAGATATACCATTTTTAGTAGTTGGTTTTCCATCTTTCCAACTGTCTGAGTATATAACTTTTTGTATTCTTGGTTTTGTAACGGTATCAAAATATTCTCCCATTTCAACTAAAATGTATTTTCTTTTTCCATCATCTTCACGGTTTAAGTTTATCACTGCGTGTCCTGTTGTTCCAGAACCTGCGAAATAGTCTAAAATTGTAGAGTTTTTATTTGAACCAATTTGTATAAAGTCATTTATTAAAACTAATGGTTTTGGGTTAGCAAATATTTTATCTCCAAAAATTGCTTTTTGTTCAGCAGTTCCATTGCCACTGCTATATTCTGGTTTATAGAATATAGATTTTGGTTTTTTTGATGGCATATCGCCTAATTGAGGTCTTTGTTTTTTATAAATTGAGTATTCAGTATCCTCTCCTACTAAAATTATATTAAATGTTTCAGCATTGACTTTTGATTTTTGCCATCTCCAAGACATTTCTTGCTCATTGGTTATTGGTAATAATTTAGTATCATTACTATTTAATGGTTCATCATTATCAGTAACATATACTTCATTCTTTGAATTAACAAAAATTGGATAAAAAAGATTTGCTCTTTTCTCTCTTGGAGCATTACCTCCAGTTGATTTTAGATTAGCACCTTTTTTATAAAAACCGTGTTCATCTTCTTTCCATTCTTGAATCTCATCATCGCTAACTGAAAAATGATTAAATATATTTTCACTTTTTTCTTTAGCCACGGCTAAGGTATATTCGTGTGTTCCAGCAAAAGCATACTCATCATTATTACCTTTTAAGTTCATTATTGTAGGCAAGGTAGCAATAAAATTAAAATTTATTAAACGATATAAGTCTTGAAAATTTTTTAATTCATTATCATCAATACTGCTAAATATCACACCTTTATTGCTCATTAGTTCTTTAGCATAAGCCAACCTATCATACATAAAGCTTAACCAAGAACTATGTTGATAACTATCATTATATAAAAAACCATCATTTCCAGTATTATAAGGTGGGTCTATATATACAGTTTTTATTTGCTCTTTATATCTATCTTGAAGAAGATTTAATGCTCCAAAATTTTCACTATTGATAAGCACTCCATCTATATCTTCATCAAGGTTATCAAACTCACTTAGAAGCTTATATTTGAACTTCATATCAAAAAACTTAGTGTCTAAAAGTAAATACTTTTCTTCTTTTAAGTAATCAACACTTTGAACATCTATATCAAAAAGCTCTTTCCACTCTGCTTTTTGCTCATTACAAGTAAATATCTCTTCATAGTAATCTTCATCTATCTTATCAAGAGTAATACAGTAGTTAGTCTCTATGATAAATTTTTTCTTCTCCCATAGTTTCTTTTGAAGTTCTTCAAGTTGAGTTAAAAAATCTATAATTTTCTGAGATACTTCTTTGAAGATTTTAATCTTACCCATAACCTCTTCATACTTGATAGGACTATCCATAATATCATCTAAAAATAGTATCTCATTTTTGATATAGAAGTCTAGTTCTCGTGCCATAAAACCACCCAAATCTTTATGAATAAAGTAGTCAAAAGAGTTTCTACTTGTATAGCTTTTTAAGTGCTTTTCAAAGATAGTTCTTTTTTTATTTATCTGTGTTGGTGCTAAAGTGTTTAGTGCTGTTATAAACTCTAAATCTTCAACACTCTCAAGTGCTTTAGCTATTGCTTTTTCATTTAGCTTGTCTTGGTTCTCTTTACCTATGGCTTTATACTCAAAGTTTATATATAACTCATCATCTATCACTTCACAAGGATTATCCTCTAAGATTACAAATCTTCTATCTTTATCGCTTGTAGCTTTGTTGTTATTACTCTCTGTTTCAGCATCACTAAGCTTTAGGTGTATTACTTTGTCATTTACAGTAAAAGTATAATCTCTAAAATACTCTCCACTTTTTATATAGTATTGGTCGCTATTTGCCCAGTGAAGCTTTACCTCTTCTCCCTCGTAAGGTATGGCATAAGTATCTTTTTTGTATCTTCTAAGACTTACAAAATCCCCATCTTTATAGTATCGCTTAAAGAAGTTAGCTAAGTGAGAAAATACTTCATTTTCAAGGTTTGAAGAAGTTGTTGTTGAAGATAAACTATCTTTTAAATCTTGAACTTTAGGACTATCATCAGCATTCATACCAGCATTTGTTAAAGTTTTAATAAGCTCATCTAACTCTTTTTGAACGGCACTGTTATCGTTTGAACTAAAAGCACTTGCTACACTTGATAAAAGGTCTTTATCTAAGAACTCATTTATCTCTTTACTCTTAGTGTTCATAATACGGTAGATACCAAAGTCTAAATCACTTTGGTCAAGTTGGAATATTTCATTTAATATTTTTAGTAATTTCTTTTGATTTTCAGTTTTTGCCATCTATATAATCTCCCATTGTATTGTAAATAATTCATTAGTTGTAATCGTTTGCTCTTTTGCTTTTTTTAGTTCTTCTATCAACTCATCCCTTTGTTCTTCAATCTCTTCTTCAATATCAAAAATCTCTCGCTGACACTTTCTTCTTTTCTTCTCTTGTGCTTTTATCTGAAGCTGTATATCTGTTTGTTCTGATATGTTTTGGGTAGTTAATGCTTGGCGATTAAGCTCTTTGATTTTAGCTTTTGTATCTTTTAACTCTTTTTCAATACTTGCTAATTTATCCTCAGCCCACTTATGAAGTTTTGAACTTTGATTTATAAAGTGAAATTGATTTGTAGCTTCATTTTCTTTTAGGATTATATCTTTTTGCTTGAGGTATTCATACTCTAATTTTTCAGTGTCATTAGTATCAATATTTACTTTGGTGTTTAGTGTTGCTTCAAGAGATAATAGCTTTGTAGCTACTTCTTCATTTAGTAGTTTATAATCGCTTGTAAGAGCTGTAATGATTACATACTCTTCTAAATCATAAGATTGTATAGATACTTTAGTAGCTTTTAGAAAACCTCTTTTACCTTTGTAGTGATTAAGAACAGATATTTTGTATTTGTTGTGTGTAAGGTCAAAGATAAGTTTAGTTTGTTTTAACTCTCTTTGTCTGGCTTTATCAATGACTTCTTCTCCAAGTGAGCTATTTAGTCTATAAGTGTGAGCATTTTGATTTGGATTTGTTTTTGAAGCTGATATAAGTTGATAGTGATTACCTTGATACTCAAACTCTTTTTTGTCATCATCAAATATAGCTGTATCATTTAACTCTGCTTTTGTAATATCCCAGAATACACTTGAAAATCTATCTACTGTTTCATTACTTCTAAGCTCTGTATCTTTGAGCCTTAGATGAACATCTTCATCAAAGTTATCTAAGAGTGATTGTCTTGTTTTAATAGTCGTCTCTTTTATCCGATCACTAAATTCTTCTTGTAAGTTATTAAATGCTTCTTCTATCGCTTTATCATCTCTACAAGTTTGGTATATGTCAAGTATTCGTTTCTCAAAATCAACACCACTCTCTATACTTCCAAGCACTTCATCAGAAGCACCAAATACACCCTCAAATAGCTTGAACTTAGTTGATAGTAGTTCATATACTCGTCTATCAGCAGCATTCTTTTTATTTAAGAAGTTTATAACCACTACATCAAACTTTTGCCCATATCTATGAACTCTACCAATTCTTTGCTCTATTCGTTGAGGGTTCCAAGGTAGGTCATAGTTGATAAGCATATTACAAAACTGTAAGTTTATACCCTCGCTTCCTGCTTCAGTCGCTATCATAATAGAAGCTTCATCTCTAAAGAAATCTACTATCGCTTGTTTCATATCGGCACTTTTTGAACCACTGGCTCTATCGCTACCTTTGTGCTTTTCTAACCAAGCTTTATAAATCTCTTTTGATTTAGGGTCTGTATTTGTTCCATTGAATAATACAACTTTATCTTCAAATCCATTAGCACTAAGATAGTCAAATAAAAACTGTTGAGTTCTTCTACTCTCTGTAAAGATAATAGCCTTTTGGTCTTTTACCCCTAACTTGTCTTGAGCTTCAAAACCTTTAGTCAAAGCACTCATAAGAGATTTTGCTTTAGTGTCTATCTCTATGCTTTTTGCTAACTCTATAAATGTTTCAAGCTCTCCTATCTCTTTTTCAATAGCTTCAATATCATCATCTAATAATCTAACTTCTTGAAATGGTATATCTGTTGGCGTATCGTTTTCTTCTTCAAGATAATCTTCTATTAGCTCATCTTCATCATCAATTATAAGTTCTAAATCTTCTTGAGTTATTCTTTTCTCAACTACCATTTTTTTAAGTCGCTTGATAAGTGTTGCCAGAGTTCCCATTATGGCAGTTGTAGATGAAGCAAGTAGTTTTCTTACAACTAAAGTGATAAGTATTCTTTGTGCTTTAGGGATAGAAAATAAATCTTCATTTAGCATAAAATCAGAGATTAAATCATAAAGAGCAAGTTCCTCTGTTGACGGTGTAAATTCTTCAACTATTGGAATTCTTTTAGTGTAGTTAATATACTCAACTACATTTTTTCTAAGAGTTCTTTTTATTATTGGTTTTAGTCTCTCTTTAAGGTCGTTCATGTCACTTGTAGTTAAAGATGAAGCAGAAAATTGTTTGGAAAATGTCTTCTTATCTCCAAATACAAAATCATCTATAACACTTACAAGACCAAAGATTTCAAGTAAAGAGTTTTGAAGTGGTGTAGCAGTAAGTAAAATCTTTTTAGTATCTCTTAGAGCATTAGCAATAGCAAATGACATTTTTGCTTTTTCGCCTTTGTGATAGTTTCTCATTTTGTGAGCTTCATCAATTACTGATAATTGAAAATCAGCTAAAAACATCGCTTCACTATGTCTTGAAGCAAACTGATAAGAAGTGATAACTATTTTACCTTTTTGCTCAAACGGATTTTTATTACCTCTTTTGACTTCTTCTTTGTAGCTCTTACCATCTAAAATAAAGCTATCTAAAAAGAACTTCTCTTTTAGCTCCATAGACCACTGCTTTCTAAGACTTGATGGTGCTATGATAAGTATCTTTCTTTTTCTCTCACTCCAATACTGAGTAAGAACAAGACCAGCTTCAATAGTTTTACCAAGACCCACTTCATCGGCTAATATAACACCACTTGATAAAGGCGACTTAAAAGCAAATAGAGCTGCTTCAACTTGATGAGGGTTCAAGTCTATCTGAGCATTAAAGATTGACTGAGATAATCTATCAATAGAATTAGCACTGTTTTGAAGTGTTAATATTTCAGCATAATATTTTGAGTGGTATTGTGTGAAGTTGATACTATTATCCTTGATTATTTTATATTAGATATTTTAGCTAAATAATATTATTGTTCGAATTAATTAATTAATTTTATTTTTCAGCAATTCTAACTGAAAATCATTTAGAAGATAGAAATGAACTTAAACAAAACTTTTTAGCCAATGAAATCGCCGGAGCAAATATAACAGTACCTCATAAAGAAGATGCTTTTAGACTTGCTGATGAAGTTCGTGGATTAGCTAAATAGATAGGGGCGGTTAATACTTATATAAATGAAAATGGACAAGTAATCGCATACAATACAGATGCACCTGGGTTTATGATGGCTATTGAAGAGTTTGGAGATATAAAGTCCGCTTTAATTTTAGGAGCAGGAGGAACTGCAAAAGCAATCGCGGTAGCATTTAAAGGTACTTCAATCGATACAACAGTGATAAATAGGAGTGAAGGAAGATTAGAATTCTTTAAAAAATTATGTTGTAAAATATATAATTGGGATAGCTTTGTATGTAGTGAATATGATTTAGTAGTGAACTCTACAAGTGCTGGATTAAAAGATGACAACTACCCTGCTCCTAAAGAAATATTAGAAAATATTTTAGAGAATTCAACTTATGCCATTGATTGTATTTATGGAAAAATGACACTATTTTTAACTTTTGCCAACGAAAAAGGACTTAAATATAAAGATGGCGAAGATATGCTTTTATATCAAGGTGTTATTGCTTTTGAACTATTTACAGGCTATAAAGCCGATGAACAAACAATTGAAGCTATGCAACAAGGTTTAAAATATAAATAATATTTATTTATTTCTAGCCTATTTCTATCTATGAATAATAAAATTAAAGATATACTTTAATTAATTTTTACTGTAAGTTACTGTAAAAAAAGTATGGAATTTTAGATATAATAAATTTATAATTAAAAGGTCAGGATAAATATTGAGTACATACTCTGAAAAACTAGCTAAATTAAAAAGAGAAATTGCAGCAATTAGCAATAAAAAAAGTAAAAAGTTTAAACCGTACCAAAAACAAATGATTAAATTCATTCATAGAGAAATAGCTAAAGTAGAATTTGAACTTCAGGGCAAAACTATTGTTTTGGAAATGGGTGATGACAATAAAGGTTTTAGACATATACTAGAAGAGCATTATAAACTACATGACCTTGAAACAATGGATATTTTAAACCTACCAATTATGTTCAAAAATGCAATTAAATTAGTAAATCATGGGGTATCAAATACGGCTCTAACTGTTTATAGAAGACTTCAAAACCAAAAAGAACATAGACTAGTAATAAATGAAATAACTGATGATAAATTAGTAGTAACAGCTTACAGAAAAGTTTAAAAAATTGGAAGCGAGACGATAGCAGTTAAAAACCATCTAGGGCTAACATGATAAACCATGTACTGGTCGTAATCCCACTTCACTTCTACTGAAGACGTTTCCGTCACAAAATATACCAAAACAATATACTTTGCGATAGAAACATTATATAGAAGTTATAGTGGTATTATATTATAACCAATGATAAATGTCAAGTCATTTGACTTGTCATTATATAACTATATACTTCTTATATTAAATAAATGATTATTAAATAATAATTCATCTAATTTACTTTTAGCTACTTCTTCATTCTTATAAGCTTCAATAGTATCTTCCATGTTCTCATTTTTACCCTTATTTATTTTTATTTTAACTTAGAATTGTTTAAATTCTGAGTATTAATTTAGGTTACCACTCCACATTTAGTAGTATTTCTCTTTTTTTAACAAGTTGTGGTTCAAAGCTTGATTCTCATGGAGCGTAGCGGAATCCACACTTGCAAATCTCTTGGAATCGCAACATCTATATTTCCATATTTTGATTTTATAGTTTTATCGTTGTAACCGTTACGATAGTTCTGATTGTCTGATTCTTGATGTTTATCATAACCTAAGTGTGAGGTTAGCTCTTCTTGTGATGCAGTTTGTATTACCTCTTTGAGTATATTTTTAAACTCTTTTGTAATATCATCTAATCCTGTAAATGTTCCATTAGCTATTTGTCTTTTTAATTCTTCTGTATTTAATAAATTCATTATGTAAATCCTTAATATTTTTCATATTTGATATTTTATCAAATAATCATATTTTTGGATTTACACAGTTAGATTTACAGTCCCCAATTTTACTTTCAACGAATAAATTCAAAGAGAGTGATGACTTTAAATCACTTTTTAAATTTTCTCTACAAAACTAGAAAGTATATCCCTCGTATTCCCGCTAAAACTAATTTTTAATTTAAAATCTTTTCCAACCTTACAAGATGAAACTACTTTACCTATACCAAAAATCTTATGTTTAACCGAATCACCTTTTTTAAAGGTACTGCTTTTATCAATAGTCAGACAACCTTTAATAAGTGCAGACTCACTTAAAAATCTACTTTTAGTAAGTTGAGTTCGTCTCCCTTTATAAAATCTTGAATGTACAAAGCTTAAAGTCAATTCATCTTTTGCCCGTGTAAATGCAACATATCCAAGTCTTCTTTCCTCTTCCAAGTTTGATCCTTCACCTACTATAGGAAAAAAACCTTCCTCGAGCCCTACTATAAATACATGTCCATACTCCAAACCTTTACTTGCGTGTATACTCATCATAGAAATGGCTGCATTACTTATATCATCTTGAGCACTTTCCAGTGATATTTCATTTAAAAAATCTTCTAAATTTAAATCAATATTCTGCATAAAAAAATCTCTCAGAAGCCCATAAAATTCATCAATATTTGATATTCTGTCTGCAGAATCTATAACCTTTTCAAATGATACTTTAAAATCAAATGTTTCTTCAAACAGATCAATAAATCTCATTTTTGAATCACTCAAAACATCTTGTAAATCATTAACTGATGCCATAAAAACTTTTAAGGTTCTTGAATTTTTTATACCAACAATTTTAGCTAACTCTTCTGCTGAATAATCTTCAATCACACTAAACATAGATTTTTTAGAACTTAATGATTCTAATTCAATCTTTTCTAGTGTAGTTTTTCCAATACCCCGTTTTGGTTTATTAATAATTCTTTTTAAAGAAAAGTTGTCATTCTTATTTGTAATAACTCTAAAATAAGCAATTAAATCTTTAATCTCAGCTCTTTCATAGAATTTCATCCCACCAACCAATTTGTAGTTTATATTAGCACGATTAAAACCATCTTCAAGTGACCGGCTTAATGCATTTACACGAAATAAAATTGCAATTTCCGCTGGATTTACACCACTATCTATAAGCTTTTTAACATCATCTACTATCTTTCTTGTTTCCTCATTTTCATCATTACTTTCATAAACTTTTATAGAATTACCTTCACCTCTGGTCCCTACAAGCTTTTTACCGATTCTATCTCTATTATGTTCTATTAACTGATTTGCATGATAAAGAATCGTATCTGTCGAGCGATAATTATTTTCTAATTTAATGACTTTTGTATTTGGAAATTCTTTATCAAAAGTCAAAATATTCTTAATCGTTGCACCTCTCCAACCATAAATAGACTGATCATCATCACCTACCACACAAAGATTGGTATGAGAATGACACAATTTTTTTAACAGTTTATGTTGCAACTCATTTGTATCTTGATACTCGTCTACCATAATATACTGGTATCTTTGACTTGTTTGTTTTGCTAAATCTTCATTTTCTTCTAAAAGTTTATATGTTAAAAGTAGTAAATCGTCAAAATCAACAAGATTATTTTTATAAATATAATTTTCATACTTTTCATAAACATCCGCTATCTTGGCATAATACTTATCACTAGCCGATGCTTTAGCTTGACTAACTGAAATAATACTATTTTTTAATTTTGATATTTCATTTGCCAATACGGAAGTTGTAGTTTCTTTATCAATTGCTCTTAATATCTTTTTTTTATCATCTGTATCTATAATTACAAAATTATTCTTTCGACCCAGTTTGTCTATATGAAATTTTAAAAACAATAAACCAAATTTATGAAAAGTAGCCAACAAAGGGGGTGAACTCATATCAACAATCATAGAATATGCTCTTTCTCTCATCTGGGTAGCTGCTTTATTCGTAAATGTAAGAGTAAGAATAGATGCAGGATCAATACCTATAGATATAAGATAAGCAAGTCTGGTAGTTATTGTTTTTGTCTTACCACTCCCGGCACCTGCTAAAATTAAAAGTGGACCATCAATATGTTCAGCTGCTATTCTCTGTGAATCATTTAGTTGTGATAACATAATATCCCTCCTCTAATATATACTTATTATACCATAAAAAAATAAAAATTATTAATATTATATATTTGTCATTAGTTTTCATAATAATTAATAGTTAATTTCATAAACTTATGTTATAATTAACATTATTAAAACTTAAAAGGTTACTTATGTTATCAGATTTTACAAAACTTCATACATTTTTGACTGTTGTTAAAGAGAAGTCATTTTCTAAAGCTTCAGCAAAGCTTGGTATTTCGCAGCCTGCTGTTACACAACAAATTAGATTTATAGAAGATTATCTTGATACTACGGTTGTAGATAGAAAGAAAAATGGTATTAGACTTACCAAAGAAGGTGAACAGTTACTTTCAATTGCTCAAAAAATTGAAAAAACAGTCAATAGTGCAGAACAAGACTTATTAAAAATAATAAACAAAGATATAACATTTATTTTTGGTGCTTCTAAAGTAATTGGTAATTATATTTTACCTACATTTTTAAATGAAATTAAAGAAAAGATCAATAATGATGTAAGTATTACTGTTGATGTTTCAGAAGAAATTATTGACCAATTACTAGATAAAAAAATAGATATGGCATTGATAGAATCTCCAGTTTTTAAAGAGGGTATCATTTACAGAGAATGGATTGAAGATGAAATTGTTGTGTTTTCAAATCAAAAAATTCCTAAAAAATTAAAAGATGAAGACTTAATATCTTATAAATGGGTTTGTAGAGACAAAGAAAGTCATACGAGAAAGCTGTTTAAAGAATCTTTAGAATCTATTGGTTTTACAGATTGTGATTCATTTAATGTATCTAGTGTGGCAACATCACCGACTACAATAGTTCAAACTGTTTTACATAGTCCAAAAGATGAGATTCCCACAGTATCAATCGTATCTAAATATGCAATTGAAGATTTTGTAAAAGCCGGTATTTTATTTGATGCCAAAATATCAACTTTAAAAATGAAAAGAAAACTATATATTGCTTATCTAAAAGACAGAAAGCATGATGCGTTTATAGAAAATGTTGTAAGCTACCTGAATACAGTTAAAAAATAGTAAAATTAAATAAATTTAATTTTACTAAACTTTTAATGGTTTATAACACCCTTAAGAAGTTAACACTTTCTTTGGCATTTTAAACCTTTAAAAACTTTTTAATTTCCATTTCTAAATCTTCTACATCTATAATCGTATCATGTAAAATCTTAGCGTTAAATAAGTTATTTATACTTTGAGGTATCTCTAAATTCAATTGTTCAGATATACTCTCCAAAGCTTCCTTGTCATTATATTTTACAGTATTTTGATTTAAAGCATTCAATACTGTCGGAGAAAATTTTGTCCACTCAGCTGTAGAATAAATTACAGTTTTTAAATTCTTATCTTCTCGCAACTCTTCATAACCTTTTATACAAGTAGCAGTATGCGGATCCATTAAATAACCGCTGTCCACAAACCTTTTAATAGCTTCTCTTCCATAATCATCATCACTGCATGTAGCACTGAAATATTTTTTCAACTCTTCCAGTTCTTCTTGTGTATGTTCAAAATATCTATTATCATTCAATAATTCCATAAGCTCTTTAGTTCTCTTAAAGCCAAACAGGTCAAAAATAACTCTTTCTATATTTGAAGATTTTAGTATATCCATAGCAGGAGATGTGGTTAAGAACAATTCTTTATCTCTTATATCATAGATACCGGTTGTTAACCATTGTGTTAAGATATTATTTTTATTTGATGATACTAAAAGTTTTTCTATAGGAAGTCCCATCTTTTGTGCATAAAAAGCACCTAAAATATTTCCAAAATTTCCACTTGGTACATCTATATAAATCTTTTCACCAAGTTTAATCTCATTTTGTCTTAAAAGCTCTAAATAACTATGAAAGTGATATATGATTTGAAATATAATCCTACCAAAATTTACACTATTTGCAGCACTTAATTTTAAACCGTCTTTTAGTAACTCATCTTTAAAACTTTGCGATGCCAAAAGATTTTTCAAAGCATTTTGGGCATCATCAAAGTTTCCGTTTATACCAATTACTTTTAAGTTTTGTCCGTCTTCTGTAACCATTTGAAGTCTTTGAACATCACTAGTACCACCGTGAGGATACAAACAAACTATTTTTATACCCTCTTTATTTTTAAAAGTATTCAATGCTGCTGGTCCAGTATCTCCTGAAGTTGCTGCCAAAATAAGATATTGTTCACTTCTTTTTTTAGCAACTGCACTTAAAATACTTCCAAAAGGTTGCAGCGCCATATCTTTAAAAGCTCGTGTTGGTCCATGATATTGTTCATTTACAAACAGATCATCTTTTATTTTTATTACCGGTGATGGATTATTTTTATCATCAAAATTATCATATAAACTTAAAGCCTCATTTATAGTATCATCATCAATATCTATTTCAAAAGATTTAAGTATGTCAAATGCTAATTCTTTATAGCTTATATTTATATGTTTTGAAAGAAACCCTTCACCTAGTACGGGAATCTCTTTTGGTACATATAAACCACCATAAGATGAACTTGGATTTAAAATAGCATCTGAAAATTCAACCTCTTCAGCTCTTTTACCATCATTTCCTCTTGTTCCTATAAACATTGATTTAATCCTCACCTTTTTTAAAAAATTGTGTACCTATTCCATCACTTGTAAAAAGTTCAAGTAAAATAGTATGTTCAACTCTACCGTCAATTATATGCGCTTTATGTACACCATTATAAATTGCATCAATACAGCTGTCAACTTTTGGTATCATACCGCCATGTATTGTTCCATCTTTTTTATAGCCTTCTACATCATCTTTATCTAAAGAATTTAAAAGTTTGCCATTTTTATCCAATACACCTTTTGTATCAGTTAAAAATAATACTTTATTTGCATTTAAAGCACTGGCAATTTGTGATGCTGCAATATCTGCATTTATATTAAATCCTGGATGATTAGGTTTGGCACTATCGGCAATTGGAGCAATTACAGGTATAAATCCTTCTGCTATTAAATCTGATATCATATTTGAATTAATAGATGTTATAACACCCGTATATCCAAACTTTCCATTTTCTTTTGCAACAGCTTCAATACAACTGCTGTCTTTTCCACTTATTCCAATAGCCTTGGCACCATGATGATTAAGCAATGATGTTATATTTTTATTAATATCTCCACTTAAAACCATCTCAACAACTTTCATACTATCTTCACATGTAACTCTGTGTCCATCTACAAATTTTGATTTTATATCAAGTTTAGCAAGCATATCAGATATTTTTGCACCACCGCCATGAACTATTACAGGTTTAATACCCACAAGCGAAAGTAAAACAATATCTTGTGCAAACTTCTCTTGTAATTCTGAGCTTGTTTGCGCTGAACCACCATATTTAATAACAACTGTCTGTCCGCTAAACTCTTTTATATATGGCAAAGCATCTAAAAGTGTATTTACTTTATTCGGATTAACTTGTCTTGATACTTCTATTTTATCCATTTATTACCCTTTAATATTTTTTTAATTTTGTTGTTAATATCTGCTTAGTCAAATCTAAACTATCAAAATATAAACTAATACTTTTAAAATCTTTAAGTATTGCTGTCATATATATCTCATCATTTAATCTAGCACCATTATTCATAAGATATTTTACTACATCCAAATGATTATTTAAAGTTGCATAATATAAAGCAGAAAATTTATTCTTATCTTTTAAATTTAAATGCGCTCCGTATTGAATTATAAGCTTAACCACTTTAAGATCACCTTTTTGAGCACTTGTCATAAGAGGTGTTGTACCCATCTTATCTTGAATATTTAAATCTGCACTTTCGCACCAAGTTCTTAACTCTTCCATTTTTAGCTCCACTCTGCTTTATCAGTTTGATTTAAAAAACTCTTTACAATTGCCAATGCGGCATCTTTTCCATCTGCTGCTGCTCGAACTGCTAAATCAGCACCTCTTACACCATCGCCGCCAGAATAAATTTTAGGGTTTGATGTTTGATGGTTTTCATCTGTTTTTATACCATCCCACTTATCTAGTTCTAAACCACTATTTTTAATAAATTGCGGCAATTCTTGAGTAAAACCAAGTGCCATAATGACAATATCAGCCTCTTCCAAATAGATACTTTCATCAATAATTTCAACTTTTTGTCTTCCGTTGGCATCAGGTTTACTTAATTTTGTTTTTTCCAACTCTAAAGCAGTTGCAAGAATACCGCTGTTTGTAACAATAGACTTAGGTGCTACATTAAATACAAATTCAACACCCTCCTCTTTTGCATTTTGTACCTCTTTTTTGCTTCCAGGCATATTTGCTTCATCTCTTCTATAAAGACATTTCACACTAGAAGCTCCCTCTCGTACAGCAGTTCTAACACAATCCATAGCAGTATCTCCACCACCGATTACTAAAACTTTTCTTTTCTGTACATTGATAAACTTATTGTCTTTTTCCTCAAAGTTTCGTTTTTGAATTGATGTAAGAAAATCCATTGCGTTATACACATTTAAACAATCTTCACCCTCTAAACCGGAACTTTTACCTTTAGTTGCACCAATTCCTATAAAAATAGCATCAAAATCTTTTTCTAAATCTTCAAAACTTTTATCTTTTCCTATTTCACAATTTAAATTTAATTTCATCCCGGCATCTGTTAAAAAATCAATTCTTCGTTGAATAACTTGTTTGTCTAATTTAAATCCGGGAATTCCATAAGTTAAAAGCCCGCCGGCACGACTTGCCCGCTCAAACATCTCAACTTCAACTCCATTTCTAAGTAAATAAGTAGCTGTACTGATACCGGCAGGTCCAGAACCAATAATAGCTACTTTCTTACCTATTCTTTTATCTGAAAATTTTGGTTTTAAACCTTGTTCAAATCCTTTTTCACTAATATGTGTTTCAATACTTCCAATAGTAATAGCGCCATGAGTATCATTTAAACTACAATCACCCTCACAAAGCACATCATGAGGACAAATTCTTCCAAGAATTTCTGGAAACGGCGAAGTTTCATTTGAAATATTAAATGCTAATTCTAAATCTGCCCTTGCAGTTTGTTTAAGCCAAGCGGGAATTATATTGTGCAATGGACATTTAGAGTGACAATATGGATCTCCACATTGAATACATCGTTCAGCTTGTTCTGATGCTTTGTGTTTCCCAAATACTTCATACACTTCATCAAAATCTTTGATTCTTTTCATCACATCCCGTTTGTTAGGATTTACTCTATCAACTTTAGTAAAATTCAACATCTTAAACCCCCTCATCTGGATTTAGCGGTAACACTGTCATATTTTTAGGTTTTACCATCCAGAAGTTTCTAATTTGTGCTCTAAAATTATCCAATATACATTGTGCTTTTATAGATTTAGTTTCATTGACATAATCTTTTAGCATCTTTTTAAGATAAATTCGTTCTCTCTCCGTATCATCTGTATCAATTCTAACTGCTTCAATTAACTCTTGATTCATATTATCTATAAACTCTCTATTTTTATCATAAACAAATGCTAAACCACCTGTCATACCCGCACCAAAATTAATACCGGTTTTTCCTAAAGTTACCATAATACCGCCTGTCATATATTCACAAGCATTATTTCCAGTACCTTCAACTATTGTAATACATCCTGAATTTCTAACTGCAAATCTCTCACCCACAGAGGCTCTAATATAAAGTTTTCCGCCAGTTGCTCCATAAAGACAGGTATTTCCTGCACCTGCAAATTTTTCACCCTGCTGTGCAGGATTAATGATAATCTTACCGCCGCTCATACCTTTTCCAATATAATCATTTCCCGCACCTTCAAGATAAATATTTATCCCTTTACTTAAAAATGCACCAAATGATTGTCCTGCAATACCTTTTAAATTAAAGTTTATTGAATTCTCAGGCAATCCGTCATCTCCATAATACTTCGCAATCTCTCCAGAAATCAAAGTACCGAAGCTTCTGTTTAAATTGCTGATATTTGTATCAATTGTAATTGAATCATTTGGATTCTCAATAGTTGGATGAACTTTTTTAAGAAGTGCTTTTTCCATCTCATTTTTATCAAATGGCTCATTTGATTTTTGTTGACAAGTATCAATCCCGTCAATTCTTCTTAAAACATTTTGAAAGTCAAATTTTTGTGCAAATTCATCATCTATAACTTTAAGTAAATCACTGCGACCAATTATATCTTCCATTTTAGTATAACCCAAAGTGCTAAGTATCTCTTGAACATCTTGTGCTAAAAATTCAAAATAAGATATAAGTCTCTCAACTGTTCCACTAAATTTTTCTCTTAAATCTACATCTTGAGTTGCAACACCGACACTACATTTATTTGTATGACAAATTCTTAAAATCTTACATCCAAGAATTGTTAAAAGTGAGGTTCCAAATGCATAAGATTCAGCACCTAACATAGCAGCTTTTACTACATCAATACCAGTTTTTAACCCACTATCTGCTTGAAGATGAACACTACTTCTTAAATGATTTGCTTTTAGAGCATTATGAGCTTCACTAAGCCCTAACTCCCAAGCATTTCCTGTATGTTTAATAGAAGTTAACGGAGCAGCACCAGTACCGCCGTCAGCACCACTGATAATAATCTTATCAGCATAAGCTTTAGCAACACCCGCAGCAATAGTTCCAACACCAATAGTTGATACAAGTTTAACTGTAATAGTAGCATCTGGATTGATTTGTTTTAAATCAAAAATTAATTGTGCCAAATCTTCAATACTGTAAATATCGTGATGCGGAGGCGGTGAAATCAAAGTAACACCGGGAGTTGTATGTCTTAAAGTTGCTATCATATGAGTAACTTTAGATCCGGGTAATTGACCCCCCTCACCCGGTTTTGCACCTTGAGCAACTTTTATTTGTAACTCCATCGCACTTCTTAAATACCCGGGAGTTACACCAAATCTTCCAGATGCAACTTGCTTAATCTTAGAATTTTTCAATGTTCCAAATCTGGCAGGGTCTTCTCCACCCTCCCCTGAATTTGACATAGCACCAATTGTATTCATAGCAACTGCAATTGCTTCATGAGCTTCAACAGAGATACTTCCGCAACTCATAGCAGCAGCTGCAAATCTTTTATAAATTTCATCTTTAGATTCAACTTTTTTAATATCAATTGATTTTTTATCACTGTTAAATTCAAAGAAATCTCGTATAAACTTTTTATCTCTTCCTTCAATTAAAGCTTTAAGCCCTTTAAAGTCACTTTGTATTGCTTTTGTTGTTGCAGGACCAAAATCGTGATATTCACCATCATTAAGATATTTATAAAAACCACCCATATCAAGTGGATACATTGTTTTATCGCTGACAAATGCATCAAAATGTGAAGCTTCGATTCTTTTTTCAATATCTTCATATCCAAGACCGCACAGATCTGACATAGCATGAGAAAAACAATCAGAGATAATCTCATCACTTAAACCAATAACATCAAATAAAGACGAGTTTCTATATGAAGCAATCGTAGCAATTCCCATCTTTGACATAATTTTCATCAACCCGCCATTAAGAGCAACTTGAGTATTTTTTAATTTAGCTGATAGAGCATAAGTTGATAACTCTTTTCTCTCATTATAAGCTACAACTGAAGCGTACATCATATACGGATAAATTGCAGTTGCACCAAAAGCCAACAACACAGCAGCACTGTGCGGGTCGTAAACTTCCCCGGTAACTGTAACTATTGAAACACTGTTTTTAATACCGTCAACTTGTAAATTTTGATTTATAAATCCTACTGCCAATGCCATAGGTATAAGTTTGTGAGCTTTATCCAACGCTCTATCATCTAAAATTACTACACTTACTTTTTCTTTTACTATTGCATCTTTTACACTGCGGTAAAGAGTTTCTAAAGATAATTTTAAATCAGCTTTAAAAGTAGTTGTAAAAAATTTATTTTTATAATACTCATCAAATCTTGGATTTTTTTCATCTCCAAAAGATACAAGTACATCCATTTTTTCTTTCATTAAAATCGGACTGGCAGATTTTAATCTTTTGGCAAACTTTGCATTTTCTGTTAAAACATTGTGAATTTGACCAAACCCGGTATTTAAACTCATCACAACTTTTTCACGGTATGGGTCAATTGGCGGGTTTGTAACTTGTGCAAATTTTTGTCTAAAAAAGTCAGTAAAATTTCTATGTTTATTTGAAAAACAAGCCAATGGAGTATCATCACCCATAGAACCAGTTGGTTCTTTACCATCATCAGACATTGGCTCAATCATTTGGTCCAATACTTCATAAGATATATTAAAATATCTTTGTTTTTTCGGTAACTGCTCAAATTTATAATCATCATTATCTAAAAATGTTTCTTCAACATATTCTTGCAGATAATCCATATCTTTTGTCAACCATTTTGCATAATTCTGAGAAGATTTCAAATAATCATTGATATCATCTTCTTTTAAAACTTTTCCATATTTTAAATCAAGCCCAATCATTTGTCCAGATTGTAATCTTCCTCTCTCTAAAATATTATCATCGGCAATATCAACAGTTCCATACTCACTGGTTATGAACAATCTATCATCTTTTGTAATTACATATTTTGAAGGTCTCAAACCATTACGGTCAATCAAACATCCAATGTACCGACCATCTGTAAGTGAAACAGCAGCAGGTCCATCCCAAGGTTCAAAACAAGTTGAGCTGTACTCATAAAAAGCTCTTAAATCAGGATCCATATGCGGAGCATTTTGCCAAGGTGCCGGAACTAAACTTCTTGCAGCCTTAAAGAAATCCATACCATTGACAATTAAAAATTCAAACATATTATCTAAAGATGCACTATCGCTGCCACCCTCTTGTAAAATCGGGAAAATTCGCCCCAATTCTTCATCACTAAAAATATCAGATTTAATAGTTTCCATTTTTACTTTTACATTAAATCTATTTGCATCAATAGAGTTAATCTCGCCATTATGTGCAATACCTCTAAACGGTTGTGCTAGTCTCCATCTTGGAAGTGTATTGGTTGAAAATCTTTGATGATAAAGGGCAAATGAAATTTTAAAATCTTCAGCTGACAAATCTTTATAAAACTGCTTAATAGTTGTAGGCATCACAAGCCCCTTGTAAGCAATCACTTTAGATGAAAATGTGGGGATATAAAAATCTTCATCAGCTGTTAATTCATGTTCACACTCTTTTCTAGTTAAATAAAGCATAGCATCAAATCTTTGAGTTGATACAAGTGAATTAGGCACAACAAAAACTTGAATAATATTTGATAAAATCTCTAAAGCTTGTTTTCCTAAAGCATCTGTATCAATAGGAACAGTACGAGTTAAAACTACTTTTAAATCATTTATTTCACAATATTTTTTAAATACATCAATTTGATTATCATCAGTAGCAAATATCATAGCAACAGCATATTTCTGCGGTAAATCTATATTACTTTGTTTAGCAATCTTTCTCATAAATTTATCTGGCATTGAAAGAAGCAATCCACTTCCATCTCCACTCTTACCATCAGCGGCTACAGCACCTCTGTGCATCATTCTTGAAAGCGATTCTATAGCATCTTCAAGATTTTGGTGTGTTGGTTTGTTTTTTAAGTTTGCAACTAGTCCAAAACCACAATTGTCTTTAAAAGAAGTTAATTTGTCTAAATTACAACCCATCTTTTTCCTTTTATTATATGTTTATATTTAATTTGAGGAGTGTATCTAAATGATAATTAAAAAGTGGTTAAGTGGCATATTATGACGCTATTGATTAGTATTATTTATTTATTTAAACTGTTAAACAAGTACTTTTAGATATCCTAAAGTCAAATTAAATCCAAATGGAGAAGTTGTATATGAAATTAAAATGTTATCCTGAAAAAGAGGGTCTTTATGATCCAGAGTTTGAGCATGATGCTTGTGGTATTGGTTTTGTCGCACATTTAAAAGGGGTACAATCTCATAGTATTGTAAGCAATGGGATACAACTATTAATAAACCTTGAGCATAGAGGTGCAACAGGAGCTGAAAAAAATAGTGGTGACGGAGCTGGTATTTTAACTCAAATGCCACATAAATTTATGCAAAAAATTGCAAAAGAGGAAGGTATTGATCTACCTGAATTTGGATCTTATGCAGTAGGTGTTGTATTTTTACCAAGAGATCCAAATGCTTATACTGAATGTCAAAGTGTTGTTGAGCAATGTATTGAGGATTTAGGGCAAGAGTGTTTAGGGTGGAGAAAAGTTCCAACTTCTAATGAAAAATTAGGAGAGACTACATTGAGTGTTGAGCCTATTATTCAACATGTTTTTGTAAAAAAAGCTGATGATATCGATGGTGATGCTTTTGAGAGAAAACTATTTGTAATAAGAAAATATGCACAATCAAGAGTAACTGCATCTCCTACACAGGGTACAGGTTATTTTTATATGCCGTCTATGTCTTATAAAACTATTTCTTACAAAGGGCAGTTTACAACAGATCAACTTCCATCATATTTTTCAGACCTGCAAGATGAAGATTATGAATCGGCTATTGCTCTAGTGCATAGTAGATTTTCAACAAATACTTTCCCATCTTGGGCATTGGCTCAACCTTTTAGATATATAGCACATAATGGTGAGATAAACACTTTAAGAGGAAATATCAACTGGATGAAGGCTAGAAAGTCATTATTAAAATCAAAATTATTTAGTGAAGATGAATTAGAAAAAATATATCCTTATCTTATAAATGAAGATAAAGGTAGTGATAGTTCTGTTTTAGATAATGTTATAGAGCTTCTTACTCTCGCAGGGCGGTCTTTACCACATGTGATGATGATGATGATTCCTGAAGCTTGGAAAGATGACGAGATGAATGAAGATACAAAAGCATTTTATGAATATCATGCAACATTTATGGAGCCATGGGATGGTCCAGCATCTGTCGCATTTACTGATGGTAAATTTATAGGGGCAACTTTGGATAGAAATGGTCTGCGACCTTCAAGATATTGTTTAACTAAGGATGATATTTTAGTAATGGCTTCCGAGCAAGGTGCTTTAGAATTTCCAAGTGAAGATATAGTTTTAAAAGGTAGATTACAACCCGGTAAAATGTTTCTAGCTGATTTAGAAAATGGCAGAATTATCACTGATGAGGAGATTAAAAAGACAATTTGCTCTGCACACCCTTATAAAGACTGGATAGATAATCAAAAAATTAATTTAGATGATTTACCTTTAAATAGAGATGTAAAACAACCAAATCATAAAACTATCTTACAAAGACAAAAATGTTATGGATATACACAAGAGGATCTTAAAACTATTTTAACTCCTATGGCAAATAATGCTTATGAAGCAACTGGTTCTATGGGTAATGATGCAGCACTTGCAGTATTATCACATCAATCAATTAACCTTTATAACTATTTCCATCAACTATTCGCTCAAGTTACAAACCCGCCGATTGATCCAATAAGAGAAAAATCTGTTATGAGTTTAACTTCTTATATAGGAAGCCAAGGTAACTTATTTCAAGAGGTAGATGAAAAACGAAATTTTATCAAACTTTCAACACCTATTTTAACAAATATTCAACTTGAAAAGCTAAGAGGGGTAAGTAAATTTAACTTTAAAGCTAAAACTATCTCTGTATTATTTGATACTACTAAAGATGGTGATATGAAAAAGGCTGTAAAAAAAGTTAAAGATGAAGTTTGTGAAGCTGTAGAAGATGGCTATACTGTAATTATTTTATCTACTCGTGGAGTTAATAAAACAAAAGCAGCGATACCATCATTACTTATAACTAGTGCTGTTCATCATCGTTTGATCTCAAGAGGTATTAGAACAAATTGTGGACTTGTAATTGAAACAGCTGAAGCTAGAGAGATTCACCATTTTGCAACTTTAGTTGGATATGGTGCAAATGCAATCAACCCTTATTTAGCATTTGAATCTATTGAAGATATGAGAAAAAGAAAAATGATAAATGAAGATGTAACTCCTGAAATGGCAGAACAAAACTATATCACTGCTATTGGCAAGGGTATCTTTAAGATTATGTCTAAGATGGGAATTTCTACTATCCGTTCTTATACAGGAGCTCAAATATTTGAAGCTGTTGGGTTAGGAGATGAGTTAATAAATAAATACTTTAAAGGAACACCTTCAAGATTAGGCGGTATTGATATAGATACAATAGAAATTGAAACAAAACTTTGCCACAGTATTGCATATCCTAAACAGATGATAGAGACAAATGACTTGGGTGTTGGTGGACAGTATGCATATAGACAAAGAGGTGAAAATCATCTTTTCTCTCCTGAAACTATATATCTACTTCAACAATCAACTAAAAATAATGATTTTAATACATTTAAACAATATACTAAAATAATAGATGAGCCGCAAGAGAATTTTATAACACTTAGAAGTTTACTTGATTTTACAAAAAAAGATCCTATAAGTATTGATGAAGTTGAACCGGTTGAAAATATTATGAAAAGATTTGCAACCGGAGCTATGAGTTATGGTTCTATCTCTGCTGAAGCTCATGAAACTCTAGCAATTGCTATGAACAGTATTGGTGCAAAATCAAATACCGGTGAGGGTGGAGAAGATAGTAAGCGATTTGGAACAAATAAAAACTCTAAAATTAAGCAAGTTGCATCTGGACGATTTGGTGTGACTGCAAACTATCTTGTAAATGCCGAAGAGATTCAAATCAAACTGGCACAAGGTGCAAAACCAGGTGAAGGTGGACAACTTCCCGGTCATAAAGTAGATGATATAATTGGAGCGACTCGTCACTCAACTCCAGGTGTTGGTCTGATTTCACCACCACCGCATCATGATATTTACTCTATTGAAGATCTAAAACAATTAATTCATGACCTTAAAAATGCAAATAAAGATGCTAGGATTAATACTAAGTTAGTATCTGAAGTTGGTGTTGGTACTATTGCTGCTGGTGTTGCAAAAGCATTTTCTGATGTAATTTTAATAGCAGGATTTGATGGTGGTACAGGAGCATCTCCTCAAACATCTATCAAACATGCAGGACTTCCTTGGGAATTAGGACTAGCAGAAACTCATCAAACTTTAATTAAAAATGGTTTAAGAGGTAGAATTGTTCTTCAAACTGATGGACAACTTAGAACCGGTAGAGATATTGCTATTGCAACTTTACTCGGTGCCGAAGAGTGGGGAGTAGCAACTTCTGCACTTGTAGTTGAGGGTTGTATTATGATGAGAAAATGTCATCTAAATACTTGTCCTGTAGGGATTGCTACACAAGATAAAGATTTAAGAGCTAAATATACAGGTAAACCTGAACATGTAGTAAACTTTATCAAATTTTTAGCACAAGATTTAAGAGAAGTTATGGCTAGTCTCGGATTTAAAACTATCAATGAAATGGTTGGTCGTGTTGATAAGCTTAAAGCAAAAGAGGGTGTGAAACATTGGAAAGCTAAACATTTACAACTAGATAAATTATTACATAAGATGCATGTAAGAAGTGCGGATAGCTCTTATAATACTATGAGTCAAGATCATGGTATTGAAACGGCACTTGATAATGAGCTTATTGAGATGATGAATGATGCCATTAAAAATAAGACTCCAATTAAAAAAGAGATCAATTTACGAAATACTCATAGAACTGTAGGAACAATGTTAAGTTCAGCTATGACAAAAATTTATGCTGAAGATGGATTGGCAGATGACACAATTCATTTTGTTGCTAAGGGTACTGGAGGTCAAAGTTTTGGTGCATTTGTAAATAGTGGTATCACATTTGAGATAGAGGGTGATGCAAATGATTACTTTGGAAAAGGTCTTTGTGGTGGTAAACTTATCCTTTACCCACCTTTAAATGCTACTTATGATGCAAACAGTACAACTATCTTAGGAAATGTTGCATTTTATGGAGCGACATCCGGTACATCATATATTTATGGACAAGCAGGTGAGAGATTTTGTGTAAGAAATAGTGGTGCAAAAGTTGTTGTTGGCTCTATTGGTGATCATGGTTGTGAATATATGACAGGTGGTAGAGTTGTAATTTTAGGTGAAATTGGTAAAAATTTTGCTGCTGGTATGAGTGGTGGTATTGCATTTATCTATGATGAGGGCAACTCATTATCTAAAAGAATCAATAAAGGTATGGTTGATTTAGATAAAATTACAGATCATGCTGATCATGAAGAAGAGATAAAAAATATGATTGAAGATTATGTAAAATATACAAATTCTAAAGAGGCAAAAGTAATTTTAGAAGATTGGGAAAATGCTAAAGATAAATTTATCGTAGTATTTCCAATAGATTATAAAAGAGTGCTTGCACATAAAAAAAGATTAAAAGATGAGCAAGATGTTACAGTACATCTAAGCGCTTAGGGGGATTAATTATGGGAAAAATAACAGGATTTAAAGATTATGATAGAAAAATTTTTACATTAGCACCAGTTGTTGAAAGAATAAAACATTATAACGAGTTTACAACACCTTTAAGTAAAAAAGAGATGGAGTTTCAAGGTGCTAGATGTATGGATTGTGGAGTACCTTTTTGTCACAGTAACTATGGGTGTCCAGTTGGAAACTTAATACCTCAATTTAATGATCAAATATATAGAGGAAAATGGGAGGGTGCATTTAGAACTTTAATGAGTACAAATAACTTTCCTGAATTTACAGGGCGTGTATGTCCTGCAATTTGTGAAACTGCTTGTGTATTAGGTATGAATGAAACGGCTGTTGGGATTAAAAATATTGAATATGCAATTATAGAAAAAGCATATTCAAAAGGTTGGATGAAACCACAAATTCCAAAAAGACAAACAGGTAAAAATATAGCTATTATAGGTTCTGGTCCTGCAGGTCTTGCAGCTGCAAATCAGCTAAATAAAGCTGGACATAATGTAACAGTTTATGAAAAAGAGAAAAGAATTGGCGGACTTGTAAGATATGGTATTCCAAACTTTAAACTTGATAAAAAAGATGTAGTTCAAAGAAGAGTTGATCTAATGAGTCAAGAGGGAGTGAAGTTTATTACTGATGCAAATATTGGTGCTGATATTCCATTAGCTGATTTACAAGAAACAAACGATGCAGTTATTATTACAACAGGAGCTGGAAATCCAAGAGATTTACCAATACAAAATAGAGATGCTAATAATATTCATTTTGCTATGGAGTTTTTATCTCAAGCAAATGGTCGTGTTGAGGGAGAAAAGTTTGATACTGATATACTTGCAACTGATAAACATGTAGTTGTTATTGGTGGTGGAGATACAGGAAGTGACTGTGTTGGAAACTCAATAAGACAAGGAGCAACTAGTGTAACTCAAATTGAGCTTATGCCAAAAGCACCAGATGAGAGAACTGCTGATATGCCTTGGCCTACATACCCTAGAGTTTTTAAACTGTCAACTTCTCAAGCTGAGGGTTGTGCGATGGATTTTAATATTCTTTCAAAATCATTTATCAAAGATGAAAATGATAATGTTACAGGTATTAATTGTGTAAAAATTGAATGGGAAGGTAGAGGCTTTAATGAAATAGCAGGAAGCGAATTTGTACTTAAAGCAGATTTAGTACTTTTAGCTATGGGATTTTTAGGACCATTACAAGATGATGTTATAAAAGAATCAAACCTTGAAACAGATGAAAGAAGTAATATAAAAACAACTGGCTTTGCAACTTCAGTTGATGGTTTATTTAGTGCAGGAGACTGTAGAAGAGGTCAATCACTTGTAGTTTGGGCTATTCATGAGGGGCGTGAATGTGCTATAGAAGTAGATGAGTTTTTAACAAATACTAGAACTATGTTAAATCACAGAGATAAATCTCTTTGTGAGCTTTAATATAAAATAGCAACCATAAAAAAAGGTAGAGTTTTTAGCTCTACCTTTTTTTAATTCAAGTTGAGAATTAATCTCTACCTCTACTTCGATTTCTATCTCCGCCGCCACTACGACTTCGATTTCCACCATCACGACTTCCACCGCCACTTCTGTTTCCACGGTATCCACCGCCTCCACCAGAACCATTTCTTCTTCTTTGACTTCGGTTACGGTTTCCGCCACCACCGCCTTCTCTTACTCTTGAAAGCATAAATTCAATATCTTTTAAAGATTTTCCAATTTTATCTTTACCTTTAACTTTCTCTTGATCTCCAATATATGAAGCCAACTTATAAACAATAGTTGATAAATCAAAATCTTCTTTTAAATCTTCAATAAAATCACATACTTTTTCATCTATCTCTTGAGCTTTAAGTTTATCTACAAGTGAAGCTTTTTGTTTACTTCTTACATCACCTATAGTTGGTATTACTTTTGACTCAATTTGAGTTCCAACATCTTTTTGAATCTTTTTTAGACTTCTAAACTCAGCAGGTGTTACAATAGAAACTGCAATTCCTTCTTTCCCAGCTCTTCCTGTTCTTCCAATTCTATGCACATAAGGCTCTGAATCAAATGGTAACTGATAATTAAATACATGTGATACATCTTTTACATCAAGTCCCCTTGCTGCAACATCAGTTGCTACTAAAACCTCAAGTTTATCACCTTTAAACGCACGAATAACTTCTTCTCTTTGTCTCTGCTCCATATCTCCATGAAGACCTTTCGCACTAAATCCTTGAGATACAAGGTAAGTTGCCAATCTGTCAACATCTCTTTTCATTCTACAAAATACAATTGATTTATGAGGATTTTTATAATCAAAAAGTCTCATTAAAGCATCATCTCTCTCATATTCTTCAACTACATAAAATGATTGTTTAATATTTGTATTTGTTATTTCACTTTTAGTAATAGTGATAAATTCTGGGTTATTAAGAACTGTTTTTGCTAGTCTTTTAATAGGTTCAGGCATAGTAGCACTGAACATTAAAGTTTGTCTTTCATCTGGCATATATGTAAAAATTTCTTTAATATCATCTAGAAATCCCATATCCATCATCTCATCTGCTTCATCTAAAACTACAAATGATGGAGAAATCTTAATTTGTTTATTTTTAAGTAAATCTATAAATCTACCTGGAGTAGCAACTATAATTGAAGCTTGTTCAACATGTTTAATTTGTCTTGAGTATGAACTACCACCATATACAGTTGCAGTTTTTGCATTTAAGAATTTTCCAAATCTAAAAAGCTCATCACTTACTTGCATTGCAAGTTCTCTTGTAGGTACGATAACTACTGCTTCAACAGTACCATCACATTTCATATTTTGTAAAATTGGAAGACCAAAAGCAGCAGTTTTACCTGTACCTGTTTGAGCTTGGGCTACTATATCACGACCTGCAATTACTACTGGAATTGCTTGTTCTTGTATTGGGCTTGGTTCTACAAACCCTGCTGCGTCAACAGCTTTTTCTAAATCTTTCTTTAGATTAAAATCCGTAAATTTCATTTATTGTTTTCCTTATATTAATATAGGATTACTCTAAACTTCCAAACTTAACTTATTTAAATTTACTTCGAGATTCCCTATATTTTGCGGATTATATCGAAGTCATACTTAAAAGTATATTTAATGATTTTTAATGTATAATGAATTTATGCAGGGTTATATAATCAATATCAATAAAGTTAGAGATGAAGACTTAATAGTTACAATTTTAGCTGAAAACCATCTTTATACTACATATAGATTTTATGGTGCAAGACACTCTAATTTAAATATTGGGTATAAAATTGATTTTGAATTAGAAACTAATCTAAAAAGTAATATAGCACGACTTAAAGATGTTATTCAAATTGGTTTTCCATGGCTTTTAGAACGCGAAAAACTATATGCCTGGCAAAGATTTATAAAACTTTTTCATCCACACCTAAAAGATGTAGAAGAGTTAGATGAATTTTATATACAATTACTTGATACTTTAGCGCATAAAATGATAAAGCAAAATCCAAAACGAGCAATTATTGAAAGCTATATTTTATTATGTGAGTATGAAGGTAGATTACACTTGGATTATGAATGTCTTTTATGTGATGAAAAAATAGAATCTAATATTTCGCTTGTAAGAAGTTTTTTACCTACCCATAGCTCTTGTAGTTATTCTCAAAGCTTCCAATTAAATAAAATAGAAGAGCTTTTTGAAAAAAAGAGTTTAATTAATTTTGACGACAGTGAAGTTGAATATCTTTGGCAAATTCTACTTCAAGGATTATAAAAATAATATAACTATCTATTTATATTCAAAAGTAAATTCATCACTAGAAAAACCTATCTTAACAACTCCTCCATCTTTTAACTTACCAAATAATATCTCATCAGTTAACGGCTCTTTTATTTTTTTAGTTATAACCCTTTGAAGTGGTCTTGCTCCCATCTTTTTATCATACCCAAGTGCTGCTAACTCTTTTTTAGCCTTTGCAGTTATAGTGATCTTAATATCTTTATCTTTTAAACTGTTACTTAATTCTTTGATAAATTTAGCTACAACTTTAACAACAACTTTTTCATCCAATTGAGCAAATTTAACAACAGCATCAAGTCTGTTTCTAAATTCAGGTGCAAAGAATTTATTTACAGCTTTATCAGTATTTAATGTGTCATTTTTAGCAAATCCCATCACATTAGCTTCTGTAGCACCTAAATTTGATGTCATAATTAAAACTACATTTTTAAAAGAGGCTACTGCTCCATTGTTATCTGTCAAGGTTGCATTGTCCATCACTTGAAGTAATAAACCCATCAAATCAGGATGTGCTTTTTCTATCTCATCAAGTAAAAGAACTGTATGAGGATGTTTCCTTATAGCTTCTGTAAGCAATCCGCCTTTATCATATCCAACATACCCGGCAGGTGCGCCGATAAGACGACTAATTGTATGAGCTTCTCCATATTCACTCATATCAAATCTCTCAAAATTTACACCCATTTGCGCAGCTAATTCTTTTGCTACTTCAGTTTTACCGACTCCTGTGCTTCCTGTAAATAAAAAACTTCCTACAGGCTTATTATCTTCACCCATCCCTGCACGATTTATTTTTATCGCTTTACAGATAGTTGAAATAGCTTCATCTTGTCCAAATACTTTTCTTTGCAGGTTATTTTCTAAATTTTGAAGTAAAGTTAAATCAGATTTTGTAGCTGTACGAGCCGGTATTTGAGCCATTCTTGAAATAGTTGCCTCAACATCTGCAATAGTTACTTTTATATTCCTTTTGTGCGCTTTACTTTTAAATTTTTTAGAAGCACCCACCTCATCCATAACATCAATAGCACTGTCAGGTAAAAATCTATCATTTATAAATTTTTTAGATAACTCCACACAAAGCCTTAAAGTTCCATCTTCATATTTTAAATTATGATACTGCTCATAAGTTGGCTTCAATCCTTCTAAAATTTTAACTGCATCATCGGTACTTGGTTCTTGAATATCAACTTTTGCAAATCTTCTGCTAAAAGCTTTATCTTTAGAAAAATCATTTCTATACTCTTCATAAGTTGTAGCACCTATACATCTAAGCTGCCCGGAGCTTAAAAATGGTTTTAATATATTTGAAGCATCCATAGAACTGTTTCCAACACTTCCGGCACCTATAATAGAATGTATCTCATCAATAAATAAAATCGCATTTTTATCTTTAACTACCTCATTAATCACAGCTTTTAATTTCTTTTCAAAATCTCCACGATATTTGGTACCCGCAATTAATGCACCCATATCAAGCATATAAATTCTTGATTCAAGAAGATCTGTCGGAACATTGGCTTTTACTATTTCAAGTGCAAGAGCTTCAGCAATTGCAGTTTTACCAACACCTGTTTCACCTAAAAGTATTGGATTATTTTTCTTTCTGCGACCTAGTATTTCTATTACTCGTTTAACCTCGGCAGATCGACCTATTACCGGGTCAATTTTACCTTCTTGTGCAAGTGCTACTAATTCAATACTATTGATACTTAAAGCTGTTTCCCCTTTTTTCTTTTTAAATAAATCTTTTTCTACCTCTTCATCGATCTCTTCAAAATCATCCTCACTGTCTCCATGACTTATCTCTTCAAGGATATCAACTCTTTCTAAACCATAAGTTTTGAGTAAATATGTACAGTAAGCTTTCTCGTCTTTTAAAATAGCAACAAACATATCTTCTATATCAGCAATTTCTTTTCCACTCATTTGAGTATGAGCTATCATCCGCTCAATTATAGTAGTTACCGTAACTGTTTCTACCGGATCATCATTTTTAAATTCTTGCGGGAATTTTGGAGTATTTTGTTCAATATATTCTTTTAATTTAACTGTTACCTCTTCTACATTGATATCCAAGTCTTCTAGCAATGTAAAAATATGTTCATCTTGTATCAGATATAAAAATATATGCTCTTGTGTTATATATTCATGACTGTTTGCTTTTGCATAGCTTATTGATTTTGCAAATATTTTTTGTAACTCTACACTTATCATATTATTCCTCTTTCATCACGGCTTTTAAAGGAAAGCCAGCCTTTTTTGCATTGTGTTTTACTTGTGCTACTTTTGTAGAAGCTATTTCATGAGAATATACTCCACATGCTGCTTTCCCGTTATTATGAACTTGTAGCATTATATCTGCTGATTGAGTTTGTGATTTTCTAAAAATTTTTCTTAAAATCTCTATTACAAATTCCATAGTTGAAAAATTATCATTTAACAAAAGTACTTTATATTTTTTTGGTTCTTCAACCTCTAATTCAACATCTAATTCATATTCGTTTTTTTCTGCCAATATTAAAACCTTTTTGGATAAAATTAATTAATTATATTGATTATATCAAATTGAGTTAACAAATTCCCTGAAAAAGTGATTATATGAAACAAATATATTTTATAACAGCAACAAATACAAATGTTGGAAAAACAAAAGCCAGTGAAATATTTTTAAAAAAGTTTGCACAGAATGGTAAAAAAGTAGGATACTTTAAACCTATCGAAACAGGAGTTAAAGATATTCCTCTTGACGGTAGAGCTATGTTAAATTTAACAAAAGAATTAAATCCTAACTTTAAAGCAACGATAGATGATGTAGTTCCTTACCAATTTAAACTTCCGGCATCACCGTATGTAGCATCTAACGGAACAAACATAGATATAAATTTGATCAAAGAAAAAGCAAATTATCTACTTCAATTTTGTGATACATTAATCATTGAGGGTGCCGGAGGATTGATGGTACCAATAACAAAAAATTATTTTATGATAGATTTAATTAAAGAATTCAATTGTCAGACTATTCTTATAGCTCCTAGTAATTTGGGTAGTATAAATGACACTTTACTTTCTCAACTGGCTTTAAAAAACAACAATATAAAATTTGAATGGTATATCAACCTTTTTAAAGATAAAGAAAACTTTGAAAAAGTTACTTTACCATTTTATAAAGAGTATTTTGATAACATATCTTTTATTTAAAAAAGAACCCTAAGGAATTAAATTTGAAAATATTACTTTTGTCTATAGTGTTTATATCAACATTGTTATCTCAAACAACATTGTGTTATAAAGAAAATACCACAATTTCTAAAATAAACAAGTCTATATTGTTAGACGGTGGAGAGTGTCAAGGGAGATTATCCGCAACAGCTATGGAAAAACATGGCTGGAAGATAGAATATTCACAAGTAAGCAAAAAAAAATCTGTATATAATCATCTTTTTATATTTAAAAAAGAAACTCAGGCAGAAAAACAGTCTAAAGTAGCAATAACACAACAACCTCAAACCAAAACTAAATTTAAAACAAAAAGAGCAATTTTTAATCTTGCAACAAAAGAAATTTTAATAAACGATGTAAATAGAAATAAAGCAACTATTAATACAGGTAATTTAAAAATTGGTCAAAGCGGTATCATAGTACATAAATACAATAAAGATTCTATTATAATAGCTAGCGCTATAGTACAGTCAAGTTCCGCTTCAAGCTCAACTTTAATGTTGTATAAGCCTAACACTCTAGTTCAAAGTGCAATTCCAACATCTTCACTACAACCAGCTAATGGTGATACTTTTGTATTAAACCATATGTATAATTCAAGCTTGCTAATCGTACCAAACTATGAAACATATCAAGAGATTCAAAGTTTATACCCGACTCAAAACTTTTTAAATTCTGATATATTTGCTGCTTATTTAAAAATAGAGGCATTACCTGTTCCTAAACAAAAAGATGTAAAAGAATTTTGTAAAGCTAATGATATTGGAACGATTTTTATTGCAGTAAATAATCAACTTTATATTTTAGATACATATTCATTTAAAACACTTCATACCAATAAATTATCAATGAATGATTCAAAAATTCAAACTCCATTTTTTACAAAAGTTACTGATATAGAAAAAGATTTTTGGGATTTTGGAGAGAGTGAAATAAGAGATTATAACAGCTATTTTTCAGCGTTGATAGGTAATACAACATATCAGCCAACCGAAATAAATAATGAAGAAGATAATGATAAATCAATTTTCTCAGAGATGTTGGATTTCTTGCCATGGTAGAAAAAAAACATTTAAAACAATTAGAATCTTTTGTAGGTGCTGAAAATATAAAGTCAAACAAGGCTCATTTAATAGCTTATTGTTACGATGCTACCAGAGATAGATTTGAGCCGGATGCCGTTATATTTCCAAGAGATGAGAATGATGTAAGTAAAATTCTTAAATATTGTAATGATAACCAAATCATAATAGTACCACGAGGTGCAGGAAGCGGTTTTACAGGCGGGGCTCTTCCAGCATCAGGAGGAATAGTACTCTCACTTGAAAGACATATGAATAAACTAATTGAAATTGATATGCAAAATATGGTTGCAGTTGTTCAACCCGGACTTATAAATATGGACTTACAAAAAGCTGCTGAAAAAGTCGGTTTATTTTATCCTCCGGATCCGGCAAGTGAAGAGTATTCAACATTAGGTGGAAATGTAAGTGAAAATGCAGGAGGAATGAGAGCTGCAAAATATGGAATTACTAAAGATTATGTAATGGCATTAAAAGCAGTTTTACCAAATGGTGAAATAATAAGAGCAGGTAAAAAAACCATCAAAGATGTTGCCGGATATAATATAGCCGGTATTTTAACGGCCAGTGAGGGAACACTTGCAATAATCACGGAAATTACTTTAAAACTAATCCCAAAACCTAAACACAAACGAACTTATATGGGTATTTTTCCTGATGTAAACAGTGCGATGAATGCTGTTTTTAAATCATTGGCAAGCGGTGCGAATCCTGTTGCTATGGAATTTTTAGATGCACTTGTGATAAAGGCACTTAGAGAAAAACTAAATGTAGATTTACCTGAACACGCAGGGGCTGTTTTAGTTGGTGATGTTGACGGAAATTTAACTGATGAAGTAAAATTCCAACTTGAAACTTTAGAAAAAAGCTTTTTAGAAAATGGTGCAACTTCTTTTGTAATAGCGCAAGATGAAGCGCATGCGCAAAAACTTTGGCATGCAAGAAAAAATGCAAGTCCAGCTATTACAATCTTTGGAAATAAAAAATTAAATGAAGATATTTCAGTACCAAGAAGTAAATTGCCGGAAGCTTTAAAAGCTATTTATGAAATAGGTGCTAAATATAATCTTCAAGTACCTTGTTTTGGTCATGCAGGAGATGGGAATATCCATGTAAATGTTATGGTAAAAGACAAAAATGATGAAAAACAGATGGAAAATGGACATCATGCTATTGAAGAGATTTTCAAAATGGTAGTAGATATGGGTGGAACTTTGAGTGGTGAACATGGAATTGGAATTTCAAAAGCACCTTATATGAGTATTGCTTTTAACGATGCAGAGATGGAACTTTTCAGAAGTATCAAAAAAGCATTTGATCCAAATAACATTTTAAATCCTTTTAAAATGGGGCTATAAAATAAAAGGAAAGCATTTGACTAAAAATATTAAAAAAATCATAGACTTTTTTAACGATGATACATTGTATTATTCAGCAAGTCTGAGTTTTTTTACTATTTTCTCACTACTTCCTATATTGGCTTTACTTATTGTTATAGTATCCAATATACCTATTTTTTATATCTACTTGGCACCTTTTACAGCTTATATATTGGATTTCATAAATCCGACACACTCAAGCATAATAACCTCAACTATTAAAGAATTTTTATCAAATTCAAACGAATTAGGTTCTATAGGTATTTTTTATCTTTTGTTTGTATTTACTCTATTTTTTAATAACTATGAAGATATTGTAAATAAAATATTTAATACTAAAAAACGACCTATTTACAAGATGTTTTTTTTATATATTGGTTTTTTGATTCTATTACCTTTAATGTTTATATTATTTGTATTGGCATCATCAGTATTTCAAGGTAATTTATACGCTGCAATTATAACCTTTATATTTATGTGGGTATGTTTCATAATAATCTTTAAAATATCCACCACAGCAAAAGTGTCATTTAAAGCGGCTATATTTGGCTCATTTACTACACTTATAGCATTAAGTATAACAAAAAAGCTTTTTGCTTTTTATGTTTTATATAATACAACCTATACCACCATTTATGGCTCTTTTAGTGTTTTGTTATTCTTTTTTTTATGGATTTATATATCTTGGACTATCTACTTATACGGCATAAAATTAACAGCACTGCTAAATGAGTCTGAATAAATATTATGGTACTATTTCAAAACGACTTCAGGAGCTTCTTTAGAAAATGATTAGAACGATATTTATTTTTACATCTCTTTTATTAACATCATCGCTCTTTGCAGCTGACGCGGCACCAATGATTAATCTTTCAATAGCAGCAGTAGATGAGCCAGCTCAATTTGTAAAGACAATAAATATAGCAATTATTTTAATGCTATTTGTTTTGGCACCTACTCTTTTACTTATGGCTACAAGTTTTACCAGACTTATAATAGTATTTTCACTTTTAAGACAAGCAATGGGATTGCAACAATCCCCGCCAAATCAAATCATCATATCTTTAAGTTTAATTTTAACATTCTTTATCATGCAGCCTTATGGACAAAAAGCATGGAATGAGGGAATTAAACCATATATGGATGAAAAAATAACTTATGAAGTTGCATTTGAAAAAGGAACTGAACCATTTAAAGATTTTATGATTAAAAATACCAGAGAATCAGATCTAGCACTTTTTTACCGTATTAAAAATGAAGAAAATCCTAAAAACATAGAAGATGTACAGTTAACACTTCTTATGCCGGCATTTGTAATAAGTGAACTTAGAACAGCCTTTGAAATTGGATTTTTGGTATTCTTGCCATTTTTGGTTATTGATATTATTGTTGCCTCTATTTTAATGAGTTTAGGTATGATGATGTTGCCGCCTGTTATGATATCCTTGCCTATTAAACTAATCTTTTTTATTATAATTGATGGTTGGTTTGTGATCATTGGGAATCTTGCCCAGTCCTTTAAGTGACGGAGATACTATACAAACTTCAATTAAGATAGCTGTTTTATCAGATAGTCATAAAAAAGTAGAATTAACTTCACAAGCTATTAATTTTCTTAAACTTAAAGGTGCTTCATATATGATCCATGCAGGTGATTTAGAAGTTGAAGAAAATTTAAAACTTTTAAAAGATACGAAACTTCCTTATGCAAGTGTATTTGGTAATAATGATATGAACTTAGTTCCAATTCAAGAAAGTTATAATATTTATCAAGAACCTCATTACTTTAAAATAAAAGATATTTCATTTAAACTAATGCATTTACCTTTTTATATGACAGGTGATACAAATATTGTAATTTCCGGTCATACACATATTTTTGAACACTCACATTTAAATAATACCCTCTTTTTAAATCCAGGCGAGATTTGTGCCAGAGAAAAGAACCTTACAGAATGTGTACTTTTAGAAATAACAAAAAATCAATATATAATAGAGTATAATTATAAAAAATTAGAAGATAAAACTTGGGAAACAGAAATTATAAAATATGATAGAAACAAATAAAAAAATATACCTTTGTGCAATAAACAATATTGAAAGCGGTACTTGCAATGAAGACTGTAAGTTCTGTACTCAAAGCGTAAGATATAAAGCCGATATCCAAAGATATAAACGCAAATCAATAGAAGATATAATTCACGAAGCCAAAATGGCTAAAAAGAACAAAGCGACAGGATACTGTTTGGTAACAGCAGGGGCTGGATTAACTGATGATAGATTAGAATTTGTTTGTCAAGTTGCAAGTGCTGTTAAAAAAGAGGTTCCTAATATTAATCTAATTGCCTGTAATGGGTTAGCCAGTATTGAGCAGCTAAAAGAGTTAAAAAAGGCTGGTATAAATAGATACAATCATAATCTTGAAACTTCAAAAGAGTTTTATCCATCAATATGCACAACACATAGCTGGGATGATAGGTTTCAAACTTGTCTGAATGTAAATAGTGTTGGACTTGGTTTGGTATGCGGCGGGATTTTTGGTATTGGGGAAAGTGATGATGATAGGATTTTAATGTTAAAATCAATTGCAAAGCTTAATCCTACTACTGTACCTCTTAACTTTTTTCATCCAAATGAAGCACTGCCTATGATAAAAAATACTTTAGATATAGATGTTGCATTTAGTCTTATTAAAAAAGCAAGAGAAATAATAAATCCAAAAAAACTTATGGTAGCAGGCGGCAGAGAGATAACATTTAAAGAAAAACAATATGATATATTTAAATATGGTGCAAATTCAATAGTAGTAGGAGATTATCTTACTACTTCAGGACAAACTGCTTCAAAAGATTTGTTAAATTTAGAAAAGCTGGGATACACTATAGCTGAAGATTGTCAAGCGTAGAATAGAGAATAATGAATTATGACAAATGAAATTTCAATTATTATAACTTTATCATTAATAATATTTTCTTCACCGCTAATTGCGCAATTTATTAAAATTCCAACAATTCCTATAGAGATAATATTAGGTTCATTTGCTGTATCATTAGGATTTATATCATCAAATCATATATTTGACTTAGTTGCAGAGCTAGGTTTTTTATATTTGATGTTTCTTGCTGGTCTTGAAATTGATTTAAGAAAAATTATTAAATTACCTTCCGGTATAATTAAAAAAGCTTTTTTATACACTCTTCTTTTATATATTTTATCTGCCGTAATTGCCGTTTATTTAGACCTGGCAAAAATCTTTATTGTAACTTTACCGCTTATTTCAATCGGCTTGCTTGCTACTTTGAGAAAAGAATATGGTGATGTACAATGGCTTAATTTAGCTATTACTGTTGGATTAATTGGTGAAATTGTATCTATTGTTGTACTGACAACCGTAAGTGCCGGTTTGGAATTTGGGTTATCTTTTGAGTTTTATAAAACATTAATAGTATTGGGAATGGTATTTATAGCTATGGTATTAAGTTATAAATTATTTCACAATCTTATCTGGTGGTTTCCGGGTATTAAAAATAAACTAATGCCAAAAAGAGATACTCAAGAACAAGCAATAAGAGTATCTATGGCGATATTTTTTATGATGATTGCTTTAATGCTTTATTTACACCTAGAAGTTGCTCTTGGTACTTTTATAGCAGGGGTATTTATTGCAACATTTTTTCAACATAATAAAGAGCTGCCTCATAAACTGGAACATTTCGGATTCGGTTGGTTAGTACCAATATTTTTTATATGGATAGGGACTTCGTTTGAATTAAAATCTCTTTTAATAGACAATCTTGTAATAACAGCTTTACTTATTACTTTATCAATGATTTTAATAAGAGTTATAAGTTCATTACTCTTTGTAGGAGATATAGGACTAAAACAATCAATGCTTTTAGCCATTTCACACTCAATGCCGCTTACACTTTTAATTGCTGTTGCAACTTTGGCATTTCACAATCAAAGCATCACTCAATTTTACTACTTTGCTTTTATCTTAAGTGCAATATTTGAAGTGATAATATCTATGATATTAATTAGATTAGTCTTTAGAAATCTTTCTAATAGTAATTAGTCCGTCTCCCTCGTTTGTATGATTACATCACCACTCAAGAAAGTGATCTGTCAACCCTATATATCATACTAAGAACTATAAATTCTAAGCAACCATTTCATTTTGCAACATTAACTCTTCAAACTCAACTGGTGAATAATTATTATTTGCACTATGCATTCTTTGTCTATTGTAATATACTTCTATATATTCAAATATAGATTGATTAGCTTTTGATTTAGTTTCATAAATCTCATGATGAGTAAGTTCAGTTTTTAATGTATGGAAAAAACTTTCAGCAACTGCATTATCCCAACAATTACCTTTTCTACTCATACTTTGTATAATTCCATTTTCTTCTAATAAATCTTTATGAGAGTAAGATGCATACTGACTACCTCTATCTGTATGCCATATTAAACCTTTTGGTGGATTTCTATTTTTTAATGCCATAATGAGGGCATCATTAACTAAATCTACTTTCATAGTATCATCCATTGATCAACCAACAACTCTTCTTGAATATAAATCTATTACAGTTGCAAGATATAGCCATCCTTCTGATGTTGGAATATATGTTATATCTCCCACATATTTTTCATCAGGGGCTGAAGCATAAAAATCTCTATTTAAAATATTAGGTGCTACAGGTAAATTATGATTTGAATCTGTTGTATTAACTTTAAATCTTTTCTTTTTATTTGCTACAAGATTTAAATCTTTCATAATATTTCCAATTCGTCTTCTTGAAACAATAAGCCCATATAATCGCTCTAGTTTATCTTTTAGCCGTCTTGTTACAAATATCACTCAACAAAGACACCGTATCACAAACACTTGGACACTTACAAATTTGAAATATTCTCTAACAACATTTTAGCATAAAGTGTCCAAGTGTTAATTTATTTTTGACATAATTTTCCTCATTGATGTACCTTTTAGTTCAACTCTATGTGAAGAATGTACAATCCTATCTAATATTGCATCAGCAACAGTATCATTATTTAAATAATCATACCACTGTGATACAGGAAGTTGAGAGGTGAGAATTATTGATGATAAGTCAACTCTACTTTCTATAATTTCTAATAAATTTGTAGCATCATCAGCTGATAATGGATTTATTCCAAAGTCATCTAAAATAAGAATACTATATTTGCTAAGTTTTCGTAAGAAATTTGTATATGTTCCATCTGCTCTTGCGATTGATATATCTTCAAGTATTGTAGGAACTCTAATATAATAAGCTTTAAATCCATCCATGATAGAACGATTAGCTAGTGCTTGTGCGAGATAAGATTTACCAGTTCCTGTTTTACCTGTAATGATAATATTTTGATAATTTCTTATAAAGTCCATATTTGCTAATCCTAAAATTTGTTCTTTATTTAAACCTCTTGTTTGCTTATAAACTAAATCTTCTAAAGTTGCTTGCTTATCTTTTATTTTTGATATATTAAAATTAAGTTTAATCCTTCTGTTGTGCTGATGTATCTCTTGGGCTTCAAGTAGGTTGTAGAGTTTCTCATTAAATGATAATTTATCATAATTTCTATCTTCAATTTGTCGTAAGTATGCTGTTTTAAAGCCTTCTAATTTTAATTCACTCATTTTATTTGTTACTGTTTCTTGGTTCATTTTTTTCTATCCTTTTTATTTATATTCTGTATTACCACGAATATTACTGTGGTTATTTTGTGCTATATTTATAATATTATTAGCAGGCTTTTTATAATAAAGCTTTTTTGATAATATTGATTTTATAGATGCAACTGTAGTGGCATTAATACTCATTGCATATCCTAAAGCTAAATCAACTTCATATTTTTCATATTGTTTTGCCAATGAAAGAATGGCATTTAGTTTTCTGTATGCATATGATGGAAATTGCTCTTGTTCTAATTTCATCTTTGTAAACTCTACAGTTTGAACCCCTATACTTTTTGCCCAGTTTAAATATCTTCCAGGATTAAACTTCGCATCTTGATATTGATGATTTTCAGGTTGGTGCTCTTTAATAGTTGAATATTCACTATCATAATATCTTGGATGTGTGGCAATTAGCTTTGATTTATGATAAATCTCAACTGTAGATGTTGAGTATCTTACCTCTACTTTTTCTCCTAAATATTTAAATGGTACTGAGTATCTAGCACTTTGAAGCTCTATATGATAATCTATATTTACAGTTGCTATTTTAAACTCTTTATAAATATATTGATTAGCTGCTAGTGGTTGCAAGTATGGTTCATCTAACTCTTTAAATAAAGTATCTCTACTTTTCTTTAATCGTTTCATAACCTTAGAGTTATAAATATCAAGCAATGGAGATATAGCATCATTAAGTTCTTCAACATCAAAGAATTTTCTATGCCGAAGAACGGCTAATATCCATCTTTGAATTGCTTGAACTCCTTGTTCTGCTTTTGCTTTATCTTTTGGTTTATATGGTCTTGCTGGTTCAATTACACACCCATAATGATTTGCCATTGCTTTATAACTTTCATTTAAAACAATCCCATCTTTATTATTTGAAATAACTGCACTTTTTAGGTTATCTGGTACTAATATTTTAGGTACTCCTCCAAAGAAGTTAAAAGCTTTTGTGTGCGACTTTATAAAGTATTCTTGCTTTTGACTAGGTGTTGCATCTACATATGTATAACCTGATGCTCCTAATACTGCTACAAATATTTGAGCTTTTGAAATAACTCCTGTTTTACTATTATAAATAGGAACAGTAACACCACTATAATCTACAAATAATTTTTCACCATTTAAGTGTATTTGTCTCATTGATGGATTTAATTTCTTTTTATATTTATGATAATAAGTTTTAAATTGAGTGTATCCATAACCATCAGGATTCTGCTCTTTATACTCTTGCCATAACAATAGATATGTAACACCTTTTTTACGAATTTCTTTATCAATATATTCAACATCAGGTTTAGGTCTTGAAGATTGCCTGTGTAATATAGTTTGTTCAGGGAAAAGCATTTTATACATAATATCTTCATCATGCAATAAAAAATCTTCCAGTTTATCTGGTAATATCTCAAATCTTCTACAATATTCAGCTGCAGCAGATTTAGATACACCAAGACTCTTTGCTATTCTCCTATATGAGAAATCCATTTGATACTTTAATTTTAGTATCTCTTTAATCTGTTTCATTAAAACTCTCCTCATTGATACACTCCTAATATTTTTAGAAGTGTAGTTTAATATGGAGAATATCTCAAACTTAAATTAGTTTTAATCCAGCAAATAAACTTAATTTAAACTTTCCTATCACTTTTTCAACCAAAGTGTCCAGATAAAAAGTGATATGGTGTCTTTTTGTTAACCGCTAGGGTGTCTTTTTAGAAAGTGATATGGTGTCTTTTTGGGAGTGATTTTTGCAGTCTTGTACCATATTTGCATCTACTTTGAATAAATATAATCTCTATTAACTCATTAAGTTTATCATCTACTGTTTTAACTATACATCCATTATTAATCCAATGATAATAACTTGAAATATCTACTTTTAATATTTTGCACATTAGATTTTTATTGAAGTTCATTTTATTATCTTTTATCCAGGTATACTTTATTGAACTTCTTTCGCAAAGTATACTGCTGCTTTTTTTAATATATCACGCTCCTGCCTAAGTAGTTTAGTTTCTCTTCTTAGCCTTTTATTCTCTTGTTCTAAAGTTTCTTTGGGAGTTTTGACTATAGATTTAGTTAAATCTTGATTCGCCTTTTTATATTCATTCATCCAATTATAAATTGTCTTAGGATTTACATCTAAATCTTTAGCAATTTTTAGAACTGAATCACCATTATTTAAAACCAACTGTATTGTTGAATCTCTAAACTCTCTTGTATATTGACTATTTTTCATATTTTCTACTTTCTTCATACTTTTATTTTAACTTAGATTTATTTAAGTTCTAAGTATGAATTAGTGTAGCCAGATCAGTTTATTTTACACTCTCTTTCAGAGTGTAACTATTTTTAACTTTTACCTACCCATTTTAGCAGTTCGCTTGACAACTCTATCTTCTAACTCTTTATACTTGACAGCCAACTCACTATTTGTCAATAAAAACTTTCGTATTTCTATAAATGTTCTCATAATCTGAATACTAATATCAATTGCTACTTTACTTCTAAGTACAGAAGAAAGCATTAAAATACCATGTTCTGTAAGTACTCTAGGTAATTTTCTTCTTCCTCCATAACTTGATGTTCCATTTTGGAATATCAAGTTAAACTCATCTTTTATTACTATATCAGATAAAAATTCATATACTAAAAAATATTACAAGTTGACATACATTTCAATTTAATATATTTTAGATATAATCCAAATATGAAATTAAACAAACTAATAACAACACTATCACTAACAATAGGAGTATTAATGGCAAACTCAAACAGCCTACCAAAGTATTATGAAAAGACTTTAGACAACGGTCTAAAAATAGTAGCAATTCCTCTTAAAAATGGAACAAATGTAATCTCAACAGATATTTTTTATGATGTTGGAAGTCGTGATGAGAAAATGGGAAAAAGTGGAATTGCTCACATGCTTGAACACTTAAATTTTAAATCAACCAAAAACTTAAAATCAGGTGAATTTGATGAGATAGTTAAAGGATTTGGCGGAGTAAACAATGCAAGTACTAACTTTGATTATACACATTATTTTATAAAATCAAGTAGTAAAAATATGGGAAAATCACTTGAGCTATTTGCTGACTTGATGGAAAACTTGACATTAAAAGATGAAGAATTTCAACCAGAACGTGATGTAGTAGCAGAAGAGAGAAGATGGAGAACAGATAATTCTCCTATGGGATACCTTTACTTTAAACTATTTAACAACACTTTCACATATCACCCTTACCATTGGACACCGATTGGATTTATGAATGATATTCAAAACTGGTCAATAGAAGATATTAAAGATTTCCACAGCACTTATTATCAACCAAAGAATGCAATAGTTTTAATAACCGGAGATATTGATAAAGATACCGTATTTAAAGAGACTGAAAAATATTTTAAAAATATAAAAAATACCAAAGATATACCTGTAAAACTTCATACTGTTGAACCAAAACAAGATGGAGCAAAAAGGGTAATTATCCATAAAGACTCTCAAGTTCAAATGTTGGCAATCACTTTTCATATTCCAGATTTTAATCATAAAGATCAAGTGGCTATGTCAGCACTTAGTGAGCTTTTAAGCAGTGGTAAAAGCAGTAGATTAAATGAACTTTTAATTGATAAAAAACAAATGGTAAATACAGTTTATGCTTATAATATGGAGCTTAAAGATCCCGGAGTATTTTTATTTTTAGCGGTTTGTAATCCCCAAATAGAAGCTGTTGATGTTGAAAAAGAGATTTTAAATGAGATTGAAAGAATAAAAAATGGTGATGTGTCACAAGAAGAATTGGATAAGATAAAAATAAATACGGAATCTGATTTTATATTTTCACTAGAAAGCAGTACAAGTGTTGCCAATCTTTACGGCAGTTATTTAATCAGAGGAAATATTGAGCCTTTAATGAGCTATGAAAAAGATATTGAGAGCTTAAAGATTAAAGATATTGTAGAAGTTGCTAAAAAGTATTTAACTAAAGACAATTCTACTACTGTTATTTTAAAAAGTAAGTAGTAAAAGATACGAAAAAGAATAGTCCCTAAGACTAGAGACTATTCTAAGAATTATTTTTTAGAATTTAATCTAGATTGATACTCTTGACCATGCTTACAAACAGGACAAACTTTTAAAGCTTTTTTACCATAATGTACATGACCGCAAACTTCACAAATCCAAGCTTCCTCTTCATCTTCATCTTCACTTACAAACTCAGCATCTGCTTCAAGTCTTTCTAAAAGCATTTTAAACATCGCTTCATGCTCAACTTCAATTTTACCAATACCTGTAAATAATTTTGCCGCTTCTTTATGACCTTCATCACGTGCCACTTGTGCGAAATTGGGATACATGGTTATGTTTTCATAAGATTCACCATCTATTGCCATTTGAAGATTTTGTGCAGTATTTCCGAAACTATCTTCAGAATTATTTGCCATTCTATTATTTAAAGCAAGTTCCATTTTTGCATGTTGTTTTTCATTGTTAGCTGCTCTTTGAAAATGTTCTGCTATATCTCTGTATCCCTCTTTTTGGGCTACTTTAGCAAAATATTCATATTTATTTCTTGCTTGCGATTCTCCGGCAAATGCTTTCATTAAATTTACAAAAGTTAAATTTTCAGTAATCATCTCCATAGCTTCACCACAACAATGCAAAGTTCCACCACCTACATTTTGTACTTCGACTATATTTCCACATTTGTTACATCTATACGATTCATATTGTCTCATCTTTATCTCCTTTTAATTTTATTGGATAATTTTTCCCATAAGATAATTATGTCATAAAAAAACCTTGAAACAAATAATTTTAGAAATATTTATATTTAATAATTACAAAAGCTACTTAACCAAAATAATTAGATATAATCGCGGATATAAATTGATTAACAGAGTAAGGAAATTAAATAATGCAAGATTTAACAGGAGCAATGACAGCTCTAATAACACCATTTAAAAATGGAAAATTAGATGAAGTATGTTATGAAAAACTAATTAAAAGACAAATAGCGCAAGGTATTGATGCAGTTGTGCCCGTAGGAACTACTGGTGAAAGTGCAACACTTAATATGCAGGAGCATAAACAATGTATTGAAATTGCAGTTGCCGCTTGTAAGGGAACAAATGTAAAAGTAATTGCAGGTGCCGGTGGAAATGCTACAACTGAAGCAATTGAATTAGCTTCACATGCACAAGCAGTAGGTGCTGATGCAATTCTTTCTGTAACTCCATACTATAACAAACCTACACAAGAGGGACTTTATCAACATTATAAAGCAATAGCAAGTGCTATTGAAATTCCTGTGATGCTTTATAATGTACCTAGTCGTACTGCCGTTGATATGACTGCTGCTACTTGTGTTAGATTATTTAATGATTGTTCAAATATATATTCTGTTAAAGAAGCTACAGGAAGTTTAGAGCGAACTATTGAATTACTTACTTTAGCTCCTGATTTTGCAGTGATTAGCGGCGATGATGCTATTGATTTTCCTATGATGGTACAAGGTGCCAGTGGTTGTATCTCCGTAACTGCCAATATTTTACCAAATATTAAATCACAAATTATTCATTCAGTACAACAAGGTAAATATGATGAAGCCAGAGCTTTAAATAACTCTTTATATCCCCTAAATAAAGCTTTATTTTGTGAAGCTAATCCTATTCCAATTAAAGCTGCTATGTATATTGCCGGTTTAATTTCTACTTTAGAATATAGACTTCCATTAACTCCTCCAAGCAGTCAGTCAATGCAACTTTTAGAAAAAACTTTAGAAAAATATGAGGTAATTAAATAATGAGTAATCAAGGTAAAACATTAGTAATAACAGGTGCTACAAAAGGTATTGGTAAAGCTTGTGCTTATAGATTCGCAAAAGAGGGAATAAATATCGCTTTTACATATAACACAAATGAAAAGAGTGCAAAAAGCATAGCGGCTGACTTAGAAGCTCAATTTGGAATAAAAGCCAGATATTATCCTTATAATATTTTAGAACCAGAAACTGCAAAAGAATTATTTTTAAAAATAGATGAAGATTTTGACAGAGTTGATTATTTTATCTCAAATGCTATGATTTACGGTCGTGCTGTTATTGGTGGATATAACAAGTTTATGAAATTAAAACCAAGAGGACTTAATAATATTTATACTGCAACTGTTGATGCATTTGTTTGTGCTTCTCAACAAGCTGCAAAAAGAATGACCAATGGCGGTGCAATTGTATCTTTAAGCAGTACAGGAAATTTAGTTTATATTGAGAACTATGCAGGTCATGGTACAAATAAAGCAGCAGTTGAAGCTATGGTTAGATATGCAGCAACCGAATTAGGAGAAATGGGAATTAGAGTAAATGCTGTTTCTGGCGGACCTATTGATACAGATGCTCTTAAAGCATTTACAAACTATGAAGAAGTAGCACGAAAAACTGCTGAATTATCTCCACTTAATCGTATGGGACAACCTGAAGATTTAGCAAGTGCTTGTTGGTTTTTATGTAGTGATGAATCTAGTTGGATTACCGGTTCAACTTTAATAGTTGATGGCGGGACTACTTTTAAGAAATAATTATGAGCCAGAGAACTGATACAAATTTAAATTTACCAAATATTTTAGCTGCATTTAGAATTTTACTTGCACCTTTAATGCTATGGTTTATGGTAGATCAATCAAATTCGATTTTTGCCGGATGGGATCCTAGTTGGTTTGATTATTTTGCCGGTTTAATTTTTGTAATTGCTTCTATTACTGATTTTTTTGATGGTTTTATCGCACGACAATGGGATCAAATGACAAAGCTTGGAGCTATACTTGATCCGCTTGCTGATAAGATGCTTATACTTGCAGGGTTTATTGGTCTTATTGCTTTAGACAGAGCGAGTGCTTTTGCAGTGTTTTTAATACTTTCAAGAGAATTCTTTATCACGGGTCTTCGTGTTGTTGCTGTATCTGAGGGTAAAGAGGTGGCTTCTACAATGGCAGGAAAAGTTAAAACAGTAGTTCAGATGATTGCTATTGGTTTTTTAATTATGAATTGGCCGTTTGCTACAGCGTTACTTTGGATTGCAGTGTTTTTAACTTTATATTCTGGATTTGAATATATTCGTTCTTATCTTAAATAATATTTTAAAGGTTTAAAAATTGGGTTTAATTACTTTTCTTATTGTATTGTCAATTTTAGTTTTTTTCCATGAATTGGGGCATTTTGCAGCTGCAAGGCTTCTTGGTGTTAAAGTGTATGTATTCTCTATTGGTTTTGGTAAAAAATTAATTTCAAAACAATGGAAGGGAACACAATGGTCTTTTTCTCTTATTCCTCTTGGCGGTTATGTAAAAATGAAAGGGCAGGAAGATATTAATCCTGCTTTAGTAAATAATGACCCCGACAGTTATAATACCAAAACACCATTTCAAAGAATACTTATCTTACTAGCAGGTCCCGCTGCTAACTTTTTATTAGCTTTTGTAGTTTATATTATGATTGGATTATTAGGAAACAATCATCTGTCTCCTACTATTGGTAAAGTAATTGAAAATTCTCCGGCACAAAAAGCCGGACTGAAAGCCAATGATGAAATTTTACAAATAAACAATACTAAAATTAAAACTTGGGATGATTTAAGTATTATTATCAAAAATTCAAAAAGTGGTTTAAAGTTTTATATTAAAAGAGATGGAAAACTGCAAACATTTATCATAAGAGCAAAACTCAGTGATAGTCAAAATATGTTTAAAGAAAAGATACAAAAAAGGATGATAGGAATAGCCCCTGCGCCTAAAACTGTCACAATATATTATTCACCTATTGAATCTTTAATCTTCGCTTACGATAAAACTTATGATGCCAGTAAAATGATATTTTTAGGCTTGCAAAAAATGATACAAGGGATAATTCCTACAAGTGAAATAGGCGGAGTGATTGCTATTGGTACAGTTATATCAGAAGCAAGTCAATCAAGTTTTGTAGCACTTTTAACAATTATGGCTTTGATTTCTGTAAACTTAGGGGTTTTAAATCTTCTACCTATTCCAGCACTTGATGGCGGACATATTATGTTTAATCTCTATGAGATGATCACCAGAAGAAAGCCAAGTAATAGTGTTTTGGTAACTTTAACAGTTGCTGGATGGATAATATTATTTGCCCTTATGGGACTAGGAATTTACAACGATATTAATAGAATGATGGGATAAAAAATGATGACGAAAGGAATTGCCATGCAAAATATACAAAGAACAGAAGCGATCAAGAATTTAGATATTGTAATAGAAAAAATAGAAAAAGCAAGACTGAAAGTAGGCGATCATCATATTGTTCAGCTTGTAGCTGTTAGCAAATACTCAACCAGTAAGGATATAAATACACTTTATAATGCGGGTCAAAGAGCATTTGGAGAAAATAAAATTCAAGATTTAAAACAAAAGGCACAAGAGCTTGATGAATTACCGTTATCTTGGCATTTTGTTGGAAGTTTACAAAAAAACAAGATAAACAACTTAATAGACCTTAACCCTGCTTTGGTACACTCTTTAGACAGTTTGGAATTGGCATTAGAGTTAAATAAAAAGTTAGAAGTCAAGGGTAAAAAAATGAATTGCCTTTTACAAATTAATTCTGCATATGAAGATACTAAATCAGGTGTGATGCCGGAGATTGCGGTTGATACTTTTAATAAAATTGTAAAAGAATGTCCACATATAAATTTAAAAGGTATTATGAGTATCGGAGCTCATACTGATAATAAAGAGATTGTCAAACAAAGCTTTAAACTTACTAGAAATATCTTTGATAAATGTAAAGATGCCACAATATGTTCTATGGGTATGAGTAGAGATTACGAGCTTGCTATAGAATGCGGTTCAAATATGATAAGAGTTGGGTCTGCTTTATTTAAATAATGTCTAATTTATCTGCTAAAATAAATAATAGTTTTAAGTTCCAACTTAGCATAGTATTTATGTTTATATTTGTACTAAATATACTGATCTGTCAACCCTATATCATACTAAGAACTATAAATTCTAAGCAACCATTTCATTTTGTAACATTAACTCTTCAAACTAAACTGGTGAATAATTATTATTTGATAAAATATCAAATAATCATATTTTTGGATTTACACAGTTAGATTTACAGTCCATGGACAATTAGCACTTACAGAGTTTAATGATATCTGGGGTAAAAAATATCCTAACATTACTGTTTCTTGGACAAATCACTGGTCTGAATTGTCTACATTTTTTAAATATCCAGATTCTGTGAGAAAATTAATTTATACAACAAATCCTATTGAATCTTTAAATGCTACTATAAAAAGAAAAACTAAATCTAAGGGTTCATTTCCAACAGAAGATTCAGCTTTTAAAGTGATGTATCTGGCTTGTGCTGAACAACAAAATAAATGGAATGCTTCTAGTATTAGAAATTGGTTTGAGATTTATCCTCAACTTAGTATATTTTTTAAGGAGATTATGGCAAAATATGAGAAGTGATTAAAAAGAAACTGCTGGGTTTACACAGTTTATTTTACACTCTATATAAAATTTAAACTTTTTCTTTAATCAATTTCCTTATCTCTTCAATCTTTTTATGTAACTTTTCATCACTTACATTGTTTTCAAAAATACCATAACTTCTTTCATCAAAAGTTTCAGGCTCTTTTTCAATATACTTGATATTTAGTGTATCTTGATATTTTAATTGTTCTTTTTGCTTAACTCTATCATATCTTAAGATACTTATTTTTTGAATATCCTTAAAATCCTTATATCTCTTTAAATATTTAATTAAAGCCATCTTCTGATAATTAAGTTCAGTTTGTCCAACATGATTTGTAGCCATAATTGTTAAAACTGGACTTTTGTAAGCTACATAAACAATAAAGCCTAAATGTGTTTGTGAGAGTCCAAGTTTTATAGCATGATGAATTTTATATCTTTTTCGTATCTCATGATATTGTGGTTTATCAGCGATACTACTAAATACAGAAGTAATATCTCTCATATGAAAGTTTGCATAAGTTATTGGCTTTTTACCAAAAAAGCTATCTTTATTTGAAAAGAAAGCTTTTTTTAACTCTTGAGCATTAGCCATAATTTTTTACTTGAATAGATTAGTCGGACTATTCTTTAGTCTTCGAACTTCTGCACCAATATCATCTTGCCGCATAAAATGTTCACCTATCAAAAATGCATCTGCGCCTATTTCACTTAGTCTTTGTATTGTTTCACAACTGCTTACTCCACTTTCAGCTACTATTATTTTACCATTGGGGATCATTGGGATTAGTTTATCACAAAGTTGCATATCCATCTCAAAAGTTTCTAAATTTCTATGGTTTATACCTATAATAGATGCTCCGCAAGCCATCGCTTTTTTTAAATCTTCAACATCATGAATTTCAACAAGAACTTCTAGTCCTAAATGTAAAGTATATTCATATAATTCTTTTAACTCTTTTTTAGACAATGCTTTTGCGATAAGTAAAATAAAATCAGCACCATAAACCAAAGCTTCGACTATTTGATACTTATCAACTATAAAATCTTTTCTAAGTAATGGAGTAGAAACATATCTTCTTATTCCTGTAAGATACTCTAAATCACCTTTAAACCAATGAGGTTCAGTTAAAACTGAAATAGCATTGGCACCATTATTTGAATACTCTTGAGCTATAAATAATGGATCAAAATCTTCTCTGATAATTCCTTTGCTAGGACTGGCTTTTTTTACTTCAGCAATAATTCTAATAGATTCATCCGGAGTTGCTGTAAGGAATGGTTTTACATCTCTCGGCGGATATGGATTATATGCTAAACTCCTCCCTAACCAATCCAAATCAAATTCTGCTTGTCTTTTTTCCAAATCATCTTTTGTTCTTCTTATTATCTCATCTAAAATCACTTATTACACTCCTTTATTTTTTCCCAATGTAGTTTTATCTCTTCATTATTAAGACCAATTTGGTCAATAATTTTTTTCATATATTTAAAGGCTTCTTTACAATTATTACTTTTATAATATCCCCAGGCAACAGAGTCCATATAAGCCCAATTATTTGGTGTACTTTTTAAAGCTTCTTTCGCTAGTTTTAATCCTTTTTTTATATCAATATTATAATCAATTAATAAATACCCATAATAGTTTTTATAATTTGGATTATCACTGGTTTTCAATACTAATTCAAAATTAGCAATTACATGCTTCATTATGGTTTTTTTATCATCAGCCATTTCAAACTCTAATATTGCAATTTGTCCTAAAAGTTCTTTATTTTTAGTTTTTCTATACAATTTACGAACTAAATTTAATACTTTTTTATAATCTTTAACTCTTTCATAAAGAACTAATAACCTAGTATTATCTATTTTATTATCTTCAAGAAATTTTATTGCTTCTTTTATATCTTTTGTTTCTAGAACATCAATTAACAGCGATAAAACTATATTTTTTGTATGTGAATGCTTATACTCTTTAAAAGCTTTTTTTAGAATAGAAATCAAACCATCAATATTTTGTTCTTCTCGGTAAAATAAAATCAATTTATTACATACTAACTCTTGGCAGCCAAAAAGTCGTAAATATGTTTCAAGATATGATATAGCCTTTTGTTTTTCATCTAGATATATATATAAAACATCAACCAAAGATATTAAAGTTTTTGGCTTTTTATTAGTTGCATATGCGCTTTCAAAATACTTTATAGCTTCTTTGTATTTACCCTTTGCATAATATACATTTCCCATTATCTCATAATTCGTTACATTATTATATTGCTTTAAAAGTCTTTTTGCAAAATTTAATGCTTCATCTAATCGTATTTGTTTCAAAGATGCCATTATTGCGAGTCTATAAAATCTTTCATTAAATTGAGAATATTTATCTAAATTATTTTTACACAGTTCCCTCAAAGCTTTATAATCTTTAGTCATAATAATTTGAGAGATTGCCTTATTTAAATATTCTGGACTTTTTGTCATTTGAAAAAGTTCTGTATAAATTTGAGCACTGTATTTATATTGCTTAGCCAACTCATAATCTAAGGCAACTAAAATCAAAGTATCATGTTGACTGTTGTCTTTATACGGAGGCTGAGTATTCATGCAGCCACTAAATAAAAATACTATAAGAAACATTATTCTACTATAGCTGGACACTCTTGTTTTACCTCTTCTATATTTTGCTTAAAATAATCCCAAAAAGGGAAAGTTCGACACTGATTTGGTCGAACATCATATATGCTGCATTGTTTTTTAGTTAAATCAAAAAATTTACAAGCAAAATTATCTTTTGATAATTGAACTTCTTTAATAGAATATTTATACCCTGCTTTTCGTAAACTTTTTGACATAACTTCTTCAATACTTTGCTCTAAAAATAAAGCTAACTTCTCAATCTCTTCTTTAGTTATCCAAATAAATCCGCTTTTACCTATACAACAGTTACCTTCACAAGTTGAACATCTAACAGCATCAAATTTATAAGGATACCCCTCTTGTTCTAAAATCACACTTCGCACTTAATACTGTGAGTTGAGCACAGGGAATAAACTTTATTTGTAATTTCATTAAACTCACCATCTTCATCAAACATAATAGCAGGAGGTAATATTTTACATCTTGTTTTAGAACTTTTTCTTGCCATAATCATAACTAATGATGCTTCTTTACTTTGCTTTGGATGCAAAAACTGTAAAGCCTCAATATTCAATTTAACTTTATCACAATGTTTTATAATATCATTTAATAGCTTAACATCATAGCAAAAGAAAAACTTTCCACCATTATTTAAAAGCTTTGATACCTTGATAATAAACTGTTCTAGCGGAAGATTATCATTATATCTTGCAATTTTGATACTCTCATTTCCACTTTGAACTACACTGCTTGGATAAAAAGGTGGATTTGAAACTATATAGTCGAACTGCTTCTCAAACTTTAAATCTAAAAAACTACCTTTGTGCAGTTGATTGTCAATTTTATTAATTTGTGAATTTTTATGAGATAAAAACTGAAATTTTTCTTGTATCTCCACTTGATTTAACTTTAACTTTTTAAAATCTCTAGCAACCAAAAGTCCAAGTATTCCACTACCTGAACCAACATCAAGAAGTTCCCCTTTGATATTTTTAAATTGTTCTAAATTTTTACAAATAAATGAAAAAAGAAAATGGGTATCACTATTGTAGCAATACCCACTTTGTGGTTGATAAAGAAGCATTTAATCTCTAATGAAGTTCAGCGTTAAGTTTAACTTCTCTTGTACTTCTCATAGCTATATAAGCACCAGTTTGAGAATCTTGTCTAAAGTGAATACCATTTAATCCTTGAAGTGCATCTGCTCTCATTAAGTTACTTAATTTGGCATCTGGATTAGCCTCTTGTATTTTAGCAATTTGATCATCAGAAATTGAAATTTTAGTTCCTGCAAAAATAGATATTCCGCCATCAACTATACAAGCATCACCCAAAGGGATACCAGTAGTTGAATTAGCACCTAACAAGGTATTTTCTCCAATAGATATAGGATTACCGTCTGTACCGCTTAAAACACCTAGAATTGAAGCTCCTCCGCCTACATCAGAACCGGCACCAACAATTGCAGAAGAAGAGATTCTACCTTCAACCATAACAGCACCTAAAGTTCCTGCATTAAAGTTAATATAACTAGCACCTGGCATAACTGTTGTTCCAGCTGCCAGTTGAGCACCAAATCTAACTTTGCTGCTATCTAAAATTCTTGTATTATCTGCAGGAATTACATGGCTTAGTAATCTTGGGAATTTATCAACCATATCAATTGTTGGATATTTTCCACTTAATTTTAAGTCTAACTCATTAGCTCTTAACCAATCAAGTTCAATAGGTGTATTCCCACTCCAAGCTACATTGTGTAATAATCCAAATGCACCATTTAAGTTTACACTTCTCAGTTTAGCTTTTCCTGTACTTAAAGCATAAAGTTTTAAATAAGCAGTTTCTACTGATTGCGGGTTCTCATCTTCAAATATAAATACAACTTTAAAATTATCCGCAGTTAAACCTGTCTCAATTGGAAGAGATGCAAGATGTGAAATAAGTTGTACATTTTTATGATCTTCACCGCGAGCTTCTGGAATATAAGGTCTAAAAGATTCTATACAAGCAGTTAAAAATATATCACTCATATCACAAACTAATTCACTTTTTGTTGTATCAACATCAACACCAACTTCTTTTAAAGCATCCATAAAAATAGCCGCGCTGCCAAAGTTCTCATTCCAATTTACTACTGGATATGTAGCTTGTAAAACTTTTTGCGGGTTCAATTGACCCCTATCTAACCTAGCAATTCCAAATCCAATTGGATTTTTATACCAAGATTGTCCCTGAATATCTTTTACTTTATCAGCAAATTTTTCTTTTGTATATACCATTATATTATCCCTATTTATTTTTATGACATTTTACTTAAAATGTGTTGTCAAGAAGCTGATATATTACTTCATAGAAAATTTAAACATTTTTTCCATATTTATTGCTTCGTCACGCCCATAAACAATAATTTCATTATCTGTAACTATCTTTTCTTTAGAAATTTGATTTGGATAAGCAACAAAATTTAAAATATGTTTTATACAGTTTATTCTTGCTCTTTTTTTATTATCACTTTTGACAATAGTCCAAGGTGCCGATTCTGTATGTGTTGCACTAAGCATCATAAATTTTGCCAAAGTATATTCATCCCATAATTTTTGTGATTCTTTATCTACAGGAGATAGTTTGTATTGTTTTAAAGGGTCAGTTTCTCTTGCTTTAAATCTACGACCTTGCTCTTTTTTAGATACTGAAAAATAAAATTTAAAGATTTTAATACCTTCATCCGCAATCATTTTTTCAAATGAAGGAGCATCTTTCAAAAATTTATGGTGTTGCCTTTCAGTACAAAATCCCATTACAGGCTCTACCATAGAACGATTGTACCAACTTCTATCAAATAAAACAATCTCACCCGCACTTGGTAAGTGTTTTGAATATCTTTGAAAATACCATTGAGAAGTTTCTTTATCACTTGGTTTTTCTAATGCTACTATTCTAGCACCTCTTGGATTTAGGTGTTCAGTAATTCTTTTAATTGTTCCACCCTTCCCGGCAGCATCACGACCTTCAAAAATCATTAAAATTTTAAGTCCTTTATCTTTTACATGATTTTGTAATTTTAAAAGCTCTATTTGTAAAAGAGTAAGTTCCTTTTCATATTCTAAAGTTTCTTGTTTAACCCAAATTTGAACTTTGTTACCTTTTGTTTTCATCTCCTTTCTTTTTCGTTTAAAATTATTAGGCTTATGTTTCTCTTTGTATTTTGTATCTAATTCCTCTTTGTCTTTGAATTCATCATTGATTATACTTCTATTTTGTCCCATTTTTTACCCTTTTTAATTAAATTATTAACCTATAAATTTACCGCTTCTTGCTCTTTGTGCATCCATAATTTCTATCTCTCTCGCACCTGAAATTACTACATCAGAATTCAATGAAAAATTAAGATTTTCATCTCTGCTATTATAATTTACAGAGTTTAAAATTACTTTTAAAGATTCAAGTCTTGCTTTATGTTTATCATTTGACCGTACTACTGTCCAAGGAGCATTATGTGAATGTGTTTGTTTTATCATATCATACTTAGTATTTGTAAAATCATCCCATCTCTCTTGTGCCTGCATATCTATTTCACTAAGTTTCCATTGTCTTAAAGGATCATTCTTTCGTCTTTCAAATCTACTTGCCTGCTCATCTTTAGTAACACTGTAATAAAGTTTCACTACTATAGTACCTTGCCGAGTTAAATCTTTTTCAAATCCTTTAACACCTTTCATAAAGTCATCATATTCTTTTTTTGTACAAAAATCAAAAACTGATTCTACCATAGCTCTATTGTACCAACTTCTGTCAAATAACACTATCTCACCGCCTCTTGGAAAATGTTGGATATATTTTTGATAAAACCATTGTGACTTTTGTTCAGCTGTTGGTCTGCCAAGTGCTACTACCCTATAATGTTTTTCATCCATATATCTGGTAACTCTTCTAATCGTTCCACCCTTCCCGGCAGCATCACGACCCTCAAAAAGAATTATCATTTTTTGGTCAGTTGCCTCAATATGCTGCTGCAATTTAATAAGTTCTGCTTGATAAGGTTTTAATTCTTGTTCCTGTTTTCTTTTTTGTTCAGCTTTACTTTCGCTTCCTTTTTGCATTTTTGAATCTTTAAAAGAAGATACTAGTTCCTCTAAAGATATATTTTCACCATCTATTTCAAATACACTATTTTTTTTCACTATACACATCCTTTTATAATCTAATTTAATTTGGTATTGTTTCTATTTTACCATAAGTTTTATATTATAAATATAATAATTTTAGTAATTTATCCAATTGGCAAACAAATAAAAAATTGAGCATCATAATAACTTTTACCATCATAGTCAAAATTCACATTAGAAGCTTCTATACTACCTTTCATACCATCAGTTATAAGATTATAAGTCATGTTAAGACCCAGTCCTGTACTGATCTGGCTACACTAATTCATACTTAGAACTTAAATAAATCTAAGTTAAAATAAAAGTATGAAGAAAGTAGAAAATATAAAAAATAGTCAATATACAAGAGAGTTTAGAGATTCAACAATACAGTTGGTTTTAAATAATGGTGATTCAGTTCTAAAAATTGCTAAAGATTTAGATGTAAATCCTAAGACAATTTATAATTGGATGAATGAATATAAAAAGGCCAATCAAGATTTAACTAAATCTATAGTCAAAACTCCCAAAGAAACTTTAGAACAAGAGAATAAAAGGCTAAGAAGAGAAACTAAACTACTTAGGCAGGAGCGTGATATATTAAAAAAAGCAGCAGTATACTTTGCGAAAGAAGTTCAATAAAGTATACCTGGATAAAAGATAATAAAATGAACTTCAATAAAAATCTAATGTGCAAAATATTAAAAGTAGATATTTCAAGTTATTATCATTGGATTAATAATGGATGTATAGTTAAAACAGTAGATGATAAACTTAATGAGTTAATAGAGATTATATTTATTCAAAGTAGATGCAAATATGGTACAAGACGGCTAAAAGATAAACTAGAGCGATTATATGGGCTTATTGTTTCAAGAAGACGAATTGGAAATATTATGAAAGATTTAAATCTTGTAGCAAATAAAAAGAAAAGGTTTAAAGTTAATACAACAGATTCAAATCATAATTTACCTGTAGCACCTAATATTTTAAATAGAGATTTTTATGCTTCAGCCCCTGATGAAAAATATGTGGGAGATATAACATATATTCCAACATCAGAAGGATGGCTATATCTTGCAACTGTAATAGATTTATATTCAAGAAGAGTTGTTGGTTGGTCAATGGATGATACTATGAAAGTAGATTTAGTTAATGCTGCCCTCATTATGGCATTAAAAAATAGAAATCCACCAAAAGGTTTAATATGGCATACAGATAGAGGTAGTCAGTATGCATCTTACTCTCATAAAGATTTATTAGAAGAAAATGGAATTATACAAAGTATGAGTAGAAAAGGTAATTGTTGGGATAATGCAGTTGCTGAAAGTTTTTTCCATACATTAAAAACTGAACTTACTCATCATGAGATTTATGAAACTAAATCAAAAGCTAATCAATCTATATTTGAATATATAGAAGTATATTACAATAGACAAAGAATGCATAGTGCAAATAATAATTATTCACCAGTTGAGTTTGAAGAGTTAATGTTACAAAATGAAATGGTTGCTTAGAATTTATAGTTCTTAGTATGATATAGGGTTGACAGATCAAAATCTAAGGGTTCATTTCCAACAGAAGATTCAGCTTTTAAAGTGATGTATCTGGCTTGTGCTGAACAACAAAATAAATGGAATGCTTCTAGTATTAGAAATTGGTTTGAGATTTATCCTCAACTTAGTATATTTTTTAATGAGATTATGGCAAAATATGAGAAGTGATTAAAAAGAAACTGGTGGGTTTACACAGTTTATTTTACACTCTCCAAAAAAACCACTACTTATAAATTTTCCGGTAATTTATCCTCTAGTTCTTTAACTAACTGCTCATCTAAGTCTTCAACTTTCGGCAACACAATATTTGCTTTTAAATATAAAGCACCTTTTTGTTTAGTTTTTCTATTTAAAGCACCAAGCTCTTTTACTCTAAATTTTTGATTCTGTTTTGTATTTTTCGGTACTTTCAATGTAAGAGTTTTATGCAGTGTTGGTATCTCAATTTTACCGCCAAATAACGCATTATGCAAAGATATATCAAAACTTTTAATTAAGTCATCATCTTCTCTTTCATACTCATCACTGCTTTGAACTTTTAAAGTGATAATTAAATCCCCACTAGGAAATCCCTGCGCTTCTTTACCTTTACCTTTTGCCCGTATTTTTTGACCATTGGCAATCCCTTCAGGTATCTTAATATCAAAACTCTCCCCACTAATAGATACATTCTTTGTACCGCCTAAAATAGCTGTATTAAAATCAATCCCCAAAGTTGCTTGAACATCTAAATCCGGTTCACCAAAACCTCCGCCAAAACCTTGACCCGGGAATCCTTGATGACCGCCAAAGCCTCCACCACCGCCAAACATTTGTCGTAAAATATCATTAATATCTACTCCAGCCCCCTGCCCTTGAGCAAAGTCGTGGAAGTTTTGACCACCAAACATACTATCACCATGCATATCATATTGGCTCTTCTTTTGTTCATCACTTAACACTTCATACGCAGCATTTATCTCTTTAAATTTATCTTCTGCCTCAGGTGATTTATTGATATCCGGATGATATTTTTTAGCTAAACTTCTATATGCCTTTTTAATTTGAGCAGCAGTTGCATCCTCATTAATTTCTAATGTTTCATATAAACTTTTTGACATTCTCATTATTCCTTAGTTATTATGACCAAATTGCCAAAACAATATGTGCCATTTCTTTAAAATTTTATTGTATTTCTTTATAATTAGCGCTCATTATAACACATTAATTAGCACTTGTCAATTATGAGTGCTAATCAAATTTATTGATATTTTGTCTTATAGCATCATAAACAACAACAGATACTGCATTTGCTATATTTAAACTTCTTGCATCGTTTACCATTGGGATATTTATGCAAGTTTCAGGATTTCTTTCAAGTAACTCTTCAGGTAGTCCTGCATCTTCTCTTCCAAAATAAAAATAGTCATTGTCCTCATACTTTGGTTCAAAATAATATTTATTTGTTTTAGTCGTAGCAAAAAAATGTCTATCATTCAACGGATTCTTAGACCAAAAGTCTTCTATATTTTCATACTCTCTAACATCTAAATACTCCCAATAATCAAGCCCTGCTCTCTTAACCTCTTTTTGAGTAATTTCACCAAAACCATAAGGTTTAATAAGATGTAATACAGCTCCTGTTGCATAAGCTAAACGCCCTATTGTCCCTACATTTCCTGGCATTCGAGGCTCTAACAATACTATATTTATATTTAACACTATAAAACTACCGTTTTATTACCATATATAAATACTTTATCTTTTAACAATAAATTTAAAGCATTTGACAATACAACTTTTTCTACATTTCGTCCTGCATCTCTCATATTTTGCCACGAAAAAGTATGATCAACTCTTACAATATCTTGAGCTATAATTGGACCTTCATCTAAATCATCAGTTACATAGTGTGCGGTTGCACCAATTAATTTAACACCTCTTTGAAATGCTTGTTTATATGGATTTGCCCCAATAAATGCCGGTAAAAATGAATGATGAATATTTAAAATTTGTTTTGGAAAAGTTTTAACAAAAGTTGGTGTCAAAATTCTCATATATTTTGCCAACACAATTAATTCATAATCAAACTCTTTGATAGCTTCAATTACTTTTTGTTCATGATCTTCTCTGCTTAGTCCTTCATGAGAGACACAAACAAAAGGTATATCAAACTTCTCAACCAAATCTTTTAAAGTTTCATGATTTGCTACAACTGCTTTTATATTTGCATTAAGTTCTCCACTATGATATCTTATTAAAATATCACCTAAACAATGACTTTCTTTAGTAGCTAAAATTACTATATCTTTTTTTTGTTTAGGAGAAAGTTTTAAATGGGCATCATTTGGTAAAATTTCTTTAATATCAGCTAATAACTTAGTTTCATCAACTTCACCGCTAAGAACCGTTCTCATAAAAAATTTATTTACCTCTTTATCAACATATTCTGAATTGTTTTCTATATTTAGCCCATGTTCAAATAATATCTTTGATACATTATAAACCAACCCTTTTTCATCACTTGTGTCTATTAATAATCTATACTCCATTATCTATTCCATTCCTTTAATACTCTTTGTGTTTCTCTTTGCATAGTTTTTCTTTTTAACTCTTCCCGCTTATCATAATTCTTTTTACCCTTTGCAATGCCAATATTCAATTTTAATATATTTTTATCATTAAAATACATTTTAGTTGCAACAATTGTATATCCGTCTTTAGTAACTTTTTCAAACAGTTTATTTATCTGTTTTCTATGCATTAAAAGTTTTCGCTCTCTATTTTCTTCCGGTCTATAACTTGTATGTGTAGTATCAAGATGAGAAATATGCATATTAAAAATAAATACTTCATTTTTAATAATTCGTATAAAACTATCTTTAAAGTTCATTCGCCCTGCTCTAATAGCTTTTACTTCACTGCCTTTAAGAACAATTCCAACTTCAAAAATATCTTCAATAATATAATCATGAAAAGCTTTTTTGTTTAAAAACTCTCGTGCTTTTGTTTTATTTTTATCTTTTTTTGCCATCTAACTTTTTATCCTAAAAAAACTACTTCCACTACCACTGAAAAACCAACTTTTGTTCATACTTTCACTCTCGTTCCCACTCTCCTGAGTGGGAATGCATACTCTAAGTTCAGGTTCACAATCAACAGCCGGTAAATATAAATCATTTGCATCTTCTATACTTAATTCATTCAATATATCTATACTTTTCATACTTAACAATTTCTTCGCCTCGTCGTCGCTTATCTCTTTATAAAATTTATCTCTAAAGCTCGTAAATATTGCACCCGTATCACATTTAATATCGGGAGTAAAAACTTCTATATCTAAAACTTCTTCTTCAAATTTTTCTACAATCTCACCTATTCCCGTTACATTTGCACTATCGTATTCATATATAAAAAATGGAACATCAGCACCAATTGTTGAGCCGATTTTAGCTAATTGATCTTTTGATAAACCTAATTTACAAACTTCATTTACCATAATCATAAATGTAGCACAGTTGCTGCTACCGCCGCCAAGACCGGCAAATTCAGGAATTACCTTCTCAACACTTACTTTATAATTCTCGAATAATACTTTGACATTCTTATACATTTTAGATAAATATTCATAAGCTTTATAAATAGTATTTTGTTTTGTTTCACAACCAAAATCACCAACTAAAGTAAACTCATCACAACTGCATTTTTCAAATGAAATTACATCATAAAGATTTTTAACTCTTACAAATCTAGAAACCAATTCATGATAATTATCTCGCTTACCTGCTATTTTTAAAAAAATATTTACTTTTGCATAAGATCTCTTAATCATTTTCTTCCAATAATACTTTATTTAATACATATTTTACTTTTTCATTTTCAATACGAATAATAGCAAAAAAAGTATCAAAGCTGATTAAATACTCTCCATCTTCTTTAGTTTCAAAATACTCGATTTGTAACTTTTTACCTAAATCAAACCATTCTTTTGTACCTGTATATTTATTTTCTTTTAAATCTAAATATTCTAAAGGATTTAAAGCCTTTTCATTATTAAACTTAAATTTACCCTCATTTAGCCGCTCTAAATAACTTAAAGTCCCAACAGCACCTAACTTATCAAGCAATATTTGTGCAATACTTCTTATATAGCTTCCCTCGCTCACCGTAATATCAAAAGAGATAAAAGGATGATTATAATTTATAAATTGTACATCATAAACTTGCGAAGTTATTTTTTTCATCTCAAAATCAACACCGCCGCGAGCTAAGTCATAAGCTCTTTTACCATCAATCTTTTTAGCACTATATTTAGGAGGCAAATACTCCAAAGCACCTTTTAAATTTTCTATATTCTCTTTTATAGTTTCAATATCTAAATTTTGGGCATCACTAATATTATAAATATTCTCAATATCCAAACTATCACTTTGACTTCCCAGCCAAACTGTAGTACGATAAGTTTTAGGAGTTTTTTTAAGAAATTGAAACAGCTTAGGATACTGCCCAAAAGCAACCACCAAACAACCACAGGCAAATGGGTCAAGAGTTCCGCTAAAACCTGCTTTTTTATTTTTATATTTTCTTTTTATCCTTCGTAAATAAAAATTTGAACTAATATTTACCGGCTTTTTAACTACGAATAGTCTGTTCATTTTAGAATTCACTTTCTTTAATAACAATTTTCATATCATCATATCTAAATATATTTTGCTTTAACATTATTAAATGTTCACCTATATTTAAATCTATCACTTTATCACTTCCAACATACAGAGTTTTTCTTATTGTATAATTTACATTATTTTGTCTAATACCCATTAATAAATCTTTAATCATATTCATATCTTGCTTTATTTGTAAATGTTGATTTATCTCATTACTATTCAAATAAATAAAATCTAAATCATAACTATTTAATTTATCATGTATATTTTTAACATCATCTAATAATAAAGGTTTTTTAGTCCAATTTTTACATTGTATTAAATTAATAGTTTTATCTATTTTAGATATAGCTATAACATCAATCCCCTTATCTTCATAACCTTTAATAAAACCATTATAAACAACTAAATAATCTTTATCTTCAAACTTAGAGCCGATAAATTTTTCATATTTATCTCCCTTATCTTTTAATGGGTCGTATGAAGTTTTTAAAGTATATTTTTTTCTTTGTTTGTCTTTGGTACTACTTTTTCCACCTATACCATATAAAATAAAAGCAATAAAAAGTAAAAATAGAAAAAATTCCATTAAAATTCTTCATCCCAATAATTGTCTTCTTTTTTAATTGGTTCAATTTTTTTTAACTTATTTAATTCACTATTTAATTGTTCTTCTAAACTATTAAAATACTCATCCCATTGTTCAATATTAGATATAGTTTGAAAAGTTTCTTCTTCTTTTATATCTATAATTTCATTATTGATAGTATCTATCTTTGTTCTTAAATTTTGTATTTTATTTTTTAATATCTCTTTATCATTTACTATATCACTAGACATATCAAATGAATTTCCATTTTTTAAATCATCTAAAATTTTATCTACTGTTTCTAAATCATTTTTACGATAAGCATCATTTAATACTTTAAATACTTCTTCGGCTTTCTCTTTAGCTTCATCATCAACTACATCAGGATGGCACAGTTTTGATGCTTTTCTATATGCTTGTTTTAATGATTTTTTATCTTCATCATTTAACTCTTTAGGTTGTTCTTTTATTTGTTCTTGATAATCATCAGCAAAATCATCATGTTCTTGTTTTGCTTGTTCGTACTTTTCTCTTAACTCTTCTTTATCTTTGTCTTTTTGCCACTTTTTAAAATTATTTATTTGCTTTTCTTTTAAAATTTGTTGTATCAAGTCGCCTAATCTAGAATTGTATTGAGCATTAAATTCTTCAACTGTATGCAGATACTCACTTTTTTCATTTGTTAATTTTTGAAATTGTTTTTCTAATACTTTTAATTCAAGTTTTAACCCTTGTACCTCTTTATCTTCAAATACAACCATACCACTATATTTAGTTATATAGTTTTCTATTTCTCTTGTTACATTTGCATAATCTAGTTGTGAAAGAAGATTTAAAATATTTTGTATCTCATCATCTGTTTTTAAAGATTGTATTTTTATAACTTGTAGCTCAATTATCTCTTCATCTTCAATTGTAATAGCTGTTTTTATTAGTTCTAATCGTTTTAGTATTTGTTTCATTATAATCTTTTTCAAGTAGGACTATTAAAGTATTTTGAATAACCATTACTCTTTTTAAAATCTAAAAAATTTAATACCGTACACTTGTTGTCTTTTAATTTATTAATCCATATGGTTTGTTCTTTTGATAATATTAAGTCTGGATTATCATCAAGAACAAGATATTTTAGATTAGTTAAATTGCATATTGAAATTGGAAGTTCTTTTAATTGATTGTCATTCAATATAAAAGATTCTAAATTAATCAAATCTCCAATTTCTAATGGTAATTCTTTAATTTCATTATACGAAATATCAAGCTTTGTTATATTAATAAGTTTAGTTATATTATTAGGTAATTTTATTATGTTGTTATGACTTATATCAAGTTCTATTAAATTTGTTAAATTCTTAATTTCTTTTGCTACTTCTATTAAACGAAGTTTATTTGCCTCATACTGGTGTAATTGAGAAAAAGTTAAATGTGTTAATTCCTTAAGGTTAAAAATTTCTTTAGGTAATTTAGTATAACTATAGAAATTAATATCAAGTTTCTTTAATTTAATTAAATGAGATAATTCAATTGATAATTCAGTTTTAAGAGAATATAAACTTAGTTCTGTTAATTCTAATAATTTATTTTTATCTCTTGGTAAACCAACCCAATATGACACTTCATCCCCTTCGATCCACTCATAATCAGATATTTCATTTTCATCTGCCCATGCCCATAATCTATCTACCCAACTATCATCAGTTAAATTATTTTGATTGTTAGATAATATCTTATTAGTAATTGTCATTAGGCTTTTAGCTTTTGATAATACTAAATTATTATCTTCTTTTATAGTTATATTTTTATTCATTTATTTAACTCCATAGGTTTCAAAATATTTTATTAACTTTTTATATTTTTCATATTCTTTTATACTTTGTTTCTTATTGAATATAATAAGCTGATTATCTACAAATGTTTTTGCTTTTGTAGATAAGTCATTAAAGCCTTCTAAACTTTTATAAGTATTTGATAAATAATGTAAAATATACTCTCCATCAATATCTTTTATAATTAATTTTAAAGATAATTTAGCCATTTCTTTATTAATATTTTTTTCTTGATTTATCCCCGAATATTGAGAATGACTATAAATATAGTTATACAGTCTTACTCCTATTACAATTCTTGGATAGTTTGCAATTGTTGATTCTATAAAATAAGGATTTGATAAGGCTGTACCATAAAGTTCATTATATCCATTAGTATTAAATTCAATACCTCTGCCAATATCAATACCACCTCTAATTGTAATATTATTATATAATTCTGATAAAAATATATAGCCATTAGCTAACAATAAATTGTATATTCCATTTAATGGAATTTTATTTATATCATTTCTTATTGATACATAATTTACTACCGCATCTGAAAATGAATTGATTTTAATTTTATTAGAATTATTGGTAATTGTTTTTTTATCAAAAGTTTCATAAGTTTTTTGTATATTATTTCTTAGTTTTTGTATGTTACCATATGTATAATTTATTGAAGCAATCACTTCTTCATCCGTTAAACTTTCATTATTCAATTTAGATAATTCATTTTTTTGCCCCAATATATCTAAAAAAGAAACAGCATACCATTCAATAGCTTTATTGTTGTCCATTTTCAACCTTTAACTCATCAATACACTTCATAAGTTTAACTCTAGCACCACTAAACTTAAGTTTATACCTAGTATTTAAATTTGATGATATATCATCAGAATACTTATAAATATTCAATAATAAAGGATATAAAATATCTTCAAATAAAACTAAATAGTCTTGACTTAATGCCTTTGTATCAATTTTAATCTTTTGTTCATCTTGCAGTATTTTAATTATTTGCATTGAAGCATTTATTATCTCTTTTTCATATTGAAATAAATCATCAAATTTTCGCTCTTTTCCATTCCAAATATATATAGAAGATAAAGCTATTGCAATCGCTCCACCAGTTAATATAGTAGATCCAACTAATACACTTCCACCAATCCAAGCTAAAGTTGCATTTGTTGAAGCAATACCACTTAATGTAGCAATTGCTGTACCTGTACTAGCAGTTCCAATTGAAGCAACTAAAGCACTTACACCAACAGTTGTACCTACAAAAGATAATTTACCTATTAAAATATCTTGTGCAATATTTCTTTTAGTTTGTAGTATAGACGTACAAATATCATTTAAACTATCAATTGTACTATCTATTAAAGTGTTGTTCATTTTAATTTTTGCTATGTTTCTTTAAAATATTATCACCTAAAGAATTTAATTTTTCTTGTTTTAAAATATCATCTTTTATATGACTTTCTTTAGAGCTATTAATTGAAGTTTCTCTTTTAATATTTTCAATTACTTCTTCTGTCTGGCTTGGTCTATTTGATGATTGATTAATTTCTTCATTTATTTTAATATCTTCATTTACTTTATCAATGGTTGCTTTAAAAAGTGATTTTATATTTCTAAATAAAATATATAAAATACTTAAAATTAATAACCACTTAGTTAATAATAGATAAATTAATAAATCTTTTCTATCTAAAGCAATTAATAAATCAACTATATCAGCATAAGCAAATACTATTAGTATAAGACTAAATATAGCTTTTAGTGTAGTGATAATTTCTTGTTTATACTTTTTAATTAAAAAAGAATATAGAGCAGATTTGAATATAAAAGTTAACATTATACTAATCTAATATAGCTTCAAGACCTAAAAAGCCTATAACTGTTTTAAATGACATATCTTTAATTTTATCATTTATCTTTTTTTCTTCTTCATTTACAATTACTCCCATCTCATCAGATGATAAATCATCAGGATTAACATTTAATTGTTTACATCGTTCTAGGGCATTTTGATATGCTTTATCTCTAACCTTATTTTTTATCTTTTGATTAATCGCATCTTTCCCTGATGTAGCTATTTCTTTTGTTTTTTCATATCCATCTGATATTATCTTCATAAAATCCATATTTGCTCCAATTACTTTTCTATTTTTTGAATAAAAAATATTTTAATATTAAATTCATCAGCAACTTTTTCTAATCTCTTAATAAATTTTTTATCTTTTGCACCAACTATTAAAGCTACTGCTGGTTTTCTTGTTGTCATCAAACCATAATATAATGATTGCCCAATACCCTCAGCCCACTTTTTAGCCCAATCTACTTCAATAGCATAATCATCTGTAAGACAATCAACTCTTGTAGCATCTTTTAATCTAAATTCTATTATACCATTTAGATTATTACAAAATTTGGTTTGATAGTATTTTTCATTTAATTTAATATACTTATTATTTTCTTCTTGTTGATTCAAATTATTTATAAACCAATATGATATAAATATACTTATCACAAAAATAATAATTAATTTAAATCTCATATATTCTTCACTTTTTCTAACATATCCAAAATATTAACATCAAACTTAGAAAAAGCAAACCATTTTTTACCTAAATCTTTCAAACTAGCACCTATATGATAAACACTAATATTATCAATTATCATAAATCTATCATGAGAATTTTGAAACTTTTTTATCTCTATTTTACGATATTGCAAGTTATATTTAAGCAAGTCTAATTTTAACTGTTTTGATATAGTTTTGGTATAAATAGTTACTTTTATGTTTTGATTCTTACTAAATAGAGTTAATACGCTATCATCTACAAAATTATCAATAAGTGCAATGCTCATTTTAGCATTTCTTATCAAATCAGATACAAAGTTATAAGCATCAAAAACTTGCCCATCATAAAATATACCTTGCTTTGGTTTTAATGATTTATCTTCAAGAGCTGTAAAAATTTTATCAAAATTATTATTTGTAATTTGTTGATTTTGTTCTAGTTTTTCTAACCTTTGAAATATTTGAGCATTAGTAGATATAAATTTTCTCATATTTACAAAACTATCCATGATTTTAATACTTATATCTATGGCTGTATCACTTTTTAAAACAGCACTAAGCATTGATACACCTTGTTCTGTAAAAACATATGGTAAATACTTTCTATGTTTTCCCCAATCATTTTTTAATCTTAAGGTCGCAATTTGCGACCTTAAGATTTCATATTCCTCTTCATTCAATTGAAATCTAAATTTTTCAGGGAATCTCTGTATATTTCTTTTTACTTGTTCGTTAAGTCTTTTTATTTCTACATCATAAAGCTCTGCTAAATCACTATCAAGTATAATAGATAAACCACGAATAGTATGTATTTTATTTTGAATTACAAATATCACTCAACAAAGACACCGTATCACAAACACTTGGACACTTACAAATTTGAAATATTCTCTAACAACATTTTAGCATAAAGTGTCCAAGTGTTAATTTATTTTTGACATAATTTTCCTCATTGATGTACCTTTTAGTTCAACTCTATGTGAAGAATGTACAATCCTATCTAATATTGCATCAGCAACAGTATCATTATTTAAATAATCATACCACTGTGATACAGGAAGTTGAGAGGTGAGAATTATTGATGATAAGTCAACTCTACTTTCTATAATTTCTAATAAATTTGTAGCATCATCAGCTGATAATGGATTTATTCCAAAGTCATCTAAAATAAGAATACTATATTTGCTAAGTTTTCGTAGGAAATTTGTATATGTTCCATCTGCTCTTGCGATTGATATATCTTCAAGTATTGTAGGAACTCTAATATAATAAGCTTTAAATCCATCCATGATAGAACGATTAGCTAGTGCTTGTGCGAGATAAGATTTACCAGTTCCTGTTTTACCTGTAATGATAATATTTTGATAATTTCTTATAAAGTCCATATTTGCTAATCCTAAAATTTGTTCTTTATTTAAACCTCTTGTTTGCTTATAAACTAAATCTTCTAAAGTTGCTTGCTTATCTTTTATTTTTGATATATTAAAATTAAGTTTAATCCTTCTGTTGTGCTGATGTATCTCTTGGGCTTCAAGTAGGTTGTAGAGTTTCTCATTAAATGATAATTTATCATAATTTCTATCTTCAATTTGTCGTAAGTATGCTGTTTTAAAGCCTTCTAATTTTAATTCACTCATTTTATTTGTTACTGTTTCTTGGTTCATTTTTTTCTATCCTTTTTATTTATATTCTGTATTACCACGAATATTACTGTGGTTATTTTGTGCTATATTTATAATATTATTAGCAGGCTTTTTATAATAAAGCTTTTTTGATAATATTGATTTTATAGATGCAACTGTAGTGGCATTAATACTCATTGCATATCCTAAAGCTAAATCAACTTCATATTTTTCATATTGTTTTGCCAATGAAAGAATGGCATTTAGTTTTCTGTATGCATATGATGGAAATTGCTCTTGTTCTAATTTCATCTTTGTAAACTCTACAGTTTGAACCCCTATACTTTTTGCCCAGTTTAAATATCTTCCAGGATTAAACTTCGCATCTTGATATTGATGATTTTCAGGTTGGTGCTCTTTAATAGTTGAATATTCACTATCATAATATCTTGGATGTGTGGCAATTAGCTTTGATTTATGATAAATCTCAACTGTAGATGTTGAGTATCTTACCTCTACTTTTTCTCCTAAATATTTAAATGGTACTGAGTATCTAGCACTTTGAAGCTCTATATGATAATCTATATTTACAGTTGCTATTTTAAACTCTTTATAAATATATTGATTAGCTGCTAGTGGTTGCAAGTATGGTTCATCTAACTCTTTAAATAAAGTATCTCTACTTTTCTTTAATCGTTTCATAACCTTAGAGTTATAAATATCAAGCAATGGAGATATAGCATCATTAAGTTCTTCAACATCAAAGAATTTTCTATGCCGAAGAACGGCTAATATCCATCTTTGAATTGCTTGAACTCCTTGTTCTGCTTTTGCTTTATCTTTTGGTTTATATGGTCTTGCTGGTTCAATTACACACCCATAATGATTTGCCATTGCTTTATAACTTTCATTTAAAACAATCCCATCTTTATTATTTGAAATAACTGCACTTTTTAGGTTATCTGGTACTAATATTTTAGGTACTCCTCCAAAGAAGTTAAAAGCTTTTGTGTGCGACTTTATAAAGTATTCTTGCTTTTGACTAGGTGTTGCATCTACATATGTATAACCTGATGCTCCTAATACTGCTACAAATATTTGAGCTTTTGAAATAACTCCTGTTTTACTATTATAAATAGGAACAGTAACACCACTATAATCTACAAATAATTTTTCACCATTTAAGTGTATTTGTCTCATTGATGGGTTTAATTTCTTTTTATATTTATGATAATAAGTTTTAAATTGAGTGTATCCATAACCATCAGGATTCTGCTCTTTATACTCTTGCCATAACAATAGATATGTAACACCTTTTTTACGAATTTCTTTATCAATATATTCAACATCAGGTTTAGGTCTTAAAGATTGCCTGTGTAATATAGTTTGTTCAGGGAAAAGCATTTTATACATAATATCTTCATCATGCAATAAAAAATCTTCCAGTTTATCTGGTAATATCTCAAATCTTCTACAATATTCAGCTGCAGCAGATCTAGATACACCAAGACTCTTTGCTATTCTCCTATATGAGAAATCCATTTGATACTTTAATTTTAGTATCTCTTTAATCTGTTTCATTAAAACTCTCCTCATTGATACACTCCTAATATTTTTAGAAGTGTAGTTTAATATGGAGAATATCTCAAACTTAAATTAGTTTTAATCCAGCAAATAAACTTAATTTAAACTTTCCTATCACTTTTTTATTAAAAGTGTCCAGATAAAAAGTGATACGGTGTCTTTTTGTTAACCGCTAGGGTGTCTTTTTAGAAAGTGATATGGTGTCTTTTTGGGAGTGATTTTTGCATTGAATATCCTGACTATCATTTACAACTATAATTTTATTATTCATTTTGGTTTATCCTTTTGTCATAGTGATTTAAAATTATAACAAAAAATTTGTATTTTCTATTTTTATATGTCAATTTGACATACTTTTAGTAAATAAAAATGATTTAAAATTATTATTCTCAAAGAAGTTTGAGACGACAGTAAAATTTATGAATGAGCTTACTAAGGTAAGTGATTGATTAAATTTTACTTTCAACGAATAAATTCAAAGAGAGTGATGACTTTAAATCACTTTTTAAATTTTCTCTACAAAACTAGAAAGTATATCCCTCGTATTCCCGCTAAAACTAATTTTTAATTTAAAATCTTTTCCAACCTTACAAGATGAAACTACTTTACCTATACCAAAAATCTTATGTTTAACCGAATCACCTTTTTTAAAGGTACTGCTTTTATCAATAGTCAGACAACCTTTAATAAGTGCAGACTCACTTAAAAATCTACTTTTAGTAAGTTGAGTTCGTCTCCCTTTATAAAATCTTGAATGTACAAAGCTTAAAGTCAATTCATCTTTTGCCCGTGTAAATGCAACATATCCAAGTCTTCTTTCCTCTTCCAAGTTTGATCCTTCACCTACTATAGGAAAAAAACCTTCCTCGAGCCCTACTATAAATACATGTCCATACTCCAAACCTTTACTTGCGTGTATACTCATCATAGAAATGGCTGCATTACTTATATCATCTTGAGCACTTTCCAGTGATATTTCATTTAAAAAATCTTCTAAATTTAAATCAATATTCTGCATAAAAAAATCTCTCAGAAGCCCATAAAATTCATCAATATTTGATATTCTGTCTACAGAATCTATAACCTTTTCAAATGATACTTTAAAATCAAATGTTTCTTCAAACAGATCAATAAATCTCATTTTTGAATCAATTAAAACATCTTGTAAATCATTCACTGATGCCATAAAAACACTAGAAGAGTTTGATTATAACTTTACAATAGGGATTAATTCTAAACAAATAAACGAATTAGCATCATTAGAATTTATAAAAAAGCATGAGAATATTATACTTCTAGGACAATCAAGAGTTGGTAAAACTCATCTTGCCATTGCACTTGCATATAAAACTGTCCAGAATAGATTTAAAGTAAAGTTTACAACTATTGCAGATTTACTGTCAAATGCAATTACAGCTAAAAGAGAGAAGAGATACGATAGTTTTTTAAAGTCTGTTCTTAGTCCATCTATATTAGTAATAGATGAGATAGGATACTTTAATATGTCTAAAGAAGAAGCTAACCACTTCTTTCAAATAATATCAAAGAGATATGAAAAAGGTTCAACTATACTAACTTCAAATTTAGTATTTAGCAAATGGGTGCAAATATTTGCAGGTGATAAAGTTGTAACGACAGCTATTCTTGACAGAATATTACACCATTCACATATTATAAATATTCAAGGTGATAGTTATAGATTAAAAGAGAAAAAAGAATCAGGATTAATAGCTTCAGATATATTTAATAATAAGGAGAAAATTGATAGTAATTTAAATAAATAATTGGTCCAAAGTAGTGTTGGTTTAAGTTTCAGAGTGTAACTATTTTTAACTTTTACCTGCCCATTTTAGCAGTTCGCTTGACAATAGGAATAGCACAAGATAAACTTTCACATATATTTGAAGCATTTAATCAAGAAGACAGTTCAACAACAAGAAAATACGGTGGTACGGGACTGGGACTTTCAATAAGCAGTGAACTTGTAAAACTACTTGGAGGTAAGCTTAAACTTAAAAGTAAAATTGGAGTTGGAAGTGAGTTTTATTTTTCTTTACCTGTAGAAATTGGGAAAGATGTAAAAGTTTTAGAAGAAAAAATACAAAAAACAGATTTCACAAATAAAAAAATTCTTTTAGTAGAAGACAACAAAACCAACCAATTGTTTATGAAAATTATCCTAAAAAAGATGGGCTTTTCTTTTGATATAGCCAATGATGGGCTTGAAGCAGTAAAAAATTTTAAACTATGTAATTCCACAGATGCGAGAACAAACAAATATGATATAATCCTAATGGATGAAAATATGCCAAATATGGGAGGCATAGAAGCTACACAAAATATTTTAGAATATGAAAAAGAAAATAGTTTAAAACATACGCCGATTATTGCATTAACAGCAAACGCATTAAAAGGGGATAGAGAGAAATTTTTAGAAGCCGGAATGGATGAGTATTTGACTAAACCGGTAAATAAGAAAAGATTAATAAATTTAATATGGAAATTTTTAAAATGACACTTAATATATCTTTTTAAGAACTTTATTGTACAATTTTGAATGATTCATATTAAAGATAAGAATATTAGAATGCAAGTATCAAAAGTAATTCTTGATGAAGTATTGGAGTCTAAACGCTTTCATTTAGAACTGCCGACTTCAAAACATTGGATAAAAGAACTAATAGATGTAAAGTTGATAGATGACAAATTAGTTAAATCGTTAAAAGATATTACGACTATCTCAATTTCAAATGGTATGCATCCCCAATTAAGTGTATATACTTATGATTGTATCAGGTATTTTATAAATGAAACTCAAGATAAATTTATTTTCCAGTTAGGAGATAAGATCACAGAAACCAATCCAGTTATGAAGCAGCAAAAACCTATAAAAGCGACAAAGCAATTAAATTTATTTGATTAAAATCTTCCTATTTCTACCTTGTTTTTACCGCTGTGTTTAGCTTTATATAAAGCTTCATCAGCTCTTTTAAATAAATCTATATATTTATCTGTAGTATGAAACCCGGAAAGACCCAAGGAACATGTTATTTTTAATTCTTGTACAAATTTATGATTTTGGATTGTTGCCCTTATTTTTTCAGCTACTAAAACAGCTTATTCTGTACTTGTTTCGGGAAGCATTAAAATAAACTCTTCTCCACCCCATCGTGCCGCTATATCACTTTCTCTTAAAGGTATTGTTATGATACGGGTTATCTCTTGTAAAATCTCATCTCCAACATCATGCCCATAATTATCATTTATATATTTAAAATCATCAATATCCAATAAAAGAATAGATAAGCTTCTATTGTTATATCTTTTAACCTGATGTATCTCATAACTTACCATTGAATCAAATTTATTTCTAATATAAAGTTTAGTTAAAGAATTAGTTGATGCTTTTAGCTCCAATTGAGCTGTTTTAGCAATTAGTTCTTCATTTATTTTAGATAATTCATTGCCTTTTTCTTTAATAATATCCATCCATTTATTATTTACCAATCTTAAAAGTTCTGATTGGGTTACCAAACCTATTATTTTATCGTTGGTATCAACAACGATAAGTCGTTTAAATTGTTTTTTCTAATAAATTCTAAGGCATCAAAAATAGTTGTATCATAAGATATTGTTTGAAGAGGTACACTCATAAAATTTTTCACAGATTTACTTAAATCACAATCTAAATATATAAAATTTAAAAAATCCTTTGTTGTAAATATACCTTTTAGTTTATTATCTTGGTCAATTACCACAATAGAATCTATATGCTTTTCGCTCATAAGTTTTGTAGCACCTATTGTCGTTTCATCTTCATATACTGTTATAGCTGAATATTGAAGCATTATATTTCCGATAGTTTGTTTTTTCATTAATATTTTTGGATCAATATTATTAATAATATCTGTTTGAGACAGAATCCCTATAAGCTTATTATTTGACATAACTATCATATAATCATTATCAACAGTTGTTTGATTTAAAATTTCAATGACACTCACTTTTGCATCTATTTGGCGGATTACTCTTAGTTTTAACTGTGATAACTTAGTTTGCATAGATATATTCTGTAACTTGAGTTCTATAAGATCTTTTGTAGTAAACATATGATAAATATTATCATCAGTATCAGAGATAACCAAAATATTTCTAATATTTGATTTTGCCATAAGCGTTACCGTATGTTCAAGTGTTTGTTCAATATTTATAGTTACAATCTCTTTTACACAAATCTCTTCAACTATGGGTATCATATAACTATCCTTATTTAAATTCTACTTCAAAGCCTCTGTCAAAAGCTTCTAAATCCTTATAAAAATTTACACTCAGTGTATCAAAAGTTTCTAAAAAGTCTCCTAATGGTTTTTTTTGATCATATCCCATCTCACATAATAAATATTTAATGTTATTATTGCTTGTGGCCCTTATTATATCTTTTAGCAGTTCATCCCCAATATTACCGCCAAACAGGGCACAAGACGGCTCATATTTAACATTTGACGGTAATTTATAATCATTTGCAATATATGGAGGATTTGAAATACACATATCAAAATCTTTAACATCAACTTGACTAAAAATATCACTTTTCACAAAGGTAATTTTATCTTCCACTTTATGTTTGATTGCATTTTGATAAGCTAAAGCTAAAGCTTTTTCATTTATATCAACTGCAATAATTTCTATATCATCAATCAACAAAGCTAACATAACAGATATAATACCGCTGCCAACCCCTACTTCCACAACTTTGGGATTATCAATATTTTTCAATATAGCTTCTGCTTTTTCAACTAAAATTTCAGTCTCCGGCCGCGGGATTAAAACACCATCTTGAACTTTAAAAGTTTCTCCATAAAAACTGGCTTTGGAAGTTATATATTCTAAAGGATAATTTACCGCTCTTTTTTTCACAAACTGCTCTAGCTTTTGCTCCACTTTTTTATCACAGATTTCATTATAATTTATATGCAGCCATATCACATTTTTATCTAAAATATGAAGTAAAAGTATCTCTACTTCTTTTTGTGGTATATGTGTAACATCTCGCAAAGCAGATGAATACTTTTTTACTAATTGTTTATATGAAATACTCAATTTTCACTCCAGAATATATAGTGCCAACTCATCAACCAACATAAAATCAACAGAATAAAATCTACTGTTATTTTTAAACTTTATTTTACCTGATTGTTCCAAATTGTTAACTTGTATCAGCTCTTTATCACTTAACACATTTTTATCAACACCAACCTCACTGCGAAGCCCTAAAAGTACCTTTTCTACTTTAATATCTTCAGTTGTTAATTCTTCTGTATAATCATAAGTGGTAGGATTTTCAATATACATATTTACATCTTTATGGGTGTATAATCTTTTTCCCTCTACACAACCGACAGCTCCTGCTCCAATCCCAAGATATTCTTCATATTTCCAATATCCCAAATTGTGTTTTGACTTGGCATTTTGAACTCTTGCAAAATTAGATATTTCATACTGATAAAAACCTATCTCTTCCAACCTATGAAATAAATAATTTGCCATATCGATATCTTCAACTCTTACATTGCTTTTATCAAAAAATTTAGTGCCCTCTTCCAGTGTTAAGCTGTATGCACTGACATGATCAATCGGCAATGATCTGATAATATCAAGGTCACTGTTTAAAAGCATTTTATTATCAAGTTTGGTATCATAAATAATATCACAATTTATATGTTCAAATCCAACTTTTTTGGCATTTTGTATAGCTGTTATAGCCATTTTAGCAGTATGATTTCTTCCTAAAAACTCTAGTTTTTCATCATCAAAACTCTGCACCCCGAAACTAATACGATTTATCCCTAAACCGTACATATCTTCAAGCCAGCTAAACGTTGCTGAATTTGGATTTGCTTCTATTGTTATCTCTTCTGTATTAGTCAAATACGGGTTTAAGATGTCAAATATTTCTTTATACTGTTTAAGACTCAAAGTACTTGGTGTTCCCCCGCCGATAAAAACTGTTTTAATGATATCTTTTGGCAGGTTTTTAAGTTCAAATCTAAGCTGTCGGCACAATGATTTAACATACTTGTCCTGCAAGTAATGTAATGAAGTATATGAATTAAAAGCACAATAATGACACTTGCTATCACAGAATGGAATATGGATATATAAAAGCACTTTTTAAACAACCTTTGGATACAATTTTTTCATATAGATTTATGAGCAAATTATAAGGTAATAAAATTAATGGAAGATAAAATAAAGAAAAATTACAGACCAAATGTCGCTGCAATTGTTTTATCTGCTTCATATCCTTTTAAATGTGAGGTATTTATCGCATCTCGTGTAGATGTAGCTGATGCTTGGCAATTTCCACAAGGTGGCATTGATAAAGGTGAAACACCAAAAGAAGCTCTTTTTAGAGAGTTAAAAGAAGAGATAGGTACTGATGAAGTGGATATAATTGCAGAGTGTCCTGATTGGGTAAGTTATGATTTTCCACCGGCAGTTTCAAAAAAAATGGCACCATTCGATGGACAAATACAAAAATATTTTTTAGTAAAATTAAAAAAAGGTGCAAAGATAAATATCAACACTAAAATTCCAGAATTCAGTGAGTATAAATTTGTTCCAACAAATAAACTGTATGAATACATTACATTTTTTAAACGAACAGTTTATAAACAAATATTATCATACTTTAAAAAAGAGGGTTATATATAAATGGAAAACAGATAAAATGTTAAGAGTATTAAAATTTGGAGGTACCAGTGTAGGTACTTTAGAGAGAATTGATAATGTTGCACAAATTATTAAAAAATTCCGTAATGCAGGTGATGATATAGTTGCGGTTGTCAGTGCTATGAGCGGCGAAACAAATAAACTAATTGAATATGCAAATACTTTCAGTCAAACACCAAATGAAGCTGAAATGGATATGCTTTTAAGTTCAGGAGAAAGAGTGACAAGCGCCCTGCTTTCTATAGCACTTAATGAACAAGGTTACAAAACAACTTCAATGACTGGCAGAGAAGCGGGGATTAGTACAACTTCACAACACACAAATGCAAGAATTGAAAATATAAATACTGCAAATATGAAAAATGCGATCTCAAATGGTAAGATTATCATAGTTGCAGGTTTTCAAGGTATAAGTACCGACAATGCAAGAGTTACAACTCTTGGTCGCGGAGGTAGTGATTTAACTGCTGTAGCTCTTGCGGGAGCTTTAGAAGCTGATATTTGTGAGATTTATACGGATGTTGACGGTATTTATACTACAGACCCCAGAATAGAGCCGCGCGCAAAAAAATTAGAAAAGATATCTTATGATGAGATGTTAGAGTTAGCTTCTTTAGGGGCAAAAGTTTTACAAAATCGTTCAGTAGAGATGGCAAAAAAATTAAATGTAAATTTAGTATCAAGAAGTTCTTTTACTCCAGAAGTTGAAGGTACTTTAATCACAAAGGAAGAAAATATTATGGAAGCACCAGTAGTAAGCGGTATTGCTTTAGATAAAAATCAAATCAGAGTTGGTATGTATGGAGTTGTAGATAAACCGGGAATTGCTTCTGCTATTTTCACAGCCCTTGCAGATGCTGATATTAATGTTGATATGATAGTACAAACAAGAGGTTTGGATAATACTACAAATTTAGATTTTACAGTTCCTGCCTCTGATATAGAAAAAACAAAAACTACCATGATTGACTTTGAAGCAGATAGTGAAAAAATTGATTATAATGATGCTATTTGTAAGGTTTCAATTGTAGGGGTTGGTATGAAATCACATACAGGAGTAGCATCAAAAGCTTTTACAGCAATGGCGAAAGACAATATTAACATCAATATTATCAGTACAAGTGAGATTAAAATATCTATGATTATTGATGAAAAATATGCAGAGTTAGCAGTAAGATCACTGCATGAAATTTATGAGTTAGATAAATAGGACTTTAAATTGCAAGAATTTTTAAACTGGACCATTGATACGATTAGAGATGATAAACTAATAGGTTCATGGCTGGAAGAGAGAAAGTATGACTGGACTCCATTGGTTGCAAAAAGTATTACAAGTCTTTTAGATAAAGGTCGTTCTGTATTAATTATCACAGATGATGATAGAGAATGGTTTGCTCAATATATTTTATCAAATATCAACTCAACTAAAAATCAAAGACCGCTTTTACCATTTTATGATTTTAAATCTTTTACACATCAGATCAAAAATTTAAAAACTGAAAGTGATATTGAGCTTATAAAAGATATGCTAAATATCTCTTTTCCAAAAGGTTATACTTTTTGGTATATTGGTCGAAGTCAAAGTGTCAAATCAACTATTGCAAAAATATCCAAAAACTCTTTATTGTGGATATTTGATGAAGAGATACCAAATAGTTTTACTTTAAGAAGCGACAATGAAGCTTTAGATACACAGCTGTTACAAATGTTTAGATTGTATAATAAAACATTGAGTGCTGTTTTATATGCCAAAATAGATGTATACAAGTAGATGATAACCAGCTCAACTATATTCATTGTTTCTGATATTGACAATACTTTAGAACAACTGCTTCCAACTTTACCCAAACATAATACGAGAATTATTAGAAACACGGAAGATGGTAAAAGTGAGTTTTTAATAACTCATGCACAAAAAGCTATAAAAGAGGCATATTTAGCTACAAGCAGTACAAAATATATTCTTATATGTGGAAGTACATTAAGAATAGAAGCTCAAAATTCACTTTTAAAAGTACTTGAAGAACCACCTAAAAATATAGTCTTTATTATTATCACACAATCTAAAAGTGCAATTTTACCTACAATATTTTCTAGAATTCCATATAAAATAATAAAAGAGAAAAAAGAGATCAAAGAATGTCCTTTGGATTTACAAAGAATGGATTTAAGACAAATATACGAATTTCTAAAACTAAATCAAAGAATATCAAAAAATGATGCAAAAGAATTAATTGAATCTTTACTTTATAAAGCAAATAAACAAAAGCTTAATTTAAATCAAAAACAACTAGACAGTTTTTCAACAGCTCTAAAACTAATAAATCTAAACTCAAGACCTATTAATGTCTTGACAAGTGTCTTATTAAATTTAAATTATAAGAACAACAAACATTCCCCTTATACAAATGCACATTTATAAAATAAACAGTTACGATAAAAAGAAATTTTTTAAAGACTGTATCGGCACAGATTTGGCAGGTGCTAAAATTATGTCAAAAAAAGCCTCTTATCATACACTTTTGATAAAAGATTTACATGTGGGAGGAGCTAATATTTTAAAACAAGATGCTTTATCTATCGGAGCTGACTTAGCTGTTCCTATGGGAACAATTCTGGCACGCAAAAAATATGTAGATGCAGTTTTAATAGGCAGCACTAAACATTTTGAAATATTATCTAGAAAAGAATTGGCACAACCGTTTGGATTAAAAGAATTAGCCAAACAACTTAAAAGCTTCACAACTCCAAATAAAAAAGATATTAAGGTTATGGGTGTGATAAATGCCAATGATGATAGTTTTTTTGAAGGTAGTAGATTTAAAGGCAATGATGCAATTCAACAAATCAGAGCTATGATTAGAGACGGCGCTGCAATTATTGATATTGGTGCTGTTTCAAGCCGTCCGGGTAGTTGTACTGTTGCACCAAAAGAAGAATTGAGAAGAATAAAACCTATTTGTGATGAGATAGCAAAACACAAACTTTATAAAAAAGCAACTTTTAGCTGTGATAGTTATACCCCAAGCGTAATAAGATATGCCCTAAAAAGTGGTTTTAAAATTGTAAATGATATTACAGGACTGGCAAATGACAAGGTTGCTAAAATTGTTGCCAAACATAATGCTGCAATTGTAATAATGCATATGAAAGGAACTCCCCAAAATATGCAGACAAATCCAACTTATGAAGATGTGATGATTGAAGTTGATGACTTTTTTAAAGAGAGAATTGCAAAAGCAAAAAAATTTGGTATAAAGCATATTATCTTAGATGTTGGTATTGGATTTGGTAAAACATTGGAACATAATCTAACTTTACTAAGAAACTTATCTCACTTTAAACATTTTGGCTATCCTGTTTTATTAGGAGCCAGTCGAAAATCAATGATAGATAAAATCATACCGACTGCCACAGAGGACAGACTAGCTGGATCTCTAGCTATTCATCTTGAAGGTATAAAAAGTGGTGCCAGTATAATTAGGTGTCATGATGTTAAAGAACACCAACAAGCTATTAAAGTACAACAGGCGATTAATAGAATTTAATAATTTTCTAAGCCCATAACTGATAATGTGGATCAGTAGATACCGCTCTTAGAATATCTGCACGAGAAAGAATTCCTACTATCTTATCTATTTGACCATCAACTATAGGGATATTATTTAGATGATATTTAACCATCACGTTAGCAACTCTTCTAATATCAGAAATAGGTTCTGCTGTTATTATATCGTGAAGTGCAATTGTATCTATGGTTGCATTATTAATATATTCAGAATCTTTTTTATGCTCTATCATTGATTTTACTATATTTCTCATAGTTGCTAATCCTGTAAGTTTTCCATTTAATCCAAGTATAAGTATTTGTTTTAAATCATTTTCTTCCATTTTTAACCAACAAGTATAAATGCTGTCACTACTTTTAACTGTCACTACTTTTGAACTCATAAGTTGGTAAGCATGTAAAATCTCTTCATCAACATGAATATTTGCCATCTTTTTATATGCATTTTTAGCTTCATCAGACATATTTGTATGTTGACTTGATTGCCCATATTGTTCTTGTTTTTGTTCTTGCCATTGCTCTTTTTTGTCAGACACTCTATTTTGAATAGGAGAACTCATCTCTAGCTTTTTAACTCTATAGGGATCAGGGATTTGTGTTTTAACCCCTACATCATCATACATATTAAACATAACTTACCCTTTATTATATAATTTGGTATCACTGATTGATATAGTATAATAATTTTAATTAAATATTCTGTATAATTTATTTGGTATTATATAAAGGGTTTTAATGAATATTGATAATTTACATAAATTGCAAATATTAACAAAAAACTTATCTTTGCTTTATGTTGAAAACAGTGTATTTTTACAAAAACAAATTAGTAGATTCTTAGGTAAAATATTTGGTAAAATTTATCAAGCTTATGATGGAGAAGATGGATTAGAACAATTTAACGAATTTATGCCGGATATTGTATTAACTGATTTAACAATGCCAAACAAAGATGGTGTTGAGATGATAATGGATATTAAGAATATAAATCCTAATGCAAAAATAATAGTCCTTTCTACACATAATGATGATTTTGAACTATTACAAACTATCGATTTAGATATTATTGATTTTTTATTAAAACCTTTAGATATAGATAAACTTATCAATACACTGCTTAAAGCCTCCAAAAGAGAACCTACATCTGAAGAGATACAATGTATGCAAGACTTGGAACAAGTATATAAACAAAAAACCCATATAAGTTTGCATAATTACTATAAAGGAATCCCTATTGAATATGATGGAACGATAATTAAATTTAATGATGATGAATTTATAGTAAAAATACCGAATATTCAAGCTGTTGCAATAAATTACGAAAAACATACAACACTGAAAATAAATTCAACAAATAAATATATTCAAGTTGACCTGCTTAAGATTGACAAAAAAAATAATCTTATAACTTTAGCACAGCCCAAATATATCAATTATTCACTACGGAATTTCAAAAACAAACGAGTACTGACTGACAAAAGTTTTAAAGTGGGTTTACATCATCATCATAAATCTATGGAAGTTAGTGCTTTAGATATTACTTTTATATCTATTACTATGATAAGTCATGAAAAATTTATGAAACTGTCAGTTGGTGATGAAATTGATTTAACTTTGGGATTTAAAATAAAAGCCAAAAACAGCCTCGTCCACCAAGATATAATCACCAAAGTATTTGCAAAAGGAAAAATTATAAGGATTGAACCATATCTATATGATACAAAAATTATTGCATCAATGAATATAGAAAAATCATCACAAAATACCATTGTAAAATATTTACGGCAAAGAGAGATAGAAACGATTCAAGAATTAAAAAGATTAGCAGAAAAATAAAACTTTGTTTTTTTAAAAGAGCAAATATTGAATTTAAAATAAATATAGTATAATATTTTAAATACGAAGGGTTCAACATGAAAAAGCTTAAAAGTTATATTAATAAAATAGGAAACATAATCAATGAACAAAATCTAATTCATATTACTGATTTAGATGGGAAAATTACATTTACTAACAATAACTTTTGTGAAGTAAGTGGATATAATCAAGAAGAATTAATAGGTCAAAATCAAGATATTTTACATCATCCAAATATAAGTAATGAGTATTATAAAGATATATTAAAAATAATAAATAATAAAGAAGTTTTTAAAGGGACTATTGAAAATCTTTCAAAATCTGGAAAATCTTTTTGGTTAAGAGGTGTAATAGTACCTTTCATTGAAGATGAAGAGATAAAAGAATACATATATATTAGTGAAGATGCTACAAAAAAGATAAATCAACAAATAGAATTAGAACAACTAGAAGATCAAGAGGCATTGGATGAGCTTAAAAAAGCAACAACAATTCATAATAATAATATGCTAGAATCTATACCTTTACCCTCTTTTATAATACAAGATAAAAAAATTATAAATAAAAATGAACTATTTGAAGAATTATTTTTAATAGAATCAATTAATGAAGATGATATCATCAGTAGTATTTTAGGTACATCTTATGGAGAATATATTTTAGATGGGACTGTAAATCTAACTGTGTAAATCCAAAAATATGATTATTTAATAAAATGTCAAATATGAAAAATATTAAGGATTTACATAATGAATTTATTAAATACAGAAGAATTAAAAAGACAAATAGCTAATGGAACATTTACAGGATTAGATGATATTAGAAAAGAGTTTAAAAATATACTCAAAGAGGTAATACAAACTGCATCACAAGAAGAGCTAACCTCACACTTAGGTTATGATAAACATCAAGAATCAGACAATCAGAACTATCGTAACGGTTACAACGATAAAACTATAAAATCAAAATATGGAAATATAGATGTTGCGATTCCAAGAGATTTGCAAGTGTGGATTCCGCTACGCTCCATGAGAATCAAGCTTTGAACCACAACTTGTTAAAAAAAGAGAAATACTACTAAATGGTAGTGAAGATATGATAATATCACTCTATACCAAAGGTATGAGTGTAAGAGATATACAACTTCATCTTGATGATTTATATGGTTATGAATTATCAACTCAAACCATATCTAACATTACAGAAAAAGTTATCGAAAAAGCTAAAGAGTGGCAAATAAGACCCTTAGAAAAGATATATCCAATAATCTTTATGGATGCAACAGTACTTAAAATTAGAGTTGATAGAGTAGTTAAAAATATAGCTGCATATATAATGCTAGGAGTTACACTAGAAGGTAAAAAAGAGATTATAGGTATTTGGATAGGTGAAAATGAAACTAGTAAATATTGGCTTACAGTTTTAAATGATATTCAAAAAAGAGGAGTACAAGATGTACTTATCTTTGCAATAGATGGTCTTAATGGCTTTAGTGAAGCAATTAGTGCAGTTTATCCTAATTAATTATCTTTGCTTAGTAATACTTTTGTTTGTATCGCTATGCTTTTCTCTTCATCTGTTTTGATTACTAATATTTTAAGTTTACTGCAAGATGATGAAATGTCTTCTATATTTTTAATTAGTTTTTGAGTATTTTTGTCATCATCTATTTTGATACCTAAATTTAATGATAAATCAGCACAAACTTTTTGTCTTATTAAACTACTGTTTTCCCCTATTCCCCCTGTGAAAATTATACCATCTAGTTTTTCTAATTTTAAGATATAAGCACCTAGGTATTTTCTAATTTTTTCTACAAACATATCTATAGCAAGAATAGCTTGAGTATTATTATCTTGGCTTAAAGCTATAATTTCTCTTAAATCACTATGCTCGCAAATCCCTTTTAGTCCACTTTGTTTATTTAACAATTCATCAACTTCTTTTATACTCAAACCTAATTGCTTTTGTAAATATAAAACAATAGCAGGGTCTATATCTCCGCAGCGAGTTCCCATCATAAGTCCTTCAAGCGGTGTGAATCCCATAGAAGTATCTATTGATTTTCCTTTTTCAACGGCGGTTATACTTGCACCGTTTCCAAGATGTATTGTTATTAAGTTTAGATTTTCTAAGTTGGTATTGAAATATTCGGCACATTGCTTTGCTACATAAAAATGTGATGTTCCGTGAAAACCATATTTTCTTATTTTGTGTTCTTTATAAAAGTTAAATGGTATTGGATACAAAAAAGATTTCATAGGTAAAGTTTGATGAAAGGCAGTATCAAATACAGCTACTTGAAAGCTATTTTTAATCTTTGCTTTTATAGTTTTGATGCCATCTATATTGGCAGGGTTATGCAAGGGTGCTAAAGGTATTAACTTCTCTAGTTCTAAGATAACTTCATCATCTATTATTACAGGACTAGAAAACTTTTCACCGCCATGAACAACTCTATGTCCAAAACCACCTATCTCTTCTAAAGAACTAATTACTTTTGAAACTATGAGTTTATTAAAAATATTTTCAAAACTTTTATGAAAGTCCACAATTTCTTCTTCAATACCATCAAATAATACTTCTAAATTTTCACTTTCAAATAATTTATATTTAACAGAAGAACTTCCACTATTTAAAACTAAAATCTTCATCCTAATCCCTAATTACTAAACCAGCTTGAATAGCTGTAATAGCAACAGTATTTACAATATCAACTACTTTACATCCACGACTCAGATCATTTATAGGCTTATTTAATCCTTGCAAAATAGGTCCAATGGCAACTGCACCACTACTTTTTTGGACTGCCTTGTAAGTGTTGTTTCCTGTATTTAAATCTGGAAATATCAATACACTGGCATCACCTTGAAGTTTACCATTGGGTGATTTTTTTAATGCTGTTTGTTTATCAATAGCAGTGTCATATTGAATTGGTCCCTCTATAATGATTGATTTATCTAGTTTTTTAGCCAAAACAGTTGCATCTGCTACTAACTCTACATCTTCTCCAACTCCGGAAACTCCGGTAGAATAAGACAACATTGCAACCTTTGGTTCAATTCCAAATTGTTTTGCCGTATGTGCTGAACTGATTGCTATTTGCGATAACTCTTTTGCATTTGGAGATGGATTAATAGCACAATCTCCGTAAACTAAAACTTTTGTATCAAAACACATAAAAAAGACACTTGACACTACATCAATATTAGGCTTTGTTTTTATAATCTGTAAGGCTGGTCTAACTGTATTAGCTGTAGTTCCTATTGCACCGCTTACCAAACCATCAGCATAGTTTAAATAAACCATCATAGTTGCAAAATAAGTACTGCTTGTCAGCATAACATCTTGTGCATTTTCTAATAAAATACCTTTATGCTTTCGTAAATTATAAAACTCTTTAGCAAACTTTTCTGTCAAAGGTGAATTTAGCGGGTCGATAATATTAGCCTTGGTTAAATCAATACCTAATATATTTGCTTTGTGTAAAATATCACCGCTGTTGCCTATTAATGTAATATCAACAACATCTTGATACAATAAAATTTCGCAAGCTCTCAATATCCTATCATCATTACTTTCATTGAGTACTATATGTTTTTTATCTTTTTTTGCTCTTTGAAACAGATTGAATTCAAACATAATAGGTGTCACAATATCTGAAGTTGTTAAATTAAAGGCTTTTGTCAATAAATCATCATCTATATATTTTGAAAAAGTACCAAGTATTAAAGCTATTTTGGTATAGCTTTTAGGTGTTAATTGTGGTTTGATATTTTGCATATCCAAAGAGGTTTGATAAGTGTCTGTATCAACATTTAACAAACAAATTCCAATATCTTTAAACCCCTCAAGTAACTTTATAATGGATTCATCAGGTTTTAATCCACCGGTTAAAATAAGTCCTGAAATATGCGGCATATTCTGTGAGTGTATTGCATTCAATGAACCTAAAATAATATCACTTCTATCTCCGGATACTATGATTAAATTTTCTTTTTCAACCCATTTTAAATAGTTTTCCAAAGTCATTGAAGCAATTTTTATATCACTGATTTTTTGATTTAGATTTTTAGTATTACCAAAGAAAAGTTCACAATTTAAATTAGACTTAATATCTAACATTGTCAGTTTCTCAAGCTCCTCTACCAAAGGGATGAAAAAAGTCAAGTAAGAGCATTTGGGTACCAAACTTTTTAGTTGTTGATAGTTTTTATTTTGAATTTTATTTACAATAGTAGCAAAATGACTGCAACCTTCTTTAGAGATGCTTTTAGCTTCTAACTGCATCTCCTCATAAATTTTATCATTTGTTTTATTTTTGGCATTTAAAATACTAATAAAAGGTGAATTGAAATGTTTGGCAAAGATTAAATTTATATCAAAATCAATAGTAGAAGATAAAGCCTCTTTTGATAATCCTTGAATTAATACAAAATCATAATTTTTTTCTAAAAATTTTACTTTTTCAATTAACTTTTCATACAATTCGTGACTTTTATTGGTTGCCAGCATATTTTGTACATCTTCAACCAAAAATCCAAAGCTGTCTTTTTTCTTTTGTTTTAATCCAAAATGCTCAAGCATAAAGTTTATATCATTGTCAGTATCAGTTTGAATAACAGGTCTGAAAAAAGCAACTTTATGAAAATTTTGTTTAAATAACCGCATCAACCCAATACTAATAGATAAATTTCCAGTACCGGCTTCCAAAGATGAGATATATATAGATTTTATTTTCATAGTTAAATTGTATCACATTAACTTTTAGATATTATTAACATTATAACTAACTAAAGGCTGCAAAACTAAATGGCATTAATTGACCTACAAAAAATAAACAAACAATATGATATAAAAGTAATTTTAAAAGATGTAAACTTTACTCTGCAAAAAGACCAAAGGGTGGCAATAATTGGACAAAATGGTCAAGGTAAATCTACCTTGATGAAAATCATTATGAGACAAGTTGAGCCTGACAGCGGTGAGATAGCTATTAATAAAAAACTTAAAATAGAGATGCTTGATCAGCAACCTAAATTTAAAAGTGGTATTACAGTAAAAGATGCTATAGAAGAGCAGCTTGTAGATTTAAAAGCTGCAAAAACAAAATATGATGAAATATCAAAACAGCTTGAAACAGATTATGAAAATGAAGAACTTTTAAGGGAAGCCAGTGAAGTTGGTACATATTTAGATCATCACAATGCTTGGGATTTAGAAAATAAAGTCCAAAGAGTTTTAATGGAGTTTGACTTAAAAGCCTATGAAAACCAGGATGTATCACTTTTAAGCGGTGGAGAACAACGCAGAGTCGGACTTGCCGGATTAATTTTGAAAAAGCCTGATATCTTATTGTTGGATGAACCTACAAATCATCTTGATGTTTATATGGTTGAATTTTTAGAAGAACTTTTAGCTCGTGAAAATTTTACTTTGATTTTTATCTCTCACGATAGATACTTTATGGATAATGTTGCTACTAATATTATCGAAATTGAAGATGGGAATCTAAGAAAGTTTCATGGTGGATATTCTTCTTATTTAGAACAAAAGCAAAAATTACTTGAAGATATGCAAAAAAATCATGATAATTTAGTAAGAGAGTTAAGAGCAGAAGCACACTGGATGCAACATGGTGTTACAGCAAGAAGAAAAAGAAATGTATTGAGAAAAGATAATTATTTTGATTTAAAAGAGAGGGTCAAATCAAATCCTGCACGAATAAGAAAGATGAGTTTAGATCTTCAAAGAGAAGCAAAATCATTTAATGACGGAGATACTTTAAATAAGAAAAAGATGTTATTTGAGCTTAATAATGTTTATTTGAGTTTAGGAAATAAAGAATTGATCAAAAATTTTACAACTAGAATTTTACAAAAAGACACTATTGCAATAGTGGGACCAAACGGAAGCGGAAAGTCAACGCTGTTAAAAGTATTTTTAGAAAGAATGAAAATAGATAAAGGCGATTTTAAAAAAGGCGATTTTAAAATAGGATACTTTGACCAAAATCGTGAAATGCTGGATGATGATAAAACTATTATGCAAATCTTTTGTCCAAACGGTGGAGATAGAGTTATCTTGGACGATGGCAGAAACCTGCATGTTTTTGGATACTTAAAAAACTTTTTATTCCCGCGAGAATATTTGGATAAAAAAGTCGGTGCATTGAGCGGTGGAGAGAAAAATAGAATAGCACTTGCCCTTCTCTTTACTAAAAAAGTTGATTGTTTAATAATGGATGAGCCTACAAACGACTTGGATATCCCAACTATTAATATTCTTGAAGAGTATTTGCGTTCTTTTCAAGGCGCTTTAATATTTGTATCTCATGATAGATATTTTGTAGATAAAATTGCCAAAAAGCTATTTATTTTTAAAGGTGACGGGACCATTGAAGAAAGTTTTATACCATATAGTGAATATCTAAATTGCCAAAAAGATGCTGATGATTTAAAGCTGCTTGAAAAACAAATTCAAGCAGAAAATGTAATTCCGCAGGTACGAGGACAAAAAGATGATAAAAAAATTATCAAAGAAGAGGTTATCGAAGTTAAAAAGAAAATCACAAAACTAACTTACAATGATCAAAGAGAATATGACAGTTTACCTCATGAATTAGCTGAGTTAGAAGTTGAAATTGAGGATTTAAACAATTGTGTTATGAATCCCCAATGTTATCAAGAGTTAGGTCTTATAGAGATAACTAAGCAGCTAAATAGTAAAAATGAACTTTATGAACAAAAAGTTGAAAGATTTTTGGAACTTGAAGAGTTAATTGAAAGTTTTATAAAATAATTAAGCCATATAAAGATAAAATTACTACATGAATAAGTTCTTAATATTAATCGTATTTATTATAGGCATTATGCTTACTTTTATTGTGTTAAATAATAATTATACACAAAATATAGATAAATTAAATGAACTATATGTAAGTAATACCAGTATTATAAAAGACAATTCTATAAAAAGAATTAAAGAGGTGGAAAACAAATCCCTTAATGCATTACAAAAGTTAAAGAATAATATAAATATTCAAGCTAATAATCTAATGTTATCCAAGAAAAGAATATCAAAAATTAGAAATAATTTAGATTTGTATAAAAAACAACAAATTGATAATTTTATAAATGAACGAAAAAAAGATATTTTATTTATATCAAGAATTACAATAAGACAAAAACTGCTAAACAGCTTTTATCATACCAATAAATTAAATGGACTGCCTACTTATAGAGAAATCTCTTTTTTTAACTTAAAAGGAAAAGAGATATATAAGAAATCAAGTATTGAATCTTTGAAAATGGATATATCTAAAAAGAAAAATACCTATTGTCAAAAAGAAACTTATTTTAACGATATTGATAATTTACAAGAGGGACAAATATATATTTCCAAGACCGTAGGTTGCAAAAACAATAAAGATATTATTAGAATAATTACACCTATATTTAGAAAGTTCAAAAAAGTCGGGTTTTTAAGTGCAGCAGTTGATTATAAGCATATTGATAAGATTAAAAAAGATTTACAACATATAAAAGGATAAAAAATGAATTTAAAAGAACAATTAAAAAGTGATATGAAAGATGCTATGAGAGCAAAGGAAGTTGTAAAAAGAGATGCAATTAGATCAATCAATACAATGATTAAGCAAATTGAGGTTGATCAGAGAATTGAATTGAATGATGAAGATATAATCAAACTTATTCAAAAAGGTATTAAGCAAAGGGAAGAAGCGATTATTCAGTATAAAGAGGCTTCTAGAGATGATTTAGTAGCAACAGAACAAGAACAAATTGATATATTTACTTTATATCTACCAAAACAACTTGATGATGATGAACTTGAAAGTATTATTCTTGCGATTATTAAAGAGTCTGGAGCTGCAAGTATGAAGGATATGGGTAAGGTTATGAATCCGGTTAAAGAGCAAGTTGGGGGAGCTGCTGACGGTAAAAGAATCAGTGCAATGGTAAAAAAACTTTTAGGATAAATTATGGAAGAGATATCAAATATTACAAAACGAACTTTAACGAATTTATCAAATTCTAATATTGATGCCACACCAAAAGCTTATGAAATAGAATTTTGCAAGGTTGCTAATAATATTAATCTATCAATTGATGAATGTAAATACTTTAAATATGCACTCTCCCAATTAAGTGATGATGAATTAAAACAACGAAAAGATAAAAAAATTGAATCTTTATATGATCTTATTGATATTTTATTACAAAGAATAGAAAAGAAAAATATTGATAAAATGTCCAAGCTTGTTCAACAATCATTAAAGCCGTCTATATCTTTATCTATTAGTGCAGATTTGGAATCTTTTTCTATTAAAATTGGTGATTCTCCATCGCTTTTATTTGAAAAATCAATTCAACAAGAGATGGAAAAATTTATTGAGGAAAGATTTGAAGTAGATAAAAAAATAGTAGCACAAAAAACAGCAGATATAGCCAGACTTGTAACTTTAATGAGTAAATATTTAGGTGATGCAATAGATAGCAATAAACATGGTTCTTCTAATGTGTCTAATATTAAAGATGAAATAGAATCTATAAGTGTTGCAGGTTCAACAAGGGAAGAGTTAAATCAACTACAATCCAAATTAGTACAAGCAGCTATAACAATAGAAAATGAGATGGAGTCAGTAAATAAAAATCTTGAATCGGGTAAAAGTAAAGTAACTGCGCTAGAAGATAAAATCAAACAACTTGAATCTGATTTAGTTCAATCCAAAAAAGAGAGTAATATAGACCATCTTACAGGATTACTAACTAGACGAGCTTATGATATAGAGATAGAAAAATTTGAAGAAAACTATACGAGAGACGGTCAAGATTATGCAATAGTATTCTTCGACCTTGACCACTTTAAAAAAGTAAATGATGATTACGGTCATGATTGTGGAGATGTGGTTTTGCGAACTTTTGCACAAATTTTATTAAAACTTACACGAAAAACAGATATTGTCGGAAGATATGGCGGGGAAGAATTTGTTGCTGCTATTAGATATCATGATGAAGATGAGTTAATAAAATATCTTAAGAGAATTAAAAACTTGGTAACAACAAATAAATTTAAATATAAAGACTTAAAGTTAAATATTACATTTAGTGCGGGTGTTGATTTAAGATCAAAACATGATAACTATATAGATACAATACAAGAAACTGACCTTTTACTTTATAATGCAAAAGATGAAGGTAGAAATCAAATTCATTTAGCGTCAGGACTGGTTATATAATTTGTTCTTGCCCTAGTCTATAAATAGCAAAGTCATATTTAACAGGATCATCCGGGGCAAACTCTTTTAATTTTTCAGTTATTAAAACCGCTGATTTTAAATCATAAGTTTTTCTTCTCAATAAGCCTAATTTTTGAGATACTTTAAAAGTATGAGTATCAAGAGGTAAAATTAAATCTTTTTTACTTACCTTAGTCCACAATCCTATATCAAGATTATCTTTTCGTACCATCCATCTTAAAAACATATTATATCTTTTATATGGAGAGTTTCCAATATCTTTGATATCTCCATTTTTGTCTTTTTTTGGCAATTTACCGATTAAAAACTTATAACCATCACTATGATAGTCATTTATCTGTAAAATTGATTTTATAATGTTTTCAATACCGTCTAATACATTATTATTTTTATCATACCCTGCTTTAAAAATATCTTCCAAACTATTTAATTGTTTTAGTCTTTTTAGTGATATAAAGAATTCTGTAATATCATTTTCATTTTGAAAACGATAATAAAATCCTTTAAGCTCAGCTCTTATAATATCCTCACTAAGATTGAGCAAATCAAAGTTAAAAGATTTTAATAATTTAACTATTTGTTTGGCATTTCCATAAGCAAATAAAGCACAGATTAAGGCGATATATTCATCATTGTACTGTTTCGCTATTATTAACGGGTCTGGTTTATCTTCTGTTAATTCATTTGTTGTATCTCTTCTTTTTACCTCATTATCTAAGAGTTGTTTTATATTTATAGTCTCCATCCCAGCCCTTGTACATTAAAAAACAGATCTTTTCCAACTCTTTTTCTAATTCTTAATAAAAAGTTTTTTAAAGCAGATTCACTCATTGGTCCATTCTGCCATATCCTTTGAGCAATTTCTTCTTTGGAAACAATACCATTTTTATTTTCAAGAAGTAATTCCATAAATATTGCCTCTTTTTCTCTTAGCATTATCTCTTTATGGTCTTTTATAATAACTTTTTTCTTTGAGTTATAAAATATATTATCTTTTAGTTGAAATATATGCTGATTTAGTTCTTCTAATTGTAATTCACATTTTTGCAAAATAGATTTAAACCTTTCAATCTCTATTGGTTTTATTTCATAAGCTATAAGACCAAGAGGTATCGCTTTTAATAAAAAATCTTCATCTTTATGTGCACTTAATACAACTATTGGTATTTTCTTGTCTTTTTGTCTAATTTCTTCTATAAACTTCAAAGCAATTCCATCTTCAACCTTTAAATCACTTATAATTACACCAATATCAAGCTCCTCAAAGAGTTTCAATGCACTCTTTATACTAATACAATGAACCACCTCTTTTACAAAAAGTTCTAAAAACTTTATAGTGTTTTGTGCAAATGTTATATTATAATACCCCAAGAAGACAAGACAACTTTTTCTAAATCCTTATTCTCTTTTTCACCTGTTACCTTATGCCACAATTTCAACTAATTTATCATAATCCTTATTATTAATTTTTAAACTATCATAATAAAAACTCATTGGTTTTTTATAATTTAAAGTTTGATGAAATCTTTTATGATTATAAAAATCAATATAATCTTTCACATCAGTTTTTAACTCTTTAATTGTGTTATATTCATTTAGATAAATTCTTTCAACTTTTGCACTTCGCCAGAATCTCTCTATACAAATATTATCAGTAGCTCTACCTTTACCATCCATTGAGATAATGATGCCATTATCTTTTAAAGTCTGTGTATGGATATGACTTGTGTATTGACTGCCTTGATCTGTATTAAATATTTCAGGTTTACCATATAGCGATAATGCTTCATTTAGAACATCCATTGTTAAAGCTGAATCCATAGTGTTGGATATTTTCCAAGATAGTACAGCTTTAGAATACCAATCAATTATAGCTGCTAAATAAACCATGCCGCCATTAATCTTGATATATGTTATATCCGTACTCCATACTTGATTTGCTTTTACTATGTCAACTCCTCTAAGCTTGTAAGAGTATTTTTTATGTTGCTTATCTGGTATTGATAGATTTATTGGTTTAACTGCTAATATTGGCTTTAAACCCATCTCTTGTCTATATTTATAAACAGTATTCAAACTTATATTGTATCCATCTTCTAAAAGTTGCTGATGAACTTTTAAAGCTCCATATATTGGTATTTGCTCATAAATATCATTTATCTTATCTTTGAGTGATATTTTATGCTTATTTTCTATAGGCTTATAATATAAGCTGCTTGGATTTAATTTTATAAGTTTACATTGAGTTGATACTGAAATATATGTTAGCTTAGACTCTATCAACTCTTTTTTATTAGATAAGTCCAAGCTTTGTAGCTTTTCCTCAAGCCATTCCTTTTCAACTGTCATTTTACCTACTATCTTTGCATAATCATCTATTTTAGATTGTAATTTTAAGTTTTCGTCTTTATATTCTTTGATAGCCTTTGCAGGCTCCATTGCCAACTCTGCATTATCCAAAAATATCTTCTTCCAATTTTGGATATTTTTAGGTGTTATATTATTTTTACTTGCTATCTCATTTAAAGTCTTTTCACCTTTTAAAACTTCTAAAACAATTTTTGTTTTAAATTTTGCTGTAAATATTCTTCTTTTTGTACTCATTTTTTACCCCTATTAAATATTTTATTATTTTAACTTTTTAGGAATAAGAATCTTATTTTTTCGTTCTTATTTTCTTGGGGTATTATATTTGTGATAATTTAACATATATTGCTGATTTTGTTACTGTGGCAGTTCCTATAATCATAATGTAAAGTATAACAAAATTTAGATAAAATCCATAAAAAACTTTAGGACTAACTTTATAATGGAAGATTTAATAAGAGACTGGGGATATATTATCCTATTTTTATACTCATTTGGCGGTGGTTTTTTAGCTTTGGCAGTTGCCGGAGTTTTATCATATGCTGGTGAACTTAATATTTATATTACATTAATTGTTGCAGGAAGTGCAAACTTTATTGGTGATCAATTTTTATTTTTACTTGCACGAAATAATAAAGCTTATGCAAAACAGATAATGGGTAAACATCAAAGAAAAATAGCTTTGGCACATTTAATGATGAGAAAATATGGTTCAATAGTGGTATTTTTACAAAAATATGTTTATGGTATTAAAACATTAATACCTCTTGCAATGGGTTTAACAAAATATGATGCTAAGAAATTTATGTTTTATAATGTATTTGCAACAATACTTTGGACACTTATTGTTGGAATTGTCAGCTTTTTGCTAGGTGAATTAGTTTATACATATACAGAGCAATTTAAAACTTATGGAATTGCATTGGTGGTGTTAATTTTATTTACAATATCTTACTATTTTAAAAAATTGTAACTATTCTAAACACAATTTTAAACTAAAAAACAACTATTTAAAAGTTTTGTTTATTTTTGTAACCTTTTAGTATAATACTCCTTGAAAATAAAATTTATTAAAAGGACTTATTTATGAGTTTAGTTGCAAATTATAAGGCACATACAGAAGAAAGAGCAAAGCTTGGTGTTCCGCCATTAGCTTTAACGGCAGAGCAGGTTGCTGAATTAGTAGAGTTACTTAAAGTTTCTCCAATTGTTGAGTCAGATTATATTTTAAATTTGTTTGAAAACAAAATCCCAGCTGGTGTTGATGATGCAGCTTATGTAAAAGCAGCATTTTTAAACGATGTAGTTCAAGGTAATGTATCTTGTGATTCTATATCTCCATCAAAAGCATGTGAAATTTTAGGGAAAATGCTTGGTGGATTTAATGTTACTCCATTAGTTGAAGCACTTAAAATTGAAGCAGTTGCTGATGTTGCGGCAGAGCAACTTAAAAATACTTTACTTGTATATGATTCATTTAATGATGTAAAAACTTTAATGGATGCAGGTAATGCAAAAGCTAAAGAGGTTATTGAATCTTGGGCTAACGCTGAATGGTTCACAAACAAACCAGCAATGGAAAGTGAAATCACTGTAACTGTATATAAAATCCCTGGTGAAACAAATACTGATGATCTGTCTCCTGCAAGTGAAGCATTTACAAGAGCAGATATCCCTTTACATGCAAATTCATTTTTAGTAAACAGAATGGAAAACCCGCTTCCAACTATAGAAGAGTTAAAAGAAAAAGGACACCCTTTAGCATATGTTGGTGATGTTGTGGGAACTGGTTCAAGTAGAAAATCAGGAATCAACTCTGTTCAATGGCACATGGGTGTTGATATTGATGGTATTCCAAATAAAAGAACCGGTGGTATTGTTATTGGTGATATTATTGCTCCAATTTTCTTTAATACTGCAGAAGATTCAGGTTGTATCCCTATTCAAGCACCTGTAGGTGATCTTGAAACTGGTGATGTTATCACTGTTAAACCTTATGCTGGTGTAATTGAGAAAAATGGTTCAGTTGTAAGTGAATTTAAAATTTCTCCAAACACATTACCTGATGAGATGAGAGCAGGGGGAAGAATCCCTTTAATTATTGGTAAAGGTCTTACAGCTAAAGCTAGAGAAGCTTTAGGTATGGATGCAGGAGATATTTTCTTAGTACCTGAGCAGCCTGTTGATGATGGTTCTGGATTTACATTAGCTCAAAAAATGATAGGAAAAGCTTGTGGTATGGATGGTGTTAAACCTGGTATGTACTGTGAGCCGATAGCTACAACAGTAGGTTCTCAAGATACAACAGGACCAATGACTAGAGATGAAGTAAAAGAACTTGCTGCTCTTAACTTTGGTGCAGATATGGTTATGCAATCATTTTGTCACACTGCTGCTTATCCTAAGCCAGCTGATATTATATTACAACATACTTTACCAGAGTTCTGGACAAGTAGAAAAGGTTTTATTCTTAGACCAGGTGATGGTGTAATTCACTCTTGGTTAAATAGACTGTGTTTACCTGATACTGTAGGTACTGGTGCTGATTCACATACTAGATTCCCAATTGGTATCTCATTCCCTGCTGGTTCTGGTCTTGTTGCATTTGCAGGAGTTACAGGTATGATGCCTTTAACAGTGCCTGAGTCTGTTTTAGTTAAATTTTCTGGAACAATTCAACCAGGTATCACTTTAAGAGATTTAGTTAATGCTATTCCTCACCAAGCTATAAAAGATGGTTTATTAACAGTTGATAAAAAAGGCAAAAAGAATATTTTTGCTGGAACTGTTATAGAGATTGAAGGTTTAGAAGACCTTAAATGTGAGCAAGCATTTGAGTTATCTGATGCTTCAGCTGAGAGAAGCAGTGCTGCTTGTACAGTTAAATTAAATAAAGAGCCTGTAGTTGAATATTTAGAGTCAAATATCGTTCTTATAGAAGAGTTGATTGCTCAAGGTTATGAAGATGCTGAGACACTTCAAAGAAGAGCTGATAAGATGAAAGATTGGATTAAAAACGAAGAATTAATGGTAGCTGATAGTAATGCTAAATATATTGCAACTATCAATATTAACTTAGATGGAATCAAAGAGCCAATTTTAGCTTGTCCAAATGATCCAGATGATGTTAAAACATTAACTGAAATTTATGAAGCAGGGTTGCGAACTGAAATTGATGAAGTTTTTGTTGGTTCTTGTATGACCAATATTGGATTATTCAGAGCTGCCGGTGAAATTTTAAGAGGTGAGGGTGCAGTTAAAAATAAACTGTGGATTTGTCCTCCAACTAAAATGGATGAGAAAACTCTTCAAGAAGAGGGTTACTACTCTGTATTTGGTATGGCTGGAGCTAGAACTGAAATCCCTGGTTGTTCACTTTGTATGGGTAACCAAGCTTCTGTTGCTGTTAATGCTTTTGTATTCTCAACATCAACAAGAAACTTTGACAATAGACTAGGAAAAGGGAGTCAAGTTTATCTTGGATCTGCTGAGTTAGCTGCTGTTGTTGCTCTTAAAGGTGCATTACCAACTGCTGCTGAATACTTAGAAATAGTTGCAAATAAAATAAAACCTGAAATGACAGACGAGATTTATAAATATCTTAACTTCAATAAAATAAGTAAAGAAGAACTTACAGCTATGGTTAAATAAAAAGTATAATTTTTATATATTTAAAAAGGTAAGATGTTAATTCATCTTACCTTTTTTTTATAAATCAAACTATCTCAGATAGTGTGTGTTATAATAAGTACTATTTTATAAAGGAATATCATGAATAATATTTTTATCAAGATTATTTTACCAATTTTAAGTGTATTTATTATCATATTTTATCTATCATCTACTTTCATTGAACCGCCAATTAAAAAAGAGATAACTATTGCTACAGGTGGAAAAAATGGAAACTACTATAAAACAGCATTACTTTATAAAGAATTACTGAAAAAAGAAAATGTAAAAGTCAATATATTACAAACAGCTGGTTCTGTAGAAAATATTGAGCTTATAAAAAGCAAAAAAGCAGATTTTGCTTTTGTACAAAGCGGTATAATAAATCCTAAAGATAAAAATAAGATTTTCTCTCTTGTCAGCTTATATTATGAACCATTATGGATCTTTTACAAAAATGAAGGTTTCGATATTGACTATATAATTCAGCTTATTGGTAAAAAAATATCTATAGGAAGTACTGCTAGCGGGACACAACACTTAAGCAATATAATCCTAAATATAAACCAACTAAACAATACAAATAGCACTATTTTAAATTATTCTACAAAAGAGGGTAAAGACAAACTAATTAAAGGTGATATTGATGCACTGTTTATTGTATCTTCTGCGAAGAGTGATAATGTAAAAGAGTTATTAGCCAATCCGGATATTAACTTTTTAAATATCAAAAGATCATATGCTTATGATAGTAAATATTCATTTCTAAATTCTATTACGCTTTATGAAGGTACTATTAATTTATATATGAATTTACCATCTGAAAATAAACAATTATTAACAACAACAGCAAATCTTATAGCTTCAACCAATGTTCCTGATGAACTTATCCGACTACTATTAAAACAAACAAAAAAAGTACATTCGTCCAAAGGTATCTTTGAAAAAGAATTCCAATTTCCAAATCTTAATCATTTAGATTCAATGATTCATGACGAAGCCTCTAGATATATAAAATATGGCAATTCTTGGCTGGAAAATATTTTTCCTTTTTGGATTGCTTCTAATATTGATAGATTAAAGCTTTTATTAATTCCATTATTAACACTTATGATCCCATTGTTTAAAGGGATAATTCCTCTATATATCTTTACAATCAGATCAAAAATATACAAATGGTATAAACAACTTAATACAATAGATATTGATATGAATAACTCTTCAATTAATGAATTAAATGATGCAGTAAAAAATTTAGAGCAACTTAAAATAGAGGTTCAAAAACATACAAATGTTCCTATGTCATATATGGGAGAATATTATAACCTTATATTACATATTGATTTAGTTCATAATAAAATTAGTGAATATTTAGAACTTAAAAAGAATAAATAAAAATATCAAAGATATTGTGTGGTATAATAATATTTATAAATTAAATCTATTTTATGGGTATGTGGAGTTGTAATAATGAATTGGCAAAATATAAAAGATCAAATGACAACTTTTTTAAAAAATGAAGTTTCAAAAACCGGATTATCTAAAGTGGTAGTCGGACTTAGCGGGGGATTGGATTCAGCTATTGCGGCAGTGCTTTGTAAAGAAGTATTCGGCGATAATTTATCTGTTGTTCTTATGCCATCGCATATGTCAAGTGACGCAAGTGCCAAAGATGCTATTGAGCTTTGTGAGAAATTTAATATCAAATATGAAATAGTTGAAATTGCACCTATGGTAAAAGGTTATTTTGATAATGTAGAAGATGCTTCTGCATTGAGAGTTGGGAATTTGAGTGCTAGAATGAGAATGTCGGTTTTATATGATGTAAGTGCTAGAGATAATTCACTAGTAGTTGGAACTTCAAATAAAAGTGAGATACTTTTAGGTTATGGTACACTTTATGGAGATACAGCATGTGCAATAAATCCAATAGGACAAATGTATAAATCTGATGAATTTGAATTTGCACGATTTTTAGGTGTAACGGAGGCAATTATAAATAAACCACCGTCAGCAGACCTTTGGGAAGGTCAAAGTGATGAAGAAGAATTAGGTTATTCGTATAAAACAATGGATGATGTTTTAAAACAGCTTGTAGATGAAGGAAAATGCAAAGATGAATTAGTCTCTACTGGAGTTGATAAAGAACTGATTGATATGTTACAATACAGAATTAAAGCAAATGCATTTAAAGGTAAATTACCAACAATTGCCAATATTAATTTCAAAGGGTAAATAGTGAAAAAAGAGATACTATTTTATAAACCATCAATAGATGAAACAGAATTAGCACAAATTCAAGAAGTACTAAAGATACAAAAAACAAGTAAAGTTGAAGAGTTAGAAAATGAAGTTCAACAATACATTGGAGCTCCCTATGCAATAGCGACCTGTAATGCAACTGCGGCAATTCATTTAGCTTTGAGTGCTATGGAACTTAAACGAGCTGATAAAGTAATTATGAGTGTTAATTCATTTCCATCTTTACCTGAAACAGTAAGACACTTTGATGCAGAACCTATTTTTATAGATATAGAAGATGACGGTTATAATATTGACCTTGACAAACTAGAGTCCTATCTTGAAGAAAATAATTCTAAAAAGTTAAGATGTGCGATTATCTCTTTTGTTGCAGGGCAAACTCCTGATTTAGATAGATTATATGATATAGTTAAGAAATATGATATTACTTTAATAGAAGATGCTACAACAGCTTTAGGAAGTATGTATAAAGATAAAATGGTTGGTTCGCTTCAAGCTGATATGACAATTTTTTCTACAAACTATTCAAATGGACGATCTTCTTTAAATAATAGTGGTTTTATAGTAACCTCAAATGAAAAATTAGCTGCAAAAGCAAAACTACTTAGAACTCATGCGATTACAACTAGTTATGATGATTATGGAAACTTGGATTATATTTATGATGTTGTTGATATTGGATATAAATATGATATGACTGACTTGGAAGCAGCATTTAATTTAGCTCAATTTTATAAAACAAATGAATTTTGCGAAAGAAGAGCTGAGATTGCCAAGATTTATAACGACAAACTGCAAGGTTTAAAACATATAAGCTTACCTAAATATGATGAAGATTTTATTTTCAGTCAATATACTATTAAAATATCTAGAAACAGAGATGGCTTTGCCAGAGCATTAAAAGAGGAAGGAATTTCAACTGGATTAAATTATATCCCTTTACATTTACTTTCATATTATAAACAAAAATATAAACTTAAAATTACTGCATATCCAAATGCATTAAATACTTATGGACAAATTTTATCTTTACCTATTTATCCGTCATTAAGCGATGAAGATGTTGAATATATTTGTTCTACAATTATTAAAATAGCAAATGATTGGATCTAATAATCTACATAAATGGATTGAGCAGTATCTGTTCTTTCCTAATGCTTTTCAAAGACTAATCTCGCTTGCTTTGTTACCGCTTACTGTACTTTATTGTGTAGTTACAGCTTTTAAACGAACCTCTGCAAAAGCACATTATTTTGGTATTCCTGTCATTAGTATTGGTAATTTGATTGTTGGCGGCAGTGGAAAGACGCCGGTTGCCATTGCTTTGGCAAAAGATAAAAAAGATGTGTGCATTGTACTTCGTGGATATGGCAGAAAATCTAAAGGTTTACATATAGTATCAAATAAAGGTAAAATCTTATGCGATATTGATACAAGCGGTGATGAGGCAATGCTATTAGCTGACTCATTGCCAAATGCTACAATTATAGTTTCAGAAAATAGAAGTAAAGCAGTAGTGAAAGCTCGAGAACTAGGTTGTAAAGTAGTATTTTTAGATGATGGATATAGTCATCATCAGCTTCAAAAGTTTGATATTATAATACGACCGGAGATTGAACCTACAAATATATTTTGTCTTCCCAGCGGTGGATATAGAGAAACTAAAATGATGTATGCTTTTGCTGATATGATTTTAAAAGACGGTACTGATTTTAAACGAATAGTTACTTTTAAAAAGGATAATAAAACGATAGAAGAACTACCTCAAAATATAGTTTTATTAACCGCTATTTCAAAATATGAGAGACTTTTAAAGTTTTTACCAAAAGATATAAAAGTAATTTCATATCCAGACCACCATTATTTTACTCAAGAAGATTTAGAACAATTAAAAACAGAATATCCAAATTTTAATATAATCACAACTCAAAAAGATTTTGTTAAATTAAAGCAGTTCAATCTTAAAAATATTTATATTATGGATCTAGAGATAAAAATAAATCAAGATAAAATTATAAAATCAATACAGTATTAGCTGTTTGATTTTATAATTTCATCTTTTAAAATTTCTTTATTTATTTTATTTTTATCATCTTGCTTCATTGGCATACTTTGTCTATAAATAATTATAGTTGGTATCATATATGTTGGAAGATGTTTTTTAAGTTCAAATATTAGTTCATTTTTTGGAATTTCACCAATTCCTGTGTAAACTAAAGCAATCTCCTCTTCAATATCTTCATTTTTAATCCCAAATACAGCACAAGCACTGATATTAGAAAAGTTATCTCTTAATACACTTTCAATCTCAACAGGGCTTATTCTATATCCACTTGATTTTATCATATCATCTTGTCTTGAAACAAAGTATAAATATCCCTCTTCATCTTTATATACAAAATCTCCGGTTGCAACGACTATTTCATTTGCTAAACCAGTTTCATTTTTAATTGCATTTTTTAAAATATCAATAGATTTAAAACTATGATCAGTATCTTCTTTTGAATTCCAAAAGCCTTTATAAATCCCAGCACCTCGATGAATTAATTCTCCAACCTCTCTTGATTTACATTCGTATCCTTCTTTATTTATAACATAAAGTTCAACATCAGGTATTGCTTTTCCAATAGAATTTGGTCTAATATTAAGTTGTGATGGCTCTAAATATGCAGACCTAAAAGCCTCAGTATGCCCGATCATTGAATAAAAATCAGCTTTCATAAAATATTTTTCACAATTTTGAATCATTTTATTAG
>CBDETN010000022.1:0-141925 GCA_965242915.1 Arcobacteraceae bacterium
TGCTTGGCAGCCAATTAATAAATCAGATATGATTTTAAAGCCAGTTGTAGAAACAGCATTTATGGATCCGTTTACAGCTGATAGTACAGTTATCGTTATTTGTAATGTTTATGATATCTATAAAGAGGAGTTGTATGCTAAATGTCCAAGAAGTATCGCTGCAAAATCATTAGAGTATTTAGCTGAAGCTAATGTTGGTGATGTTGCTTACTTTGGTCCTGAAAATGAATTCTTTATTTTTGAAGATGTAAGACTTAAAGATACACCAAATGAATCATTTTATAAAGTAGATACAGAAGATGGTGAGTGGAACCATGAAACTGATTTCGAAGGTGGAAATATGGGTCATATCGCTGGAACTAAAGGTGGATATTTTCCAGTAGCACCAACTGATAAAGGTGTAGATTTAAGAGCTGAGATTATGCTAATCTTAGAAGAAGTTGGTTTAGAAGTTATTCTTGGACACCATGAAGTTGCACAAGGTCAACATGAAATCGGTATTGTTTATAATACTTTAGTTGAAGCTGCTGATAATGTTCAAAAACTTAAATATGTAGTTAAGATGGTTGCACACCTAAATGGTAAAACTGCTACATTTATGCCAAAACCAATTTTTGGTGACAATGGTAACGGTATGCATGTACACCAATCAATCTGGAAAGATGGAGTAAATACATTCTATACAGAAGGTAACTACGGTAACTTATCTGACAATGCTAGATATTATGCTGCTGGTATATTTAAACATGCTGCTGCTGTTGCTGCATTTACAAATGCTTCAACTAACTCTTACAAAAGATTAATTCCAGGTTACGAAGCACCAAATATTTTAACATACTCTGCTCAAAATAGATCAGCAGCTTGTAGAGTTCCTTATGGAGCTGGAGCACCTGCTACAAGATTAGAGATGAGATTCCCAGATTCTACAGCTAACCCATACTTAGCATTTGCTGCTATGATGATGGCTGGTATTGATGGTATCAAAAATAAATGGGAACCAGTTGGACCTATGGATGAAGATCTATTTGAATTATCTCTTGATGAGATTAGAGAAAAAAATATTCCTCAAATGCCTGCAACTCTAAGAGAAGCATTAGAGGGTTTGATTTCTGATCATGATTTCTTAAAACCGGTATTTAGTGATCATATGATTGATACTTATCAACATTATCAATTTGAAAGACAAGTTTGGCCTGATGAAGCTAGACCTACTGCTTTTGAGTTTAAATCAACTTATTCTTGTTAATCTAAAGAGTAACAGTTCAAAAAAGGCAGAAGATTTCACTTCTGCCTTTTTTATTGCATTTAAAACTGAACTTTATTCTTTGTACTTTGTTCAGTTTTATTTTCTATCTTTGGGATATTTGATGTTTGAGTAAAATATTCTAATCTATTATTAACCCAACTTGTAAATACCCCTTCTGGTTTATCAAACTTTCTTTTTATTTCTGGATGAATTTCAAGCCATTTTTTATAAAAGAAAGCAAATACGGGAGCTGCGGTTCTTCCACCTGTTTCGGTTCTTCTCATTGGTTTATTATCATCATTTCCATACCATATTATAGTTTGAAGTGTTGGAGAATATCCACAAAACCAAGCATCAATATTTTTATTTGTAGTACCTGTTTTTCCAGCTATTTCAATACCTTTTACTCTAGCATTTCGTCCAGTTCCACTTTTGACTACATTATGTAAAATAGATGTCATTAGATATGTTTGCGCAGGAGTTGTAATATATTTCTTTTCAGGTTCAAATGTAATAGTTTGATTTGTTATATCTGTGATACTTGAGATTAGGTAAGGTTTGATTTGTACCCCATTATTAGAGAATATCGTATATTGCTCGCTTAAATCAAAAAGTGAAATTCCAAAACTTCCAAGAGCTATAGATAAATCAAACGGTATATCTTTAAAACCATAATATTTTAGTTTTTTATGTAAAATATCAATACCTATTTCAGTTACCAAATTTATCGTTGCCAAGTTTCTTGAGTGAACCAAAGCTTCGCGCAAAGATATCAGCCCTTTAAAATCTTTTTCATAATTTCTTGGCTGCCATTTCTTTAAAATATTATTAGATGATTTATATTGATAAGTTCTGCTAATATCAACAAGATTACTGGCTGTAGAATATCCAAGATTTAATGCTACTTGATAAAGAAAAGGTTTTGCAGCACTTCCTGGTTGTCGTTTACTTTGTGTAGCTCTATTAAAAGATGATTGTAAATAATCAACCCCGCCTACTATAGTCAAAATTTTCCCACTGTTGTTTTCTAAAACTATCATAGCACCATTTAAAGTTTTTGTTGTACTTTGATTTGTATCTATATAAATATCTCGTTGTTTAATTTTTTCATAACCGTATTTTAAAGCATCTCTTGCTATTTGTTGAGCTTTTAAATCAATTGTAAGTTTAATCTTATATCCTCCCGTTTTTAAGTCCGGTAAATTAGGTAATAATTGTTTTTTTACTACATCTACTATATAAGGAGCTTTATTTCTAGTCAAGGTATCATTATAAACTATTGGTATGTAATTTAATGCTTCGTGATAGTCAGTTTTATTTATCCAGCCAAGTTTATACATTCTTCTGATGACTTGATTTGCACGCGTTAAAGAAAATTTTAAATTCTTTGTAGGGTCATAAAAACTAGGTGCTCGAGGAAGTCCTACAAGTATAGCAATCTCTTTTAAATGAAGTTCTCCTAAATGCTTATGAAAATATCCCAATGATGCTGTTTTAATACCGTAATATCCATGACCAAAATAAACATGATTTAAATATCGTTCGATTATCTCTTCTTTACTGAGTAAGCTTTCAAGTCGAAGAGATAATAACACCTCTTTTATTTTTCGTATTATTTTTTTATCTCTGGTTAAAACCATAGTCTTAACCAGCTGTTGAGTTAATGTACTGGCTCCTTCAACTAGTTTCATCGCTTTTATATCTTTAATAATTGCACGACCAATTGCTTCTGTATTAATACCGTTATGTTCAAAATACTGTGTATCTTCAATAGCAACCAAGCTTTCTATAACTCTGGCAGGTATATCTTGAAAGTTTACATAAAATCTATGTTCTTTATCAAATAAATTAGCTACTAAATTCCCATATTTATCAAAAATTTGTGTTGTTAATCTTGGTTTATAATCAACAATTCTTTGTACATCAAAACGAATTTGAGAATATAAAAATATTAACCATATAAAAACACCAAGGGTTATAAAAGCTGTAAATAATAATAATTTTCTGATCATACTCTAAATTTCCTATTGTTAAATCCACTAGAAATAAGTTGTTTTGTATATTTTTCTTTAGGATTATTTAATATATCTTGAGTTAATCCAGTCTCTACAATAGCACCATTTTTTAAAATAACCATTTTCTCACACAAGTTTTTTGCGGATAAAATATCATGCGTAACAAACACCATCAATATATTTAAATTTTTTTGCAATGATATTAAAAGATTTAAAACTGTCTCTTTGCTTTTTGCATCAAGAGCTGTTGTAGGCTCATCAAGTAAAAGTAATTTAGGGCTGACGCTCAAAGCAATTGCGATTACTACTCTTTGTAATTGTCCTCCACTTAATTGGCTTGGAAATCTATCCAAAATCCATTCTTCTAATCCTACTAGTTTTAACATCTCAATTTTTTTATTATTGTCACAAAAAAATTGTTTATTTATTTTGGTTAACGGACTAAGTGATGTAAATGGATTTTGTGGAATAAATCCAATATTTTGTGCAGTTAATTCGAAATCACTTTCATAGTTAAAACTTGATTCTAGATTTTGTGGTATTAATTGTAAAATAGCCTTTAGTGTCAATGATTTACCACTTCCGCTTTGCCCAACCAATGCTATTGTAGAATCAATAATCAAAGGTTGCTGTATATTTTTATATAAATTTACTAAAATATTTTCAGAAGGGACAACTTCTTTAATAGTTAAATTATTAACCAAAAGTCTAGGCATAAGAGTCTATCGTGTCAGATTGTAGATATGTTCTAGTAACTTATCAAATTTTATTGGTTTTTCTAATATAATATTAGCTTTAGATGTCGCTTTGATAATTTTTCCATGACCAGAAACAACAATGATAGGAATTTTTGGATTGATTCCTCTTATGGCTTCAATCATCTCGTTGCCATTCATATTTGGCATACGAATATCAGATATAATAATATCCGGCTGTTCTTCTTTAAATTGTTTGAGTCCGTCTTCTCCATCAACAGCTGATCTTGTAGCTTTAAAAATTTTGCCAAAAGTTGTTGACATAATCTCTCTTATGTCATCCCCGTCTTCAACAATTAGCACATTTAATGTTTTTATCTCATTAATTATATCTAAAGGGTTCATTATTTTCCTTATATAAGTGGTTCATCCATCTCTAATGGTATTATAAGATTCATTAGCTTTAGAACAGTTGGCGCAATATTATTTAATCCGCCATCTTTAACTTCTGTTACATTTGGTGCAACTATAAAACAATATACATCTCCAACAGTATGATTTGTTAAAGTTTTGCCATTGTCATCTTTCATTTTTTCACAATTTCCATGGTCACTTGTAATTAGTACATTATAATTTTGCTCTTTTGCGGACTTTAAAATCAATCCTAATTGTTCATCAACACACTCAACAGCTTTAATACCAGCTTCTAAATTTCCCGTATGACCTACCATATCGCCGTTTGCAAAGTTTACAACGATAAAGTCTTCCTTCTTATCCATAGCATTTAAAACGGCAACTCCTACTTGAGGTGCTGACATTTCAGGCTGTAAATCATATGTTGCCACATCAGGAGAAGGGATAAGCACTCGTTTTTCACCCTTAAGCTCATCTTCTATACCACCATTAAAGAAAAATGTTACATGTGCATATTTTTCAGTTTCTGCTGTATGTAGTTGAGATAATCCGGCATTTGAGATTACATCTCCCAAAGTATTTTCAGGCGCTGCTTTTGGAAACATAACAGGCAATGGTAAATTTTTATCATATTGTGTTATTGTTGCAATATTTAACTTTAGTTTTTTAGTTTTAAACTCATTAAAATTAGGATTTGAAATTGCATTAGAAATCTCTCTAAATCTATCACTTCTAAAGTTACAAAATATAACTCCGTCATTTTCTTTTATTCCATCATATCCCTCAAAAGCAACAGGCTCAATAAATTCATCAAATATATTATTGTTGTATTGAGTATCAACATAATCTAAAATTGAACCTTGTTCCCACTCTCCTGGGTGGGATGAAATTCCGCAGATACGAGGACAATGCATACCATTAACAATAACATCATAACCTTTTTGAACTCTATCCCATCTATTATCTCTGTCCATAGTATAGTATCGTCCGGAAATTGTAGCAATCTTTATATCATTATTACAAATATCAAGGAGTTTCCGAATATATTGTTTGGCACTATCTGGTGCTACATCTCTGCCGTCTGTTATGATATGAATAAAAACTTTTTTACCACTTGAAGCACTTAATTTGGCTAAAGCAATGATATGATTAATATGAGAATGAACTCCACCGTCGCTAACTAATCCCAAAAGATGAATATTTTCTGATTTTTCAAGTGTGTTTTTCAAAATATCATTATCTTTTAAAGTATCTTTAGCAATAGCCATATTGATTTTTACTAAATCTTGATATAAAATCCTACCGCTGCCAATAGTCATATGCCCAACTTCACTATTCCCCATTTGTCCATCAGGAAGCCCTACAGATAAACCATAAGTTTTAATTAAAGAGTTTGGTGCATTTTCAAATAGATAATCATAAGTTGGTTTTTTTGCTTGACAAAATGCATTAAATTTACAAGAATCATTGTGACCAATACCATCTGTAATAATTAATATTGTTTTATTTATCATTATATTTTTTACCTTAATAATCTTTTTGTTATAATGCGGTTATTATAACGAAAATAAGGTTCAAAATTGTTTTACTGGTTTTATAGACATTTAGATATTAATATATTTCAGTACATCTCTATTAGAGCTGGAATTGGATTTTTTGTAGCATTTTTTTTAACGATGTATTTAATGCCAAGATTCATTAAATGGGCTCAAAACAAAAAGAATAGTCAGCCTATTTATGAGTTAGCTCCCAAATCGCATAAACAAAAAGCAGGAACGCCTACAATGGGTGGAATTGTATTTGTATTTACAACTTTAACTGCAACTTTATTAACAGCAAAATTAAATAATCCATATATAGTCGGTGCATTATTAATTATTGGATTATTTTCGCTTATTGGTATCAAAGATGATTTAGCAAAAATATCAAGTAATAAAAATGATGCCGGATTATCAGCAAAAATGAAATTAGTTTATCAAATTATAGTATCTTTTATTGTTGTCGGTGTTTTATTTTATGCTAATCATACTACAACTTTATTTGTTCCATTTTATAAATATGCTTTATTTGATATGAAACTTTTTGCTGTAGTATTTTGGGTACTTGTTTTAGTAGCAGCTTCAAATGCAGTTAACTTAACTGATGGTCTAGATGGATTAGCTGTCGTTCCGTCCATTATCTCATTTTTTACTTTGTCATTAATAGTATATATTACCGGGCATGCTATTATCAGTGGATATTTATTATTGCCAAATATAAAACTCGTAGGTGAATTAGCTATTGTTGGGGCTAGCTTTATAGGTGCTTTAATTGCATTTCTTTGGTACAACTCTCATCCTGCACAAGTATTTATGGGAGATAGCGGAAGTTTGGCAATTGGCGGATTTATGGGATATATGGCAATTGTTGCTAAAAGTGAAATTTTATTGGTTATTATTGGTTTTATATTTGTTTTAGAAACAGTTTCTGTTATTTTACAAGTTGGCAGTTATAAATTACGGCAAAAAAGAGTTTTTCTAATGGCACCTATTCATCATCATTTTGAAGAAAAAGGCTGGCATGAAAATAAGATAATTGTTCGATTTTGGATAGTTGCATTTATGTCAAACTTATTAGCAATTTTGAGTTTAAAGATAAGATAGTGAGAATACTAGGCAAATTTTCGTTAATAAAAAGTGAACTGCTTCACTTTTTTAGTAAAATTTGGACTTTTTCTTGTAAACTAAGAGTTTACGAAAAAGGCTGGTGTGAACTAGAAGCTTTGCTTCGTATCAATCGTATTGAGCGAAGTGAAATAGATTGTTGTGAGAAAATAATATAATGAGAATTTTAGGAAAAGGTAAAACAGCACAAGCAATAAAAGCAGTTTATCCTGAAGCTAAAATGTATGATGATAATGATAAAGATACTTATGATATAAACAGTGATGAGCTAACAGTTGTAAGCCCAGGTATCCCGCCATATAATCAATTAGTGCAAAATACAAAAAACTTAATAAGTGAATATGACTTATTCCTAACCCCTAATCACTATCCACTAACCACTATCCCCTATAGTATTTGGATAAGCGGTACTAACGGAAAAACTACAACAACACAAATGTTACAGCATTTATTATATGACAAAGGAAGTGTTTGTGGTGGAAATATAGGGACACCTTTAGCTAATATGGATAATGAGGCAAATATTTGGATACTTGAAACTTCATCATTTACTTTACATTATGTGAAAACAGCAAAACCAAATCTTTATATTTTATTACCAATAAGTGATGATCATCTCTCTTGGCATGGCAGTTTTGAAGAATATGAAAAATCAAAATTAAAACCTTTGGATAAATTACAAGAGGGTGAAGTTGCTTTAATACCAACAAAATATAAAGATTATCCAACAAATGGCTATAAAATCTGTTATGATGATGTAGAAACTATAGCTAAATATTTTGATATAGATGTTGCTAAAGTAAATTTTAAAGAACCATTTTTAATGGATGCGGTACTTGCAATGGCAGCACAAAAAATATTATTTGATGAGGTTGATTATAAAAAAATAAATAATTTTAAACAAGACACTCACAAACTTGAAGAGTTTAAAGATAAACAGGGGCGAGTTTGGGTAGATGACAGTAAAGCTACAAATATTGATGCAACAATACAGGCACTCAAAAGCTACAAAGACAAAAAAATATATCTTATTTTAGGTGGAGATGATAAGGGTGCAGATATAAAACCTTTATTTGAAGAATTAAAAAAATATAATGTAGAAATTTTTGCCATCGGAAGTAATTTTGAAAAAATAAACAACTTATCAACTCAATATAATATAAAGTGTAATATATTAATGGAGTTAAAGTCAGCAATAATTCAGATTTCAGAGGAGTTAACACTTGATAATTTCTGCTTGGCACTTCTTTCTCCAGCTGCCTCATCTCTTGATCAATTTAGCTCTTATAAACAAAGAGGAGAAATGTTTAAAGAAGTTGTTCTGTCTTTAAGGTAGATTTAATTTAGATTCTTGTACAATTCCCGTCCAATTTAAGGTGATGATGGCTCGGTAGCTCAGTCGGTAGAGCAAAGGACTGAAAATCCTTGTGTCGGCAGTTCGATTCTGTCCCGCGCCACCACTTAAATTGTAAATGCTTCAGTAGCTCAGCTGGTAGAGCAGCTGATTTGTAATCAGCAGGTCGTAGGTTCAAGTCCTATCTGAAGCTCCATTTGCGAATAGCAAAATGTAGATATTTATGTGTTAATCTTAAAAAGATCAGTGCTTTTACCAGTGTTAACGGTGGGATTGGAGAGTGGTCAAATCCTTCGGATTGTAAATCCGACGCCTTAGGCTTCGAAGGTTCAAATCCTTCTCCCACCACCACTTTAATAGATGCGGGTGTAGCTCAGTTGGCTAGAGCCTCTGCCTTCCAAGCAGATTGTCGCGCGTTCGAGTCGCGTCACCCGCTCCATTATATTATTTAACTGGGAGCTGAGTTTATTACACGATACTTTATTTGTATAGTACACTCTATTTTATATTTTATGAAACTCCTTAGTATTTTTATTATTGTTACAATTAATATTGGGTTAATAAGCCCACGTAGCTCAGGGGTAGAGCACTTCCTTGGTAAGGAAGAGGTCGTAAGTTCAAGTCTTATCGTAGGCTCCACTGAAGAGGAAACAACTAAAGTTGTAGCCCTTTGAATAGATATTCCATTGGAGTATCTACTCAGAGGGAAACCAAGAAGAAAAAACTAGATTACAAAAAGGAAAAAAGAATGGCAAAAGAAAAATTCGAACGAACAAAACCGCATGTAAATATCGGTACAATTGGTCACGTTGATCATGGTAAAACTACATTAACAGCTGCAATTTCAGCAGTGTTAACAAACAAACTGGGTGGAGAGATGATGGATTATGATGCTATCGATAATGCTCCAGAAGAGAGAGAAAGAGGAATTACTATTGCTACTTCTCATATTGAGTACGAAACAGAAGCTAGACATTATGCTCACGTTGATTGTCCAGGGCATGCGGATTACGTTAAAAATATGATTACTGGTGCTGCTCAAATGGATGGCGCTATCTTAGTTATTGCTGCTACTGATGGTCCTATGGCTCAAACTAGAGAGCATATCTTACTTTCTAAACAAGTTGGTGTTCCTTACATTGTTGTTTTCATGAACAAAGAAGATCAATTAGATGATGAAGATAAAGAAGAGATGTTAGAACTAGTTGAAATGGAAATTAGAGAATTATTAGATATGTATGAATTCCCAGGTGATGATACTCCAATTATTGCTGGATCTGCATTCCAAGCTTTAGAAACTGCTAAAAAAGGCGAAACTGATAAATGGACTGATAAAATAATGGAACTTATGGATGCTGTTGATACTTATATCCCAACACCAAAAAGAGCTACAGAAGAGCCTTTCTTAATGCCGGTTGAAGATGTTTTCTCAATTGCAGGAAGAGGAACAGTTGTAACTGGTGCTATTTCTAAAGGTACTATTAAATTAGGTGAAAAAATTGAAATCGTTGGTTTAAAAGATACTCAAGAAACTACTGTAACAGGTATTGAAATGTTTAGAAAAGAGATGGATTACGCTGAAGCTGGTGATAATGCAGGTCTTTTATTAAGAGGAATCGCTAAAGATCAAGTTGAAAGAGGACAAGTACTTGTAGTACCAGGTTCAATTACTCCACATACTAAATTTACTTGTGAAGTATATATCCTTTCTAAAGATGAGGGTGGAAGACATACTCCTTTCTTTACAAACTATAGACCACAATTTTATGTAAGAACTACAGATGTTACTGGTTCTATTACTTTACCAGAGGGTACTGAAATGGTTATGCCTGGTGATAATGTTGAGTTAACTGTTGAATTAGTTGCTCCTGTTGCACTTGAAAAAGGTACTAAGTTCGCTATTAGAGAAGGTGGTAGAACTGTTGGTGCTGGTGTTGTTTCAAACATCATTGCATAAGTAGTACATTATGGCTGATAGAATTAAAATTGGATTAAAATGTACAGAGAATGGTGACATTAACTATACAACAATGAAAAATCCAAAAACTCACACTGAAAAGTTTGAAGTAACAAAATATAGTCCAAGATTAAGAAAGCATACACTTCATAAAGAAGTAAAGCTTAAATCTTAGGATTTTAACAAGATTTTAAATACCAGATATATATCTGGTATTTATTTTTGTAGGCCAATAGCTCCAATGGTAGAGCACCGGATTCCAAATCCGGGTGTTGGGGGTTCGAGTCCCTCTTGGCCTGCCACTAAAGTAGTGAAAAACTAAAAGTGAAATGAGTTTCATTTTTAACTTTTCACTTAAATAAAGGTATTGATAATGGGTAAATTAGGTTTATATTATAAGCAAGCAAAAGATGAATTACATAAAGTAATTTTTCCTATTAAAGAGCAAGTAAGAAGTGCATATATTTCTGTTTTTGTTGTAGTTACGATTATATCATTATTTTTAGCACTTATTGACGCAATAATGTCAGTAAGTTTATCATCTGTAATTAACTAGGAGAATTATTAATGGCACATAATTGGTATGCGATACAAACTCACTCAGGAAGTGAATTAGCTATTAAAAGGGCTTTGGAGAAATTATCAGAAGAGATGAATAATGGTAAAATTGAGCAGGTTTTAGTTCCAACAGAAGACTTAATTGAGATTAAAAAAGGCACTAAAGTAATAATTGAGAGACCTTTATACTCAGCTTATGTATTTGCAAAAATTGATTTAGATACTGCACTTTGGCATGCAATACAATCAATGCCAAAAGTGGGTCGTTTTATTGGGGAATCAAAAAAACCAACACCATTATCAGATAAAGATGTTAAGCAAATCTTAGAAAAGATGGCAAAAAGAGAAGCTCCTAAACCAAAAGTTTCATTTGAAGAGGGTGAAATGCTTAGAATTAAAGACGGTTCATTTGCTAACTTTAATGGAATAGTTGAAAGTTTTGATTTAACATCTGGTATGTTAAAGTTAAATGTAGTGATTTTCGGAAGAAATACACCAGTAGAGATCTCTTATACACAAGTAGAAAGAGTAGTTTAAGAAGAGTGCTAAGTGCTAAGTGTTAAGAATTCAAAAGCTTAATATTTAACACTTAGCATGATATGTTAAAAAATAGTTAACACTTAAAAATATAAGGAAGAAATATGGCAAAAAAAGTAGAAGGTGTATTAAAACTTCAAATACCTGCAGGGGCTGCAAAGCCATCACCACCTGTTGGACCTGCATTAGGTCAAAGAGGGATTAACATTATGGAATTTTGTAAATCGTTCAATGAAAAAACAAAAGATAAAGCAGGATTTAAAATTCCAGTAGAAATTACAGTTTATTCTGATAAAAGCTTTACATTTGTAACTAAACAGCCAACAATGGCTGATTTGATTATGAAAGTTGCAGGAATTAAAAAAGGTAGTGATAATCCACTAAAAAATAAAATTGCAAAATTAACAAAAGAACAAGTTATGGCTGTTGTTGATCAAAAGATTGCAGATTTAAATACATCAGATGTAGAACAAGCAGCTAAAATAGTTGCAGGTTCTTGTAGAAGTATGGGAATTGAAGTAGAATAATTCTATTTCATACAAGTCTTTACCACTAGACTTTAAAAATAAGTTGGTAGCAACTTAGAGGATCTATTTCCTCTTACAAAAAAATAAAATTATTATAAATTGCGGAGATAAAAATGGCGAAAGTTTCAAAAAGATATAAAGCTTTATTAGAAAAAGTAGATAGTACTAAAGAGTATGCATTAGAAGATGCAGTTAAAGTATTAAAAGAATTAAAATCAGCTAAGTTTGATGAGAGTATTGATATTGCATTAAACTTAAATGTAGATCCTAGACATGCTGATCAAATGATTAGAGGTGCAGTAGTGCTTCCAGCAGGAACTGGTAAAACTGTAAGAGTTGCAGTTATGGCTAAGGGAACTAAAATGGATGATGCTAAAGCAGCCGGTGCTGATATCGTTGGTAATGATGATTTAGTTGAATCAATCCAAGCTGGAAACATTGATTTTGATGTACTTATTGCTACACCGGATACAATGGGGTTAGTTGGTAAAATTGGTAGAATTTTAGGACCAAAAGGTTTAATGCCAAATCCTAAAACAGGAACAGTAACTATGGATGTAACTAAAGCAGTTAGCGAAGCTAAAGGTGGAAAAGTTACATATAGAGTTGATAAAAAAGGTAATATTCACGCAGGAATCGGTAAAGCATCATTTAGTGCAGAACAAATATTAGAAAATGTAACTACATTAATGTCAGCTATTAATAAACAAAAACCAGCTTCAGCAAAAGGTAGATTTATTATTACTGCTGCATTATCATTAACAATGAGTCCATCTGTAAAAGTTGATGCTCAAGAGATGATTGATATTAAATAATTTCTATTAATAGAAATTTATCTTAAAACTAAAGACAGTAGGTTAGATTTTTTAATCTTGTAAAACCTACCGAAGTTGGATGTTTGGAAGGAGAAAATAAAATGACTAAAATACAAAAGAATGAAATCATTGAAGCTTTAACTGAAGAATTTAAAGCTTCTGGTGCGATAGTTGTAGCTGATTATAAAGGAAGCTCACATAAAGCACTAGAAGAGTTAAGAAATTCAGCTCGTGAAGCTGATGCTAAAGTTCAAGTTGCTAAAAATTCATTAGTTAATATTGCACTTAAAAATGCAGAACTTCCTGAATTAGAATTAACTGGAACAAATATCTTTGTTTGGGCTGAAGATCAAATTGCTGCTTGTAAAGTAGCTGATAAATTTGCTACAGCAAATGAAGAAACATTTGTTATCAAAACTGGTATTATTGAAGGAAATACAGCAGATATTGCTACAATTAATGCCTTTGCTAAATTACTTGGTAGAGAAGAACTTCTAGGTCAGCTTGCAGCTACTTGGATGGCTCCTGTTGCTAACTTTACTATTGGGCTTGATGCTCTTAGAAAGAAAAAAGAAGAAGCAGCATAAGCTGTTAAATTAAAAATTATAAAAGAATAAAAGGACATAAAATGGCGATTTCTAAAGAAGACGTATTAGATTATATTTCAGGATTAAGTGTATTAGAACTTTCTGAATTAGTAAAAGAATTTGAAGAAAAATTTGGTGTATCTGCACAACCTGTTGCAGTAGCTGGTGGAGCTGTTGCAGCTGGTGAAGCGGCTGAAGAGCAAACAGAATTTAATGTAATCATTGTAAGTTGTGGTGATAAAAAGATTAATGTAATTAAAGCAGTAAGAGCACTTACTGGTCTTGGATTAAAAGAAGCTAAAGCTATGGCTGAAGAAGCTGGAGCAGTAGTTAAAGCAGGTATCTCTAAAGATGATGCAGAAGCTGCAAAAACTGCTTTAGAAGAAGCTGGTGCGACTGTAGAAGTTAAATAATTATTTATTATTTAAACTGCTAAAAAGCTACAATTAATGCTCTGTATTTCTATAGAGCATTAGTAGTTTATAAAAACTTAAGCATTTTAACCTATATGTGTGATTTGAGTACATATAGGTTAGAATGTTTTTCTCAACTTTTATTGTATAATAAAAGTTTTAACTAACATAATTTATAACGAAAGGCTCATATGATAAATTCATTAAAATCTGGAAATAGATTAAGAGTTGATTTTGCAAAAAATCCACAAAAAATAGAAATTCCAAACCTATTACAATTACAACAAAACAGTTATGATAATTTTCTTATGGTTGGTAAAGATGACAGAACAGAAGCTGGAATTGAAAGAGTGTTTAAAACATCATTTCCTATTCATGATTCACAAAATAGATTTACTTTGGAATATCTTGGCAGTGAAGTAGGAAAACCAAAATATAATGTAAAAGAAGCAATGGTAAGAAGTCTTACCTATTCAATTCCTTTAAGAATTAAGATTAGACTTACACTTTGGGATTTAGATGAAAAAACCGGTGAAAAAGTTGGTGTAAAAGATATTAAAGAGCAATCTTTATATATCAGAGAAATCCCTTTAATGACAGATAGAACATCTTTTGTTATTAATGGTGTTGAGAGAGTTGTTGTAAATCAACTGCATAGATCACCAGGTGTTATTTTCAAAGAAGAGGAAGCTGCAACAGTTGCAAATAAATTGATCTATACAGGTCAAATTATTCCAGATCGTGGTTCTTGGTTATACTTTGAGTATGATGCAAAAGATATTTTATATGTAAGAATCAATAAAAGAAGAAAAGTACCTGTAACTATTATGTTAAGAGCATTAGATTATAGTAAAGAAGATATAATTAAATTATTTTATCCAATATTAAATATTCAGATTAAAAATAATAAATTTTTAACAGAATTTAAAGCTGAAGAATTTACAGGAAGAGTTGAATATGATTTAATTGATAACAAAGGTAACTTGGTAATTGCAGCTGGTAAAAGATTAACTGAGAGAAAAGCAAAAGCTTTAGCCGAAGGTGGATTAAAACTTGTAGAATATCCAGTTGAATTACTAATGGAAAGACATACTGCTACTTCTATTTTTGATCCAGAATCTGGGGAGATATTATTTGATGCATTAACACCACTTGATGATTTAAAATTAAAGAAATTATTAGATTTAGGATTTAAATCATTCTCTATAGCTAATGATTTAGCTCATGGCGTTGATGATTCTATTATTAATGCATTTAAAGCTGATGCAGAATCAATTAAGTTATTAAAGCAAACTGAACAACTAGAAGATGAAAATGATCTTTGTGCTATTAGAATTTATAAGGTTATGAGACCAGGTGAGCCGGTAACCGTAGAAGCAGCTCGTGAATTTGTTAAAAAGTTATTTTTTGATCCGGAAAGATATGATCTAACAAAAGTAGGTCGTATGAAAATGAATCATAAGTTAGGTGTAAATGTACCTGAATATGTGACAGTTTTAACTCATGAGGATATTATTAAAACAGTGCAATATCTTGTAAAAGTAAAGGCAGGACATGGGCACATTGATGATAGAGATCACCTGGGAAATAGAAGAATCAGATCAATCGGTGAGTTATTGTCAAATGAATTACATTCTGGTTTAATTAAAATGCAAAAAGCTATTAAAGATAAAATGACTACTTTAAGTGGTACATTGGAAGATTTAATGCCTCATGATTTAATTAACTCTAAAATGATTACATCAACAATTACAGAATTTTTTACATCTGGTCAACTTTCTCAATTTATGGACCAAACAAATCCATTATCAGAAGTTACTCATAAAAGAAGACTTTCTGCACTTGGTGAAGGTGGACTTGTAAAAGAGAGAGCTGGATTTGAAGTAAGAGATGTTCATCCAACTCACTATGGTAGAATTTGTCCGGTTGAAACTCCAGAGGGTCAAAATATTGGTCTTATTAATACTTTAGCAACTTATTCAAAAGTAAATGAATTAGGTTTTATTGAAGCTCCTTATAAAAAAGTTGAAAATGGACTTGTAAGTGATGTTATTGAATACTATACTGCAACTCAAGAAGAGGGTCGTGTAATAGCACCTGGTTCTACAAAAGTAAATAATGACGGTAAGATTGTTGAAAATCTAGTTGAAGCTAGAATAGATGGTGAGATTATGTTAATCGAGACTTCAAAAGTTGAACTTATTGATATCTCATCTCAAATGGTTATGGGTGTTGCTGCATCATTAATTCCATTTTTAGAACATGATGATGCCAACAGAGCACTGATGGGTTCAAATATGATGAGACAAGCTGTACCATTACTTAAGCCGCATGCTCCAATAGTAGGAACAGGTTTAGAAAAAACAGTTACAAGAGATTCTTGGTCAGCTATTAAAGCCGGCAGAGCCGGTGTAATTGAAAAAGCTGACAGTAAAAATATTTATGTTCGCGGAGAAGATGAAGATGGTGCATTTATTGATCATTATTTATTAAGTAAAAATACAAGAACAAATAATAATACAGCATTCGTTCAAAGAAATACAGTAAAAGAAGGTCAAGCAGTTGAAGTTGGTCAAGTTATTGCTGATGGTCCTTCTATGGATAATGGCGAGTTAGCTATTGGTTTTAATGCTTGTGTTGCATTTATGCCTTGGCATGGATATAACTATGAAGATGCGATTATTCTTTCTCAAAAACTAATAAAAGAAGATGCGTTTACATCTGTTCATATTTATGAAAAAGAGGTTGAATCTAGAGAATTAAAACATGGAAATGAAGAGATTACTAGAGATTTACCCGGTGTAAAATCTGAGTCAATTACACATCTTGATGATAGTGGTATTGTAAAAATAGGAACTTATCTTAAACCTGGAATGATTATGGTTGGTAAAGTTACACCAAAAGGTGAAATCAAACCAACTCCGGAAGAGAGACTTTTAAGAGCAATTTTTGGTGAAAAGGCTGGACATGTTATTAATAAATCTTTACATTGCCCTGCTTCTATGGAAGGTACTGTAGTTGATGTTAAAGTATTTACTAAAAAAGGTTATGAAAAAGATGAAAGAGCTTTAGAAGCTATTGAAACTGAAAAAGCTGAACTTGATGTTGAGCATCATGATAAATTAATGATGTTAGATAGAGAAGAGATTCTTAAAATTAATAATCTGTTATCAATAAGTAAATTAGCAAAAGATGTTGAAATTGGTGAAAAAGTATTTAAAAAAGATGAAATATTAACAGTTGAAGATTTATCTAATATCAACAGATTTGCGATGAAAAAAGTTGTAGCATCATATGCAAAAGATGTTCAAAAAGAATATAATACTGTTAAAAATCACTTTATTAAAGAAAAAACAATGTTGAGAGAAGAGCATGAAGAGAAGCTTGATATTTTAGCTCATGATGATATTTTACCTGGTGGAGTGATTCAACAAGTTAAGGTATATATTGCAACTAAAAGAAAAGTAAAAGTTGGTGATAAAATGGCTGGACGACATGGAAATAAAGGTATTGTATCTAATATTGTTTCTGAAGTTGATATGCCGTATTTAGAAGATGGTTCAACAGTTGATATTATTTTAAATCCACTGGGTGTTCCCTCAAGAATGAATATCGGTCAGATTCTTGAAGTTCATTTAGGTCTTATAGGTAAAAAATTAGGAGCTCAAATTCAAGAGATATTTGATTCTAAACAAAAAGATTTTATCAAAGATTTAAGAGCGAAAATGACTGAAATTGCAGATGTTGCAAAATTGATGAATGGAAAAGCTTTCCTAAAATCATTGGACGATGAAGCATTACTTAACTATGCAAGAGATTGGTCTCAAGGTGTTAGATTTGCGACTCAAATTTTTGATGGTGCAAAACAAGAAGAGTTTGATAAATTATTTGAATTGGCAAAAATTGATTCTGATGGAAAAACTGAGCTATACGATGGTATGACAGGTGCAAAAATGAGAGAAAGAGTAAATGTAGGTTATATGTATATGCTTAAACTTCATCACCTGGTTGATGAAAAAGTTCATGCTAGATCTACAGGACCTTATTCACTTGTAACTCAACAACCAGTTGGTGGTAAAGCATTATTTGGAGGTCAGCGATTTGGAGAGATGGAAGTATGGGCTTTAGAAGCTTATGGAGCAACAGCTGTATTAAAAGAGATGTTAACTACAAAATCTGATGATGTTGAGGGTAGAACAGCAGCATATAAAGCAATTGCAAATGGAGAGAATGTACCAAGTTCTGGAGTTCCAGAAACATTCTTTGTGTTAACAAAAGAACTTCAAGCCTTAGGGCTTGATGTAGAAATTTATGAAGAGGTGGATGCAGATGAGTAAAATAGAAAAAATATTAAAACCAATTGATGTTCAAGAGTTAGAAAAACCAAAAGATTTTTCAGCATTTCAATTAAAACTTGCAAGTCCTGAGAAAATTTTATCTTGGTCTTCTGGTGAAGTTAAAAAACCAGAAACTATTAATTATAGAACTTTAAAACCTGAAAGAGACGGTTTGTTTTGTGCTAAAATCTTTGGACCGGTAAAAGATTATGAGTGTCTTTGCGGTAAATACAAAAAGATGAGATACAAAGGTATTGTTTGTGAAAAATGTGGGGTTGAAGTAACTTCATCTAAAGTTAGACGACATAGAATGGGTCATATTGATTTAGTAGCTCCCGTGGCTCATATTTGGATGGTAAGCTCACTTCCTTCAAGAATAGGAACTTTACTTGGTGTAAAACTTAAAGATTTAGAAAGAGTTTTATACTATGAAGCATATATTGTAAATAATCCAGGTGAAGCATTTTATGATAGTGAAAGAACTAAGCCTGTAAAAAAATATGATGTTTTAAATGAAGAACAATATAGAGTTATAGAAGAACATTTTGATGGTACAGATTTTGAAGCTAAAATGGGTGGAAAAATAGTACAAGAATTGTTATCTAAACTTGATTTAGTTGATCTGTTAAATTCTTTAAAAGAAGATATGGGTGCAACAAAATCTGAAGCTAAAAGAAAAACTATTATTAAAAGATTAAAAGTTGTTGAAAACTTCTTAAACAGTGGTAATAGACCTGAGTGGATGATGTTAACTGTACTTCCTGTTCTTCCTCCGGATATTAGACCTCTTGTAGCACTTGATGGTGGAAAGTTTGCAGTTTCTGATGTAAATGATTTATATAGAAGAGTAATAAACAGAAATAATAGACTGAAAAGATTAGTTGAACTTGATGCTCCTGAAATCATTCAAAGAAATGAGATGAGAATGCTTCAAGAAGCTGTTGATGCTTTATTTGATAATGCAAAAACAGCAAATGCTGTAAAAGGTGCAAATAAAAGACCACTTAAATCTTTATCTGAAATTATTAAAGGTAAGCAAGGTCGATTTAGACAAAATTTACTTGGAAAAAGAGTGGATTTTTCAGGTCGTTCTGTAATTGTAGTTGGACCAAATTTAAGAATGGATCAGTGTGGTATTCCTAAGATGATGGCACTTGAGTTATTTAAACCGCATTTAATGGCAAAGCTTGAAGAAAAAGGTTATGCAACTACACTTAAAGCTGCGAAAAGATTAATTGAAGCTGCTACAAATGAAGTATGGGAATGTTTGGTTGAGATAGTTGAAGATTATCCGGTATTATTGAACAGAGCTCCAACTCTGCATAAACTTTCAATTCAAGCATTTAATCCTGTATTAATTGATGGTAAAGCTATTCAATTACATCCATTAGTTTGTTCTGCATTTAATGCCGATTTTGATGGGGATCAGATGGCTGTTCATATACCTTTATCACAAGAAGCTGTTGCTGAAGCAAAAGTTCTTATGATGAGTTCAATGAATATTTTATTACCGGCTTCAGGTCGAGCTATTGCAGTACCTTCTCAAGATATGATTTTAGGTATCTATTATCTATCGTTAGAAAAAGACGGTGTTGTTGGTGCGCATAAACTATTTGCTAACCTTGATGAAATTAATATAGCATTAGAGTTAAAGAAAGTTGATATTCATGCAAAAATCAGAACAATAGTAGATGGAAAGATTATTCATACTACAGTTGGTAGAATGATCATTCATCATATTTTACCTGATTTTGTGCCGGTTGAGCTTTGGAATATTGTTTTAAAGAAAAAAAGCATTGGAACTTTAGTTGATTATATTTATAAACACGGTGGATATAGTGTAACACCAAAATTTTTAGATAATTTAAAAGATTTAGGTTTTAAATATGCAACAGAAGCAGGTATTTCTATCTCTATTGATGATATTAGAGTTCCTGATTCTAAAGAAGGTTTAGTTGCGCAAGGTAAAAAAGATGTTATTGAAGTACAAAAACAATTTAATCAAGGTCTTTTAACAGAGCAAGAAAGATACAATAAGATTATTGATATTTGGACAGTTTTAAATAATAAACTTGGTGTTGAGATGATGGATTTGGTTGAAGCTGATAAAGATGGATTTAATTCTATTTATATGATGGCTGATTCAGGTGCGAGAGGTAGTTCTGCACAAATTAGACAACTTGCAGGTATGAGGGGTCTTATGGCTAAGCCTGATGGTTCAATTATTGAAACACCAATTTTATCTAACTTCCGTGAAGGTTTAAATGTACTGGAATACTTTATTTCTACTCACGGTGCTAGAAAAGGGCTTGCGGATACTGCACTTAAAACAGCCAATGCCGGATACTTGACAAGAAAACTTATTGATGTATCACAAAATGTAAGAATTTCTATTGAAGATTGTGGAACACACGAAGGTATTGAAATTTCTGATATTGTTGATGGTAATGAATTAATTGAAGGTCTTGAAGAGAGAATTACCGGTCGTGTAATTGCAAATAATATTATGGATCCAATTTCAAATGAGATTTTATTTAGTGAAGGTACTTTAATCACAGAAGAGGATGCAAGTGTTGTAATCGAAGCCGGTGTAAAATCAGTAACAATTAGAACCCCGCTTACTTGTAAAGTGGAAAATAGTCTTTGTGCTAAATGTTATGGTCTAAACCTTGGTGAGCAAAGAAAAGCAAATCCAGGTGAAGCTGTTGGTGTACTTGCTGCTCAATCAATTGGTGAGCCGGGAACACAGTTGACACTTAGAACATTCCATGTTGGTGGAACTGCTAGTGCAACACAAGCTGAAAAAGAATTAAAAGCTACAAAAGAAGGTTTTTTACGATACTACAATGTTAAAACATATATTACAAAAGATGGTAAACAAATAGTAGCGAACAGAAGAAATGCAGCTATATTACTAGTTGAACCTAAAGTTAATGCGCCATTTGAGGGTGTTGTAAATGTTGAAACAAAGCATGAAGAGGTTGTGATTACTGTTAAAGGGACTGAAACAAAAACTTATTATTTAAGAAAAAGTGATATTGCCAAACCAAATGAACTTGCAGGAGTAAGTGGAAAAATTGAAGGTAAATTATATTTACCTTACGCATCTGGTGATAAAGTTAATAAAAATGAATCTATCGTTGAAATTATAAAAGATGGTTGGAATGTACCTTCTCGAATCCCTTATGCTTCTGAACTTAAAGTTGAGGATGGTGCTCCTGTGACTAAAGAAATTATTTCAAAAGCTAGCGGTACTGTAAAATATTTTAAGCTTATAGGCGATTATTTAGAAAGATTTGAAGAAATTAAAGTTGGTGATAAAATTACACAAAAAGGTTTATTTGCTGTAATTGTTGATGATAGAAATAGAGAAGCATTAAGACACTATATTTCAAGAGATTCAATTATTGAGATTGCTGACAATAATGTAGTTCAAAGTGATACAATTTTGGCGCGTCCTTCAACTCAATCTCAAGTTGTTATAGCTGAATGGGATCCCTACGCAAACCCTACAATCGCAGAAATTGACGGTGTGGTATCATTTGAAGATATTATCCCGGGTGTTACTGTGACTGAAGCATTTGACGAATTAACAGGTACTTCTAAATTAGTAGTAAATGAATATATTCCTGCAGCATATAAACCTGCTGTTGTAATTAAAAGTAAAAATGGCAATATAAATAGATATGTGCTTGAATCAAAAACTGCTTTAGCAGTTACTGAGGGAGATGTAATAGCTGTTGCTGATATTATTGGTAAAACTCCAAAAGCTGTTGCAAAATCTTCGGATATTACAGGAGGTCTTCCTAGAGTATCTGAATTATTTGAAGCAAGACGACCTAAAAATATTTCAGTTTTAGCTGGATTTGACGGTGTTGTTAGTTTTGGAAAACAATTAAGAAGCAAGCAAAGATTGATTATTACAGATAATAATGGACATAAAGAAGAATATTTAATACATAAAGATAGAGAAATCTTGGTAAGAGACGGCGAGTTTGTTCATGCAGGTGAAGAATTAACTGATGGGCAAAAAGCTAGTCATGATATTTTAAGAATTCTTGGAGACAAAGCTTTAAATGAATTTATTGTTTCTGAAGTTCAGGGTGTATATAGATCTCAAGGTGTTAGTATCGCTGATAAACATATTGAAGTAATTTTATCTCAAATGTTAAGACAAGTTAATATTGTAGATCCGGGAAATACTAAATTTGTATTTGGTGATATGGTATCTAAAAAAAGATTTAAAGTTGAAAATAAAAGAATTATAAAAATGGGTGGAGAGCCTGCACTTGCTGAACCGGTTTTACTTGGTATTACAAGAGCTGCTGTAACATCTGACAGTATTATATCAGCTGCATCATTTCAAGAAACTACAAAAGTTTTAACAGAAGCTGCAATTTCTGCTAAAATGGATATGTTAACAGATCTAAAAGAAAATGTTGTTATCGGTAGAACTATTCCTGTTGGAACTGGTTTATACAGAAATCAAAAAATTAAATTCGGTACTAACCCTTAGTACCGACACATAAAGTAAGGTAGCTTTACCTTACTTTTATTACTTCTCATATATATTTTTTATTCTAATATCATATAATACATTAATTTATAAAAGTTTCATAATAGTTTTACCTATTTTTAAGAATAAAACATATAGACTATATCTGTTTAAAAAAATTCAAAGGGGTATATATGTTTAAAAAAACATTAATGAGCTTAGTAGCAGTTACTATGCTAACGGGTACGGCATTTGCTGATAAACTTGCAGATATAAAAGAGGCTGGTGTGTTAAAGGCCGGTGTAAAATATGATTTCAAACCATTTGGTTTCGTGAATGATAAAAATAAAGTAGTAGGTTTTGATATTGATTTATTAAGATATATTGCAAAAGATTTAGGTGTAAAAGTTAAATTCCAACAAGTAACATCCAAAACAAGAATTCCTTTAGTCGCCGGTGGTCAAATTGATATTGCAGCTGCTTCTATGACACATAAAGTTATGAGAGATGATACTATTGATTTTACTATCTCTTACTTTTTTGACGGTCAATCTATGCTTGTTCGTGCAGATGAAAGAACTAGAACTGCAAAAGGTTTTGCAGGTAAAAAAGTTGGTGCTATTCAAGGTGCTACAAGTGGTGAGAACTTTAAAAAGGCTTCTCCAAAAGCAAAAATTATATATTTTCAAGAATATCCTCAAGCTGTAATGGCACTTAAAAAAGGTAAAATTGATGCAGTTACAACTGATTTAGTATGGTGTAGTACACAAGCTAATGACAGTAAAGGTAAACTTAAAGTTACCGGTGGAACAATCTCTTTTGAACCGTATGGTATGGGAATTGCAGAGAATGAATCTAATTTTAGAGATGCAGTAAATATTGCAATTCAAAAATCAGTTAAAGATGGTTATTATGCTAAATCTTACAAAAAATGGTTTGGTACAAATCCAAAGGTTCTTCCAGAAGTATGGCCGTAAGTCTATAATTTTTAATGTTGAATGTTTAATTTTTAATTATCATTCAACATTTATAATTTAAAATTTAAAATTAGGATTTTTTGTGGGATATGAATTTGACTGGTCAGTTTTACTGACATATAAACAACTGCTTATAGATGGGTTTATAATGACTCTGAAGCTATCTATAATTGGTATATTTTTTGCTTTCCTAATTGGTTCATTTGTTGGATTGGCTCGTGTTAGTAAAAACTTTTTTGTATCACTTTTTGCCACATATTATATAGAATTTTTTAGAAATATACCTTTAATAGTTCAGATGTTTTTTATCTATTTTTCTTTTACACTTACAGATGCTTTTCCATTTTTGGAAACTTTTGGGAATTCAATAGGTATAGAAAACCATAATGAATTCTTTTCAGCATTATTAGCTTTAATCACATATACAAGTACATATATAGCAGAGGCTATTAGAGGTGGTATCAAATCTTTGTCAAAAGGGCAGGAAGAGGCTGCAAAGACACTGGGAATGAATTATATTCAAGCCATGTATTTTATAATTTTTCCTCAAGCTATAAAAATAGTATGGGGACCAATTACCAGCCAATTTATTAACTTAATTAAAAACTCATCTTTAGCCATGACAATCGGAGTTGCTGAACTAACATTTCAAACGCAGGAGATTGATAGTTTAACTTTTAGAGGATTTGAAGCAGCAACGGCTGTAACATTATTATATTTATTTTTAACATTATTTACATCAGCAGTGATGGCACTAATGGAAAAACATGCCCTAATAAAAACAACGACCAGGAGTGCTTAATGAGTGATAAATTACACAAGTACTTTGAAAAAAATAAAATTTTATTTTTTATATTAAATTTAGTATTGATTATTGGACTTTTAAAGTTATTTCAAATTACAGCTTATCCTGTAACTGATTTCGAAGGAGCATTAACAGCTGGTAATATTCAATTTATGTTATTTGGTATGGAAGATGAATTGGGTGGTTTGGCTTTAACTTTTTATATTGCATTTATTGCTATTATATTTTCTTTTATATTAGGGTCTCTTTTAGGAATTGCTAGATATAGTAATATAAAAATGATTAAGATTCCTGCTATAATGTATATAGAACTTTTTCGTGCATTACCACTCATTATGATTATATTTTGGGTGTTTTTTGCTATTCCTATAGTTGGCGGTGCAATATTTGAAACTAAAATAGCTGTATCAGCACTTATGAGTGCTATTATTTCTTTTACTTTGTTTGAATCAGCCTATATAGCTGAAATAGTAAGAGCGGGACTTAAATCAATACCTCAAGGGCAATTTGAAGCAGCAAAAACTTTAGGTATGAATCCTTGGCAAACATTTACTTTAATAATTTTACCACAAGCATATAGAAGAATGATACCCGCTATTGTATCTCAGTTTGTATCATTATTTAAAGATACTTCACTTGTGTATGTTATTGGTGTAGTTGAATTTTTTAGGGCAGCAACTATTGTAAATAATCGTATCTATATGAGTTTTGAGATATTAAGTTTTGTAGCTATAGTTTATTTTTTATGTGCGTTTACATTAAGTAAGATCGCAGGACAATTAGAGAAAAAAGTTGAAAAACAGATAAATACATAGGGATAAATTATGAGTGAATATATTATAGAGATGAAAAATATACAAAAACATTATGATAAGTTTCATGCTTTAAAAGATATTAATTTTAATGTCAAAAAAGGTGAGATTGTTGTAATCTGCGGTCCTTCAGGAAGTGGAAAATCTACTTTAATCAGATGTATAAATAAACTTGAAGATATTTCAAGTGGTACAATTACCGTCAATGGTGCCGATTTGAGTGATAAAAAAACTGATATAAATAAAGTGCGGCAACAAGCTGGTATGGTATTTCAACATTTTAATTTATTCCCGCATAAAACAATTTTAGAAAATATAACAATAGGTCCTATACAGGTAAAAAAATTATCCAAAGCAGATGCAAATAAAAAAGCGATGGAGCTGCTTGAAAAAGTAAAAATTCCGCATCAAGCAGATAAATACCCAGGTGAGCTAAGTGGCGGACAGCAACAAAGAGTTGCGATTGCCAGAACTTTGGCAATGGAGCCTGAAGTTATTTTATTTGATGAACCAACATCAGCTTTGGATCCTGAAATGATCGGTGAAGTTTTAGATGTTATGAAATCATTGGCAACAGAAAACTTTACAATTGTATGTGTAACTCATGAGATGGGATTTGCAAAAGAGGTTGCAGACAGAGTAATCTTTATGGATGAGGGACAAATTATTGAAGAAAATACTCCGGAAGAGTTTTTTCATAATCCAAAAAGTGATAGATTAAAATTATTTTTAGAGCAAATACTTGATCATTAAAATAAAATCTTATATATTAAGTTATCATGTTTTACAAGTTTGAATTTCGCTATGCTACATGAAACTGCTGAAATAATTGGGATAATATCTTTTTATAATACCCCAAGAAGACAAGACAACTTTTTCTAAATCCTTATTCTCTTTTTCACCTGTTACCTTATGCCACAATTTCAACTAATTTATCATAATCCTTATTATTAATTTTTAAACTATCATAATAAAAACTCATTGGTTTTTTATAATTTAAAGTTTGATGAAATCTTTTATGATTATAAAAATCAATATAATCTTTCACATCAGTTTTTAACTCTTTAATTGTGTTATATTCATTTAGATAAATTCTTTCAACTTTTGCACTTCGCCAGAATCTCTCTATACAAATATTATCAGTAGCTCTACCTTTACCATCCATTGAGATAATGATGCCATTATCTTTTAAAGTCTGTGTATGGATATGACTTGTGTATTGACTGCCTTGATCTGTATTAAATATTTCAGGTTTACCATATAGCGATAATGCTTCATTTAGAACATCCATTGTTAAAGCTGAATCCATAGTGTTGGATATTTTCCAAGATAGTACAGCTTTAGAATACCAATCAATTATAGCTGCTAAATAAACCATGCCGCCATTAATCTTGATATATGTTATATCCGTACTCCATACTTGATTTGCTTTTACTATGTCAACTCCTCTAAGCTTGTAAGAGTATTTTTTATGTTGCTTATCTGGTATTGATAGATTTATTGGTTTAACTGCTAATATTGGCTTTAAACCCATCTATTGTCTATATTTATAAACAGTATTCAAACTTATATTGTATCCATCTTCTAAAAGTTGCTGATGAACTTTTAAAGCTCCATATATTGGTATTTGCTCATAAATATCATTTATCTTATCTTTGAGTGATATTTTATGCTTATTTTCTATAGGCTTATAATATAAGCTGCTTGGATTTAATTTTATAAGTTTACATTGAGTTGATACTGAAATATATGTTAGCTTAGACTCTATCAACTCTTTTTTATTAGATAAGTCCAAGCTTTGTAGCTTTTCCTCAAGCCATTCCTTTTCAACTGTCATTTTACCTACTATCTTTGCATAATCATCTATTTTAGATTGTAATTTTAAGTTTTCGTCTTTATATTCTTTGATAGCCTTTGCAGGCTCCATTGCCAACTCTGCATTATCTAAAAATATCTTCTTCCAATTTTGGATATTTTTAGGTGTTATATTATTTTTACTTGCTATCTCATTTAAAGTCTTTTCACCTTTTAAAACTTCTAAAACAATTTTTGTTTTAAATTTTGCTGTAAATATTCTTCTTTTTGTACTCATTTTTTACCCCTATTAAATATTTTATTATTTTAACTTTTTAGGAATAAGAATCTTATTTTTTCGTTCTTATTTTCTTGGGGTATTATATTATTCAAAATTGGAAGTTGCCAAATTTATAGTATTTTATTAATTTTATCCATATAATTATTTAACATAAAATCCTCAAATTGGTTATTTGAAGAGTTCTCTTGTTGAATAAATATATCCCTGTTTTAAAGGGTAAAATTAGTATATTTTTAAAGTTATACACTTTTTTAACCACTCCAAAGCGTGAATAATGGTTTAAATTGGTTCAAAATTACTTATGTTGGTTATCAAATCAGTTATTAACTTCTTCAACTACATAAACAATTTTTCCTTTTGACACTTTTTGGTGGCAAGGAAGTGGATCTTTAAGATTTCCTCTATAATTTTGCTGTGAAGTTTTAGAAATATTATAAATTTCAGCAAATTCTTTTACTGTTATATATTTCTTTACTTGGATTTTTTTCATTTGCTGTTCTAAATCAATAAGTTCTTTATCTTTTTCGCTATTATCTAACATATTATTTAACTCAATTAGCATGTTAATATGTTCTAATTCAATTTTATTAAATATTTCAATAAAATCCTCAATTCTTTCATCTTCACAATTAGTATTTTCAACATAATTATATTTTCTTAATAGAGCAGGTTTTTCAATCATTGTCATTTGTGAGTTTATTTTTCTAGTTCTTGACATTAATTGTTTGATACTTTTTTAATTTTTATTATCACAACAGAAAATCTACAATCACTTATAACCTTTTAAAATTACCCTTTAAATTAGTTTCAGTTTTTTCTCATTTCACTCTAACAAATTATTTGCTGATACTAAAATGAAATACTATATATAATAATATATTAGAAAATAAAATATACTTTTCAACAGAAGCAAAATTTGATATAGAGATAGAGAAAATTATATCTCAAATACTACATTTTGAAAATATAATTATTGAAGTTGTTGGCTCTTGGATTTGGTTAAGTGGAGATACTAAAATTATTAAAGATAGACTTAAAGAACTTAATTTTAAATGGGCTTCAAAAAAGAAACAATGGTATTATGGAGAAATGAAAGGGAGAAATCCACATCAAAAGTCTATGGAGGAGATAAAATCTAAATATGGATGTCAAACTTTAAAAAGTAAAGCTAACTATATAAGTTTATAAAGATATATTTTACATATCCTTATAATAAAATCAATAAGTATTATTTAGATAGAATAAGTATTAAATAAAAAAAGGATAGTTATGAATAGTTTAAATTTTTGCCAGACAATTTAATGAGTTATTTCCAAAAATTAATCAGCAAGGAACAGATTCTTATTTTTCAGGTTCAAAATTTTTAGATATTATAAGAGAATTTGATAATGCATATCCAAATTATAAGCAATATATAGATATTAGAAATTCAAAAGGATTAAGCACTAGTAGAAAAGACTATTACTATGATATTTTATTAGACTTTGATGAAGAAACAAGACAATCTATAATAAAACGAATTTATGAAATCATTGATAAAGTAGAAACTATACCCACTGTTGAAGTTAAAGAAACTAAAAATATTTTCGATAATTTAGTTAAGCAAAAGAATATAAAAAAAGATACAAAGCTAGATAGTAGGGAAGTAGCCACACCTATTCCTAAAATAAAAACTCATATACCACCAAAAGTATTTATATCATACTCTTGGGATAGTGAAACACATAAGAAATGGATTTTTCAATTTTCAGAAGATTTAAGAAAAAATGGAGTTGATACAATTTTAGATCAATACTCTTTACAAGCTGGAAAAAATGTTTCACACTTTATGGAGGATTCATTAGATAAAGCAGATAAGGTGCTTGTTGTTTTTACAGAAAAATATAAGGACAAAGCAACAGACAGAACAGGTGGAGTAGGAGTTGAATATTCAATGTTAAATAGTGATATTAGTCAAGATATAATTAATCATAATAAATATATTCCTATTTTAAGAAGTGGCTCATCAAAAGAAAGCATTCCATTATTTATGAGACAATATATAGCAGTTTATATGATGGATGACTCTAAATATGAAGAGCAATTAAAAGAAGTATTACATTCTATCTTTAATAAACCTATGGTTTCTAAATCTGAAATAGGGTGTATGCCTGAGTATTTAATAGATTAGTTTTATTTTTGTTATATTTAGATAAAATAATATCAATTTATAAAATATATTAAAGGTATTATAAAAGTGTCTATGTTTCAAAAATCAGTTTTAAAGAATACAAGTCAAGATGAAAGCTTAGTTGCTCTTAGGTGGGTAGAGTATCAAAAATATTTAGAAAAAATTGATTTTATAAAAAAAGTTAAAGAGGAAAAATATCAAGAGGGATTTTTAAAAGATATTTTTGAAAATTGTTTAGGATATACTCTTGATAGCACCAATCCAAATGACTTTAATCTTGAAAGAGAAAAGAAAAATGAAACAGATAGTAAAAAAGCTGATGCAGTTATATATGTAAATGATATAGTTGTTGGAATAGTAGAACTAAAAGGACAAGATACAAAAAACCTTGATAAGATAGAGATACAAGCATTTAACTATCATAATTCACATTCACAATCAAAATATATTATTATTTCTAACTTTAATGAGCTAAGATTTTATATTGATAAAAAAACAGCTTATGAGAAATTTGATTTATTTAGTTTGAGTTATGAAGATTTTAAAAAACTTCATTTGCTATTATCTTATGAGAGTATCAAAGACAATATACCTCAAAAACTAAAAGATAAAACAGCAACTTTTGAACAAGATATATCAAAAGAATTATACAAAGATTTTTCTATGTTTAGAAATCATTTATTTGAAAATCTTGTCAAAAATAATGATTTAGATAAGTCATTATTGCTAAGACTTACACAAAAGTTATGTGATAGAATAATTTTTATATTGTTTGGAGAAGATAGAGGACTACTTACTCCAAATACTATTAAAGAGATAAGAGAAGAATTTACAAATCAAAGATTTACAGATTATTCTTTATATGATATTTATAAGTTTTATTTTGACGCTATAAATAGTGGAAATGAAAAATTAAATATTCCAAAATATAATGGTGGCTTGTTTGCTACTGATACAATTTTAGATAATTTAATTATAGATGACAATGTTTTAGATGTAGAGGCTCAAAAATTAAGTGATTATGATTTTGATAGTGAAATTGGCGTAAATATTTTAGGACATATTTTTGAACAAAGTTTAACAGACTTAGAAGAGATAAATGCAAATATAAATAATATAGACTTTGATAAATCAAAAACTAAAAGAAAAAAAGATGGTGTATTTTATACCCCTGAATATATTACAAAATATATTGTTGATAATACACTTGGAAAACTTTGTAATGATAAAAGAGAAGAATTAAAACTTACAGAGGTTGTTGCACCTAAAAATCTAAAAAAACTAAATAAAATAGAACAAAAAGTAAAAGATAATCTTGAAGAATATAAAAATTGGTTATTCAATTTAAAGATACTTGACCCTGCTTGTGGTAGTGGTGCATTTTTAAATCAAGCATTGGATTTTTTAATAAAAGAACATATAAATCTACAAAATGATTTAGCACAAATGGGAGATTTATTTGCTTCATATACTGTTGAAGAGAGTGTTTTAGAACATAACTTATATGGTGTAGATATAAATGAGGATGCAGTTGAAATTGCTAAACTTTCTTTATGGTTAAGAACTGCTAAAAAAGGGAGACCACTTACAACATTAGCAGATAAAATTATTTGTGCTAATTCATTATTGGATATGCCATTTGAAGAAAATAGTTTTGATATTGTAATTGGAAATCCTCCATATGTAAGAGCTGATAGTTCAGGTAATTCAATGGAGTTTAGGGAATTTCTTATTAATTCAAAAAAGTTTGAAACTTTATCTGGAAAATGGGATTTATACATTCCATTTGTAGAACTTTCAATTAAACTTACTAAACAAAATGGAGAAATTTCATTGATTATTCCTGATGCTTATTGTCATGCTGATTATGCAAAGAAAAGTTTAGAATGGACAAAATTAAATCATTTTTTATTTCAAATTGACTATTTCCCAGAACTATTAATATTTGAAAATGTTGGAGTTAAAAGTGTCATTGTTAATTTTAAAAAAAGTATTTCAAAAAATTTCTGTCAGAGAACTCATCACAGTATAGATAATTATTCTGAAACTATTTTAAATTCTTATCCTAAAAGTATGAGAATTGATGCAAAAACAAGCCTTTTTAGTCATACTTCTGATTATTACTTACTTAATCAAATTTGTTATTCAACAAAAGGTATTGTGGGGAATAGCGATGAAAAGAAATATAAGGGAGAGTTTTTAGTAAGTGATTTACTATCAAGTATTAAAGATGATATCCATCCAAAACTATATTTTGAAGGAAAAAATATTGGAAAATGGATATTACTAAGTAAAAGGTGGATTGAATTTGATACAGAACGCTCTCCATTAAAATGGAGTAGAAAAGGTTTTTCAGAAATGTTTGAAGGAACACCTAAATTAGTGACTATGCGAAGTCCTGGAAATATACCAAGAACAATACTTGATGTGGATAATGGGTATTTTAATGAAAGTGCAATTGGTTTTAAACGATGGATTGATTTAAATAATATAAATAATAAAAGTTTAAAAAATGCTTACTCTAATGAAGAAGAACGCTCAGATTTTGAAAAAATATCAATTTTATATACTTATCCATTTTTATTGGCAATTCTTAATTCATCTGTTATTAGATATGAATTAAATACCAATAGAAGAAGTAATATACACATTTATCCAGATGATTGGAAATTATTAAATATACCAAAAATAGAAAATTTAAAGAGTGAAGATATAAGAGAAATTGAAGAAAAATCTAACTTAATGCTTTCTCTCAATAAAAACTTGCAAAATATTAAACAAAAATTTATCAATGAATTAGAACTTGAAAAGATACCAAAAAAACTACAAAACTTTGAAGAGTTAGAATTTGAAGAGTTTATTAAAGAATATAAAAAAGCCAAGAAGATAAAGCTTAATGGAAAACTAGAAGAGAGAAATTTTAAAAATGAATGGATTGAGTTGTTTGAAAATGATACTAAAATTGTATTAGATTTAAAAGCACAAATAAGTTCAGTAAATAATGAAATTGATAGTATGGTTTATGAGTTGTATGGATTGAGTGAGGAAGAAATCAGAATTGTAGATAATCAGAAATGAATTATAGTAAAATCCTTGGGCAAATTATAGCCTTATTTAAAAGTTTAAAACTTCAAAAAACAGATGATACTATATGTCAATCAGCTAGTATCTTAAATGAACCTATGTATGGTTTATCAGATTTTCATAGAATACAAGCAAAGGAACTATGGTTTAGTAAAAAAACAGAACAATATTTAAAGAATATTGTTCAATATTTAAATATATTTGAAGAAACTAGGTTGATTTGTAAAGGCATACCAAGAAATGAATTAGAAGAATTAATAATGTCAGTTATAAGTGATGAAGGAATAAGATGTAGTTATTTATATGTAGATAAAATAATGTTTTCAGAATTGAACTCTTTATTTGATTGTAGAGTTAGTGATAATCCAAATACTTTTGCTGAAAATTTTTATAATGATTTGCTGAAACTAATTAATAAAAAACAAATTAATTGGTTTACAATTGTTCCTATTATGAAAATTAAATTAAATTCTTTTAATTTTGAATATGATGGCTTAACAATAATAAAGAGGAGTGATAAATTTTTTTGGAATGAATTTTCTAATGGCTGTCAAACTGGTATAGATTATGATATATGTAATTTAAATATGAAGCATCCATCAATTAGAAGTATGTCATTAATTAATGATATTGTAATAGTATGTAAGAATAAAGGTTCACAAAAGTTTGCTAAATTAGATACAGAATTAAAAATTAAAAAATTTATTGTTATTCTATTTTCTTTTATTTCTATAAAAAATAATTATAAGTTTCTAAAATCAGAACATACAGAAAAAAGTTATTGTGTTCAACTACCTTTTATAACAGATAAAAATCAAATAACAATGTTGTCTTTTCCACAAATTTTGCCTTGCTACATTAGAAATTATATTGATAATGATTTTGATATAGAAGAAGTTAAAAACTATTATAAATTTTTGGAACAAAAAAGTGAAATAATAAAAAATAGAGTATTTGTAGCCACAAACTATATTAATCATGCCATGAATGGAACAAATGATAATGATATATTTTTAAATTATTATATTTCATTAGATGCTTTATTTGGAATACAAGGTAATGTAGGAAATAGTATAGAAAATGGTATTAATTTAGTTATTGAAAATTTGATATTAAAATCAAAATCAGAATTTCTTTATAGATTAAGAAATGAGCTAGTTCATGGAGGAATTAGATATATTGAAGAATGGGAAGAATATGAAGAATATTATCATAAATTTAAAAGTGATATTTTAACTGATATAGAGAAATTAGCTTTTTCTTGTTTAAATAAGTATCCAATAAAAATAACAGATAGTTTTCCACCGGATATTTAAATTATATTAAAAATTATACACCTCAATATGATTATAAAATATAAATTTATATTTTATAGGCTAAATCTCATTATATTAACTTCAAATAAAATGACTACAAACACCTTATGTAAAGGTTTTATTAATCTTATCCATATATGAATTTAACATAAAATCCTCGAACTGATTATTGCTGCTGTATTCAAAACCAAACACTTCTTGCCACAAACTATGGTCTTCCATACAAAGATAAAAATATACTTTTCCGTGCCAAGATTTAAAACTTTCGTAAGCCGCTTTAAACATCTCTTTTTTAACTTCTAAAGAGTATGATTGTTTACCATTTATAGTTTCAAATGGCATTTGTAAAATCTTAGTTTTTAGCTCTCTTTCTCTTAGCTTTTTTATAACCGGTTTTATAAATGTTAATGTTCCCAAAGAGATTAAAACAACTTCTTGGGGAGTAAAAGTTTTTTGTAAAGTTTGATATATTTTTTCATAATCTTGCAAATAATTTTCATATTGCACTATTGGATGAAAATGAAAACCTACAAGTATCCCCTTGTCAGCTAAAGCTCTCGCGCTTTGAATCCTTTGTTCTAAAGAGGCTGTTAAATGTTCTTCATTTTTTATAACGACTGGTGTATTTAAACTCCAGGTTACAATTATATTTTTTGGTACATTATTGTCTAAAAAATATTTTATATTGTCTGATTTTGTTTTGAACTCAAGTATTACATTTGGATTTTTTATAGCAAATTCAAATAAAGCATCTAATATCCCATCATGATTTCCCCACATAAGACTGTCACTGCTTTGTCCCGTTCCTATATGATAAGTTTGGTTAGGGTCTAAGTCTAAATTTTCTAATTTCTTTTTAAAATCTCTATCAAATCCTATTTTATTTTGATTATAAAAGCTTTGAATTGAACAATAACTACAATCAAATCCACAACTCTCAACTGCATCAAGTGTTAAAAGATTACAACATCTAGTACCCTCACTCGCAACAGGACAAGCCCCAAGCCCAATCCCTTGTTTTTCAATTTGTGTATATGAAAATTTTCTGGTATCATATTTTATATCTTCAAACAAATCATAATTATTTGGTGTCTCTTTTAATCTCTTATGATAATTTACAACAGTTTCAAATACTTTTTTTGATAATTGTTTCCCTGTATATTTTTCTTCTAATTGATTAAAAATCTCATCATCTAAGTTCTTTTCATTCCACATTTTTAAATCAACTATAATATTTTTTAGAATAGCAGTTTGAGATACTGTAAAATTATATTTTGTTAAATCCATTTTTCTAAACTCTTTATATTCTTTTTTATAAGCTGCTTTACAAACTCTTTGGAGGGAATTGAATTGTCAAGATAATCAGATATAACTTTAAATATATAAATATTGTTTTTTTCTAAATATATTAAACAAATATCTTCAAAATATTTGGCTTCCATATCATACAAAGTATTAAGAGGCAAATGTGAAGTTGGAAGTTGAGGAATATCTACTGTTTGTAAGTTCATAAATTTTATATCTTCTAATTGTTGGTTTGTACAAAACAATTCACCTATTTCAATACTGTTATCACTACATCCTGCAATTCCAATATTTATGGCCTTTTTAATATCGAATGTATCAAATACAGAAGACAATGAACTAATAGTGTTTTCTTTTCCCATCCCTCCAACTAACAATAAAATGTGTTCATTTGAAAATGCCTTATATTCCAAATCTTTCTTTTTTAATTTATAATATTCTATTAAGTATTGTGCTTCACTTTGAAGTGCTGTATGGATTAAAATCATTAAATATTAAAGTATTTCGCTTTTTTATTTGGTACTATAATTGCACAAGTAGATTGCTCTGGATGTATTTGAAATGTCTCACTAAGTTCAATACCAAATTCTTCAGGCTTTAATAAATCAAAGATTGTTCTATTTTGAGCCAAATCCGGACAAGCTGCATATCCAGGGCTATATCTACATCCTTGATAGCCTGTCATTTTCACATCGTTTAAAGTTGGTTTTTCATTCTCAACTATATTTAAATCAAGTCGTATTTGTTTATGAACTATTTGGGCAAGTGCTTCGGCAAGTTCTACTCCAAGCCCATGCACTAAGTAATATTCTGTAAAATTACTATCATCATAAATCTTTCTTTCAAATGGTGTGATATTATGTCCGGTTGATGCAAAAGTAAATCCAACTATATCAAATTCTTGACTTTTGAAATAATCAGTTATACATCTATGAGGTGATTTTCCTTGTCTTGGAAAATCGAAAGTTGCAATAATATTTTGTTTCTCATCATCATAAATTTCTAAAACCGTATCATTGGCTTTACAATTAAAATATCCATATAAAACAATCGGATCAATTAAATTTTCATCTAAAAATTGCTCTTTTAATCTGTGATAAATAGGCTTAACAACATCTTCTTCATGTTTTAAGAATTTATCTTTATCTTGCTTCCCTTTTTTATATCCCCATCTTTGACGAAATAAGACTCTATGATTTAACCACTCAAAGGCTAACTCAGCCAACTGGCTCCCACTTTTAAAGTGGGAGCTAGAGTTAGGAGCAACCATAATCCTACGACCTAAAAATGGAGGATTATGAGTTTTATGATTTTCTAAAAGTAGGGGTGTGTGAACATCATCATTGAAAACTATTTTTTCCTCTTTTTTAATTGATTCATCAATTTGAATTAAATCAGCGGCTAATTGTGTATCAAGTTTTAACTGATTACCATTTTGCTTTGCAAAATTTTGAGCTTCCACTCTTTGCATAGAGATAACCCCGTCAAAAGCATCCCTTGCATAAAAAATAGCACCGTTATATTCAGGACGACAAAAATCATCTACAAAAGCTTTGGTTAAAGCTGCACCGCCAAGCATCACAGGTATATCAATTCCTTGATTTTTAAACTCAATTAGATTTGCTTTCATCTCATTTGTTGATTTTACAAGAAGTCCACTCATTCCAACAGCACTTGCATTATGTTCTTTAATGGCATTTATAAAATCTTGAACACCAACTTTAATACCAATATTTACTACTTTAAAACCATTGTTACTCAAAATAATATCTACAAGGTTTTTTCCAACATCATGAACATCCCCTTTAACAGTTCCAAGTACTAATACTGTTTCATTCTCCTTATCAATTTTCGGTAGATATGGATTTAGAAAATCAACTGTTGTTTTCATGGTTTCAGCACTTTGAAGTACAAATGGAAGTTGCATCTGCCCGCTTCCAAAAAGTTCTCCTACTACTTTCATAGCATCTATCAACCATTCATTTACAATAACTTCCGGCTTCATAGTATCTTTTAATCTATCAACGATTGGTATCATCCTATCTTTATCGCCATCAATTAAAAGTTGTTTTACTTTCTCTTCATCACTTAATTTTTCAAACTCCTCATCACTTTGATTATCTTCTATTTCTACATTTGAGAAGTGCTCAATAAATTTGAAAAGCGGGTCACCATTTTCTTGATTGTTAAAAAGTAAATCTTCACAAGCTTTTACATCCTCATCGCTCATCTTATTTCTAGGAACTAAGTGTTTTACATTTACGATTGCACTTGTACAACCAGCTTCAACACAATGGTGCAAGAATACACTATTTAGAAAAAGTCTGGCGTCTTTATGAAGTCCAAATGAGATATTTGAAAGTCCAAGAGTGGTACCCACTTCAGGGTGCATAATTTGGAATTGTCTTATTGCTTCAATTGTTTCCATTGCAGCAGTTCGATACTCATCATCACCGCTTCCAACAGTAAATACAAGCATATCAAATACCAAATCTTCAGGCTTTAACCCGTGAACTTTAGTGGCTCTTTCATAAATCCGCTGGGCAATTTCCACTTTTCGTTTACTATCTTTTGCCATTCCAATTTCATCAATTGCAAGACAAACTAAACTTGTACCGTATTTTTTAGCTAATTGACATATTTCATCAAATCGAGCTTCCCCATCTTCAAAATTAACTGAATTTAAAATAGGCTTTCCACCAATTAATTTTAAAGCCTCTTCAAGAGCCGGTATCTGAGTAGAATCTGGCATAAGAGGAAGTGCAATTTTTTGAGCATATAATGAGATAACTTCATTCATATCAGAAGTTTCATCTCGTCCTGCAAAACCAACACTTACATCAATAATATGCGCTCCTGCACGAACCTGCTGTTGCCCAACACTTAAAGTTCCTTCATAATCATTGGCTTTAAGAAGTTCTCTAAAAGCTTTACTTCCAGTTGCATTACTTCGCTCACCTATTAAAAGCGGAGCGGGTTCTTGTTTTAATTCAACTGTATTAAATAACGATGCTAAAGAAGCAGGGTGGTTACCGGTTGATTGTTTTGGTACAATTTTGGCAACTTTATCAACAAGAGCTTTAATATGAGAAGGTGTAGTACCGCAACAACCGCCTAAAAATGAAACTCCATCAAAGTCTAAAAATGATTTTTGAATAGTACCAAATTCCTCAGGTTGCATTGGATAAAAAGTATATCCACCTTTATTTTGAGGCAGTCCTGCATTTGCATGGATAGATAAAGGCTTATCACAAACCTCACTTAATACTGCAAGATGCTTTTTTACTTGTTCAGGTCCGGTTCCACAATTAAATCCTAGAGATAAAATATCAAAGGGTTCTAAAATAGTAGCAATAGTTTGTGCATCAGTTCCAATCAGCATAGTTCCTGATAATTCAATAGTTACACTTACCATAATTGGAATTTGAGGTGCAGTATCCTTTAACGCGTGAATTGCTGATTTTATTTGAAGCGGGTCTTGGCAGGTTTCAAGTAAAAAAACATCAACTCCCCCGTCAACCAAACCTTGTGCCATCTGTTTGTATCCTGAATACATTGTGTCATAATCAATATGTTTTAAACTGGGAAGTTTAGTTCCTGGTCCTATTGAACCTAATACAAATCGCGGCTTTTCATCAGTTGTGAATTTATCACAAACTTTTTTTACAATACTAGCTCCTGCTTTAGATAATTCATAAGCTCTATGCCCCATATCATATTCATCTAATACCCAGTTCATTGAGCCAAAAGTATTAGTTTTTAACATATCAGCACCGCTAGAAGCATAATCTGTATGAATTTGGGTTAAGATTTCAGGAGCGGTTGTATTTAGAAGTTCATTACAACCCTCTTGTTCAACACCTTTATCGTCACACCAAGCACTGGCAGGTATCTCAATATTTTGTAAAGCAGTACCCATCGCACCATCTATTATTAATGGTCGTTTTTTAATTATCTCTAATATTTTATTCTTCATATTCTCTTTCATCTTAAAATAAACAAACTTATTTTATCGCTTTGTTTATTATACATATAATATATAAGATACCAAATATTGGCTAAATTCTTAATTTATTTATTCGTACTTTTTGCAAAATACTATAGTTTTCATCGTTTGACCATCGGTAAAAAAACGATTATTGTGGATTCTCCAACCTTTGCTTTTTTGTACAATTATATCATCACATATTATGAGTTTATTGGAATTAAAGTATGTGTATAGTTCTATTCTGCGATTTTTTTCATAAAAACCATACAAGATAATAATAACAGCTATAGAAATCACTATTATTATTTTGATGTTTGTAGTCATATTAAATTCTTTAAAGTAACTCTTTAGCTTTTTTTATTAAATTATTCAATTGTTCTTCATATAGTTTTGCGGTATTCTCATCATCTGATTCAAATCTGGTTACAAGTACAGGTGTAGTATTTGAAGCTCGAATCAAGCCCCATCCATTTTCAAAGATAACTCTTACTCCATCTACATCTATAATATCTTTTATAGTTGGAAAATCTGCCGGTAAATTCTTTTGGTCGTTTAAAAGAGCTTTTATTTTATCCATAAGTTTAAATTTTTCATCTTCTGTTGTATGTACTTTTATCTCTTCCGTACTATAAGTTTTAGGCAATTTTGCAATTTCTTCATCTATGTTCATACCATTATATATAAGTTCAAGAAGTCTAAAAGTAGCATAAATAGCATCATCAAAACCAAAATATCTATCATTAAAGAAAATATGTCCAGAAACTTCTGCTGCAAAATCAGCATTTGTTTCTTGAATTTTAACTTTTAAATTACTATGACCTGTTTTATACATTATAGCATTTCCACCATTTGCATTAATCGTATCATACATAACTTGCGTACATTTGACTTCACCAATTACAGTTGGTTTATCCATTGTAGAAGCAAACAGTATCGCCATAATATCACCTTTGACATTATTGTTTTTAGTCAAAAATGCGATTCTGTCAGCATCTCCATCATAAGCAAAACCATATTCATAGTCACCTTTGAGTGCTTGAATTAAATCTTTTAGATTTTTTTCTTCACTTGGGTCTGGATGATGATTTGGGAAAGTTCCATCAGGAGTACAAAATAAACCATCATAGTTTAACTCTAATTTATCTAAAATCTCTGTTAAAACAGTATCCGCAACGCCATTTCCACAATCAATCATAAATTTAGGTTTCATACCTTTTAAATGATCAAACTCTTTTACCATCCAATTTATGTATAAAGATTTTACATCAATTTTAGTGTAGCTTTCATCATTTTCTATTTTTAAATCGGCGTTTGCAATAATAGTATCACCTAATTTATAAATATCATCAGCAAAAAATGGTTTATGATTTATAGTCATTTTGAAACCATTGTATTCACTTGGATTATGACTACCTGTTATCATAATAGAAGCATCAGGTTTTATACTATTAAATTCTTGGAAAGTTGCAAAATAATTCACACCAGTAGCAACCATACCCATTCCAAGAACTTCACAACCAGCCTTTTTTAATCCACTTGTCAAGTATCCAAAAAGTTTAGGAGAATGTGTTCTAGCATCATATCCTACCGCAACATTGGCATTTACACCGGCAAGTTTAATAACTTCTAATCCAAAATAGTAACCTAAAAGTTTAATACTTTGTTCATTTAGTTCCTGAGGGACTATGCCTCTTATATCGTATTCTCTAAATATTGATTTGTTTATCATTGTTTATTTCCCTCTACTTGACTTTTGATATATTTATTTGATATAATGTTCTTACAAATGTCTGAATAAGACCCCAGAAGAGGTAACTCTTCTGAACTAATCACTTAAAATTCCTAAAAGTTGTTTTTGTAATTTTGTAAAATCTACTTGATTTATTTTACCTATTTTTCTATCTAATCTTTTTGAATCAATTAATTTTATTTGAGACAATATAGCTACACTTATTTTATCTTGTTTAAAATCAAATTCAAAATAATATTTACCACAATTTGAAGTTGTAGATAAAGGTATTCCCAAAAATACATGATTATTGAATTTTTTATATATCAAAATTGGTTGTACAAAATTTTCACCCTTACCTGATTGTTCATAACCAATATTTTCTCCAATATGAGCATAAAAAATATCTCTATTATGAAAATATACATTATTTTTATTTTCAATATTTTGTTTTGTTTTATTCCATTTATTGAATTGTTTCATATTATTATTTACCTAAATTTTTATTTTGATAATTCACAAATAATTTTAATAATGGTTCATTACCTAATTGTAATATATCTTGAAAACTTTTAATTGGTACACCACTTAAGCCTTGTATAGATTCTAATAATTTATCTATATTATCTTTTGTAACTTCTTTTTTTATTTTTAATAATTCTTGAAGTATCAACTCAAGAAATTCTTCTTTCATCGATATATTAGTTGGGTATTTGTTAATTTCTAATTCTAGTTTATTTATAAATGTGTCTTCATAAGCTTCACTTTTTAGAATATAACGATCTGCTTCAGTACCTTTTGAATGTGCTTCTTTATCTTTTGTTCTATCACTAGTTAATATAAAAATAGGTATTTTAGAAAAATTATTATTTTGAGTTATTGCAAATAATGCATCTCTTCTAATTAAATCTTTAATATCCAATCCATTAAAATCATCAAGTTTTAAATGTATATCTAAAATAAAAGCTACAACATATTGATTATTAGATATATTTTTAAACCAATTTTTAAAAGTATTTGTTCTGTTCTTAGAATTTCTTAAATCATCAATTAAAGTTTTAGATTCAATAAATGATATTGTCTCATAGGAAGCATTCATTAACCAATCAGAGAATTTCTTAAAATCTTGTTTATTATCCTCTATTAAGATTACTTTCATTTATTATCCTTTAGTTTTATTTGTATTACAAATAAGTTATTTTCAATTGTTGTTTTTAAATTATAATTTATATAATTTAAATATTTATTTATAGTATAAAGAGTAATCCCTGGTAAATTCTTATTATTAATAAGTTTCCACGGTTCTATATATAAATTTTTATTAATATGTGCACAATTAATATTATCTTTATTAAATTGATTTTTTATTTTAATTATATCTCCAGTTATTTCCAAAGTAATATCACCATTTAAAATACCATGATTTATTGCATTATCTACCAATAAGGTTATAAATATTTCCAAATATACTCTTTTAATATTTATTTTATTTATATCTTGTATATTTGTTACATTTATTATCTTATTTCCTTCTATTTCAGTTATACATTTAAAATAATGGTTCATTGATATTAAATTCTTAAAAATTATCAAACTTATATTTTCTTCTTTATCTTCAAGATTAATATTTCGGTTTTTATCTAAATATATCTCCCATATAACTAAATTACAATTTGCTAACCACATATTATAAAATGTCTGATTATTACCATCAAAATTATCAATACTGATCTGGCTACACTAATTCATACTTAGAACTTAAATAAATCTAAGTTAAAATAAAAGTATGAAGAAAATATAAAAAATAGTCAATATACAAGAGAGTTTAGAGATTCAACAATACAGTTGGTTTTAAATAATGGTGATTCAGTTCTAAAAATTGCTAAAGATTTAGATGTAAATCCTAAGACAATTTATAATTGGATGAATGAATATAAAAAGGCCAATCAAGATTTAACTAAATCTATAGTCAAAACTCCCAAAGAAACTTTAGAACAAGAGAATAAAAGGCTAAGAAGAGAAACTAAACTACTTAGGCAGGAGCGTGATATATTAAAAAAAGCAGCAGTATACTTTGCGAAAGAAGTTCAATAAAGTATACCTGGATAAAAGATAATAAAATGAACTTCAATAAAAATCTAATGTGCAAAATATTAAAAGTAGATATTTCAAGTTATTATCATTGGATTAATAATGGATGTATAGTTAAAACAGTAGATGATAAACTTAATGAGTTAATAGAGATTATATTTATTCAAAGTAGATGCAAATATGGTACAAGATGCAAAAATCACTCCCAAAAAGACACCATAGCGGTTAACAAAAAGACACCGTATCACTTTTTATCTGGACACTTTTAATAAAAAAGTGATAGGAAAGTTTAAATTAAGTTTATTTGCTGGATTAAAACTAATTTAAGTTTGAGATATTCTCCATATTAAACTACACTTCTAAAAATATTAGGAGTGTATCAATGAGGAGAGTTTTAATGAAACAGATTAAAGAGATACTAAAATTAAAGTATCAAATGGATTTCTCATATAGGAGAATAGCAAAGAGTCTTGGTGTATCTAGATCTGCTGCAGCTGAATATTGTAGAAGTATAATACCCCAAGAAAATAAGAACGAAAAAATAAGATTCTTATTCCTAAAAAGTTAAAATAATAAAATATTTAATAGGGGTAAAAAATGAGTACAAAAAGAAGAATATTTACAGCAAAATTTAAAACAAAAATTGTTTTAGAAGTTTTAAAAGGTGAAAAGACTTTAAATGAGATAGCAAGTAAAAATAATATAACACCTAAAAATATCCAAAATTGGAAGAAGATATTTTTGGATAATGCAGAGTTGGCAATGGAGCCTGCAAAGGCTATCAAAGAATATAAAGACGAAAACTTAAAATTACAATCTAAAATAGATGATTATGCAAAGATAGTAGGTAAAATGACAGTTGAAAAGGAATGGCTTGAGGAAAAGCTACAAAGCTTGGACTTATCTAATAAAAAAGAGTTGATAGAGTCTAAGCTAACATATATTTCAGTATCAACTCAATGTAAACTTATAAAATTAAATCCAAGCAGCTTATATTATAAGCCTATAGAAAATAAGCATAAAATATCACTCAAAGATAAGATAAATGATATTTATGAGCAAATACCAATATATGGAGCTTTAAAAGTTCATCAGCAACTTTTAGAAGATGGATACAATATAAGTTTGAATACTGTTTATAAATATAGACAAGAGATGGGTTTAAAGCCAATATTAGCAGTTAAACCAATAAATCTATCAATACCAGATAAGCAACATAAAAAATACTCTTACAAGCTTAGAGGAGTTGACATAGTAAAAGCAAATCAAGTATGGAGTACGGATATAACATATATCAAGATTAATGGCGGCATGGTTTATTTAGCAGCTATAATTGATTGGTATTCTAAAGCTGTACTATCTTGGAAAATATCCAACACTATGGATTCAGCTTTAACAATGGATGTTCTAAATGAAGCATTATCGCTATATGGTAAACCTGAAATATTTAATACAGATCAAGGCAGTCAATACACAAGTCATATCCATACACAGACTTTAAAAGATAATGGCATCATTATCTCAATGGATGGTAAAGGTAGAGCTACTGATAATATTTGTATAGAGAGATTCTGGCGAAGTGCAAAAGTTGAAAGAATTTATCTAAATGAATATAACACAATTAAAGAGTTAAAAACTGATGTGAAAGATTATATTGATTTTTATAATCATAAAAGATTTCATCAAACTTTAAATTATAAAAAACCAATGAGTTTTTATTATGATAGTTTAAAAATTAATAATAAGGATTATGATAAATTAGTTGAAATTGTGGCATAAGGTAACAGGTGAAAAAGAGAATAAGGATTTAGAAAAAGTTGTCTTGTCTTCTTGGGGTATTATATGCAACTGTAATAGATTTATATTCAAGAAGAGTTGTTGGTTGGTCAATGGATGATACTATGAAAGTAGATTTAGTTAATGATGCCCTCATTATGGCATTAAAAAATAGAAATCCACCAAAAGGTTTAATATGGCATACAGATAGAGGTAGTCAGTATGCATCTTACTCTCATAAAGATTTATTAGAAGAAAATGGAATTATACAAAGTATGAGTAGAAAAGGTAATTGTTGGGATAATGCAGTTGCTGAAAGTTTTTTCCATACATTAAAAACTGAACTTACTCATCATGAGATTTATGAAACTAAATCAAAAGCTAATCAATCTATATTTGAATATATAGAAGTATATTACAATAGACAAAGAATGCATAGTGCAAATAATAATTATTCACCAGTTGAGTTTGAAGAGTTAATGTTACAAAATGAAATGGTTGCTTAGAATTTATAGTTCTTAGTATGATATAGGGTTGACAGATTAAGATTTTACTAAGTTATTTAAAAATCTCTCAATTTGTTCATTGTCTTTATTTATCATTATTTTATTTATCCTTTGAATGTATTTTATCTTTTTTGTGTCACAACTAGCGTCACAAAAACAACAAATTATAAAAAACTATTTAAAAAACTATACTACAAAAATTTAATTTATTCTAAAAACATTGCAATATGACATACTTTTTATATAAATAAAAATAATTTGCTAAGATACTGATATAAAAATAGTAGGTGAAAATCGTTAAGTAAAAGTGAACTGCTTTACTTCTATAGATTTTGAACTGAAAATTATATGCCATTGCCATAATTGGAGGCAAAAATGGAACTTATCAATAGTGAATTTGAAAATTTGAAGTCACAATTTGTGACTTCAAGTTGGGATGGTACTAGAAAATTACCACATACTTTTCCAAAATCAAATTTATAAATTATTATAGTATAATGCAAAATTATAAGGATGATAATAAATATGACACAACCGGCAAATAAAAAATCAGACCATATTAGAAATGTACTTCATGGGTTTTTTCTTTCCATAGGTACAACTATTGCTGAGCCGCATACTATATTGCCAATTATTATTAGTCATTTTGGAGGAGGGGCTATTTTAATCGGGTTTTTCTCTTCATTGCTTAGAGGCGGGGCTATTTTAGTTCAGCTTTATGCTGCTTTTCATGCTCAAAGTTATCCTAGAATGCTGCCATATTTTAGAAGAGTTTTAGTTACCAGATTTTTTGCTTGGTTTTTTATAGGTATTGCCATTTTACTTTTTGGGGAAAGTAGTCCTCATTTAACTTTATGGTGTATTGGTATTGGACTTTTTATATTTTCATTTTCCGCCGGATTTGGGGCGATATATTTTAGAGAAATCGTTGCAAAATTATTTACACATAGATTCCGTGGAAAAACCATGTCAACAAGACAATTCTTTTCAGGAGCCGGTGCTATCATAAGTGGAACTGTTGCCGGATATATTTTGGCTGTTTATGAAGCTCCTTTTAGTTTTGGTATTTTATTTGTTGCATCAGCTTTTGTGATGGGATTTGGATATTTGGCTATTGGAACTGTTGCTGAACCTATCAAACAAAAAGTTGCGGTTAAAGAAAAATCGTTTAAATTATTTCTAAAAAATGCCTATGCAACTTTACGATCTGATTATCAACTTAAAATTCAAGTTACAACATTTCTTTTAGCTTATTCATACCTGTTTGCTTTACCTTTTATCATTGTAGATGCAGGAGGTAAAATAGAATTAACCGGATCTGCCATCGGGATGCTTATCACTTCTCAAATGGTTGGAGCTATGTTTAGTAATATTGTATGGGGGAAACTTAGCTCAAAAGGTTTAAATAAACTTATTGCAAATATCACTATTTTTATGACAATTATTGCCATAACTTTAGCTTTTGTCGCCTCATCTTTGTTAATGTATATGTTGATATTTTTTATTGTCGGTGCTTCAATGGATGGTAACAGAATATCATCAGGAAATTTACTTTTAATTTTAGCACCGGAAGAGAAGAGACCGGTTTATTCCGCATTACAAACAAATATAGTTTCATTTGGGATGTTCTTTTCTATTTTGGGTGGAGTGATATTAACTTTTACATCTTACAATGTATTATACAGCTTCACAGTTATATGTTTAAGTATTGCTTTAATGTTATCATTTAAACTAAAAGATGGGGATTAAAAGTAATTATATGGAAAATAATATATATATTTTAAGTGACAAAAAAGTTGACGGTGCAAAAAATTTACCGGTAATGGAGATAAAATATATAAATCAAAATATAGATTTTGAAAAATATGATGCTTTAGTTATTACATCTAAATATGCTTTAACTTCAATAGATTCGTTTACATCTGATTGGAGAAAAAAACCAATATATGCAATTGCCCCTCAAACAGCAAAAGTAGTCGAAAACTTAGGAGGAAATCTTAAATTTGTTGGAACTAAAAACAATGGCAATGATTTTGCTTTAGAAATTTTAGAGTTACTAAAAAATAAAAAAGTATTATATCTAAGAGGTGAAAAAATCGTATCTTCTTTGAGTGAACTTTTAAATAAGTCCGAGATAAAATGTGATGATATAGCCGTATATAAATCCGTATGTAAAGAATTTGATGACAAACAGATATTACCAAAAAACTCAACTATAATATTTTCTTCACCCTCAACTATTGAATGCTTTTTTAAAAACTATGATTGGGATGAAAGCTTTAAGGCTATTGCATTTGGGAAAACAACTGCAAGTTATCTTCCAAAAGATATAATTGTTCAAATTTCCAAGAATACATCTTTAAAGGATTGTGTACAAATGGCAAGTATATAAATTTATATTTATATACTTTTCTCTTTTAAAAAACATCCAACCCCATAAGGCTTTTTAGAATAAAAATCTTTTGCATGATTTACTATAAGTGCATGGAACTCTTGAAAAACTATCACCAAGTCTTTTTCATCTTTTATAATATCTTTTAAAGAATTTTCTATCAAAGCTTTTATATCTTTATATTTTGCTTTTTTATCTATGATATTTAGTTCTACCAGCATCCTTTTAGTATAAGCATCCACTTTAAACTGAGGCTGATTATACCCGTAAAGCAAAATTGAATCAGCAGTCTCTTCTCCAATACCTATAACTTTTAAAAGCTCCTCGCGACTGGGAACTTTGCCGTTTAAAGAGTTGTAAAATTTTATGAGCTCTAAGATATATCTAGCTTTTTGATTGAAATATCCAGATGGTCTTATGGCTTTTTTTAAAATATCTATATCTAAAAGTTCTATTGCTTTTGAGTTTAAACAGTTTATATCATTTAGATTGTTTAGTGATTTTACAACAGAAGTAAAAGTTGTATTTTGTGTTAAAATTGAACCTAAACAAACTTCAAAGACTTCATCTTGATTTTTTGGAAAAGTATAGTCCAGAATATGGTAACCGTTAATATTTATAAAAGGCCACCAACCCTGTGCACCGTAAGTTTTATACAGTATTTGATAAATTTCATATATTTTATTCATAAACTATTTAACAGCTGTTACATCAGCCTCCAGTTTCATAAAAAGCACGATCAGAGCTATCTTCACTACCCCATTTGTTTTTTTCAGGTTTATTTTTCAATACATCTTTTAAAATATTAGCAGCTTTTTTTATATCTTTTTCTTTTATAGCATCTCTAATACTTAAAGCATCTTCAAAATATAAACAAGGGATTAAAAATCCTTCAGCAGTTAGTCTTATTCGGTTACAATCTTTACAAAAATCATCCAAATGCGGCTCAATAATACCAAATTTATAACCATTCTCTAATAGATAACTTTGAGATGGAGAGCTGTCTTCTCTTGCAGTTTTTGTGAAATTATATTTTTCTTTGATAATATCTTGTATCTCTTTAGAATTTAGACCTTGTTTTACTTTTGCATGAGAATTTTCCATAAATTCTATAAATCTTATCTCATAACCTTTATCGCGGCAATGTTCAAGTAAATCTATAATTTCGCCGTCATTTATACCTTTTAAAGGTACACAGTTTATTTTTATTTTAAGTCCAACCTCTTGGGCTTTATCTATCCCTCTCATAACTTTAGCTAAAATATCTTTTTGAGATATTTGCTCGGCAACTTCAGGTTTTAAACTGTCTAAAGAGATATTTAATCTTTTTAATCCGGCATCTTTTAAACTTTGTGCGGTCTCTTCAAGTAAAAACCCGTTTGTTGTGATTGCTAAATCTATATCACTTTTATAATCACTTATCATTTTTATAAAAGAATCTAAACCATGTCTTAAAAGCGGTTCACCGCCTGTAATTCTAATCTTATTAATCCCCTCATCAATTCCAACTTTTATAAATTCAAACATCTCTTCATAAGATAAAAGATTTTCTTGCGGTACCCATGAAAAAGGCTTTTCAGGCATACAATACAGACATCTAAAATTACATCTTTCAGTAACACTAACTCTTAAATAATTTACTTTTCTTCCATGACCATCTATTAACATATATTTTACTTCACTTAATTTAGTTTTTTGAAAGGATAGTATAAAATGGCTTACAAATTATTAATATTCTAAATAAAGTAAGGGAATTTTTGAATACAATTCAAACTATTAAGTCAATTGACTTTTTTGAAACATTAAATGAAGAACAAATTAAATATTTAGCAGACATCTCTTTAATAAGAAATTTTACTAAAAATACTATTGTATGTTATGAAAGTGATATTGATTATTCTTTGCAATTTTTAATTAATGGACTGATTAAGATATATAAAATAGATAAATACAATAATGAAATATTTCTATATCATATTCATCAAAAAAATATGATTTCTGAATTAACTTCAATAGATGACAGTACAATATATTGTTTTTCAAATGCAGAATTTATAGAAGATGGTTCAATTTTATCAATAGATTTTAAAAGATTTCGTGAGTATTTTTTAGATACTAATTTATTATCATCTAAATTTATTAAAGAAATTTTGAATAAATCACATCAACTGCAATGTATTATAAATAGAGAATTAGTTTTTGATGCAACTGCAAAAGTAGCTTATATGCTACATCATGATTTACCTACATTTAATTCATTAAAAAAAACAAATATTGCATTTATGCTTCATATTCAACCGGAAACCTTATCTAGAGTTTTAAAAAGGTTAGTAAGAAATAATGTAATAATTGTAGAAAATAAAAATTATATTATTAAAGATGAAGCACAACTTTTATCATCGTTTCAAGGAGTAGGATTATGACACACAAACCAAGTAAAATCAGTACAAAGATTAAAATATTAGGGGCATTCTTAGTGTTTCTTATGCTTAGTCTTATTGCTTTAACACTTTATTTAAATCAAAAAAATGTTAAAGATGCTTTAATAATAAATATTGCGGGTAAAGAAAGAATGCTTACACAAAAAATTTCTAAAAATATTTTTTATCTTTATCAAAGCGGGCAAACTGATTTTAGTGAACTAGATACAGCAGTAGAAGAGTTTGTATATAGTCTTAATTCTTTAAAAGACGGTAATTCTCTTCGTGGTATTGAAGCAGCACCAACTGATAAAATAGCTCAGCAGATATCAAAAATTTTAATTCTTTGGAATAGTTTTAATAAAAATGTTCAAAGTTTTAAAAATTTATTGGTGTTACAAAATGATACAAATAAAAAACTTTTAAATAGTAAAGTATCTGCAATCTATAGTTCAAACAATCATTTGCTTGCAGAAGTTGATAAACTTGTAACAATGTACACAAACTATAGTGAAAGTAAAACTCAAGCGATTAAGAATTTTCAATTTTTTGGTGCTTTTATGCTCCTTATTTTAATTGTTTATTCTTTGTATCAACTAAGAATTATTGAATCTCATGCACAGGAATTTTTAGATCATTCTAAAATAATCATTCAATCACAACTAGAAAATAAACCACTTGAACCTATTGTAATAGAAGCAGAAAGTGAAATAATAGAAGCTACTGATACTTTAAACTGTTTTATTAAAAAGATAAACGAAGCTTATGAATATTCATCAGAAGCTGTCGTAAAATCACAGCAAGCTTCTGAAACGCTTGAAGAGATTACTGATGAGTTTGATCAAATTATTTGTGAGATGCAAGATACTTCTAATATATCATCACAACTTAATAGAAGTGAAGATATAGCTATTCAATCTACTGAAGAACTTATAAAAACAACCAAACGACTTACTGACTTAAAAAAGCAACTTGACACTTTACTTACAAGCTGTCAATAAACTTTTATACTCAATAAAAAATAACATAACACTTAAAAAAAAATAAACTATTAATCTTAGTTTATTTGACTAAGGTCAAGGATTATATCCATTTAAAATATTATAATATTTCGTTGTATTTTAAATACAAACTATATCTTTAAAATATAAAGATATTACACAATAACAAGGAGACAATATGGCACTTTCAAGAAGAGATTTTCTTAAGAGTTCGGCAGCTGCTTCAGCAGCGGCAGCAATTGGTATGAGTGTACCAGCAGAGATGCAAGCGGCTTCAGACACAGCTCAAAGTGGTTGGAGATGGGATAAAGCAGCATGTAGATTCTGTGGTACTGGTTGTGGTATTATGATGGCTACAAAAAACGGTAAAATCGTAGCGGTTAAAGGAGATCCGGCAGCACCTGTAAACAGAGGTCTTAACTGTATTAAAGGTTACTTTAATGCTAAGATTATGTATGGAGCTGATAGACTTAAGCAACCATTATTAAGAATGACTGATGGTAAGTTTGATAAAAAAGGTAAGTTTACACCTGTAAGTTGGGAAAGAGCTTTTGATGAGATGGAAGTTAACATCAAAAAAGCACTTAAAGCTAGCGGACCTGAGGGTGTAGCAGTATTTGCTTCTGGGCAATATACAGTTATGGAAGGTTATGCAGCTCAAAAGATGATGAAAGGTGGATTTAGATCAAATGCTATTGATCCAAATGCTAGACACTGTATGGCATCTGCGGTTGTTGGTTTTTACCAAACATTTGGTATTGATGAGCCTTCTGGTTGTTATGATGATATTGAGTTAACTGATACAATTATATCTTGGGGAGCAAATATGGCAGAGATGCACCCTATTTTATGGTCAAGAGTTACAGATAGAAAACTTTCTGATCCAGATAGAGTAAAAGTTGTAAACATCTCTACATATAGACATAGAACATCAGATTTAGCTGATGAAGAGCTAATCTTCACACCAAATTCAGATTTAGCTATGTGGAACTATATTGCAAGAGAAATTGTATATAATCACCCTGAATCTATTGATTGGGATTTCGTAAACAAACATATGGTTTTCTGTGCATCTCCTGTTAATATGGGTTATGGTATGAGAAGAGCTGGTGAAAAATCTATGCTTCCTGTTAGAGCTGATGGTTCAGCTGGTAAATATTCTGCTAAAGAGATGGAAACAATGAAAGAAGAGATGGTGCATACTGTTTCTAAAAATGAAGCTCCAGCACTAGCACCTTACGGATACAAAGCTGGTGATAAAATGGTTAATAAACCAGCTGGTCTTAAACACTGGCATATCTCTTTTGAAGAGTACAAAAAATTCTTAGAGCCTTATACAGTTGAGTATGTTACCTCTGTTTCTAAAGGTAATCCAGATGAATCAGATGCAGAATTTGCAAGAAAACTTAAGTATGTAGCTGATTTATACATTGAAAAAGGTAGAAAAGTAGTATCTTTCTGGACAATGGGTATGAATCAACATACAAGAGGAACATGGGTAAATACTTTGGCTTATAATGTTCACTTTATGTTAAATAAACAAGCTAAGCCAGGTGATGGAGCATTCTCACTTACAGGTCAACCATCTGCTTGTGGTACTGCTAGAGAAGTTGGAACATTTGCACACAGATTACCAGCAGATATGATGGTAAAAAGTGGTAAACATAGAAAAATTACTGAAAATGGTTGGAAAATACCTAATGGTACTTTAAATCCAGTTGGTAACCAACACATTATGAAAATCCATAGAGATATTGAAGATGGTGTTGTTAAATTTGCATGGGTAAACGTTTGTAACCCTTACCAAGATACAGCTTCAGCTACACACTGGATTAAAGCTGCAAGAGAGATGGATAACTTTATTGTAACTTCTGACGGATACCCAGGTATTTCTGCTAAAGTTTCTGATTTAATTTTACCTTCTGCTATGATCTATGAAAAATGGGGAGCTTATGGAAATGCTGAAAGAAGAACACAACATTGGAGACAACAAGTTTTACCAGTAGGTGATGCGATGTCTGACACATGGCAATGGGTTGAACTTTCAAAAAGATTTACAGTTAAAGATTTATGGGGTCCATACACATTAAGAAACGGTAAAAAACTTTCTGATGTTAGAAAAGCAGCTGCTGCAATGGGTTATAATGATGATACAACTATGTTTGAAATCCTTTTTGCAAATAAAAGAGCTAAATCTTATGCAAAAGATATGAATGATCCAATTAACAAAGGTTATGATGATTCTGAATGTAATGGGGATAGCAGAAATGTTGTAGGATCTGACGGTAAAGTATTTAAAGGTTATGGTTTCCATATTCATAAATACTTATTTGAAGAATATGCAGACTTCGGAAGAGGACATGCACACGATTTAGCTGACTTTGATACTTACCATAGAGTAAGAGGATTAAAATGGCCAGTTGTAGATGGTAAAGAAACTCAATGGAGATTTAATGCTAAATACGATCCATATGCAGCAAAAGCTACTAAGAAAACTGGTAACTCACATGCATTCTATGGACCATTAGCTAAAAACCTTCTTCAAGGTGATTTAATGGGACCACAAAAAGCAAAAGGTAAAAAAGCTCTTAAAAATAAAGCTAAAATCTTTGCTCGTCCTTATATGGATCCTCCAGAAATGCCAGATGCACAATATCCAGTATGGTTATGTACAGGTAGAGTTCTAGAGCACTGGCATTCAGGTACAATGACTATGAGAGTTCCTGAACTATATAGAGCTGTTCCAGAAGCACTTTGTTATATGCATCCAGAAGATGCTAAGAAATATGGTGTTAAACAAGGTCAACTAGCGTGGGTTGAATCTAGAAGAGGTAAAGTTAAAACTAGAATTGAAACTCGTGGAAGAAACCGACCTTCAAAAGGACTTATATTTGTTCCATGGTTTGATGAAAAAGTATTTATCAATAAAGTATGTCTTGATGCAACTTGTCCTCAGTCTAAACAAACTGACTTCAAGAAATGTGCAATTAAAATATACGCAGTATAAATAAGGGGGTATGTTGTCTTGAGCAACATTAATCCTCAAATTAGAGAAAAAAGATTATGGTAAGTGAACGACGAAAGTTTATTTTAGGAACGGCTAGAGCTGCTGGATTAGTAGCTTTAGGTGGTTTAGTATGGAGTGCTTATGTTGATGAAGTAACAGCAAATAAGTTAATCCTGCGACCACCGGGAGCATTAAAAGAGGAGGACTTCTTGGCAACATGTATCAAATGTGGTATGTGTGTTGAAGCCTGTCCTTTTGATACTTTAATGCTGGCAAAACCTGGAAGTAATAAACCTTTAGGAACTCCTTACTTTGAACCAAGAGACATTCCTTGTTATATGTGTCCTGATATTCCCTGTGTACCTGTATGTCCTACAGGTGCATTAGATGAAGAATCAGTTACTACAGAAGAGGAATTAGATATAAATAAAGCCGAGATGGGTGTAGCTATAATTGATGCAAAAAACTGTATTGCCTTTTGGGGAATTCAGTGTGATGCTTGTTATAGAGCGTGTCCATTGTTGGATGAAGCTATATATTTAGATTATGAAAAAAATGAAAGAACTGGAAAGCATGCTTTTTTAAAACCAATTGTTGATAGTGATATTTGTACAGGTTGTGGACTTTGTGAAAGAGCTTGTGTAACTAAAGAACCGGCTATTATTGTACTTCCTAGAGAAATTGCATTAGGTAAGGTTGGTGATTTTTATATCAAAGGCTGGGATAAAGAAGATGAAAAAAGACTTAAAAATGCGCAGGCTATTGAAACTAAAACAAAGTTAAGTGAAAGATCTGTTTTAGATTCTTTAAGTGATATGGAGGGACTATTAGATGACTAATTTTTGGAAACACTATAGATTCCTAATCATGCGAAGAGTTACTCAAATAGGTTTAATGTTACTTTATATTGGTGGTAATTATTGGGGATGGAATTTTATACAAGGTAATTTAAGTTCATCAACATTATTTTGGATTGTACCGTTAAGTGACCCTTATGCAGCATTACAAATGTTTGCAGCAGGTGCAGTTATGACTACAAATTTAATAATGGGAGCTTTGATTGTTACAGTATTTTATCTTTTAGTTGGTGGTAGAGTATTTTGTAGTTGGGTGTGTCCTGTGAATATTATTACAGATGCAGCTAATTTTATAAGAGAAAAAGTTGGATTTAATGAAATCCAAAAAAAACAGCCGGCAAGTAGAAGTTTAAGATATTGGATATTAGGTCTTAGTTTAATTCTTTCATATATTTTAGGTGTTACGGCATTTGAATTTATATCTCCAATATCAATAACTCATAGAGCTATTATATTTGGTTTAGGTTTAGGTTGGGCAGCGATGCTTATAATCTTTCTTTTTGATCTGTTTATATTGAAAAATGGTTGGTGTGGTCACTTATGTCCTCTTGGAGGATTTTACAGTGTAGTTGGAAAAGCTGCATTGATAAGAGTTGACCATAATGAAGAGAATTGTACAAACTGTATGAAATGTAAGGTTGTTTGTCCTGAAAGTCAAGTACTTTTTATGATAAATAAAGAATCTATACAAGTTCTGTCAGGTGAATGTACAAATTGTGGAAGATGTATTGAAGTGTGCGACGATGACGCTTTAAACTTTTCTATTAGAAAACTCGCGAAGGAGAAAAAATGAGAATAGTTAGTAAAATAACTTTAAGTATAGCTGTTGCATCTAGTATATTTTTTGCTGGATGTACTGCGAATACAGTTAGTGAAGAGTCATTAGGACTTAGAAAAACAAATTTATACACTGAGGGCGCTGAAACTGTAGGTGAAGAGACAAAGTATGGAAAAGCTGCTGCTGGAACATCAAAAACAATTGCAAGAGCATTTCAAGATGCTCCACCGATGATTCCTCATGATGTAGATGGAATGTTGCCAATAACAATTAGTAATAATTCTTGTACTGGTTGTCATGCACCAGCTGTTGCTTCATCAATGGGTGCGTTACCATATCCAAAATCGCATATGATTGATTTTAGACCAGCAACTGCAATTGCAGCTGATGGTAGAATCTCTTTTAATGGTGTAGCTTATGATAATACATCAGTAGCAAACTTAAAAGATGTATCAATTAAGCAGTTAGGTAAACTTTCTGGTACTAGATTCAACTGTAGTCAATGTCATGCTCCTCAATCACAGATTGAAGCATTAGTTGAAAACACTTTTGAAGCTGATTTTACAAGCAAAGATGGTGCTAGTAAATCAAGTTGGACTGGAACTAGTTTAATGGATGGAATAGACACTTTTAAATAAGTATGAAACGAAGAGAGCTTTTTAGCTCTCTAGCTTCACCTTTTAATAATAAGGAGAAATTAGAGAGTATTATCCGACCACCTTATTTTAATAATGATGATGATTTTATAAAGAGTTGTGTAACTTGTGAAGAAAAAAGTTGTTCAACTGTTTGTGAAGAAGGTATTATCATAATACAAGAAGATGGTACACCCGCATTAGATTTTTCAAAAGGTGGATGTACATATTGTGATGAATGTGCAATATCTTGTGTCAGTGATGTATTAAAAATTGAAAATAAAAAAAATATTAATGCTACTTTCAGTATAGACTTAATAAAATGTATGAGTTGGAATCAAACAATGTGTTTTTCATGCAAAGACCCATGTTTGGATGATGCAATTAAATTTTTAGGCATGTTTAGACCTGAAATTAAAGCTGACCTTTGTACAGCTTGTGGATTTTGCATAAAGGTATGTCCAACAAATGCAATCTCATTTAAAATAAAAGAAGAAGACAAAGAGGAAATATAATGGCAGTAAAATTTATATCATATGTTGATCAAGATGCTATAGGAAATTGGTTTATAAAATTAACTGATACTTTGGAAGAAAAAGATGTTATTTGTAAAGATTTAGATGATTATGCTGCAAAAATTGAAGAACTTGGTGACGATTATGGCGGAGATATTGAAGTTGTATGGACAAGATCAAATCTTTTAACTCCTGCAAACTACCAAGATCTGCAAGAAAAAATGGCTGTAATGCAAGAAAAATATCAAGAAGAGATAGATAAAATCAATAATAAGGAAGCTGACGATACAGGATTCAATCCAAATGGGTAAACTACTTTTAATATTTTTACTAATTTTTATAAATCTAAATGCTAAGGATTTAACACCAACTTATGTTTATGAAGCAAGTGGAGGAGTTACAGATATAGTTTCAAGTGATGGAAAAATATATGTAGCAACACAAGCAAGCAGTGTAGATGTATTTGATTTAAAAACTAAAAAATTACTTCAAAAGATAAAAGTCCCACAAATAAAAGATTTTATGGGTGATGTTATTGATGCAAAAATATATAATGTAGATGTATATAAAAATAAAGTTTTATTAACTGCACAAGCTCCTAAAGGTTTTAGAGAGGTACATATATATGAAAATGGTAAGATGGAAACTGCTATTACTATTGAAAAAAGAATGTTTGTATCAAAAGCAAAGTTTATAAATGATGATCAAATATTATTTAGTTTATTAGGTAATGAGATGTACTTATATAATTATAAAACTAAAAAGATGATTTGGAGAATAGATGTAAGACCTGAAGATGCTGTATTTAACTCTACATTTGCAGATTTTGCTTTAAATGAAGATAAAACAATAGCAGTAGTTGCTGATGAAAGTGGTGATTTAAAACTTGTAGATATTACAAAAGCTAAAGTTATCAAGGTATTAGCAGGTAAAAATCTTGATAAAGTTTTTAAAGTTGATATAAAAAACAATATAATCATAACAGCAGGTCAAGATGGAAGATGTGTTGTTTATAATTTAAAAGATTCTAGTGATTATTTTTTAAGAAAAAAACACTGGTTTTTAATTTATGGTGCTGGATTATCTCCAAGTGGAAAATTAGGAGCTTATTCTAGTGATGAAAATAATAATGTAACAATATTTAATACTAGTACAAAAAGCAAGCTTTTTAAGTTAACGCAAAATATAATGACATTATCATCTATTTTATTTATAAATGAAAATGAAATATTTATAACAACCGATTCAGACAAATTTAATTATTATAATTTAAAATGACACAATGTAAACTCGCTTTACATCACGGAAATAAATAATTCAAGATTTTATATCTTGGTATTATTTATCGGTAGTGGAATAAAAATAAAAAAGGAAAAAAATAAAATGAATATATCAAGTGTAGTAGTACAAACAGTACCAAAGTATTTAGATGAAGTGGTAAATGCTCTTAAAAACAGTGATGCTTGTGATTATCACATGCACGATGCAAAAGGTAGAATTATAGTTACTATTGAGGGTACAGGGGTAAGTGAAGAGTTAAAGAAAATGAAAGTTATAGAAGTTATCCCTCATGTAGTAAGTGCAGAGATGCAAATGGCTTACAGCGAAGATGAATTAAATGACCATATGGAAGTTTTAGAAAATACTGACGCAGTGCCTAAAATGCTGCATGATGATGAATTGAAACCAGAAGATATTATCTATAACGGTGACTTAAAGAAAAAAGACCTTGAAGGTTTCACTGCTCAATTTGATGGTACAAAACCAGCTCAATAACTAATTAATAATAACTTCTTAACGAAGTTATTATTACATTTATCTTCCAATTAACAACTAGCCATTTATAACGAAATTTCATTTCTAGTAAAATATATAAATATACCCAATGCGATAATAAGAATAGATACACCTCCTATTAAGTAAACAGCATGAATCATATGTTCATAATTATCAATTGCAATTTTAAATACAACCATTAAAGACTCAATTAGTAAAGCTATAATTATAGTTATGGAGAATTTTATCAGTACTTTATATTCAGCCTTACTATTTTTTGAATAACTTTTAAATACAACCTCTTGTTCTAAAATAGTTTTTGCAAGATCAAATATTGCAAGTCCCAAAGTAAGAGCAATCACTGGTTTAAAAATAGATTCTATAGATAATTCAGATTTAATAAATATAGAACTAACAAACTCAAAAAAAGAATATCCAACTGTAAAAATAGCTAAAATCATCATCACATTTGCAGTTATAAAATAAAAACTCTTACTTACAAAATTAAACTGCTTATGTATTTCTATGAGTCCTAATCTTTGTAAAAGTGCTGATACATTAAAATCCAGAAAATATATTTTTCCACTTTCTTGTTTAGCTACAGTTATACAGGTTAAACCTGTTGCACTGCTAATATAAGGTTGTGATACTGATATTCCATTTTCATCAAATATTAATTTATTCAAAAGATATTTTCTGCTGCTTCCAATTTGAGTACTAGTTGCTTTATCTTTATAAATATTTTTGGATATTTGCTTTAGGCTTTGGCTGTCACAAATATAAACTAACTCTAAAGAGGGAAATACTTTATAAAGTTTTTCAAAATTACTCTCTTCTTTAAACTTTAAATTCCCAATATTACTGATAGTTTCAATTAAAAAAATTTCTATATTATCAATATTATTTCTATATGTATCCATAAATTCTTGCATCTATTTTCCTTAAATATTTTATAAATGAATTATAATATATTTTATACATAATAATTGTATATTAACTATACAATATAAGCTGGTTATTTTATGCTACTATTTCGACATAAGATAATATTTATTTAAGCAAGTATTTTGGCCTCCTCCTTTTTCTTGCTTATATAAATATTATCTTGATAAACAAAAAGGAGAGAAAGATGATAGCAGATTCATCTGATGTGCTTGACCTGTTAAAACTTGTATATACCATATATGTTTTTTCAGCAATATCACTTATGGTTTGGTTCGCTCGTGGTGTGACAAACCCTGAAGGAAAACCAAGAATTGTAAAACCCGCAACATTTTATATGTATGTAGGTTTATTGATTACTGTTGGTGTGAGTATTCATATACTTACATTTAATAAAATACCGTGGGTTGAAACAGATTTCAAAAGACACACAATAGAAAAAGATCCAAGTTTTGATAAATCAAAACAACTTTTTAATATTGTTGTAAAAAATCAAAAGTTTTATTTACCAAAAGATAGATTAAATGAAAAAGGCCAAATGGTAGTTGAGTGTGGGAAATATATAGTATTTGATGTAGATTCTAAAGATCTAACTTATGGATTTGGTCTATTTAGACAAGATGGTTCTATGGTAGCTCAAATGCAAGTAGTTCCAGGAAGTAGAAATGACCTTATGTGGCAATTTCATAGAAATGGAACATATACTATCCGTTCAACTGAGTATTCTGGACCAAAAGGTGGAAGACATATGACAATCAAAGATGCTGTTGTTGTGGTTGGATGTGATGTAGATGATGAAAAATCAATGATTGGAGGTAAATAATTATGGGTTTTATTAATACTTTAATCAATGGAACTGATGGTGGATTAGATACTGATAAAATGACACCTATGCAAAAAGTAACTTTAAGAGCTGTTATTACTGGTGTGCTTTTTTATGGTCTTGCAGTATTAGAGGGTGAACTTATGAGAGTTCAAACTGTAATACCTGGACTTTTTGCAGAAGAACATTATTTTGCTATTATGACTGTTCATCCTATTATTGGAATTTTTGGTTCTACTTATTTGATAGTTTTTGGTGCTTTTACTTTTTTAGTACCTTATCTTATGAAAAAACCTTTATATTGTATTAAGTTAGCAAATTGGACTTGGATGGCAATATCTGGTGGTGCTATTATGTCTTGGCTTGGTGGGGCAATTTATCATTATGCTCCATTATATACTTTATATTGGCCACTTCCTGTTGATTTTGAACAATTCAATCCTATAGGCGGGCTTGTATTTGTTACAGGTATTGCTGTTATTATGGTTGGAACTTTAGGATTTATTTATAATATCTTTGCAACTGTATTTTATACAGAAGAAGGTCATGAAAAAAGACCTATGAAACCTTTAATCTTATCAGCACTTGGTATTGATGGGATGTTAAATATCTGGTACAAGATGACTGGTCGAGAACCATATTCTAAAGAACCAGCTGTTTCACTTCCTGTTGTTGCTATTTTTAGAGGAACTATTGATACCTTTTTAGATGCTATGGTAATTTTGACTTGTGGTGTTTTAATCTTAGTTTATATTGTTGGAGATTTAAGTGGGGCTGCTTTAGATTATACTTCTGTAAATGCACTTTTATACAAAAACTTTTTCTGGTGGGGATTAGATTTGATTGCTGATGGACTTGTATTGATTTATGTTGCGGGTACTTGGTACTTATTAGCTATGATGATAACTGGTAAAAAACTGTTTATGCAAAATATAGCAAGAGCTGCTTTACTTTTAGAATTAATCGTTTCTTGGATGGTATGGTCACATCACTTACTTGGAGATCAAGGGCAGCCAAATATTATGAAACTGCTATCTGGTGAGATGGTAACTGCATTTGAGTTAGTTACACAAGGTATTGCTATATTTATCACACTTGTAACTTTATGGAGTGCAAAACCTCTTAAAATGTCAAATGAGCTTAAATTTTTACTTGCAGGAATATTCGGCTTTATGATTGCTATTCCTGCTGCAATTTTACAAGCAGATATGGGACTAAACAGAATCTTACATAATACTCAATGGATTATGTTTACTCATGTTCATACTGCATTATTAATCGGTCTTACTATGACTTTATATGCTGCTATTTATACTCTATGGCCTATTTTAACTAATGGTGTGAAACTATATAGTCAAAAATTAGCTAACTTTCACTTTTGGTCACATCTAATCGGTGCTTTAGGTATGAGTGCATTTATGGGTATGGCTGCTATGGATGGAGCTTTGAGAAGAACACTTTATGTTGATGGTGAATATAACACTTATATGATAATCGCTGCACTTTGCGGTGGATTAATTGTACTAGCATGGGTGATTTATCTAGTTAATGTTGTTATGAGTATCGGAGTTAAAGGTCTTATAGGTATCTATACACCTTCAAAACTTGATACAAAAGATTTAGTTCCTGCTGAACTTGAAGCTAAATAATATTATTTAGAATCCTAATTAATTTTAGGATTCTGTAATATCAAATCGAAGTTAAAAACTATTTTAATTTTTATGTGATATTAAAAGGAAAGATAATCAAATGATAAACATAAAAAAAGTAGCACATCAGATTAAATTTGATGGGATGTACAATACTGTATTAAATGAGATAGAAGAAGAGTTAAACAATGATAACCCAACTATTGATGATATAGAAAATCTTTTAAATAAATCAGAGTATTTTATACTAGAATATAAAGAGCTAAATAGATATGGAGAGTTATCGTCAGTTCATGCAAAAGAGTTAGAGGTAAAAGATAGTGATGATGAACCAATCAAAACTTTTAAAACAAAACTAAATGAAAATGTACAAACTTTAAAAAACATAGAAAACTTTGAAGTTGATTCTAAAAATAGTGCTTATTCTATTTGGATTGGAAGTGTTGGGGTGATGGTGATATTTATGGCTCATAATATTGTCGCACTTTTTAGTGAATATTATACAACACATGGAACTTTTGTTTATATTGGTTATGGCATCATTATGGGATTTACATATTGGGCTTATAGAAAAGCTAAAGACAATCATGAAAATCAACACCTGCGATATAAAGATTTACATAAAAATACAAGAGCTTTGATAAAAGAGGGTCTTGAAAAAAACTATTTTACATATGATGAATTTTATCAAGGTATATAGATGATAAATATAGCAAAAATTACAAGTGAAATACACTGCGATGGTAGATATGATGCTATTTTGGATGTTGCTAAAAAAGCTTTAAACAGTAACAATCCAACTTTAGAAGATATTCAAAAGCTGATTTTTAAAGATGAATATTATATAAAAGAATATAAAGATTTAAATCGCTGGGGAGAACTCACATCTGTACATATTAAATATTTAGAGATAAAAGATACAGACACCAATGAAATCAAAGAGACAAAAATAAAAATAAATACTGATATAAAATTTCTTAAAAATCGTGAAGAGTATGAAGTAACATCAAAAAATGGTATTTATGCAGCTTGGACAGTTTCAATAGCATTACCATCTATTTATATTATAGATAATATAGTGCGATTATTTACCGATATTTATACAAATAACAATGAAAATAGTGTATATTTCTCTTTTGTAATTGTTTTGATATTATCAGCTTGGGGATACTTAAAAACCAGCCTTAATCATAAACGATTACATAAACAATATATTCAAACTCAAAAAGAGATGAGAAAGCTTATATCTTTAGGGGTAGAACAAAAATACTTTACTTTTAGTGAAGTTTATGAGGACTGATAAATGTTTAATAAGATAGCAAAAACAATAAGATGGACAATTTTAGTTGGTATGCTTTATACAATATATGTTATTACTATAAAAGATAATATGGGTTTTAATAATCAAACAGATGAAAAAACTTTGGTTCAAATGGCCAAAAACTCAACTCACAGCCAAGAGTTGTTTAAAATACAAAAACAATTAACAATGCTATTTCCAACAAATGAACAGTACAAAAAAGATTTTGATATTATTTTAAAACAACAAGCAAATAAGTTAGTAGATGCTCATGAAAAAATGCTTTTACCTCATCCTGTCGGCAATTATAGATATGTTGAAAAAATAGAATTTGGAAAAGATCAAATTGGTAAATTTGTACTTATTTTAAATCTCACAGAAATATTTGATGAAAAACTTGATGAAAAAACGAAAATAACTTTAAGAAATATGTTTTATATTACCCATCATGGTATTTATGAACATTATGGATTTGATAGATTGATGAGATTATTGATTGTGCCTACTTATGACACAAAAGACAATATTGAAGTTATAGACCTAGGTCGTATTTATAAAAATGAATCTCAAATACCTTTAGCTCCTACCACAAAGAAAGATTAATATTAATTAATCTTTCTAATTGTATATCTTTTATACAATTAACCTGTACATTCAATTTCCATTTAATGTTATACTTCTTCATAAATTTAAAATAGGAGAATTTAGATGAAAAATAAATTGTTAGGGCTTTTAGCTTTATTATCACCTGCAATACTATTCGCAGAAGATAAATTGGACACAGGAGATACCGCTTGGATGATGATATCTACAGCAGTAGTATTATTGATGACACCTGCGGGATTGGCATTATTTTATGGCGGTATGACAAGAAGTAAGAATGTTTTAAATACTTACGCGATGGTGGTTGGAGCATTTGTTGTTGCTTTTGTTGCATGGATAGTTGCTGGATATTCTATCGCTTTTGGTACAAATGATTCTGCAACGATGCAAGCAGTTACCGGTGGTCTTAACCATATCTTATTAAATGGTATCTCATGGACTGATTTAAATGGAACTTATCCTACATATGTATTTATTGTTTTTCAAGGTACATTTGCAGCTATTACAGTTGCAATAGCAAGTGGTTCAGTGATTGAGAGAATGAAATTTTCAACTTGGTTGGTATTTGTAGCAATTTGGACTATTGTAGTTTATGCTCCTATTACACACATGGTATGGGGTGGAGACGGTGCATTATTATTTGATGCCGGTGCTTTAGACTTTGCCGGTGGTACTGTTGTACATATGAATGGTGGTCTTGCTGGTTTAGTTCTTGCTATTTTAGTTGGTAAAAGAGCTGGTTTAAATAAAACTGCTATGAAACCTATGAGTATTATGCTTACTGCACTTGGTGCTGCTTTACTATGGTTTGGTTGGTTTGGATTTAATGGCGGATCTGCATTTGGTGCAAACAGTATTGCAGGTTTAGCATTTTTAACAACTGCATTTGCTCCGTCTGTTGCTGCAATTACTTGGATGTTATTAGAGTATATGACTTATAAAAAGATTACATTACTTGGTGCTGTTTCAGGAATAGTTGCCGGTCTGGTAGCTATCACACCAGCAGCGGGATTTGTTGATGTAAGTGGTGCATTTATAATTGGTACGATTGGTTCTGCAGTTGCATTTTATGGTGTTATAGGATTAAAGAAAAAACTTGGTTATGACGATAGTTTAGATGCTTTTGGTATTCACTTTTTAGCGGGACTTTGGGGGGCATTGGCAGTTGCATTTTTAGCGATAAAAGACAATGACTTGCTGTGGGATGGACCATTAAAAGAATCAGGAGATAGAATAGGTCAATTTATGGTTCAACTTGAATCTGTAGTTGTAGTTGCTTTATTTACATTAATAGGAACTATAGTTGTATATTATATAGCAAGTTTATTAACAGGTGGTGCTAGAGTTGATGAAGAAACTGAATCCAAAGGACTTGATGAAGCAGTTCATGGTGAAAAAGCATTAAACTTATAGGAGGAATATAAAATGAAAAAAATAGAAGTAGTAATCAAACCATTTAAACTAGAAGAGGTAAAAGAAGCTTTAGCGGATATGGGAATTACAGGTATGACTGTAAGTGATGTAAAAGGTTATGGAAGACAACAAGGTCATTCAGAACTTTACAGAGGAGCTGAATATGTGGTTGATTTTATTGCAAAAACAAAAATTGATTTAATTATAAATGATGATCAAGTTGAAGCTGTAACCAAAACTATAATGGAAGCTGCCAAGACAGGTAAAATTGGTGATGGAAAGATATTTGTATCTGTGATTGAAGATGTTATAAGAATAAGAACCGGTGAAACTGGAGCTGAAGCAGTATAAAATCCAAATAAAAGGTTCAAGTATTAAACTACTTGAACCTTTTTAGATTATATTAATTATAACTTGTTAACATACGATTGATAAAAATACGGAGTCTTTAAAAAATGAAAAAAACAACGATGGATAAATTTAGATTAATTAATTTTATTGAGGGTATCTCATACTTAATATTATTATTTGTTGCTATGCCTTTAAAATATATATTTGAATATCCAATTGCTACAAAAGTATCAGGTATGCTTCATGGAGTATTATTTATTATATTTTTAATTTTACTTTCGCAGGCAATTCAAAAATATAAATTTAGTGCAAAATTTGGTATTATATTATTTATTGCTTCGTTAATTCCATTTGGAACAACTTGGAGTGATAAAAAACTTAAGGCTTATAAGATATAAATTTTAAATTAAGGTGGTAGATTTACCACCTTAATTATCAAATAAACTTCCACTAAAAATAGATTCATTTACATATACCTCACTATTTAACTTTTAAAACTATATCAAAAAAATTCCAACGTCTTAAAAAACATTACAAAATGACATATTTTTTATAAAAACAAAAATAATTTGCTAAGATACCAATATAAAAATAGCAGGAGCATACGATGGAACTTATACACAATGAAATAGAAAATAAAATCTATTCAATTAGAAATACCAAAGTAATGTTAGATAGTCATATAGCAATACTTTATCAAGTAGAAACCAGAAGATTAATGGAGCAAGTTAAAAGAAATATTGATAGATTTCCTTCTGACTTTATGTTTCAATTAACTAAAGAGGAGTTTGAAAACTTGAAATCGCAAAATGCGACATCAAGTTGGGGTGGTACTAGAAAATCACCACATGCTTTTACAGAACAAGGTGTTTATATGTTAGCAACTGTTCTTAAAAGTAAAGTTGCTACAGATATTACATTACATATTATGAGAACTTTTACAAAAATAAGAGAATTTAGTTTAAATTATAAAGATATAGTAATAGAACTAAAAAATATGCAAAATGATATAAAATCTAATAAAGACAATATATCACAAAATTCACAGTATATAAAACAAGCCTTTGAACTTTTATCACAAATACTTGAAGACACAACAATCAAAGATAAAAATTTAATAGGCTTTAGACCACATAAGTAGATTTTATATAGGATTTCATTGTTGCACTCTAACATACTTTTTACAAAATAAAATCATATTCTTTTTTATGTTATAATTTCTTATGACAAATCTAAACATACAAATTGAAGAACTAATCTCAAAAGGTGCTGCTGATTTTGAGATAGCAAAACTCATCAAACAAGATATCAAAGAGTATCTTAACTCTTTGGATGAAATTTTCAATCAATCACAAGGTAAAGATTTCTTTGTAAAACATACTAAAAAAATAGATGGTTTTATACAAATAATTTATAAATATCTTTTACGAAAACACTTTGGTAATTATCTGCCAATGAGTAACTCAATCCCTATTACACTTATTGCACTTGGCAGTTATGGTAGAGAACAGTTGTGTGTTTATAGTGATATTGATATTATGCTTTTATATGAAGATGTGTCAGGTTTTAATATTACACCTATTATTGAAGAATTTATGACCCTAGCTTGGGATAGCGGATTAAAATTAGGTCACAGAGTTCATGAAATTAAGACAATAGAAAATGCTGTTAAAACTGATATCACTATTAAAACTTCTATTTTAGAATCAAGACTTATTTATGGGTCTAAACATCTTTGGTTTTATTTTCAAAATAAACTTCATAACATTAGAAAGTTTGAGCAAAAAGAGTTTGTACTGGAAAAACTTGCTGAACACAAAAAAAGACTTCTTAAAAATCCACTTTGTATGCAGCCAAACATAAAAGATGGTTATGGTGGTATGAGAGAATCTAATATGCTTTTTTGGATAGCAAATATAACTTATGGGGTAAACAATACTAAAGAATTAATTGGTAAAGTTTTTACAGAAGATGAATACAAAGAGTATCGTACCTCTTTAGAGTATATTTTCAGAGTACGAAATGCTTTACATTTAATTGCAAAAAAGAAGTTAGATATTGTAAATTTTGATGTCATAAATGAGCTAAGTGAAAAGTTAGGATTTAATGATACAGTAAGAGTAGTAAAAGAAAAACAATGTATGGCAAAGCTTTTAGAATCTTTACATACAATACATAGATTTACCTCTGCTATGATAAAAAAAATTTCAAGACAATATATACTTGACCTCAAAAACATCTCCAAACTTAGAAAATACAGATATAAAAAGAATCTGTATATTTGTGATCATAAACTTTATACATCATATTTTAGAAAACCTCTTACTTTAAATAACTTTTTAAAAGAATTGATCAATTTACCTGATGATATAAATAAGTTTGACAATTCATATCAGTATTTTGCAACAAAAACTATCAAACCGGCAGTTTTAACAACCAGCATTAAAAAAACAATTTATACATTGTTACAAAAGAAAAATTTAAGTCCTTTGATCAAACTTATTTATAATGCAAAGCTTTTTAGAGTTATTTTACCATCGCAGAAAAAAATTATAAATCAAGCACAATTTGACGGATACCATATACATCCTGTTGATATTCACAGTATTAAAGCTCTTTGGTATATTGAAAATATCAAAGACAAGTTTGTACAAAATTTATATGAAACTTTAAACCCAAAAGAACAATCATTACTTAAACTTCTCAGTCTTTTTCATGACAGCGGAAAGGGTCGGGGAAAAGATCATCATATAGTTGGGGAAAAACTGTTTAAAAAGTTTGCAAAGTCATTTTTGATAGATGAAGAATCTACAATACTTGGAGCAAAAGTTATTCGATATCATAATATGATGAATAAAGTAGCAACTACAGAAGATATTTATTCACAAGATACAATATTACATTTTACAGGTCTTTTAGGTAATGAACAAACATTAAAATTACTTTTTGTTTTAACTTATGCAGATATCAGTGCTGTGGGAGAATCTATATATTCAAGCAGCACAGCTTCACTTTTAAGAGAACTGTTTTTACAATCTTTACCTGCATTTGAAAATAAAGAATTATTAAAAGTCAATAGTCGTAGAGTTGCAAAAGAAAATGCTATAAAAAACTTGCCCCTTTTTAATAAACAATCAAAATCGACTCAGAAAAAGATTTTATCAATTGCTTCAAATCAACTGTTTTTAAAATATAAAGCTGAAGATATTGTAAAAATTTCTTTATATGCAAAAGATACAAAAGATTTTTATTATACACTAAATAATTCAGAGATATTAACAATAAGAATCACAAGAGCTGTACCTTTAAATCTTGGTTTTTTACTTGGTAAAATCAACTTCTTAAGCATAACTTCAATGGGTATTTATAAACTGTTTGATGATAAAAAGTTTTTTGAAATTACATTTAATGATAAGTTAAATGAGCAGGATTTACCATATATTCAAGAGATTATTCGCTCATCATTTGATATGGAGAAATCAGCTAAAATTAAAAAGCCGGAGATAAATAAAGAAGATATCATTATAGATTGTAATCATACAGAAGCATTAGCAGAAATAAAAATAACCACAAAAGATCAAAAAGGATTGTTTGCATATATTGCAAAAATATTTGATGACTTTGGTGTAGAGATACAAAGTGCTAAAATACACTCAAGAAATGGTAAAGTAAATGATCTTTTACTTATTGAAAAGAATGGGCATTTTTGTGTGAATCAAGATGAAATAGTGAAAACTCTTACAATTTAACTGCAAGAACAAATCACTAAATCATTAAGGGTTATAGATTATCTATAATCTTCCACAACAGCTATTATATCCATCTCTATCATGGCATTTTTAGGTAAAGATTTTACAGCAACTGTACTTCGCACCGGTTTATGGTCTCCAAATGCTTCAGCCATAAGTACATTTACTACTCCAAAATCATTCATATTGGTTAAAAATATATTAACTTTAATCACTTTATCCATTGCACTTTCATTGTCTTCTAGTATAGCTTGTATATTAGAAAAGATTTGTCTTGTTTGTTTTTTAATATCATTTTCTAACATCTCACCATCTATAGTTAAAGCAATTTGTCCCGAAGTGTAAAGTAAACCGTTTACCTTCACAGCTTGTGAATATGGTCCAATCGCAGCCGGTGCATTATTTGTATGTAAAAATTCCATATTATTTCCTCGTATTGATTTTGGCTGATATTATATTTTAATTTAGATTAAATGGCACTAATTCACCTTTTTTTAATCTCATAATATTTTCTTGTATCTTTCTAATTATTTTTGTTCTATTTACCAATGTTGTATCAAATTTCTCTGGTTCACAGTCTCTTTCTGTGGGAATGCATATTTTATGGTGAGAAATTGGGCATAAAAAAAGGTTAAGCAACCTGCCTAACCTTTAATTAACTCTATGCGTTCCCACTCAGAAGGGTGGGAACGAGTAGAAGAGTGTATTAAATAAAACTTTGATTAGAAAGTATATTTAACTTCAATTCTTGATTTTTCAGTTTCACTATCTACACCAGAAGTACTTACTTTATAGCTAGAAATATAACCACTGATTTTGAAGTTTTTGCTCATTGAGTAAGCTAAAGCAACAACTGTTTCTGTTACATCTATTTTTTTAGCACTTTCAGTACTTGATGATTTAAGATTACCATCAGCAAATTCAATTGTAGCAACTACAGGTCCAATAGGCATAGAAGCAGACAAGTAGTAAGCTTCAGCATCACAAGCTGATCCCGCATTTGTACTTAATTGCTCAACTGTAAAAGTAGATTTAGCATCGCTATCAAATGCAACTAAACCACCATCTTTACCTGTAGTATGGTAACCAGCAACTAAAGAAACAGGACCAGCTTTACCAGCTGCAAGGAAAGTAGTAGCTTCTTGCTCACCAACAGTAGCAACTTTATCAGTATCTAAAGTAGCATGCTTAACAGTTAAAGTAACCATATCAGCAACTTTTCCAGATATTTCAAAGTAATTAGCTTCGATACCTTTATTAAAAGTTTTACCATTTGCACCATTAATTACCCACGCTTCAACATTTACTGGACCTAAAGAAGCAATAATTGCACCAACACTTACAGCTGCACTTTTATAGCTAACACCTGCAGGTGCTAAGTTAGAAGATGTAAAATGTGCAGCAACTAAAGTAGCAGGACCAGCAGGAACTAATGCAACCATACCAGTACCAACATTATCAGCAGCATCAGTAACAGGAATACCAATTGATTGTTTACCAGCGATAACTGTAGCTACACTGCTAGTAAAAGTAAAGTTCATTTGTTTTACAGATACTTCTTTATTAGCATCTGATTCAGAAACATCAGAACCACTTGCTAAAAAACCTAATTGAGCTTTTACATTATCATTAACTGGAACTTTAATACCAGCATATAATTTATACTTATCTGTACTTGTAGCACCTACACCAGAAGCAGCTTTTTTATCTTCACTGTTAGTCCATCTATATCTAGCATAACCAGATAAATCTACATTTTTAATTGCTTCTGTTAAGTCAACAGCACCTGAAGTTGTTGTTAATCCAGCAACTGCAACAGCAGCAACTAAACTCATTTTTACGAATTTTTTCATATTTCTTCCTTGTTTTAATTTCGAAATTTAACAATTGTGATGTTCTGGATGCACAAATTACGCTAACCAAATGTTCTTAAAAGCATAACTTTCCAGCACAATGTTGGCAATAGTTTACAAAGATAACCTTAAAGTTTACTTAAATAGCTATTAAGCATGAAAGTGTATCGCATAATTAAGCTATGTTTAAGATACTGCATAAAACTTAATGAACTATTTATACAATCTAAGATAAAATATATTTTAAAATTTATTATGTAAGGGTAAAAATGTTCAAAAAAATTATATTAAGTTTAGCAGTCTCTGCTACAATAGTCAGTGTTTTAGCTGAGGAGAGTATTTGTTTTAAACTTGAGGGAAAACTAGGGGAAGAAATAAAGGCATTAGTATATAAGTATAAAAATTCACTTGAACATGTTAGTATTAATAATGACAATATTAGTACAGCCAAGGTTGAAGAGATGATGGCACAAGTTGAAGCTAAGAAAATTAAACAAAAAGAAGAGAAGAAAAAGCAGGTAGCTAAACAAAAAATGGCAGATGGGAAAAAGATATATATATCTAAGTGTCAATCATGTCATGGAGCAAAAGCAGATAAAGAAGCATATAATAAAGCAAGAGCATTAAATAGCTTATCTTTAGAGGAGATGCAACTCTCAATAAGAGGTTATCAATTAAATGAATACGATAGAGGATTAGCGATAATAATGACACCATATGCTAATGGATTGGTGACAAGTGAAGCAGAAGCTGTATATCAATATATTCAGACATTAAAGTAATAAATAATAATGACTAAATATATATTTGTAACAGGCGGGGTTTTAAGCAGTTTAGGGAAGGGTATCACTAGTGCCAGTATTGCAGCTTTACTTAAACAAAGTTGTTTTGATGTAAGTATGTTAAAAATTGATCCTTATCTAAATGTAGATCCGGGGACTATGTCACCACTTGAACATGGTGAAGTTTATGTAACTGCTGACGGCAGCGAGACGGATTTGGACTTGGGTCATTATGAAAGATTTATTGATAAGACTTTAGGAAAGATGAACAACTTTACTACAGGACAAGTCTATAGCAGCGTAATACAAAGAGAGCGAGAGGGTGGATATTTGGGTAAAACTATTCAAGTAATCCCACATATTGTAGACGAGATTAAAAGTCGAATTTATGCTGCGGGAGAGGGACATGAGTTTTTAATAGTTGAACTAGGCGGTACTGTTGGAGATATTGAAGGGTTACCTTTTATGGAAGCTGTGCGAGAAATTCGACACGAAAATCCAAAAACCAAAACTATGAATATCCATGTAACTTTGATACCTTATATAGCAGCAGCAGGGGAGCTAAAGACCAAACCGACTCAACATAGTGTTCAAGAGTTAAGAAGAATCGGTATTATGCCACATATGCTGGTGTGTAGAACTGAGCGGAAATTACCGATTGAACTTAAAAGAAAGTTAGCATACAGCTGTGATGTAGATGAAGATGCAGTTATTGAAGCCAGTGATGCTACAACTATATATCAAGTACCTATGAACTTTTTAAAAGAGGGGATTTTAAAATCTATTGCTAAACATTTTGAGATGGAAGCAATTGAGCCTGATATGGATGAGTGGGATAATTTAGTTAAACATATAGTAGCACCTAAAGATGAGATGACTGTAGCATTTGTAGGAAAATATTTAGAACTTAAAGAAGCTTATAAATCTTTAACTGAATCTCTTATTCATTGTGGAGCTCATTTAAATACAAAAGTTAATATCAACTGGTGTGACAGTGAAGAGATTGAAAAAAAAGGTGCCCAAGCTAAGTTAGAAAATATTGATTGTATTTTAGTTGCCGGTGGATTTGGCGAACGAGGTATTGAAGGTAAACTAGAAGCTATTAAATATGCGAGAGAGAATAATATACCGTATTTAGGCATTTGTTTAGGTATGCAGTTAAGTATCATAGAATATTTACGAAATGTTGTGGGAATTAAAGATGCCAATAGTATTGAATTTGATAAAGATACTAAAGAACCTGCTATTTATTTAATAGAGCAGTTTTTAGATACAAGCGGCAACACACAGCTTCGAACTCACAAATCACCAATGGGCGGTACCATGAGATTGGGAGAGTATCCGTTTGAAACTAAAGCTGGAAGTAATTTAGAAAAAGCTTATGGAAAAGGTATCTCCAAGGAACGACACAGACATAGATATGAAGCAAATCCAGCTTATAGAGAAATATTAGAAAAAAATGGTATGGAGATAACCGGAGAATCAAATGGACTTATAGAAGTTGTAGAGATTCCTAAGCATAAATGGTTTGTAGGTGTTCAGTTCCATCCTGAATTTACAAGTAGTTTGCAGACACCTAATCCTATTATCTTAGACTTTATAAAAGCTGGACTAGGTAAAAGACAATATAATGCAAAATTTAACTCAAAATGATATTTATAATATTCTTAACGATAGAATCAAAGATGATAACTATAAAACACTCAAAGATTTACCCAAACCTGACAGCTTCAAAGATATAAAGAAAGCAAGTGCAAGAATAGCACAAGCTGTAAGAGATGATGAAACTATAAATATCATAGGGGATTATGATGTTGATGGTGTAATAAGTACAGCTATTATGGTTGAGTTTTTTAATGCTTTGGACGTGGCGGTAAATTATATAATTCCAAATAGATTTACTCATGGATATGGATTAAGTCCTAAGATACTTGATGATATCTATGACGGATTGATTATCACCGTTGATAATGGAATCAGTGCCTTTGAAGCAGCAGATATTTGTGCAAATCGCGGTTTAGATTTAATTATAACTGATCATCATACTGTAGGGGGGAAACTTCCAAAAGCTTATGCAATTGTAAATCCAAAGCAAGAAGATTGCAGTTTTCCTTTTAAAGATATTTGCGGGGCTCAAGTTGCTTGGTATTTATGTGCTATGGTTAAAAAAGAATTAAATGTTGAGTTTGATTTGATGAGTTTATTTGATATTTTAGCCTTAGCTATTGTTGCAGATATTATGCCGATGAAATCTTTAAATGCTGCGATGGTAAAAAGAGGTTTAAAAGTGCTGGAAAAAAGTCAACGACCTGCCCTTGTAGTTTTAAGAGAAAGATTTGCTTTTAAAACTATAAATGAAGAAGATATTGGATTTAAAATCGCACCGCTTATAAATTGTGCAGGGAGAATGGAAGAAGCGACTATTGCTTTAGAATTTTTATTATCTTTTGATACTTTTGAAGCAGAGGAAAGTCTTGAATATTTAGTTGAACTAAATGAAAGGCGAAAACTTGAACAACTTAATATATTTGAAGAAGCTAAGAGTCAAGTAAATATTACAGATGATGTGATAGTTGTATCAAGTCCAAATTGGAATGAAGGTATTATTGGTATCGTTGCTTCAAAATTAAGTGAAAAATATAAAAAACCGGCATTTGTTTTTTCAATTACAAAGGATATTGCAAAAGGCAGCAGCAGAAGTGTTGATATTCATTTATATGATTTAATTTCTAAATGCAGTGAAGTTTTAATTGGATTTGGCGGGCATAAAGGTGCTGCGGGAATGAGTCTGCAGGAAAATCAACTTCTGATATTTAAAGAGATGTTAAATGAACATGTAAAACTTATAAAGAATAATACAATACAAGAAAGTATAAATTATGGCTTCGGAAACTTAAATATTTCACACATAAATAATAATCTTTACAATATGATTGACAGCTTTAGACCATTTGGACTTGAAAATGAAATGCCTATCTTCTTATTTACAAAAGTGCAAGTGTTAGATATAAAAAAAATGGGCAAAAATAAAGAGTTTACAAAATTGATTGTTTCAAACGGAATTCAAAATATCGAAGTTGTTATTTTTGTAGATTTCGATAATGTAAATATTTCAGATCAAATAAGTTTTTTAGCAACTGTAGGAAAAAATGAGTTTAGAGGTAAAGTCAAATATAACTTGATGTTTAAAGAGTTGTTATAATACGAAAGGTGTATATAAATCTTCAATTGTTTCAATATTATTGATTGTTATATTCTCTTTTTGTTCTAATAAAATAATTTCATCTGTTAAAGCTGTTTTAACCGTAGATGACTTAATAATAACACCATTGCTTAAATCTATCAGTTTTAAATATACCATCACTTGCCGTTGAGTAAAAGCATAAGTCCCTACAAGAGCATACGATGTATTTGATAATTGTTTATTTTGTATATCAGCAATATTTCTTGATAATAATTTTGAACCATTTGAACCTAGTTTTAAATATTTTGTAAATTCTATTTCATATATAGCTCTGTTACATTGTTGAGTAACTAAAGTTTTTAATTCTGAAGATAATACAAACCCTAATTCTGAATGATTTTCCAATTGTTTTAAATTTACAAAATCTATCACATACAAAGGCTCATCTTTTTTTAAAGATAATATAGTCGGAGATAAATCTTTAAGTAAATCAGCAGTAAGATTACTAAAATCAGTTACATCGGTTGAATGATAATATGAAAATTTATAAGAACCTGCTCTTGTTGTACTGAAACCACAACCGGTAAATAAAAATATAGATAGTGTTAATATTATTAATTTATAATTAAATTGTTGCATACACCACTCTTACATTGTTGCGTTGGGCAACCCTCTGTCGCACAATTATCAGTTACAATATTTATACCGCCGCCATTTACTCTTGGTTTTTTACATAAATCAAATAAAGAACAATCTTTAGGATGATATATAATTCTTGCCGATGATATAATTTCTCCTGACAATGAATCCATAATTCTTGAATTTATAAGAACACTCTCATTTTCAAACCTTGAGTAAGTTCCTACTACTATATACTCAACAGTATCAATTTGATCTTTAAGTTTTTTTGTTTCTCTTGTAATATGGAATTCACCATTTGCGTTAACTACAATAGCATCCTGCCCTCTAAAATCAGTAACTTTGAATTTTCTAATATGAAGTTCATTAAATAAGCTTTCACTAATTAATCGACCAAATGTTGTAGTTTTATTAAATTGTTCCAACTGAACAAATGAAGTTAAGATTAGACTTGTATTTGCTTGTTTTTTAATATTAGAAGTTAATAATTGATCTGCAATTGCAACAATAACACCATTTAAGTTTTGGTAAACACCATCTGTATCGGCATAAGGTTTATTATAATCAGCATCTCTGGTACTTTCTAAAAGAGAAGATTTGTACTCTTCATAAGTTGCGGGCTGCTTATAAGATTGAAAGGAATTAGCACAGCCGCTAAAAAGAGATACAATAAAAATAGATGATAGTATAAACTTCATAACTAACCTTATAAAAAAATTTATACAGATTGTATAACTAATTTTATTAAATAAAGGTTAATTATAAAAAATTTTATATATTATCTTATTATAGCAGGTCTTACCGTAGGACAAAAAGTTGTTATACAATTCATTCGGCTAGCTTGATCAGTTACAATTTTAATAATTCTTTTCTTACCGCAATTTTGACTTAATACACAATAATCTTGATCATAAATTTCTCGAGCAGATGCAATTATTTTTCCTGTTTTATTATCTATGATTCTAACATTTAATAATGTCTTGTCTTCTATTTGAGCATAAGTACCAACTAAAATATAAGTATTAGGAACTTCCATACTTAATTTTCGCAATTCTCTTGTAATATAAAACTCTCCATGTTTATTTACAGAGATAGCACCCTGCCCTCTAAACTCAGATACATTAAAACCTCTTTTGAAAAGTTCAGATATCATTGATTCACCCAAAATTCTTCCAAATTGAGTTGTCTTGTTTAATTGATTTAAATCTACAAATGAAGTAACTGCAATAGTTCCTTTATCAGATTTAAAATTGATAGTTGTGCCTATCCTTAATTCATTTGCAATATTATCAATCGCATCGTCTAAAGATGTGGGATTAACATAATTATTTGTTCCGGCAAGTTTTGGCTGCTGCACATTACAACCACTTAATACAACCATACTCATTATAGAGATAATTGAAATTTGTAAAAATTTAAACATTTTTCATCCTTTTTATACAACATATACTGAAAATATAATATAACATTTCTTAAGATTAGATTAAAACTAATCTAAAAGTTAGATAAATTATATAAATTAATTTATAAATATTAACAATTTATTAATATTTAAGATTGATTTAAATCAAGTTTTGATAAACTTCCTTTGATAAGTGACATTTTGTGACTTGCATTTTAAAATTTAGGAGGATATTGATGCAAAATGGTATGCCGATTGAATATGATTATTCAATAGCAAAAGCTTTTACTTTTGCTACAATTCTGTTTGGTATTATTGGTATGCTTGTAGGTACAATACTTGCATTCCAATTAGCATTCCCTGAGCTAAATAATTTAGCTGGAGAATACGGTACTTTCGGTAGATTAAGACCTTTACACATAAACGGTGTAGCTTTTGGTTTTACTCTTAGTGGTATCTTTGCGACATGGTATTATGTGTCTCAAAGAGTTTTAAAGGTTTCTTTAAAAGAATCACCTTTTTTAATGGGTGTAGCAAAATTCCATTTTGTTTTATACTTTATTACAATCCTTTTGGCTGTTGTAACTCTATTAATGGGTTTCACAACATCAAAAGAGTATGCAGAGCTTGAATGGCCTTTGGATATTTTAGTTGTTGTTTGGTGGGTAACATGGGGTGTTTCTATTTTTGGTCTTATTGGGATTAGAAGAGAGAGAACTTTATATATTTCTATTTGGTATTATATTGCTACATTTTTAGCAATTGCTATGTTATATTTATTTAACAATATGGAAATTCCAACTATGATATTTGCTGATGGTGCGCCAAGTAGCTTTATGCACTCTATATCTATGTATGCAGGTACAAATGATGCCCTGGTTGAGTGGTGGTATGGTCATAATGCTGTTGGTTTTGTATTTACAGTGCCAATTATTGCAATGATTTATTATATTCTTCCAAAAGAATCTGGACAAAATGTTTATTCTTATAAACTTTCTATTTTAGCTTTCTGGGGACTATTATTTGTTTACCTTTGGGCTGGTGGTCACCACCTTATATATAGTACTGTTCCAGATTGGATGCAAACCATGGGAAGTGCTATGTCTGTTGTTTTAATTTTACCATCATGGGGATCAGCTATTAATATGCTTCTTACTATGAAAGGTGAGTGGAACCAACTACAAACTAATCCATTAATTAAATTCTTAATTATGGCTTCAACTTTCTATATGTTATCAACAATTGAAGGTCCAATCCAAGCTATCAAAAGTGTTAATGCTATTGCACACTTTACTGACTGGATTCCAGGACACGTACATGATGGTGTATTAGGTTGGGTTACATTTATGATTATGGCATCGCTGTTTCATATGGCTCCAAGAATGTATAAAAGAGAAATTTACTCTAAGTCATTAATGGAAACTCAATTCTGGTTACAAACTATTGCAATCGTACTTTACTTTACATCTATGTGGATCGCTGGTATCACACAAGGTATGATGTGGAGAGCTTATGATGAATATGGTTCACTGGTTTACTCGTTTATTGATACTGTTAATGTATTACACCCTTACTACACTATTAGAGCTGTAGGTGGATTGATGTACTTAATTGGTTTCTTTATGTTTGCTTATAACATGTATAAAACTGCAACTTGTGGTAGAATACTTGATAAAGAGCCTGCTAACGCTTCGCCTATGGGCGCTTAAGGAAAGGGGATAATATGTTTCATTGGTTAGAACAAAGACCGTTTTTCTTCGCAGTAGCGGTGTTTTTAACAGTTGCATTTGCAGGTATTATAGAAATAATTCCTGATTTTGCTAAACAAAGTCAACCATTAGTTGGTACTAAACCTTATTCGGTTTTAGAATTAGCTGGTCGTCAAGTTTATATTAGAGATAGTTGTAATGCTTGTCATTCACAATTAATTAGACCATTTAAATCAGAAACTGATAGATATGGTATGTATTCATTAAGTGGTGAGTATGCTTATGATAGACCATTCTTATGGGGATCAAAAAGAACTGGTCCAGATTTACAAAGAATTGGTAACTACAGAACTACTGACTGGCATGAAAATCATATGATGGATCCGGCATCAGTTGTACCTGGTACAGTTATGCCTTCATATGCATATATGTTTACGAACAAAGCTGATATAGCAACAGCTTATGCAAATGCTAATACACAAAAGCAAGTTTTTGCAGTACCTTACGATCAAGCTGGTATGCCAAAGTTAGGTTCATGGGCTGATGCTCAAGTAACTGTATTGGCAGATGCTAAAGTAGTTGTTGCAGATATGAAAAACAAAAAAGTAAAAGACGCTGTGGCAAATGGTGAGATTCCTGAAATCGTTGCATTAATTGCATATTTGAATTCTTTAAAATAAGGGGATAAAGTGGATTATGAGACTCTATTGACCGTACAAGGATATGCAAAATTCTTTATATTATTCTTTGTATGTATAGTTTTTTACGGTTATGCATACTCTATGTATAAACGACAAAAATCTGGTGAAAGAGATTATGAAAAATATACTAATATTGTGCATGACGATTCTTTTGATACGCAACCTTTGGAAGAGAGAAAAGAAAAAAACGAGAATAAAAAATTAGAAAAAGGAGAAAGATAGTATGAAATCTATGGTAATAGGTGGTATTATTCTTATCGTAGCACTAATGGCAGGAACTTACTTTGTAGCAGGTGACTCTTTTAGTCTAGGTGAAGATTATATTAATGACTTAACAATGCTTGCTGGAGTAGCCATTCTTGGTATTACAGTATTTGTAGCATTAAAGTACATTAATCAAATTAAAAATGATACAGCAACTGGTGAGTTAGCTGAAGAAAATTGGGATGGAATTGGTGAATACAAAAATGCTATCCCTACAGGATGGGGATTATCTTTCATCGGTATAATTGTATGGATGTTATGGTATTTCTTTTTTGGATACCCAACAAATCAATTTTCACAAATTGGTCAATGGAATGAAGAAACTTTAGAACATCAAACTAAGTTTGAATCTAAATGGTCTAACATTTCTAGCGGTGATTTACAAGCAATGGGTGAATCAGTATTTTTAGTACAATGTGCTCCATGTCATGGTGTAGATGCTGAAGGTATTGATGGTAAAGCTCAGAATTTAACAAGAAGAATCTCTAAAGCTTCAGTTCTAGAAACTATTGCAAAAGGTGCAAATAACTTTAAAACTGCATTTCCAGGTGGTATGCCGGCTGGTATGGCAAGTGGAGCAGACGCTGAGGCGGTTGCATCATATGTTTCTGGTGGATTTAAAGGGACAGCACCTGCTGCATATGCAGCTTGTTCAGCTTGTCATGGTGAAAATGGTGAAGGTATGGCTTATGTTGGACCAAATATCAAATCTTATGATGACAGCATTGTTGCTTCAATATTAAAAGATGGTAAAAAATCAAGTATTGGCGAGATGCCTTCATTTGAAGGTAGATTAAGTGATACTCAGGTTAAAGCAGTTGCTGCATATATTAGAAGTTTAGGAGAATAATTATGGCTGGAAACACACAAATTGACCCTAAAACAGAGGGTGGTTTATTTAGTTTGATGCATGGTATTACAGGTTATTTGATAGCTGTAGTATTATTACTTTCAATTCTTGGAGTTTTAACAGTTCTTGGAATTGGTGCGCAAGCTAATAATGCAATTAATTATTATGAGATCAATCAGGACTTACATGGATTAAAATTCAACAGTCCTGATAATCATAAAATGTGGATCAATATAAAGGATAAATAATGGATAAAGTTATAGGATGGCTATTAGTAGTTTCTGCTGTAGTTACAGTTTATTTATCATTTTTAGATCCTGCAAGAGTATTTGTTGGATAGATGATTTATAATCTAAATTAGAAAAGGGGATACGAAAGTATCCCCTTTTTTTTATTTTAATTTTAGGAAATATCTTATCAATTTGGCTATAATACACTCTACTTAAATAATTAAAAGGGGCAGTATTGAAATTAAAATTTTTACTTGCATTTATATTAGTTATCACAACATTAAATGCCCAAGATAACAAATTTATATTACTTCACGATGGCTTAATAGATCAAAGAGCTCAAGATAAAATCAAACAGATAGGTACAGAAGTACAAGAAAAATTAAAAATTGATATTTATGTACATATTATAGAAAATAACAGCATCAATATGGACCTTCCAAGAGGTGAGAGAATTATTCAAATGAGAGAGTTTGATAAAAAAGTACTTTCAAAACTAAAACAAACTCAAAATTATGCAGTATTAACTTTAGTAATTGATCAAATGTATGCAAATATTTTAATGTCAGATAATCTCAAAAATATTATAGACAAAGACGATATTTTAAGTGGATATGTTATACCTTTGCTTGCTTCGAAAGACAAAAATTCATTGTTTGCAAAAACAAGTGCTGCTTGTCTGAATGGATATGCACAAATAGCAGATAGCTTGGCTAATAATAAAAACATAAAACTTGAATCAAGTATTGGAAGTGAAGGAAAAATAGCAGCAACTATTTGGAAGGTATTTATGTATACATTGGTATTGTTTGGTATTGGTGCTTATACGGTTATTATTATGAAACAGAAAAAGGTTAAAAAATGAGTAAGCCTATGAGTAAACCTTTACTTTACGGTATTTTTATAATTAAATTTTTACTTGGTTTAGGACTTATTATTTGGACTGTTATGATGACTTTATCATCAGATGTTGGGGAAGATGATGATAACGCATTTTTAAGTACCTATCATAAAGTAGATGATAATTTCAATCAAATGAGTATAGATAATACTAATTTTAAAAATAAATACAATGTAAAATTAGAATTAAATGATAAAATTATTTATGGATTAGATATGCAAGATGTATTTTTAGCACAACGAGTTATTAAAAAGAGAAAGAATAAAAAAGATATTCTTAAAGTAGGTGAAAACAACTTTAAATATACTATTCAAACTAAAGATGGTACAGAGGTTAAAAATGCCAAATTTACTATGCTGATTACAATGGCTACAAATCATAAATATGATAAAAATTTAGAGTTTAAAACTGACACAGAAACTTTTAAACTAGATAAAAAGGGATATTGGAATATTACAGGAACTGTAGAGATAGATGAAGATAAAGGTTATTTCTTTATAAAAACAAATGCACGATAAAATATTATTAGTTTTTCCTACAAGTAGAGCAATACGAGGGTATGTCTCTACTTTAAAGGAAACTAATACTTTTCTACCACATTCTATTTCAATCGGTGATTTTTTTCAAAGAATAATTTTAACTCCTAATAAAAAATTAATATCATCAGAATTAAAAACGATATATTTACAACAAGTGGTTCAAGATATAGATATTAAAGCATTAGGGATAAATTCTGATTTTAACTCTTTTTTAAAACAAAGTGAATATATTTTTAGATTCTTCAATGAGCTGGCAAGTGAATTTAAAACTATTGAAGATCTACACAATGCTGATACCTATGCACATTATTTAGACCATTTGGAGATACTTCAAATCATACAGAGCAATTATCATAAACTATTAATTGACAATGGATATATTGACCAAAGTTTATTGCCGACAAATTATGAGATAAATAAGGATTATTTAAAGCAATTTGATAAAATTGAGATTATTCATGAAGGTATTTTTAGTGGTTTTGAATTAAAAGTTATTCAAGATATATCAAAAATTATAGAAGTGGATATACAATATAAGCAAAACTCACCTATAAAAGATTATGATGTTCAAATAGTACCAATAAACCAGAAGATATTGCAAGTAGCTTTTATAAAACAAAAGATTTACGAGATGATAACTATTCATAATATTGACCCGTCAAAAATTGTTGTTGTTTTACCTGATGAGAGTTTTCATACTACATTGGCACTTTTCGATGATGAGAAATATTTTAACTTTGCTATGGGTAATGATATAAATCAAAGTAAAATTAAACAAACAGTAGAAACCATAAATAAAATATTGATAAATTATGAACCCAAAGACAAAGATAAATTGGATTTATTTAATATTAATCAAAATCTATTTGAGAATTTAATCAAACCAAATTGGAATACAACTATCAATAAGGAATTATTTTTAAATATTTTAGAGCAGCTATTTTTATGTGAGCCAAACGAAGAGATATTAGAAAAACTAAATGAATTAAAAATATCTTTAATTATTCTTTTTTTCACACAACAATTAAATCTAAAACTAAAAGATATGTTTAAAATACTTCGAAATAAAATAAATGAGATAACTTTAGATGATACACACGGTGGTAAAATAACAGTACTTGGACTTCTTGAAACCAGGGCAGTTCAATACGACGGTGTGATTGTTGTAGATTTTAATGATGATAAAATACCTAAACGAAGTATTAAAGATAAATTTTTATCCACTAGTGTAAAAGAATTTGCAGGGTTGCCGACATCTGCCAATAGAGAAGAGTTACAAAAATATTATTATAAAAATTTATTTGATGCGGCTGTAAAGATAGCCATTTGTTATGTTGATGATGAGACTAGTACAAAAAGTAGATTTATAAGTGAAATATTTCCTAAAATAAAAGAGGATGATACTATTTATGATTTTAGTAAAATTCTTTATCAATCAAAAGAGTTAAAAAGGTTCCAAAAAGAGATAATACTAGATATAGATTTATCAAAACAATCTTGGTCAGCAACTTCACTTAAAAATTATCTTCAATGCAAAAGGAAGTATTACTTTAATTATATTGCTAAAATCAAAGAACATAATATTAGTTTAAAGCCTGCGGGTTATGAATTGGGGGATATAATCCACAAAGTTCTTGAAAAACTCACTACTCCCTCGTTCCCACTCTCCAGAGTGGGAACGAGATTAACAGTTACTAATCTAAACAATGAATTAGCTAAGTATCAAGGTACAAATCCTTATTTAACCATGGAACTTGAAATTTGGAAAAGAAAATTAGAAAAATTCATCAAAGCAGAAGAGGAAAGAACTAGTAAAGGATATATAGTTTTTGAAGTAGAAAAGTCTTTTAGCTTTGAATATAAGGGAATTACTTTAAAAGGTACGATTGATAGAATTGATAAACTAAGCGAAGGAAAGTATGAGATACTTGATTATAAAACTTCAAGTAATTTAAAAATAGATACTGATAAAACTTATGAAAAATCTTGTGATTTTCAACTCGAATTTTATTTTCTATCGCAAAGAGATAAAATGATTGAAAATATTGGATATTATGATTTAAATACAGCAACTGTTAAAAGTGAAATTATGCTGGAAGAAAAAATCAAACTATTGGATATTCACTTAAAAGCTTTAAAAACTACACAAGTCAATTTTAATTTAACAGAAGATAAAACACAATGCTTATATTGTCCATATAAAATCATGTGTGGTAGAGAATAATGGAAAAGTATCTTGCTCTAAAAGCCAGTGCAGGAAGTGGAAAAACTTTTGCTTTAACTGTGCGATATATTTCACTTTTATTATTTGATATACCTCCCAAAGAGATATTGGCACTTACTTTTACAAATAAAGCTGCATCTGAAATGAGTGAAAGAATTTATAAAACTCTTTTTAGTTTAGGTGTTGATGAAGCAATAATGAGTGCGATTGTAAAACAAACTGAATTTTCAAAAGATCAAATCTTAGCTAAAAAAGATGAAGTGATTAAAAGATTTATTTCAAGTGAATTATCAATTTATACTATTGATAAATTTGTAAATAAAATTTTAAGAGAATTTAGCGGGTATGTTGGAATTAGTGATGATTTTGTTATTGAATATGATGATGAAGAGTTATTGCTTTATAAATTTCTAATTTCACTTGATGAGAAGAAATTTGACAGCTTAATACATTTTGCACATATAGAAAATAAAAAATTAAATTCAATAGTAGCACTTTTTAAAATATTAGATGAAAAAAATGAACAATTAGAGGTATTCATTCCCACTCAGGAGAGTGGGAACGAGGCTGTAGAAGAGAATGGGAATAAGCGCAAACAAACCTTGTTCCCACTCTCCCGAGTGGGAACATATACAAATATTAATCTTATGAATAACGCCAATAAAATAAAACAGTTTATTGAAAATTCAAGTTTATCAAATAGTGCAAAAAAAGCTGTTGATTTTAAAAATATTAATGAACTTTTAACAAAAGGAAAGACTTGGCTTACAAAAGATACTTTGCAAGAATTTACATACTTTAAAAAAGCAACTATTCCAAGTGAATTAGAAAATACTTTTATTGAGTTAAAACAAAATATCACCTCTTACTATCAAGAGAAAGAAAGAATAACATTAAACCATCTATTCAAAATATTTAATGACTTTAAAGTATTCAGAGATAAATACAATAAAAACAGAAATACCCTTGAATTTAGCGATATTACAAATATGGTCTATGAACTTTTGCAAAAGCATATTGACAGAGAATTTTTATATTTTAGACTTGACAGTAATTATTCAAGTATTTTAATTGATGAGTTTCAAGATACTTCTGTGTTGCAGTATAAGATTTTAGAGCCTTTAATTCAAGAGATTCTTTCAGGAAGTGACGAGAAGTTTAAAACATTTTTTTATGTGGGAGATATAAAGCAGTCTATTTATAGATTTAGAGGGGGAACTAAAGAGTTATTTGATTATGTGGCAAATATTTTTAACGGTGAGTTAAAAGTTGAAATTTTAGATATAAATTATAGAAGCAGCAAAAATGTAGTTGAATTTGTAAATAAAAACTTTAATGGATTATCCAATTATGAATATTATCCTCAAACAGTAAATAGTCAAATAGATGGTTTAGTTGAAGTGGTTGATTTTAATATAGAAGAGGATGAACCGTATAAACAAATAGCTCATAAAATTGATGAACTTATAAAAGCCGGACTTGATGTAAATAATATTGCTATTTTAACTTACACGAATGCTGATGTATTAAATTTATATCTTTATTTGAAGCAAGTATTCCCTAATTTACAAATAACAACAGAGATGACTTCAAAATTAATACAAGAACAAAATATACAAGCAGTGATAAATGCCATTAAATATTTGTATTTTAAAAAAGATTTATATAAAGCTAATTTCAACGCTTTAATTGGACAAGAGTTTACACATACACAAACAGACTTGCTCCTGCTTCAAAAGTGGGAGCGAGACGGGTGGAGCGTACCTGAACTTATTAAAAATATTGCAACGGCATATAAGTTCATGGATCAAAATATAATTAAATTTATAGAATTAGCAAGTGCTTATGACAATATTGTAGATTTTATTTATGAGATTGACAGACTTGATGCTTCAATGGTAAACAAAGACAAAAGCGGCATTCAGATTTTAACAGTTTTTAAATCAAAAGGTTTAGAATTTGATACTGTTTTTGTACTTGACAGGATTAAGAGAAAGAATACTGACAGATCATCTTTATTATTTGAATATGATGATATCAATTTAAAAAATATCTATCTTAAAAACAGCGGCAGAGAAAATTTTGACAAGAGTTACGAAAATGCACTGCAAAAAGAGAAAAAACTAAGTATTGATGATGAGTTAAATATTTTATATGTTGCTTGCACCCGAGCAAAAAACAATATGATTGTATTTAAAAAATCCAAAAGCAGTGTGTTTGAAATATTAGGGTCTAACTGTAATATCCAAACAACGGGACGACTGTATGTTGAAGATAGTAAAAATATTAAACCTAAAAAAGTTATAGAAGTTGATTATCAACCATTAAATTTAGGGCAACAAGAAAAACAGATAAAAAAAGAAGAGATCAGTGAATTAAATATAAAAGCCAGATATTTTGGACTCTCGACTCATTATTGTTTAGAGATGATGAGTGGCTTTGACAAAGATTCTTTAGATAAAAGTATAGATATTACTAAAAGTATATATTCTGGGATGCTTGAAGAGAAAGATTTTGATGATATTTACAAACGAATTGAGATGTTAATAAATAATGATAGATTCAAAAATATAGTTGCCAATGCAGATATTTTTAAAGAACAAGCTTTGATGTTTGAAAGTAAAGTCAAAATATTAGATTTACTTGTCAAAAAAGATAATAAATATTTAATCTGTGATTATAAAACCACAACTGCCCAAAAAGATGAACACAGTGCACAAGTTGGATATTATAAAGAAGCTATTGAGGATATTACTAAATGCGATGAAGTTGCGGCGTTTGTAATTTATTTAGGTAAAAATGAAATTCAGATTATAGAGATTTGATAAAGTATCGAATTGAAGCAAATCCTGTTGCTTTAGTTTTTTCTATTTCCTCTATTTGTTCTTGTGAGACGATACCGCCAAGTGCAATAACGGGAATATTAAACTCCTGTATAACCTTAGCTAAATCTTCACAACCCTTTGGATTACCCTTATTAGGAGTTGAAAAGATTGGAGAATATGTAACCATATCAGCACCATGTTCCTGTGCTTTATCTATATCTTTTAATGTATGACAACTAATAATCACAAATAAACTATTCTTCTTAGCCTCTTTAATCTTATTAAATTGATTGGAAGTAAGATGTACGCCGTTAGCTTTTAATTTTAAAGCAAGTTGTATATCTGAATTGATTAAAATATTTTTAATATTATGTGATTTACAAACCTCTATAAAAACTTTTGCTAATTGTTCAAAATTATCAGATACTTTATCTCGAAAACAAGCAATATCTACAATGCTCAACTCGTTCCCACTCTCTTGAGTGGGAACGTATAGACTTTTTGACAAAATTTCTTTAAAAACTATAGGGTTATTTGTGTAGTATTTGGAATCTGTGATTAAGTATTGAAGCATATTTTATCTTAATATGTGCCTTCCCACTCAGGAGAGTGGAAACTATTTATCTTTTAATGATCCTCTTCAGCCATCATAACTGAACCTGCAATATAAACATAAGTTAATATCATAAAAATAAATGATTGTAAGAAACCAAATGCAGTTAAAAGGAAAAATCCTGGAAGTGGTGCAATCCAAGGAACTAACATTAAAAGTACCATTAAGAACATATCATCACCTTTTACAGAACCAAAAAGTCTGAACGATAATGAGATAATTCTTGAAATATGAGAGATAATCTCAATTGGGAACATCAATGGAGCAAGTGCTTTAACTGGACCCATAAAGTGTGCAAAATAGTTAATAAAACCATTCTTTTTAATACCAACATAGTTGTAATAAACAAAAACGATTAAAGCTAAAGCCAAAGTAAAGTTAATATTTCCAGTAACTGATTCAAATCCAGGAATAACACCCATCATATTTGATACAAAAATTACAAAACCCAATGTTGCGATTAAAGGCATATAAATTCTAGCATTTTCTTTACCCATACTGTCTTCACCGATAGAAACTACACCTTGTAAATATGTTTCCATAACATTTTGAGTACCTGTTGGTACTAGTTGAATCTTTCTAGTTGCCATTCTTGCTACAATGAATACAATTATAATTGTTAATGCCAAGTGTGATAATATAATCCATGTTTGCCCGTGCCCGCCAATTGCACCTAGAAATGTAAATAATCTACCTTCCATTTGTGTTCCTTTTATTTCTTGTCTAATTTTATAATTGCGATTTTACTATAATTTTTATAAAAATCAGATAAAACATACGGTACAATACATAATGAATTTTTCATTTATAACATTATTCCCAAATTTAATTGACTTTTATTTTAAAGATTCTATTTTAAAAATAGCAGTTGAAAAGAAACTAATAAAGTATGATTTCTTTAATCCCAGAGATTATTCAACCAATAAACATAACAAAGTAGATGATACCTTGTGTGGCGGCGGAGCTGGTCAGCTGCTCACCTCTCAGCCGCTTTTTGATTGTCTTGATGATATTAAATCAAAATATGAAGATGCTTATATTATATTTCCTTTGGCAGCGGCAAAACCTTTTAGACAAAGTGATGCTAAAAGATTAGCAAAGAAAAAGAATATTGTATTTGTAAGCGGTAGATATGAAGGAATTGATGAAAGAGTAATAGAGACTTTTGCAAATGAAGTTTTTAGTGTAGGTGAATATATTTTAACCGGTGGAGAATTGCCATCTTTGATCATGGCAGATGCAATTTCAAGAAATGTTGAAGGCGTTCTTGGAAATCAAGAATCATTAATGGAAGAAAGTTATAACGATAATCTCTTAGAAGCTCCATCCTTTGCAAAACCGATAAAATATAAAGATTTATTGGTACCTTCAGAATTCTTAAAGGGTAATCACGCTAAAATAGCCGACTTAAAAAATAAACTGTCTGTATGCAAAACTAAGTATTACAGACCATAAAAAGGGGCCTCTTCAGTTGATACTGTATGCCAGACAAAGGAAAAAACATGAGAAATAGATATATTGAGAGTTTCGAAAAAGCTCAAATTGGTGAAAAAGTAGCTCCACAATTTAGAGCTGGTGATACTTTAAGACTTGGTATTGAGATTAAAGAAGGTGAAAAAACAAGAGTTCAAAACTTTGAAGGTCTTGTTATTGCTTTAAGAGGACAAGGAACTTCTAGAACTTTTACAATTAGAAAAATAGGTGCTAACTCTGTTGGAGTGGAGCGAATTTTCCCATTATATTCTGATAGTTTAAAATCTATTGAAGTGTTAAGAAGAGGAAGAGTAAGAAGAGCTAAGTTACATTACTTAAGAGAATTAACTGGTAAAGCTGCAAAAATTAAAGAATTAAGAAAGTAATTTCTAAACTTTTAATTAAAAAGGTAAGCATTTTATTGCTTACCTTTTTTTATATCTAATGCAAAAATTAATAAACTCCCCAATCCAACTGATAACTTTTAATAATCAAAACTTTTATATAAAAAGAGATGATTTACTGCATCCTGATTTTTCAGGAAATAAAGCTCAAAAGTTTTTTTATTTTTTTGACAATGAGTTTGATAGTGTTGATACAGTAATAAGTCACGGTTCAAATCAATCAAATGCAATGTATTCCTTATCAGTTTTATGTAAACTAAAGGGATGGAAATTTAAATATTATACGAATCATCTGCCATCTTTTTTAAAAGAAAATCCACAAGGTAACTATAAATATGCGCAAGAATTTGGGATGCAATTAATTGTAGGTGAGTATGATAAAGAGACAATTGGTCTAAAACCAAATGAATTGTTTATATCTGAAGGTGGAGCAATTGAAGAAGCTCAATATGGTATTAAAATATTAGCCCAAGAAATTAAAGAGTGGAAAAAAGAACAAGAGATAGAAAATTTAAAAGTATTTCTACCAAGCGGTACAGGAACAACAGCACTTTTTTTACAAAAATATCTAGAAGATGAAGTTTTAACCTGTCCTTGTGTAGGAGATACAAAGTATTTAAAAAAACAATTTTTTGAGTTAGAAAAAGATGATAAAATTCCGCAGGTACGAGGACAAATTATTCACCCTACTATCTTAACTCCACCAAGAAAATTTCATTTTGGAAAGTTATATAAAGAAAATTATAAAATTTGGCAAGAGTTAAAACAGCAAACAAATATAGAATTTGATTTATTATATGATCCAATAGGTTGGCAAACTTTACTTAAATATCAAAAAAAGAATATTTTATATATTCATCAAGGTGGATTAAAAGGGAATGAAACTATGATAACAAGATATAAAAGAAAATTAGGTATAATCTAATTTATGAGTAAAAATATTATATTAATTGGTTTTATGGGTGTAGGAAAAGGTACAGTAGCAAGACAGCTTGTAAAGGATAGCGACTACTTTGCAGTAGATACTGATGATTTAATTGTATCTACTGCAAATAGAAAAGTAAAAAAGATTTTTAAAGATGAGGGTGAGCCTTATTTTAGAGCTTTAGAAAAAAGATGTGCCAAATGGTTGGAAAATAATTTAAAGAATACGATTATCTCTACCGGCGGTGGTTTTTATCGGCAAGAAAACTTAAATAAAATTGGTAAAGTTGTATATTTAGAATCTAGATTTGATAGAATTATTGAAGCACTAAAACAAGCACCAAATACAAAGCAAAAGTTTAAAAAAAGACCTTTGCTAAATGATTTGGAGGAAGCTAGAAAACTTTATAATCAAAGAGTTAAAGAATATAAAAAAATAGCAGACATCACAGTCAATGTTGAAGATTGGGATATAAAAAGAATTACAAAAGAAATTTTAAAGGCAGTAAAATAAATGAAAATTATAAATACAAAAGATCATAATTTTAAAGCAGAATTTGAAAATATTTTAGGTCGTGCCAAAGTTGATATTAAAAAGGTATCAACCATCGTAAATGGTATTATTGATGATATTGTAGAAAATGGAAATAAAGCAATAAAAGAACATATCACAAAATTTGATAACTGGACACCTAAAAATGATGATGAGCTTTTTGTAGATGTTGAAGATATGAAAAAAGCTTATGAAAATATTGATGAGAAATTAAGAGATTCTTTACACTTAGCACATGATAGAATTAAAAAATATCATGAAAAACAATTACCAAAATCTTGGATGGATTTTGAAGACAATGGAACAATTTTAGGACAAAAAGTAACAGCGGTTGACCGTGCCGGACTTTATATCCCAGGGGGGAAAGCTGCATATCCAAGTAGTTTACTTATGAATGCCATCCCAGCACTGGTAGCCGGTGTTGAAGAGATTGTAGTTTGTACACCAACACCTGACAATGAACCAAATGAACTTTTACTTGCGGCTTGTCATCTTTGTGGAATTACAACTGTTATGAAAGTTGGAGGGGCTAGTGCTGTTGCTGCTATGGCTTATGGGACTGAAACTTTAAAAAAAGTTAATGTAATCACAGGTCCTGGAAATATTTTTGTGGCAACTGCTAAAAAGTTGGTGTTTGGTGAAGTAAATATTGATATGATTGCAGGTCCAAGTGAGATAGGAATACTTGCAGATGATAGTGCAAATACTGATTATCTTGCTATTGATTTACTATCACAAGCTGAACATGATGAGATGGCAAGTTCTATTTTGATAACGACAGATGAACAAATAGCCCTTGATACAAGCAAAGCTGTAGATAAATACCTAAATGAACTCTCACGAAGCCAAATAGCTAAAAAATCAATAGATGAAAGAGGTTGTATTATTGTTACTTCCTGTATGGGTAATGCAATTAAACTTATGAATGAAATTGCACCTGAACATTTGGAAGTGATGACACAATCTCCATTTGAACTTTTACCAAAGATTAAACATGCGGGTGCTATTTTCTTAGGGCAAAATACACCTGAACCAATAGGTGATTATGTGGCTGGACCAAATCATACCTTGCCAACTGGTGGAACTGCAAAGTTTTACAGTCCATTAAATGTGGAAAACTTTATGAAAAAGAGTTCAATTATCAGTTTTAGTCAAAATGCTATAGATGAGATAGGTGAGCAATGTGCACTTTTAGCAGATACAGAAGGTTTAACAGCTCACGCAAAAAGCGTAAGAGTTAGACTGTCAACAAATACAAAAAAACATTAAATAAAAGGAATTAATTATGGGAAAATATGAAGCATTATTTGAAGATGAAGATAATATATTCGGAGGAACTCCAAAATCAAAATTTTGGGATATTGCAAATGGCGCAAATGAAGAGATAGTAGAAGATGAATTTGATAAAATTATGGAAAAATTTGCAGTTATGGAAGCCATCTTGCGAAAAGAACATAATGATATAGAATTAGATAAAATGATAGCTGCTTATGCCTTTGAATATGCAGATGATATAGAAATACATAAAAAAGGTTTATACATAGAATTTACCGGTGAAATTGTTTGCAGGCTAGATAGTTAATGGAAGAATTGATTCAAGTAAAACAACAAATAAAAACTTTTGTAGCTGATTGCGGTGATGCAAGAAGTTTAGAGCTTTTAGAGTTGTTAGCTGAGGGAAAGATGCTTCGTTCTAAGCTGATACTTAAGATTGCTGGAATTACAACTCAATCAATTGAACTTTGTGCCGTAGTTGAGATGATACATGCGGCATCGCTTCTTCATGATGATGTAATAGATGAAGCAGATACCAGAAGAGGAAAACCCTCAATCAACGCTTTATTTGATAATAAAACCTCTATTATGTTTGGAGATATTTTATACTCAAAAGCCTTTACACAACTATCACAAATGGATAAAGAAATTGCTTACACAGTTTCAAATGCTGTAACACTTCTTAGTATTGGTGAACTTCACGATGTAGAACTTATAAATACATTTAACAGCTCTTATGAAAAATACCTTGATATGATTGATAAAAAAACAGCCTCATTAATTGAAGCTAGTGCAAAAGCTGCTGCAATATTAGTCAACAAAGATAAAGAAGCATTTGCTTTGTATGGTAAAAATCTTGGTCTTGCATTTCAAATGGTAGATGATATTTTAGACATTACACAAGATAGTGCAACTTTGGGAAAACCTGCAATGTTAGATTTTGTAGAAGGGAAAGTAACCATTCCATATCTACTTTTACATGAAAGACTGAAAGATAAACAGGCATTGGAAAAACTTTATAAAAAGGACTTGAGTGTTGATGAAACTTCTTGGATAAAACAGAAGATGAAAGAAACCCAAGCTTTAGAAGACAGCATTAAATTAGCTCAAAAGTTAGGACTTGAAGCAATAGAAGCCATAAAAAATGAGAATAACGAAGATTTACAAAATATTATGAAAGCGATGATAGAAAGAGAATTCTAGGAAAAGGTACTATTGGGACTGTTTCTTGGACAAATCACTGGTCTGAATTGTCCAAGAAACAGTAATGTTTGATCTGTCAACCCTATATCATACTAAGAACTATAAATTCTAAGCAACCATTTCATTTTGTAACATTAACTCTTCAAACTCAACTGGTGAATAATTATTATTTGCACTATGCATTCTTTGTCTATTGTAATATACTTCTATATATTCAAATATAGATTGATTAGCTTTTGATTTAGTTTCATAAATCTCATGATGAGTAAGTTCAGTTTTTAATGTATGGAAAAAACTTTCAGCAACTGCATTATCCCAACAATTACCTTTTCTACTCATACTTTGTATAATTCCATTTTCTTCTAATAAATCTTTATGAGAGTAAGATGCATACTGACTACCTCTATCTGTATGCCATATTAAACCTTTTGGTGGATTTCTATTTTTTAATGCCATAATGAGGGCATCATTAACTAAATCTACTTTCATAGTATCATCCATTGACCAACCAACAACTCTTCTTGAATATAAATCTATTACAGTTGCAAGATATAGCCATCCTTCTGATGTTGGAATATATGTTATATCTCCCACATATTTTTCATCAGGGGCTGAAGCATAAAAATCTCTATTTAAAATATTAGGTGCTACAGGTAAATTATGATTTGAATCTATTGTATTAACTTTAAACCTTTTCTTTTTATTTGCTACAAGATTTAAATCTTTCATAATATTTCCAATTCGTCTTCTTGAAACAATAAGCCCATATAATCGCTCTAGTTTATCTTTTAGCCGTCTTGTACCATATTTGCATCTACTTTGAATAAATATAATCTCTATTAACTCATTAAGTTTATCATCTACTGTTTTAACTATACATCCATTATTAATCCAATGATAATAACTTGAAATATCTACTTTTAATATTTTGCACATTAGATTTTTATTGAAGTTCATTTTATTATCTTTTATCCAGGTATACTTTATTGAACTTCTTTCGCAAAGTATACTGCTGCTTTTTTTAATATATCACGCTCCTGCCTAAGTAGTTTAGTTTCTCTTCTTAGCCTTTTATTCTCTTGTTCTAAAGTTTCTTTGGGAGTTTTGACTATAGATTTAGTTAAATCTTGATTGGCCTTTTTATATTCATTCATCCAATTATAAATTGTCTTAGGATTTACATCTAAATCTTTAGCAATTTTTAGAACTGAATCACCATTATTTAAAACCAACTGTATTGTTGAATCTCTAAATATAATACCCCAAGAAGACAAGACAACTTTTTCTAAATCCTTATTCTCTTTTTCACCTGTTACCTTATGCCACAATTTCAACTAATTTATCATAATCCTTATTATTAATTTTTAAACTATCATAATAAAAACTCATTGGTTTTTTATAATTTAAAGTTTGATGAAATCTTTTATGATTATAAAAATCAATATAATCTTTCACATCAGTTTTTAACTCTTTAATTGTGTTATATTCATTTAGATAAATTCTTTCAACTTTTGCACTTCGCCAGAATCTCTCTATACAAATATTATCAGTAGCTCTACCTTTACCATCCATTGAGATAATGATGCCATTATCTTTTAAAGTCTGTGTATGGATATGACTTGTGTATTGACTGCCTTGATCTGTATTAAATATTTCAGGTTTACCATATAGCGATAATGCTTCATTTAGAACATCCATTGTTAAAGCTGAATCCATAGTGTTGGATATTTTCCAAGATAGTACAGCTTTAGAATACCAATCAATTATAGCTGCTAAATAAACCATGCCGCCATTAATCTTGATATATGTTATATCCGTACTCCATACTTGATTTGCTTTTACTATGTCAACTCCTCTAAGCTTGTAAGAGTATTTTTTATGTTGCTTATCTGGTATTGATAGATTTATTGGTTTAACTGCTAATATTGGCTTTAAACCCATCTCTTGTCTATATTTATAAACAGTATTCAAACTTATATTGTATCCATCTTCTAAAAGTTGCTGATGAACTTTTAAAGCTCCATATATTGGTATTTGCTCATAAATATCATTTATCTTATCTTTGAGTGATATTTTATGCTTATTTTCTATAGGCTTATAATATAAGCTGCTTGGATTTAATTTTATAAGTTTACATTGAGTTGATACTGAAATATATGTTAGCTTAGACTCTATCAACTCTTTTTTATTAGATAAGTCCAAGCTTTGTAGCTTTTCCTCAAGCCATTCCTTTTCAACTGTCATTTTACCTACTATCTTTGCATAATCATCTATTTTAGATTGTAATTTTAAGTTTTCGTCTTTATATTCTTTGATAGCCTTTGCAGGCTCCATTGCCAACTCTGCATTATCTAAAAATATCTTCTTCCAATTTTGGATATTTTTAGGTGTTATATTATTTTTACTTGCTATCTCATTTAAAGTCTTTTCACCTTTTAAAACTTCTAAAACAATTTTTGTTTTAAATTTTGCTGTAAATATTCTTCTTTTTGTACTCATTTTTTACCCCTATTAAATATTTTATTATTTTAACTTTTTAGGAATAAGAATCTTATTTTTTCGTTCTTATTTTCTTGGGGTATTATAGTATCTCTTTAATCTGTTTCATTAAAACTCTCCTCATTGATACACTCCTAATATTTTTAGAAGTGTAGTTTAATATGGAGAATATCTCAAACTTAAATTAGTTTTAATCCAGCAAATAAACTTAATTTAAACTTTCCTATCACTTTTTCAACCAAAGTGTCCAGATGGGAGTGATTTTTGCAAAGATTTTTGATAAAGGAGATGAAATTGTATCTCTTGGTAGTAATTTGGAGGAGGAGGTAGCTTTGATGCTTAAAATGGTAAAAGGAAAGGGCTGGAATTTAGAAACTATGGAAATTAATGGGAATAAAGAGTTTAAGCAGGAAGCCAATAGACAAATAAATGAGTTATTAGTAAAAAATGACTCTGATATAAAAGAAGATACTCAACAACAAAAAAGACCATCAAGAAGAGGTAAAAGAGGATAAAAATTATTCCAAGGTGGGGAATAGGTGGAAACTATACTTTTTATAGAAAATAAAAAAGCCTTATACAAACAGTCCATAAGACAGATTATATAAGGCTTTGTTAAATGGTACGCCTGGAGGGATTCGAACCCCCAACCACCGGGGCCGAAACCCAGTGCTATATCCAGTTAAGCCACAGACGCATTTTTTATAGAAATTTTTTACTTCGTGAAATCATTATTCACTAGTTTTAAGACAGTGGAATTTTATCTAACTAAACTTAAAAAGAAGTATAAAAAAGGGTAGCTATTTTTAGCTACCCTTTTTATTTAATATTAAATTATACTATATTAGTATCTGTATCTAATATATGCTCTAATATCTTCTGCTTCTGTTACAGCTGTTCCTGTAATTGTACTTGGTGCAGAATATGAACCGAAGAATCCGTTACTTCCAGTATAATCATAGTCAATTTTAGTATATCTTACAGATGCACTTAATGTTTTTGTAAGTGGTTGATGATAGTAAGCTTCTATAGCAGTACCACGAGCAGCAACTTTACTACCTATCATAGTATCTTCACCATAAGTCATACTTCGCCAGTATTTACTACCTTTATTCCATTCAATTCCAACTCTACCATCTTCAGTAAATGGAGACGGAAATTGAGCACCTATCCAAGTAGAGTTACCAGTTTGTTTAGATGTGCTTCCTAACATACCTCCATGAGTACCGTTTGGATCAGTTTTAGATTGAGCAAAACTTACAAAGAATGTTGAATCATCAAGAGTATCACTAATACCTTCTCCAATACCATCAGCTACAAATGCTGCTGTCATCCAACTCATACCACCAAAATCATGAAAACCAGTATTTGGATTACTATTGTAACCAACTAAATTAGTTGATGTAGCCCAATTTGTATGAATTGAGTACTGACCATTATCATAAGGTACAAAAATAAGTCCTATCATATTACTATCGTGAGATTCTGTAGTAGAAGTTGAATAATCAGTATCATCACCCACGAATCTTTTTTTAACATTTGTTATACCTCTACCCAAACATAACTTAACCCAGCTTCCTTCCATGGGTGTAACCTTATCAAGATTCCATCTAAAACTAGCACCGTCAAACTCTACATTTACTGTATGTGCAAGCGCTGATTGTCTTTTTTGGTCTTCTCTAAGGTTTGCTAAAAGACCATCTGTAGCAGGTCTTCTACCAACAGAAGCTGTCCAAGACACATCTTTTCCTAAGAAAGTATCATTTTTATATAGCCAATAAGCTTGTTTTACATTAAGATTATTATTACCTTGAGCATTTTCATTTGTAATCCAATCAAAATCTTGATTTCCAGCTACACTTCTCTGAGTATTTTGTGGCTCTGCTCCATAAGCTTTTAAGTATGATAATCTACCATAAAATGAAACATTTTCTGTTGGTGCATAAGCCATATTCATCCAAAGTCTATTTGTAAGTAAACCGTCATTGGTACTTTTTGAACCATCTGCATGTTTATAAGTAATTTTATCCACACTTGTTCTAAAATCAATACCCCATTTAAGATTATCATTATTAGCTAACTGCTTAGCTAAACTAGCTTTTTTATTAACCTTTTTAATTTTCTTTTGATTTTTCTTTACAGATTTTACAACTGTTGAAAGAGACTTAGTATTTGCATTTAACCTAGCTTCTAACGCTGCAATTTGCTTTTTTAACATCTCTAACTGTGCTGCCATATCTGAATTTGCGCTAGCAAAACTAGTAGTTGCAAATGCCGCTGCTATAGAAAGTGCTATAACTCCTTTTTTCATATATTCTCCTTAATTTTTAACTACTTAATTTTAAATCTTTTCTGCTTACAGACTTCTTAATATTGTATTAAATTTACTTATGATTAAATTAAGTATCAAAAAGTAACTTAGTATAATAAATACTTATATAAACTATACATTATAGTGATATAAGTATAATATAGTTATAATTTTCTACTTAAAAAAGGAGAAAAGATGGAGAGAATTATTAAAGGATTTATAGCAGTAGCGCTATTTGCTACTGTTATGTTTGGTAGTGGTGATTTAAACATTATATCACTAAAAAAAGCTAAAGGGATGTACAATGCAAAAAGTGCATTGTTTTTGGATGCCAGAGGATTTAAACTGTATCAAAAAGGTACAATTATGGGTGCGGTTCATTTACCAAATAAGAAATTCAAAAAATTCAAAAAGTGGTTACCTGCAAGCAAAAAAGCAAAAATCGTAACTTTTTGTAATGGCTTAAAATGTGAAGAATCTGATTATTTAGCAAAAAAACTTATGAAACTTGGATATACAAGAGTTTTAGTATATAAAGGCGGATATCCTGAGTGGAAAGAGAAAAAACTTCCATTGATGTCTTTAGTAAAAGAGTGTAAAAGTGCTCCAAAAGGTCCATATAAACCAAAAAACCCAGCGATTACTATTAGTGGTGCAAAAGTTCATTTAGGTGGAGAGAGTGCTGAAGATGGTATGATCGATCAATTTTGGTTAGCTGGTCTTTTAAATGATGGTAAAGGTGTTCCTGCTAATGTTCAACTTATAGATGTAAGAAAAGTATCTGATTTTGAAGAAGGTCATGTAAAAGGTGCTATTAATATTCCTTGGGATAGTGAAGCTGAAAAAATTGATTCATCTAAATTCCCTAAGGGAAAATTAGTTGTATTTTATTGTAACACAGGTATGATGTCAACTGATGCTAGAAATGCTTTAGATGAAGATATTGCAAAAAATGTATTAATATTTGATGCAAATATTAAATGTGAAAAAGGAAGCTGTAAAATTGAGGCAAATGAGGATTTATAATCCAAATTTGCTTTTTTGCAAGATATAAAAAAGGCTAGTCAGAATTGACTAGCCTTTTTTAATCGTTGTTAATTTATATTAACAAGATGGAACATTTCCTGAATCATTTGCATATTCATAGAAGAAATCATAATAATGTGGTATATATTTTTCTTTTACTTTTTTTACATCTGGACAGATTTTTTTAATCTCATCAGCTAATTTACCATCTTCTTGAAATGCTTCCCATTCGTCTTGTGAATGTTTACCAGCCATTTTAGCTCCAGTAATTCCACAAGCTTTTTTAAGCTTTTTAGAATAAAGTTTTTGCCCTTTAGCAACATCTGCACTTGCAACTGTTGCACTCATTGCTAATGCAATTGCACCAGCTAATACTAATTTTAATAATGTGTTCATCATTATCTCCTTTGTTAATTTCGACAAAAGTATATCACACAAATATAAAATTAGTCTAAAATATGCTATTATATTTTTATGAAATATTATATTTTAAATAAATTAACACACTTTTTAAATGGTTTAACATCAATTCATCATATTAAAAGAGTCAGTAATAATACAATTGCCATAGAATTCAATGACAGAAAAGAATTTTATTTTGATATGACAAAAGGGCAGTCTATAGTATATAAAAAAGACTCTAAGCAATTAAGCAAAAAGAATTTCAATGCACCATTTGATGTGATATTGCAGAAAAGATTTAACAATTCAAAGATTACTAAAGTATATTTGCGAGATGATGATAAAATTTTAAATATAGAGGTTAAGAGTAAATCATCTTATAAAGAACAGCTTTCAATTTTACAATTAGAATTTACAGGTAAAAATACGAATATAATAATTTTAGATAAAAATGATATCGTTTTGGAAAGCTTACGACATATAGATGAATGGACATCTACAAGAGTAGTAAAGGTTGGACAAAAACTTGATCCTTTAGATAAGCCAAACTTTAAATTTGAAGAAAAAAAGATCGATGATATTGAACAATTTTTATTGGATATATATAAGTCAAAAGAAGAACAAGAACTTAATAATTTAAAGAAACAAAAGATAATTCAAGTTCAAAAACAGATAAAAAAAATAAAAGAGATTTTGGATAACTTAGATGATGTTCCAACTTTAGAAAGAAAAGCTGTTAACTGTAATGATGAGGCAACTCAAATTTTAAGTAATTTATATAAATGTAACGGTTATGAAAAAAGTTCAAATATTAAAAAGTCAAATGATCTGTTTAGAAGTTCTAAAAAAGCAAAAGCAAAAGCAAAAAATCAACATATTGAACAACTTAACTTATCACAAAAATTAGATTTCTTTAAACGGCTTATAACAACTATAGAAAATTGTACCACAAGTGATGAAATTGAATTTTATTTTCCAAAAAAAGATAAAAATCAAACTAAAACAAAAAAAGCAAGTCCTTATCAAAGCTTTTTTATAGACGGATATAAGATTATGTTAGGACGAGATGAGAGAGAAAATATATATCTGCTTCAAAACAGCCGTGCCAGTGATTTTTGGTTTCATCTACAGAGCCAAGTATCCTCACATGTCATTGTTTCAAATACTAAAAAAAATATTCCAGAACATATCATAGAAGAAGCTGGAAAAATATGTGCAAAATTTTCAAGTAACAGCGGTGGAACTTTTAGAGTTGATTATACGCAAAGACGAAATGTTAAAATACAAAAAGCAGCTAATGTACTTTATAATCCATATAGTACAATAATAGTTAAAGTTTGAATATTGTAAAATAATAATTACTAAAGCGATGTGCTAAAAAGGGATAAAATGGTTACAGTCGAGAATTTTAAACAAATATTAATTAAATATTTAAATTTAGAGGATATAACACCAGATGAGATTGATGATAATGAACCATTGTTTGGAGATGAGGGTCTTGGTTTAGATTCTGTTGATTCTATTGAACTTGTGTTAGCAATAGAAAAAGAATATGGTATCATCATAGATAATACAGCACAATATAATTCAATTTTTCAAAATGTAAATACTTTATTAACTTACATTAATGCAAATAAAAAATAAAGTTTTTATAACTAGTACATCTTCGATTAGTTGTGCGGGAAAGAATAATATTGAGTTGTTTGAAAATATTTGCACTTCTAATAGCGGTATAACTAGAGAAGAAAATTATTTTCATAATTCAATTCCTGCTATTGGAAAAATAAAATCACAGAATACATTTTATGAAAATCTGATTGTTCAATGTCAAAATATTTTAGATAACAGCTCTCTTATAAGCTTTAAAGATACAATTTTAATAATTGGATCTTCAGTTGGCGGAATGAGTGCAACTGAAGAGATTTTTTTTAAATCAAACAATTACAAAGATATAAATCCACAAATGCACAATATAGATGCTATAGCTTATATTTTAAAACAAAAGTTTGATTTTTACGATGATATTTCATTTTCAACAGCTTGTACCTCTAGTGCAAATGCAATAGGATATGCTTATGAAGTTTTAGAAAAAGGTATTTATAAAAACGCCTTAGTTATTGGTGTTGATTCATTATGCCAAACAACAGTCGGTGGATTTTTATCTCTTGGTGTTTTATCTTCAAACCGATGTAAACCTTTTGATAAAAAAAGAGATGGGATGAATGTATCTGAAGCAATTGCCTGTTTACTTTTGGAAACAACTAAAAAAGAAGATTCTGTTGAAGTTTGTGGAGTTGGATACAGTAGTGATGCCTATCATATGACTCAACCTCATCCAGACGGTGCAAGAACTGCTATGATAAATGCTCTAAAAACTGCAAATATACAGCCAGACCAAATCAACTATATAAATGCACACGGAACAGGAACAATAGCAAATGATACTTCCGAAGCAAATGCCATTTATTTAACTTTTCCCAGCAAACCTTATGTAAGTTCTACTAAATCTATAACAGGACATACTTTAGGAGCTGCAGGTGCAATAGAAGCTATTATATCATATATGATTATACAAAATCAAACTATCCCTGCAAACAGTTTTTTAGAAGAACCTGAAAATGAAGAGATAAATTTTTCAACTCAAACTATAAAAAGTGATGTAAATTATGTACTTAGCAATTCTTTTGCTTTTGGTGGAAATAATTGCAGTTTAGTATTTGGAAAAGCAATATGAAGATAAATTTAGAGATACTTGACAGTGCATATATCTATGCGCCAACACAAATAGAAGAGTTAAATACAAAAGAGTTAGTTCCTAAAATGGTTACCCGAAGAAGATTAACAAGAGCTGCTAAAATTGCTGTTTATCTGGCGGACAAAGTATCTTTTGACGATGGAAGAATTATTTATGGCAATAGTTATGGGGAACCATTATCAACTTCTAGTATATTAAACAGTATAAATCAAAAAGAATCAATTAGTCCTACAGTCTTTCAAAATTCTGTATATAATACTGCAGTATCTTACTTCTCTATGCTGACAAATAATAAAAATGAAATTATGACTATATCAAGTGGAGACAATACCTCTTTAAATATTTTAAAAGCAGGAGCGATTAAAGCACTTGACGGCGATACTATCCTTTTACTTGCAATAGAAACTTTAAACATAGAGAATATTAATGAATTAAATAATTGTATTGACTTTTTGGAATGCGGAGTTGTCTTAAAAGTAAAAATAACCAATAAAGATTCAAATATTGATTTTATAGACTTATCAAATGAACAAAATTTCCCAATATCACTTGTGCATATGATAAATATTGCACAAAACTTTAAACAAACCAGCTCAAATATTGTAGAAATTTTAATATAGAAATAGTTTTAAAAAATATAACTAACAGCCATCCCATAAAAAAGTGCATCATTTTGATTTACTAGCGGCGAATCTATAAATTCTGCATTATTAAGATTATAATATCGAACAAAAGCACCATACCAAATATTATCTTGCGAATATGTCAACCCAATAGTATTTTTCCATCCTCCATAACCATCCTTACTATGATATTCTGTTCTATTTACTGTTACATCTTTTAAAGTTACTTCATAAAAATAGTTATGATATTTTTTCGTTGCAAAAGTTGGTCCGGTACTTAACTCTAATTGTATATAGTTATCAAAATAATAATTTAAATACAAATTAGGATTAGTAATATAACCTTTTTGATGCATATTTGGAAAATCAACAGACCATACAGATCTAATTGGCAATTCCATACTTATATAACTTTGATTATCTGTAAAATGAAATAATTTATATATAAAGTTTGGACCGATTTCAAGTGTCGGGTCTAGTTGTTCCATATTGTATCTAAGCGAATTAGAATCACTTTTAACAGGAAGTGTACCGCTAAAACTTAAATCTATATCAAAATCTTTACTTTGGTACAGATGATTAAATATCATATTTTTTTCAATAGTTAAATTTTCACTATCATAGTAAATATATGGATATGGAAAAATATATTGTTTTTGTCTGGATGAACCGATATATTCAGGTACTGATATAAAACTAAATCCAGCTCCCAACTTTAATTGATTTGTTTGTTTAGCTTGTAATTGATTTAACAAAATAGCTAAAACAACAAATAGTATTTTTAACATATTATTTACAAATCAATATACTTTGACAAATTCCGACATTGTCAATCTCTTCCACAACTTCTAACCCTGCTTTATTTATGTAATTAATCATATCTGTTGAATTAAACATTTTGCTGTAGCCGTTTGCCATAGCAGTAAAATATGGAGAAGTATTTATAATACAATATGCTCCAGTTTCAACCCTTTGCTTATCCCATAGTGGTTCCATTATATATATGCGAGAATTTGTATTCATAGAATTTTTAATACGCTTTAATAAATTCACAATATCTTCTTCCTTAAAACAATCAAGAAATTGACTCATCCAAATAATATCATATCCACTTGGGAGCTCTTTTGTATCATCAAGAACATTAATTGGTATAAAATTTACTTGGGTCTGAACATTTGCTTTTTTAATACTCTGCTTTGCCAACTTGATCTGTTGTGGCAAATCAGCAATAGTAATATTGATATTCTTATTTTTTGTTGCCAAACGAATAGCAAACTTACCGGTATTGCCACCGATATCTAAAATACTTTCAGGATTGTTTTTTAGCAATATTTCAATTGCTTCATCAAACGCTGAATCAGAATAATAATGGTCAAACTCAAACCAGCTTTTTTGTGCTTTTGGTGGTAAAGATGAAAGAGCAGGATAAATTGTATCCCAATTGCCAAATACTTTTAGACCTTCAGCTTTGGTATTTTTAACAGCTTCATCCAAATAATAAAGACCTTGATAATTTACATAATGATTATAATTCATATTAATTTTTGTCATCTCATCTTTAAGTAAAAAATATCCTGTTTTTGTAATAAAATATTTATCATTTACAACTTTTACAATATCAGCACTTAGTGAAGTCTCTATTAATGTTTGTACACCATATGTTGTTAACTTAACTTCTTTAGCAATTTCATTTATTGTTAATCCTGTTTTATCATTATCATAAATAGTATCTAAAATACCTAAGTCTCTCATTGATTTTGCAACTTGGAATATTATAGGAGCAAATGCAATTTTTTGAGCTTCATACTGAGCTTCTCTTGCTGTTTTAGTATCATTGTTTTGGAAAAAGTTATTCATATGTGCCTGCTATTAATAGTTTTAATAATTTTAGTTTAATTTTGATAAAATATCCCTTGTAGAAAGAAAGAATCGGTATTATTTTAATAAATAATTTATATCAATATTGCTCAGATTTTTACAAATAGATATAATATCAAAACTATAAATAAGTGAAATAAAATATGAATCAAAATAAAATTATAATAATAATTCCCACATATAACAATCCTAAAACTATCAAAGAAGTAGTTTTTGATGTTATAAATCATAACTATGAAGTGATGGTCGTAGATGATGGTTCTGATATCCCTATACAAGATTTATTTTCTAATGATGAACAAAAAAGTGTTTATTTTGTAAGACATGAGGTAAATCTTGGTAAAGGTGAAGCTATAATTAGTGGAACCAAAAAAGCTAAAGAGTTAGGTTTTACTCATGTTCTGAGTATTGATGGTGATGGTCAGCATTTAGCATCTCAAGCAACGAAATTAATAGATATATGTGATGGTGATGAAATTATAATAGGTGCTAGAAACTTTGACTTAGAACATGTACCAAATGGAAGTAAATTTGGAAGATGGTTTAGTAATATGTGGGCTTGCTGGGATACGGGGCAAGTTATTACAGATTCACTTTCAGGATATAGAATATATCCAATATCAATATTAAATCTTCCAATAAAAACTTCAAGATATGACTGGGAGATGGAAGTTCTTGTAAGGCATGCAGATGCCGGGGAAAATATCAAAGAGGTTATTATAGAGTGTTATTATCCAACCCCTGAAGAAAGAGTTAGTCATTTTAAGAAATTTCAAGATACTATAGCTATAGTTTGGGTACATATTCAAATTTTACCATTTAAATGGCCAAGATTTATTTTAAATAGAATAATTGGGAATAATAAGTAAACAGTAATGAGAACACAACAAAGAGGAAGTGGATGGAGTATAAAGTTAGCGTTTAATTTATATAAATTTTTAGGATATAAGTTTATATATTACCTTATGTATCCAGTAACTTTTTTTTACTTTATATTTGCATCAAATGTAAAGGATGCTTTAAAAATATATTATAAACATTTGAATATTAAATTTACAAATAAAATATATTATGAACATTTACGCCTCTTTGCAATTTGTATGATTGATAGATTTATATCAAAAATGGATATTCAAAACTATACTTTTAAATTTGATGATGAAGATACACCATCAGCTATTTTAAATGATGGAGCTATTTTATTATTTTCACATTTTGGTGGATGGGCGGCATCTGTAAACTCTGCAAATGTTAAAAATAAAATAAATGTAGTGATGAGAGAAACTATGATGGGTGAAATTAAAGAGATAGAAAATTCTATTGAAACAAAATCAAATACAAATATCATAGATTTAAGCAGTGGAACATTAAGCGTTTCAATTCAAATTGCAAATGCATTACTAAAAAATGAAGTTGTAGCAATTATGGGGGATAGATCAGCAAATAAAAAAGCAGAGATAGAGATAGAATTTTTAGGTGAAATGGCAAGATTCAATAAAAATCCATTTCAAATAGCATATAAGACTCACAAACCGATACTTGTTTATTTTATTATACTAACAGGAATACAAGAGTATAAAATAGAGTGGATTAAAATCGATATGGATACAACTTTAACAGAACAAGAGGCTGTCCTAAAGGGACTACAAACTTATATAAAAAAATATGAAGAGATTATAAAAATTTATCCAAACCAATGGCTGAATTTTTATGATTTTTGGGAGAAATAATGCAATTAAGAATAGACAAAAGATATATCTCATTAGAAGAAATAAGCAATGTAAGTGATATAAAGATATCTGATGATAAAAAGTTTATAACATTTATAAATCATACACATGATTTTATGATGGATACTATTAAGCAAGGTAAACCTATATATGGTATCACAACAGGATATGGAGATAGTGGTAAGAACTATGTAAACTATGAAGATGCAGCAACGCTTCAAACAAATCTGTTTCGTTTTCACGGTTGTGGTATAGGGGTAAATTTAAGTTATGAGGTATGCAGATATGCAGTTATTTGCAGAACCATATCTTTAAGCAAAGCTCGTTCCGGCGTGTCTATAAATCTTTTGCATAGATTAGAGATGTTAATTCAAAAAGATATTATTCCTGTAATCCCTTCGCAAGGTTCAGTGGGAGCTAGTGGAGATTTGACACCACTTTCTTATATTGCTGCTGTTATTGCCGGGGAGAGAGAAGTATATTATAAAGGTGAGATAAAAGATGTGATGGAAGTTTATAATGAACTAAATATCACACCTTATACATTTGAACCAAAAGAAGCATTAGCTATTATGAACGGTACAACTATTATGAGTGCAATTGCACTTAAAGCCATTGAGGAGTTTGAAGTGATTTTAAACTCTATGGAATCTTATGTTGCCGGTATGTTCGAAGTATTATTAGGGGATGATACTCCCATAGCTGATTTTGTACATGATTCTAAACCATTTAGCGGACAAATAAAAGCTGCTAAAAATATTCAAACTAAAATTAGCGGCTCTAAACTAACTCATGGAAGAGATGACAGATATGATAAATTTTTTGCTGACAATCATCTAAATATTCAAGATACATATTCTATGAGATGTGCCCCGCAAGTTTTAGGTGTGATTAGAGACAATTTGGAAATTTCTAAAAATTGGGTAGAAACTGAGATAAACTCTGTAAATGACAATCCATTGATAGATGGTGAAAATAAAATTATTTATACTTCTGGAAACTTTTATGGAGGATATGTAGCTCATGCTATGGATACACTTAAAATTTGTGCTGCTAATTTGGCTGATTTGCTAGATAAAGAGTTTGCACTTTTAGTTGACCATAAATTCAATCGTGGATTGGGTGAGAATCTAAAGCTTTCTAAAGAGCCATTTTTTCACGGATTTAAAGCTATGCAAATAAGTTTAAGTTCGCTTAGTGCTGATGTGATAAAAAATACAACAGCAGCTTCAATTCACTCACGACCAACCGAATCATTAAATCAAGATAAAGTATCTATGGGAACAACCGCTGCTAATGATTTTGCAAAAATGATACCGGATTTACATAATATGTTATCAATAGCATTTATAGGTATGGCACAAGCTGTTGATATTAGAGGGGCAGATCAAGTATCTCCGCATCTTAAAAATATCCATGATGTTACAAGAACTATCATTGAACCGCTTTTAGAAGATAGAAGAATGGATGGGGATATAAAAAATATTAAAGTTCTTATCAAAGATGGGAAGTTTATATAGATAATGAAAAAATTAAAAGTATTAGTAACAGGAGCAACGGGTTCAATAGGTCAAGCGATAGTTAAAGAATATTCTAAAAATGGGTATTTTGTTTATATCCATTATAATTCTAATATCTCAAAAGCCAATGAGCTTTTAGAGGAGATAAAAGATGGTAAACTTATAAGTTTTAATATGAGAGATAAAAATTCTATCAAAAATGCTTTAGAGGGGCTAGAGGTAGATGTCTTAATAAACAATGCGGGAATTATAAAAGACAATCTATTTTTCTTCCTCGAAGATGAACAATGGGAAGATGTGATAAATGTGAATTTAAATGCAAACTTTTATATCACTAAATTTATATCAAAAAGTATGATGATGAACAAATGCGGCAGTATTGTAAATATTGCTTCAGTTTCTGGAATTTGCGGGAATAGCGGACAGGCAAATTATTCGGCTTCAAAAGGTGGAGTGATTGCATTTACTAAAACTTTGGCAATTGAACTGGGTCGTTATAATATCAGAGTAAATGCCTTAGCCCCTGGTATAATAGAATCCCAAATGATTGAAAATCTTCCGAATATAAAAGAGTTAAAAAAATCAATCCCGCTTAAAAGATTTGGAAAAGTTGAAGAGGTGGCTAAGTGTGCTTATTTTATAGGTGTTGATGCTACTTATGTAAGCGGTGAAGTTTTAAATATCAGCGGGGCGATGGTTAGATAGTAAAATGAGACTTGTATTATCTTTACTTTATGCCCCTGTTATATTCTTTTCTTTAAGATATTTTAATACAACCTTGGAAGAGGCTTTGATTTTAAAAGCCTTCCCATTAGTTCTATCATCCACAATAACTTTATTAATTTTACTCTCTTATATTAAAAAAGAATCTATGATTTTATATTTTGCTAAAAAGTTTTCAAAAGAAGATATTTCAAAAGAGGAGCAAAAATATATTCATAAATCAACTCTGTTTTGGATAGGGGTAAGCTTAATAAATATTGTAATACATACAATCATATTCTTAGACACAAATGCAGATTTTTGGATTTTTTATAGTTCTATTGGGTGGTATTTCTTATTTATATTTGCGGGAATACTACAATTCTTACATAGAAAATTTGTGTTCTTGAAAATGATTAATATTGAAAATTGAAATATTAAATGACAACGGTACAGTTACCACTCATATCATAAAAAAAGATTCTCAAAATAAAGAAAAGAAAATAGATTTTATCAGTTCACAATCAAAAGAACAAAATGCTTTAAATATAATAAATTCATATTACAATAATAACAAAGCGATATTGTTTGATGATACAAATAAAATTTTATCTGCAACAATAAGCAATCTAAATTTAGAAGAATTCAAAGATAAAGATTTTTTAATGCTATTTTTTACAAGCGGCAGTACAGGAAATCCGGTTGGAGCATTAAAAATAAAACAAAATTTAGAAGATGAGGTTAAAGTTTTTAGTCAATTGGTAAAACAATATAATATAAAAAAAGTTATAGTTACCGTTCCTTTTATACATATTTATGGAACTTTAGTTGGGCTTTTGTATCCACTTTTAAATGATATAGATATAATTTTAAAAGAGCATTTCTTACCTCATGATTTACTTGATATTATAGAAGATAACAGTTTGATAGTTACAACACCATTGTACATCAAAGCCTTAAATAAAATTGGTCATAAAAAAGATTTAAAATCATCTTTATTTATAAGTTCAACTGCACCGCTTGATAAGCAAAGTACTAGTGAATTTATAAATAAATTCAATACAAATATTATACAACTTTTTGGATCAACAGAAACTAGCGGGATTGCCTATAAACAAAACAATGAAGAGTTATGGACACCTTTAGATAAAGTTGAGATATCAGTAAATAAAGAGAATGAACTAAAAGTAAAATCTCCTTTTGTATCAAAAATTTTATATGAAAATGGTTTTAAAAATATAAATGGGGTTATGCAGACTTTTGATTATATTGAAATAAATAAAAACCGGTTTAAGCTGGTTGGCAGAAGTTCAAAAATACTTAAAATTGCAGGTAAAAGATACTCAACAGTACAAATAGAAAATATATTAGAAGAGATTAGTGAAATTTCAAAAGCACTTGTTTTTGTAAATAATAATCATAATGATAAATTGCGGGATGAAATATTGGACATAACTTTAGAGAGTCAAAAAGAATTTTCAAGCTTAGAGATTAAAAAAATTTTAAAATCTAAACTTTCAAATTTAAAGTTTTCTATAAAATTACATTATGTAGATAAAATACCTACAAATGCAATTGGTAAGAAATTAAAAGTAAATTAATCTTTATTATTACTCAGCTAACATAGAAAGTCGAACATTAATTGCTTGTTCTAAGTTTTGAATCCAACTGTTGTAATTACTATGGATAGTATTTTTTTGAGCATCATATTTAAGATTTATACTATTTAAATAAGTGATACTATATTCAGTTTTATTATAATCTATTCTAACTACTGCTTGATGTGTTCTTAAGTTTATTGTAGCTTTAGCTTCACCATCTTTAACTTTTGTAATTATCCATCCCAATGATACACCTGCTCTTTTAATAGCTTTATAAATATCATCATTTGTAGAACTTTGCTTAACCTCTACTGGATTGTTTTGTATATTATACACTGATGCCGCTCCACAACCTGTAAGTACCAGTAAAACTATACCAACTAAGCCACTTATTTTAAATAATTTTTTCATTATTAAATCTCCTTTTTTTAATAGTTATAAATTATACCTAAATTTAATTAAATTTAAGAATTAGTTTCATCTTTCAAATAATATTTTATATTATATCCGTTAATTCCACTAAATATAATTCCAAAAAACAAATACATACAAATTGTATAATTTATTTTTTTGTATCAAAGTATTTATCTATCGGACTTCCTCTAGGGTTGTGACTTTTGAGTGACTATTTGTATTACTTTTATTTAATACTTATTGGTATAAACTACGAAATATATTTGAATTAACAGGGAGTAGTATATGGTTGAAAAGATTTTAAAAAGAGATGGTGACTATAAAGAATTTCAATCTTTTAAAATAAAAGATGCTATTAAAAAAGCATTTAAAAGTACTCATACAACTTATGACAGTTTAATTTTCTTTAATGTTTTACAACTTCTTGAAAGTAAAAGAGTTGTTGTAGTTGAAGATGTGCAAGATGCAATAGAACAAGAGCTTTACAAGGGTAGATATTTTGATGTTATGAAGTCATTTATGCTTTATAGACATATGCATAAGATGCAAAGAGAACATGTACTTGGACTTGATACTGACACCACTTATATAAACTCTACGCAAACTATTGAAGAGTATATCAATGGAACTGATTGGAGAATAAAAGCAAACTCAAATACAGGTTATTCTCATGCTGGACTTATCAATAACAGTGCAGGTAAAATTATCGCAAATTATTGGCTTGATAAGATATACGATAAAGAAGAGGGTTATGCTCATAGAAATGGAGATTATCATATCCATGATTTAGATAGTCTAAGCGGTTATTGTGCAGGATGGAGTTTAAGAGTTTTATTAGATGAGGGATTTAACGGAATAAGAGGAAGAGTTGAAAGTGACGCTCCAAATCATTTCAGAGAAGCTTTAGGACAAATGGCAAACTTTCTGGGTATTTTACAAAGCGAATGGGCTGGAGCTCAAGCATTTTCATCATTTGATACTTACCTTGCACCTTATGTATTCAAAGATAAATTGCCATATAAAGAGATAAAAAAAGCTGTAAGAAGTTTTGTTTATAATCTGAATGTTCCTGCAAGATGGGGGCAAAGCCCGTTTACAAATGTTACTATTGACTGGATAGTTCCAGATGATTTGAAAGATCAAATTCCTACAAAAAAACAACTTCATCTTTTAGGTGATATTGACGATAAAGAACTTTTAAAAGAAGCTAATGATAGAGGTTGTAAATCTTTTGAAGATATGACTTATAAAAACTTCCAAAAAGAGATGAACTTGGTAAATAAAGCTTACTATGAAGTTATGACAGAGGGTGATAAAACAGGGCAGCCTTTTACTTTCCCAATTCCTACAGTAAACATTACTGAAGATTTTGATTGGTATGGTGAAAATACTGATCTATTATTTGAAAATACTGCAAAAATAGGTTCATCATATTTCCAAAACTTTGTAGGCAGCCAGTACAAAAAAGATGAAAACGGAAATTTAGTACCAAATGAAGAGGCATATAAACCCGGTCATGTAAGAAGTATGTGTTGTAGACTTCAACTGGACTTACGAGAGTTACTAAAAAGAGGCGGAGGTCTTTTTGGTTCAGCTGAGATGACAGGAAGTATCGGCGTGGTTACTCTTAATATGGCAAGATTGGGTTACCTTCATAAAAATGATAAAAAAGCATTATTTAGTAGAATTGAAGAGTTAATGTTATTGGCTAAATCTACATTAGAGAAAAAAAGAGTATTTATCCAAGATTTATATGATAGAGGACTTTTCCCATATACAAAAAGATATCTTCATCATTTTAATAATCATTTCTCTACTATTGGTATAAATGGTATAAATGAAATGGTTAGAAATTATACAGATGATAAACATGATATTACGACTGAATACGGTATGGGTATCACTACTGAGATTTTAGATTTTATGAGAGTTAAAATGGTGGAATTTCAAGAAGAAACCGGAAATTTATACAATCTTGAAGCAACACCGGCAGAGGGTACAACATATAGATTTGCAAAAGAAGATAAAAAAAGATATCCAGAAATTTTACAAGCTGGTATGGGAGATAATATATATTATACAAATTCATCACAGCTTCCTGTTGATTTGACTGATGACCCGTTTGAAGCTTTACAATTACAAGATGAGCTTCAATGTAAATATACAGGTGGTACAGTACTTCACTTGTATATGCAAGAAAAGTTAAGTTCAACAGAAGCTTGTAGAAGACTGGTAAAAAATGTAATATCGAATTTTAAATTGCCTTATATTACTGTTACACCATTATTTTCTGTATGTCCGAAGCATGGATATATGTCTGGTGAACATGAATATTGTCCTAAATGTGATGAAGAACTTTTAGCAGATGTAAAGATGGTTTCTTGATAAGTACCGGAGAGGGTAAATATACAGTTTTTCTAACTCATGTTTATGTTGGCAAGGATTTATTGGTAATTATAACAGGAGGTAACAAACATATTGGCGGAGTTAGTTTAGTAGATAATGGCGGCATTTTAAGCATTATTAAACAAGGGCATAAAGATGATATTATATCGAGTATGGTGGCACCGATAATTTATGAAAAGACAAAAAAAGACACTTTGGTTATATGTGGAATACATTTGGATAATATAACAAAAGATGGTATTGATATTTTAATAAATAATGCTAGAATATGTACAGATAAATTATTAAAGGCGATAGATGAGTGATCTAACCAAAGAACAAGAAAAGAAAATAAAAGAGCATTATGATAATCCTAAGAATAATAAAGCATTAGAAAATTATAATGCAAGAGGTGTTGGGAGAAATCCTGACAATTGGGGTCAAGTTGATATGTATCTGCAAATAGATGAAAATGAGATTTTGTCAGATCTGGGATACGAATACAAAGGTTGCCCAACAATCTCTTTTACAGCTTCTGTGTTCACTGAAGAGTTAAAAGGAGTTCCTCTACATGATGCTCTTAAAACTACTAGAGCAGAACTGGATGAACTAAATGCACAAAGTAATTGTGATGATTGTATTAAGATGATTTTAGTTGCATTTATAGCGGCTAACGAAAATTATATCGAAAGAAAAAAAGGTATCAATACAGAAGATTATACATTTAATATGATAGAGACAACTGTGCCGTACACCGAACAATCTTGCGGATAATAAAATAAAAAAGGAATAAAAAATGAGCAAAAATGAAATGTTAGAAAAATTAAAAGACAAAAGACAAAAATGTATTGTATATACAAGAGTTATGGGTTATCACAGACCGGTTGAAAGTTTTAATATAGGTAAAACAGGTGAGCACAAACAAAGAAAACAATTTATTGAATAAAAAGAACGTTTATGATTTAACTGCTTTTTCACATCTTGATTTTCCTGACCATCTATCTTGTATAGTATGGCTGGTCGGCTGTAATATGAGATGTGATTATTGTTACAATAAAGATATAGTCTTTAGCAATGAAGGGAAACTGTCTTTTGATGATATTTTATCTTTTTTGAACAAAAGAATAGGCTTACTTGATGCAGTAGTAATATCTGGTGGTGAAGCTACAGGACATGATCTGATCCCTTTTTGTAAAGAGGTCAAGAAATTAGGCTTTTTAATAAAATTAGATACAAATGGATTGAACTTTGAACATCTAAAAAAACTGTTAAACCTAAATTTAATTGATTACATTGCACTTGATTACAAAGCACCAAAGTATAAATTTAGTGGAATAACTCACTCAAATAAATTTAGTTTATTTGGTAAAACTTTAGATTATTTAATCAATATTGATTTTCCATTTGAAGTTAGAACGACTATACATAGTGATTTACTAGATGAAAAAGATATAAATTTTATTTGTAAAGATTTAAAACAAAGAGGATACAATAGAAAATATTATCTGCAAAATTTCGCAGATACAGGCGATAATATTGGAAAAATCACTCAGTCCTCAAAAACTTTTGATAAGTCATTATTATCCAATCATTTAGAAATAGTTTGGAGATAATTATTCTAAAGTAAGCTGATACCCTTGCCCTTTAATGTTTTGAATTAGTCTTTTTGAAGTTTTTAATCTTAATCGTTTAATAAAAGTTCTAAGCCTCTCATCACTAACCTCTTCATTTTCCCATAATTTATTTTTAATAGTTTGAGCAGTTATAATATTTTTATGACTTTGCAGTAAGATTAACAAAAATTGACTCTCTCTTTTAGTTAGAGTTACATATTTATCATTTTTATATAAATTACAAGAATTTCTATTAAATTTAAATTCATCTATTAAAGATATAAGTTTTTTCTCAAATTCAAAACTTATAGAGTTAATATAATCCAACAATTCATCTGGATCAAATGGTTTTATAAAATATTTAATAACACCAACATCTATGGCATTTAGAAATTTATCTTTATCACTAAAAGCACTTAATATAATAATTGGTATATTTGGATTTATCTGTTTCAATTCATTTGCCATCTCCAAACCTGTTAAATCCGGCATCATAATATCTGTAATTACAAGGTCAGGAGAGATCTCTAAGAATTTTTTAAGACCCTCTCTCCCGTTATTTGTTACAGTAAAGCTGTAAAAGCTATCTCCAATTGCATCTTTTAAAAGTTTAGCTAAGTTTTTTTCATCCTCAACCAATAATACTTTTAATTCTTTTAAGAAATTACTATTCATATCATCCTTTCAAAGAAATTTTAATAATCTTCAAAGAGACATTTTAAAGTTTAATTTATAAATATCTAAAAAACTATTTTCTCTCTTTTTTGGAAGGCACTACCAACATATTTACATATCTACCTTCAAATTTTGGCTTATTATCCATTACACCAATATCTTCAACCATTGCCCATACACGATTTAGTACTTCCGCTCCAGCTGCCGGATTTGACATCTCTCTACCTCTTAAAAATACTCTAAATTTTACATGGTTACCTTTTTCAAGGAATTCACGTGCGTGTTGAACTTTATAGTTAATGTCATTATCAGCAATTTTTACAGATAGTTTAATCTCTTTGGTTACGATTATTTTTTGATTTTTTCTAGCTTCTTTTTTCTTTTTTTCTAGTTGGTATTTATATTTACCGTAATCCATAATTTTAACAACAGGAGGTTTTCCATTCGGTGCAATACAAACTAAGTCCAATCCAGCCTCATCTGCAAGTGCTTGTGCCTCTCTTGAGCTAATTATTCCAAAAGACTGTCCATCATCACCATTACATCTAACCTCTTTAAATCTGATGTCTTCATTCATCATCACTTCATCTTGTTTTTTTCTGTTATCTTTAAAACTCAAATTTTATCCTCACTCTTTTTATTATTTAGCATCTGAATAAATGCCTCTTTAGTCATTTCACTTCGTTCTCTTGCTCTTCTGTCTCTTAAAGCAATCGTACTGTTTGCAACCTCATCATCTCCAATCACAACAATCATAGGAACTCTTTGTTTCTCAGCAGTTCTAATTCTTTTGTTTAAACTGTCATTCTTATCAAACACATCACTGTCTATTTCAATTTCTTGAAGTTGCTTTTGTAATTGTTTTGCATATTCTACATGTGAATCAGCAATTGGAATAAGTATAACACCAGTAGGCGCAATACTTAAAGGAAATTCACCGGCATAATGTTCAGTTAAAATTCCAATAAATCTTTCAAATGAACCAAGGATAGCTCTATGAATCATCACTGGACGCTCTCTTGTATCATCTTTTGTCGTATAATGAAGATCAAATCTTTCAGGTAAATTCATATCAATTTGTATAGTACCACACTGCCACTTTCTACCAATTGCATCTAAAATTTTAATATCAATCTTTGGACCGTAAAATGCTCCACCACCTTCATCAATACCATAAGTATAACCATTTTCATCTAAAGCATCCATGATACCTTTAGTTGTGGTTTCCCAAAATTCATCATCACCGATTGCTTTTTTAGGTTTTGTAGATACTTCTAATTCATATTCAAAATTAAAGTGACCCATTAAACTTTCAACAAATTCAAGAACTTCAATAATTTCAGTTTTTACCTGGGTCTGTGTACAAAAGATATGCGCATCATCTTGTGTAAATTCTCTTACTCTAAATAGACCATGTAAGGCACCACTTAATTCATGTCTATGAACCACACCATACTCAAAAAATTTCATTGGTAAATCTCTATAAGAAACTAAATCATCTTTAAATATCGCAATATGACCAACACAGTTCATAGGTTTTAAACCATATTCTTGATTATCAACAGTTGTAAAATACATATTTTCTTTATAATTAGCATAATGTCCAGATTTTACCCAAGCTTCTGCTTTTAAAATCTCAGGAGCTCGTACTGGCTGATACCCTCTGATTCTGTGTGCTTTATATAAAAGTTGTTCTAACTTACCTCTTAATCTTGCACCTGCAGGTAACCATAGTGGTAACCCCGCACCAACATCATCACTAAATGTAAAAAGCTTTAAATCAGTACCAAGTCTTCTATGATCTCTTTTTTTAGCCTCTTCAAGCATAAAAACATAATCTTTTAATTCTGCCTTATCAAAGAATGAGATACCATAAATTCTAGTGATCATCTCATTAGCTTCATCTCCACCTAAATATGCCCCTGCTACTCGAATAAGTTTAAAATTTCTTATCATTCTAGTATTTTGCAAATGCGGTCCACGACAAAGGTCTTCAAAATCACCTTGCTTATAGATAGTTAAAACATCATCAGAAATGTTTTCTAAAACAGCTTGTTTTAGTTCATCACTGGCAAACTTTTTTATAATCTCTTTTCGTGAAACTTCAAATCTTTCAATCGGCATTTTTTTACCGGCAAGCTCTTTCATCTTTTTTTCAATAGCAGGCAGATCCTCATCATTTAACTGATGATCTAACTTAAAGTCATAATAAAAACCCTCTTTTACAACAGGTCCTACGAAAAATTTAGCTTCGGGATGTAACTCTTTTATGGCCTGTGCCATAAGGTGAGCAGTTGAGTGTCGTAGTATTTCTAAAGCTTCAATAGAGCTATCCGCTCTTATTTGTTCTTCACTTTCAGCTTCAATATTTAAAGCTTTTGCAGTTTGAAGGTCATAGATTTGATCATCTTTTTTAATGGCAATGCAGTCCAATAAAATCCTTTGTTAAAATATATTTAGCTATTTTAACAAAGTTGGACTTAAATTACTTATATTTATAATATTTTAAAACCCATTCGGATTAAATCCGAAATCCATTCCAGTATCAAAAGTGGCAAAATTTGGATTTGTATGCCCAAACTGCACGCTTTTATTTTGAAGTTTCATTATATCGCCTTTTATATCTATACCAGCAGGACATACCATATTACAGTTACCGCATAAAGTACAACTAAAAACACCATTGTCCTGAATATTATCTATTATGACTTTATTATTTTGCTCTTTTTTATCTTCAATATATCTATAAGCTCTTGCTAGAGCAAATGGTCCAACGAAATCTTTATTTACTTCATATACAGGACAAGAGCTGTAACAGCTGTTACATAAAATACAATTACTCTCTTTGTCAATTTTATCAACATCATCATTTGAAATCTTTTCATCACTTAATTCTTGAAGTTGGGCATTTGCAATTTTTAATAATTTATGTTGTTTACTATTATCAACAACTAAATCTTTTATAACAGGTAAGTTTTTTAACGGTGTCACTTCATCATTTTCTTTAATTGTAGTTTTACAAGCTAATTTTTCAACCCCATTGACCACAACTGCACAACTACCGCAAATCCCACTTCTACAACCGCTTCCAAAAGCTAATGAGTTATTTTGAGTTTGTTTAATATGACCTAAGACAGATAATAAATTATCAACTTTAGCTTCAATATTGTAGCTGGTTTCACAAATCTTAACTTGCATTTATAAACTCCAAATTTAGATTTTCATTAGTTTTTGTAACTATTGATTGTTTTTCAAATTGTTCCTCTTCCTTAGTATATTCAATACGATAATGAGCTCCGCGGCTTTCACATCTTTCTATCGCACTTAAAATTACAACCTCAGATATATCAAGCATATTCTTAAATTCAATGAACTCTTTTAAATTTGTATTATAAACCCTGCTTTTATCTCCTATGCCCATTTGCGTATATTCTTTTTGCCATTGTGCTATTTGTTTTGAAGCTGCTTGTAAATCAGTTTCATTTCTAAATAATCCAACATTTTCATACAAAATTTTTCCTAAAAGCTCTTTTTTCTCATAAAAATTGACTGTATTTGGATAGTCAAAAAGTTCATCTATGTAAGTTATATCATTTTGTATAGTTTTATTTTCATCTTCAACTATTTTAATCTTATCTAAATCTTTACTGGCATTTTGTCCTGCAATTCTACCAAACAATATAATCTCCAACAATGAATTTCCACCAAGCCTATTTGCTCCATGAACTCCATTTGCGTCACATTCACCTACTGCATAAAGATTTTTTATATTTGTATGACACCTTGGATCAGTTTTAATTCCACCCATACTATAGTGAGCCACAGGTTTAATAGGTATTAAGTCTATATCCATTTTAAGCCCTGTGTATTGTAAAGCCAGATTATATTCTTGAGGCATAAGCTTCATAATCTTCTCAATGCCTAAATGTCGCAAATCTAAAAACACCTCTTTTTTATCTTGAAGTTGTTGATATATTGCTCTTGCTACTTCATCTCTTGGTTTAAGTTCATCAATAAATCGCTCACCATCAGAAGTTACAAGATAGCCACCCTCTCCCCTGGCACTTTCACTGATTAAAATACTATTTTCTTTTAAAGCTGTTGGATGAAATTGGACATATTCCATATTTTTCAATCTGCACCCAGCTCTAAGTGCTACTGCAAGTCCATCTCCTGTTGTGGCTAAAGAATTAGTGTTGAAGTTTGTGTAGATACCTGCATAACCACCCGTAGCCAAGACAACCTTTTTGGCAAATATTTGCTCAACCTTTGTAGTTTTTATATCTAAAACTACTGCTCCTAAAACTGTATTGTCAGAAACTATTAAATCTAAAAGCATCTTATCTTCTATAAAATCAACATTTTCTTTGATACAAGTATCATATAAAGTATGCAATATTTTTAAGCCGGTGTAATCTGAGCTATAACAAGCCCTGGCATTAGAAGTTCCACCGAGTTTTCTTTGAGCTATATTTCCATTTTTATCTTTTGAAAACGGTACTGCTAGATTATCCAACCAATGAATTGTATCTTTTGCTTTTGTACACAATACCTTGATAGCTTCACTATTTCCTATTTTATGTGAAGATTTCATAGTATCATTTATATGATTTTGAATACTGTCTGTTTTTTCATCCATACAAGCATTTATTCCACCTTGTGCTTGGCAAGTTTGTGAGGCAGTTGGTGTTGTTTTTGATAAAACTAAAACTTTTGCACCATTTCTTTTAGCTTCAATGGCACAGCTTAATCCTGCCCCTCCGCTTCCTATTATCAATACATCATATTCCATCTTATGCCCAAAATTCCTTTAATTGTGTTTTTTGTTTTTTTATTAAATTCTCATTATCTTTTATAATTTTCTCTTCTTTTACATCTTCTTCTTTTTTTACTGCAAATTCTCTCTCTTTTTTTAACCGCACTTTTCGCTCAACCTCTTTTCTAAATTTATCATCAAAATCTAAATCTTCAAGAACTTCTAAACCCTCTTTTACATTATTTTCAATTATTTCTTCATCATTTTTTATATCTTCTTGTGATGTAATAGTTATTTCTTCAATCTCATTTTCAAATACTTCTTCTTCATATATAGGAGTAGGAGGAATCACTTGTGCTGATTTTATACTCTTTTTTTCTTCAAATACGACATCTTTTTTTACTTCTACAATCTTTTTTTCTAAATCCTTAGGTAGTTTAACCTGTTCAATTATTTTAGTTTTTTGTATCTCCACAGCTTGCTTTTTTCTATTTTTAGAAGCTTTATCTTTTTTATTCTTTTTAACTTTCTTTGTATTATTATTAGATAAATCTTTCGCTTTTAGAATATCATATTCTGCCATTATCTTTTCATATTTGTCAAAATTTAACAACATAAAACTAGGCTTTCCATCCCTTAATATAATAGCTTTATCAATCTCTTCACTAAGTATTTTATTAAAAATAGTTTTGCTTTTTCGTATTAGTTCTGTTGATGAATACATCTCATTTGAACTATAAAGTAAATGATTCATTTTGTTACTCCAATTTGTATTGTAGTATGTATTATAACACATATTAATTACAATACCAAATTAATTCTTAATTATATTTATAATACAATCTGATATAGAGTAAGGAGTTTATTATGAAAAAATTTGTTATTTGTTTTTGGCGAGTTTGATTTTATTAGTAGCTGGTCCGTTAATGGCTGCAGAGGGGGATGATGTTCAGGATGAAACATCAACATTGACAAGTGCAGCTCAAGCTGAGAAGGCAGAAAATCTAGCAGAAGCATCTCAAGCAGAAGCGGCAGATGATGTTGCTGCAGCTCAGGCAGATGTAGATTCGGCTCAAGTTGCAGTTGCTGCAGAGCCGGACAATCTTGAACTACAAGTATCCTTGGAGATATTAGAAGCTGCTTTGAGCGCAGCAGAAGCATCTTTGGAGACATCGGTCAGGATATTGCAAGTGCTATTCGTTAGCTGATGCATCTGGAGCGTCAGTAGAGAGTATTAATGAAATGAGAACATCAGGAATGGGATGGGGAGAAATAGCTAAAGAGTTAGGAATTCATCCAAGTGTTTTGGGTTTGCGTAATACAAAAAAAGCACAGAACCAGGAAAGAACTAGACATACAAAATCTTTTACTACTAAAAATCCTGGGGTTAATAGTGGTAAAAGCAGTGGTCAAGGGTTAGGAGGAAAGGCTAGTTCATCTGCTGGTAAAGGCGGTAGTAATGCTGGAGGAAGTGGTAAAGGGGGGGGGAGGAAAAGGTAACTAACGAGAGTGTAAAAGAAACTGGTGGGTTTACACAGTTTATTTTACACTCTCAGTTTTATTTGTGTAAATTCTTTTACTATAATTTTATCACCTATAGCTAAACTCTAATTCGTTTATTTGTTTCATTAAATATTAAAATCATTTGATTATTGTTAAAAACCTTTTCAACAAAATCTACTTTTATATTCGTCATATTTTGAAACAAATCTTGAAAATTTATGTATGCCCTTTTTGTATCATGATCGCCTAGAAATTCTAAAAGCAATGATTCTTCACTAAATATAATTTTTTGGAATACAACTTTAAAATCATTGCATTTATTAATAAAAAGTAAAAAGTTTTTCTTTTTTTTAGGTGTTAGCTCCATATAGTTTTCAATATAAATATATCTCACTTTATAAATCCTTTATTTTTATATATTAAGTAAGAGTATATTTAATAAAAATGAACAGAGTATGAATAAATATTCAGATTGTAAAAGGATTGCTTATCATTTATATTCAGGTATAGGGATAGATAAATAAAAATATAGAAACAGCGATACCAATACCAATCCATATACAATCATTATTTTATTATTTTTCAATACAATTTTCTCCTTTCTTTTCTTTTTTAAAATTTATTTTTAAACCATACCACTTTCAAATTGAGCTCTCATTTTATCTTTTTCTTTTTTTCTTTTTAATTTCTCAGCTTCATTTTTTCTGTAATCTGATATTGAAAAATTTAACTGTACCAAAAATGAAGCTGCAACAAATATAGATGAATAAGTTCCTACAACAATACCAACTAAAAGTGTAAAACTAAATCCGTTTATAATCTCTCCGCCAAATAAATATAAAGTTAATACAACGAAAAATGTTGTTAATGAGGTAAGTGTAGTTCTGCTTAATGTTCTTGAAACTGATTCATTGACTACTTCATTGAGTCTATTATCCTGTGATGTTCTAACCCCCTCACGAATTCGGTCAAATACAATAATTGTATCATTTAATGAATATCCAAGTATAGTTAAAATGGCTGCCAAAATATCAAGATTTACATCAATATTAAACAGTGAGATAGCACCAATGGCAATACAAACATCATGAATAAGTGCTAAAATTGACGCAACAGCAAATCTCCACTCAAATCGGAAAGAGACATAAATTAAAATAACAATAAGAGATAATCCTAAAGCTTTAATACCTTTTTCTTTTAAGTCACCGCCGACTTTTGCACCTACCATATCAACTCTGCGAATCTCAAAGGTTCCTGTAGGTTTCAATATAGTTCGTATCTCATCACCGATATCCGTTCCCAAAGTTGATGTAGTAGTTGGAATTTTTATAATTACCTCTTTGTCATTCCCGAACCTTGTAACACTAGCTTTACTAAATTCATCTCTTGCAATTAACACTTCTCTTATTTTATTCATAGGTGCTGCTTGTGTATATTGAACTTGAATAACGGTACCGCCGGTAAAATCTATACCAAGATTTAAACCTTTGACAACTACCAATCCAATTGAAGCTAATACTAAAGCAGCAGATATAGTTAAAAATATCAATCGTTTACCCATAAAATCATAAATCTTATTTGAGCTAAAAATTTCCATTAAGATACCTCTGTTTCAGTTTTTAGATTTATTGTAAACTGAGTATATTTATCATATTCACTTTGTACAGTTATCTCAAAATCATGTATATTTGCAATTGATTTTACAATTGAAAGTCCCAACCCATAACCGCTTCGACCTCGTGCCTTATCAACTCTATAAAATCTATCAAAGATATTCTCAATATCACAGGGAAGTATCCCTATACCGTAATCTTTGATTTTTAAAATATCTTTATCCAAATATATTTCAACTTTAGAACTTTTGTGTGAATATTTAATAGAGTTTTGTATTATATTTCCAACAAGAATTCTTAAAAGTAACGGATGCCCTTGACAACTAACACTGTCAAGTTTTTTAAACTCAAATTTTATATCTTTTTCTTTTATCAATTTTTTATTTTGAGATATTACATCGGTTATTATCTCATCTAATTCTACATTTTCAAACTTGCTTTTCATCTCTTTGTTATTTGATTTTGATAAAAAAAGCAAGCTATTTATCAGCTCTTGCAGTAATTTTGTCTCTTCAAGTGTACTCTTTAAAATAGTTTTATATTCATCATTGGTTCTTTCTTTTCTCAAACCCAACTCTATCTCGCCTCTTATAACCGTAAGCGGCGTTTTCAGTTCATGCGAAACATCATTTGAAAATCTTTTAATTTTAGAAAATGAATCATCCAATTTATCTAACATAAAATTGAAAGTTGTTACTAACTCTTCTATCTCATCATTTGAGTTAATTATTGTAATCCTTTTTTGAAGGTTTGAAGCTTCTATATTTTTAACTTCATCTATAACTTTTTTTACAGGAATTAATGAATTTTTAATAATAAAATATCCTAGTATAATTGATATTATTAAAAGTATTGGTATCCATAATGCAAGAATATTTTCCAAATGTTTTATTGAAGTATGGATATGATTTTGTTTTTCTAATACAAGTTTTGTAAATTCATTTAATATTATAAATGAAAATATAGATAATATAATAATTATGATAATTGAATACCAAAAAAGAAGTCTGGTTTTTATATTTTTAAGATTCATTATTTTTCACTTATTTTATATCCCATACCCCTAACAGTATGTATAAGTTTAATCTTATGATCTTTATCAACTTTATTTCGTAAACGATAGATATATACATTTATAATATTACTTGCTGTGTTATCATCCATATCCCAAAGTGAATTATTTATCATCTGCTCTGTTACAACTTTTTCTTTATTTATCAAAAGATATTCTAAAAACATATATTCTTTTAAGGTCAAGTCTATATTTTTATCAGCTCTTGTTACGATTTTTTTATCGCAATCCAACTTTAAATCAGCTATTTGCAATATATTATTTAAACTTTTTCCATCTCTTAACTGTACTTTTATTCTTGCTACTAACTCATCAAAAGAAAATGGTTTGGCAAGATAATCATTTGCTCCAATATTTAATCCCAAAACTTTATCCTCGATTGAACTTTTTGCCGTAAGCATAATAATAGGAATATCAATCCCCGTTTCTCTTAAATCTTTACATAGAGTAACACCGTCAATATATGGTATCATCAAATCTAATATAATTAAATCATAATTATTTATTGTAATTAAATAAAAAGCTTCTTCACCGTCAAAACAACAATCAACAATATAATTTTCTTCCTGCAAACCTTTTGATAAAAAGGCAGAAATTTTTACATCATCTTCAACTATTAAAATTTTCATATCTTTATATCCTATATTTTTCTATGATTAATATATCTTATTTACAATTAAAAAATGACACTTTCAAGGCTATATTGGTGGTTTTAATTGTATGTGTTTGCTAGAATTACAGTTATTTATTAAAGAAGACATGAAAAAATTATTAGTATTATTTTTTTACCATCCAATATAGCCTTTAATGCGTGTACGGTTAAATACGATGAAAGTATATTTAATAAATATGAATAGAAGATGAATATATTATTCTGACAATCAATTTAAAATTAATTTACCCATAAAAAGTTAATCTAAATAAAGTTTTATAAATCAAATTGTCCTAAAGACAATGTGTGATATAATCGCGAAATAAATTCAAAATAAAAGGAAAATAATATGGCATTAGATGTTTATTATGATAAAGATTGTGATATTAGCATAATCAAAGGTAAAAAAGTTGCGATGATCGGTTTTGGTTCACAAGGTCATGCACACGCAGAAAACTTAAGAGACAGCGGTGTTGAAGTTTGTGTAGGGTTGAGAAAAAGTGGTGCATCTTGGGCAAAAGCTGAAGCAAAAGGTTTTGAAGTACTTACAGTTGCACAAGCTACTGCAAAAGCTGATGTTATTATGATTTTATTACCAGATGAAAATCAAGCTGAAATCTACAGCAATGAGATTGCTCCAAACTTAAAAGATGGTGCTACTATTGCATTTGGTCATGGTTTTAATATTCACTATGGAAGAATTCATCCGGCAGCTAATATCAATGTTACTATGATTGCTCCAAAAGCTCCAGGACATACAGTAAGAAGTGAGTTTGTAAGAGGTGGAGGAATTCCTGATCTTATCGCTATTGGTCAAGATCCAAGCGGAACAACTAAAGAGTTAGCTTTATCTTATGCATCTGCAATTGGTGGTGGAAGAACTGCAATTATTGAAACAACTTTCAAAGATGAAACTGAAACTGATCTATTTGGAGAGCAAGCTGTATTATGTGGTGGAGCTGTATCTTTAGTACAAGCTGGTTTTGAAACATTGACAGAAGCTGGATATGCTCCTGAGTTAGCATATTTTGAATGTCTTCATGAGTTAAAACTTATTGTTGATTTAATGTTTGAAGGTGGAATTGCTGATATGAGATATTCAATTTCTAATACTGCTGAGTATGGTGATTATGTATCTGGTAAAAGAGTTATCAATGCAGAGTCTAAACAAGCTATGAGAGATATCTTAACTGAAATCCAAGATGGTAGATTTGCTAAAGACTTTATTTTAGAAGGTCAAGCTGGATATCCTAGAATGAATGCTGAAAGAGCTAATGCAAAAGCAAGTTTAATTGAGCGAACAGGTGTAAACTTGCGAGAGATGATGCCTTGGATTTCTGCTAATAAAATAGTAGATATGGATAAAAACTAAAAAGTATCAAACTGATCTCGTTCCCACTCTTCTGAGTGGGAATGCATACAAAAGTTATAACAACCAAAAGATATGCCTAAAAGAAAACGACAAACTAAAAAAAGAACTTTAAAAAAATCCCCATTATTTATTATAAATATAATAATTATTATTTGTCTGGTAGTTATATTAGGATTATCAATTAACCTTTTTTATCAAGATGAAATTTTAGAAGATATACCAACTATAAAAAAACCATTGATTGATAAAAAACAAGAAGAAAAACATTTTCAAGAACAGCAAGCTAAATATTTTGAAGAAAAAACACAAGCTATGGAAATAGAATATGTAAAAGAAGATATTAATATTATAGAGAAAAAAGAGATTATTGAAACAGAAGAAAGTGTTTTTCACTTTATAGAAGAAACTATTACAAAAGAAGATGATAAAATTTATACAAAAACAACTAAAGTTAAAACCAAAATTATTGAAATAGAACAGACTATTATAACTAAACCAAAACCAAGAATTATAACAAAAGAGATAATCAAACAACTTCCAAAATTAGCTATTATCATAGATGATGTAACAACTAAATATCAAGTACAAAAAATAAGTAATATATCTTATCCTATAACAATGTCATTTCTACCGCCAACTTCACGACATAAAAATTCAGCAAAAATTGCACAAAATTCTGATATATATATGATACATTTACCTCTTGAGGCATCTTCTTCACACTTTGAAGAAACTAATACATTACATATTGCAGATAATATAGATATCATAGATAATAGAATGCGAAAGTTAAAAAAGCTATATCCAAAAGCAAAATATTTAAATAATCATACAGGAAGTAAATTTACATCAAATCCAAAAGCTATGGATAAACTTTTAAAAGTTTTAAAAAAATATGGGTATATTTTCTTAGACAGCAGGACTACATCTAAAACAGTTGCAAAAAAATATGCAAAAAAATATGATGTAAAATACTTATCACGAAATATATTTTTGGATAATAAAAAAGATAAAAGATATATTCAAAAACAACTAAGAAAAGCCGCACGAATAGCTAAGAAAGACGGTATGGCTATCGCTATTGGGCATCCTTATTCTATCACTTTAAAAACACTTTCACAGTCTAAACATCTATTACAGGGTTTAGATATAGTATTTATTAATAAGTTATGATACAAACTGTAAATTTTCATATTCCACAGTGTGATAGTATGAAAAAATATCCTGATAAACTTTTTTATATAGGCAATACAGCATTATTACAGAAACCTAAAATTTCTATCGTTGGAAGCCGATCCCCAAATCAATATTCCAGAAACTTAATACAAGAAATTTCCGCAAAATTATCTCAAGCCGGAGTTTGTATTGTAAGCGGCGGAGCAATTGGAATTGATGCTTTAGCTCATAAAGCTGCCGGTGCAAATAATACAATTATGGTGGCAGGGACGGGATTAGATAGGAGATATCCAACTATAAATAAAAATATGATACTGGATATTGAAAAAAATGGTTTGCTGCTTAGTCAATTTAAAGCTGATGTTCCATCATTTAAATATAATTTTCCTCTTCGTAATGAGTTGTTGGTAGCTTTAGGAGAAGTTCTCCTTGTTGCGTATGCTGATATAAACTCAGGAACTATGAGAAGTATAGAATATGCTATAAAAATGAAAAAAGATATTTATGTTTTACCGCATAGACTGGGGGAAAGTGACGGAACAAATAAGTTACTGCAAAAAGGAATTGCAAAAGCTATTTTTGATATAAATATATTCGTATCAAAATTCAGCCAAATTCAAAATGAAGATGGAATAATTGATGAGTTTTTACAATATTGTCAAAATGCCCCAACTTATGATGAAGCTGTTAGTAAATATGGAGCTAAGGTTTTTGAGTATGAGTTAATGGGGAAAATAGATATACAAAATGGGATTGTAATCCTTAACTAAACTCTTAACTGATAAGTAATATCTCCGGCACCTACACCTAAAACCATTCCGCTATTTATAGTTTTTAATATCTTTTTATCTTTAATTAGATTTATTTGTCCTGTATAAGTTTCGCAAGTATCTGCAAAAGTTAAATTGTAAGATGCAAATTCTTTAGCAAAGTCAATATCTAAAATAGGCTCGGCAACTGTCCAGACAGGTAATATAACAAGTTCATCACACCCTTGAAAGCATTTTTTAAAAGCTTCTAAGTTATCTTGCGTTCTACTGTATTTATGCGGCTGCCATATAATTGTTGTATGTTTTATTTGCATTAAATCATTATATAATTTAATAGATTCCAAAGTAGCTTTTATCTCTGTTGGATGATGTGCATAATCATCGATTATCACCAAATCATCATTTTTTTGAACGATATCAAATCTTTTTTTAATACCTTTATAGTTTAAAAGATTTATTCTGATTATTTCACAATCCATATTTTGCAATGCTGCTAAAATTGCCATTGAAGCATCAAAAGCAATATGGTCACCAAACCCCCAAACTTCAAAAACACCTAAATCTTTTAATTCAAATTTAGTATGAGGTTCACCATCCTTTAAAAAGAATTCACAATTTTTTATATCTTTACTTGGATACAGTTTTATTGCGTCACCTTTATAATCTTTTAAAAAATCATCTTCGGCATTTATTACTTTTAGAGGTGCGATATCAAGAAAAATTTTATAAGCATTATAAAATCTCTCTTCATCATAATTATAATACTCCATATGTTCAGGTTCTGTATTTAATACAATGGAACAATATGGATTTGATTGTAAAAAACTCTCATCACTTTCATCAGCTTCAAAAGCTAAAATATCATCAACATATCTAAAGTTTGAATCAAACTCTTTACTAATAGCACCGATTAAAGCACTGCTTTGCATTATTGAAGCTAACATCGCTGTTGTTGTACTCTTCCCATGAGCAGCACAAATACTATAATTCTTTGTATCTTTTAAAATAATCGGCAAAGCATCTTTTCTTGAAAGAACAGTTAGCTTCTGTTTATCAGCCTCCATCCGCTCTGTATTAGTGTGTGTTACTGCTGCACTGTAAATAACTAAATCTTGATTTTTAATTGCATCTGCACTTTGTGGGATATTTACAACTATCCCCTCCTCTTCAAGCTTTTTTGTAATAGGGGTAGATTTTATATCACTGCCGCTAACCGTATGACCGCTGTATTTTAAAAATCTGGCAAGTGCAGAGAGTCCAATACCGCCTATTCCAATAAAATGAACTCTCATTAGTCTAACATATGCCCAAGTTCATCCAATAAATCACCTAAAATCTCTCTATTTTCACTTATATACTCTTTTGTATCTACGCTAAAGTTTACGATAAAGTACCCATAAACCTCATCATCTGCCATTTGATCTTGAGATACCAAAGTATCATGAAACTTATCCATATCTATAGATTTAGCACAAGCAATTAGATGTATTTTAATCGCGCTTGATAATTTTTTATCTTCTATAATTCTTGATAAAATAAAAAATAACTCTTTTGCCCCTTGAAAGTTTTCATTGCTCCATTTTTCAATCGCATGTTCATAAAATGCTCTAATTAAATAAATATCATCATTTAATAAACTAAGTTTATTACCGCCATTAAGCCTATCTTCAATATCATCAAAAGCAACTCTTAAAATAGTTTCATAAATTTTATTTATTCTAGCTTCTTCTAAATCTAAGATTAATAAATTATCAAGTACCTCATATAATATTTCTAAATTTTCACTGGCAATAGCTTCTTTTTCTCTAGTTTCTAAGTAATTTAAAAACTCTGGATTTGTTCTAGCTTCTTGTAATTCTTTATCATTCACTTGTAATTCCTTATAAATTCTTTTAGTCTCTCACATATTTCTTTTATTTTAACTTCATTTTCAACCAAAGCAATTCTTATGTAATCTTTCCCTATGCCGTTTCTGCCTAAAAAACTGCCCGGTAAAACTTTAATATTCTTTTCTTTATAAAGTTCTTGGGTAAATCTTAATTCATCTTTAACTTTAAGCCAAATATAAAATGTAGCTTCAGGAATTTTTATATCTAAAATCTCTTTTGCAATTTCAAAATTTTTCTTATATATATCTCTAAACTTTTGAACATGTTTTTCATCACTCCAAGCAATTGCAGCTGTTTTTTGCAACGGCAACGGCAAAGCGCATCCTACATAAGTACGATAACTCATATATGCTTTTAAAATCTCTTTATCGCCTGCTATAAATCCACTTCGCAAACCCGGTGCTGAACTTCTTTTTGAAATAGAATTCAATACTAAACAATTTCTAAAATCATCATTTCCTATATCTTTACAAATCTCCAGTAAACTAACAGGTTTTTTATTTTCATCAAAATATAATTCGCTGTAGCATTCATCGTTTATTAATACAAAATCAAATTCTAAAGCTTTTTTAACCCATTTTTTTAATTCATCTTTACTAATAGTTGCAGATGTTGGATTGTTTGGAAAGTTTAATATTACCAAATCACATTTTTGTAATTCTTCATCATTGATTTTTGGTATAAAATTATTAGCAGCTGTTAAATCTAAATGAATAATTGAAGCAGAACTGGCAATAGCAGCACCTTCATAAATTTGATAAAAAGGATTTGTAAATGCCATAGTAGGGTTTGTTTTACCAAATAAATAAAACTGTGGAAAATTAAAGAGCACCTCTCTTGTCCCAAAAGTTGGAATTATTTCATTCATTTGCAAAGATACTCCAAATCTTTTATTAAAAAAACCTATCATAGATTCTTTCAAGAAATCTTCCCCTGAACTTTTAGGATATTTATTCAATAAACTTGTAGTATTCTTTAATTCATCTTGTATAAACTGCGGTGTATTAAACTGTGGTTCTCCGATTGTTAAGCTGCTAGCCTCAAAATCTTTATTGGCATCAATTCCATCCAATAATTCATTTAACTTTTCGAATGGATATGTCTCGAAATTCATTTACTTTCCTTCTCCCTCAATAATCGGTATTAAAAGTTGATTATATATTGATAAATCAAACGATAATAAATCACTGTTAGTGCTTAAAAAATTAAATCTTCTTCTGTCAAACATCTCTTCTTTTATCGGTAAAATTTGTAAAATATTTTGTTCTTTTTTTAATTCATTCATAGGATTATTTCCATTGGATGTTATTATAATCTCCTGATTAAAAATTTTTGATAAATTTTCAAGATGAGAGATAAGCTTATCTTTCTTTAAATCACCTATTGGATCCATATTAAATATTTTAATTTTTAATTTTAACTGTCCGGAAATATCAAATACCACAGGAGACAATTGCTCATAATTTTCCTCTTCATTCAGCAAAAGAACAGTATTTTTAATTGTTGATAATTTCTCAGTTCCTACTTTAAAGATTGGTATTTTATGCTCTATTACATTTTTAATCGCTTCTTTATGTTCCAATAAGCTTTGTGTAAGAACAAGCAGACCTATATCAAAGCGTTTTTTATCCTCTTTAAGTATAGTATTAATTCCCATATTTGCATAATCTATTTCCACTACTATATTATCTATATTTTTTGTTAAATCTTTTATTTTATTCATAATTATAGCTGTTGTCGGTCTTGTAATTTTAATGATTAATTCTTTATTCTTCATTTTTTTATGTAAGAATTTTGCTTTTTTAATAGCATCGATCACTTCATATTCTTGCTGTACATATAAATCACAATAAACATAAATATTGTTACCAAAGGGCATAGGAAAATGCCCTGCTGTTCGAGAAATAGCACCATAAACTTGTGTTAAAACCTCAGGTTTACCTATTATTAAAATCACATCATTTGGTTTTAAAACTAAAGACGGCTTTACATTGATCAATATATGATTCCTATAAAGTGCAAAAATTTTCCAATCTTTTTGCGCAACACTTCCTATATATCTATAAGCATAAGAACTTCCAAATGGAATTTTAATTTCCATTATCTCCCCTTGCTTCAACCCAATATTTTGAGCTAAAACAGGTATATTGGGCAGTTGTTCCAATAACCCATTTGCTAAAACTTCATTACCTCTATAGTAGTGTACTTTGGTATCATTGCTATCTAAATTCCAACTGTCATAAACAGTAAAATGAAAATTTTCTTTATATTTTCTGATATTTCCAATAACGCTTAAGGTATCATCTTTAGTATTTAATACTACTAATGCTTCATTATGAATAACTTTGTCTAAAATAAATTTTAATTTTGATTGGCTTGTCGGATCAAATTTATAAAAAGTAAAATTAGAAGGTTTTTGTTCCGGTAATATGTAATCGTTCATATAAACAATATCATAAACATTGCTGCCAGTATTCGTTTCAACCATTCTGTCTAAAAGTTTTTTGGCAATAATGCCGTCAAGGATAACTAATACATTTTTCATTAGGATATTATAGCTAATTTATGTTAAAATGCACACCTTTAAAAGTATTTGGAGATTTATGAATAACAATGTAAAGGTAAGACAATTACCAAAAAAAACTTTTCTGTATATAGCGATACTTGTAATTGCAGGTATATTAGCTGTATTTATTGTTAAAGACGGCAAAGCTAGAAAAGCCACAAAAATTTTAACTCAACTGGGCTTTACCAAAGTTAGTGATGTATCAGTATTTGCAAGAACAGAATTTTTAAATGAAGGTACAAATGTCAAAGGGTATCAATATTCTTTAAAATTTATTGATTTAACTACACAAAAAGAGTGCAGAGGTTTTATCCTAAAAGATTTTAAAGGTAAAATTGCCAAAGATTTAGAGTGTAAATAAAGGTAAAAATATGAGTTTGAAAGAAAAAATAAATTTTTCACTATGGTGTGATTTTATTGAGCGAGATTTTTTAGAAGAAGGTTTCCAAGATCTATTAGATAAAAAATTAATACACGGTGCTACAAGCAACCCTGCAATTTTTAAAAATGCAATTGTAACTTCAAGTGCTTATGAACAACAAATCAATATGCTGCAGGCAAATGAACCAAAAAAGATTTATGAAGAACTCTCCGGTACTGATATTAAAAGAGCGGCCGCTATATTAAAGCCTTTGCATGATGAAAATGATGAAGATGGCTTTATATCTTTAGAAGTAGACCCTTATCTTTGTGACGATGTTTTAGGAACTCTTGAAGAGGGTGCAAGATTATATAATCAACTTAAACATGAGAATGTAATGATTAAAGTTCCTGCTACTGAAGCCGGTTATCCTGCAATGAAAAATCTTACTGCTATGGGTATACCTGTAAATGCAACTTTAATCTTTTCTCCCAAACAAGCGATTAAATGTGCTCAGGCTTTAGATGAAGGGATAACGGAAAGTCAAAAAGATACAAAAGCTGTAATATCAATTTTTGTTAGTAGATTCGATAGATTATTAGATAATAAACTTAACTCTGCTAGTTTAGAACGAGGAAAGTTAGGTATCATAAATGCTACAAAATGTTATCATGAAATCCAAAAATTTAAAAATAAAAATATTAGAACTTTGTTTGCAAGTACAGGAGTGAAAGGTGATACTTTAAGTCCAAGCTATTATATAGATAACTTAATTTTCCCAAATACCATTAACACCGCACCTTTAGATGCTATAAAAGCATGGGAAGAAAATGGGAAGAAAGAGATATCTAACATTTTAAGTGAAGATGCATGTAACGAATATTTTAAAATATTAAAATATAAAAATATAAATATCCAATCCGCTTATGATGAATTACTTAAAGATGGATTGAGTGCATTTAAGGTATCATTTGACGAATTACTAAATAAAGTTAAATTATAAAAGATTAAGGCTAAGAATATGAGTACCATTTGGACACCTGATAGTTGGAGAAAATTCCCGATAAAACAGCAACCTAACTATACAGATTTAAAAAAATTAAGCAAAGTTGAAAAAGAATTATCAAGCTATCCTCCCCTTATTTTTGCCCAAGAAGCTAGAAGCTTAAAAGAAAAATTAGCAGATGTATCAAACGGAAATGCATTTTTACTTCAAGGTGGAGATTGTGCTGAGAGCTTTAATAATTTTAATGCAAACAATATAAAATCACTTTTCCAAGTTATGATGCAAATGGCTGTTGTGATGACTTTTAGCGGTGGTAAACCTGTCGTAAAAGTTGGACGAGTTGCGGGACAATTTGCAAAACCTAGAAGTAGTGATACTGAAATTATAGATGGTGTTGAGTATCCAAGCTATAGAGGAGATATCATAAATGATATTGAAGCTGATTTAAATTTACGAATACCCAACCCTAAAAGACTTTTAAAAGCTTACAATCAAAGTGCAGCTACTCTAAATCTACTTCGAGCATTTGCAAGAGGTGGAATGGCTGATTTAAATAAAGTGCATAGTTGGAATTTAGACTATATGAAAAGTCATCCTTTAGGTACAAAATATGAAGAGATAGCTTGTAAAATCAGTGATGCTTTAAGATTTATGGAATCTTGCGGAATTACTTCTAAAAATACACCAAATCTTAATCAAACTGTTCTTTATACTTCACATGAAGCTTTACTTTTAAATTATGAAGAAGCACTAACCAGAAAAGACAGTATAACCGGAGATTGGTACGATTGCTCTGCTCATATGCTTTGGATTGGAGATAGAACAAGAGATTTAAATGAAGCTCATATTGAATACTTCAGAGGCATTAAAAATCCAATCGGATGTAAAGTCGGTCCTACAATGCAAGAGGATGAATTAATTAAATTAATTGATGCTTTAAATCCTGACAATGAAGCTGGAAGATTAAACTTGATTGTACGAATGGGTGCTGATAAAATAGCAGACCATTTTCCAAATCTTCTTAAAAAAGTTGAGAGAGAAGGTAAAAAGATTGTATGGAGTTGTGACCCAATGCACGGAAATATTGAGAAAGCTCCAAATGGATATAAGACCAGAGACTTTGACAATATTTTAAGTGAAGTTAAACAATTTTTTCAAATCCATAAAGCACAAGGAAGTATCGCAGGTGGTATCCATTTAGAGATGACAGGACAAAATGTAACTGAATGTACAGGTAGCAAATCAAGTGCTATTACAACAGATGATTTAACATCAAGATATCACACTCAATGTGATCCAAGATTAAATGCTGACCAATCTTTAGAATTGGCATTTATGATAGCTGATGCGTTACACGAAGCAAATAGCGGTTCTACGAAGTAGAATCTTGATTTATAAAAGAAGCCAGATAAAAGATAAAAAGATAAAAAAAAGAGGATTAATAATGATAGAAAAAGAGGGTTCAATATTGACTGTAAGAAAAGATATAAAAGTTTTTGACTGTACTATTAGGGATGGTGGACTGGTAAATAACTTTCACTTTACAGATGAGTTTGTAAAAGGGGTGTATTATACTTGTGTTGCTGCTGGTGTTGATTATATGGAGATAGGGAAAAATAACTCTACAACTTTAATGAGTGAAGAGGAATTTGGAGCTTGGAACTTTTGTAAAGAGGAAGATATACGAAGAATTGTTGGTAATAATGATACAGATATGAAAATAGCTGTTATGTCAGATATTGGAAGAACAGTAAATAGTGAATTATTGCCAAAAGAGGAAAGTGTTGTTGATATGATAAGAATAGCAACTTATATTCATCAAATTCCAGCTGCAATTGAACTTATAGAAGAAGCTCATGCAAAAGGTTATGAAACAACCGTAAATATTATGGCTGTTGCCAAAGCTTTTGATGATGAATTGGATGAAGTTTTAGAATTAGTTAGTAAAACAAATGTAGATGTTATCTATATAGCAGATACTTTTGGATCATTTTATCCGGAACAAATCAATAAACTTACAAAAAAATATGTAAAAATTGCAAGAGCTACAGGAAAACAAATAGGTATCCACGCGCACAATAATATTCAATTAGCTTTTGCAAATACTATCGAATCTATGATGTATGGGACAAGCTTTTTAGATGTTACTGTTTCAGGATTAGGCAGAGGTGCGGGAAATTGTTCTATGGAACTTCTAATTGGGTTTCTTAAAAATCCAAAATATAAACTAATGCCCGTATTAAAATTTATAGAAGAATATATAGTGCCGCTTGAAAAAGAATTGGACTGGGGATACAGCATACCATATATGTTAACAGGACAACTTGTTGAACATCCAAGATCAGCTATGAAAGCAAGAGATGAGAACGATACAAATTATACACAGTTTTATAGATCTCTGATGGATGCACAATAGCAACTGTTATCTAACTAAATATTAGTACCTGCCAGGTAACCACTACTAAAAGACCATTGGAGGTTATATCCTCCACATGGACCGTCAAGATTCATAACTTCTCCGCAAAAATACAAGCCTTTTATGATTTTACTTTCCATAGTTTTTGGATTTATTTCTTTTAAGTTAATTCCCCCATGTGTACACATTGCCATTTTAAAGCCATCGTGTCCTGTGATAGTTAAAGGTGTCCACGCTAACAACCCAATAAGTTCAGTCCTGTTTATACCTGCTATTTTATTATATTTATCATCATAATTTATATGAGCTAAAGTACATAACTCTTTAGATATCGGGCTGGGAAGTAAAGTCTGTAAAAGTTCTAAAATACTAAAATCGGGATTTTTTAAGACTGCTTTTTTTAAGTGTTGAAGAATCTGTTCTTCATTCATCCCTTTTGTCAAATTGAGCAATATTGGCACTTCCCCATACTGTTCAAGTAAAGGTGTAATCTCTCTGGCAAAGTCAAGTACTACCGGACCTCTTATACCGTTATTTGTGAAAATCAGGTCACCGGTTGCTTTTAACTTTTTTGCCTTTTTCAAATCAACTTTTATCTCAACTTTGGGAATTGTATCTGCTTTGCAGTTTTTTACCCAGCTCTCTTTCGTTTTTAAAGGCATCATTGCCGGGTGTAGTTTGGTTGTAGTATGTCCAATATCAGCGGCCAATTTATAGCCGTCTCCATCACTTCCTAAAGTTGGGTATCCTAACCCGCCGGTTGAGATGATGATATTTTGAGATAAAAAAGTATTATCTTGTGTTTGTACCCCTGTGATTTTATCATCACTGATTAATAACTTTTCAACTCTTTGCGAGCATAATAGATCAATACCGCAAGATTGTATCTCATCTTCCAAAGCAGTCAAGATTGTATTGGAATTATGAGAAATCGGGAAAACTCTAAAGCCGTCAGGTGCATGAGTTTGCACACCAATTTTGGAAAAAAAATCAATTAGATTTTTATGGTCAAAGCTATTTAAAGCATCCTGCATAAATCTTCCATCTTTACCAAAGCCTCTCATAAACTCTTCATTTGATAAAGTATTTGTAAGATTACATTTACCACCGCCCGTAGCCTTTAACTTTGCACCAATTTTAGGTAATTTTTCCAACAATAAAACTTTTTTACCATTTTTTGAAGCGGCAATAGAAGCAATCATTCCAGCAGCCCCTGCTCCTATAACTATAAGATCATATTTCATTAAGCGCCTTATCCAACTGCATTATTGCTTTATCCATAGTTATTGTCGGAACTGCAATATTCATCCTCATATATCTATCTCCTGCTTGTCCAAATGAGATACCGGTACTCAATCCCAACTTGGCTTTTTGCACAAAAAACTCTCTTAATTTTTTATTGCTTAATTGCATTTTATGACAATCTAACCAAACCAAATATGTTCCCTGTGGTTTTTTAAATGAAATTTTATCTTGATGTTTAAGCAGCATTGTTTGTAATTTATTTATATTGTTATCTAAATGCTTAATTAAATTATCTCGCCATTCCTGCCCATAATTATATGCACTTTGAAAAGCAATATGTCCAAAGATATTACCTTCGGCTAAATGTATAGATTCATACTCTTTTTTAAATAGATCAAACATCTCTTTATTCGGTATCACTACTGTTGATGTTGATATCCCTGCAAGATTAAAAGTTTTACCTACTCCTAGTGCTGTAACAGTTATATCTTTTACTTCTGAACTTATTGTAGAAAAAGGAATATGCTTAAATCCATCAAAAACCAAATCCGCATGTATCTCATCACTAAAGACTTTAATATTATTTTCTAAACATATATCACTTAACTCTTTTAACTTTTCATATCTCCAAACTCTTCCAACTGGATTGTGCGGAGAACAAAGCAATAAAAGTTTTGTTTTCGGTGTGATTTTTGATTTTAAATCTTCAAAATCAAAAGTATAATCCCCTTGCTCATCTTTTATAAGCGGGTTACTCAATATATGCCTGCTGTTAGAAGTAATCGAACTATAAAATGGATGATAAACAGGCGGTTGTACTATTACCTCATCACCAACATTTGTAAATGCTTTAATAGTTATATTCATAGAAGTAACCACAGAAGGGGAGTAAAGTAGCCACTTATCTTCTATATCAAAATTATGATTTCTTTTTATCCAATTTATCTGAGCTGTTTTAGCAGACTTTGGGAACTCTTCATATCCTATTATTTGATGGTCAAGTCGTTTTTTTATAGCATCTATTATAAATTCGGGAGTTGCTATATCCATATCAGCAACCCACATAGGTAATACATCTGAAGTTCTATAGAGCTGTTCTCTTAGTTGATATTTCTCTGCATTTGTACTTTCTCTATCATAAAACTTATCGTAACTATTCACTATAGTTTCTTCCATAATGTTATCTCTAAATTTTTGATTTGTTTAGATTGAAGTTGTTTAAAGTCTATTTCTAAACCAGATAATTCAGTATCTTCATTTATTACAACTAAAACACCATCTCTCTTTAGTCTATTTGAAAGCCCTTTTAGTAATAACTCAGGCGAATAAACTCTACTAAAAATATTATTTACAACTATCAAATCATAATCTCTAAAATGTGGTTTCATATTACATGGGTCTACTTGCCAAAATTGAATATTGTCATTCTTTTTAAATTTCTCGGCTTCTTGTATTATTCTTGCTGTTGTATCAACTCCCGCTACATTTTTAAAATTTTTAGCTAGCTGGGCTGTACCACTGCCCATACTGCAACCTATCTCTAAAACATCCTCGCAAGAGTATGAAGACAGAAGTTCTTCGATATATGCAAACTGCTCTTTTATATCATTATTTTGAGTATGTTTTACCAATTCATTATCTATAAATTCATCTTGAGAAGTAAATATCTTTATATCTATTTGCTCATCACCCACAACATATCTAAATCCGGCGTGTTGATAAAAGTGTCGTCTAAAAGCATAACGGGAATATTTCATCATCTCATTTCCTGTACTTATGAAACTTCCGCCTTTGAGTAAATTATGTTTGTTATCAAATGTGGGAACAGAGAAATCATCATATACAGGATGTACTTCAAAACCTTCATATGGATAAATTGGAGTTCTAGTCCACTGCCATATATTTCCAACAACATCATATAAATCATAAAATTTAAATATATCAACCGGACATGATGATGCGAAATGTTTTAAATTTATGTTTGCTTTTTCATCATCAAACTTTGGAATATCTTCTATCTTCGCTCTTCTGTATAAAGCATAAAATTGCTCTTCACTAGGTAAAGTATAACTAGTGTCTTCTTTTTTACTTTTCCATCTACAAAATGCCTGTGCTTCTAAAGCATTTACATCTACAGGCCAAGAGTACGGCATATCAATCTCTTGTGTTATAGTTCTATACTTAAAACTTCCATCATCTAGTTTTCGCCAAAAAGTCGGATATTTAGCTTGTGTTATTTCTAAAAACTTTTGCCCCTCTTTATCCCAAAAGTCAATATTCTCATATCCGTTATCATTTACAAACTCCAAAAACTCATAATTTGACACTAAATACTTTGAAGTTTGAAACTTATCAACTGTAGTATTAAATGTACCATATTCGTTATCCCAGCCATAAAGATGATGTTGTTTTGATTTACCGAGAGTTAAATTTTCAGTTTCTATATCTACAAGTGTATTTTGTACAACCTTGTTATCAACTGTACAAATAGGAAAATTATCTACACTTTGGATATATTCCAAAGGCATTTGTCTATGTAATACACTAGATGTTTCTATATGAATTCTTTCATGTTCAATTCCCATTAAAATTATCCACATAGCATCATCTTGTTTGATAATAGAATCAAGCGGTAAAGTTAAAATAAGGTTTTCAACTATATCTCTTACTTTATCTCTATATTCTCTCACCTCTTGAACTTCCGGCCATTTGTAAGCTGATTTTCTTAAATCATCCCAACTCATCTCATCTACACCAACAGCAAACATTGATTCAAAATCTTCATTTATCCTTTTGTCTATCACTTTTGCCAAGATAAGTTTATTGATAAAAAATGTTGCGGTATGACCAAAATAAAATATCATAGGGTGTCTGGTGATTTCACTTTTTTGATAAAAAACCTCATCATTTTTCAACATATCAAATAATCTTTCAAAAGTATCGCAACTATTATGAAAATATCTTAATATCTCTTGCCGTTTCTCATCAATATTATTTACAATTAGGGTAATTGGTAGCATAGCAGATAACCTCGATTTCATTTATTTAAAAATTGTAACATCTTTAGAGTTGATTTGATATTAATAACGCCCCTCACCCCGCCTTTCGTTTCACTTCTCCCGAGGTAAAAAAATAAATCAAACAAGGAACACTTTTGTACCTTTTAGATAGGGATAAGGGGCTAATTGGTACAATTGTGTCTAGTTATAAATAGTTAGTCTAAGGTGAAATAAAAAGTTGTACACTTCTAAATAATTTTAATTTTATTTAAGAAGCAAGAATATATTAATTAGTTATAATAAAAGTATTAATAAAAAGATGGAGAGTATGGGATAAATTATGAGTACTGCTTTAATTACACCTTGTAT
>CBDETN010000023.1:0-203677 GCA_965242915.1 Arcobacteraceae bacterium
CTCAAAGTAGAAATATTGGATTAATTGACATTGGATACTATGAAAGTGAACAGCACTTTAGCCCTTTAGTTATGGGACTTGTTGAAAAATATTTGCTAAAAAATGAAATAAAAGCTATAATAACTGCTTCACAAAATCCATTTGATTATAAATAGATTAAGATAAAAAGGAAAAAGAATTGAATAAAGATTTAGAACAACTTGTACAACTGTCAAAATATGATGTAGCTATTACAGAATTTGAGCCAAAAATTGCTGATGAAAATGCGAAGTTAGAAGTATTTTTAAAAACTGCAGATACATTAAATTCACAAATAGAAAATTTATATAAAGTTATTGATGATAATAAAAATAAAAGAATTAAAAATGATATTCATTTAAAAGAATTAGCTGGTAAACTTGCAGAGATCTTAGAAAAAGGTAAAGTTGTAAAAACTGAGAGAGAAGTAAAAGCACTTCAACTTGAAGAAGAGATCGCTAAAGAGCAGGTTAATTTCGCAAATGATGAAATTGTAAGACTTGACGATTTAACAGTTGCAAAAGAAGAAGAACTAAAAGAATTAAAAGAAAAATTAGTTGAAGAGGAAGAATCAGTAAAAGAGATTCAAGAAAGTGTTGGAAAAATTATTGAAGAGCTAGAAGATGCTAGAGCAGATGTTTCTAAGCATAGAACTCAATTATTTGAAAAAGTTGATAAAAAGGTTTTAACATTTTATGAGAAAATTAGAAGATGGGCTAAAGAAACAGCAGTAGTAGCTGTTAAAAATCAAGCTTGTTATGGTTGTCATATGAAAATAACAGATAGACTTTATTATGAATTTATCACTTCTGATGATATTAAAACTTGTCCGCACTGTGGAAGAATTATCTACAAAGAAGAAAATCAAGAATAGAAAAGTCCTTTTTGCTACTCTCTGCGTTGAAGTAATATTTTTATTCAGTCACATACTTTAGTATGCTCTTTCATAAAAATATCACTTCGCCTTGACACTAACAAAAATGCCAATTTCTATTCTTGATTTTGGAGAGTAAAATGTTTAAATATATTTATTATCTACTAGCTTTAATCTTATATATCTTAGCTCTTCCTTATTTACTAATAAAATCTCGTAATAAAAAATATAAAGATGCAATTCCCGCAAAGTTTTTCTTAAAAAATAATCCAAAATTTAAAGAAGATGGTATTTGGTTTCATGCGTGTTCCATGGGGGAGACCAGTGCTTTAAAACCAATTTTTGATAAGTTGTGCTTAAATGATATTAATTTATCAGTTATTACAAATACTGGATTTGAGCAGGGTTTGAAAATGGGGGTAAATGTAAGATATTTGCCTTTTGAGATTTTTTTGCCATTTTGGATAACTTCTCAAAAAGTTTTATTAGTTATGGAAGCTGAGCTTTGGTATATGTTATTTCAAGTTGCATCAAGGAAAGGTGCTAAAACTATTTTAATAAATGCTAGAATAAATGATAAATCCTATAAGACTTATAAAAAGTATAGATTCTTTTATAAACAACTTTTTAAATATGTAGATAAAATTTTTGCACAAAATCAACTGGATAAAGAAAGATTACTTGAATTAGGTGCAAAAGATATTGAAGTAATAGGTAATATTAAATTAGCAACTTTACCAAAAGTAACCAACAAATTAGAAAAACCTGATGGGATTTTAATCACAGCAGGAAGTACACATGTTACTGAAGAAGCATTAATCTTAGATGCTTGGGATAAAAGTCAAGGTAAATTAGTAATAGTGCCAAGACATCCTGAAAGATTTAATGAGGTTTATTCTTTGATTCAAACAAAGTTTCAAAACAGTGCCATAACTTTTCATAGATATTTGCTGCAAAATGATTTCGCAAGTGATGTTGTTTTAGTAGATGTTATGGGTGAACTGAATAATATTTATGCAATTAGTGATGTGGTTATTTTAGGTGGTGGATTTATTGATACGGCTGGCGGACATAATCCAATTGAACCTGCATTTTTTGGATGTAAGTTAATAAGCGGTAAAACTATTTTTAATCAAAAATCACTTTTTGAGTGTGTGAATGATTATAATTTAGTTGATAATGACAAATTAGGTACAATGATGAATAACATAGAAAATCTAAAGAAAACAAGTTTAGGACAAGTTGGAGATATTAATCCAATTATAAAAGAGATAGAAGACATTAAAGGAAATTAAAATGGCAGAAAAAGCATATAAATTATTGGCACAACAAGAATATATATCAAATAAAAAAGCAAAAGAGTTAATTGATAAAGGTGTCGTAACTGTAAACGGTCAAAAGCTTGTAGTTGCAAGGGGCTTGATGAAAGAATCAACTGTATTTAAAATAAAAGAGATAGAGTCAGCAAAGATTATATTTCAAGATGATGATATTTTAGTGGTTGATAAACCGGCATTTTTAAATGCTTATGAAGTAGCTGATTATTTTCCTCATTGTATTTTATTAAACAGACTTGACAAAGAGACAAGCGGTGTGATGATGTTTGCTAAAAATGAAGAATTTAGAAAAAAAGCTATAAAAGAATTTGCTCAAAATAGAGTTTATAAAGAGTATGTTGCAATTGTAGATGGTAAATTTATAGAGGAACTTGAAATCAATCAACCAATTCTAACTATAAAGGGTAGAACTGCACGAAGCAGAATAGATAGTGAAAAGGGAAAACCTGCTAAAACAACTATTTATCCATATCAGGTTGAGGGTAATAAAAGTAAAGTAAAAATTGTAATTGAAAATGGAAGAACTCATCAAATTAGAGTACATTGTCAGTTTGCCGGGTATCCTATAATTGGAGATATGCAATACGGTAAACCTGTAAGCCAAGTAAGCAGAATGATGTTACATTCTAAAGTTACCAGAATTTTTCATTATGAGTTTCAAGCTAAAGAGCCTAGAGAATTTTATTATTTTGGTTTCTAAACTTAAATAAATATCTAGTTTATACTAAAAGCAATACTTTTTAATATTGTTTTTAATAATTACAAGTTACAATACTATTATAAAATATAGGAGAGTAAAATATGAATAATCCATTTATATATGAAGGATTTGCTACAGGGGAATTATTTTGTGGTAGAAAAGATGACTTAAATTATTTAAAAGAATTAGTTTCATATTCCAATAATTTAGTACTTTTTTCTAAAAGACGGATGGGAAAATCATCTTTATTGCAAGAGTTGATACAAAATCAATTAGATGATAGTTTTATCTGTATTTATATAGATTTATTTGAAATATCTTCAAAAATAGATTTTCTTAGACTTACAGCAAAACAAACAGCAAATGCTTTACCTTTTACGATAAATTCAGGTATATCAGAACTTGTAAAAATATTTAAAAATATATCTTTTAGTATAGATATAAATAATGATGACGGCTCTTTATCTTTTAATCCAAAAATTATTACAAGTGAATTTGATGAAGCTATTGATGATTATTTTATATCATTAAATAAATATATCGAAAATTCAAATAAAAAAGCTATAGTGATATTTGATGAGTTTCAGCAAATCACAAATATAAAAGATAAGAAAATAGATGCGATTATAAGAAAACATATTCAATCACATAAAAATATCTCATATATTTTTAGTGGTTCTAAAAAGCATCTTTTGACAGGGCTTTTTTCAAATATAAATGCACCACTTTATCAAATGGCAACTTTCAAAGAATTAACTCCAATAGATGAAAGTGACTTTTTTGAATTTGCAAATAAAAAATTAAAATATAGTATTTCACAAGAAGTATTTTCTTATATTTATCAAACATGTAATTGCGAATCTAAACTTATTCAAGAAGTTTTATTTCATATTTATAAAGAAAATATTAAAAACTTAACAATTAATGATATTGAAAAAATAGTAAATGAGATAATAGATGAAAAAGCATCATCATTTAGACTTATCTTTGATATGCTGTCAAATTCTAAAAAAACAGCTTTAAAGATTTTATCACAAACAAAAAATATATATTCTAAAAAAATATTAGAAAAGTATGATATAACAAAACCTACACTTCAAAGTGCACTTAACAAACTAAACCAAGAAGAAAACTTAATAGAACAAAAAGCAAAAGAATATATATTTGATAATAGATTATTTGAATTGTGGTGTAAAAGATTATAATTATTGTAATTTACAAACATTAACCATAATTGTTACTTCAATGAGTTTTAAACTTAAATAAATATTAATTTTAACAAATTAAAAAGCCTAAAATCCTTTAAAATAGGGATTTTAGGCTTTCTTGGTTAAGTTATAATAAAGCTTCATTACTCTATAATCTCAAACTTAAAAAATGGAGTGATAATTGTGTTTGATAGTTTAACTAGTTCTTTTAAAACTGTTGTAGGAAAAATTAGATATAAAGATGATGCTAATGCTTTAAAAAAAGCAACTACAGATTTAAAAAAATCTTTATTAAAATCTGATGTTCACCATAAAACAACAAAAGAGTTAGTAACTCAAGTTGAACTTTTAACAAAACAAGCAGGTATCGGACAAGAGTCTTTTCTAAAAGCTTTACGAGACACTTTAACAAATATTTTAACAACTACGGGAAACCAAGGTTTTGTATATAGCAATAAATCTCCATTGACTACAATCTTAATGACCGGTCTTCAAGGTAGTGGTAAAACTACAACTACAGGAAAATTGGCTAATTATTTAAAACAGAGAAATAAAAAAGTTTTAGTAGCAGCTGCGGATTTACAAAGATTGGCTGCGGTTGAACAACTTAAACAAATTACAGAACAAATTGAAGTAGATATTTATTTTGATGAATCTGAACAAAATCCTGTAAATATTGCTAAAGCAGCGCAACAAAAAGCAAAAGATGGTGCCTACGATGTATTACTTATAGATACAGCCGGTCGTCTTGCAATTGATGATGAGCTTATGGGACAACTGGAAGATGTAAAAAATATCGTTAATCCTGATGAGATTTTTTATGTAGCTGATGCTTTAACCGGTCATGATGCTACAAAAACAGCAAATACATTTAAAGATAAAATTGGAATTGATGGTGTGATTTTATCTAAATATGATGGAGATACTAAAGGCGGGGTTGCAATTTCAATTGCTCATCAAGTTGGTGTTCCACTAAGATTTATCGGTGTTGGTGAAAAGATGCCGGATCTGGAAGTATTTATTCCGGATAGAATTGTGTCAAGACTTATGGGTGCTGGAGATATTGAGGGATTAGCAGAAAAAGCAGCAGCGGTTATAGATGAGAAAAAAGCTAAAGAAGTTACAAAAAAGATTAAAAAAGGTGAATTTAATTTTAATGACTTTTTAGAGCAATTAGAGATGATGAAAAAATTGGGTTCTATGAAATCCTTAATTTCAATGATTCCGGGTATGGGACAAATGGCCGGGCAGCTTAAAGATATGGATTTAGAAAATTCAGGTGAGATAAAAAGAATTAAAGCTTTGATTAGTTCAATGACACCAAAAGAGAAAGAAACACCAGCTTTAATTAATTTAAGTAGGAAAAAAAGACTTTCAAAAGGTGCAGGATTATCTGAAGTTCAAGTGAATAAAATTCTTAAACAATTTAAAAATGCTTCTAAGATGGCTAAAAAGTTATCCGGAAAAGGCGGCAAAGATATGCAGAAGATGATGGCACAAATGGGTGGCGGTCAACCCGGTGGGATGCCGCAAGGGATTGGTAGATAAATAAAATAGAGTGCTAAGTGTTAAGTGCTAAGTATTATTATATAATATTTAGCACTTAATATAAAAGTAAACCAAAGGTGACTTCTGTCACCTCACGGAGATAAATAGTTTAAAAATTTATTTTTTAGACTATTTATTAGAAGTGGAACAAAAAAAACAAAAAAAAAGGAATTAAACATGACAGTAATTAGACTTACAAGAATGGGAAGAAACAAGAAACCATTTTACAGAATCGTTGTAACAGACAGTAGAAAAAGAAGAGATTCAGGATGGATTGAATCAATTGGTTATTATAATCCGGTATCAGACCCAAAACAATTAAAATTTGATCAAGAAAGATTAGATTATTGGTTAAGTGTTGGTGCTAAGCCTAGTGAGCGAGTTCAGAAATTAACTGGTTTAAAAAAGTAATTTAAATTATGATAGTTGATTTTATCACTGAATATACTAAGCTTATCGTAAGTAATCCTGAAGATATTAGTGTAGAACTTAAGATGCTGGAGGATAACTTTGCAGAAATTACAATAAATGCAAATAATGCAGATATTGGTAAGCTGATCGGTAAAAACGGTAATATGATTAATGCTATTAAAACTATGGCAAATGGTTGTAAAGCCAAGGATGGTATCTCATACAAACTTCAAGTGCAAAGTATTTGAAAATACAAGATAAAGTTTATATAGCTAAACTTGGTAAAACAGTTGGCCTTCAAGGTCAGCTGAAACTTCATATTGATTCGGACTTTCCTGAACAATTCTCAAAGAATTCACAATTTGTAACGAATAAAAATGTTACATTAACAATAGAAAATTTTAATACTAAAAATAATACTGTAAAGTTTAAAGGTATTGATACTATTGATGATGCTAAAAAACTAATAAATTCGCTAATTTTTACGACACTAGAAGATACTAAAGATAATTGTACTTTAGATGAAAACCAATACTTTTGGTTTGACTTGATTGATTGTGCTATTATTGAAAATGATGAAATTCTAGGAACAGTTGTTGATATTCATAGATATCCAACTTGTGACTATTTTGAAATTAAAACCAGTGATATTCTGGTGAAAGAAAAAGAGTTGTCAAAAACTTTTTTATTACCATATATTGAACAATATATTATTAGTGTAAATATAGAAGATAAATCTATTTTAGTTAAATGTGCTTTTGATATTTTAGAAGCCAGTTAATATTTTTATTAACTAAAAGCTGCATCTTTGTTCAAATTCTTTTTTTGACAAATTTAAATTTTTAGTATCTTTAATTTTCTTTTTACTTAAAGTTGTTAATATTTCTTTTCTACTATTATCATCAAGAAATGGACCTATAAAAACTTGAGTACGACCATTTTTGTCTTTACAAATTGATAAATTAGCCTTTATTAATTTTGCTTTTTTAATAAATGATTTAAATTGAGATAATTTTAAAGTTGGGATTTGTATAAACGAGTCCAATTTAACTTGTTGGTTATTTGATATATTATTGTTTGTTTTTTTAAATAACGGTTCTTCTTTATTTTTTTTGGCAAAATTTTCCAATTTCACTTGTTGTTCTTTATCTAATCTTTCTTTTTCTTTAAATTTAAGTTTTTCGATAGCATCTTCTTCTAAAATTTCATATTTTGTCAATAGTGATAGTTTTTTATTTAATCTATTTTCATTTATTTGTGACATATTGAATGTAATATATTTTTTTCTTGGAATTGATTTGATTTTTACCGCTTTTATCATTTCAACTTTTGTTATATTTATATCTTTTGGTTCTTCTATTACTTCAGCTTTAAAGGCTCCTGTAAAATATAGAATAATAGCGATTAAAATTATAATACCTAATAAGCCGCCTACAATAATAATTATATTTTTTAATTTAAATTGTTTTTTTTCTTCATCAGATAAATCTTCATCTATTATTAAAAAATTTAATTTTTTAATAAATTCAAGTTTATTTTTTGGTTCTTCAGTTTTTTTGTCAGAATTATCTTCATTTTCTTGGATTGATGTTTCTTCTTTAGAATCATCTTTCTTTTCTTCTAAGTCACCATCATCTTCTAAATCCTCTTCCTCTTCTTGGGTTGATATCTCTTCTACTTGAGTAACTTCACTTAAAGCGATGATATTTATATATGGCATAATCGGTTCATCAAAGTTTATAAAGAATATTACCTCTTTATCTTCTAAAGAGATTAAAATCCTAAAAAGAGTTTCAGATACAGCATATTCTGATCCATCGACTATTTCATTTCCGGCAATTGAAAATTTAACACTTCCCAAGTCATCAAATTCAGAACCGTTTATAGCAGTTGTAAGTCCTCCTGAGATGTTTGATACAAGCTCATTCAGTGCATCAAGTATATCTTCATCTACTTCATCAACGGGTTCTATATCTTCTCCCATCATTAGGTTAAAAATATGTGAAGCGCTAAGTGCCGGTATAAAAAATGACCAATTAGATGTAATATTGTTAAATTCAAAAGTTGTATCAACTTTGATACATTGACCTTTTAAATCACTTAGATGTGCTTGTGTTGTTTGTTCAAGTTTTGCTTTTTTTGCCAGAAGAGACTCTAATGTGTCACTTAGTCCATTTAGAATTAAATTGGATAAATCAGATGCCATTTTCTGCCTTTGCTCGTCTGGATTCTTTATGTTTAGTTAAAATCTTTGCTTTGTTTTTTTTATAATATTCTTTCCTATAAGCTTTTAAATCTTCTTTTTTCTTTTCTCTGTATTGCTTATCATATTCTAGTCGCTGCTTTTTATTTTCTAAATAATACTGTTGTTTTTTTGCTCTATATTCTTGTATTTTTGCTGTAATTATATCTTTTCTATAATCAATATAATATTTTTGTTTTTTGGCTATCTCTTTAATTTTTTGTAAGAAATTACCGGAAAATAATTCTTGCTCATAATCTATTACATCAGCACGTCCAGTTTTAGGCATTTTTTCAAGTTTTTTCTTGAGATAATAAGCTTTCTTTTTTTCCTTATGTGCTTTTATATTAGCTTTTCGAATTCTTTTTAATTCTTCTAAATCCATTTAAACTTTATTACTATCTTTTTAATTGATTTACTATAGTAAGCATTTGGTCTGTTGTTGTAATTGATTTAGCATTTGCCTCATAAGCTCTCTGAGCTGTGATTAAATCCACCATCTCATTTACTAGTTGAACATTCGATGATTCAAGCATACCTTGTCTAATGTGCACATTTGCATTCTCTATTTCAACAGGATCTCCGGAAGTATCCGTAATACTATATAAACTATTACCTTTAGGTGATAATCCTGCAGGATTTATAAAATCAAATACCTGAATAGGACCAACTTGTGTTGTTGCATCATTTATAGTATATGATATCAGACCATTTTCTCCTATAGATACATCTTGTGCACCTACTTCAATGGTAATCCCCTGCGCCAATGGGTACCCCTGACCATTTACAAGGTTACCTTCACTGTCTGTTTTAAATGAGCCGTTTCTTGTATATGCGGTATCTCCATTTGGAAGAGTAATTTCAAAAAAACCTCTGCCTTCAATTGCTAAATCAAATGGATTTCCTGTTTCTTTCAAACTTCCCTGTAAAAAATTCTTTTGAATACCCGAAATTCTAACACCCAATCCAACATCAATACCTGTAGGATTTGATGTTGATTCAGAAGTTGCACCTGCTGTATAATTTAAAGATTCATACATTAAATCTTGAAATTCAGCACGATCCTGTTTAAATGCAGTTGTATTTACATTTGCTATGTTACTTGATGTTACATCGATTTGATGTTGTTGTGCGTTCATCCCCGCAGCTGCTGTATATAGACCTCTGATCATAGTTAACCTTCTATTTTAGTATTACAAAAATTATATCCAAAATAAATTAATAGCAAATTAAAAACTTCTCTATTAAGAGTATTTTTAAAAAAATTAGGTACAATGTGCATTATATAAAATTAAATGCAAGGCAAAATTATGAAAGTTTTAATTGTAGATGATAGTTCTACTATGAGAAGAATTATTGGTAATGTAGTAGGACAGCTTGGTATTCCAAAAGAAGATTTTGATGAAGCCGAAGACGGTGTCGTTGCTTGGAAATTATTGGCTCAAAATACTTACGATATAGTTTTGACTGATTGGAATATGCCAAATATGAACGGACTTCAGTTAGTTCAAAAGATTCGTGGTGAAGGCAGTACTCACAGAACTGTTCCTATTATTATGATTACAACAGAAGGTGGTAAAAGTGAAGTAATTACGGCACTAAAAGCTGGAGTGAATAATTATATTGTAAAACCGTTTAGTGCTGATATTTTAAAAGAAAAACTTGACAGTGTTTTCAAAAAATAACAAAATAACAAAGTAAAAATAGACAAGGATTTAGTTATGAGTATGAGTCAAGAAGAGATAGAAGCCTTAATGAATGAAACTGCGGATATAACTGTCCCTGCAGAAGAAGAAGTTATTGAAGATGATACACAAATGTCATCTGAAGATATATCTGAATTAGTTGCAGCTTCTGACGAGAAAGAAGATACTTCACAAGCAGTACCCCAAGAAGATAATTTAGATGATATATTAGCTGGAATTGATGGTATTACAGAAGATGAGCCGGTATTAGAAAGTGTACCTGAGAGTAGAGATGTTTCAGAAGATGTTAGTGCAATTTTAGATGAACAAATCAGTAAAGGGGTATATCCTTTACCTGTAGAAAGAGAACACAAAGTTGTAAATCAATTACATGAAGTTGCGCAAGACAGCGAAGAAAAAGGTACAAAGATATTTGATGTATTAAGTTTAGTACTTGATGAAAATGCATTAATAGAAAAAAATGTAAAAGATTTAGGATCATTTGTAGAAAAACAAATAACGCTTTTAGAAGCATTATCTAATAAATTTCCAAGTGTAGTAGTATTAGGTGAAAATCTTGAATTAGCACGAAGTCTTATCTCAACTTCATCAGATGCCTGCAATAAAATAAATGAAGAAAATAATCAAATATTTGTTGCTATGGAATTAATGCAGTTTAATGATATTAATAGACAAAAAATAGAAAGAGTTATGTCAGTTATTAAAAAATTAAGTCAATATTTAAATGGTATATTCGAGGATGACAGTGACATGGCTGAAGTTCAAATTGCCAAACATATTTCCGGAGATTCGTCAGAGACACTTGATGAGGATGATATTGAATCATTAATTGCGAATTTTGGTAATTAGGAAATATAGAAAATGAATCCAGGTATCTATCCACTAGCTGCGAGTATGGTTAATCAACTAAATCGTGTTGATATATTGTCAAATAATTTAGCAAATTCAAATACAGTCGGATTTAAGCAGGATAATTTATCAGAGGGTTCATTTAATTATTATCTAGAAAGATCTAAAAATCAAAATATTAAAACGACAAAATTCAATGTTATTACAAACACTGTTCCAAAAATAGACGGTAAATTTGTAGATAAAAATTTAGGTGCGATAACACCTACAAACAATCAGCTTGACTTTGCTATAAAAGATGAAGAGGTGTTTTTTAAAGTTCAAAATCCTAAAACAGGTGAAATCTTACTGACAAGAGACGGAACATTTGGAGTATTAAATGAACAATTGGTAACAAAAAATGGTTTTTATGTTCTAAATAATGATAATGACCCGATAATAGCTCAAGATGAATTTGCTCAACAAATAGCAGTGGTAAAAACACAGTTTAATAATCTCGATAAACAAGGTAATAACAATTATAGAATAAAATCACAACAAGAAGTTGAAGCGTTAGCAGGAAATGAAGGTTTTGTTCTTCAAGGTGCATTAGAAAGAAGTAATGTAAATTCTGTTACAACAATGGTTAGTTTAATAGAAAGTCATAGAAGATTTGAACAAGCACAAAAAGCGATGCAGGGTATTGATGAACTGAATAAGTCAGTAATAGAAAAAGTCGGAAGAGCTACATAATGCAACCAAGTTCAGTAACTGACCTTTTATTTCAAAATTTAAATTTTAGAGGAGAAAAACAAAAAGTTATATCAAGTAATATAGCAAATATTAATACTCCAAAATATAAAACAAAAGATATATCTTTTGAAAATGAATTACAAAAGGCATCAATGAAAAATGATTTACAATTAAGAGTTACACATCATAATCATATCTCTTTTGAGACTCAAAGTATTCCAACAAGTCAATTTAATACTTTTGAAGTAGAGGGATTAGAAGAACAAAATGATGGTAATAATGTGAATTTAGATAAACAAATGAGTGATATGGCAAAAAATTCTATAATGTTTAATGCGATACAAGGCTCAATTAAAAAAGATGCTGCATGGTTTAAAGAAGTAATTGCAGCATCTGGTAAAAATTAAGGAATAGTATTTAGTAAATGGAACAAATTTTTAATATAATAAATAAACTAAATGCTGCACAAAGAGCCGTTATCATCGGTGGTTTTTCTATTTTATTTGTTTTTTTAATGGGATTGCTTGTTTATTCAAATATGAAATCACAGGATGAAAAATTCAATTATTTAATAGCATCTAATCTTACTAAAAGCCAAGTAATGCTGGCAAGCAATGAATTAGAAGCTGCCGGTGTTCCATTTTCTATATTGGGCAGCGGAGATAGTTTATCATTAAAAACAAGTAAAAAGAATATCAATATAGCTAAGATTAAACTTCTAATAAGTCAATCAGTTACAAGTTCACATTCCGGATGGGAAATTTTTGATAAAAGTTCTTTGGGAACTACAAACTTTGAAAATAAAGTAAAATATAGAAGAGCATTAGAAGGTGAACTGTCGCGGAGTTTAGAATCTTTAAATGGAATACTTGGAGCTAAAGTTAAAATCGGGCAGCCTAAAGAATCTATTTTTACCCAAAGAAAAACAGATCCTACCGCGTCTGCAGTATTAAGATTAAGAGATGGTTCAAGTTTAGGCAAAAGACAAATTGAAGGTATTAAAAACTTTATAGCATCAGCTATTTCAAATCTAAAACCTAAAAATATTAAGTTAATAAATCAAAATGGTACATTATTAGAGTATTCATCTGAAGATATTGATAACACAAAATATATTGCACAAAACAAATATAAGAAAAAGTTAGAGAGAGATTATGAACAAAATATAATTGAAATTCTAGAACCATTTATAGGACTTGACAGAGTAGTTGCAAAAGTATCAGTAATTTTAGATTTTACAAAACGAGATATTCAGCAAGAGATATATGAGCCGGAAGGTACAATTAGAAGTCAACAGACTACAGAAATTACATCAACTAATGAAGAAAAAGAAGATTCCAGCGGTGGAACTGCCGGTGTACAAAGTAATATACAAAATTCAGATGAAGCAAGCGGCGGTATAAAAGTAAAATCATCAAAAGAAGAAGCAAAAAATATAATTAATTATGAAATATCAAAAAAGATAATTAGTCAAAAAAACAGTGCGTTTGCCTTAATTAGTCGAATCACTACTGCTGTAACATTTGATTCAACAGTTTTAGATAAAGAAACAAACAAAGAGAATTTTTTAAAGAATATAAATTCTATAGTTGAAGAAACTGTCGGTTTTAAGGAAAAAAGGGGTGATAAGGTAAGTGTTAAATCGTTTAAATTTATAGGCTTTGGGGCAATAGGCGATGCAAATGCTACAATTGGTGAAGGTGCAGCCGACGGTGGTATGGGAGCGGTAGTTATTAAATCTATAGTGCAAGATTTTGGTGAATATATTCAATATTTAATTGCCAGTATATTATTATTCGTTTTTTATAAAAAATTCATATCAAATAATGAAATAGTATTATCCAGCGGTGTGTCCGGTTCAGCTAAAACCAGCACTGCTGGTTTTTCTGAAGGAGTGATGGAACCTTTTAATGATTTTGATGATAGTTCCTTTAATAGAAGTGTGGCAAAAAATAGATTAAAAGCAAAAGTTAAAAGTCAAATTTTAAATAATATAGAAGGACTGGATGAAGAAAGTGCAGCAAAATATGAAATATTAATTGAGGAGCTTGACAAAGAAGTTCAGAATAAACCTGAAGATATAGCAGCAATGATAGAGATGTTGTTATATGAAGGTGATCAAAAGCTGAAAGGCTAGTTGAATATGAAGTTGGAGTTTAATTATGAGTGAAGCAAGTAACGATATACTAAGAAATATCTCAATGGTAGATAAAGTTGCTCAATTTTGTGTATTAATTGGGGAAGAAGCTACTGTAAAGATTTTTCAAAATCTTCCTACAGAGACAGTAGAACAAATTTCAACTGCTATTACTAGTATTGCCTCTATTGATAAAGAAACATCTTTAGCAATCCTTGATGAATTTCATTTATATACGAAATCTAAATCATTTATCAGTTCAGGTGGTTTTGAATATGCTAAAGATATATTGTACAAGTCATTAGGGAAAACTGAAGCAGATGCTGTTTTGAGTAAATTATCCCGTATGAAACAGGCAAAACAATCTTTTGCATATCTTGAAGCTATCAATCCGCAACAGTTATCAGATTTTATTAAAGATGAATCACCACAAACTATTGCAGTAGTATTATCACATATGGATTCAGGTGGAGCAGCAGATGTTCTAAATGCACTGGAAGAAGACTTAAGAGTTAAAGTAACAATGCAAATTGCAACTATTAAAGATATTCAACCGGATGTTGTAAGAACTATGTCAAAAGTATTAGAAAAGAAATTAGAATCACTTTTATCAAGTGTTACAGAAATCGGCGGGATAAAAGTTGTTGCAGATATGCTAAATAAAATGGGACCTAAATCACAAGATATTCTTTCAAATATAAATGGTATAGATACAACCTTAGCTACAAATATTAAAGAAAATATGTTCGTATTTGAAGATCTTATTAATTTAGGAACTGATAATATTATGAAAATTTTATCTAATGTAGAGCTGGCTGATGTTGCAGTTGCACTGTCTCGTTCTGATCAAGATGATATAGACTTAATTACGGATGCTATGTCTCAAAGAGCAACAGATAGATTTAAAGAAGAATTTGAATTGCTTGGAAAAATAAAAATAAAAGATTTAGAGGCAGCTCAAAGAAAAATGCTAGATGCTGCCCAAAAACTAATTGATGAGGGTGCTATTGATAGAACTATGGAAGAGGAAGAATAATAATGGAGGTCTCTTATGCCTAAAAATCATGTAACTACAACTGCAAAGATTATTAAAACAGATGTTGCTGAGCAAAGTTATCAATTAGGTCAATTTGTAGGCAGTCAAGATTCAAATCAATTAGAGTTAAGTGGAGCTGCCAAATTAAATGACAGTAATATAAACGGAAATGTTGATCCGGTATTAGCAGAAATTAAAGTTTTAGCAAATCGATTAAATCAAATACAATTAAAAGTCACAGATATTCAAAATGACGGTGTTAAAGGGAGAGACCTCGATAAACAATTAGTTGAAGCACTTAAAGACCTTAAAAATTATGCTTTATTTTTTGAGAAAGCAACATTTCAAATGGAAACTAAGATTTTACAAACATCAATTTCTATTGCACAAAAGATTATCGCTATAGAAGTTGGAGAAAATAGTGCTAAAATAGCGAAAGAAACAATTTCTAATATTTTAGAAAAAATAAAAACCGCATCAAAAATTAATATTCATTTAAATCCAAAAGATTATGTTGTATTAAAAAATGAATTAAATTTAGAATCATTTATTCAATTGCAGGAAGATTCAAATGTTACTGCCGGTGGAGTGGTTATCGCTAGTGACCTTGGGAATTTTGACGGCAGTGTTGAGGCAAAGGTTGAAACAATGCTGGAATCTCTTAATTCTGTTATTTAGTTAATTTTAATAATTAATTACATATACAATATGGAATACTTTTAATATTCATTAAAAACTATACAAAAATCAAACTTTTTATGATATAATACTTAAAATCAATAAAAAAGAGTGTCATGGAAGTAACTATAACAAATTATGACAGCCTGGTAGATACTGAAATTGAAGTTGATGTATTGCTTGGTTCTGCAACTATAACTTTAAAAGAATTTTTAAATTATAGTGAAGGGGATATAATATCTTTAAATAAACTTGCCGGAAAAGGTGGAGATATATATGTTAACTCAAGAATTATTGGTACGGGTGATATTATAGTTATAGATGAAAAACTTGCAGTAAGAGTTCAGGATGCTATGGATGCTGATAATGTTGTGAGATTCTTTTTTGACGAAAAAGAGATTTAGGAGGATAAAATGGCGGTAGACAGTGTTAAAGTAAATAGTTCAATCGGTAAAGATGGTAATAGTTATACAACATCAATAAGTAATGATAAACTAACAAATGAAGATTTTCTAAAGTTAATGCTAGAAGAGATGAGAATGCAAGATCCGACTAAGCCTATGGATACTTCAGCTCTTATGGACAGTCAACTTAAAATGTCAACAATTGAGTCAAATATGCAGATGTCCAAGGCTATGGCATCGCTTCAAGCATCTTATGCAAATTCAGCCTTATCAACAGCAGCAGGGTTAATTGGAAATATTGTAGAAAATGGTGAGCTTGGTGATGATGGTCTGGTAAAATCATACAAAGTTGAAACCGTAGAAAATATAGATGGTAAGATGTATGTTAATACCAAACAATTGACAGGATTAGTTGACAATTTGGTATCTATGGATGGTGATACAGCATTAGCACAAGATTATGATTCAAATGGATATATTTATGAAGATGGAGTAAAAACTGATATTAGAATAAAATTAGGCGAAGATGGCAGGTTTGTCCTTGATGCAAAAAATAAGATTATTTTATTAGATAATAATGATGAAGTTATTACGGATGCTGCTATTACTGATAAATATAAATATAATGGTACAGCTATAGTGTATTCAGATAAGATTACAAAAATTTCAATGGCTAGCATCTCAAAAGTTAGATAGGAGTATTACAGATGACTAATTCTCTTTGGAATGGTATATCAGGAATTGGTACTTATCAAAATGCTTTAAATGTTGAATCTAATAATTTGGCAAATGTAAATACGGTTGCTTTCAAGCAAGACAGAATTTCATTTGCAGATTTAATGTATCAAAATGATTATGGTAAAGGATCCAAAATGGATACCGTTACAAAAAGCTTTCTTCAGGGAAATATGAGTGCGACAATCAGTTCTTATGATATGGCAATTGAAGGGGAAGGTTTTTTTACTGTTCAAGATCAAAATGAACAAACATTTTATACAAGAGCCGGTAATTTTAAAATGGGTGCTAACGGAACTTTACAAACTGTAAGTGGTTTAGAAGTTATGGGTTTGGCTATAGATACACCAACTGTTATTTCAACAAATGCTTTGGTTTCTGCATTTGACAATGCTCATGTAGAATTTTTAGCAGGACAAAGTATTTCATCTTCTACAGAGTTAAAAACTATAAATGCAAAAGCAACAGATTATAAATCCAGTGCCGCAACATCTGATATTTCTGATTCGGGAAATGGATATAAAATAGCAACAGCAAAGATTTCAGATGTAGAACTTTTATCTTCTAATTATCGAAGTCAATTAAGTTTATATGCTACTAATCCAGTCGCAGGCACTAACTCTGTAGCACAAATCACTACTGCGATATATCCCCCTTTGAGTATTGATGATACCACTGAAAATATATCTATATATGTAGATGGAGATAAATATACACAAAATTTTGATACAGATGCTCAGACAACTTTAAAAAAACTTTCAGATCAAATATCAAATATCAAAGGTTTTACATCGTCAGTTGATACTGTAACAGGAGTGCTTACCGTAACATCTTTAATACCTGGAAAAACTACTACGATAGGCAGTGCAAAGATAGATATTGATCCTATGGTTTCACAAAACACACAAGAAGCAGTTAGCGGAAGCGGATTAGCAGCAGTAGTAGATGCAAGAGATGCGTTAAAGACAGCCGTAGAAGCAGCCGGTGCTGAGTTCTTGGAGCTTACAGATAGTATAAATTTAGCTAATGAAGAAAGTTTAACTTTAACATCTATTCAACTTAAACTTGATAATCTGAATATCTCAAGTAGTCCATTTGGAGAAATATCTGTTAATGACGGTAATATCTATATGAAACAAGGTGATAGTATATTTCTAGTGGGAAGAGTCGTAACTTCTTTATTTAATGATAATTTAAGTTTAGATCCTAAAGGAAATAATTTATTTGTAAAAACTGCAGAATCAGGTGAGCCAATAGCTGCAAATGATTTAAATAATATTGTAAATAAAACATTAGAACTTAGTAATTCAAATGTAGGGGAGGGGCTTGTGAATCTTATGATATATCAAAGATCATTTGAAGCAAATTCTAAATCTATCACAACTTCTGATGAATTATTAAAAACAGCAATTCAACTTAAAAAATAATTTCACTTTTCTAGCCTTTTTTTAAGATTAGCTTATACAAGTTGGAATATACTTAATATATGTTAAAAATTATACAAAATACAAAAAGTTATGATATAATCACTGACTTTCAATATTAAGGAGTTTATTATGATTGGAGCACTTTGGACAGGTATATCAGGACTTGCGGGACAACAAACAGCACTAGACAATGAGTCAAATAATATAGCAAATGTAAATACAATTGGGTATAAATCATCAAGAATCTCTTTTGCAGATCAAATGTATCAAAATAAAATAGGTAAAGGTACAACAATACTTGATGCCGAAAAATTATACACACAAGGAAATCTAAAAGTAACTGGGGTTTCTTTTGATATGGCATTATCCGGAGATGGGTTTTTTGCTGTATCAAATACAAGGGGTGCAGGGATGGCTGAAACATACTACACCCGTGCAGGAAATTTCAGGATGGGAGATAATGGTACCTTGCAAGATTCAGCAGGAAATTCTGTACAAGGTTGGGCTATGACTAGTTTATCTGATTCAGATATAGTTTCAACTGATCAAAATATATCTAAATTTACTACAGATTTTGTAAAAATGGGTGCATCACAAATTGTTAGAAAGACAAATACTATAGAATCTATCACAGCAAAAATGACTGATTATACTGATTCCGCAGTTGCAGACAGTATAGATATATTTACCGGAGCCGGATATAAAACTAAATCTTCAAAAGTATCTGATGTAGAGGGTTTAATATCAAATTATACAGAAGCACTTATAAATTATAAAAATTCACCGGATGGAATTTCTGTTACACCTTCAATATATAGAAATACTTTAGATTTCAGTAGTGCAATATCAGAGTTAAATGGTGATGGAGATACAATCTCTGTATATATAGATGGTAGTAAATATACACAAACTTGGGATACAGACCTTACAACAACCTTAAAATCTTTTTCTGATCAACTATCATCAAAAATTAAAGGGGTAACTGCTTGGATTACCGATACCTCTTCATCAACTACTAGAGACCCAAGTGATGAAAGTGGATATTTTAGAATAGAATCTTTAATTCCAGGGGAGAACTTAACAGTATCACAATTATCAATTACATCTTCATCAGGTGCTTCAACGCCGGGTTCTTTAGTAGATTTATCTGTAAGTATAGAAACAGGTAGTGGATATGCAGCAGTAACAGCGGCTAGAGATGCTTTAAAGCTGGCTGTTACAGGTAAACAGCAAGATGTTTATTCTGCTTCAGATTTAGCAATAGCTGCTTCTGGTCAAGATGATTTTACATATCAGATAACTATTTTTGATGCACAAAGTAATGCAAATATTTCTGTACCAACAACAGCTTTAGAGATAGATAATCCTGCTGATGTTGATGCAATTGTAAGTGCAATTAATACTGGAAGTAGTCCTGCGGTAGCTGGAGAATTACCATATTATGTAAAAGCTTATAATATTAACGGTGCATTGGTTGTTGAAACTTTGGATAAAAATTTTGATTTAGAGTTTAGCGGCGATTTGAAAATCCCAACTACAATTCAAGAGGTGCAAACTCTTGCTATAACTAGTCCTGCGGCAGGTACTGATGCAATTACATTTCTAGGTCAGCTTCTTGGTGTTGTAAATTCTGGCAGTACAGCAACAGTAATTGGAGATCGAATTGCAGCAGATACAGATGGTATTATAGCTACATGGAATGCTGCTAATCCAACGCTAGAGATAGCAAGTATTACTAATGCTGCTGGTACATTAACTATTACATATGTAGATACAGAGGGTGATGTTGCTGTATTGTCAGCTGCATCAAGCGGTGGTGTCGATTTTGCAGCTTCTGTAGAAACTATTGCAGGAAGTATAGCTGAAGATGTAGCAAGAAATGCAACATATAGCGGAAGACAAGGGGCAGGTGCTGAATTTTTAGAGATTACAAGTATTATTGAGCAAACAGGATCTAGAGGTGAATTGCAACTTAAACTTGACAGCTTGGGAATATCTAATTCTCCATTTGGTGACTTTTCTGTAGATTCTTCAGGGCTGATTACCATGCAGCAAGATGGTGCTACTTTTGCTGTTGGACAAGTTGCAATTGCATTATTTAATGATAATAGAGGATTACTGCCAATGGGGGATAATCTTCTTCAGGCAAATGATGTGAGCGGTACACCTATTTATAATTTAAATAATAATAAAACAGCATCTGTTAAATCAAATACTTTAGAGTTAAGTACAGCAGATTTAAGTGAATCATTAGTGAATTTAATGGTATTTCAAAGAGCATTTGAGGCTAATGCAAAGTCTATTACAACAGCAGATGCAGTTTTAAATACTTTGATAAATCTTAAAAGATAAGTTTTAAATACTTTTAAAGGGATATTGTGGATAATTTCTTACTTGTAGGTGTTTTCGGTGTTTTAGCCTTATATTTTTTTAGCAGCATGAATATATATAAGGCTATGTACCGTCGAATTACTGAAGAAAAAGAGATAGCGCAAAATACTGTAACTTCGTTAGAAGGTTTAATCGGCAGATATGAAGGACAGATACAAAGTTCTATTGCAGCGATCGGTGATTCTCAAGATAGTTTACAAATAGCAAGAGAAGATTTACAAAAGATTAAAATAAGCAACAATGAATTGGAGCATAGAAATAAACTTTTACAAGACAGGGTAGATGAATTATATGCTTCAGTTGGATCTATTTAGTGATTAGGCTTTAGTGGTCAGGGTTAGGGGTAAGTGTGCGTTTTTATTTTTTAGTGTTGATGGTTCTTATTTTTACTCACGGACTTGCTAAAGAAAATAAGGTCATTGAATCTCAAGCACAAATATTATTTAATTATGAAAACTTAAGTAAGGCACAAAAAGAGGTTGCGTTAAAAATTAAGTTTAACAATGCCGTTTTATATCTTGAACAAGAACAATATCAAAAAGCCATCAAATTATTTAAGCAAACTGAAAAATTAATGAAGGTGCCTAGTTGGTTGAATATTGGTATTGCTTATTATAAATTAGAATCTCAAAATAATGCGTATCTTTACTTAAAAAAAATTTATGATGTAAAAGAAGCTTCTACCCAAGCACCATATTCTTATATGAGTGCGGCATATTATTTATATAAACTTACAAATAACAGAATATTTATAGATGAAATTATTAATTTAACAAAAAATAAAAAAAGACTTAATGAGCATACTAAAAGATTAGTTGTAGATGTATATATAGAGCTTAAAGAATATAAAAAAGCTTTAAAAGTATTGGAAAGTATGGACTATCCTGTTACTTTAAAAAGAGCACTTTTATATATAAAAACTAAAGATTATGATAAAGCTATGATATATCTAACCCAGGCATTAACTCTTTCTGCAAGTGATGATATACATAATAAAATTTTATGGCTTAAGGTATATATGGATCTTAGAGTAAATAATTTTGCAAGATTGGTAGATGATCTTCGATTAATAGAAAAAAGGAAACTAATATTTCGTACCCATTTGGATATGCCTTTAAAATTGTATTTTAATAAAAATAAGTTTTCACATAAAGAATATTTTGATAAGGTAATAAAATTTGATATAAACAGAAAAATAGATTTTATATTTTATTTTTCACCATATATATTTGCTGATAATGATGAGGTAGAGTTTGGAACAAATAAAGCTTTTATATTAAGAGAGCAAAATAATATTGATGATTTGGATCAAATGATTGAATATAATGCCGCTTTGATTAAGATTATAAAAGATGACCCAATACAGCGGGCTTATAAATTGCAAAAATTAATGGATAAGAATTATGATACTCATCCGTATGAATATTATAATTTAGGACTTTGTTATGCACAAATAGATGAATTTCAAAAAGCGCATAAATATTTTACTAAAGCTTATAATTTACAAAAAGCTAATAAATTATTTGCAACTATGAGTTTGATAAGTGCTGATCGTATGAATCTTAAGATCCGCAAAGAGAATAGAGAAAAAATTGTAAGTAATATTTTGTCAAAGAATGGTGTATATAATTATTATGGGCAATATATTTATAAAGTTATATATGACAATGACTATATACCAAACGAAGATACATTATTTACAAAATATAAGAAATCTATTTTTTTTAGAAGTTTATATTTTTTAGATTCGGTTAATAAAAAAGGAATTATGAGCGATGAACCTTTACTAGTAGAGTTTGACAAAAATCCGCTTGTACATTTACTGAAATTAATTTCTAGAAAAAATGATGAGACTGATTATGTTTATATCTCTAGAATTCAAGATAATATACCAACAATATACAATAATTTTTTTGTTAAGGGTCCTATGATTATTACTAGATATTATATAGATACTCTAAAAGCAGTTGGTATGTTTCATATCGCTGATTTAAATATAGATTTAGATACAAGTGCAACTTATTATAGAACAAAAGCTTTAGTTCAATTGTATAACGGTAATCCTCAATCAACAATAGCATTAATAGAATATTTACAAAAAGAATATAATCTTCAAGATAGATATACCTATTTGTTGCTAGTTGCAGCTATGATAGATTCTAAAAGATTGGAAGAGGCATCATTGATATTGTACGAAGCACAGCGTACTTTGGGGAATGATGAAGATATTGATTTTTTAATAGGAATCAGGTTTTTAAATGAATTAAAATTAAAAAGTGTGATGAAATATTTTAAACAAAGATATGAGAGTGATTTAATTGATTTTGAGTTAGTTGGATTTGATCAATTTTTAAGTGAGCTATAAATTATCATTTTTAGTTACTTTGTGGTATAATAAATAGATTTTACAAGATACTCAAAGGAGGGTGTTATGCAATTAGGAAGACTAGAGATTATGGACCAGGCCGCTGTTGAACATGTATCAAAGATAAGTAAAGTTGAGAATTTAGAAAAGAAAAGTACTGTTGAACCTGATGAGAAGTATAAAAATTTATCTGAACAAGTCAATACGATTGAGTCAAATGAGGTTATGTTGGATAATGTTAAATTTGGTTATGATAAAGAAGCAAAACAATTCTTTGTAAGAGTAACAACAGATGGAATAGATCATCAATTTCCAACAGAACAAATTATGAAGATGAAAGCTCAGTTTTTACAAAGTCTTAATCAAGAATTATAAAAGATTATAAATAAATATTATAGGATAACAATTGGCATCAGATTTATCAAATATTATCAAGGATGATATAAGTAGTACACTGGAGAGTTTATTATCACAAATAGCTTCTATAGCTTCGACCAAGCAGGCTGTTAGCGAGGATTTAGAGGCGGAACAGTGTATTTGTGTTAATGTGGATTTTGAATTTTCTGCTTTTGAAACTGTTAGGTGGAATTTTTATATCCCTACATTGGCAGCTACAAAATTTGAATTTTTAATGCTGGGCGGTATTGGAGATTTAAAAGAAGCTATTGATGATGAGATAGCTGATGCTATGAATGAAATAGTATCAAATATGTGTGGAAGTATGTCAACAAACATAAATGCTCAAGGTTTTGAGGATTTAGGAACAGCTAAATTTACTATTGACAGTTCAGAAGTAATTCAATGTGATGAAAACCAATCATTGGATACTATGTTTAAATTTGACCTTCAATTAGGAGATGATACATTAAAGATATTCCTTGGATTTAATCCATCTTTTATCCCTTATATTTCATCTATTGCAACGGGAGTAGAGTCTCCTTCAGACAATCAGGAAGTTATAAATAATGATGTAAATATAGCCAGTTCCGGTGCGGGTAATCCAAATGAAATTTTATCGTTAATAGGTGATGAATCTGTTGAAAATTTAAAACTTTTATTTGATATTAAATTTAAACTTAGTATTAGACTCGGGGTTAAAGTATTGTTATTAAAAGATATTTTAAGTTGGGATACCGGAACAATTATTGAACTGGAACAAATGGTAAATGAACCACTTGATATACTTGTAAATGGGATAAAAATCGGTGAGGGTGAAGCTGTGATTATTGAAGGTAGATTTGGTGTTAAGATCAAATATATCGGCAATAAAAAAATAGACTATTAGGATGGTATTAAATGGATAAAACGACCCTTGCTGCACTTGTTGGTGCATGGTCACTTATTATGCTTGCTATTTTTTTAGGTGGTGCAGGGTTTGGTGCATATGTAGATATTCCGTCAATAATCATTGTATTTGGTGGAACTGCTTTTGTTACTATTGGTCAATATGAGGCTAAAGACCTTAAAAAGTTTAGTAAAGCTTTTGGTGTAGCATTTAGTGAAGTAAAAGTAACACCAACTCCTGAGTTAATTGAAAAAATAATCGTTTACGCAACAGATATTAAAAAAAATGGGGTTATGAGTATTGAGCAAAAAGTACTTGGGGAGGCTAATCCCTTTTTTCAAGAAGCTATGAATTTACTTGTAGATGGTACAAAACCAGATGTGGTAGAATCTTTATTGGAGATAAAACTGGAGCATATGGAAGGTAGGCACAAAACTATGATATCTATGTTTGGAGCTATGGGTGGTACTTCAGGCTCTATGGGTATGGCTGGAACTTTGATTGGTCTTGTTGCTATGCTTGCTAACTTGGCTGACCCGTCAGCTGTTGGTCCCGCTATGGCTGTTGCCCTACTTACTACACTTTATGGTGCTTTGATTGGAACTTTAATTACAGGTGTCATAGAATCTAAATTATCAGAAAAACATACGGTAGAGATGATCGCTTCACAAATTACTATACAAGGTGCAGTTATGATTGCGGCAGAGGAATCAATTGGAAATATTAAAATGAAGTTAAATGCTATTATGCCTAGTAGTGATGAAGACGAGAATTAAGGGCAAATATGACTAAAGTAAAGTGTCCCGAATGTCCTAAGTGTTTACCCGGTTGGCTTGTACAATTTGGTGACCTTATGTCTCTTTTACTTTGTTTTTTTATCCTTTTGTTATCTATGGCAACTATGGATAAAAAGAAAGTTGAAGAATACTTTGAAATTATGAGACGAAGTATGGGATTTTTAGAAGGTGCAGAAGATACTGCTGCAGTTGAAAGAATGTCTCAAGCTGCAGCTCATGTCGGGATGAGTGAAGACGGTTCAACTGAGGATGAAGGCAGCGGCAGTGACGCTCAAGAATCGATGCAGGATATAGAAGAGATTGCACAAGAGTTTAATGAAGGATATGAAGCAGAATACAAAGAGGTAATTATTTCTAAGAAAGGAAATAATGAATTTTCTTTAGATATTCCATCTTCTTTGATGTTTGATGATGGAGAGTATCAAATTAGTAATCCAAAAGCAAAGAAATTTATCGCTAAGCTTTCAAGAATTATTAGAACAATGCCTGAGGAGTTAGATATAGAAGTTATGGGATATGCAGGCAGTAACATTAATAATGATGATATACCTAGAGACAGCTGGGATATATCTGCTTTAAGAGCAATTGCTGTGGTAAAAGAATTAATACGAAATAGAATTGAGCCGGCTACTCTAAAAGTTTCTGCTTTTGGTTCTTATCGTCCCAAAACAGATGCTCAAAGTGACAATAGAAGAGTTGAGTTAAGATTTATTGCAGCAGAAAATAAGAATAAAGATATTCAAGAAGCAAATTTCTTTGATAGAATAAAGGAGTAGAATAATGCAAATATCCAATCAATTTACTGATATATCTATACTGAAACCAAATCAGTTTAAAGATATTAACAGTAATAGTGTAACTGAACAAAATTTGAAAAATGTATGTAATGATTTTGAAGCGTTTTTTATGAACCAATTGCTTGAAATATCATTAAAATCAACTAATGTTGCAGGAGAAGGTGTGGGATCAGATATTATTAAAGGTATGTATACAGATAGTATTTCCCGGAAATCTTCAGGAAGTTTAGGAATTAGTGATATGCTATATAAATTTTTAAGTGAGAATAAAAAATGATACCGGATATAATAACAAAAATGATTGAAATAGTAGAGTTGCTAAAAAAAAGTATTCTTGATGATATAGAAGATGTAAGAAAAGCGAATCATGAAAAACTTTTGGATAGAAATGATATTAAATTAGAATATATGGAACAAATAGCTTCTTTAAAAGAGGAGTTAAATCAAAATTTAATTCACGAAGTGCAAGCAGGAGTTAATGTAGATAAATATAGAGAAGATGTAGATAGATTAGAAGTACATTTAATCCAATTGTCTAAATTAAATACTAAACTTGCAGCAATCGTTTTACCTGTAAAAGAGATGTATAGAGAGATTATTGAAGATATATCAAAAGCAAATGGCGGATCTTTATTTGAGGTTCGTGCTTAGTGAAAAAATACCTTATTGTTTTAATACTTTTATCTGGAATACTAGAAGCTTCAATAGAAGTTATTAAGGTATCTAAAAATATTAAATTTAAAGATAAAATTATAAAATCAGATATTTATATCGATAATGTTGATTTTAATAAAGTTAAAAGATTTTGTAAACCGATTACTAAAGAAGATTTGTCAACCAATGAATATCGTGCTAAAATTTATATAAAAAGAGGTAATATTATTTGTAAGAAAGATTTGTATAAATTAGAAAAAACAAATAAAGTGTTATTTAATTTTGGTTCAATTCAAATTGAAAGAAGTGGAAAAATTATACGAGAAACAAAAGAATATATTCGATTAAGAGATGATAATGGAAAAATTCAAAAGATATACAAAGATGGGAGAGTTCGATGAAAACTCTTTCATTTTTAGGTGAAACACCAACTATTGCATTAAGAAAGGCGCAGATTCACTGTGGTGAAGATGCTATAGTGATATATACTAAAAAGATATCTACAAAAGCTAAAGATAATGTAGATATGTATGAAATATTAGTAGGATTGGAAGATGAATCCCAAAATACAGTAGAGCAGCAAACTATAAGTTCTAACAGCGTTCAGGATGATAAAACTGAAAATGCTTTAAAAGCACAGGTATATGATTTTAAAGCACAAATATTAAAAATGCAAGAATCCATTGATAATGTACAAAAAACGATATGGACTCCAAAAAGTCAACTTTTTGATTTAGACATACCCCCGGAATTTATAGATATGTATAGTTTATTTGAATTAAATGAATTTGATGAAGAGATGATTTATACAATCTTTAAAAAAACAATTAAACAATTACCTATGGCTTTTAAATCAAATACCAATAAAGTAAATGATTTCTTTAAATTGATATTGCGAAGATTAATACCTATAAAACATGAAGTACCATTGCAGACTAATCAAAAAAAGATTATGATGTTTGTAGGACCTACAGGGGTTGGAAAAACTACAACAATAGCAAAACTAGCAGCCAGATTTGCTTATAAAATGCCAATAAATTATAAAGTTGGAATTATAACTTTAGATTCATTTAGGGTAGGTGCTATCGAACAATTAAAAGCTTATGCAAATATTATGAGATTACCTCTTGAGGTAGTTAAAAGAACTGAAGATTTAAGTGAAGCAATATCTAGATTAAAAGATTGTCATTATATTTTAATAGACACAGCAGGCAGCAGCCAATATGATATGGATAAAATTGAGTTGATTAGTCAATATCAACAAAATCTTGATGAAAATATTTTGATTGAAAAAACTCTTGTATTGCCGGCAAATATTAAAACATCAGATTTACATGAAATTTATAATAAGTATGCTGTATTGGGTATTAATAATCTTAATTTTACAAAACTTGATGAAACAAAAAGTTTTGGAAGTTTAATATCTTTTACTCATAAATCTAAAAAATCTATCTCATTTTTATCAATTGGACAAAATGTACCTGATGATTTAATTGTAGCTGATGCATCTTTTTTAATAAATTGCTTTATGGATAGAAAATGTAGTAGGGATAAAATTGTTTAATCAAATTTCGCAACAAGCACAAAATTTAGTTTCTTTAACTACAAAATCTGCCGCTAGTAAATCTAAAACTAAGGTTATAGCTATCACATCCGGAAAAGGCGGTGTAGGAAAATCTACTATTACGGCAAATATGGCATTTGTATTGTCCCAAAAAGGTTACAATGTAGCTGTACTTGATGCTGATATTGGTTTAGCAAATATGCAGGTTTTGCTTAATGTAAGACCTGCTAAAACATTTTTTGATTATATTGACGGACACTCATCTTTAGAAGAAATTTTGATTCCGACACAGTATGATAATATTACTTTATGTGCAGGTAAGAGCGGCTACGAATATACAAAAAATACTAATAGCTTAGTATTTTCAAGAGTTGTTACTCAAATTGTCCAACTTGACAGCTATGATATTTTACTTATAGATACAGGAGCTGGATTAAATGAATATGTACAGGAATTTTTAGATATATCTGATGAGATTTTAGCTATTACTACAACAGACCCTAGTGCAATTACAGATGCTTATGCTTTAATTAAAATGCTAAGTAAGACTAAGAAGAAGTTGTTAATATGTTTTAATCATACTAAAAATTATACAATTGGTGATACAATTACAAATTCAATTAAAGATTTATCACAAAAAAATAGATTAAACAAGAATTTTATGGTAAAATATATAGGGAGTATAAGTAGTACACAAAATATTCAAAAGGCAGGAAGACGAAGATTACTTTTTGTTAATGAATTTAAATATGATGTTGCTACTGTTGACTTGGAGAATGTAGTGGATAAATTATTGAGAGAGTTGGAAAAGGTGAAAAAATGGTAATTCAGAATTTCTCTCGGCAAATAATTGAGGGTGGTATTTTTCGTGCGTATATTGCCGCTGGTTTTTTTGCAACTTTAATATTTTTTGTCTTAAATTCTCATTTGTTTACACCGTTTGAAATGATGTTTGGTACAATTATTGTCACAATAGCATTTAAAGGGATATCAAATATGATGATCTCTTTGGTTATTTTGTTATTTAATTTACAAGGTACACATGATGAACAAGCATTTAAAATAGCAGAAGATAAATTGGATCTGTTAATGCATCAAATGAAAATGAATACAGTAGAATCAAGAGATTCTAAAAATACGAAATAGGAGGATAAGGATATGAATCTTGGTGAAGTTTTAAGTTCTGTTGGATCAATCAGTGGTCAAAGTATGACATTGAAGCCAGAATCTGAAAAGATAGAAGGCAGTTCTTTTTCTGATGTTTTAAAAACTGCTATGGGTGATATAAATACTCAGCAGGTAGAGGCGTATGATGCGATGAAGAGTATCGCTACAGGAAAAGTTGAAAACTTGCAAGAAGCTATTCAGCAAATTGAAGAAGCTGAGTTGAGTTTAAAGTTAGGTCTTGAAGTGAAGAATAAAGCGCTAGGGGCATATAAGCAAATTATGGCAATGCAGATTTAAGAAAGGGATAAAATATGGGTTTCTTTGATGGTTATAATATAGCGACATCCGGTATGTCAGCACAACGAACTAGAATTAATATTGTAAGTGCAAATATTGCAAATGCACAAACAACTCATACTGAAAATGGTGGTCCATATAAGAAACAAAATGTGGTATTTGAAGAACTTCTTTTGGATAATGTAAAAAATAACAATAAAAATGAAAGTTTTGGTAATACAAATGCTAATATTTCAAATTTAAGAGGCGTTGGAGTTAAAGAGATACTTGATAGTAAGGCTAAACCTATGCTGAAATATGAACCGCAACATCCAGATGCCAATAAAGATGGTTATGTAGCATATCCAAATATAAATCCAGTAATTGAGATGGTAGATTTAATTGAAGCTATGAGATCTTATGAAGCAAATGTGGCAGCTTTTCAACAACAAAAGGCTATGGATATGAAAACCTTAGATTTATTAAAGTAAAAGGATGATATAGATGTCAGTTGACTTTACAGGTACAAATATAGAAGCTAAACCAACAAAAGTAAAGCAATCAGTACTTTCAACTGGTGATTTATCTAGTACAAAATCCAATGAAGTAAAAGAAAAACCATCTCTATTTGATAAACTTTTAGGTTCTGCAAAACAAGTGCAAAAAGATACTTCTACCAAAAAAGATGATGTTTTAACCAAGAGTGAAAAAACCAACAATACTGCAACAAAACAAGATAAAGATTCAATACAAACTAAGAGCGATAAAACAAGTAAGATAACTGCGGATAAGAATATTAAGGAACCATCTTTACTTGATAAAATGATTATGGATGCGAAAAAAGTGCTTGCTTCAAAAGATAAAAATATAGAAATTTCAAAAGATATTAAGAGTGAAAATAAAACTAAAGATATTCCAGTAAAAGAAGAAATTGTTACAAAAGATAAAAAGAATGAAACTGCTGCTGCTTCAAAAGATAAAAATATAGAAATTTCAAAAGATATTAAGAGTGAAAATAAAACTAAAGATATTCCAGTAAAAGAAGAAATCGTTACAAAAGATAAAAAGAATGAAACTGCTGCTGCTTCAAAAGATAAAAATATAGAAATTTCAAAAGATATTAAGAGTGAAAATAAAACTAAAGATATTCCAGTAAAAGAAGAAATCGTTACAAAAGATAAAAAGAATGAAACTGCTGCTGCTTCAAAAGATAAAAATATAGAAATTTCAAAAGATATTAAGAGTGAAAATAAAACTAAAGATATTCCAGTAAAAGAAGAAATCGTTACAAAAGATAAAAAGAATGAAACTGCTGCTGCTTCAAAAGATAAAAATATAGAAATTTCAAAAGATATTAAGAGTGAAAATAAAACTAAAGATATTCCAGTAAAAGAAGAAATCGTTACAAAAGATAAAAAGAATGAAACTGCTGCTGCTTCAAAAGATAAAAATATAGAAATTTCAAAAGATATTAAGAGTGAAAATAAAACTAAATATATCCCAGTAAAAGAGGAGATAGTTGAAACAAACAATAAATCTGATATAACTACATTAAAAGATAAAAATGAGAATTTAGTTGATAATACTGAATATAAAGATGATATAAAAGCCATTTCATCAGATAAACCATCATTATTTAACTCAATTATAAATGAGTTACCAAAAGAAGTTAGAAAGAATATTGTAGATGATATAAAAGAGATAAAGTTATCTAGTAAACAATTGATATCAGAATCTAAAGTTCAACAAACAAAGATAGATTTATCAAAAGACACAAAGCAAACAATAACAAAACAACAATTAGAAAAAACAAATGTTAATATTACACAAAAAGACAATATATCTGCGAATATGTTTTTAGGGGCACAAAAAAATGCCAATGAACTAGGTAAAATTCAGAAGATTACCCAGAGTAAAAAAGTTTTAGAAGAGATAAAAACAACAACAGGAGTTAAAAAAAGTGCAGATATTTTAGAGTTGAATGCTACAGATATTGAAATAACTACTGATAGTGGTGAAAAAAAGATAGAAGTTGTGAAAAAAGATACACAAATAAAATCTATAAACAGTTTTTTAGATAAATTAATATTAGAACAAAATAAGCATATTAAAAATCTAATAAATCAACCAACAACTGTTTTTCCTACTGCTTCTAAAATAATAGAAAAAGAAAAAGCTCAAACATCTGAATCAACTAAAATAAAAGAGACAATTGAATTAACTGTGCCAAATAATGTTGCTCAGATTTTTACAAGTAAAATTATAGGAGCTAGACAACAAGTTGGAAGCTTTATGAGTGAAGTTGCAAGAAATATGTATTTAAATTATAAGCCGCCGGTTACTACATTTAGATTTAATCTAAATCCTGCTAGTTTAGGTAGTATTTCGATTAGGCTAAAGAGTAATAAAGCCCAAAAAAGTATGAGTGTATCTATGAATATGTCAAGTACTGCTACACTGGAATCTTTTATAGACAATAAAGCCTCTTTGCAAAGCGCATTACAAAGGAATTTTAGCGAGACTGGTTCAAATATATCATTAAGTTTTGGTATGCAAAGTGACTCTTCAAATCATGCTTTTGAACAAGCAAAACAAGAACAGAATAATAACCAATCGCAAGATATTTATACAGAACAAACTTTAATTGATGATGAGATAATACAAGATACTCAAGATTATATGTAAAGATATTTTATAGTGGAAGCTTTAGTATCTTTAATTGACCAGCCGACAGTTTTAGCTTTTTCATTATTATTAGCTAGAGTATTGGCATTTATGGCTTTTATGCCAATATTTGGACATAAGTCAGTTAATCCAACTATACGAATAGCGCTTTCATTTTATTTTACATTATTTTTATTTCCATTAGTAGATTATGATATCAGTGTTATAGGGCAGGATAAATTTATTTTAGCATTGCTTAGTGAAGCCACACTAGGTCTAATCGCATCATTTTTTGTTCAAATTATATTTTCAGCTATTCAAATTATTGGAGATTTAATAGGTTATGCGACAGCTTTATCTATGGCAAATATGTTTGACCCGGCAACAGGTACCCAGCAAGGGATTGTAAGCAGATTTTTATATATGATTGTTTTAGTTTTGTATTTTCAAACAGGTATGTATGAAGTTACTTTAATAATGTTAAGTGAAAGTTTTGGACTTATTGAATTAGGCACTTTTGATCTTTTTTCTTATGACGGTATATCAATTGCTATAAAAGAAGTTACCAATATGTTTTCTTTTGCATTTTCTTTTGCATTTCCTTTATTTTTTATAGGATTTATTATGGATATTTATTATGGATATGGTACAAAATCTATGCCGGCATTTTCTCCGTTTGTAATCACATTTCAAATAAAATTTACATTAATATTTATTTTTATGATGCTTGGTTTTGAAATATTTGCAGATGCATTTAAAGCATATTTTATGAATAAATTTTATTAAGAAAAAGGAGGGGTAAAATATGGCAGATGATGAAGATGAGAAAACCGAAGAACCCACCTCCAAAAAGATTGAAGAAGCAAGAGAAAAAGGAAATGTAGGTAAATCATCTGAAGTACCAGGTGCTGCTATATTATTTTTTTGTTCAATATATTTATTGTTTTTTTCACAACAAATGTTTATTGAATTACAAAAAATGATGTTATATATTTTTAGTTTTATAGGTCATGATATGGATGGTACAATATACTTTACCATAACATATACTGTAATTACCTCTTTACTTTCTGCTTTAACACCTTTCTTTATTCTAGTGCTTGTAATGGCTTTTGCTTTTAATGTAATACAGTTTGGTTTTATATTTACTCCGTTAAAGTTAGAATTTAGCAAACTTAATCCAGTAAGTGGAATAAAAAATGTTTTTAGTATGAAAAAAATATTGGAAGCTTTGAAGCTTATGGTAAAATTAACTATTATTATTATAGTGATGTATGTTATTGTTTTATTTGTAGCAAAAGATATTTTGGCAATGATGGATATGGGAATTGGTGCTTCAATTAATGAAATTATAAAATTAACCGGATATTTTATAGCAGCTATTTTGTTAATTATAATCATTTTTGCTATAATAGATTTTTATTTTACAAAATATTATTATATTAAGTCTTTAAAAATGTCAAAACAAGAGATTAAAGATGAACATAAGCAGATGGATGGAAATCCAGAGATAAAAGGTAGAATTAGAAGTATTCAGAGGAAAATGGCTATGCAAAGAATGATGAGTGATGTAAAAGAGGCTGATGTTGTTATTACAAATCCTACTCATTATGCAGTAGCATTAAAATATGAACAAGGCACAGCAGCTGCACCAAAAGTAATAGCAAAAGGTATTAATTTTATAGCATTAAAAATAAAGGATATTGCCAGAGAAAATGATATTCCGATAATAGAGAATCCTGCAATGGCAAGAGCCCTTCATGATCAAATAGAAGTAGGTCAAGAGATACCGGAAGAGTTTTATCGGGCAATTGCAGATATTTTTAGTTATATATATAATTTAAAAAAACAATAAATAGGAAATTTATGAAAAATATAATACTTACATTTTTAATGATAACTATCTCAAGCTATGCAAAACAAGATTTTTATTATAGTTTTATAAATGAAGATAAAAGTCAAATTGCAGAGTTTAAAAAACAAGAAATATTAACAGGAAACCACAAATTACAGACCATCAAAAGACTTATAAGAGAAGGACAGCTTGAGAATGCTTATAATCAAATGGTCAAGTTTAAAGAAAAAAATAAATTAAAAATATTAACTTCCGGTATTATACTTTTATACTCGGAGATATTGTATAAACGAGGCGGTACTAAATTTTCTAAGGAAGCTATTGCATTATTAGAAAATGGAATTAACAATTCTAAAATACAAAGAGAAGATTTGTTAGATGCATATAAATTATTAGTGGTACTAAATTTAAATATTAATCAACCAAAAGAAGCTAAATATTATGCTAACTTTATTTCAAAGATATTTGATGACCCCGTCGCAAAATCCTTTGGTAAGATTACATTATCACAAATAGCAATTCATAAGCGACAATATAAAAAAGCTATTGATGTCTTATATGAAATATTAGTTAAGACAAAGAATTTAAGTGTAGCAACAGTTGTCGCAGATGAGCTGTATGATGCTTATATATTGGCAGGTGAAGATGAAAAAGCTTATGATCTAGCTGGAAAGGTATTGAAAAAAAATATCAAATATTATGCTAATGACAGTTTTTTAGCTTTAAAAAAAGTTGATAAATTAATTGATGCTAATATGCCTAATTTTGCTATAGATATTCTAAAAATGCTTTTAAATAATGCAGTTGAAGAAGAGAGTGTAAATAAGTTTAAGTTTAGATTAGCAAATGTATATATGAGAATTGCAGGAAGGAATACTTTCTATATGACATTGGCTAAAGAGTTATATAAAGATTTAATGGTACAAAAAAACAAGACACCATATTACAGTCAGGTTAAAATTGCAATGGATGAAATTTTAATGAGAGAAGGAAAATTAGAACCATCAAAAATTTTAACTAAATATTCTCAATCTGAAGTTATGGAGCAAAAGGTACTTTTACAAGAATTACTAAATTCTCACAAGAAAAAAGATTATGAATCGATACGAAAATTAAAACATATTTATCGCAAAATAGCTACTACAATTACACAACGATTTGGATATAAAAATATTAATGAACTTTTTGATATTATTAATGCAGATATGATCAGATTTTATTTAGAAAATGAAAAATGTATAGAATTATCGCAAGTTCTACATCTTGTAAGAGATGAAGCATTACAAGTTTTAATTGAGAATAATACCAGTAGAACACAGCTTTTTGATTGTTTGACTGAAATTCCGGATGAAAGATCTTACAATATGGCAAAAAGCAGTTTTAAAAGAAGTAAAGATGCAAGTTTATATTTATCTTTAGAAAAGGTTGCCATATTATTAAATAAAATAGATGATGCTTATGAATTTATTCAAAAGATTGATATGAATAACGATTCAAAAATAAAAGAGGAAGAATTTTTATATCGATTTTTAGTATATGGAAAATTAAATAATGCATCAAGTATGGAGCAGTTTTTTAGATATACAAATAAACATCCTGAATATATAAAAGCTAACGAAGACAACCCTTTAATAATAGATTTTTATTATCAATATTACTTGTATCTTCAAAAAAACAATGATGAAAAAGAAGCACAAATTATTTTAAATAAATTATATAAAAAGCAGCAAGAGATGAGAGCTTTTGTGTATTCTCCATTTGTAGATTTAGAATTAGTAAAGGAAGCCAAACTTGATGATGATTATGAGACCGCTTTAAATTATCTTGACATGGTTATAAAACAAACACGAAAATTAAGTGATAATAATCTTGCTAATATATATTATGAGATGGCAAGGATATATGAGTATTTAGGAAAAGAAAACAGATATAAAAAAAGTATTCAAAAGTGTCAAAGTTTAAAAGATGCAGATAACTTTTATAAAAAGATGTGTGACAGGTTATAAAAGTATTGAGAAAGAAGTGTTAAATTAATGAATTTAGATGATATATTAAATAAATTAGATGATAAAGATTTATTTGTACCCTTTGGTCGTATTGTAAATATTAGCAGTACTTCTATTAAAGCAAGCGGCTTAGAAGTTGCTATTGGCGATATTGTAAAGATTGAATCCCAAGAGCATTTGTATTCTGTTCTTGGTATGGTTGCCGCTATTCGTAGTGATGATTTTACTATTATACCTTTTTCTTTTATTGATGGCTTTAGAATACATGATAAAGTTTTTTTACAAAAAGAGGGTTTAAGTGTATCTTGTGGTTATGGTTTACTAGGACGAGTTGTAAATGCCTTGGGAGAACCTATCGATGATAAAGGAAAAATTGAAAGTTTAGAAGAAAATTCTCCAATTAATAAACCATCTTTGCCTCCGTTAGAAAGAGGAATTATAGATCAAAAATTCTTAACAGGTGTTAAAGCAATTGATTCTATGCTAACTTGTGGAAAAGGACAAAAAGTAGGGATATTCGCAGGAAGCGGTGTGGGAAAATCTACATTGATGGGGATGATAGTAAAAGGTTGTGAAGCACAAATTAAAGTTATCGCTTTAATTGGGGAAAGAGGTCGTGAAATACCTGAATTTATACATTATAATCTTGGAAATAATTTAGAAAATACAATTATAGTAACAGCTACAAGTGATGAATCAGCATTGATGAGAAAATATGGTGCTTTTACAGCTATGGCAATTGCAGAATTTTTTAGAGATAAAGGGCATGATGTGTTACTTATGATGGATTCTGTGACAAGATTTGCTATGGCTCAAAGAGAGATAGGTTTAAGCAGCGGTGAACCGCCGGCTTCCAGAGGTTATCCACCATCAGTATTTGCACTTTTACCCCAATTAATGGAGAGAGCTGGTTCAAATTCAAAAGGAACTATTACCGCTTTTTTTACCGTACTTGTAGAGGGAGATGATATGAGTGATCCAATATCTGATCAAAGCAGGTCTATTTTGGATGGGCATATTGTTTTAACAAGAGAACTGACAGAGCAAGGATATTATCCACCTATAGATTTACTTCAAAGTGCTTCAAGAGTTATAGATAAAGTTATTACAAAAGAACAGTACAACAGTGTTTTAAAGTTAAAAAGAGTATTAGCATTAATAAAAGAAAATGAAGTTTTAATTCGTGTAGGTGCATATAAGCCGGGTATGGATAAAGAACTAGACCTTGCTTTAGCTAAAAAAGATAAAATTAGAAGTTTTTTAACACAAGAAACCGAAGAACTCCAAGAGTTTGGAATCACGCTAAATACATTAATGGAAGTGGCAAATAGTTAATCTAATTTTAAGAAATGATGAATTTTAAGGTTATATTAAAGTTAGAGTATGTATAATCAAAAATATTATTTTATAAGATAATTGATTTTTAATCATAAAAAGGATAATATTATTTATAAAAATAAAGATATATAGTAACAAATAGGGGGTGTTCAATGATTGATATGACGAGTCACATGATGAGCCGTATTTCAAACTTAAATACGGAAAATGAACGAATCTCATACCAGATGAGTACGGGTAAATCATTAGAAAATGGTAGTGATGATGTAGTTAAGTATGCTAAGTTATTAGATATTGAAGATAATATAAGAGTATATGAGGGTTTGAAAATTCAGATCAATAAAACCACAGCTCAAAATGAAGTTTCTGACAGTTCAATGAATGAAATAAAAACAACTATAGATTTAATAAAAGTTGATTTATTAAAATCTTTAAATGCCGGTATGGATGATAGTGCAAAAACGGCAATAGCTACTAATTTGAAAGGTCTTAGAGAAAATTTATTTTCTATAGCAAATACAAGAGTAGATGGAGAGTATATATTTACTGGTTCTCAAACTACAAAACAAACTTTTACAAAAGATGCTGATTTTGATGCAAATGGAAGAGTTGACTTTGGAGGTGATGCATTTTTAAGGTCAGTTGCGGTTGAGCCGAATACTTATTGGGAAAGAGGTATTACTGCTTATGATGTATTGATGTATAATACAGACTCAGCAGGTGCGGGAGACCAATTGTCATTTAATGAAGCTGAAAGAATTATTGACGAAAATGGAAATGAATGGAAACTAAATAGTGCTAAAACTACAATTCAACAATATGATAGAAACGGTGTACTAGAAGTTCCTGTTGTTGAATTAACTCTTACAACATCCGGAACACAAACAACATATACTACTGTTGCCGGTGCAATTACCGGGACTAGGTTTTTAGAAGCTAAACATAGTTTTTTTGATGAATTAAATATAATGATAAATGCTTTAAAAGGTTACTCAACTAAAGAAGATGGTACAAAAGATGCTGGAATTAGTGGTACTGCTGTAACGGATATTTTAAGAGATTCACTTGATAGAACATCACAACAGTTTGATGCAACAAATATTGGACATGCAGAACTTGGTGGAAGAAATAATATTTTTAATATTGCATTAGAACGAATTCAAACAAAGTCAGTGCATTATAACATCTTAATGCAAGAGATTGGCGGTGCAGACTTATCAAAGCTTGCTATGGAATCAAAATCTTTAGAGATGACATATCAAGCATTATACTCGACAGTTTCAAAAATGTATTCATTGTCATTGATGAAGTTTCTTAAATAAATTTAAATAATATATGAATTTAAAAAAGATTTTTTCAAAAGATTTGATAATGGTTGCACTTTTTGTTGCAATCATTGGGATTATTATCATTCCGTTACCAAAAGTTTTGTTAGATTTCTTTTTAGTTATTTCATTAACCTTATCACTTTTAATTTTACTTGTTTCTTTATATATTATAAAACCATCAGATTTAACAACTTTTCCAACATTACTTTTAGTACTTGCATTATTTAGACTATCATTAAATATTGCAACTACTAGATCTATTTTGAGCGATGGGCATAAGGGACCTGATGCGGTTAGTGATATTATAGCCGCTTTCGGGGAGTTTGTTGTTGGCGGTAATATGGTTATAGGTATTATCATATTTATTATATTGGTAATTATTAATTTTATGGTTGTTACCAAAGGTGCTACAAGAGTTGCTGAAGTAACTGCAAGATTTAGTTTAGATGCACTGCCAGGAAAGCAAATGGCCATAGATGCTGATTTGAATGCGGGATTTATAGATGATAAGCAAGCCCAAGAGCGAAGAAAAGTGCTTCAGGGGGAAGTTTCATTTTATGGAGCTATGGATGGGGCATCTAAGTTTGTAAAAGGTGATGCGGTTGCCGGTATTATTATTACAATAGTAAATCTTGTCGGCGGATTGTTAATAGGTATGTTTCAACATGATATGACAGCAGCTGAAAGTGGAGAGATTTATACTATTTTAACTATTGGTGATGGACTTGTTGCTCAAATACCTGCACTTATTTTATCAACTGCAACGGCTGTTATGATAACTCGTTCAAATGCAGATGAAGATAACTTTGCCAGTACATCAATAGGGCAATTAGCTAAAGACAGCAGATCTTTAATGATGGTTGGTATAGGATTGTTTCTGTTTTCTATGATACCGGGATTTCCTGTAGGTATTTTACTATCTATGGGATTATTACTTTTTATGACAGGTTATATTATTTATATGATTGAAGAAGATAGAGATAATGCTTTTACCAGGTTTTTTAAAGAACAACCAAAACAAAAAGGTAAACCAGCACCTACAGATATTAATAAGATTAAAGAACAAAAAGCTAAAGCAACTGTTCAAAATGAGGAAACAACATTAGAGCGAACTATGAAGCTGGAAGTTTTAGAATTAAAATTGGGTGTCAGGTTATTACAATTAATTAGAGGGGACAGTGAATTACTTGATAAAATCAAAGGTATTAGAAATACTATTGCAGGTGAACTTGGGTTTGTAATACCACAAATAAGAATTGCCGATGAACCAACACTAGGTACAAATGAATATTGTTTATATTTAAAAAGAATCCCAATATCAAGAGGAAATGTTGAGTTAAATCAATTACTTGCTATGGGAGGAATAGGCGGCGCTGTAATATCCGGGAAAAAAGTCAAAGAACCTGTTTTTGGATTGGATGCTACTTGGATAAATCAAGATTTAAAAGATGAAGCTTTACAAAAAGGTTTTACTGTCGTTGACGCACCCACTATTATATCTACACATATATCTGAAACTATTAAAAAACATGCAGAAGATATAATTACAAGACAAGATATTGTTAATGTTATAGATAGATTAAAAGAAAATTTCCCTATAGTTATTGAAGAAGCTATGAAAGTGACTACTTATGGGGTATTATTAAAAGTTTGTAAAGATTTACTTCATGAAAAAATTCCAATTATAGATATGCTCACAATTATAGAATCAATTGCTGATATTTCAGAAGTTACAAAAGCTCCAGATATATTACTTGAGCATGTGAGAGCTAAATTATTTAGATTAATCACAAATAAATTTAAAAGTAGTGATGGAATATTGCATATTATTACTATTAAAGGTGAATTAGAGCAAGAATTTATGGGTAAATTACAAGAACAGCATGGAGTGAGTCATTTAATGCTTAGTATTTCAGAGATTAATAATCTAGTAACAAAAACCAGAGAATTGATAACATCACTTGATGATAAAGGTATATCAGGGGTTTCTATGGTTGTAGATCCAAGTTTAAGAAAACGGATTTCTGAAATATTTGAAAAATTTGGATTAAGTATCGGGATGCTGAGTCACTCAGAACTTGACCCTAAAGCAGAATTTGCAATTGAAGGTACTGTAGAATTTTAATTTGGTATAAAATTATAATTCGTCTTGACAAACAGCCTTTCCAAAATGCCACCCTTGCATATATGTAATACCTATACCTTCAACTTTTGAAGATATCTCTTCAGAACTAACAAATTCTGCTACCGTTTGTATCCCTAATTTAGTACAAAATTGAGAAATCGTTTCCACAATAAGTGCCTGTTTAGGTAATCTGTCTATATCTTTTATCAAAGATCCGTCAATCTTGACAAAATCTATATTTAAAGCTTCAAGCATATTAAAATTTGAGTATCCTGCACCGAAATCATCAACACCAACTTTACAATGATAACTTCTTACTTTATCTATGAAATCTTTAACCATACTAAAGTCTTCTATCTCTTCACTTTCCAATAGTTCAAACTCCAATAAGCTTGCTGCATCTTTATTTTCTTCAAGTGTAGTAAAAATAAAATTATTGGTATCTTTATTTATAATATCTTCATATGATATATTAACTGATATTCGTAAGTTTTTTTCTTTGATTACCTTAATTGCACCCGTAAGCATAATCTTAATAATCATAGGGAAAAGTCTAGCTTTTTTTGCTATTGGTAAAAATTTATATGGTGCTATTTCTGTATCATCATCTTCAATATATCTAATCAGTGCTTCATATTTATAGACTTCTTTAGTTTGAGAATCTACTATTGGCTGAAAAAATGGTTGAAAGTGTTCATCAAAAGCACCTAATTTTAATTTTTTAATCCATCGTAAATTTTCTTCAAAATCTTCTTTTTGCTCAAATAACTTTTCTTCGTAAACCATAAGGTGAACAAATGATTGTCTAGCCTTTTGCACAACTCTTTGTGCATATTCATAAGCATGTTTATCATCAGAAGCAGCTATACCTATAGTAACACTAAGAGATATATCATAATTATTTATTTGTAGACCATGTAAGTCAATATCTTTCGTAAAGTCTTCACATAATTGTTTTAAACTGTCAAGAGATTTTTCATCCTTTTTAGCTAAAACCATAAATTTATCTGCACCAACACGATATATTTTATAATCATTTGTAAAATACGACTTCAACTTTTGGGCAAAATTTATAAGAATACGGTCACCATTTTCCTCACCATATAAATCATTCAGCACTGAGAATTTATCAATATCCAATAAAGCAACAAGAGAGTTTGTTTCACTTCCAAATGCTTTAATTAAAGCATTCCTATTTGGTAAGCTAGTTAAAATATCACGATATAAATCTTTTAATTCATGATAAAGTAAAGATTGCGACATTGTATCGATAAGTTTTTTGATATTAACCGGTTTTAATACATATTTATCGACACCAAGATCAATAGCTTCTAATAAGTATTCACTATTTTGGAATGCTGTTGCTACTATAATAGGGATATCAGGATTAATCTCTTTAATCTCTTTAATCTCTCTTGACATCTCTAAACCACTCATATGCGGCATATTTACATCAGTAATAATTAAATCTATTTCGTCTTGATGATTCTTGAAAAGCTCTAAACCTTCTTGACCGTCTTCGGCAATAAATTGTGCTTTTGTAAAATTTTGCAATATACCAACAGTTACATCTTGTAAATCTTTTTCATCTTCACAATATAAAACGGTAATATCTTTCAATCTTTGAGTATTTAAATTCATATCTATATATCTTCTTTTATAATTAGTTATTAGCTATAATACAATAAATTTAATTAAGAGTGAATAATGAATAATGAAATACTAATTATTAACACAGGAGGGACTTTTAATAAAGTTTATGATGAAATAAGCGGAGAGTTGATAGTTTCTCAAAATAACAATGCAATAAATAAAATTTTACAAACTTCCAAAATATTGGATATAAAGATTTTTGGATTAATTCACAAAGATAGTTTAGAAATAAATAAAGATGATATAAAACAATTGGTTAAATATATAAAAAAATCTAAATATGATAAAATTATCATAGTTCATGGTACAGATACGATAAATAAAACAGCTTTATGTTTAGCAAATAATCTTAAAAATAAAAAAATAGTTATGACTGGTGCCATGAAGCCTTTTAGTATCAATCCAATAGAAGCTACTTCAAATCTTATTAGTGCAGTCGGTTTTTTAAAAGCTTGTCAAAAGAATAATGTTTATATTTGTATGCATGGACTTATAAAAAAACATACTCAAATTATAAAGAATAAAAAACTGGGAATTTTTGAGTGTCAATAGTTAAGTGTACTCATTGTCATCTTGAATTTGATGAAAAGGTGATGATAAAAGAGGAAAGTAACCCTGACTTAAACTTCTGCTGCAACGGTTGTCAAGGTGTTTATCATCTTTTAAAAGATGATGGACTTGACAGTTTTTATGACAAGCTGGGAAACAATACACTAACTCCTCCTCTTCAAGCCCATGAAGATTTAAATAGATTTGATTTGAAAACTTTTGAAAAACGATATGTAAAAATCACCGAGGATGGATTTAAAAAAGTAGATTTAATAATCGAAGGGATTCATTGTGCTGCTTGTATATGGCTAAATGAGAAAATATTACATAAAACAGATGGTATAATAGAGGCAAATATTAATTTCACAAACTACAAAGCAAAAATTATATGGGATGATGAACAAGTAAAATTATCTGAAATAATAGCTAAAATACAAAGTATTGGTTACAACGCATATCCTTATGACCAAACAAAAAGTGAAGCCAAAGCAACTAAAAATAAAAGAGATTATTTTATAAAAATGATGGTTGCCGTATTTGCCAGTGTAAATATTATGATGTTAGGTGTTGCTAAATATAGTGGATTTTTTAGTGGAATTGATGATGATATATTAAATTTAGTTCATATAGGAGAATTTATTTTAACTACTCCTGTATTATTTTACAGTGGTATAATTTTCTTCCGTGGAGCTTATTATGGATTAAAGAATCGCATTATTAATATGGACTTTTTGGTCATCGCAGGAGCCAGTTTAACCTATATTTATTCTTTATATATTTTATTTGGCGGTGATGGTCATAGTTATTTTGACAGTGTCACTATGATAATCACTTTTGTTCTTGTTGGAAAATATCTTGAAGTTTTGGGTAAAAAAGGAGCAGCTGATACTCTTGATAAAATAAAATCTCAACTTCCGACTGAAGCTACAATTGTAAGTGATGGTGTCAAAAAAATTGTAAGTTTAGAAGAGATTAAACTTGATGATATTATTGAGATTAAAGTTGGAGAGAAAGCCAGTGTTGATGGTATTATAATTAGCGGTGCCAGTTCATTTGATGAAAGTAGTATTAGTGGTGAATCTGTTTTAGTTACAAAAAATATTGATGATAAAATAATAAGCGGGACTATAAATTTAGATTCGGTAATTAGATATAAAGTAACTTCTGACTATGAACATTCTACTTTAAATAATATTGTAAATATTATAGAAGATTCACTGGCAAGTAAGAGCGACATTGAAAATACCGCAAATGAACTCTCAAAATATTTTTCTATAACTATTTTAACTATTGCAGTTTTGAGTTTTCTTGGTTGGTATGTTTATAACGGTGAGTTTGAAAATGCTTTAATTATTTCTATTTCGGTGATAGTTATAGCTTGTCCATGTGCTTTGGCTTTGGCTACTCCAATTGCTTCTTTAATTGGAATTAGCTGGCTGGCTAAAAAAGGAATATTATTTAAAGAGGCAAAATATATTGAAACTTTTGCAAAAGCAACCACTTTGATACTTGATAAAACAGGGACGATAACTAAGGGGAAGTTAAAAGTGCTGAATGTTGAGGGTGAAGTGTTAAAGGAAGAAGAATTAAACATGCTTTATTCATTGGTTGACAGTTCTACACATCCGGTAAGTTGTGCTGTTAGAAAATATTTGGAAAATAATTATAAAAATCTTAAAACTTTAGAATTAGAAGATATTCAACAAATCCCAGCTATTGGGATGAGTGCTCGGTATAATGATATTGAAATTTTTGGCGGTAAAGTGGATGACAAAAAAGAATATGAACGAACAATTTATCATTTTACAGTAAATGATAAAAATATAGCAACCTTTGAACTTGAAGATGAGATAAAAGAAGGGGCAAAAGAGATAATTTCTTCTTTACAAAATATAAAAATAATTATGTGTACAGGTGATAATGAGAAAGTAGCTTCAAAAGTTGCAAAAGCTGTTGGAATAAAAGATTATAAAGCGAATATGAATCCAATACAAAAAGCACAATTTGTAGATGAATTAAAGCAAAATGGTGAAATTGTAATTATGGCAGGAGATGGTATAAATGATGCACCGGCACTTAGCACTGCTGATATTGCAATGGCTATGGGAAATGGTGCAGATATAGCAATTGCTATAAGTGATGTTGTAGTTTTAAATAATTCATTAGATGCGATAAGAGACAGCTTTAGAATATCAAAACGAACATATAACTTTATAAAACAAAATTTAGCGATCTCTTTAGTGTATAATATAGTAACAATTCCATTGGCAGTGGCTGGTTTTGTAATACCATTGGTTGCAGCACTTTCTATGAGTTTGAGTTCGTTGCTTGTAGTTGGAAACAGTCTGAGAATAAAAAAGGATTAAATAATGACAGAAACATTAACAATGATGCTGGTAGTAGGACTTGTTTTAAGTTTTACTATATTGGGTATTTTTATCTGGGGTGCAAAGCAAGGGCAATTTGATGATAGTGAGAAAATGATGAGCGGTTTACTTTTTGATAGTGAAGAAGACTTAAATGATGCAGTTCAAAGAGAAAAGAAGAAAAAACAGGCAACAAAAAAGCCGGCTACTAAAAAGTAGCCGGCTTTTATAATAAATTATTAAAATTAATTAATTATTTACCAAGACCTGTTGAAGATAAATCAGCATCACTATATTTAGCAACTTGACCTTTCATAACACCTTTCATTGGTCCACCATAAGTTCCATTTTTGTAACCTATCATAGCAGCACTAACATCAGCTTTACTCATGTCTGAAACAATTTTAGATTTTCCTAAAGCTTTCTTTTCAAAGTTTGCACCGTGACAACCTTTACAAGCTCCTAAATTCACTGCTGCAAATGATGCAACACTTAATACTAATGTTCCTAATACGATTTTGTTCATATCTGTTCTCCTGTTTTTAATTTCGTAAGTATTCTACAACTACTTAACTTTATATATTCTTATATCTAAGTCCTAAATAGTCGTTTTACCATATTTTTCTTACACAATGAAAGTATAGGATTAAATTGTGAAGTTATTGTGAAGTTAATTTATATAAATATTATTGTAAAATGTTTTTTATGAAAAATAATGTATTAATAATTTCAAACCTTACTTTTGGCTATACGAAAAATAAATTGATTTTCAATAATTTCTCTTGTAATTTAAACAAAGGTGAAGTAGTTTCAATAGTAGGGGAGAGCGGCAGTGGAAAGAGTACATTATTTGAACTTATTTGTAAAAATTTAAAACCATTAGAAGGTTCAATTAAAGTACAGAAAGTAAGTTCAATATATCAGGATCCTTACAGTTCATTTCATCCATCTTTTAATATAATAGAACAAATTAAAGATGTGGTTTATGATATGAATGAATTGGATGAAATATGTGAAAAGTTATCATTAGATAAAGTATTGCTAGAAAAAAAACCTCATGAACTAAGCGGTGGACAACTTCAAAGGTGCAGTATTTTAAGAAGTATTTTAATGAAACCTGATCTGCTTCTTGCAGATGAGCCAACCAGTGCGTTAGATAATGTAACAGCTTTAGAAGTGATGCAGCTTTTAGTAAAATTTTTAGATAGATTTGGAATACTTTTAATCACGCATGATGAAAGTTTAGCTTTATGGTGCAGTGATACAATAATAAATATAGATAAATAGGGACAAAATGATAAAAAAAGCATTAGTATTATTAAATATGGGCGGGGCTAGAAATAAAGATGAGTTAGGTACTTTTTTACTCAATATGTTTAATGATAAAAATATTTTAAGTATCCCAAATGATACCATTCGTTCAATGGTAGCTTCACTCATTGTGATGTTAAGACACGATAAAGCTTGGGAAAATTATGAAAAGATTGGTGGGGAATCTCCTTTGCATAATTTAACTGATAAATTAGTTCATTCACTGCAAGAACATTTACCGCAATTTTTTGTTACAACTGCCATGAGATATACTTCACCATTTTCTCAAACTGCAATTTCCAGAATTAAAAAGGAAAATATTAAAGATGTGATTTTATTACCACTTTATCCACAGTATTCTACAACCACAACCAAATCAAGTATTGATGATTTTGTTGAGCATGCCAAGGGGGAGTTTAATATTGAAATAATAGAACCTTTTTATAAAAATGAATTATATAATCAAGCTGTTTGTAATGAGATTATTAAAATACAAGGTAAATATAGTGATTATCACTTAATATTTTCTGCGCATGGATTGCCTCAAAAAATTATTAAAAAAGGTGACCCGTACCAAAAGCAAATCGAAGAACATGTTGAAATTTTAAAAGAAAAGTTATCGCAATATGCTACAACTTTTGAATCTATAAATTTAGCTTATCAATCAAAGGTTGGACCTATGAAATGGCTGCAACCGAGTCTTGATAAAACTCTTGAATATTTTAAAGATAAAAAAGTGATAATTTATCCAATCTCATTTATAATTGATAACAGTGAAACAGTTTTTGAACTAGATATTGAATATAGAGAATTAGCCCAAAAGTTAGGGATTAGAGATTATAAAGTTTGTAGTTGTGTTAATAGTGATGAAAAATTCATTGAAGCGGTCAAGGAGCTTGTAGATGAAAAATGATGATTTAGAGATGAAAAATGCACTTTTGAGTTTAGCAAAAAGATCCATAGAAGATCAATTAAACGGTATAAGCAGCATAGATAATGAGAAATTAATTAAGCAGTTTCCTATATTGGCACAAAAAGCAGCAACATTTGTAACTTTGACAATTGATAAAAAGCTTAGAGGCTGTATAGGTTCTTTGGTTTCATATAATACACTTATTGATGATATTGAACAAAATGCCAAAAAAGCTGCCTTTGGAGATCCCCGATTTCCCCCTTTAACACAAGATGAATTTGAAAATACAGATATCGAAATATCACTTTTAAGCGAAGCTGTTAAAGTAGAATACTCATCAATGCACGATTTGGAAAATAAAATCAAAATCGGTGTTGATGGTATGATTATAAAACAAGGATTTAAACAAGCAACATTTTTACCGCAAGTTTGGGAACAGCTTCCAAGTTTCGAACTTTTTATGAATCATCTGTTTGTCAAAGCAGGGATTACTGATTTGGATACTGCACCGGAAGTCTTTATATATCAAGTTGAAAAAATAAAGTAAAAAGTTGCAACACCTTAATCAAAAACTTTTATATCACTACGGAGTTTACCTATGAAAATAAAAATGTTAAATATTATGAATGGTGTATATTGGGTAGAGATACCGGATATTGATATGAGAATATTATGTGGAACACCGGCAGACAGTGTTAAACATTTAATAAAAAAAGGTCTCATCATGAATACGCAGAAGAATGGTATTTCATATGAAACAGGACCAAATGCCGTGCTCTTATCTGATAAAATGGTTCAAAATTCTTTATTCTCAAATCTTACAGAATTCCCAGTGCTTCAAATGTTATACAAGCAGGGTATGATAATTCCAAATCATCCAAATAATGATGGTGTAAAACCCTTATTGATTGGAGATAAAAAGCAAATTGATATTCAAATGGAGTATATTTTTACAGGAAACTATGGTCTTTCAAGTATAGATGAACTTATTCAAGCTGGAGCCGACGAGGATTTAGCCAGAAAAATTATGAAAATGAAATTAAAATTTGCATTTGGCAATATGAAAAATTCTCATGATTTACTTGATTGGGTTAATGTTGAAGAAAATTGTAAAACTAAAATAAAAGATGAATTATACATAACAAGAGTTTCTCAAAATATTTTTGAATTTGAATATCAAGATGAAAAAGTGACTGTAGATTTAAATTTAAAAGAAAATGAGATTTATCCCTCACCTTATAGATTGGGATATACAAAGATAAAAAGAGAATATTTTAGTATAATTCATATTGGAGAAGGTGATGGTTGGGATATATATAAACCGTCTATGGGAAGTATTTTAACTTTCCAAGGAAAAATATATTTGATTGATGCCGGTCCGAATATCTTAGAAACACTTCAAGCTTTAGGAATAGGGACAAATGAAATTGAAGGTTTATTTCATACTCATGCACATGACGACCATTTTGCCGGTATAACTTCTTTATTGAAATGTGACCAAAAATTGAAATATTACAGTTCTTCAATAGTAAGAGCTTCTGTGTTAAAAAAATTATCTATTTTACTAGAAATGGAACCTGAACAGTTGGGTGATTTTTTTGATTTTTTTGATTTAGAACTAGATGTTTGGAATTTTTTGGATGGATTAGAAGTTAAGCCAAGTTTATCTCCTCATCCTATCGAAACAAATATATTTTATTTTAGAACAATGGCAGATGACAGATATAAGATATATGCTCATTTAGCTGATATTAGTTCATTTAATGTATTGGATAATATGGTAACCAACGAAAAAGAAGAATTTGGTATTTCTAAAGAGTATTGCGATGAGGTAAAAGAATTATATTTAAAATATGCTGATATTAAGAAAATTGATATCGGCGGCGGTATGATACATGGAGAATCAAAAGATTTTGCAGATGATAAATCCGGTAAATTATTATTGTCTCATACATCTTTAGAGTTTTCAAAGGAAGATAAACACATAGGTTCAGGTGCTTCTTTTGGAACAATTGATATCTTGATACCGTCAACACAAAATTATGATTATAAACACGCTTCTGTTTATCTTGTAGACCATTTCCCAAATGCTTCAAAGAGTGCCATTGAAATGCTTCTAAATAATGAAATAATTACTTTTAATCCCAATTCTATTATTTTAAGAGAGGATGAAATCGTTAAAAATATATATATGATAATTACGGGAAATATAGAAAGTATATATACTAATGAAAATATTCATAATATCCTCTCCTCAGGTACAATAATAGGTGAACTACAAGGGATGCAAGAAAGTGTATCTGAAGTTACTTACAGAACATTTGGCTATGTTAATGCACTAAAAATCCCACTTAAGCAGTATATGAACTTTATTAAATGTAATGACCTTTATGCCCATATCGAGCAATTGCAGGAAAAATTATATTTTTTAAATAAAACAGAGCTGTTTGGAGAATTTATATCTTCAAAGAAATTAGAAGAAATTGCGAATAATATGAAGTTATTTAAAGTTGCCACTATTGATGATATACTATTGAAACAAAAAAAGATATACATAATAGAAAGTGGAAAAGTACAAATGTATAAAAATGGTGAATTGTATAAAACACTAGGTGAAGGTGATTATCTAAATTCAACAATGATGCTTTTTGGTAAAAAGAGTCAATCGGTATATAAATTTGAAGAAAAAATGGTATATATTTATTCTATAGATATAGATATATTTCGTGATATACCTATAGTTTTTTGGAAGCTGTATCAAGAGATACATTCAAGAGGATATGGAAAGTTTATTGGGGAAGATATACAATAAGTTACAAAGGAGTATCAAATGAGTATTAGAAAAACAAGTGTAAGCGGTACGTTTTATCCGGCATCATCAGATGAGATAATAAAATATATTGAACATTTTGATAATGTTTTAAAAACTTCAAATTTTAAATTAGATTTTAATTTTATTCCAAGAGCAATTATTTCACCGCATGCTGGATATATATACAGCGGTTTTACAGCCAATGCCGCGTTTAAAGCAATCAAAAATAAAATTAATCCAAAAAGAATAGTAGTAATTGGACCATCTCATAAATTTGGTTTCAAAGGTGCCAGTGTATCACTTTATAGTGAGTATGAAACACCTTTGGGAAATTTGGAAATAGATTTAGAGTTTGCACAACGCTTAGAAAAGAAATATGATATTTTAACTTTTGATGATAAAGTACATCAAGAACATTCTACAGAAACTCAAATGCCGTTTATCAAGCATTATTTTCCAGATACTAAAGTAGTAGAGATAGTTTATAGTGATTGTGAATATCATAACCTTTCAATAATAATAGATGAAATTTTAAGCGATGAAGATAATTTTGTTGTAATTAGTACAGATTTAAGTCATTTTTACAATCTTGATGATGCGATGGCTTTGGATAATATTTGTTTACATGCAATAAAAGAATTAGATATGGCAAAATTTAATCAAGGGTGTGAAGCTTGTGGAATAATTGGAGTTAAAGCTTTGGTTGAATATGCAAGAAATCATGATATGCAATCTCAAATGCTGGATTACAGAACAAGTGCAGATGCAAGTAATGACAGTACAAGAGTTGTTGGATATACATCTTTTGTTTTAGGCAGGTAAAAGTGGAAATAGGATTTATATTAAAGAAATTATTATCTGCAATATTGATGCCGTTGTCTATAGGATTTATTTTAGGAATAGTTGGATTTGTATTTTTATACAGAAATAATTATAAAAAAGCAAAAATATTTTTAACCATTAGTTTTATTTGGATTGCAGTTATGGCAAATAGCGGCTTTAGTAAAATAATGATAAATCCTCTTAATAATCATCACAGTTATTTAGAAACTATACCAAAAGATATAAGTTATATTTTACTTTTAGGCGGTGATATCAAAACTAGAGGTTGGGAAGTATTAAGGCTTTATCACAAAATACCAAATGCCAAGATCATAACCTCTGGATATGAAGGTGCTTATGATATTCCCGAAGCAACAGTTAATGCAAATATTTTAATCCAATCAGGTATTCCAAAAGAAGATATTATTATGCACACTACACCAAGAGATACTAAAGAGGAGGCAATGATTATGAAAGATTTATTAGGTACAAAACCATTTATTTTAGTAACATCATCTTATCATATGCTTCGGTCTATTGCATTATTTAAAAAAGAGGGACTTAATCCTATCCCTGCACCAACTGTTGTATTAGGTAAAAAGAATATTAACTTTTTATTAATGCCAAGTGGTCAAGACTTACAAAGAACAGAAACTGCATGGCATGAATATCTTGGTTTGCTATGGTCGAAGTTACGAGGTCAAATCTAGTTTATAATTACTTTTTAGATATCATACGAAATCAAAGAGGGGTGGGTATGCTAAAAATATTTATAATTTTTATTTTAAATTTTACTTTTATAAATGCAGCGATTAAGATAGATACAAATATTCAGCCCTTTAAGCTTTTGGATCAATTTGATAAAGAACATAAATTGACAAAAGATATACGAGAAGTTATTTTTGTATTTCAAAAATCCACGGGGCATTTAGTTAAAGATTATTTAGGTACATTAGAATCTGATTTTTTAGCTAAAAGAGATGCTTTGTTTGTGATGGATCTATCTGCCGTACCGTCTCTTTTAAAATTTATTGTACTTCATAATTTGATAGATTACAAATATCCTATTCTTTTATTAGATGATGAAGATATGACGAAAGTTTATCTTGATGTTGAAAAATGTGATAAAGTTATGATAGTAAAGTTGAATAATTTCAGAATTATAAATATTGAATATATTACAACAAAACAAGAATTAGAAAAGGTATTAAATTAATGATAAGTATTAAAAACCTTTTTTTCAGCTATGATAAAACTAACGTCTTAGAAGATATAAATTTAACTATAAATGATAAAGATTTTTTAGCAATAATTGGTCCAAATGGCGGCGGTAAATCAACACTTTTAAAACTTTTACTAAATTTACTTACTCCAAAAAGTGGAACTATAACATTAGGAGATGATTTAAAAAAATCAAACTTAGGATATGTGCCTCAAAATACAAATCTGAATATAGGTTTTCCAATTACTGCACTTGAAGTTGTACTTATGGGACATCTTGCAGGGAAACGACCGCTTTTTGGATACGGTAAAGATGAAGTTTCTTGCGCTTTAAATTCACTCTCTCAAGTTGGTATGAAAGAGTTTGCCAATGTAAAAATTGGTAATCTTTCAGGTGGTCAGCGACAAAGAGTATTTATTGCCCGGGCATTGTGCAGCAGTCCAAAAGTTTTACTTCTTGATGAACCAACAGCAAGTATTGATGTAAAAGGACAAAGAGAAATATATGATCTATTAAAACAATTAAATCAAACAATAACTATTATTGTAGTAAGTCATGATATTTCAGTTCTTTTAAATTATGCAAAAAAAGTGGCACATATAAATAAAAATATTGTATTTCATACTCTTGATAATATTCAAAGAAATATAGGTGCCAATGAACATATTTGTGAAGTGGAACTACTTAATAGTTTAGGGGCAATCAGCTCTTGCGGATGCAGTCATGATTGATATTTTATCATATACTTTTATACAACACGCAATATTAGCTGGGATTTTAGTCTCTGTTAGTGCGGGAATTATAGGTCCGCTTATAGTTACAAATAGAATCTCGTTTTTAGCAGGGGGAATAGCACATAGCAGTTATGGTGGAATTGGAATAGCTTTGTATTTGGGAATACCAATTTTATTTGGTGCGACTGTATTTGCGGTAATTACAGCCATAATAATCGCATACTTAACTTTACAAAATCGTGAACGAATAGATGCGGTTATAGGGATAATGTGGAGTGCAGGGATGGCACTTGGGATTATTTTAATTGATTTAACCCCAGGGTACAATGTAGATTTAATGAGCTTTTTATTTGGTTCAATTATTGCTGTTTCATTGAATGATATATATTATATGATAGTTTTAGATATAGTTATAGTTGCACTTGTAACATATTATTACCGTGAATTTTTAGCAATATCTTATGATAGTGAATTTGCGCAACTTCGTGGAATAAATGTAAAGTTTTTTTATACACTTATGTTGGTTTTATCGGCACTGACTGTTGTAGCTGCTATTCAAGTTGTAGGATTGATTCTGGTAATTGCACTTTTAACAATACCAACCTACATAGCTGAAAACTATGCAAATAGATTATCAACTATGATGATTTTAAGTGTGATTTTTGCTGCTGTTTTTACTTTAAGCGGACTGATACTTTCGTATATATACGATTTAAGCAGTGGTGCATCTATAATTGTAGTGTCAATATTTGGTTTAATAATTTCCAAGATAATAAAATAATAAAATAATAAAAAAGAAGATAAAATGATAAATGAACATATATTTTTAGGAAGAATGAACAGATTAAGAATCGATAGAGATACAGAACCTGGACTATACTTGATTTGTGAGGATGAAGAGGTTGTATTGCTTCCAAATGCTTATGTGACTGACGATATGGAAGTTGGAGATGAGATAGATGTATTTATCTATACAGATAGTGAAGATAGACTAGTAGCAACTACTTTAACTCCAAAAGGGATGGTAGATGAGTATGTAGCTTTAAAAGTTGTTGATACTATGAAGTATGGTGCTTTTATGGATTGGGGATTGCCAAAAGATTTACTGGTTCCTCAAAAATATCAAAAAACAATCTACCATAAAGGGCAAACTAAAGTTATACGAATAGTTGAAGATTTGGATACTGATAGATTGTACGGAACCGAGAAGTTTTCAGAGTTTTTATCAAAAGACACAAAACTTTTAAAGAAAAATCAAGAAGTAAATTTAATGGTTTTTCACAAAACTCCACTTGGATATAAAGTATTAATAGCTAACAATTATGAAGGTATGATATTTGACAATGAGATTTTTCAACCAATAGAAATAGGACAAAAACTAGTTGGATATATCAAAGAGATTAGAAAAGATGACAAGATAGATGTATCTTTGCAGTCAATAGGAAAAAAAGCTTCAAAAGGTGTAGGAAGTAATAAGATTTTAGAAGTTTTAAAAGCTAATGACGGGAAGATTGGATTTACATATAAAAGTGATGCTGATGATATAAATGAAACATTTGGGATGAGTAAAAAAGCTTTTAAAAAGGCTTTGACTGAATTGATTGATGGTAAGAGTATTTTACTTGGGGATAGTGGGATTGAGTTGGTGAAATAATTTAGTGAATGATAATATAATATATGAATATCAAGAAGTAAATAATACTGACTTAAGACAATATATTATTGATACACCATCACTACATCAATATTTTAAACAAGATTGGAAAAAATTAAAAGCTAGACAATATTGTGGGATATTAAACCATGATGGTGTTGATTTTTATATATTGCCCAAAATTGCAAAAAAACAAGATAACGATACAAATCTAAATATTTTTATCTATATGTTGATGTACACTTATGATATAAAAGTACATAACGAACATCTATCAAACTCATCAAATTTAAAATCAAATAATATCTTAGAAGTTTTTATCCAGCTATTTGCTAAAAACTTATTTTTACAGTTTCAAAAAGGTATTTATAAAGAGTATATAACCGAGCAAGACAACTTAATAACTCTAAGAGGTAAGTATCTAATAAATGAAAATTTAAAATACAACTTCACTAAAAATAAAATATATTGTGAATATGATGAATTTAGCGAAGATAATGAACTAAACCAGTTCTTTTTATATGCAATTAAAACTTTGATGAACTATACAAAAAATAAAAAGCTTTTAAAACAGTGTGAGCTAATACTTAATGAAGTGACCTTTAGGCAGTTTGATATAGAAACTATAAACATACATTTTAATAGACTAAACAATAGATTTAAAGATAGCTTTGAGTTTGCATTGTTACTTTTAAAAAAATCAATTCCTAACTTTTCAAAAGATAAAAAAAGTTTTGCATTTTTATTTGATATGAATGAGCTTTTTGAGAAGTTTATTGGGAATATTTATAAAAATATTGATAATACTACTAAATTACAAAATGAAAGAAACTTTAGAAATTTAAAATTAATACCAGATATAGTTTGTGATAATTTAATCATAGATGTCAAATATAAACTAGCAAAAGATAAAAAAGATTTAAAAAGAGATGATAAATATCAAATGTTTGTTTATGGGACTAATTTGGATATAAAAAATACTATGCTTTTGTATCCTAAACATGATAATAAAATAGTTGATGAAGATTTAAGACTAGGAAAAGATGATAAAATGATTGGATTAAAAATGAGAGGTATTGATTTAGATTTTAATGGTGGATATGATGAGTATATTGAAGAGATTAAAAATAGATTGGAGAAAATAGTATGAATTATAATATTACAAAAGAAGAATTTGAAAAAAGATATGATAATTTTTTAAATAAATTGTTTCTTAAAGAAGGTGGACATTTTCATAAATTAACTACAAATAATGGAACAGACTTTGGAATACTAAGGAACACTAATTCTGTTTATGTAAAAGCATTAACAAAAAAAGAAACAGAAATGGTTATTTCAAAAAATCAATTAATTGATGTAGTATTTAATAATAAAAAATTTCTTTATAGCTCTTATGAACCAGTTGTAATTGATTATATAATAAATGATAAACTAAATGACTTATCAGAACTTTGTGAATATTATGATTACTATGAATCTCAAATTAAAGTAGAAAAGAATAGACTTTTACCAATTGCCGTATTAACACATAATCCCAAAGGAGAGTGGGGAGATGTTCGAGAACAAATCGAAAAAGGTGGATATAATGGCTGGGGTGTTAAGTTAAAATTAAAAATTGGACAAAAAGTTTTAATATATATTTCTAGTAATGTTAGGCAAATTCAATATATTATGAAAGTTGAAAGTATTAACAATAATAAGACTGTTGATTTAAAACTTATTAAAAAAATTGATGATAAAAAATCAAAGTTACTTTCATATGAGAATTTAAAAGAACAAGGTTTAAAACCAAGTACAATTAATTATTTTTTAAATAATAATGAAAAATTATATACATATGTAATAAATATTTTAAACCTTAAAAACAATCCAAGCAATAGTATTCAAATAAAAAATATAATTCTTTATGGTGCACCAGGAGTTGGTAAAACTCATAATTATCAAAGAATTATTTCAATGATAGAAAATGGAGATTCTGAAAAAGATATATTTGATACTATCACAAATAATGAAGATAAAAATAAAGTAGAATTAGATAGGGATATTTTTCAAACTATAAAAAATGATAAAAGAGTTGAATTTATAACATTTCATCAAAGCTATTCTTATGAAGATTTTATTGAAGGATTTAGACCTACAAAAAAAGGTATTAAATTAAAAAAAGGTATTTTTAATATTATTAGCAAAAAAGCTCTAAAACAACCAACTAAAAACTTCTACATAGTAATAGATGAAATAAATAGAGGAAATATATCTAAAATATTTGGAGAACTTATCACACTTATTGAAGAAGATAAACGCGATATTTATGAAGTAACTCTTCCATACTCAAAAGAGCTTTTTAAAATCCCATCAAATCTTTATATCATAGCAACTATGAATAGTACAGATAAATCTATTGCTACTATTGATATAGCCTTAAGAAGAAGATTTACATTTTTAAAAATGAAACCAAATTTAGAGTTAGTTGAAGACGAAGAAGCTAGAAACTTTATGGATAAATTAAATCAATATATTGAAAAATCATCACTTGGAGAAGATTATAAGTTGGGACATAGTTATTTTATGGGTAAAGATATAGATTTAGAATTTATAAAAGAGTATAAAATTAAACCACTTTTGGAAGAGTATTTTTATGCTGAAGATAAAACTCCTGATGATATAATCAAAAAAGCTTTGGAATATAGAGAATAAACATTACAAAATGACTTATTATTTAAAAAAACAAAATTTTAATGCTATGATACTACAACAAAAAGTTTTTAGTAAAAAGAGAATATTAAGTAAAATTGGTAAAGTAGATAATGAAAATTTCAAAATTATTATAGATAAATTAAAAAAATTAATTGACCCCACTTAAAAAAAGTGGGTGTGCCGTTAAGCGAATTGTAAATGTATTATAACAAAATAAAAGATAAAAAACAAGAGATAAAGAATATAACAATATGACATACTATTTAAAAAATCAAAATCTTAATGCTATGATATGTAAAAATATCGAGGATAACAAATGAAAATAAGTGAAAATAAAAGTATGCAACTATTTCAATCACAAGAGATACGAACACAATGGAATGATGATAAGGAATTATGGTTCTTTAGTATTATAGATGTAGTTTTAGTTTTAGTTAATAGTAAAGACTACCAAACGGCAAGAAAATATTGGAATAAATTAAAACAACGATTAAAAGAAGAAGGAAATGAAACGGTGACAAATTGTCACCAGTTGAAATTAAAAGCTCGTGATGGTAAAATGCGACTTACAGATGTAGCTAATACAGAACAACTATTAAGATTAGTACAATCCATTCCATCACCCAATGCAGAGCCTTTTAAGGTATGGTTAGCACAAGTTGGATATGAAAGATTAGAAGCTATTGCTGACCCTGAAAAATCTATTGATAAAGCTATGGAAGATTATTTAAATCTTGGTTATTCAAAAGACTGGATAAACCAACGATTAAAAAGTATTGAAGTTAGAAGAGATTTAACTGATGAGTGGGAAAATAGGGGAGTAGAAAAAGGGAAAGAATTTGCTACTTTAACTGATATTATTACAAAAGCTTGGAGTGGAAATACAACTAAAGAATATAAAAACTTAAAAGGCTTAAAAAAAGAAAATTTACGAGACAATATGTCAAATCTTGAATTGGTTTTAAATATGTTAGCAGAAGCTACGACAACTGAAATATCAAAAGAAAAGAAACCTAAGGATATAAACGAAAGTAAGGTAATAGCAAAACAAGGTGGTACGATAGCCGGGGATACAAGAGTTGCTATTGAACAACAAACAGGTAAAAAAATAGTAACTAGTATAAATGCTAAAAAGTTATTGGATAAATAAAAAAATAAAGTGAAAATAAAGTGCCCTTAACAAACCTAAACCAAGAACAACACACGTCCGCAACTTGTAAAGCAGGACATAACTTAATAATTGCCAGTGCAGGTACCGGTAAGACTTCGACTATTGTTGGTCGTATTGGACACTTACTAAATAGTGGTGTACAGCCTGAGCAAATTTTACTTTTAACTTTTACAAACAAAGCAGCAGCAGAGATGATTGGGAGGGTTGCGAGCTTTTTTGATAAAGAAATTGCAAGTCGTATTATGGCGGGTACTTTTCACAGTGTGAGTTATAAATTGTTAAAGAAGTTAAATTATAATATCACTTTAAAGCAGCCAAATGAATTAAAAACTTTATTTAAATCAGTTTATGAAAAGCGGATTTTTGTAAATATTCATGAAGATGCACCGCCATATGACGGTGGATATTTATATGATATATATTCATTGTTTTTAAACAGCCGATATGATGATGAGTTTAGTGATTGGTTAACAAACAGGAATGTTGCTCAAGGGCATTATCTTGATATTTATGAAGATGCTATTGATGAGTTTAATGTACTTAAGAAAGAATATGGTTATGTAAATTTTGATGATTTACTTTTAACCATGCTTGAAGCCCAAGAACATAACGAGTTTGATTTTAAAGAAATATTAGTAGATGAATACCAAGACACAAACCCTTTGCAAGGTAAACTTCTTGATGGATTTAAGCCTAAAAGTCTGTTTTGTGTTGGGGATTATGACCAAAGTATTTATGCTTTTAATGGCTCTGATATTGGTATTATTTCATCATTTGATGACAGATACAATGATACACAAGTTTTTACTTTAACTAAAAATTATCGTTCAACTAAGCCTATTTTGGATTTAGCTTCAAAAGTCATAGAGCATAACGAAAGAGTATATGAAAAAAATCTTGAAGTGGTGCGAACCGAACATTCTCATCTTCCTCAGCTTTTGGCTTTTGATGAATTATATAATCAATATGAATATATAGCACAAAATATCAGTAAATCACAAACTAAAAAAGAAGATATAGCTATAATTTATAGAAACAACTCAAGTGCAGATGGTATTGAAGCAAATCTACGAGATTTGGGTATTGAGTGCAAAAGAAAAGGCGGTCATAGTTTTTTTGATGCAAGAGAGATAAAAGCATTGCTGGATATGCTGACATTGATGATAAATCCTAACGATATGATGGCATTTATTCATTTGGTTGAATATGGAAAAGGGATAGGTAAGGCAATAGCAAAAGATATATTTGATGCTTTGATAAAATTAGGTCACGGAAATATTATAGACGGTTTATTTAATCCAGATGACAGTATTAAAAATCCGTATAAAACCAATATTATAAAAAATGAACAATTAGGACTTTTTGATGATTTTATAGAGATGGGTTCAGTTGCCAGATTTAAAGATATAGGGCTTGATAAACCATATGACAGAGAAAACTTTTTGAGTAATGCTATCTTAAAACATCCTAAACTCAGTGTTGAGGGAGCTACATTTTTATTTGATTTTTATCTCATTATTAAAGAGCTTAAAAGAATAAGCAGCCCATTAAATGCTCTAAAACATATCCAACAAAGTCAATTTTTTATAACCATTGTTGATATATTGTGTGATAGACGGGCAAAACAAAAAGATGGAACGATAAATGCAAATATAAAAGAGAGTGCTGTATTTAAAGCCAAAAGAAGAACAGAAACTTTAAAACAACTCTCTCGTAAACATACAAATTTAAAAAACTTTATAAATGCGATGGTTTTAGGCGGTGGAGAGCTAAGTGAGGGTGGCGGAGTAAATTTATTATCAATTCATGCCAGCAAAGGGCTTGAATTTACAGAAGTTTATGTATGTGACTTGATGGATGGGCGATTTCCAAACCGAACTTTGATGAGTAGAGGCGGCTCTTTAGAGGAGGAGCGACGACTTTTTTATGTTGCAGTTACAAGAGCTAAAGATATTTTATATCTTAGTTATGCAAAATATGATAGAATAAAGAAAATAGATTTCATCTACAGCCCGTTTTTATGCGAAGCTGGGTTAATCAAAAAATAGAATATTGGTATAAAAGATTTAACCGAATGATAAAGCTAAATAAAGGATTAGAGATAGATATGAAATACGGAGTTGAAAGATGCTAGATAAAATATAAAAAATACTAAAATATTAAAATCTATCATAGATGCTGATACTCATTTTTTAGCAGTGACGGATTTAGAAACAATATCATTTGCAAACAAAACATTTAAAAACTTTTTTAATATAGAACATATAGAGGAATTTAATACTAAATATAATTCTTTTATAGATATATTTTTAGAACAAGATGATTTTATACATAAAGGACTATTAAAAGATGATGAAAAACTTATAGATCTTATGTTAAGAACACGAGCTACAAAAAGAAATGTAATGATATTTGATTTTGCTAAGTTTGTACCAAAATCATTTCAATTTAATCTTATACCAATCAATAGAGAAAATGGTAAAGATATATATTTAGTAACATTTATTGATATCTCACTTATGACTTTAGAAAAAGTAGAGATGAAAAATAAAGTTTATTATGATAATTTAACCGGTATTTATAATAGAAATAAAATAGATGAAGTATTTAAAGATTCAATTGCCAGAGCAGATAGATATGATGAAACTTTTAGTATGATACTTGTTGATATTGATCATTTTAAAAGTTTTAATGATATTCATGGACATCTTGTGGGTGATGAGGTACTTATACTTTTAGCAAAAACAATAGAAAGAGTTACAAGAGAGACTGATACATTTGCCAGATGGGGCGGGGAAGAGTTTGTTATGATTCTGCCAAAAACTTCAAAAGAAAATGCAGCTGTTGTAGCTGAACACTTAAGAAGTAATGTTGAAAAAATTGAACATAAAACCGCAGGTGGGGTAACTGCCAGTTTTGGAGTATGTCAATATGAAAAAAACGACACAAAGAAAAATATGTATGAAAAATGTGATAAAGCTTTATACAGAGCCAAAGCAAATGGCAGAAATAGAGTAGAAATAAGCTAAATTAAAATATATTTTATATTTAAGTTATGCAAAATACGATAGAATACAAAAAAATGAGGAGAAGGAGTAAGAATGTTTGAAAACTTAAAAGAAAAACTGATATCATATATTTATAATGTGTCAAAACAGCCTGTTAAATTTGCTACTTTACTTGAAGCTAATCAACTTTTTAATGAAGGGATGAAATTAGATGGTACAATTTTAGGTTTTAGATTAAGACTTGCTCGTGCTTATGTTGTATTTATTATTTTAGTACACATACTTATAACTCCTATTGCTTTAATTACCCATTCATTTTTTAGCCTTTTAGATTGTCATGCTTCGATTATTATAGCTGTATTTTTTACGGCTTGGTTGTTTGGTATTTTCAGTTTCTTTAAAGAGTGGACTAGAGATTATGTTACAAAGAAAAGAATTAAAGAAGCTTGGGCTCTGCAATTTCCGTATTTCCCTTATGATGAATATAATAAATCTATTAATGAGATTTATGAACAAGCACAAAAAGAAGATATCCAAAGAAAAGATTTGGAACAATATATTTTAGATAAGCTTTCAAACTCTTAAAATGATTGATAAATAAAATGAACATAGATATCAAAAATACTTTAAGTAAATATCGTATATTTATGAAAAAAGAAACTATTCAAACCAAAGATATGATAATTACATTTAAAGATTTATTACATACTCAATTAGGTGGTAATACAAATCCGACAAGTAAAGAGATAGATGATGCAATTGGACAATTGAAAAATGTTGGTAAAATGGCGGCTTTATTACCTTTAATCGCACTACCCGGTTCAGTTTTAACTATTCCAATTTTAATTAAATTAGGAAAAAAATATAATATAGATATACTTCCAAGTTTTAAATAAAAACTCTTCTATAATGTAGCTTTAGGATACTACATTATACGCTATAAAACTCATTATCCAAGCAACTGTTGTTGTAAAGACAAATAGATATGCTAAATATTTATATCCACCGGCTTCTTTGGCAAAAACCATAGATGCCGCAAAACAAGGTAGATATATCATAACAAAGACTATAAATGAAACGGCACTCGCAAATGGTATTTGCTCTTTAATTGCACTTAATAGCTGATCATTTTCTTCATCAACATCTTCTCCTATATTGTATAAAATTCCTAAAGTTGCAACCACAACCTCTTTTGCAGCAAGTCCAGTCTCAAGTGCAATTGAAAGTTTCCAATCAAATCCAAGAGGTGCAAAAAATGGCTCACTTAGTTTTCCCATTTGTCCTAAGTAAGAATTTTCTAATTGAACTAATTGACTATCTGTATCACTTTTAGGATAATTTGATGCAAACCAGATTAAAATTGTAGCAGCCAAAATAAATGTACCTGCTTTTTTTAAATATGACCAAGCTTTTTGTGAAACAATCATATATATTAATTTTAAAGTTGGCATTCTATATTTTGGCATCTCCATCACAAATGGTTCATCATCACCTTTAAATACAGTAAGTCTTAAAACTTTTGCCATCACAAGTCCTAGTAATGCCCCAGCTATATAGATAATAAATAATACATTACCAGCTTCATTGGCACTAAAAAATGCACCAGCAAATAAAACATATATAGGAAGTTTAGCTCCACAACTCATAAATCCAATTATAAATAAAGTAATAAGTCTATCTTTCTCATTTTTTAAAGTTCGTGTAGCCATATATGCTGGAACACTACAACCAAACCCAGTAACTAAAGGGATAAAACTTTTACCATGAAGCCCAAATTTATGAAAAAATCCATCAAGTAAAAATGCAACTCTGCTCATATATCCAGTAGTTTCAAGCAATGCAATACCAATATAAAGTATGATGATATTTGGTAGAAATAAAACAACAGCACCAACACCTGCAATAATACCGTCAACTATTAAAGAACGAAGTCCTTCGTGAGATATACTTTGTCCAACAGCATCTCCTAACCATCCAAAACCAGCATCAATATAATCCATTGGAATTGCACCAAGTTCAAAAGTAAGTTGAAATAGTCCCCACATAAAGAATAAAAAGATTGGCACACCAATATACTTATTTATAAGTATATTATCGATTTTTTTTGTTAATTTTTTTGGTTGTTTGTCAGTTGAAGTTTTAACTGTTTCTGCTCTGATACCTCTTGCAATTGAATGGTACTCTTGTGATTGAACATCAATTATATCTTTTGTTTCATAATATGAATATATTTTATCAAGTGATTTTACTAATAAGGGTTGAAGTTCCATAAAAATAGGTTCATCATGAACTGCTTTATAAAAAGGTTTATCTTCAATAAGAAGCTTAATAGCCATCTCTCTAGTATCTAAATCTTTATATTGATAGTTTTTTTTATCTAAAAATTCTTTTATATCAAAAATAACTTCTTCAATTGCGTCACTATAACTAATATTTGATCTTAATCTTTTTTCATCATCATAAATACGATGCACAGTATCAAGCAGCTCATCTATACCCTCTTTTGTATTCGCAGATACTGCAACTGTAGGTATCCCTGTAATTGCTTCTATTTGCTTAGCATCAATTATAATACCTTCTTTTTTAGCTTCATCGTACATATTAAGAGCTAATACCATTTTCTTATTTAAATTTTGAAGTTCCAATGTTAAAAGTAAGTTTCTTGTTAAATGAGTAGAATCTACAACATTTATTATCACATCATAATCTTCATTTAAAAGATAATTTAGTGCTACTTTTTCCTCTTGAGAAAAACCGTTTATTGAATAAGTTCCCGGTAGATCTATCATTTCTATAGTATGACAATGATGTTCAAAACAAATTTCAGTTTTCTCAACTGTTACACCGCTAAAGTTTCCAACTTTAAGTCGTGAATCACTCATGGCATTTATAAGTGATGATTTCCCTACATTTGGCTGCCCTGCTAGTATTATTCTCATGGGTTTCATTACACTAGCTCCACTTCTATTGTTTTAGCTTCCACAACTCTAATTCCTATTGATGTATCTTCTACATTTATCTCAATAGTATTTTTTGCCAAGCTGATAGTTTCAATAAAAACAGTTGCACCTTTTATGATACCAAATGAATAAAATCTTTGTTTTAAATCCTTTGGACATTCTATTTTTACAATCGTTGCTTTTTGGTTTTTTGATAAATCTGATAACCTCATAAAAAATTCCTAAATTTGTATTTTGCAAATGATAACCATTATCAACTTAAAATATCATTAAAAGTGATAGTTAATATCATTTTTGATTATATGCTAACTTCTTGAGTGCTACTAGCTACTTCTTTGTTACAAACAGTAACTAGAAACATAATAAAGAATTTAATATAAGTAGATATTTACATTTATTTTGCTAAAATCTATCCAATTATTATCGACTTTTTAATAAATAAACCGGCACAGGCTGGTTTTGTAATTAAACAAAAGTTGATACAAAGGGGAAACTATGGAACATATGGATTTTGCGCATCCTTATTTCGGTGCTTTTGTTATGTTTGTATTAACATTCGGAGCATTTATGGCAACGACTGCGGCTGCTAGATTTGTAAGTAGAAAGCTTGCACGATTAGATACTGAGAAGATAAAGTGTACACTTTATGAGTGTGGACCGGAAGTAACAAAACAACCAAATAGTATTTCGGTTCAGTTTTACTTAATGGCACTTTTATTTATTTTATTTGATGTGGAGATTATATTTATGTTTCCATGGGCTGTTAACTTTAAAGTGTTAGGTTGGTTTGGTTTTATTGAGATGATTTTATTTATCATTTTATTAACTATTGGTTTTATATACGCATGGAAAAAAGGAGCCCTTGAATGGCACAGCATAAAGTAAATTATTTAGCAGATGGCGGAACGCCAATTGTTCTTACTGCGGTTGATAAACTTATAAACTTTGGTCGAAGTAATTCACTTTGGCCTATGACTTACGGTCTTGCTTGTTGTGCTATTGAGATGATGGCGTCAGGAGCATCTAGATTTGACTTTGACAGATTCGGTACTATTTTTAGAGCAAGTCCTCGACAATCAGATGTTATTATTGTTGCAGGAACACTGACGAAAAAACATGCAGAATTTATGAGAAGACTTTATGATCAAATGCCAGATCCTAAATGGGTAATTTCTATGGGAAGTTGTGCAAATACCGGTGGTATGTTTAATACATATGCAACAGTACAAGGTGTTGATAGAATTATTCATGTTGATATTTATCTTCCAGGTTGTGCGCCTCGACCTGAAACAATTCAATATGCACTTATGATGCTTCAAAGAAAAATTAGAAGTAAGCCTGCTAGTATGGCACAAAAAGCAAAAAGGTTAGTGTAATGAGAGCATATCAAAACAAACAAGATGTACAAAAAAAATCTTACTTTAATGATAGATTTTACATCACACCGCAATTAGCTAAAGAGTCAGTTTATAATGATTCAACTTTTAGTAATGATTTTTTGAGTTTATCAAAAAAAGTAGAAGTAAAAGAGGCCTTTATTGAACTTGACCATTTAGTAATGTATGTTAATGCTTGTGATAATATTGAAGCTATTAAACATTTAAAAGAGATTTGCGCGTATGATTTTATGATGGAATTAACAGCTGTTGATTATCTGGCATCTAAAGGTGGATTTGAGATAGTTTATGAAATGTTGTCAATGAGTAAACATAAAAGAATAAGATTAAAATGTTTCTTAAACAAAGACCAAGCTATCGAATCTGTAAACCCACTTTTTAGAATGGCGGATTGGTCTGAGCGAGAGATGTATGATATGTATGGTGTAAAAGTTAATAATCATCCTATGATGAAAAGAATTCTTATGCCGGACGATTGGACAGGTCATCCTTTATTAAAATCTTATCCAATGATTGGTGATGAAGCTGCAAGATGGTATGAAGTAGATAAAATTTTTGGAAAAGATGCCAGAGAAGAGGTTGGACCAGAAATCAGAGATCAAGCTGTTGTTGATAGATATGATACCGAAAGATTTGCAAGATTGGGTCATGAAGTTCCAAAAGGGGCTGTTATCTCTGAAGGTAATGAACCGGACACTCCTATTCGATATCAAGAAGAGGGTGGAGTTACAGCATTTGGTAAAAAGATTATAACACCATTTGATGAAATTAAATCTGTGCAATTAGAAGAGAGAAGGTAAGATTATGCAACATAAAAATAGATTAAAACCATTTTTTGAAAATATAACTTTTGATAGAGATGATAATACTATGGTGGTTAACTTTGGACCACAACATCCATCTGCTCACGGACAGTTAAGATTAATTCTTGAACTACAAGGGGAAGAGGTAATTAAAGCTCATCCGGATGTTGGATATCTTCACAGAGGTATGGAGAAAATGGGTGAAAATATGATGTATAATGAATTTTTACCTACAACAGATAGAATGGATTATATCGCATCAACTTCTAATAACTATGGATATGCACTTGCAATTGAGAAATTAATCGGTGTTGAAGCTCCTAGACGAGCAGAAGTTATCAGAACTATGCTTTTAGAATTAAATAGAATTATTTCGCATCTTTTCTGGCTTGCTACTCACGCACTTGATGTTGGAGCTATGTCAGTATTCCTTTACGCGTTCCGTGAAAGAGAATATGCAATGGATTTAATGGAAGATTATTGTGGAGCTAGACTTACTCACAGTGCAGTAAGAATTGGCGGTGTTCCTTTAGATTTACCAAAAGGTTGGATTTATGAATTAGAAAAATTTATGAATACCTTAACTGAACAAATTGGAGTTTATGAAGGATTATTATCTAAAAACAGAATCTGGAAAATGAGACTTGAAGGTGTAGGTGTAATCAGTCCTAAAATGGCAAAATCTTGGGGAGTTTCAGGTGTAGCATTAAGAGGTAGCGGATTTAAATGGGATTTAAGAAAAGAGATGCCTTATGGTTTATATCCTGAGCTTAGTTTTAATATTCCGGTTGCCGATACTTGTGACAGTTATGGAAGATATAAATGTACAATGCAAGAGATGGGAGAATCTATGAAGATTTTAAAACAACTTGTACCAATGTATAAAAAAAGTGATACACAGCTTATGGCTATTTCACCTGAATATTTATCTGCTTCAAAAGAAGATATTATGACACAAAATTATTCTTTAATGCAGCATTTTGTTTTAGTAACTCAAGGTATGAGACCACCAAAAGGTGAAGTTTATATAGCTACTGAATCACCAAAAGGTGAATTAGGATTTTATATAGTTTCAGACGGTTCTCCTTATCCATATAAATTAAAAGTTAGAGCTCCTAGTTTTTGGCATACAGGTCTTTTACAAGATTTATTACCAGGACACCAATTAGCTGATGTTGTTACTATTATTGGTAACTTAAATATAGTATTTGGGGAGATTGACAGATAATGAAAAGATTTGATTTAAGAAACCATAAAGCTGATTTTTTACCTAGATTAATAGAATTAATGAATACAGATATTCAAGATGGTGAAAATGGAATATTCATTTTTGAGATTGGTGATTTTTCAGCAGTTCAAAATGTTGCAGATACTGTAAAAGAAAATAAATTTACATTGATGAACTCATTGAAGTTTAATGAAGTAGATTGGACTGTAGTAGTTAAAAAAGCAGCGCCTCCTGTAGTAGTGGAAGTTGAAACTGAAGAAGAAACAGCAGTTGAAGAAAAATAAGGACAAGGCAACGATTTGAGTAAAGTATATTTTTCTTCTTGGCAGGGTGAGTTAATTGACAATCGAGGCGTTAAAGCTGATGATTGGCAAGAAGCTAGTGCTAAATTGCCGGTACAATATGATAAAGAAAATTCAACTAAAGCGTTTGTAGGGTGGGATGGTTTTGCCCTTTTTGAAAATGATGTAGATGTAGTAAAATTAGCTTTAAATTATGCAAGACAATATCAAGAATATAGTGAAGCTTGCGGGCGATGTACACCTGGACGATGGGGTGGACAAATACTATATGATATGCTTGATAAAATAGCCCGAGGTGAAGGGACATTTGATGATTTATCTCATATAAAAGAGATAAGTTCTACGATGACAACAACCAGTAAATGTGAAATTGGTAAAACTGTACCGGTTCCTATTTTAGGGATGATTGAGCATTTTGAAGAGCAATTTATAACTTTAATTAAAGGACAGACAAAATCTCCTTGGTATGATCAAAATGATGAAAAGTACATAGCAAATGTTACTGCTCCATGTAGTGATATGTGTCCTACTCATGTTGATATTCCTGGATATATTGAAGGTGTTAGAGATTTAAATTTTGAAGAATCATTAGCAAGTACAAGAGGTGCAATGCCTTTAGCTCATGTATGCGGCAGAGTTTGTCCTCATCCTTGTGAAGATGCTTGTAGAAGAAAAAATTTAGATGAAGCAGTTTCGATTATGGAGCTTAAAAGAATAGGTGCTGATTATGAAACCGACCATAATTTAGAATGGTTTCATCCAATTAAACCTAAAAAACCTAGAGATGATGGTAAAAAAATAGCAATTATAGGAGCCGGTCCTGCTGGACTTGCAGCTGCATATTATTTAGCACTTGAAGGGATAGCTTGTGTCATCTTTGAAGAATTACCGGTATTAGGCGGTGAAGTTGCAGTTGGTGTTCCTGAATATAGAATGCCAATTGATAAATATAATAAAGATATTCAGCTAGTAATTGATATGCCAACAGTTGAAGTTGTTAGAAATCACAGAGTAGATGCTAACAGGCTAAAAGAGATAGTTGAAGAATTTGATGCGACTATGTTGGGATTTGGTGCAAGACTATCAAAAGCAATTCGTTGTGATAATGAAAATACTGAAATGGAAGGTTACTGGAGTGCTATAGAGATGCTTGATAAAGTAAATTTATGGCATAAATATCGTATTGGATCTCCTGCAAGTGAAGACTTAAAAGATAAAATTGTAGTTTGTGTCGGTGGCGGGTTTACATCTATGGATGTTGTAAGATGTTCTATTAGAGAAGGTGCTAAAAAAGTTATAATGCTTTATAGACGAGATGAAAAAACTATCATTAGAAATACAACTTTAGAAGAATACACAGAAGCTGTTGAAGAGGGTGTTGAATTTATTTTCCATAGTGCTATCCAAGAGCTTATAGATGAAGATGGTAAGTTAAAATCTATGATTGTAAATAAATATGAGTTAATTCCAGATCCAGATGGCGGAAGAGCTCAATTAAAGAAAATTGAGGGTGCTGATTTTGAGATAGAGTGTGATTTAGTTATACCTGCTGTTTCACAAGCTTGTGATTTACAGATACTTCCAAAAGAGTGGGAACTATCAATGACATCATGGGGAACTTTGCAAACTAACGGTAAAGATTATATGACAAGTAAAGATGGTCTTTTTGCTGCTGGAGATTGTGAATATGGTCCTATGACAATTGTAAATGCAGTTGGGCAAGCAAGACGGGCAGCTTCAGTGATGTCAAGATATATCTATGATGGAAAGCTAAGTTTAACTGATGTTGAGATTATGGAAGATCATATGAACCGTCTTAAAGTTTTTAATAAAAATGAAAAAATTAAAGGTTGGATGCCAGGGCTTCCTCGAGAAGAAAGTGAAAAAGTGGAAACTGAAATTAGAAAAAATAATAATGTAGAAGTAAATCTTGGATTTACAGCGCAAGAAGCTCAAGATGAGGCTGAGAGATGTATGCGATGTTATTATTTATCAATGGTGGCGGTGTAATATGAGCAAAAAAATAGAACAAAGAAATAGACCAATCACAGTTACAATTGATAGTAAAAAATATCAAGGTTTATATGGTCAAACTATTTTAGAGATAGCCAGAGAAAATGATATATATATCCCAACTATGTGTTATTTAACTAAAGTATCGCCCATAGCTAGTTGTAGAATGTGTGTAGTCGATGTTGACGGTGTTGATGGACATGTGTTAAGTTGTCAAGAAAAAGCAATCGACGGTGCAGTTATAACAACTAATAATGATGAATTATTTCACCAACGGCAAAATATTATGAAACTTTATGATGTAAATCATCCATTACAATGTGGAGTTTGCGATAAAAGCGGTGAGTGTGATTTACAAAATAAAAATTTAGAATTTAAAATACAATCACAAGAATTTGCAGCTAAAAATTTAAATAGAAAGAAAAAGAAGTGGGGTATTTTAGGATATGACCCAGCATTATGTATCATGTGTGAAAAATGTGTACATACTTGTAATGAAGTTATAGGAAGTGCTGCACTTTATATCAAACCAGGTGGTTATAAATCAACTATTGATAATAAAATGAGTAGATGTGAACAATGTGGGGATTGCATCTCTGTTTGCCCGGTAGGAGCGTTAGTGTCAAATGAATTTAAATATACTGCAAATGCTTGGGAAGCTGATAAAATACCAGCTTCTTGCGCTCATTGCAGCAGTGGTTGTGCTTTAATATATAATGTGAAATCTGCGGGAAGTTTAAACCCTTATGGTAAGATAATTACAAGAGTTACAAATGATTTTGAATTTTCTGCTTTATGTGGTGCCGGAAGATTTGGATTTGGATTTGAAAATAAAGCTCAAAGTAAAAATCCAGAAGCTTTTAAAAATGCAATTGAAGCAATCAAGACAAGTGATTCTATAAGATTTAATTCTTATATTACAAATGAAGAAGCTAAGCTTTTGTCAGTTTTAAAAGAAAAAACAGGAATAAAATTAGTAAATGAAGATGCTAAAAATTACCAAAATTTTCTAAATACTTATTGTGAGGCAAGTGGAAACAGTTTATATACAGGTTCTAATGAAACTATTAAAATTAGTGATGCAATTGTTATGATTGGAACTCGTATCAGTAGAGATAATCCCGGAACAAAATATGCAGTAAATATTGCAACAAAAAAACGAAGAGCTCAGTTTGTATATATGCATCCAATTGATGATATAGCTTTACAAAATAAATATACACAGTTTATTAAATATGAAGTTGGAAGCGAAGAGGGTGTTATAGCTTTATTGGCATCTTATTTAATCAAAGAAGCATCAGTAGAACATAAAAATTATTTAGAAGATTTAGATATTGGATATTTAAGTGGTGAGACAAGTGTCGGGGAAGAAGAGCTTGAATTACTTGAGCAAAGATTTATGAAAGCTAAAAATAAAACTTTGATTGTAGGTGAAGATTTATATGGACATCCACAAGCTGAAAATATTGCAAAACTAGTTGGATTGATCGATAAATATACAGATTTTGATGTAGTTTTAATTCCATCTCAAACAAATACTTTAGGTGTCAGTTTAATATGTGAATTAGATGATGATACTGGAAGTAAAGTTGTTGGCTACAATGAAGTTGGAGATTTTATCATCAGCGATAACGGAACCGGTGATTTACAAGTTCCTGCATTAAATCAGCAAGAGGGTACTTTTGTTTCTATTGATAAAAGAGTTTTAAATACAAATGTAGCATTGAGTTTTGACGGATATTGTTTAAATGATATTGTTAATGAATTTTTAGAATATACCCAAGAATATACAGTTGATTATACCTCGCAATTACCAATAAATAAAGGTTTTAAAGATATTAAATTTGATGATTTACAAAATGGTTATGATAAATATGGTAAAGATTTAAGAGGTTATTATTTAAATACTTCAACATCTGCAAGCAATAAAGAAGTAAGTTTAGATGAAGTTGAAGATATAAATACTTACAATGGAACTGTGGTTTACAGATGTGAGCCGCTGCATCAGTTCAATAAAAATACTGCAAAATCTTTACTGCTTCAAACAAATAATAATTTAAGAGGCAGTGCAGCTTTTGCAATGGCTGCTAAAATAAAAGATGGTGATACTGTAAATATTATTTACGGTTCTCAATCTCAAACAAAAAAATTCAAAATTGATACATCAATTAGAGGTACGGTAGCAGTATATCCTACCTTTGACGATGGATTGATGGACAATTTAATTACAAGCGGGTATCGATTCAAACAAGTACAAATTGAAAGGCAAGAGGCATGAGTGAAGAAATGAATACAATTACAGTAACGATTGACGGCAAAGAGTGTAAAGCAAAAGAGGGTGAGTTTATTTTAAATATTGCTAGAGCAAATGATATATTTGTTCCAGCGATATGTTATCTAACAAGATGTTCACCAACTTTAGCTTGCCGGCTTTGTTTAGTTGAAGCAGACGGCAAGCAGGTATATTCTTGTAATGCAAAAGCAAAAGATGGTATGACAATAGCTACTAGTACAGAAAATATTGAAAAAGAACGAACAGCTATTATGGAAGTTTATGATGTAAACCATCCATTACAATGCGGTGTTTGTGACCAAAGTGGAGAGTGTGAACTTCAAAACTACAATATTTATCAAAAAATTGGTAAGCAGAGTTATACAGTACGAGATGTGCATAGACCTGCAACCAACTGGGGTGTAATGAACTATGACCCGGGGCTTTGTATAGTTTGTGAAAAGTGTGTAACTGTTTGTAAAGATATGATAGGTTCATCGGCTTTGGGTACAGTTAAAAGAGGTGCAGATACTTTAGATGCTGACTTTAAAGCTAATATGCCTAAAGATGCTTATGCAATGTGGAATAAATTAAATAAAAACTTAATTGGATTTGAAGAAGATAAATGTACTGATTGTGGTGAGTGTATCGCTGTTTGTCCTGTTGGTGCATTAGTCAGCTCTGATTTCCAATATAAATCAAATGCTTGGGAGCTTGAAAAAATACCGGCATCTAATCCATACAGCTCAGATTGTGCATTGATGTATTATGAAGTTAAACATGATTCAATTGAAAACAATACTGAAAAAAGAATTTACAGAGTAACAAATGATTCTCATTATGTATCTTTAAGCGGGGCTGCAAGATTTGCTTTTGATTATTCAAATAAAGTTGAATCAAAAGATACTGAAGCTTTTGCAAAAGCTGTTGAAGCTGTTAAAGATGCAGATACTATTAAGTTTAGTTCATATATCACAAATGAAGAAGCTTTAATGCTGCAAAAAATGAAAGATAAGTTAGGTGTTAAGTTAGTTAATAATGACGCTTTAAGATATCAAAATTTCTTAAAAGATTATTCTAGTGTAACAGGAAGTACTTTATATAATGGAAATTTACAAGATATTCACAATAGTAACTTTTTAATCTCTGTTGGTTCATATCTAAAGTCTGATGCTCCAAATGTGAGATATGCATTTAACAATGCAATTACAATGAACAAAGGTGCAGGATTGTATTTTCACCCAATGGGAGATACTACGGTTGAAGGATTTGGTAAGAAGGGTAAAAATATAGAAACTATTTACCATAAAGTAGCAGCAGAAGAAGCTGTATTATATTTTATTCTTGATCAATTTGGAAAAGACCTGCCAAAAGATACAGCTGATTATCTTGAAAGTCTAAGAGAAGTTAAAATTAAAACAGTTACTGAAATTATCAAAGAACAAGTTACTGAGACCGTTGTTGATGCCGAAACAGGAGAAGAAAAAGAAGTAACTAAAATGGTTCCTAAAAAAGTTAGTTCTGAAGTTGAATATACTTCTACAAAACTTCTTGAACTTTTTGGTTCAGATGATACTTTATTAGAAACTATGGAAATAATGTTAGATAAAAAAGATACTTTCAGTTTAGTTATAGGTGAAGATTGTATCACTCATGCTCAAAGTTCAAATATAGCAAAACTATGTGGTTTAATTGAAAAAACAACTGATTTCAAAGTTGTAATTATACCAACACAAACAAATACTTTAGGTGTTAGTTTAATTTGTACATTAGATAATGAGACTGGAAGTAAAGTTGTCGGGTACAATAAAAAAGCTAATTTCCAATTAAGTGCTTTAGGTGACGGTGATTTAGATATGCCGGCACTTAATCAGCAAGAGGGAACATTTACAAATATAGATAAAAAAGTAGTTCCTACAAATGCAGCAATGCCATATAATGGATATGTATTAAATGATATTGCAAATGAAGTTTTAGATTTATGTGAAGAGACAAAAGTAGAATATACAATTGATTATACAAAAGAACTTTTTAACAAAGTAGATTTTGATAATCTTGAAAATGAATTCACAAATGACTGGGTTGAGCACAGAGGATATGAATTAAAACCTCAAACTGTTAAGAGAAGCAGTAAAGTTAAACATATTTCTGATATTAGTGATATGGATGACACAGTTATCTATAAAGCAAATCAAATCAATCAGTTCAATGAATTTACAGCATGTGCTAATCAATTTAAAAATGACAAAGTTGCGTTGTTTGTATCAAATGACTTACTTGTAAAACTAGAATTAAATGCGGGTGATATGGTAAATGTTGAAGCTAACGGAGAAAGTTTAGAATTGGAAGTAATTTTAGATGTTCAACTAAGTGGAAATATTGCTTATGTGCCATATTATGATAAACAAATTGCTAGTTGTAAGTTATTTAACGGCTATAGATTTAATAATGCCCAGATAAATAAAATCCAAAAGAAGGTGTAAAAGATGGATAACGATATTTTAATGACGATTGTCAAAGCAGTTGTAATATTAACGGTATTTTCTGCTCTTGCAGGATTTACTACTTATATTGAAAGAAAGATTCTTGCATTTATGCAAAGAAGACTTGGACCTACTCATGTTGGTCCATTTGGCTTGTTACAAATTGCAGCAGATGGTATAAAACTTTTTACAAAAGAAGACTTTATCCCTCAGCATGCAAACAGACCAATTTTTATGATAGCACCTGTAATTACAGCTGCAACAGCATTTATAGCAATGAGTGCTGTACCATTTTTACCAGGTGTGATTATATCTGATATAAATGTTGGATTATTATTTGTTCTTGGTGTTATGGCAACCGGACTTTATGGACCGCTTCTAGGTGGTATGGCACAAGCTAATAAATGGGGTTTATTAGGTGGGGCTAGAACTGCTATTCAACTTTTAAGTTATGAAGTAGTAACTGGTTTATCTATATTAGCACCTTTAATGATGGTAGGAAGTTTATCTCTAATTGATATAAATAACTATCAAGCCGGCGGAGTATCTAACTGGATTGTATGGACTCAGCCTTTAGCATTTGGTTTATTTTTGATTGCTGGATATGCTGAAACAAACAGAACACCATTTGATTTATTAGAGCATGAAGCTGAGATTGTTGCTGGTTATGCAACTGAATATTCTGGTATGAGATGGGGTATGTTTTTTATTGGTGAGTATGCAAACCTTTTCACTATTACATTTGTAACTGTTCTACTCTTCCTTGGTGGATTTAATGATATGTGGTTTATCCCGGGTGCAATAGCAATTTTATTAAAAGTTATGTTTTTGATTTTCCTATTTTTATGGACAAGAGCATCGTGGCCGCATGTAAGACCAGATCAACTTATGTGGTTATGTTGGAAAATATTAATGCCGTTAGCAATAGTGAATATTGTAATCACTGGTTTTGTGATGATGGTATAAGGAGAGAATGATGAGTATTAAAGAGAGAAACATAGGATCACAAGAGTACATAAATGTACAACAAGATGATTATCCAACAACCGGGTGGGGACAATTCAAACAAGTTGTAGATAGAACTTTAAGCGTAGAGCTTTTTAAAGGTCTTGGTATTACATTTGGAATTATGAAAAAAGCATTATTCAAAAATGAGATGGCTACAGTAAAATATCCATTAGAAAAGTTACCGATTAGTCCAAGATACAGAGCTGTACATAAACTTTTAGGGTTACTTGAAAGTGGAAACAACAGATGTATCGGATGTGGACTTTGTGAAAAATTTTGTATAGCAAATTGTATTAGAATTGATACTAAAATTGATGAAAATTCTAGAAAAGAAGTTTTAGAATATTCAATCAATCTAGGTCGTTGTATTTTTTGTGGATATTGTGCAGAAGTTTGTCCTGAGTTGGCAATTGTACATAGCGGAAGATATGAAAATGCAAGTGAGCAAAGAAATCATTTTGTAATTAAAGATGATCTGTTAACTCCTCTTGATTTCCTTCAAGACCAACAAGAGTTCCCAGGTTTTGGCGCAGTATCTAACGATGCTGATGAAAAAATTAAACAAACACCATTAGCGTATTAAGGAGTATAAAATGTTTGAAGTAGTAGCTTTTTATTTATTTGCTTTGTTAACAATAACAATGTTTAGTATAACAGTGATGACAAAGAATGCTTTGTATGCACTTAGTTCACTGGCCGCAGGTATGATTTTCATATCAGCATTCTTTTTCTTATTGAATGCAGACTTTTTAGGTGTTGTACAAATTGTAGTTTATACAGGTGCAGTTATGGCACTTTATGCATTTGGTATGATGTTTTTTGATTCAATTAGTGATATTGATGAAACTATATCAAATCCAAGATTGGCATTTTTCTTAACAGGTGTTGTGGCACTTATTGTTGTTATGATATTTATGGCTCCTGTTATCGGTGCAAATGTTGAAGTCTTTTATCCTGTACATCCAGATTATGGAAATGTACAAGATGTAGGTTTAGTGTTATTTACTAAATATCTTGTACCCTTTGAAGTAGCAGCTGTTATGTTACTTGTTGCTATGATCGGCGGGATTATACTTGCAGGTAAAAAAATGGATATATCAATTACACAATTAAGTGAAGCTGATGTTGATAAGCATCATACAGATACAGAAATTGCAAAGGATCTTAAATGAGTATAACATTAAATGATTATTTAGCATTAAGTACGGTTCTTTTTGCTATTGGTATGTTTGGAGCAGTTAGAAGAAAAAATCTTTTAATGCTGTTTTTCTCAACAGAAATTATGTTAAATGCCGTAAACATCGGGATGGCTGCAATTTCTAAGTTTCATGGAGATTTAACAGGTCAAATGTTTGCATTTTTTATTATTGCTATTGCTGCAAGCGAAGTTGCTATTGGACTTGGATTATTGATATTATGGTTTAAGCGAAAAAATACTTTAAATCTTGATTCATTACAAAGTATGGAAGGTTAAAAATGGAAAGTTATTTATATATAGCATTATTTGCTCCACTTGTTGGTTCATTAATAGCTGCACTTTTTGGTAATAGTCCAAAACAATTATTTACAGGTTTAATTACATCAGGTTTATTAGGTGTTTCATTTATAGCATCTTTGAATTTATTATTTCATGTATTTACAACAGAGCAAATTATTCATGTTAAGATGATGGATTGGATTGTAATAGGAAATGTTGATATTCCTTTTGGTTTTGTTGTTGATCAAGTAAGTGTTGTTATGATGGTTGTTGTTACTTTGGTTTCAACAATGGTACATATTCACTCAATTGGATATATGAATCATGATAAAGGTTTTAACAGATTTTTCTCATACCTTTCAGCATTTGTATTTTCAATGATGATTTTAGTTATGAGTGATAACTTTGCCGGATTATTTATAGGTTGGGAAGGGGTGGGACTTTGTTCTTGGCTTCTAATTGGTTTTTGGTATCATAAAGAAGATGTTAAAAAATCAGATGATATGTATAAGTCACCTTATTCAACTTTATCTCCACACTCATCAATCTCTCCGGCTTATGCTGCAAATGAAGCGTTTATCACAAATAGAGTTGCCGATTTAGGTATGCTAATCGGTATGATGTTGATTTTCTGGAATTTAGGAACTTTACAATATGATGCAGTATTTGCAAATATTGGAACTTTAGATCACGGTTTAATAATAGCAATAGCAGCTTTCCTTTTTATTGGTGCTATGGGTAAATCAGCACAATTTCCATTTAATGCATGGTTGGCAAATGCGATGGAAGGTCCTACACCGGTATCTGCATTAATTCATGCAGCTACAATGGTAACAGCCGGTGTTTATTTAGTAATTAGAGCAAATGAAATTTTTACTGTTGTACCGGAAGTCGGATATGTAATAGCTGGTCTTGGTGCTTTTGTAGCAATTGGTGCTGCAACTATGGCTTTAGTTGCTACTAATATCAAAAAGATTATCGCATACTCAACATTGTCTCAACTTGGATATATGTTCGTAGCTGCTGGTCTTGGTGCTTATTGGGTAGCATTGTTTCACCTAGCAACTCATGCATTTTTTAAATCTGTATTATTCCTTGGTGCTGGTAATGTTATGCATGCAATGAATGATGAGATTAGTATTAAAAAGATGGGTGGACTTAAAAAGTATATGCCACAAACAGCACTCATTATGACAATAGCTTCTGTAGCACTTGCTGGTATATTCCCACTTGCCGGTTTCTGGTCTAAAGATTTAATTTTAGAAGTTGCATTTGGAAGCCACGCTTATATTATCTGGACGGTATTATGGATAACAGCTGGTTTATCAGCATTTTATTCATTTAGACTTGTTATGTATGTATTCTATGGAAAAGAAAACTGGAGTCACAATAAAGAGGATGATAATTATCAACATCCTCATGAAACATATCCATTTGTAATTGCAGCTATGACACCATTGGCGGTTTTAGCAGTTATTGCTGGTGCTTTTGAACATAGTTATATAGAGATGGTAACAAAATTATTACCAGCTCTTGATATTCATGTCAGCACTGTTGTATTTTATACTATAATGGCAGTTACAACAGCAATAGCAGCTGGTGGAATTATCTTTGCTGTATTAAAATACAATAAAAGTGGAACATATTTTAGTAAACAATTTGAACATGGAATAATATATAAATTATTGGCAAACCAATATTATATACCATATTTAATTGATAAAGTTTTATTAAAACCATATTTAGCTTTATCAAAATGGAGTTGGAAAGAGATTGATATGAAAATTATCGATACTATAGTAGATACTATTGCAAGCGGTATTTATGCAGGTGGTGAAGAGTCGAGAGCTATGCAAACAGGAAATCTATCAAGAGCATTAAAATGGATGGTAACAGGTATTGTTGTCTTATTGATTTTAGTTGTACTTGGTACAATGAAGTAAGGGGAGAGAAGAATGGAACATATTTTATCAATTTTGATATTTTTTCCAGCATTTGCAGCTGCGATTGGTTTTATGGTAGACAAAAATGCAATTAGAACATACGGTATACTAGTAACAGCAATAGAGTTTGCAATTGCTTGTTTTATGTGGTTTAGTTTTGACAGTAGTGTAGCTGGTATGCAGTTTACTGAATATATATCAATGATAGCAAGTTATGGTATCGGGTACAATTTAGGAATAGATGGTATCTCATTGGTTTTAGTGATGATGACAACATTTATGACAATGATTTCACTTATTGGATTAACTGAAAAAAGAGAGTTGAAAAGTTTAATCATTACAGTTTTATTCTTAGAGATGACAATGGTTGGAGTTTTCTTATCACTTGATGCAATTTTATTTTATGTATTCTGGGAATTATCACTTGTACCAATGCTTTACATTGTTGGAGCTTGGGGTGGAAAACTTAGAATTTATGCATCAGTTAAATTTTTCTTATATACCTTTTTTGGTTCATTAGTTATGCTTGTAGGTATGCTATTTTTAGGTTATGTATATTTTCAAACTACAGGAAGCTGGAGCTTTAGTTTAGTTGATTGGAATAGTGTAAGAATGTTGTCGTACAATATGCAGCTTTGGTTATTTGTAGCATTCTTTATGGGATTTGCTATCAAAGTACCTATGGTGCCATTTCATACATGGCTTCCATATGCTCACGGACAAGCACCAACAATTGGTTCGGTTATACTTGCCGCGGTTCTGCTAAAAATGGGTGCTTATGGATTTATTAGATTCTCATTACCATTATTTCCAGATGCTGCGGTTGCATTTATGATACCAATGGCTGTTTTAGCAATAATTGCGATTATTTATACTGCAATGGTAGCTTATGCTCAAGAAGATATAAAGCAGGTAATTGCCTATAGTTCAGTATCTCACATGGGTGTAATTATTTTAGGTATTTTTGCACTTAATGTTGAAGGTATCGGCGGGTCAATTTTCTTAATGATTTCACATGGTATTGTATCAGGGGCTCTGTTTATGTTAGTCGGGGTCATATATGATAGGAAACATACTAAGATGATGAGTGAATTTGGCGGATTGGCAAAAGTTATGCCAATGTATGCAGTTATCTTTGGTATTATGCTGATGGCTTCGGTTGGATTACCATTAACAATTGGTTTTGTCGGTGAATTTTTAAGTCTTCTTGGATTTTTTGCAGTATCACCAATATTAACAGCAGCAGCAGGACTTACAATTATTCTGGGTGCTGTTTATATGCTTGTACTTTACAAAAGAACTTTCTTTGGACCAATTACAAATCCAATTAATGAAAAATTACAAGATATAAAAGGTAGAGAAATAGCTGCTTTAGTACCATTGGTTATGTTAGTTGTTATTCTTGGAGTTTATCCAAAGCCAATTTTAGAACCAGTTAATACAAGTGTAAAAGAGTTGGTGCAAACAATGTATATAAAAGCAGTAACACCTGAGGCAAAAGCAACAATTGCATCAGTGAATACAATTGGGGAGGCAAAATAATGATAGAGCCAATTTCAATAGATTTCGCAAGTTTAAATCTTGCTTCAATAGCACCTATGGCAGTTGCTATTGTTGGTGCATTAGTAATTTTATGTATTGATTTAATGACAAAGAATTTGCATAAATCACTTTATATTATGTTAACAGTTTTATTTTTACTTATTGATTTAGGTGTAGTATTAGGATATAGTGGAGCTACTAGAGGTTTCTTTGATATTATGTTAATAGATGGTATTGCAATCTTGGCACAAGCTATTATTATTATTGCTTCTGGTCTGTTTATTTTATTAGCTTTCTCTCAACAAAGATTTCATGAGTATAGATATCCAGAATATTTTGCACTGTTTTTATTTATGGTAGCTGGATTCCAGTTTATGGTAAGTAGTGATAGTTTAATATTGATTTTTGTTGGATTAGAAACAGCATCTATGTCATTATATACTTTAATTGCAATGCATAATCGTGATAAATCAACAGAAGCTGCAATCAAATATTTTACAATGGGTGCTTTAGCTGCTGCATTTTTTGCATTTGGTTCAATGATATTTTATGCCCTTACGGGAAGTGTAGAATTAGGACAAATCAGTCAAACTCTAGCTGCAAGTAATTTTGATAATATGCCAATGATTTTAATTGGTGTTGTATTTATGTTAGGTGCTTTAGGATTTAAATTATCTTTAGTACCATTTCATATTTGGGCACCAGATGTTTATGAAGGTTCAAGTGCTGCCATGGCAGGATATATATCAATCGTACCTAAAATCGCAGCATTTATTGTAGCACTTAGATTCTTTGAAATATTCTTGAGCGCTGATATTGTATGGGTAGAATATGTATTATATGCAGTTGTTGTTATTACAATGACTTTACCAAATATGATAGCTTTAGTTCAAACAGATGTGAAAAGAATGCTTGCATATTCTTCTATCTCACATGCAGGTTTTGTAATGGGAGCTATTTTAGTAGGTACAACTCAGGCAACTCAAGGTTTATTTTTATACTGGATATTATTTATGTTTACAAACTTAGGATCTTTTGCTATGTTATGGGTAAATAGAACTAAAAATCCTCATGGTTTTCAAAGTGATCATCCTTTTGAAAAGTTCTCTGGACTTGTAAAAATTTCTCCAATAACTGCTTCAATTATGGGATTATTTATGTTATCACTTGCAGGTGTTCCTCCATTTAGTTTATTTTGGGGTAAAATGTATTTAATTGGAGCGACTGTTAATGGCGGATATTTAATTTTAGCATTAATTATGGCATTAAACTCTGCGATTGCAATATACTATTATTTAAAACTAATTGTTTATATGTTTATGCATGATCCAAGAGAAGATGATAGAATTGAATATATGGGTAATGCAAATAATACATTAAAAGCTGTTATTGGTGTATCAGCAATTGCTACTATTGGGTCAATTATGTTTATTGAGCCATTACTTGAGATGATTTCATATTATGTACAAATTAGTGGATATTGATTATTAAGTAATTTTAATAAAACATAATCTATTACTAAGAGCTGGTATTTATGATGCCAGCTCTTTTTTTATATTTAAAAATATATCAATTTTAACTTCTTATGTTATAATATTAAAATATTAAAAAATAGGAAATAATATAAAATGATTTTAATGATAGACAACTATGATAGTTTTACATATAATATTGTTCAATACTGCTTAGAATTGGGAGCAGATTTAAAAGTAATAAGAAATGATGAATTAACAGTTGAACAAATTAAAGAGTTAAATCCTGAGAAAATTATACTATCTCCTGGTCCTGCAACACCAAATGAAGCAGGAGTTTGCCTTGAAGTTATTGAAAAATTAGGTGATACTATACCAATTTTAGGGATTTGTTTAGGTCATCAAAGTATTGCACAAGTATTTGGCGGGGAAGTGATTAAAGCTGACAAAATGATGCATGGTAAAACTTCGCAAATTCAAATAGTTTGTGAAGATATTTTATTTAAAGATTTACCAAAACAAATGACTGAGACTAGATACCATTCATTAACAGTAAATAAAAATAACTTACCTCCTAATATTATTGTTACATCAAAAAGTTTAGATGATGATGAGATAATGTCATTAAAAATTAAAGATAAAGATATATATGGAGTACAATTTCATCCAGAATCTATAATGAGCGAGTATGGTCATGAAATATTGGATAATTTTTTAAAGATTTAATTAATGAGTCAATATAGATATAATATAGCTTTTATTTTATTACTGACAATAGACTTCTTTTTATTGCTTTTCATATCAGATGGGTTTAGTATATCTTATAAAGAATCATTGATTTATTTTCAAGAGAGAAATGTACTTTATTATTTAACACATTTTTCTACATCTCTTTTTGGTCAGGATGATGTTGCTCTTAGATTGCCATTTGTATTATTTTATATTGGAAGTGTAATTCTTTTATATTTGCTAACAGATGATTATTTTAAAAAACAAAGCGATAGATTTGGTTCTATTTTAATATTTATGCTTTTGCCGGGACTTAACAGTGCTGCATTGTTAGTTAATGAAGCTATTTTAGTTGTATTTTTTACCCTTTTATATTTATACCTTTTTAAACTTACAAAAAAAGAGCATTATTGGCTTTTATTTATTTGTTTATTTATTGATAACTCGTTTGCTATTATGTACCTTGCTTTGTTTTTTTACTCTTTACAAAAAAAAGACAATACTTTACTAGTAGTATCTTTAATTTTATTTGGAATATCAATGCAGATGTATGGGTTTGATAGCGGCGGTCGTCCTAGAGGTTATTTTATAGATACATTTGGTGCTTACGCATCTATTTTTTCTCCAATTATATTTTTATATTTCTTTTATGCAATGTATAGAGTAACTATAAAAGGTGAACGAGATTTATATTGGTATATTGCATTTACTGCATTTACATTTTCATTTCTTTTTTCACTGAGACAACGAATTTACATAGATGATTTTGCACCATTTGTAGTAATTGCAATTCCTATGATGGTAAAACTGTTTATGCATTCTTTTAGGATCAGATTACCACAGTTTAGAAAAAAGCATTATATTTTTGCTTTATTTAGCGTATCTATATTAATAATAAATTTTATGGTATTTATTGTTAATAAGCCTTTATATTTAGTTCTTGAAAATTCAGAAAAACATTTTGCAAATGATTATCATATTGCAAAAGAATTAGCCAATAAACTAAAAGAAAATAATATCACACAAATATTGTGTGCAGATTATAAATTACAATCAAGATTGAAATACTATGGTATCAATAAAGGCGATGATTTATATTTAAACAATACATATGATAAGTTATCTAAAGAAATATCTATCAAGTATTATGATAAAGTTATAAAAACTTTTTTTATTGTAAAATTAAATAGGTAATAATTGTTACTAAACTATACATCATAATATACCGTAATATTTTTATTGTTACTTTTTACTATTATTAACTTTACAATAGATAAAATATGAAAATTTAATTTTAAATAAGGAGACTCAGTATGGCACAAAAAGCAATACGAGAATATGATGCTAAGTCAATTTTAGCAAAACATTGGGATAAATACTTTCCAGATTTTACCTATGCATATGAAACAGTAATGGTTCAAAATGGATCGGAGCTATTAGAAGCTGCAAAAACAAAATCATGGTTAAATGAAAAAACATTGGTTGCAAAACCAGATATGTTATTTGGTAAAAGAGGTAAAAATGGTCTAGTTCTTTTTAAAGATGCTAAACCAGGTGATGTTTCTTTAGCTAAAGCTGCTTCTTGGATTGATGAAAAGTCAAGTGAAAAACAATCTGTTTTCTTTTCATTTGATGGTGATACACCAACAGGTGATGCATCAGTAGATATGCTTACGCATTTTGTTGTTGAGCCATTTACTCCACATGAGCAAGAGGAAGAGTACTATGTATCTGCAACTTGTGTAGGGGATGATGATGTTATTTATATGTCTGCTGAAGGTGGAATGGAAGTTGAAGAGGGTTGGGATGAAAAAGTTACTGAAGTGGCATTTCCTATTACTGCAACTGAAGAAGAGATCGCTGAAAAAATCAGAGCAAATGTTCCTGCAGATGTAGCTGACAAAGATAAAGCTGCTTTTGCTGAATTTTGTATCGGTTTCTTTAAAGCATACAGAGAGTTAAACTTCGCATATTTAGAGATCAATCCTTTCGTTATGCAAGGGTCTAAAATCGAATTACTTGATATGGTTGCTAAACTTGATGATACTGCTGGATTTATGATGGTAGATGAGTGGGGTGATGTTGAATACCCAACTGCATTTGGTATGGAAGCTAAATCTCCAGAAGTTAAAGCTATAGAAGAAGCAGATGCCAAAACAGGTGCTTCACTTAAACTTACACTACTTAAACCGGAAGCTAGAATCTGGACAATGGTAGCCGGTGGTGGTGCTTCAGTTGTTTATGCTGATACTATTGCTGATATGGCTGGTATTGATGATCTTGCTAATTACGGTGAGTACTCAGGAGGTCCTACTACAGGTGAGACTAGATTCTATGCTGAGACTCTTTTAGACCTTATGACTAGAGAAAAAGATCCTTCAGGTAGAGGTAAAGTTATGATTATCGGTGGAGCTATTGCTAACTTTACTGATGTTGCTAAAACTTTTACAGGTATTATCCAAGCATTTGAAGTATATGCTGAGAAAATGAAAGCTATTGATCTTAAAATTTATGTTCGTAGAGGTGGACCAAACTATGAAAAAGGTTTAAAAGATATTAAAGAAGCTGCTGATAGATTAGGTTTATATATTGAGGTATATGGACCAGAAACACATGTAACAGATATTGTAAGAATGGCATTAGAGGGAGATAAATAGATGAATCAATTATATACAAAATCAACACAAGCAATTTTTTGGAATAACAATAAAACTGCTATTCAAAGAATGTTAGATTATGATTACACAATCAAAAGAGAAACACCATCAGTAGCTGCAATCGTTGCACCTACAAGTAATAATAAATTTGATAAGTTCTTTTTTGGACCAGATGAAGTTATGATTCCATTGTATAAAACAACTGCCCAAGCAAAAGCTGCTCAGCCACAAGCTGATGTTTTATTAAACTTTGCATCTTTTAGAACAGCTTATGATGTTACTATGGAAGCACTTGAAGTTGGTGGTTTCTCATCTATGATGATTACTGCTGAAGGTATTCCTGAGAGATTAGCAAGAGGTATGAATCAAACAGCTCGTGAGAAAAATGTAACTATTATAGGACCTGCAACTGTTGGTGCAATCACTCCAGGTGCATTTAAAGTTGCAAATATTGGTGGAACAATTACAAATATCGTTAACTCTAAACTTCATAGAGCTGGTTCTTGTGGACTAGTAACTAGATCAGGTGGATTATTTAATGAGTTAAGTAACATTATTTCAATCAATGCTGATGGTATTGCTGAAGGTGTTGCTATTGGTGGAGATAGATTTGTAGGATCTGTATTTATCGATAACTTACTTAGAATGGAAAAAAATCCAGATGTTAAGTATATGATTCTTTTAGGAGAAGTTGGTGGTACTGAAGAGTATAAAGTGATCGAAGCTGTTAAAAATGCTACTATTACTAAACCAATTATTGCTTGGTGTATTGGTACAATTGCTAAGTACTATGACTCAGGTGTTCAATTTGGTCATGCTGGTGCTTCTGCAAATGCAGAGAGTGAAACTGCTGACTATAAAAATGATGCTATGAGAGAAGCTGGTATCTATGTACCAAATTCATTCAATGAACTTCCAGCTATGATTAAAGAAGTATTTGAAGGTATGAATTTAGCAGAGATTCCTGAGCTAGATATGAATGTATGTCCAATAGTTAGAAGATCTAAAGAGTTTATCTGTACTATCTCTGATGATAGAGGAGAAGAGTGTACTTACGCTGGTTTCCCAATATCTTCTGTTGCTACTCCTGATACCGGAAAAGGTATTGGTGATGTTATTTCATTATTATGGTTCAAAAAACAATATCCAAAATGGGCTACAGACTTCATCGAAACTGTTATGAAAACTGTTGCTGATCATGGTCCTGCTGTAAGTGGTGCTCATAACTGTAAAGTAACTGCAAGAGCTGGTAAATCAGTTGTTGAATCACTAGTAACTGGTTTATTAACAATTGGTCCAAGATTTGGCGGTGCTATTGACGGTGCTGCTAAATATTTCAAATATGCAGATGACAATAATCTTGATCCTAAAGCTTTCTTAAAATATATGAAAGGTGAAGGTGTTCCAATTCCAGGAATCGGACATAGAATTAAATCACTTAAAAATCCAGATTTAAGAGTTACTGGACTTATGAACTTTGCTGCTGAGTATTTCCCTTCAACTCCACTTCTTGATTATGCAAGAACAGTTGAAGCATTAACAACATCTAAAAAAGAGAACTTAATTTTAAATGTTGATGGTACAATTGGTATTTTAATGGTTGATATGTGGAGAGCATTAGGTTATGATGAAGCTGAAATCAATGAATTTATTGAATCGGGAACATTAAATGCATTCTTTATCGTTGGAAGAAGTATCGGTTTTATCGGTCATATCTTAGACGAAAAAAGACTTGCTATGCCTATGTATAGACATCCAATGGATGATATCTTATATAATGTACAAGAAGCAGAAGCGATTTAATATCTTTTTTGTAAGTTTTAAAAAGCCACCTTTAAACAGGGTGGCTTTTTTTATGAAGCAATCTTTCTCTATTTTAGAATTAATATTTGCTATAGTACTTATCAGTATTGTAATTTCACAGTTAATACCAAAAAATAACTTTTCAAAATTAAATCTTGCAGCAGATAAAATTATTTTATATTTGAAATATACTCGATATATAGCAATGATAGATAATAAATTTGATATCCAAGATGATATGTGGTTTAAAGAAAGATGGACTTTAAAATTTCAAAAATGTTCAAAGAATGTTGGCGGATTATATTATGTAGTATTCAGTGATATAAATCATAAAGGAAGCCCAAATAAATCCGAATGTTTAAAAGATCCAATTACAAATAAGTATTTATATAGTCATTATGATTGTGAAGCAAGTCATGATGAAAGCAAATATATTTTATTAACTAAAGAGTTTGGTGTAACTAATATTGATATTAGTTGTAATTCAACATCAACAATAGGACAAATAAGTTTTGGAAATGATGGTAAAGTTTATTCAAGATTAGGTACAACTCCTGATAATATTAGTAAATATGAGATAAAAGATACTTGTTATATAAATATGTATGATAAACAAGAAAATAAGATAATAATAGCAATAGAACCAGAAACAGGATATATTCATAAACTATAATGAGTCATCTAAAAAGAATTCCAAAATTTAAGCCAACATTAATAAAAAACTCTTGACAAGGAGTAAAGATTCTATTATAATTCGCGTCCAATAACAGTACGGCACCTAAGAGAATAAGGAAGAGGACTAGAAGTTGGATGATCTTTAAAAAATAAATGTTAAATAAATAAATGAAAGTTTATAGAGTAATTTTTATAAACTAAATAAGAGAATACAAAATTCTCTGTCTAAACTATTGTAGTTTACAATTTTGTAACTATAAAAATAAATTGGATTTGTATCGATATAGTAATATAAAGATATAAATTCAGTGATTTTAAGTAAAACTTAAAGTCAAGATTGAATAATCGTAAAACTATTTACTGTATATTTATATAGAGTAATTTTTATGGAGAGTTTGATCCTGGCTCAGAGTGAACGCTGGCGGCGTGCTTAACACATGCAAGTCGAACGAGAACGGAACTAGCTTGCTAGTTTGTCAGCTAAGTGGCGCACGGGTGAGTAATATATAGTTAATCTGCCCCAAAGAAGAGAATAATTGTTGGAAACGACTTGTAATGCTCTATATGCCTTTATCACATAAGTGAGCAAGGGAAATATTTATAGCTTTGGGATGAGACTGTACGGTATCAGATTGTTGGTGAGGTAATGGCTCACCAAGTCTATGACGCCTAACTGGTTTGAGAGGATGATCAGTCACACTGGAACTGAGACACGGTCCAGACTCCTACGGGAGGCAGCAGTGGGGAATATTGCACAATGGACGAAAGTCTGATGCAGCAACGCCGCGTGGAGGATGACACATTTCGGTGCGTAAACTCCTTTTATATGAGAAGATAATGACGGTATCATATGAATAAGCACCGGCTAACTTCGTGCCAGCAGCCGCGGTAATACGAGGGGTGCAAGCGTTACTCGGAATCACTGGGCGTAAAGAGCATGTAGGCGGGTAGTTAAGTTGGAAGTGAAATCCTATGGCTCAACCATAGAACTGCTTCCAAAACTGATTACCTAGAGTATGGGAGAGGTAGATGGAATTTCTGGTGTAGGGGTAAAATCCGTAGAGATCAGAAGGAATACCGATTGCGAAGGCGATCTACTGGAACATTACTGACGCTAAGATGCGAAAGCGTGGGGAGCAAACAGGATTAGATACCCTGGTAGTCCACGCCCTAAACGATGTACACTAGTTGTTGCTATGCTGGACATAGCAGTAATGCAGTTAACACATTAAGTGTACCGCCTGGGGAGTACGGTCGCAAGATTAAAACTCAAAGGAATAGACGGGGACCCGCACAAGCGGTGGAGCATGTGGTTTAATTCGACGATACGCGAAGAACCTTACCTGGCCTTGACATAGACAGAATTTAGTAGAGATATAAAAGTGCCGGTTTACCGGAGCTGTTATACAGGTGCTGCACGGCTGTCGTCAGCTCGTGTCGTGAGATGTTGGGTTAAGTCCCGCAACGAGCGCAACCCTCGTGTCTAGTTACTAACAGTTCGGCTGAGGACTCTAGACAGACTGCCTGGGTAACCAGGAGGAAGGTGAGGACGACGTCAAGTCATCATGGCCCTTACGGCCAGGGCTACACACGTGCTACAATGGGGTATACAGAGAGCCGCGATACCGCGAGGTGGAGCAAATCTTCAAAATATCTCCCAGTTCGGATAGCAGTCTGCAACTCGACTGCTTGAAGTTGGAATCGCTAGTAATCGTGAATCAGCAACGTCACGGTGAATACGTTCCCGGGTCTTGTACTCACCGCCCGTCACACCATGGGAGTTGAATTCATTCGAAGCGGGGATGCTAAAATAGCTACCTTCCACAGTGGATTTAGTAACTAGGGTGAAGTCGTAACAAGGTAACCGTAGGAGAACCTGCGGTTGGATCACCTCCTTTCAGAGATTGATTAAAGATTCATTTCTTTAATCATAGAAAACAAAGTATTGTTAAATCAATACACAAATATAAAAGTATAGGCAAAGAAATTTGTTTCCTTATTTAGTTTATAAAGATTATTTATTTACGGGGAATTAGCTCAGCTGGGAGAGCGCCTGCCTTGCACGTAGGAGGTCAGCGGTTCGATCCCGCTATTCTCCACCATTTATTTATTTAAAAACATTTTATAACAACGGGTCTATAGCTCAGCTGGTTAGAGTGCACCCCTGATAAGGGTGAGGTCGGAGGTTCAAGTCCTCCTAGACCCACCATTATCATTTATAAGCCAAAGCTTAAAGCTCACATACTAAAGTATGCTACGCTTCAATCTTTGAAACTTCTAAGCGATAAATAAAAGTTAAATATAAGTCTTTATAAAAAGATTTATATTTGATTTTTCGGAATCAAAAAGTTATTTAAAAACATATTGTTAATAGTCTTTAATTTTTCTAAATAGTGTAAACTATTTTGAACAATTATTAATATAACTATATTTAAATTGAATTAGATTGACACTTTTTAAAGTGTTCATTCCAATGAAATCAAAAATGTTGTTATATGACACAATTTTATATTATTTTATTTATGTATTTATTACATTTAATAAGATAGTAGCCAAAGAATAATCATTGAATAACTAGAAATAGTTATTCGCAAAACAAAAGTTAATCGTATTTTAGCAATAAAATACAAATTCAACCTTTAATATCAATAAGCTATTAAGGGCTAATGGTGGATGCCTTGACTGTAAGAGGCGATGAAGGACGTACTAGGCTGCGATAAGCCTCGGGGAGCTGCCAAGAAGCTTTGATCCGGGGATTTCCGAATGGGATAACCCAGCATGCAGTGATGTATGTTATCTATAATTTATTATAGAGGCGAACGAAGGGAAGTGAAACATCTCAGTACCTTCAGGAAGAGAAATCAATTGAGATTCCGTCAGTAGCGGCGAGCGAAATCGGAACAGGGCGGCTATATTTAGCATATTTGTTAGCAGAAGTTGTTGGAATGCAACGTCGTAGAGAGTGAAAGCCTCGTATGCGAAAACATTTATGTGGAACTAAGATAGCGAACGAGTAGGTCGGAACACGTGATATTTTGACTGAATATGGGGGGACCATCCTCCAACCCTAAATACTACTTACAGATCGATAGTGAACAAGTACCGTGAGGGAAAGGTGAAAAGTACCCCAGTGAGGGGAGTGAAATAGTACCTGAAACCATTAGCTTACAATCATTCGGAGCCCTATGTTTTATACAGGGTGACGGACTGCCTTTTGCATAATGAGCCTGCGAGTTGTGGTGTCTGGCAAGGTTAAGCCAAGTGCGAAGCCGTAGTGAAAGCGAGCGTGAATAGCGCGAATTAGTCAGATGCTGCAGACCCGAAACGAAGTGATCTATCCATGGGCAGGTTGAAGCTGGTGTAAGAGCCAGTGGAGGACCGAACCGGTGTACGTTGAAAAGTGCTCGGATGACCTGTGGATAGGGGTGAAAGGCCAATCAAACTTCGTGATAGCTGGTTCTCTCCGAAATATATTTAGGTATAGCGTCATGTAGTAGCATATAGGGGTAGAGCACTGACTGGGCTAGGGCCGCTTACCGTGGTACCAAACCCTATCAAACTTCGAATACTATATGTGTAATCATGGCAGTCAGGCGTAGGGTGATAAAATCCTATGTCGAGAGGGGAACAACCCAGACTATCAGCTAAGGTCCCAAAGTCATATCTAAGTGGAAAAGGATGTGGAGTTACTGTGACAACCAGGAAGTTGGCTTAGAAGCAGCCATCTTTTAAAGAAAGCGTAACAGCTCACTGGTCTAGTGATTCTGCGCCGAAAATATAACGGGGCTAAGATATGCACCGAAGCTATAGATTCAGTATTTATACTGAGTGGTAGGAGAGCGTTCTATTCAGCATTGAAGCCATACCGGTGAGGAGTGGTGGAGCGGATAGAAGTGAGCATGCAGGCATGAGTAGCGATAATTAAAGTGAGAATCTTTAACGCCGAAAACCCAAGGTTTCCTACGCGATGCTCGTCATCGTAGGGTTAGTCGGGTCCTAAGTCGAGTCCGAAAGGGGTAGACGATGGCAAATAGGTTAATATTCCTATACTAATGTACAAGCGGGATGTGGGGACGCATAGAGTTAATCGAGCTGGCTGATGGAATAGCTGGTCGAAGGACGTAGGTCGTATCTTAGGCAAATCCGGGATACACGAGACCGAGATCTTACAGGCAGTCTAATCTCTTCGGAGAGCAGACTGAATCGATGATACTGTCGTGCCTAGAAAAGCCACTAACTATATTGTACATTACCCGTACCGCAAACCGACACAGGTAGGTGGGATGAGTATTCTAAGGCGCGTGGAAGAACCCTGGTTAAGGAACTCTGCAAACTAGCACCGTAACTTCGGAAGAAGGTGTGCCTACTCGGCGTGAGGGGATTTACTCCCCGCAGCGCGAGAGGTTGCAACAAAGAGTCCCTCCCGACTGTTTACCAAAAACACAGCACTTTGCTAACACGTAAGTGGATGTATAAGGTGTGACGCCTGCCCGGTGCTGGAAGGTTAATTGATGGGGTTAGCGCCCTTTTTTAAAGTGCGCGAAGCTCTTGATCGAAGCCCCAGTAAACGGCGGCCGTAACTATAACGGTCCTAAGGTAGCGAAATTCCTTGTCGGTTAAATACCGACCTGCATGAATGGCGTAACGAGATGGGAGCTGTCTCAACCAGGGATCCAGTGAAATTGTAGTGGAGGTGAAAATTCCTCCTACCCGCGGAAAGACGGAAAGACCCCGTGCACCTTTACTATAGCTTGGCACTGCTATTTGGATATTCATGTGCAGGATAGGTGGGAGACTATGATCTATGGACGCTAGTACATAGTGAGTCACCCTTGAGATACCACCCCTGAATATTTGAATAGCTAACTTTGGACAGTTATCCTGTCCGAGGACAATGCCTGGTGGGTAGTTTGACTGGGGCGGTCGCCTCCTAAAGAGTAACGGAGGCTTACAAAGGTTGGCTCAAACCGGATGGAAATCGGTTGTTGAGTATAATGGCACAAGCCAGCCTGACTGTAAGACGTACATGTCAAGCAGAGACGAAAGTCGGTCATAGTGATCCGGTGGTTCTGAATGGAAGGGCCATCGCTCAAAGGATAAAAGGTACGCCGGGGATAACAGGCTGATCTCCCCCAAGAGCTCACATCGACGGGGAGGTTTGGCACCTCGATGTCGGCTCATCGCATCCTGGGGCTGAAGCAGGTCCCAAGGGTATGGCTGTTCGCCATTTAAAGCGGTACGCGAGCTGGGTTCAGAACGTCGTGAGACAGTTCGGTCCCTATCTTCCGTGGGCGTAGGAAAGTTGAGGAGATTTGCCCCTAGTACGAGAGGACCGGGGTGAACGTACCACTAGTGTACCAATTGTTCTGCCAAGAGCATCGTTGGGTAGCTACGTACGGATGTGATAAGAGCTGAAAGCATCTAAGCTCGAAGCCAACTCCAAGATGAACTTTCCCTGAAGATCCCAGCAAGACTAGCTGGTTGATAGGCTAGGTGTGTAAGCACAGTAATGTGTTTAGCTGACTAGTACTAATAGATCGTCTGGCTTATTTTTTTATTCTATTTGTACATTTATGTATAAATTAATTGTGCTACTATCTTATTAAGTGTAATAATATACTTTTATTATTAACTTAATTATATCAAATTGTGTAACAAGACTATTAACAACTTATATTTTTATCAATATTTATACTCAAATATTGCATTGTGCAATATTAAATGTGACTTCTGTCACATCGCGGAGATAAATTATTAAAAAATTTACTTTTTTATATAATTTATTAGTAGCGAAATCAAAAACGAGAGTCTTTAAATGTTGGTGGTTATAGAGAAGAGGTAATACCCAGTCCCATTTCGAACCTGGAAGTCAAGCTCTTCATCGCCGATAATACTGCCGGGTTCCCTGGTGGAAACGTAGGTCGCTGCCAACTTTTAAGGTCTTTTTTTTCTGTACTATTAATATTTTTGTGAATTTGTTAGTGCGACTTTTATACGCACTAACTTTTTAAATTTAGATTTTATTTTTTACCGAAGCTGACAAAGATATATTTTGCCATCTTGTCTGGATCTACATCCATTCCTTTTTTTCTAATCACTTTTAGGTTATATTCCATTTTTTCATGAGCAGAACCAGATGATTGGTAACCATCTCCATCTAGCTGAAAAATGTCAACTGCAAGTTCAACTTCTGTTATATTTCTAAGAGAGGGACCTTTTTTCTTTGGATTGCCCTCAGCAAAATGACCATGACATTTTTGACACATAACTTGATAAATTTCACCTTGAGTATATTCTGCTGCAAATGCACTTAAACTTAAGCTTGATGCAATAAATACACCTGTTAATAATTTATTTTTAATCATAATTTTTCCTTATTTATAATCTTTGATTTTTACTGTAACTACTACAGCACCGCGTACTTGACCACTTTTAAAATTTATAGCCTTATCTTTTGGATATTTATCTTTAAATAGTTTTAATACTTTTAAATCTATATCTTTTTTTAATCCATGACATTTTTTACAACTTTTGCCTGACATAGTTGCAGGAAAATATACTTTAAATATATTTTCATCAACCATTTGTATGATTTTTGGAAGATATACAGAAGACTTTTCAAGTAAATCAAATGCTTTAAGTATGTTAATTTCATCTTCTTTAGGATATGAGTTTGGATTTCTATTTCTTAAACTTATCCTTTTAAGAGATATACCTTTTTCTAACTTTTTATTGAATTCTTTTGTCAATTTTACAGCATTATCTGTACAAAACTGTGCTGCTAATAAAGTTCCTCCATCTTTAAATTTTTGCTGCGCTTTGCTTTTCATTAATTTATGAAAATTATGTGCTACTTGACTTGCTTTAATTTTTGCTAACTTATAAGGTATTTTCTCATTTGCATTAAGTATTACAAAAGAAAATATCAAAAACAATAATAGTTTTTTCATTCTATTTCCTCTTTTTTCTCACATTTAAATAAAGATATTAAAAAACGCTCAAATCTTAAAATATTTGTTATTATTTTAAACATATTTCCCCTTTCTAATGATTATCATCAAGATTAAATGCTTTTGTACCAACATAATACATTAATAAACAAAGACCTAATCCACCAAGAGATATAAATATTTCTGCACTAGATGGAAAATAATCTATCCATGTAGGAGCTAATTGATACTCAGTTTTCTTTAACATCATTAAAGGTTTTAGTTGTGTGTCATGTACAAGATTATATCTCATAAAGAAAATACCAACCATACCACTCATAGATGCCCAAAAGAATAGAACCGGACTTCTACCAAAATCTTTTAAGATTACTAACAGTGGAATAATCATAGCAAGAACAACTTCAACTTGAAAAGATGTGCTTTGTAAAATATGAATTGCAACTTCAGCTTTACCTGGAACTCCACCATAAATATCTGTTAACATTTTCCAAGTTACAAAGAAGATTAATATAGATATTAAAAGTCCTTGAATTTTTGCTAAACCTTGTAATAATTTCTTAGCATTATCTGGGAAACTTAATTTATATCTAAATCCATAGATTATAAATGCTAAGAAAATCCCTGTAATAAATGCTGTTAAGATAAAGTATGTAGGATAAAATACACCCTGTGAAATACCACGAGCATTTAAAAATCCAAATACGCTACCTAGATTTGAGTGAGCTGCTAAACCTATTAGAAGTCCAGTCAATCCAAAAATCTTAGCTTTTTTCATATCATTGTTTAATAAAAAATAAAACTCAACTATCATAAATGTAAGATAAAGACCATACAGTGTACCCATCCACCAAATAGCAGAAAGAAGACCTGGACTTAATACATTGTAAATCAACATAGTCACAGGATGTCCAATTTCAAAAATAATTACTGCAAAACCTGCTAAGATAGTTACAATAGAACCAAAAATAGCTCTTTTTGAAATCATCATATAATCTTTGAAACCAAATACATCACCAAGTGAGCCGACGATACATAGACCCGTTGAACTAACAACGAAGAAAATATATACTGCTAATAAAAGCCCCCATGGATGCTCTCTTGTAACATTGTAAGCATGATGTCCATGTACTAAAAAACTATAAATACCTACAGCAAACACTGCTAATAAACCTAAGATAGCGGAAGCTAATAATAAGTTAACAAAAGTTTTTTCAAACCCAAGTATTGATTTAATTGAAAAATCTTCCTTTAAAGGAATATTAATAAAACCTATTTTCATCATTAACTCCTTATGTTAGGTAAAATAATTTAGGATTTGTACCAAGATGTGATTTTAAACTAAAATGATCTCTTGTTCTTAATAGTTCACTAATTTCACTGTTTGGATCATCAAGATCACCAAAAATTCTCACTTTTGTAGGACAAGTATTTTGACATGCTGTTGTTGTTTCACCCCGTTCTAATCTCGTATCTGAACAGAAATTACATTTATCAACAGTCATTGTTCTATCTTCAATATATCTTGCATCATAAGGACAAGCATTCATACAATAAGTACACAATATACATTTTTCTACATCTACTCGCACAACTCCATTATCATCAGTGTATGTTGCATGTGTAGGACATACATCCTCACAAGGTGCATCATCACAATGTTGACATTGCGATGGATAAAAAGTATTTGATACGATATCAAGTAAAGGATATTCACCTTTTATCTCACCGGTACCTACCCAGATTCTATGTTTATCAGCACCTCTTAAGATACCGTTTTCTTCTTTACATGCTGTTTCACATGCTTTGCAATTGATACAATTTTTGTAATCAAGTGCCATTGCTAATCTAGCCATAAATTACACCTTTCTTATTTCAACATTTGTTTCATGCATCGCAGCAGCACCATAAACAGGTTCAATATGGTCTTCAATAACTGCATTGTCATTTCCACCATTTTTAAAGCCCCATGTTAAAGCTGAACTTTCTTCACCAAAACCATGTATAAAGAATACTTGATTTGGAGCTATTTTTTCTGTAGGATAAGCTTTTAATTGTGTTTTACCGACACTTGAACTTACCTCAATCATATCTGCAAATTTAATACCTTTTTCTTTTGCCGTTCTTTTATTTATCCAAATAAAGTTTTCAGGCATAATATCTCTTAATTGAGCATTATTTGATGTCCCACTTTGAGTAAATTGTGCATGTCTTCCCGTAAGAAGTTTAAATTTACCTGCAGGTACTTTAAATTCATACTCATCTTTCCAAACCGGCATTGGATTAATACCTTTATTGGCTAAAGATTTAATATTACATTCAACTTTTCCAGATGGTGTTTTTGGTTTACCGTCAGTTACACTATATAATTTTTTATTTTGGGGATAGCATTGATATTCATTTACATTTAACTTTTTAAAGTATTTGTCCATTTTTGGATAAAATACACCCTCCTGATCTAATTTTTCAGCAGCACCCGCATAAGCAGAAACTGCATGATGATTTAATTCTTCTTGAGAATGTTTAAAAGGTAAAGTTAAGTCAAACTCTTCATAAGTTGCCTCTTCTCCATCTTCTGTAATCTGCTCTTGAATATCTTCATCATATCTTTTGCTAATTTCAAATAATGGTTTAGATATTTTAGTTGTTAATCCATTTAAAATATCCATCACCGGTTTTGTTTCATATAAAGGATCAATTACTTTATTTCTAACAGCTATACTTGGCTCTACTCCAGCAAATGTTTTAACAGGATCAGTTCTTTCTAAGTATGTACATTCAGGTAATACAACATCAGCATACATCACTGTATCACTAGGCATTGTATCAATTATTACTACTAATTCCATTTTCTTAAGCATTTGTGCTGTTTTGGCACTGTTTGGCATATTCATCATAGGATTGTGTTTATAACAAAACATTCCTCTTACTTTATAAGGCATTTTGTTCTCTATAAATCTATTCCTCCAGCTAATCCACGAACCGCCGCCTGATACAACGGCACAGTCATCATATCCTGCTTCACCTTTTTTTACATTCACCTTTTTTATAACTGCTCTAGCTTCCGCTCTTACATATAAAGGTTCTAATCCTTCGTGATCTTTTAATTTCAGTTTACTGCCAAAAATAAGTCCGCCTTTACAATCAACAGCACCATGAAGTGATTGGAAAATTGCCATTGCACGACGAAGTTGAAAGTCATTTTTAGCAAATGTAGATCTTCTTCCCGGGTAATATACTGCTTTAGGGGCTGCTGCTGCAAACTCTCTTGCCATTTTATAAATTTCTTTAGCTTTAATTCCAGTAATACTTTCTGCCCATTGGGGAGTATATTTATTTGATATTACAGATTCTTTATAATCTTCATATCCATTAAAATATTTTTCTATATAAGCATTGTCTTGTAAGTCTTCTGTTAAAGTTACATAAGTTAAAGCTAATACAAGAGCCAAATCAGTTCCTGGATTTATCGCATACCATTTATCAGCTTTAGCAGCAGTATTTGTAAATCTTGGATCAATACAAATAAGTTTTGCACCTCGACCTTTGGTTCTTTTAAAAGCATCCATAGTATCAGGTGTTACAATAGCTTCTGCTCTATTTGCTCCAGCCATAATAATATATTCAGCATTTTCTAAATCTGTTTGAGGATAAGCACCAATTGTTACACCATAACCAGAAGCTACAGTTTGAAGACAAATTGAAGCATGATTTAGCCAGTTTGCAGATCCAAACGCTTGATAAAATTGTTTAAATGTATGCTCTGCCATACCTTCACCAGCACAAAATAACATTGAAGAACGGTTATCTTTCTCTTCATCAAGTATTTTACTCAAACCTGGGAATTTATCAGTACCATTTAAAATAGCTTCATAGGCTTCATCCCATGTAACTCTTTTAAATTTACCCTCACCTTTTTCACCAATTCTAACCATTGGATATTTTAGTCTATCAGGGTCATACAGCGCTTGTATACCTGCATTTCCTCTAGCACAAAGCATATTTTTAGATTTTGGAAACTTTGGATTTGGATTTAGTTTTGTAATAATTCCATCCTCAACTCTTGCTAATGCTGCACATTTATTTACACACATTTCACATAAAGTTGCAATATCATGACTTTCACCAGATCCTGTTTTTGTATTCTCATTAGTTGCAGTACCTGGTTTTGAACTTGTACCATGGTCACTTGACAAAAGATTTGTTGTACTTAATGCTGTTCCACCTACAACACTCAATGCAACAGTTCCTTGAAGAAACTTTCGTCTTGAAACTTCCACTATCATTACTCCTCCTTATAAAATTCATTATTGTAAAATATACTTGATAGCAATATAAATAAACTAAAATTATTTATATAATAACTTGACAATATATTCTACTTGTGATAATCTACATAATAAGAACTTAATGTAGAATTAATTAAAATACTCAAACGATAGGTAAACAGGACGTTTTCAGTGTTTTAATATAATTCATTTAGTGTTCGTTTAAGATTATTTATTGTTTATATTGTACAAATTATATGTGAATATTATATTTTTAATTTCACATATAATACTGGATAATTGGGCATTGGTTACGGTATCTATTTTCAAGACTTTTAGTCTTGAAAATATGTCAGATACAGAGATAATTTATATTTTAAAACTAAAAGTATTGTAAATAAATACCATCTATGGAGTTAATGATGAACCATTTTATATATGAAAGTTTTTGCAATAGCAATAATTTTACCCATATTAGTGAGGAATTAAACAAATTAAACAAATTAATTGTTAATAAATCTAATGTCTTATTGTATTCAAAAAGAAAATTTGGTAAAACTTCTTTAATTAAAGAATTTTTTGATAAAAAGATTAATAAAGATGAGAATATAACTATATATATTGATCTTTTTAATATTGTCAGTGCTATAGATTTTATTAAAATATTATATAAACAAATCGCTTCTTCTCTCCCTTATGATAATAAATCTATACTAAAAGAGTTAAAAATAATATTTACCAAAGTAAACTTTACAGCAAATATGAAGGATGATGGTTCACTGGAGTTTGATGTCTCGCTTTTATCATATAACCCAAAAGAACTTATTGTAGATGTATATAGAGGATTAAAAAAGATGCATACTGATACAAATAAGCAGATAATAATAGCTTTTGATGATTTCTGGCAAATTAAACTAATTAAAGATTTTAAAATAGATGCTATTTTAAAAGAATATATACAAGAGGAACAATATGTAAATTATATTTTTACCGGAACAAAACACAGGTTATTAATCGATATGTTTTTTAAAAGAAAAATGCCTCTTTTTAATATGGCAGAACAATTAGAGCTTAAAGCTATACCAATAGAACAATTTTATCAGTTTATAGAAGATAGATTTAGCGGTAAAATAAGTTACGATATTTTTCAATATATATATAATATTACAGAGGGTGAAGCAAAACTAATTCAAGAATTTTGTTATCATCTATATAATAAATCAAATAAAATAGAAAAAATCACTATTAATGATATTGATGAAGTCTGCTTATTCTTATTAAATAGTAAAAGTGAATATTTTAAGATGATTCTAAATCGTCTGACTTTTGCACAAAAAATAGCACTAAAGGCTGTTATAATGAGTGGGGGAATAGAATTATATACAAAAAATAATTTATTCAAATTGCAAGTTACAAAAGCATCACTAAATACGGCTATAAAATATTTATATTTGGATGAATTAATAGACAAGGAAGATAATAAATACTATATTAGTAATAAATGTTTTGAATTATGGTGCAGAAGAATTTTAGTTTGTAAAATACAATCTATTCTTGCAATTTAATATTTTGTTTACTTTTTCTATTCTATTTTTATCTTCTTAAATGTTTATAATCTGTTTTATGAGTTCATTATAAAATTTTGGATATAATCACGAAATTATAAAAAGGGTAGATATGAAACAAAGAGTTCTTGTAAAGTTTTCTGGTGAAGCATTGGCAGGTGAGAGTGGCTATGGAATTGATACTCAAATTTTAAACTATATTGCTCATGAAATAAAGCAGCTAGTGGATAATAATATTGAAGTTGGTATTGTTATTGGCGGTGGTAATATCATCAGAGGAGTTAGCGCTGCTGCTGACGGTGTTATTAAAAGAACCAGCGGAGATTATATGGGTATGCTGGCAACCGTTGTAAATGGTATTGCTATGCAAGAGGCGCTGGAACATATTGGTTTAGAAGCTAGACTTCAAACTGCTATTAAAATGGAACAAATTGCTGAATCATTTATAGTTCGTCGTGCAAAAAGACATTTAGAAAAAGGCAGAGTGGTTATCTTTAGTGCAGGTACCGGAAATCCATTTTTTACAACAGATACAGCAGCAACACTTAGAGCAACAGAGATTGGTGCAGCAATGTTAATTAAAGCAACAAAAGTAGATGGTGTTTATGATAAAGATCCTATGAAATTTGAAGATGCAGTTAAGCTAGATACAATTAGTTATGACGATGCGTTAAAAGATCATATTAAAGTTATGGATGATACAGCAATAGCACTTGCAAAAGATAATGAGTTGCCAATTATTATAGCAAATATGAATGAAAAAGGTAATCTTCTTAGAATTATAGAAGGTGACTATACTAAGTGTTCAATAGTAAAATAAAAAAAGGAATATGATATGAGAATTGAAGAAATTTTATCAAAGGCGTTAGAAAAAGTTAGTAATGATAGATATATTTTATCTTTAGCAGTAGGTCAAAGAGCAGACGAGTTATCAAAAGGTGCTAAGCCGTTACTTGAAAATTCAACAATTAAAAATATGAAATATACAGATATCGCAATTAAAGAAATCGCTTCTGGTGTATTGACTATTGAAGGTATTGAAAATAAATAATTAAAAAGGATTCTCTTGGATTCTTTTTTAAATAATTTAAAAAATATAACTGATATTCAATCAGCTTCCAATGAGTTAGCATTAAAAATTAATTTTAATGCTACAATTCAATCAGCACTTGTGTTTTGTATTAAAGCACATGAAAATCAATTTAGAAAAAGTGGTGAGCTTTATTCTGTTCACCCTATATTAGTTGCAGCAATTACAGCTTATTTTAGTAATGATGAAACTATGGTAATCGCTGCTTTACTTCATGATGTAGTTGAAGACACCCCTTATACTTTAGCAGATATTACACTCCACTTTGGAGAAGATGTGGCACATATTGTTGATGGACTTACTAAAATTGTAGAGATAAGAGAGCATGAACTCACCGCTACAACCTCTAACGAAAAGTTATTAGCATCTGCCTTGTCTTTTAGAAAGATGCTTGTGGCGTCTATTGATGATGTACGAGTTTTAGTAGTTAAACTTTGTGATAGAATTCATAATATGTTAACTTTAGAAGCTTTACCACATGAAAAACAGTTAAGAATATCAGAAGAAACTCTTGTGGTATATGCTCCTATTGCTCATAGACTTGGTATCTCTATTATTAAAAATACACTAGAAGACCTTGGTTTTTATTATTTGTACCCAAAAGAATATAAAGAGATTGATGAATATATTAAAAATTATCAACAAAAGATTCAATTGGATTTTAATCATTTTGTATCACAAACTAAAGATATACTACAAAAAATGGGTTATGTGGATGGTAAAGTTCAGATTTTAAGCAGAATCAAACATCATTATTCAATATATTTAAAAATGCAAAGAAAAGGTATTAGTATTGATGAAGTACTAGACCTTCAGGCAATCAGAATTTTAGTAGAAAATGAGCTTGATTGTTATAAAGCTTTAGGATTAATGCATATTGAATATAAGCCTTTAATAGCTAGATTTAAAGATTATATTGCGACACCTAAAGAAAATGGATATAAAACTATACATACTACGGTATTTCATAATTCAAAAATATACGAAGTACAAATCAGAACAGTTCAAATGCATAATATTGCTGAATATGGAGTTGCTGCTCATTGGAAATATAAGGGCAGAGATAATATATATGAAGATATAAATCTTGATTGGCTTCATGCTTTGGAGTCCAACAGTGAAGATATAGAAGAATTTTATATTGATGCAAAGCAAGATTTATATAGTGATGAGATTGTTGTATATTCCCCCAAAGGTGATCTGTTTACCCTTCCTAGAGGAGCGACAGCATTTGATTTTGCTTATAAGATACATACAGATGTAGGGAACTATGCATTACAGGCAATTATCAATAAAGTAAAAAAACCACTTTTGACACAGTTAAACAGCGGTGACATCGTTTCAATTAAAACGGGAGAAAAACTAATACCAAGATGTAGTTGGATAGATATGGTAACTACAAGTAAATCTAAAAAATCTATTAAATATTTATGTTCTCAAAGATTAAAAGATATTGATGAATTAACAGGAAGAAATATTATAAATGCAATTTTTTCACGATTTGATAATACAGTTGCAGGGGCAATTGATATACATCAATTAAAAAAAGTACCATTATTTTTAGATAATCTTAAAAATATAAAAAGAAATATTGAAAACAAGATTCGTAAAAAAAGTTTATTTAATAGAATTAAAGTACAAAATTTAAGTTTTAAAAGTTATACTTTTGACAATATAGTTATAAATTCAAATTTTAGTATAAATTTAGTATTATTTGACCATTGTTGTCATCCAAAATTTGGAGATGATATTGTAGCATTTAAAAAAGACAAAACAGCTATAATTCATCATAAATTATGTGATAATGCTTATGAAAAGATGAAGTTAAATGAGCAAATGTTATTTTGTGGGTGGGTAAAATATAAATTTTATACATATAAGATGGTTGTCAGTTTACCTAATACAAGAGGGGAAATGGCAAAACTTTTGACATATTTGGCTAAAGTAGAAGCAACAATTTTATTTATAGAATATGGTAAAGACAAATATGCACAAAATCAGTACTGCGCAATAAATTTTGAAATTAATAATAAAAATCTTGAAGAAGTAAGAAAGATTGTAGAAAAGAAAGCAAAAGTAATAGAGTTTTATTCTGCAAAAGATGCATATAAATAGGGGAAAGGTTATATAAAAAGAATGGAAAGTAAAATTAAAGAAGCACTAGAAGAGATACATAGAGGAACAGCTGAAATAATTGATGATAAAGCAATTGAAAAACTCGTAAGAGCTTATTATGAAAATGGTGAAAATTATTATGTAAAAGCTGGATTTGATCCTACTGCACCTGATTTGCATTTGGGTCATACAGTATTGCTTCAAAAATTGGCAATATTTCAAAAGTATGGTGGAATTATACAGTTTTTAATAGGTGATTTTACTGCTATGATTGGTGACCCTACAGGCAAAAGCAGTACAAGAAAAATTTTAAGCAAAGAAGATGTTTTACAAAATGCCCAAAGTTATAAAATGCAGGTTTTTAAAATACTGGATGAAAGTAAAACCCATATTGTATTTAACAGCGAATGGCTAAATGAATTGGGTGCAGCTGGTATGATCGCACTTACTTCAAATCTAACTGTTGCTAGAATGTTAGAGAGAGATGATTTTAGTAAAAGATTTGCCTCAAATACACCTATTGCCGTAAGTGAATTTACATATCCACTGCTTCAGGGTTATGACAGTGTTGAATTAAAATCTGATATAGAGATTGGCGGTACTGACCAAAAATTTAATCTTCTTATGGGTAGACAACTTCAAAAAGCATATAATATAAAAAAACAACAGGCAGTTTTAATGATGCCTATTTTAGAGGGACTTGACGGTGTTAATAAAATGTCTAAATCTCTTGGAAATTATATTGGTGTTACAGATGAACCAAATGATATGTTTGGAAAAGTTTTATCAATTTCAGATGAGTTGATGTGGAGATATTATGAACTTCTATCAACAAAAAGTTTGAAAAGTATAGAAGCACTAAAACATGGTGTTGAGGATAAATCTTTACATCCAAAAGCGGTTAAAGATATGTTGGCAATGGAGATTGTTGACAGATTTCATGGAAAAGGTGAGGGTGGAAAAGCAAAAGAAGAATTTACTAAAATATTTACTAAAAAAAATGTTCCTACAGATATGAAAGAGTTTTATCTAAATGCGGGAGCCGGAATTCTACAAGCACTTGTAGATTGTGGTTTAGAACCATCAACTTCACAAGCAAGACGAGATATTAAAGGTGGAGCAGTTAAACTTGATCAGAAAAAAGTGGAAGATGAGAAATTAAATTTAGAAATAGGAGAGTTCGTTTTACAAAAAGGTAAAAAGAATTTTGTTAAAATAATAGTTAAATAAAAGGAAATATTCAATGAAGCCGTTAACAATAGGAAAATATACAATAGAAAAGCCAATTATCCAAGGTGGTATGGGTGTAGGTATCAGTTGGGATAAACTTGCAGGTACTGTATCAAAAGAAGGTGGTCTTGGAGTTCTGAGTTCAATAGGAAGCGGATATTATAAAAATAAAAAATATGTTCATAAATTATTACAAAATCGTCCTTTAGATTCTATTGAATTTAATTCAAGAGATGCCATGCTTGCTATGGTAAAAGAAGCAAGAGAAATTTGTGGTGATGCCCCTTTGGCAGTTAATGTTTTATATGCTTCAAATGATTATGGCAGAGTTGTTCAAGATAGTTGTGAGGGTGGTGCTGATATTATTATAACTGGTGCCGGTCTTCCTATTAATATGCCTAGTTTTACTGTAGATTATCCGGATGTTGCTTTAATCCCGATTGTTAGTTCTGCTAGAGCTTTAAAACTTATTTGTAAAAAATGGAAAAGATACAATAAGCTTCCAGATGCAGTTATAGTTGAAGGACCTTTAAGCGGCGGACATCAAGGATTTGGTTATGATGATTGTTCAAAAGATGAATTTCAGTTAGAAGTTATTGTACCTCCGGTAATTGAAGAGGCAAAAAAATGGGGTGATATTCCTGTAATTGCTGCTGGTGGTATTTGGGATAAAAATGATATAGATAAATTTATTGATATGGGTTGTGCCGGTGTTCAGATGGCGACAAGATTTATAGGAACATTTGAGTGTGATGCGCATGATAATCTTAAACAGGTATTATTGGATTGTAAGGAAGAGGATATAGAGCTTCTAAAATCTCCGGTAGGTTATCCTGCACGAGGAATAAGAACAAAACTTTTAGATGATATTGATAATGGTACTGAGCCAAAGATTAAGTGTATAAGTAATTGTATAGTTCCTTGTAATCGTGGAGAAGAAGCAAAAATAGTGAAGCTCTGTGTTGCAGACAGGCTGGCTGATGCTTGTGAAGGTAATGTTGATTCAGGTCTGTTCTTTACCGGTTCAAATGGTTATAAGCTGGATAAACTAATTAGTGTAAAAGAATTGATGGACAAATTAGTAAATGGTGAATAAATAATTTGTTCACTTTTTTCAAATTAGTTTTTTTTACTCTTTTTGTTTTAGTTAATTTAGAAGCTGGTTCATATAAGCAGAATATTTCTAAATATAATGAAGCTAGAAAAAATTATGCTGTACTTATTGGTAAAAATAATAAACATAAAGAGATAAAATATCTGAAAAGATTGATATATTATGGTACTAAACTTAAAAAAAATGTTTCTAGATATAAAAAAGAATTAAAAAGGCTAGATAAAAATAGTATTATAACTGTTCCTGTCAAAAGAAAAGCCCCAAAAAGTAAATATTCAATTAAATCGATTGTTCAAAGTAGCAATCAAATTACAATTATGTTTAATAAAAATATAACAAAGAAAGATATTAGATATTTTACTAAAAAAGGTAAAGGAAACTTTCAATATATTTTTGACATAAACGGTAGATTTAAAGATGCCAAACCTACAATATTGACTATTGATGATATAGATAGAGTAAAAATAGTTCAATATAGATTTAAAACACTGCGGATATCTATAATTAATAAATACAGGTTAAAACCTATTTATATTATCGGTAAAAAGAAAATTATAATACGCATAAAATCTATTAAAAAAAGAAAAAAGAAAGTTGTATATATACCTTCAATTTCTACTAAAATAAAAAGAAAAACTATTGTAATTGATGCCGGACATGGCGGTAAAGATGCCGGCGCGGTAGGTCGTTATAAACGATATGAAAAAACAGTTACATTAAATATAGGGAAATATTTATACAGAATATTAAAGAAGAATGGTTACAGTGTATATCTTACAAGAAGCCGGGATAAATATGTGAGTTTACGATATAGAACAAAATTAGCTAATAGAAAAAATGCAGATATGTTTATATCTATACATGCTAATGCAGCGCCTAAATCAAAAGTAAGAACAGGAAGAGGTATTGAAACATATTTTTTATCTCCAGCTAGAAGTGAAAGGGCAAAAAGAGTTGCTGCAAAAGAAAATAAAGGTGACATGGGATCTATGGGCTGGAGTTCTCGGAGTACATTCTTAACAGTTTTGAACCAAGGAAAAATTACTGCATCAAATAAAATGGCAATAGATATCCAAAGAAATATGCTTTACAGTTTACGGCAAAGGTATGGTGCAAAAACAATTCGAGATGGAGGGGTTAGAGAAGGTCCTTTTTGGGTATTGGTCGGCGCTCAAATGCCGTCTGTTCTAATAGAAGTAGGTTATATATCACACCCTAGTGAAGGTAAAAGAATATATACTTCAAAGTATCAAAAACTTATATCTAAAGCCATCTCTAACGGGATAGATTCTTACTTCTTAAAAAATCAATAACCTCTATTATAAGTTTTGATTGCTTTTTTTTAATAGGGGGGAGTTGCTCAATATTAAAAAATTTAACCTCTTGATTTTCCCAAGACAAATGCTTGCTTTCTAAAATATCATTTATAAAAAATGAGCCTATGTTATGCATCTCATGTATATTATTTGCATTAACTAAGTATATTCCTATATCTTTTTCATCATTTAACTGTTCAAAATATTGTGCAAAATATTTAAGAGGTATTTTTATACTGCTTTCTTCGAAAAATTCTCTTTGTGCAGTTTGTTTTTTTGACTCTTTATTTTCTTTAACGCCTTTTAAAAAACCCCATTTTTCTTTGCTTGAAGTGGCTTTACATAATAAAATTTTAATAGTGTCTTTTTTTACTTTGTATAAACAAATACCATATGCTTTAATTTTTATCATAGTTTATTATACCAAATCAAAATTAAAATATACGCTTAATTTTGATTTGGTGTTAGTTAATTTTTTTTGTATATAATATATATTTGAATATAAACAATATCAATAAAGGAAGTATAATAGCCAATTCAGGAGGAATAACTCCACCAGAAGAGAGTTTTTGCAGTAAAAATAAAATCCCCCAAATTGTCAGTGTTGAAAAAATAGAAATTGATATAAATTGTCCCATATTAAAAAATCTACTACTAATGCCGCTGTATAAAAATATTAAAACTATCATTGGAATTACAAAAAATGGAGTAAATATATGTGAATACAATATCGCTTTAATTTTATTTGTATTGAAATCTTGATTTTCAAGTAATACTATTGCATAAATTGCATCCATAATAGAGAAGTAATTTTTTGCCTTATAAACATTATTAATAATTTTTGGTTCAAACCCTTCTAAAGTATAAAGAAATTTTTCATAAGATATTTCTAGTTTTGATGTATCCCAGTTGATAGCTTCAGGTTTTCTAATAATTTTAGCATCTATAACATACCATTTCTTATTTTGATAATAAGCTTTTGATGCAATAATAGTTTCAATTATATTATTATCTTTTATTTTATAAATATGAACATCTATGGCTTTCTTTTCAATAGGATAAAGCTTTTTAAAATAGACAAAATAATCATTATATTTTAGAAAAATATCATTTTTTTCACTTATAAAGAATTCATTATTTAATATTTTTGATTTTTGTTCATAAGAATAAGCCAGTGGTGTAGTTTGAAGTCCAATTAAAATAATTGTTATAAGTATAGAAATATTTACAATCGGTTTTAATAAAGCTTTTTTTGAAATTCCTAATGAATAAAAGCTTACCAATTCATTATTTTTAATAAAAACAGTTAAAGTAATAATCCATCCAAAAATAATAGATAAGGGTAGAGTGATAGTTAAAGTAAAAAATCCATTATAAAGTAAATATAAAAGCTGTAAATTTGCTGATGGCGGCAAATTTTTCATATTTTGCAAGAAGTCAATCCCTATAAAAAAGATTTCAAGTGAAAGTAGAATTATAAAAAAATATTTTAAATATTTACTTAAAAGATATTGTGTAAAAATACTCATTTATTATTCTTTTTTGAAAATTTAGATTTAACTTCAATCAGAGGCATACTTTGTAATGCTTTAATAGATTCTATCGCGTGTGATATTATCTCATCAAGGCACTTAAATTCTTCTTTAGAAAAATCACTTAATACCCAATTACTAATTTGACTTTTATCATCAGGCTTTCCAATTCCTATACGAACTCTTATATAATCACATCCTAGATGACTATCAATTGAACGAAGTCCATTATGACCGCCGTGCCCACCGTCTATTTTAAATTTTATAGTTCCAAAAGGCAAATCTAAATCATCATGAATAATAATGATATTTTCATTTTCTATATTATAATATTGTGCAATTGAAATTATTGATTGACCTGATTCATTCATAAAAGTTTGTGGTTTTATCAAAAGTATCTTTTGTGATTTGAAAACTTCAGCTTGGAAGTTTGATTTATTGATTTTTGTAAGGTTCAGACTTTTGGTTATCTCATCGATAACCATAAAGCCAATATTGTGTCTGGTATTTTTATATTTATTACCTGGATTACCAAGCCCAGCAATTAAAAACATGTAGTTTAACTAAATTCTACTACTTAGTTTTAATTACACCAACAACTGGTACACTTGGGTGTAAGAAACACTCAACACCATTTGGTAATTCAAGGTCTTTTATTAAAAAGTTATCACCTGCATCTAAATCATCAATTACAAAATGAAAAGTTTCCGGTAAATTTTCAATTGTACATTTAACCGGTACTCTTTGTTTATGAAATACAAACATACCTTTGTTTTTAAGACCTTTTGGAGTTCCTTCAACTGTTACAGGCACACTGTAAGTTGCTCTAACACCTGGTATTGCTACCATTAAATCTACATGTATCAATCCATTGTTAATTGGCTCTGATTGATAATCTTGAATTACTACTTTATGGGTATTACCTGCTACTTTTACCTCAAATGCAATTGTCTCTTTGCTTTTCATTGCTCTAATAAATTCATTTGATTTAAATGCTGCATTTACGTTTTCGAAACCTTTTCCGTAAATGTTAGCAATTAGATAACCATCTCGTCTTAACTGTTTTGTCGATTGTTTGTCGATACTCTCTCTAACTATACCTTCTAACATAGTTCTTCCTTTATTTTAAATTAGGTTGCGATTGTACTCAAAAATTCTTTAATATTTGTTTAAACCAAGTACCAATAATGCATCTTTGTAAATAGGCTCATCAATAAATCCATATTTTAAATCACTAAATCCCGTAATTCCTAAACTTTTTTGCTGTTCAAAAATTTCTTTTATATATTTTGCTTTTAAAATTTCATCTTCACTTATTCCAAAAATTTCATTAGCTATATGTACTTGTGCAGGGCTGATGCAGCTTTTGCAACTAAATCCCATCTTTTTTTCTTTTTTACACCACTGCGTAAATTTATCTGTATTTTTATAATCTTGAAAGGTAAAAGAAACTGCTTTAAATCCGGCAATATGTGAATCAATTAAAAATTTACTTAATATATAGTCAATAGTTGGATTATCTAATTCTAACAAAGATTGTGGAAGTCCTAAAGACTCTAGCATATCCAAAATACCTAAATATACTGTGGTGACTCTTTTTTCACATTTTAGTTTTGATAAATTGTCAAGAGCTTCTTTTGTTTCAATAGATAAGTGAACTTCTATTGTCTCATCGATAAGTTCAAGAGCTTTTTCTACATCTTCAATTGTTCTTATTTTTGATACTCTAATGGCATCAGGTCTTAGAGTATTTATCACTTTTATCTCATCACATCCCGTTGAAGATAAAGGATTTATTCTAACTACCACTTGTTTATTGGCTACTCTTAATCCACTAGAACCAAATTTTTTCAATAAAAGTTCAAGAGCATACTTTTTATCAAAAACTCCATCTTCAAGATTAATAATAGCAATACCACATTTTAAATCGTTTATTTTATCAAGATGTTTCTTTTTATCTCCTGCTACCATTAAACTTGAAGTTATCATTATTTGTCTTTGTGGGTAATATAAAAATGGATTTGCTTCATCTCATCATTTGTAAGAAAATAAGTAGGCATTATACTTTTTGAACTGCTTTTTGTTTTTAATACTTGGATAAAATTTTCTAAATTTATTGTATTAATGGCAGGCGCATTTATCTCAAATTCTTTATCTTTGTGTGTATAACGAGCTATAAATTTACCTTTTCCATTTTTTCCATGACATTTAATACACCCGATACCACGAGGATTTTCATATAACATTTGTCCATATTCAAAGTTTGTTATAAATAAATTATCATTTGTTTGACTTGAAATACTTTGTACGGCATCTTGGCTATAACAAAAAGATAAAAAGGAGATTAGGAGAATATATTTTTTCATTGTTCGATTATAACATATTAAGCACTTCAAAAACAAAAATTAGCTATACTTTAATACTTTTATCAAATATTAGGAGCCGTAATTGATAACACTAAAAGAAGCACTTTGCTTATCTGCTGATGAGTTGGCAAAGTTTAAAGAAGAGTTAACACAAAAAATAAACGACAATCAAGAATTAGGTGCTTATGTAGAGCAATTAACAAATACGCAAATTAAAAGTGCTAGTACCGGTGTACCAATTGCAATTAAAGATAATATAAATATATTAAATTGGGATATGACTTGCGGAAGTAATATACTTAAAGGTTATGTTGCACCTTATAATGCAACAGTAATTAATAAACTTCAAGAAGCAGGGTGTACTCCGTTTGGTCGTACAAATATGGATGAATTTGCTATGGGAAGCAGTACGGAATCTAGTTGTTACGGTAAAACATTAAATCCGGTTGATAACACAAAAGTTCCAGGAGGAAGTTCTGGAGGAAGTGCAGCTGCTGTTGCCTCTGGTCTTGCTATTGCTGCATTGGGTACTGATACAGGTGGAAGTATTAGACAACCTGCTGCTTATTGTGGATGTGTCGGTATGAAACCAACTTACGGAAGAGTCAGCCGATATGGTATTGCTGCATATTCCTCTTCGCTTGATCAGTGTGGACCAATCACTCAAAATGTTGAAGATGCTGCTATTTTATATGATATTATCTCCGGGCACGATGAAAAAGATTCTACAAGTGCCGGGGATGTTGACTATACTCCAGTTGCACCAAATTTAAATGCCAACAAAAAACTAACTATTGCAGTTATTGATAATTTTATTGAAGAAGCGAGTGAAGATATCAAAGAAGCTTTTGAAAAAACTATTAAAGTGCTTGAAGATGCAGGACATACAATAGTACATAAAAATATGATGGATACTAAAAAACATGTTTCATCTTATTATGTTATTGCAACAGCAGAAGCTAGTGCAAACTTAGCTAGATATGACGGTATTAGATTTGGAAACAGAGTTGAGGGTTCTGGTCTTAAAGAAACTTATGTTCAAACAAAATCGCAAGGTTTTGGTGATGAGGTTCAAAAAAGAATTATGCTTGGAACTTTCGTTTTAAGCAGTGGATATTATGATGCTTATTATATAAAAGCTCAAAAGGTGAGACACCTAATCAAAGATGATTTTGAATCTATTTTTAAAGATGCCGACTTAATACTTAGTCCCGTAGCACCTACAACTGCTCCTAAATTTGGCAGCTTTAAAACTTCTTTAGAGATGTACTTAAGTGATATTTATACAATTTCAGTGAATTTAGCCGGTTTACCTGCTATTTCAGTACCGGTTGCAAATGATAAAGACGGTATGCCAATAGGTTTACAGCTTATTGGAAAAGCTTACGATGAACAAACTTTATTTGATGGGGCGATGAGCCTTGAGTCTTGTGTAAATTATAAAAAAAACCAGAAGGGATAAAAATGAGAATTAGAAAAAGAGCATTGACATTCGAAGATGTATTACTTGTACCTGCAAAAAGTGAAGTTTTACCAAAAACAGTAAGTTTAGAAACTAAATTAACTAAAAAGATTTCTTTGAATATCCCATTTGTAAGTGCTGCTATGGATACAGTAACTGAATACCAAGCTGCTATTGCTATGGCTAGACTTGGAGGTATTGGGATTATTCATAAAAATATGGATGAAAAAGCACAAGCGTTACAAGTAAAAAAAGTGAAGAAAAGTACAAGTGGTATGATTATTGATCCTATCTCTGTATCTCCGGAACAAACTTTACAAGATGCTGATGATTTAATGAGTAACTATAGAATTTCTGGAGTTCCTGTAGTTGATGAAAATAATATACTTTTAGGAATTTTAACAAACAGAGATATGAGATTTATCAAAGATTTTTCACAATTAGCTGGTGATGTGATGACTAAAATGCCTTTAATTACGGGTGTAAAAGGTACGACACTTGAAGAAGCATCGGAAGTTATGCATAAAAATAAAATTGAAAAATTACCAATTGTTAATAATGATGGAACTTTAAGAGGTCTTATTACAATTAAAGATATAAATAAATTAGTTGAATATCCAAATGCGGCAAAAGATGAACATGGAAGATTATTGGTTGGTGCTGCTATTGGTGTGGGACAATTAGACAGAGCAAAAGCTTTGGTTGAAGCTGGTTGTGATGTTTTAGTTTTAGATTCAGCTCATGGGCATTCAAAAGGTGTTTTAGATACAGTTAAACAAATCAAAGCAGAACTTGATATTCAAGTAATTGCAGGAAATGTTGCAACAAGCGAGGCAGTAGAAGATTTAATTAAATGTGGAGCTGATGCAGTTAAAGTTGGAATTGGACCTGGAAGTATCTGTACAACCAGAATAATTGCCGGTGTTGGAGTACCACAGATCAGTGCTATTGATGAATGTGCTGATATGGGTGCTAAATATGGTGTACCTATTGTTGCTGACGGTGGTATTAAATACAGTGGAGATGTTGCAAAAGCATTAGCTGTAGGTGCTAGTACGGTTATGATGGGAAGTGCATTAGCGGGTACTGAAGAGAGTCCGGGAGAAATTATTTTATCTCATGGCAGAAAATTTAAATCATATAGAGGTATGGGAAGTCTTGGTGCTATGAGTCAAGGTAGTACGGATAGATATTTTCAAGAGGGAACAGCTGCTGATAAGCTTGTACCTGAAGGTATTGAGGGTATGGTTCCATATAAAGGGATGATATGTGAGATTATTCATCAATTTATTGGCGGGTTAAGAAGTTCAATGGGATATTTAGGTAGTAAAGACTTACAAGAGTTTCAAGAGACAGCTGAGTTTGTTGAGATTACAAGTGCAGGGTTGAAAGAATCTCATGTACACGATGTAACAATCACAAATGAAGCACCAAATTATCACATTTAAGTTTTAGAGCATTATCTTTTTCAGATACTCGGCGTTGGAAATGAAAATTTAGAATGGTCACTTACCTTATGTAAGCTCCCATTCTAAATTTTCACTTCCGCCTTGATTATTTAAAAAATCTAACGCTCTAAAACGAGTCTATTTTGAGAAATTAAAAAGGAAAATTATGCAAAAAGAAACTATAGCTTTACACGCAGGATATGAAAAAGATTCTCAAGGTACTATGGCTGTGCCTATTTATATGAGTACGGCTTATGAGTTTAGAGATAGTGAACATGCTGCGAACCTTTTTGCGCTTAAAGAGCTTGGTAATATTTATACTAGACTTATGAATCCTACAAGTGCAGTATTTGAAAAAAGATTTGCCGAGCTTGAGGGTGGAGTTGCGGCAATTGCAACAGCAAGCGGTATGGCGGCTATTTTTTCTTGTATTGTAAATCTTTGTGAAGCAGGAGATAATATTCTTGTAGCAAATGCTGTTTATGGCGGTACTTCAACTTTAACAGAACATACGATTAAAAGATTTGGAATTGAGACAAGAAAATTTGATGTGACTAATCCTAGTGCATTGGAAGATTTAATTGATGAAAAAACTAAACTGATTTTATTTGAATCTTTATCAAATCCAAACTTACAAGTAGCAGATTTTGATACTATTGTAAAGATTGCGAATAAACATAATATTATAACAGTTGTTGATAATACAGTTGCAACTCCAATGCTGTGTAATCCTATAAAACTTGGTTGTGATATAGTTGTGCATAGTACAAGTAAATATACTACAGGACAAGGACTTGCTCTTGGCGGTATTATAGTTGATAGTGTTTCAAGTGGTGAAAAAATAAAAGGAAATGATAGATACAATCATTTTAATGTTCCAGATGCCTCGTATCATGGTTTAGTTTATTCAGAACTTCCTTTTCCTCCATTTATTATGAGAATTTTATTATCTGTTTTAAGAGATTTAGGAGCTGCTCCTAGTCCTTTTAATTCATGGTTAATGATACAAGGTCTTGAAACTTTAAGTCTTAGAATGAAACAGCATAGCGCAAGTGCTTTAAAAGTTGCACAATTTTTAGAATCACAAAAGGCTGTAAAAAAAGTAAATTATCCCGGATTAGAATCTGACGCAAATCATAATAGAGCAGTAAAATATCTTGATGGTGGTTTTAGTGGACTTCTTAGTTTTGAAGTGGAAGATTTAGAAACTGCTAAAAAAATTGTAGATAATATTGAGATTTTTAGTATTGTTGTGAATATTGGAGATTCGAAATCTATAATCACTCATCCAGCTTCAACAACACATCAGCAATTAAGTGCACAAGAGTTGGAAGAAGCAGGAATTGGTGCAGGACTTATTAGATTATCCATTGGTCTTGAGGATACTGATGATCTAATTAATGAGTTAAAAAAAGTACTTTAGGATTTAAAAAGCAAAGTGAGAATAGAAACTAAAAAAGCAACCTTTGATGAACCGCTTTATTGTGAAAGTGGGCGTATTTTACAGCCATTTGAAGTGGTTTATGAAACTTATGGTGAGCTAAATGAAGATAAATCAAATATTATAGTTATTACTCACGCTTTAAGTGGTTCACATCATGCTGCCGGATTTTATGAGGGGGAACGAAAGCCAGGGTGGTGGGATAATTTTATAGGTGATGGAAAAGCAGTTGATACCACAAAATATTTTGTAATTTGTATGAATAATATAGGTTCTTGTTTTGGTTCAACATCTCCATTGAGCAATCACCCTTTGACAAATACACCATATAGATTTAGATTTCCGGTTTTAACAATTTCTGATATTGTAAAAGCACAAATGAGAGTTTTAAAATCTTTAGATATTAATAATGTAAAAGCAGTTATCGGCGGAAGTATGGGTGGTATGCAGGCACTTTGCTATGCTATTGAATATCCCAATTTTGCTGAACAAATAATTGCTCTGGCAACTACAGCATACACAAGACCTTGGGTAATAGCATTTAATAAAGTTGTAACAGAATCAATACGAAATGACCTAGAATTTAAAGATGGATATTATGATCCTCAAGATATTAAAGAAAATGGATTAAAAGGTCTAGCCGTTGGTAGAATGGCAGGGCATATATCTTATTTAAGTCCACATAGTATGGAGGAAAAATTTGGTCGAAGATATGTAGATCAAGATGGACTTTATGAACTGTTTGGTAGATTTGAAGTTGAGAGATATATGGAATACAATGGATATAATTTTCCACATAAATTTGACCCGCTTAGTTATCTATATATTGTAAAAACTATGAATATATTTAATGCTTCAAGAGGCAGTGATACACTTGCCCAAAGCCTAGATAAAATCAAATCAAAACTACACCTTATCTCATTTAGCGGCGATTTACTTTTTAAACCTGAAGAGATGGTAGAGATTTATGATACTATGTGTGAAATTGGTAAAAAAGATATAATAACTCATAAAATGATTGACAGCGACTATGGTCATGATGCTTTTTTAGTAGAAGTTGATAAGTTTGAAGATTATGTAAAAGATATATTGGGGAATAAAATATGAGTGATGAAGTAAAAAAAGATGTAAATTTCGAAGATAAAATAAAACAAGCAAAAGAGCTTTTAGATAAACTAATCGACCCAGAAATTACATTACAGACAAGTGTTCAAGTATATAAAGATGGTATGAAAGAACTTGAAGAGGCTCAGAAACTTTTGGATGAAGCTAAATTAGAATTTGAAGAGTTAAATCCAGCATAAAATATACACGACGAAGTCTTGATTTATAAAAACATTACAATATGTAATGTTTTTGTATATTCTTAAAATTATTTGGTAAACTTCTTTAGGAGTTTCAAATGAGAACAATTAACCAATTACATAATAACGATAAACCAAGAGAAAAGCTAATCAAAAAAGGGGCTAAAGCCTTAAAAGATTATGAGTTAGTTGCTATACTTTTGGGTACTGGAGTTAAAGGGAAAGATGTAATAAAATTATCCAAAGAGATAGTTAAACTCTTTCAAGATGATTTCACCTCTTTAACTTTCGAAAAACTACTCCAAATACATGGATTAGGAACTGCAAAAGCTTCACAACTAATATCTGCTATAGAACTATCAAAACGATATCTTATCAAACAAAATAAAAAAATCACAAGTGCAAGTGATGTGTATGAAGAATTAAAAGAATATGTGGCTAAACAGCAAGAGTACTTTTTATGCCTTTATCTTGATGGAGCAAATCATCTATGTGAAACTAGAGTTATAACTATAGGCACTTTAAATCAAAGCTTAGTTCATCCAAGAGAAGTTTTTGCCCCAGCTGTTGAAAATCGCTGTGCGAGTATAATTGTGGCTCATAATCATCCATCAGGAGTATTGGAACCAAGTGGAGAAGACTTACTTGTAACTAAACGATTAAAAGAAAGTGGAAAGCTTTTGGGTATTGAGTTACTTGATCATGTAATACTTTGTAAAGATGGGTATTTAAGTATGAAAGATGATGACTTATTGTAAAATAAAAACTATTTTATAAAAAGGTTTTATCATTTATGGGTGAAGAACAAAAAAAGAAATTAGAACAGCAACTATGGAATATAGCAAATACTCTTAGAGGTAAAATGGATGCTGATGAGTTTAGGGATTATATTCTTGGTTTTATTTTTTATAAATATCTGTCGGAAAAGATGGAAAATTATGCTAATGAACTTTTAGAAGAAGATAATATTTTATATACTTCACTTGATGAAGAAAGTAGGGATGGAAAAGAGTATCTTGAAGCTATAAAAGAAGATGCTATTGAACAACTTGGATATTTTTTAAAGCCTACTGAGCTTTTTAGTGCTATTGCGATTCGTGGAAATGGTGATACAAATAATTTTATTTTAGAAGATTTATCAACTATTTTACAACATATTGAACAATCAACGATGGGAACTGAAAGTGAAGATGATTTTGAACATCTATTTGAAGATCTTGATTTAACTTCTACAAAACTTGGTCGTACAGAAGAAGCTAAAAATACTTTAATAGCAAAAGTTCTTTCACACCTTGATAATATTGATTTTGAACTACAAAACCACGATAGAGATGTACTGGGTGATGCTTATGAGTATCTTATCGCTCAATTTGCTTCAGGAGCTGGTAAAAAAGCAGGTGAGTTTTATACACCTCAAGAGGTTTCAAAAATACTTGCAAAAATAGTTACAAATAAAAAAACTAAATTAAAATCAGTATATGACCCAACATGTGGAAGTGGTTCATTACTTTTAAGAGTTGCTAAAGAGGTTGAAGATGTATCAAATTTTTATGGTCAAGAGTTAAATAGAACCACATACAATCTTGCACGAATGAATATGATAATGCACGATATTCATTATAGAAAATTTGATATAAAACAAGAAGATACACTTGAAAATCCTCAACATTTGGATAAAAGATTTGAAGCTATCGTTGCCAATCCTCCTTTTTCAGCTCAATGGTCTGCAAATCCTTTACATATGAGTGATGATAGATTTTCTCAATATGGAAAATTAGCACCAAGATCAAAAGCAGATTTTGCATTTGTTCAGCATATGATACATCATCTTGATGATAATGGTACTATGGCTATTGTACTTCCTCATGGGGTTTTATTTCGTGGAAGTAGTGAGGGGCATATAAGAAAGTATCTAATAGAAGATAGAAATTATTTAGATGCAGTTATTGGACTTCCTGCAAATATATTTTATGGAACTAGCATACCTACTTGTATATTGGTATTTAAAAAGTGTCGTGAAGATAGTGACAATGTACTTTTTATAGATGCTTCAAATCACTTTAAAAAAGTAAAAGCACAAAATTATCTAAGAGATAAAGATATAGATAAAATAATCACTACATTTCAGACAAGAGTTACAACTGATAAGTATTCGTATTTAGCAACATTAAAAGAGATAAAAGAGAATGATTATAATTTAAATATTCCTAGATATGTAGATACTTTTGAAGAGGAAGAGCCTATAAATTTAGATGATATATCTGCTCAACTTCGAGTTTTAGATAATGATATGATAGATACTGATAAAACTATTGCTGATTTTTGTGATGAGCTTGGTATAAAGAAGCCTTTTTAATATGAGTAATGTGCCTAAGTTAAGATTTAGAGAGTTTAGTGGAGAGTGGGAAGAAAGTAAATTAAATGATATATTTAAAATAACGGCTGGGGGAGATATAAAGTCTGAAAATGTAAAGGAAGTTAAAACTGATAAATTCAAGTATCCTATATATGCAAATGCTGAGAAAAATAAAGGTTTTTATGGATATTCAAATATATATAAAATTGATAAAAATGTTATAACGGTCGCAGGTAGAGGTGTAAATATAGGTATAGCACATGCAAGAAACCATAAATTTTATCCAATAGTTAGATTATTAATTTTAAGTCCTAAGCAGAAAATAAATATTAATTTTTTTGAATATCAAATAAATAATATGAATATTTTTATTGAAAGTACAGGTGTACCACAATTAACAGTCCCACAAATATCAATTTATAAGCTATTATATCCTTTAAAACAAGAACAACAAAAAATCGCATCTTTTTTAACTTCTGTTGATACTAAAATAGAACAATTAAATAAAAAAAAAGAGTTGCTAGAAAGGTATAAAAAAGGGATAATGCAAAAGATATTTTCTCAAGAGATTAGATTTATGCAGAGAAGCGGAATTTCGCAACAAAGTGAGGACAAATATGATGATGGTAGTGAGTTTGAAGATTGGAAAGTTAAGAAGTTATCTGAAGTTTTAAAAACTATTTCTACAAAATCATATCAAATTAAAAGTTCAGAAATAAGAGATAATGGTAAATATAAAGTTATAGATCAAGGGCAAAAAAAAATCGCAGGTTACAGTGATAATTATAGTAAAATATTTAAAAATAATTCAGTTATTGTATATGGTGATCATACTACAATAGTTAAATTTGTAGATTATAATTTTATTGTAGGTGCTGATGGAACTAAACTTTTAACTACAAATGATGATAATAGTCTTAAATATTTATTTTATAATCTTGAATATAATAATATTAAGGCTGAAGGATATAAAAGACACTTTAGTATTTTGAAAACAATAGATATGCAATTACCACAACTAAAAGAACAAACAAAAATAGCCAACTTCTTATCTTCAATTGATAAAAAAATAGAACTTGTAACAACTCAATTAAAGCAAACTAAAGAGTTTAAAAAAGGTTTATTGCAACAGATGTTTGTGTAAAAAAGGAAAATAATATGAAAAAATTAGTACTTGATTCAAATATTATAAATTTTTGTCAAGAATTAGATTTAAATAAAAAGTTTTTTAATGAATTAGGCTTTGAAATTTGGATACCTACATATGTAATAAATGAAGTTCAAGCTTCAAATAAAGAAGAATTAATAAATATATTAAATGATTTAAAGTACAATCCAACAGGTTTCTTTGGTTTTTCAGACAATCCAAATGCGTTAGGATTTGATAAAGGTATTTTTTTTAGAGAAGAACATAATGCTTTTATTAATAATACAGTTAAAAAACATCAATTTGATAGATATATATCTTTACTTTCAAAACTGAATAATGCAATTTTTATTACCAATGATAAGAAAGCATATAATGATGCAATTAAATATGAGGTAAATGCTATAAAGTTTGAAACACTATGGACAAAAGAAAATTTAAAAGAATCTTTGTTGCAACAGATATTAAAATAAGATATATTATGATAAAAACAAAATATTTACTTTATGCTTTTAAACAATCAATAGAAAATAAATATATTTATTGGTATGAAACAGATAATCAATATTTTACTCAAACAAAACCACCAAAAAATATACTAGATAAAAACAATAATGAAATAGATAATTTAGATGAAGAGAATATTATAAATAATCCTTGGTTGGAATGGAAATCAAATGATATTCAAAATATTATCTCAAAAGATGGTGTATCTATAAATTATTTAAAATCTACAAATAATGATGATATAACTATACAAGAGGATTTAAAACTACTTGAAGAGTATAGTTATCTAGTAGAAAATTTTGATATATCAAAATCTTTTGGTATGAAAACTATTCAAAAATGGCATAAAAACATATTTAAGTCTATTTATCCATTTGCAGGAGATTTAAGAACTGTAAATATGAGTAAGGGTAGTGGGTCTGATGCTTGGGAATGGAGAGTTGATTTTTTAAGAGGATTACCTGAATTTGATAAATTCTTACAAGAAGTAAGTAAAAAAGAATATGATGATATAGATAGTATTACAGATGATTTATCAAAGCTACTTAGTGATTTTTTATTTATTCATCCATTTAGAGAAGGAAATGGTAGGCTGAGTAGGTTAATATGTGATATAATACTAGCTAAAAATGGGTTGCCAATGATAGGACTTAAATTAAAAAAAAGTGATAATTATATACAAAAAGTACATCAAGGTTATGAGTGTGAGTATGAACCTATGAGAAAATTGTTAAAATCTAAGATTGAAGAGGAACTTATGAATGAATAAGTTTATAATGTTCATTAAGTTCTTTTTTTGTAATTTTAGAACCCTCAACTTTAGCAGAAGTATAAACAGAATTTACAATCATCTTCTTTTTAGAGCTAGAAGAATTAAAATATTTGTTGCTATTTGCAATAGTTCTTTTCATAATAATACAACCTCCAATAAAAATCTAATAAAAACATTGGCAACCAACGATTGGCCACCTAAGTCCGGTCGCGAATCCGCAACCCAATCAATGTATTATAACGAATTTCGTTTAAAAATACAAGAAATTAAACGGAATACCGTTTTTTAAGGTAATAAATGAGTACACAACCAGAAGCAATACTAGAAGATAAATTAATAAAACAACTTGTATCTTTAGAATATGAGCCAATAAAAATTAAAGATGATACAGCATTAGAAGATAATCTAAAAATACAACTAGAAAAACATAATAAAACAACTATAAGTGATACAGAATTCAAAAGAATTTTAAACCATCTAAATAAAGGTAATGTATTTGAAAAGGCTAAAATATTAAGAGATAAGTTTGTATTACCGCTTGATGATGGGACTACTAAATATATTGAATTTTTAGATAGTGAACATTGGTGTCAAAATATTTTTCAAGTTACTTCACAAGTAAGTGTTGATGGTGTTTATAAAAATAGATATGATGTAACTATACTTATAAATGGTTTTCCATTAGTTCAAATTGAACTTAAAAGAAGAGGACTGGAACTTAAAGAGGCTTTTAATCAAATCAATCGTTATCAAAGGCATTCGTATGGTTCTAATAATGCTTTATTTAATTATATACAACTATTTATTATCTCAAATGGTGTAAATACAAAATACTATGCAAACAATAAAAAACAATCATTTAAACAAACTTTTTATTGGGCTGACAAAGAAAATAAAAATATCACAAATCTTGAAGAGTTTACAGATATTTTTCTTGAACGATGTCATATATCTAAAATGATATGTAAGTATATAGTTTTAGCAGAAGTGCCAAAAATACTTATGTGTCTAAGACCTTATCAGTATCATGCAGTAGAAGCTATTATTGATAGAGTTTCAAATACAAATAAAAATGGATATATTTGGCATACCACGGGTTCAGGTAAAACATTGACTTCGTTTAAAACTGCTCAAATACTTATGAAACTTCCACAAGTTTTTAAGGTGGTGTTTGTAGTTGATAGAAAAGATTTAGATTTTCAGACTACAAAAGAGTTTAATAGTTTTAGTGATGGTTCAGTAGATGGTACAGATAATACAAAAGCACTTGTAAAACAATTTAGTGATGATACGAAATTAATCGTTACTACTATTCAAAAACTAAATACGGCAATTAGTAAAAAACAGTATTTAGAAAAGATGGAACAATTAAAAGATAAACATATAGTATTTATCTTTGATGAGTGTCATAGAAGTCAGTTTGGAGATACCCATAGAGCTATTAAAAACTTTTTTACTAAAAATCAGATGATAGGCTTCACAGGAACACCAATATTTGTAGATAATGCAATAGGTAAAAAGACAACTAAAGATTTATTTGATGATAGACTTCATAGATATGTAATCACAGATGCTATAAGTGATGATAATGTATTGAAGTTTTCTGTTGAATATATTGGAAGATATAAAGAAAAAAGTGGTAGTGCTACAAATATTGATATAGATGTAGAAGCTATTGATACAAAAGAGTTACTTGAAAGTGATACAAGAATAGAAAAAATAGTTGATTATATTATCGCAAATCACAATCGTAAAACTCATTCAAAAGAGTTTACAGCTATGATGTGTGTTGGTAGTATAGATATGCTTATAAAGTATTATGAGATATTTAAATCTAAAAAAGAATTGGGGCAACACAACCTAAAAATAGCAACAATCTTTTCGTATAGTGCAAATGATGAAATCCCGCAGGTACGAGGACAAAATGATAAAGATGCAAATGGATATGTTGAACTTGATGAGAGTGATGGGGCAAATGTAGATGAAGAACATATCAATAAACACAGTCGTGAAAAACTAGATGAATTTATAGATGATTATAATAAAATGTTTGGATCAAAATTTAGTACAAAAGATTCTCAGAGCTATTATAACTATTATAATGATATATCCAAAAAAGTTAAAAATAGAGAAGTTGATATTTTACTTGTAGTAAATATGTTTTTAACTGGATTTGATAGTAAATCGTTGAATACTTTATATGTAGATAAAAATTTAAAATATCATGGACTTATACAAGCCTTTTCAAGAACAAATAGAATCTTAAATGAACAAAAAAGTCAGGGTAATATTGTATGTTTTAGAAATTTAAAAAGTGCTGCGGATGAAGCTATCGCACTGTTTTCAAACAAAGATGCAAAAGAGATAATACTTGTAGAGCCTTACGAGGATTATGTAGAAAAATTCAATATGGCATTTATAAAATTAATACAAATAGTTCCAAGTGTAAGTAGTGTAGATAAGCTTTTAGGTGAAGATAAAAAATTGGAATTTATCAAAGCATTTAGAGAGCTTATGAGAATTAAAAATGTACTTGATGGCTTTAGTGATTTTAAATGGTCTGATTTATCTATGAGTGAACAGATGTTTGAGGATTATAAATCTAAGTATCTTGATATGTATGAAAAAATCAAACATGAGAAAGGGCAGGGAAGTGAAAAAGTTTCTATTCTTGAAGATGTAGATTTTGAACTAGAACTTATCCATAAAGATGAGATAAATGTATCATATATTTTAAGACTTCTTGCATCATACAAGGAAGCAAATGAGAAAGAGAAACAAAAACAAAAAGAAAATATAAATAATCTTCTAAACAATAACCCACAACTTAGAAGTAAAAGGGAGCTAATAGAAAAATTTATCAATGAAAACTTGATGAAGATTGAAGATACAGATACAATAGAAGATGAGTTTGATAAGTTTTGGGAAGATGAAAGAAATATAGCTTATGAAAACTTATGTAAAGATGAAAATCTTGATTGTGATGAGGTTAGAAAAGTTGTAGATAAATATATCTATGAACAAAGAAAACCACTAAAAGATGATATAGCAAAAACTTTAATCGTAAAACCAAAATTATTAGAGAGAAAAAAGATAATACCAAGGGTACTTGATAAAATTGTGAACTTTGTAGATAAATTTTATGATGATATGGGTATAACTTCAAGTGTGAATAATACAAGTTATGACTATGAAGAATCAAATTTAATGGTGGCACAACCTAAACAACCTTATGGAAAAGAGTAATGCTTAATAAAAAAGAAAATCAAAACATAGAATTCAAAAAGTCATGGAGAGATGAGTATATCAAATGGATATGTGGTTTTGCCAATGCAAAAGGTGGTAAGATATATATTGGTGTGGATGATAGCGGTGAAGTTGTAGGGATAGATAATGCTAAAAAATTACTTGAAGATATACCAAATAAAGTAAGAGATATGCTTGGTATAATTATAGATTTAAGTATGAAAGTTGAAGTTGATAAAGAGTATTTAGAGATTATTGTAGAATCTTATCCTTATCCTGTAAGTTATAAGGGACAGTATCACTATCGTACTGGAAGTAGTAAGCAAGAGTTAAAAGGTGCAGCACTTGATAAGTTTTTACTTTCAAAACAAGGTAAAAAATGGGATGGTGTACCAGTTCCTTATGTTAGTATAGATGATTTAGATACTAATGCAATAAAGCTTTTTAAGCAAAAGGCAAAAAATAAAAAAAGAATAGATATAGATGTACTTGATGAGAGTGATGAGGTATTGATAGATAAACTTCATTTAGTTGATGGAGAGTATTTAAAAAGAGCATCTATTTTGCTGTTTGGTAAAGATAGTGAAAAATATATCACTGGTTCATATATAAAAATAGGATATTTTAAAAGTGATAGTGATCTTATATATCATGATAAAGTAGATGGAAGTATTATAGAGCAGGTTGATAAAACAGTTGATTTAATATTTACAAAATATCTAAAAGCATATATCACTTATGAGGGAACGCAAAGAGTTGAGAGTTTTCCTGTTTCGCAACTTGCATTTAGGGAAGCACTTATAAATGCAATAGTTCATAAAGATTATGGTGAACTTACCCCTATACAAATAAGTGTATATGATGATAAACTTCTTATTTGGAACAGTGGAGAGCTGCCTGACGGTTGGGACATAGAAACTTTAAAACATAAGCACCCATCTAAACCATTTAATCCTGCTATTGCGAATGTATTTTTTTTAGCTGGTCTTATTGAATCATGGGGAAGAGGTATAGATAAGATTATAGATGAATCAGAAAAATTTAATGGTATAATTCCAAACTTTAAACTTGATAATGGTCTTTGGATTGAATTTAACTTTAAAGAATTAGAAGAGAAGTTTGGTGAAAAAGAAGAAACTAGGGTAAAAACTAGGGTAAAAACTAGGGTAAAAATTATAGAAGCTATAAAAGAAAATCAAAATATTACAAATCAAGAATTAGCAGATACTTTAGACCTTACAATAAAAGGTATAGAATGGCAAATAAAAAAGCTAAAAGATGAAAAGATTATCAAACGCATTGGAAGTGCTAGAAATGGATATTGGGAGATAAATAATGAAAGAATTTAACGAGTACTTTAACAGACAAATACAACTTTGGGGTGAGGAAACTCAGCACTCTTTGCAAGATAAAAAAATAGCCATTATAGGCTGTGGCGGTCTTGGATGTTCACTTGGTATTGCATTGGGTGCCAGTGGAATAGGGCAGATCGATTTGGTTGATTTTGATGAGGTTGGTGTGCATAATATTCATCGTCAGATCGCTTTTAAAGTTGGTGATGAGGGTAGAAAAAAGTGTGAGGTTTTAAAAGAGCTTATTGAATCAAGATGTACTTATGTGGAAGTCAATTCTTTTGATATGGATTTTGATAGTTTTACGGATGCTATTAATGGATCACTTGAATGTTTTGTGAAGTATGATCTTATAATTGATGCAACGGATAATCTTCCTGTACGAGCAAAGATAAACTCTTTTGCCAAAGAGGAAAATACCCCTTGGATATATGGAAGTGTAGAGGCTTTTCACGGTCAAGTTTGTTTTTTTCAAGATGCTTCATTTGAGAGTGTTTTTAATATAAGTGACCATAAACCAGCAGGTATTGCAGCACCGATCGTTATGAATATTGCTTCACTTCAAGCAAATTTAGCTTTAAGATATTTAGCGGACTTATCAGTTAAAAAAGATTTTTTATATTATTGTTTTTTTAATGAAGATGGAATTTTTGAAACTCAGAAATTTGGCTTACCTACGGAATAATTGATAATGACATTTGAAACTTTTAACTTAGGAAAACATCTAAATAAATCATTAAAAAATAGGGACTGTAAATTATGATTTGAATCTGTTGTATTAACTTTAAATCTTTTCTTTTTATTTGCTACAAGATTTAAATCTTTCATAATATTTCCAATTCGTCTTCTTGAAACAATAAGCCCATATAATCGCTCTAGTTTATCTTTTAGCCGTCTTGTACCATATTTGCATCTACTTTGAATAAATATAATCTCTATTAACTCATTAAGTTTATCATCTACTGTTTTAACTATACATCCATTATTAATCCAATGATAATAACTTGAAATATCTACTTTTAATATTTTGCACATTAGATTTTTATTGAAGTTCATTTTATTATCTTTTATCCAGGTATACTTTATTGAACTTCTTTCGCAAAGTATACTGCTGCTTTTTTTAATATATCACGCTCCTGCCTAAGTAGTTTAGTTTCTCTTCTTAGCCTTTTATTCTCTTGTTCTAAAGTTTCTTTGGGAGTTTTGACTATAGATTTAGTTAAATCTTGATTGGCCTTTTTATATTCATTCATCCAATTATAAATTGTCTTAGGATTTACATCTAAATCTTTAGCAATTTTTAGAACTGAATCACCATTATTTAAAACCAACTGTATTGTTGAATCTCTAAACTCTCTTGTATATTGACTATTTTTCATATTTTCTACTTTCTTCATACTTTTATTTTAACTTAGATTTATTTAAGTTCTAAGTATGAATTAGTGTAGCCAGATCATGGTATACTGTCCCCGGATTTCAATAATTAGTTAGCTACAAAAGTTTCTTTCAAAATAAGTCATAATAGTATCTATCTTTAAGTAAAAAGAAATAAAAAAGGTAAAATTTGTAAAGATGTATAATAAATTATAGTTTACAAGATATTAAATATTCTTACATATGTCAACTAATTAACATATTCTTTAGTATTTATATAATATAATAAACCAAATAAAGGGGAAATTATGTTTGGAGAAAGATTAAAAAGGGCTAGAATTAAAGCTGGATTATCTATGCAGGATTTAGTTAATAAAGCTGATAATATTGTTAGTAAACAAGCAGTATCACAATATGAAAAGAATCAGAAAAATCCATCTTCTATGGTTCTTATTGCTTTAGCTAATGCTTTGGATCTAAATGTTGAATATTTTTTTAGAACTGTTGAAGTTCAAATAGGTCAAGTTGATTTTAGAAAACATTCCTCTTTTGGAAAAAAGAAACAAGAGATAATAAAAGAAAAAGTCAGAGAATATTTAGAAAGATATATACAGTTAGAAAATATATTAGATATTGATGCTAAATTTTGTAATCCTATAAAAGATAAGAAAATAAATAGTATGGATGATATAGAGGAGTTAGCTTCAATTTTAAGACAAAATTGGGACTTGGGATTTGATGCTATTGGCAATATTATTGAGATGTTAGAGTTGCAAAATATAAAAGTATTGCTTATAGATGATGAAAATAAATTTAATGGATTAAGTGGTGAAGCAAATGATAATATAAATCATCCATTTATAGTTTTAAACAATTCTAATAAGTTAACTAGTGATAGAAAAAGATTTACAGCTTTACATGAATTGGCACATTTACTTTTACCTAAACATAGTTTAGATGAAGAAAAAGCAAGTGATAGATTTGCAGGTGCCTTTCTTTTTCCTAAAGAGAGTGTTTATAAAGAGTTTGGAGAAAAAAGAAATAAAATATCTATAGAGGAATTAAACCATATTAAACAAAAATATGGAATATCAATAGCAGGTATTATATTTAGGCTTTATCAGTTAAATATAATCAATGATGCAATATTTAAAAGATTTTGGATTAAAAATAGAAGTTCAAAATTTGATGATAAATATAAATATTTTAAAGAGATAAAAACTACTAGATTTAATAATTTATTAGCACATTGCTATAGTGAAGAGTTAATATCTTTATCAAAACTAGCTGAATTATCAAGTATGAGTGTAGATGAAGCATTAAAACAATATGGTGAAGTATTTTAATGTTATTAGTCAGTGATGCAAATATTTTTATAGATTTATATAATATTGGCTTACTAGAAGAGTTTGACAAATTAAATATAAAAATTGCAACTAGTGATTTTGTATTTAATGAGTTAAATGATATACAAAAAGATATAATACAAACACTTGATATAGAGATATATGGATTAGAATCAGCAGAAATGGTAACTTTTATGACGCAGTATAAATCACTAGGTCAATTGAAAATTTCATATCAAGATTATTCAGTTTTTTATATAGCAAAAAAATATAATGGTCAACTATTAACAAACGATAAAGCACTCAGAAAATTTGCAAAATCAAATATGATGGAGATAAAAGGTATTTTTTATATACTTGATTTGATTATTGAACAATCTAATTTAGACAAGCAAACTATTATTAATGCTTTAGATTTATTATTAAAAAATAGTTGGCTACCTAAAAATGAAATATTAAAGAGAATAGATAGTTTAAAATAAATGACAAGGAAAATATATAAAAACAAATAACAAAATCACTATAAAATATCTTTGGAAACTTTTACTTCATAATAAAAAATCTTTAATTCTGGGTCAAGTAGTAACTTTAATAGCAGTACTGTTAAGTCTTCCAATTCCACTTATGCTTCCGGTACTTGTGGATGAAGTGCTTTTAGACAAACCTGCTTTTTTTGTAAATAATATTGACTATTTTTTTGGAAGCGGTGATGCTTTTTATTATATAGCTATAGTTGCTTTTAGTGTGATACTTTTAAGATTTGTATATTTTATATTTAACTCCATTTTAACAAAAATATTTACAAAAATTTCAAAATATGTCACTTTTAAAATACGAGAAAAGCTCTTATTGCATTTACAAAAAGTTTCTATGAATGAGTATGAAACTTTAGGAAGCGGAGCAATTGGGGCAAATTTGATTACAGATGTAAATACCCTTGATAATTTTATCATAACAACTGCTTCAAAATTTGTATCATCTGTTATCACACTTGTAGCAATTGCTATTGTGATGATTGTTATCCATCCGCTTTTAGGTATCATGATATTGATTATTCAACCGCTTATAATTTTGATGGCAAAAAAAATATCTAATAATGTAAAAACATTAAAAAAAGAGGAAAACAATTCAATAGAAAAATTTCAGGACAATATAGGTGAAGTTTTAGAGCTGTTTGGACAGATAAAAGCCAGCAATAAAGAATCTTATTTTTTTGATGAATCTATACAAAAAGCTAAAACTATACAAAAAACATCAAATGAATATAACTATAAAAGTGTAGTATATGAGAAATTTTCATATACGATTTTTTTAATAGGCTTTGAGTTAATACGAGCTGCCGGGTTGTTGATGGTAGTTTACAGTGATCTAAGTATTGGTATGATGTTTGCGATGTTTGGATATATCTGGTTTATAATGACACCTATTCAAGATATACTAACTATCCAATACTCTTACGCTACAACAAAAGCAGCACTTGACAGGATAAATACAATACTTGATTTAGAAGTAGAGCCAAACGGGGAAGATAAACTTAGAATTGATGATGGCAGATTAAAAATAGAGCTTAAAAATATTAATTTTGGATATTCAAAAGATAAAGAGATTTTGCATGATATAAGTTTTAAAATTCAAGCCAAAGAAAAAATCGCTTTAATAGGTGCAAGCGGCAGCGGAAAAACAACTTTAGCTCAACTAATCTCAGGATTTTATACCAAAAACAGCGGTGATATTTTGTACAATGATATATCTATACAAAATCTTCAAAGAGAAACAATAAGGGAAAATATCTTTTTGGTTTTACAGATGCCCATACTTTTTAACAATACTTTACGATTTAATATAACTATGGGAGATGAAAATATAAAAGATGATGAAATTTTTGAAGCTTTAAAAATAGCACAGCTTAAAGAGATGATAAAAAATATGCCGGATGGTTTAGAAACAATAGTTGGAAGACACGGTATAAGATTATCAGGAGGGCAGAGACAAAGACTGTCAATAGCAAGGATGATAATAGCAGATCCAAAAGTTGTGATATTTGATGAATCAACATCAGCACTTGATGTTCAAACAGAATCCACATTATTTAAAGAACTTGAACCTATTTTAAAAAATAAAACAGTCATAACTATAGCTCATAGACTAAGCACAGTTAAAAATGCAAATATGATATATGTACTTAATAATGGAAAACTAGTACAAAAAGGAACTCATTTGGAACTTGACAAAAAAGAGGGACATTATAAAGAGTTTGTAAAAAATCAATTGATTTGAGGAGTATTATAAGATCGATCTCCTGCATCTCCTAATCCTGGAATAATAAACTTATCTTCGTTTAGTTTTTCATCAATTTGTGTTATATAGATATCAATATCATGATGTGTTTCTTGACTTAATGAAAAATATGGGCGCCTGAATAATTACTTTTTTTGATAATTTAGTAAATAAAAATCAACCAACATAAGCTTCATACTTTTGATTAATCCACGATGTAAACTAATCATATTTTTCATGTGCGAGAATACTCCACCTTCAAGTACATTTTGATCTGGCTACACTAATTCATACTTAGAACTTAAATAAATCTAAGTTAAAATAAAAGTATGAAGAAAGTAGAAAATATAAAAAATAGTCAATATACAAGAGAGTTTAGAGATTCAACAATACAGTTGGTTTTAAATAATGGTGATTCAGTTCTAAAAATTGCTAAAGATTTAGATGTAAATCCTAAGACAATTTATAATTGGATGAATGAATATAAAAAGGCCAATCAAGATTTAACTAAATCTATAGTCAAAACTCCCAAAGAAACTTTAGAACAAGAGAATAAAAGGCTAAGAAGAGAAACTAAACTACTTAGGCAGGAGCGTGATATATTAAAAAAAGCAGCAGTATACTTTGCGAAAGAAGTTCAATAAAGTATACCTGGATAAAAGATAATAAAATGAACTTCAATAAAAATCTAATGTGCAAAATATTAAAAGTAGATATTTCAAGTTATTATCATTGGATTAATAATGAATGTATAGTTAAAACAGTAGATGATAAACTTAATGAGTTAATAGAGATTATATTTATTCAAAGTAGATGCAAATATGGTACAAGACGGCTAAAAGATAAACTAGAGCGATTATATGGGCTTATTGTTTCAAGAAGACGAATTGGAAATATTATGAAAGATTTAAATCTTGTAGCAAATAAAAAGAAAAGGTTTAATATGGCATACAGATAGAGGTAGTCAGTATGCATCTTACTCTCATAAAGATTTATTAGAAGAAAATGGAATTATACAAAGTATGAGTAGAAAAGGTAATTGTTGGGATAATGCAGTTGCTGAAAGTTTTTTCCATACATTAAAAACTGAACTTACTCATCATGAGATTTATGAAACTAAATCAAAAGCTAATCAATCTATATTTTAATATATAGAAGTATATTACAATAGACAAAGAATGCATAGTGCAAATAATAATTATTCACCAGTTGAGTTTGAAGAGTTAATGTTACAAAATGAAATGGTTGCTTAGAATTTATAGTTCTTAGTATGATATAGGGTTGACAGATCAAACAATACTGTATCAGTTTTGGAACAATCAAAAATTAGACATTACAACTAGCCCTTATGTAAAGGGTTTATATAAATTGTATGTCAATTTGACATACTTTTGAATTGTCTGAGAAAAATCTGCTAAGATACTTCTATAAAATTTGGGAGTATCTTAAAATGAAACAATTAAAATGTGCATCAACTGATGGGTTTGAAGCTATTTGCGTAGATGTTGAATCCACTTTTACAAAAGGGTTGCCCTCTTTCAGTATTGTGGGGCTTGGAAATACAGCAATTCAAGAATCAAAAGACAGAATTAAATCAGCTTTACTAACTAATGAATTTAAATTTCCACCTAAAAAAATAACTATTAATTTAAGTCCTTCTGAAATAGCAAAAGGGGGAAGTCAATTTGATATATCTTTAGCTTTACTTATTGCATTGCAAGAGCAAAAAATTAATTTTAATGACTTTTATGTTTTTGGAGAATTAGGACTTGATGGAACTTTGAAAGATACTAAGTCTATTTTTGTCCTTATTTTATCTTTAGCCAGACAAAGATTGATTAAAAATGTTCTTATTCCAAAAGAGTCGGTTGCTAAAATATCAAAAATTCCAAATTTAAATATTTATGCTGTTGATAATTTATCTCAAGCTATTGATTTTTTTATGGCACAAGATAAAGAGATATTTAGAGTTAAAAATGCTGATTTTGATTATGAATTTTTAGAAATAAAAGACAAAAAGTATTATTTTATTAAAGATTATCGACTAGATTTTAATGATGTAAAAGGTCAAGCAGTAGCTAAAAGAGCCGCTTTAATAAGTGCTGCTGGAAATCACAATATTATTTTTGAGGGAAGCCCCGGGTGTGGTAAAAGCATGATAAGCAAGAGGCTTCAATATATTATGAGTCCAATGAGTTTGGAAGAGATTTTAGATAAAGCAAAGTTAGATTCTCTTCAAGTTAAAGAGCCTGATTTTACACCTACAAGAAATATGATAGCCCCGCATCATACTTCTACAAAAGCATCTATTATAGGTGGTACAAAAATTGGAGAGGTGAGTTTGTCAAATGGTGGAATTTTATTTTTTGATGAATTGCCACATTTTTCTAAAAGTATTTTAGAATCTATGCGAGAGCCGTTGGAAGATCATACTGTTTTGGTATCAAGAGTTAATATAAAAGTAAAATACCAAACCAAGTTTTTGTTTGTTAGCGCGATGAATCCCTGTCCTTGCGGGAATTTATTAGCAAAAAGCCGTGAGTGCAGATGCAGTGATATTGATATTCAAAGATACAAAAATAGATTGTCAGATCCATTTCTTGACAGAATAGATTTATATGTAGTGATGAATGAAGTTACTAAGGATGATAAAGCAGATGTGAGTTCAAATGAGTTACATACAAAAGTAAATCAAGCATTTCTAAAACAAAAAAAGCGTGGTCAAAAAGATTTAAATGGAAAATTAAGCGATGAAGAAATTAAAAAATACTGTATTTTAACCAAGGAGGTGCAAGATATTTTAGATACTGCTATTGATAATTTTGCTTTATCTTTTCGGGCAATTAATAAAGTTTTAAAAGTTGCAAGAACAATTGCAGATATTGACAATTGTAAAAATATAAATAAACTGCATTTACTGGAAAGCTTAAGTTATAGAAAACGATAATTAGGTATAATGAAATTATGAAGATAGAAGAAGATAATCAATTACTAATTAGCAATGAAATAGCAGGAATAATCTTAAAGCCAAGATCGCCTGAAATTAAAAGTATCTATTTGGATATTAAAAAGATGTTTGAAAATGCCGGAATAAAAGTATTATTAAACCAATCAAGTGCTAAGATGATAGGTTTTGATAATGGCATAGGATTTAATGAGTTGTGTAAGCAAAGTGATTTTTTAGTTACTATTGGCGGAGATGGTACACTTATATCAACAATCAGACGAGGGTTTATTCATGAAAAAGCTGTTCTTGGAATAAATCTTGGTACTTTAGGATTTCTTACTGATATTTTACCTAATGAGTTAGCCCAATTTTTACAAGATTTTAAAAAAGATAAATATAAAATAGATACAAGAATGATGATAGAAACATCAATTAAAGGTATTGTTGCCTTATCTTTTAATGATGTTGTAGTTACACGGAAATCTGTATCGCATATGACAAATATTCAAGCCAAAGTAGATGGAAAGCTTTTAAATAGTTATTATGGAGATGGATTAATTATCTCTACTCCTACTGGTTCAACAGCTTATAATCTTTCAGCAGGTGGTCCAGTAGTATATCCACTTACTGATGCTTTTATTGTAACTCCTATTTGTCCACATTCATTAACACAACGACCCCTTGTGCTTCCAGCTAAATTTGAAATAGAGTTAAGTACTACAGATGAAGAGGGCGCAGTAGTAATCATAGATGGACAAGACAGCTATGAAATAGCACAAAATGAGACTATTTTAATAAAAATAGCTTCACATAAAGCGAAATTGATACGACAAGAAAATAAAGATTATTTTGAAGTGCTAAGTGCTAAGTTAAAATGGGGACAAACTTGATAAATAGATTTTATCTTGAAGATTATCTTTCGTTTGATAAAGTAGATTTGGAATTTGATGCAGGGCTTATAGTTTTTACAGGTGCCAGCGGGGCGGGTAAGTCAATACTTATGAATGCTATTTTGTCTTTATTTGGAAACAGTGATGTAAAACCAAAAATCAGTGAAGTTAGTATTGATAATTTAAATGTAGAATTTGAAGATTATGATGTTGAAGGAAATGTAGAATTTGTAATAAAACAAACAAATACAGCCAAAACAAGAAATTTGCTTAACAATCAAACAATTTCAAAAAAAAGCTTAAAAGAGTTTGGACAAAAATTTTCCAAACATTTGCATTTAAAAGATGTAAGTGATTTTCAAAGTGATAAAATAGTTGAATTCTTAGATTTCTTAGTTTTAAAAGATGATAATAATTTTCAAGAATTAATTTTAGAATTTAAAAACAATTTTGCAAAATTAAAAGATTTAAAACAAAAGTTTAATAAAATAAATCAAGATGAGCAAGATTTGGAAGAACTTAAAGAATATGCCAAATTTGAAATTGAAAAAATCGCATCCATTGACCCAAAAATAAATGAATATGATGAACTAAAATTAATAAAAGACAACTTATCCAAAAAAGATAAAGTACAAGATGTTTTAGAAAAGTGCCAACCGTTTTTAAATAATACACATCATATTACAAGTGCTTTGCACCTGTTAGATGAAAATAGTGAATTCTTTGATGATTGTATAAATGAGATAAATAATATATTTGAAAAATTCAACGATAGCTTAGGTAATATGGATGATGAAGACATTGAAGAGATTTTAACCAGAATAGAAAATCTTTCAAAATTGCAAAAGCGATATGGAAGTATAGAAGATGCTTTAGAATATAAAAAACAAAAAGAGATTGAATTAGAAGGATATGAGAACATATCATTTGAAAAAGCTATTTTAGAAAAGAATATTAAAAAACTTACACTTTTAGTAGATGAGTTAGCCGGCAAACTTACATATGCAAGAAAAAAGTATACCCAAGTGCTGGAAAATGCTATAAATGAATATTTACAATATTTATATTTAGATGGTTTAAAAGTGATTTTAACTAATAAAACTTTAGATGAGAATGGTTGTGATGAGATTTCGTTTACTTTAAACGATATAGCTTTAAATAAAATAAGCAGTGGTGAATTTAACAGACTACGACTTGCACTTTTAACGGCAAGAGGTAAATATGAATGTGAAAATGGAGGAATTTTATTTTTAGATGAGATTGATGCAAATTTAAGTGGAAAAGAGAGTGAAAGCATTGCTAAAGTTTTAGAAGACCTATCTAAATATTATCAAATATTTGCCATCTCTCATCAGCCTCAATTAAGTGCCACAGCTTCCCAACATTTTTTAGTAGAAAAAAAAGACAATATTTCTAGAGTCAAACTTTTAAATAAAGAACAAAGAATTCAGGAGGTCTCAAGGATGATAAGTGGTGAGAATATCACAAATGAAGCTATTGATTTTGCAAAACAGTTGTTAAGTTAATATTATGATTAAAGTTCTCTTCTTATTAATAATACCATTTATTTTAAATGCACAAGTGGTTGTAACTGCACCTAAAATATTTCTTGCAGGTGAGGCAGTGTTTTTTAATATTAGCGCTAGCGGCAGTGATGTAGATTTTCCTGATATTAAAGAAATAAGTGGTTTTGTAGTACAAAAAGTAGGTACTTCAAGTCAAACAAGTATTATAAATGGAGTGGTGAATCAAACTTTAATTAGGCAATATAAATTCTTTCCAACCAAGGATATTATCCTGCCAAGTTTTGATATTAAAATAGATGGTAAGGTGGAAAAAACAAAACTTCACAAAATAATTTTACAAAAAGTTTCTAAAACCAAATCCAATATGTTTGATCTAACAATTAAAGTAAATAAAAATAAAGTTTATGTAGGTGAAGAGATTCTTTTTACTATGATTTTTAAATATAAAAAAGATATGCAGCTTTATGATTTACAATTTACACCGCCAAATTTTGAAAACTTTTGGTCAAAACAGTTAAAAAGTCCTAAACAACAATATGATAATTTATATATAGTGCAAGAGTTAAATTTTCTCTTATTTGCCCAAAAGAGTGGAATACTAGAAATAGAACCTTTGAAAATAGGCGTAGTAGTTCCTGATTTGAATCAAAGAAATAACTTTTTTGGAGCAGTAACAAAAACTAAACTTGTGTATTCGAATTATTTAAAAATAGATGTAAAATCATTGCCTAAAGATATAAACTTAATAGGTGATTTTAAAATAAAAACTAAAATAGATAAAAACAGTATTAAACAAGGCGAGGCAGTTTCTTTACAATTAGAGATTTCCGGCCGGGGTAATATTGATGATTTGGAAGAGTATAATCTTGATATTCCAAATGCAACTGTTTATGATAATCCATCGCAAAAAGATTTTAATATAAAAAATGGAAAATATGGTGGAATTTATAAAAAAAGTTATTCTATAGTTGCTCAAGAGGACTTTATAATTCCAGCAGTAGTGCTTAAATATTTTGATAAAAAAAGTCAAAAAGTCAAAATTATTAAAAGTGATGAATATAAAATAAAAGTTGATGGGGCAGTTGGAGTTAAAAAGCAATTAGAGGTAAAAGAGGATCCATTGGCTAAAATTGAAGTTCCCAAAGCTCAAGAGCAGAAAATTGTAACTAAAGTAATTGAAACAAGCAATAACGATAAAATTTTATTTTTTGTTTTAGGTTTTATATTATCTAGTGTAATATTTATTTTATATCTGACAGTTAAAAACAGGCAAATAAAAGAAGAGGACATGCCTCTTCAAAAAACTATTAAAAGATGTGCAGCATCAGAAGAACTTCTAAAAAAACTTGTACCATATATCAATATTGATGAAAACTTAGATAAAATAATCTACGAACTTGAGCAAAATGCTAATGTTGATTTAAGAAGTATAAAAAAACAGGTACAAAATATATTAAAGGAATTAAAATTATGAGAATTATAAGTATAGTGATTTTATTAAATCTATCTATTTTTGCAAATGAGTATTTTGCGAAACTACAACCATTGGAAACATACAGTGTTAAAGCAGCTGTAAGCGGACAAGTTATTTATGTGAATGATAGTATAAAAGGTTTAAAAGCTAAGAACACTACAATTATTAAACTTGACAGTAAAGTTGATAAAGTAGAGTTGAATCAAACTAGAAATAAAATTAAAACATATAAACAAATTATAAAAATAGAAAAAGGTACATTAAAAAAGTTCCAAAGAATTAAATCAAAATCTCAAGTAGATAAAGATAATCAAAAAATAAAAGTGTTAAATTTGGAAAATCAAATGGCTGATTTAATTACTAAAAAAGCTGTTTTAGAAGATAAATTAGATAAAAAGCTGTTAATTGAAAATAATAGATATATCTCGGATATTAATGTAAAAGTAGGTGACTTTGTAAATGCCGGAACTTTACTTTATATTGCTGATGATTTAAGTAAAGCAAAGCTTGAGATATTTTTACCTATTGATAAAGCTAAAGCACAAAGTTCAAAAGTTATTTATATAAATGGAAAAGAAACCACTTATAAAATCAGTAAATTATATGAAGTAGCAGATATAAAACATATTTCATCTTATAAATGTGAAATAATTATAGATGCTCCTAAAAACTTTTCGAAATTAGTTAAAATAGAATTTAAATAGAAAATCTCATTGACATACAGAGAACTTTTTACAAATCATAAAATAGTGCGGCAATTATCTGCTATACAATTTATAGCATATTTTGGTGCCTGGTTTTCCAATGTAGCGATATACAGTATGATGGTTGACTTTGGGGCAACTCCTTTTATGATTGCTTTGGTTACTGCTGTTCACTTTATCCCTGCTGTTATATTGGCTCCATTTAGCGGTACCTTGGTTGATAGAATAAATGCCAAACAATTGATGCTGTTTTTATTATCAACAGAACTTTTAATGACACTTTGCTTTTTGTTGATTAACAATTTAGGTGATGTTTGGATGTTATTTATATTTTTATTTATTCGAATGAGCAGTGCATCTATGTTTTTTACAGCTGAGATGACTTTGATGCCTAAACTTTTAAGTGGGCAAGCTCTTATAAAAGCAAATGAACTACATTCTATTATCTGGTCATTTACTTTTACTGCAGGTATGGCTGTGGGTGGAATAGTGGTGAACTTATATGGAGTTAAAACATCATTTATAATTGACAGTTTCTTTTTTATAATTGCTATTTTAATCTTATGGCGAACAATATTTAGTGTTAAGCATGTAAAAGTAGAAGAAAAAATATTCCAATCTATTAAAGATGGATTTAATTATATTAAATCAAATAAGCAGTTAGTTGAACTGATGCTTTTACATGGAGCCGTTGGATTAACTGCTTTTGATACACTTGTAACTTTATTAGCAGATTATCACTATAAATATATAATTGCAATCCCCCTTGCTATTGGAATGTCAAATGCGACTCGTGCCTTTGCACTTATGATAGGACCTCTTTTTATAAGTAAATGGATCACTAAAGAGAGATTGTTTTATTTATTTATTGTTCAAGGGTTAATGATAATATTATGGGCATTTATGCAAAATGATTTTTATATTGGTTTATTTGGAATATTTTTAACAGGACTTGCTACAACAACACTTTGGTCATATACTTATGCTCTCTTGCAAGATAAAGTAGATCATCAATTTTTAGGGAGAGTATTGGCTTATAATGAGATGGTATTTATGCTTTCAAATGTAACTACAACATTATTTATTGGTTTTATGGCAAGTTATGTAGGACTTGATATAATTACTATTATTTTAGGTAGTTTATTTATAATAGTTGGATTTTATTACAAAAGGATTTTGAGATGGATTTAGATATAGAAGAAAATATAGAATTGAGAGTTTTATTGCTTGGTATTTATAAAAGAGCAGATGAGGAAACTTTAATACATGTGGTAAAAACTATGGATAATAGCAGAGTATTTTCGTTAAAGCAGGGAAAAAAATATTTAAAAAGTCTTAGATCTTTAGGCTATGTTTCTGATGATAGTTTGACTATGATTGGAATTGAAAAAGCAAAAGAGATTGAACTAGAGTTTAAATTATAGTATAAATCTGTGGTGCACCAGAGAAGATTTGAACTTCCACTCCGTTAAGAACGAGCCCCTCAAGCCCGCGTGTCTACCGTTTCACCACTGGTGCATTTGTGATTGTAGACGGGAATCATACATAATAGTCTATGTTATATTGATTAATATGATGTAATTTGCAAAAATCACTCCCAAAAAGACACCGTATCACTTTTTATCTGGACACTTTTAATAAAAAAGTGATAGGAAAGTTTAAATTAAGTTTATTTGCTGGATTAAAACTAATTTAAGTTTGAGATATTCTCCATATTAAACTACACTTCTAAAAATATTAGGAGTGTATCAATGAGGAGAGTTTTAATGAAACAGATTAAAGAGATACTAAAATTAAAGTATCAAATGGATTTCTCATATAGGAGAATAGCAAAGAGTCTTGGTGTATCTAGATCTGCTGCAGCTGAATATTGTAGAAGATTTGAGATATTACCAGATAAACTGGAAGATTTTTTATTGCATGATGAAGATATTATGTATAAAATGCTTTTCCCTGAACAAACTATATTACACAGGCAATCTTCAAGACCTAAACCTGATGTTGAATATATTGATAAAGAAATTCGTAAAAAAGGTGTTACATATCTATTGTTATGGCAAGAGTATAAAGAGCAGAATCCTGATGGTTATGGATACACTCAATTTAAAAGGGACTGTAAATCTAACTGTGTAAATCCAAAAATATGATTATTTGATAAAATATCAAATATGAAAAATATTAAGGATTTACATAATGAATTTATTAAATACAGAAGAATTAAAAAGACAAATAGCTAATGGAACATTTACAGGATTAGATGATATTAGAAAAGAGTTTAAAAATATACTCAAAGAGGTAATACAAACTGCATCACAAGAAGAGCTAACCTCACACTTAGGTTATGATAAACATCAAGAATCAGACAATCAGAACTATCGTAACGGTTACAACGATAAAACTATAAAATCAAAATATGGAAATATAGATGTTGCGATTCCAAGAGATTTGCAAGTGTGGATTCCGCTACGCTCCATGAGAATCAAGCTTTGAACCACAACTTGTTAAAAAAAGAGAAATACTACTAAATGGTAGTGAAGATATGATAATATCACTCTATACCAAAGGTATGAGTGTAAGAGATATACAACTTCATCTTGATGATTTATATGGTTATGAATTATCAACTCAAACCATATCTAACATTACAGAAAAAGCTAAAGAGTGGCAAATAAGACCCTTAGAAAAGATATATCCAATAATCTTTATGGATGCAACAGTACTTAAAATTAGAGTTGATAGAGTAGTTAAAAATATAGCTGCATATATAATGCTAGGAGTTACACTAGAAGGTAAAAAAGAGATTATAGGTATTTGGATAGGTGAAAATGAAACTAGTAAATATTGGCTTACAGTTTTAAATGATATTCAAAAAAGAGGAGTACAAGATGTACTTATCTTTGCAATAGATGGTCTTAATGGCTTTAGTGAAGCAATTAGTGCAGTTTATCCTAAGGCAGAGATACAAAGGTGTATAGTACATCAAATAAGAAGTTCATTAAAGTTTGTATCTTGGAAAGATAGAAAAGCAGTTGCTAAAGATTTAAAATCAGTTTATACAGCTTACACTGAAGAAGATGGACAATTAGCACTTACAGAGTTTAATGATATCTGGGGTAAAAAATATCCTAACATTACTGTTTCTTGGACAAATCACTGGTCTGAATTGTCTACATTTTTTAAATATCCAGATTCTGTGAGAAAATTAATTTATACAACAAATCCTATTGAATCTTTAAATGCTGCTATAAAAAGAAAAACTAAATCTAAGGGTTCATTTCCAACAGAAGATTCAGCTTTTAAAGTGATGTATCTGGCTTGTGCTGAACAACAAAATAAATGGAATGCTTCTAGTATTAGAAATTGGTTTGAGATTTATCCTCAACTTAGTATATTTTTTAAGGAGATTATGGCAAAATATGAGAAGTGATTAAAAAGAAACTGCTGGGTTTACACAGTTTATTTTACACTCTCATTATTATTTGCACTATGCATTCTTTGTCTATTGTAATATACTTCTATATATTAAAATATAGATTGATTAGCTTTTGATTTAGTTTCATAAATCTCATGATGAGTAAGTTCAGTTTTTAATGTATGGAAAAAACTTTCAGCAACTGCATTATCCCAACAATTACCTTTTCTACTCATACTTTGTATAATTCCATTTTCTTCTAATAAATCTTTATGAGAGTAAGATGCATACTGACTACCTCTATCTGTATGCCATATTAAACCTTTTCTTTTTATTTGCTACAAGATTTAAATCTTTCATAATATTTCCAATTCGTCTTCTTGAAACAATAAGCCCATATAATCGCTCTAGTTTATCTTTTAGCCGTCTTGTACCATATTTGCATCTACTTTGAATAAATATAATCTCTATTAACTCATTAAGTTTATCATCTACTGTTTTAACTATACATCCATTATTAATCCAATGATAATAACTTGAAATATCTACTTTTAATATTTTGCACATTAGATTTTTATTGAAGTTCATTTTATTATCTTTTATCAAGGTATACTTTATTGAACTTCTTTCGCAAAGTATACTGCTGCTTTTTTTAATGCCTAAGTAGTTTAGTTTCTCTTCTTAGCCTTTTATTCTCTTGTTCTAAAGTTTCTTTGGGAGTTTTGACTATAGATTTAGTTAAATCTTGATTGGCCTTTTTATATTCATTCATCCAATTATAAATTGTCTTAGGATTTACATCTAAATCTTTAGCAATTTTTAGAACTAAATCACCACTATTTAAAACCAACTGTATTGTTGAATCTCTAAACTCTCTTGTATATTGACTATTTTTCATATTTTCTACTTTCTTCATACTTTTATTTTAACTTAGATTTATTTAAGTTCTAAGTATGAATTAGTGTAGCCAGATCAAAATGTACTTGAAGGTGGAGTATTCTCGCACATGAAAAATATGATTAGTTTACATCGTGGATTAATCAAAAGTATGAAGCTTATGTTGGTTGATTTTTATTTACTAAATTATCAAAAAAAGTAATTATTCAGGCGCCCATATTTTTCATTAAGTCTAATATTTTTAGAAGTGTAGTTTAATATGGAGAATATCTCAAACTTAAATTAGTTTTAATCCAGCAAATAAACTTAATTTAAACTTTCCTATCACTTTTTCAACCAAAGTGTCCAGATAAAAAGTGATATGGTGTCTTTTTGGGAGTGATTTTTGCATTTTTTCTTTAGATACAGTATAATTATGTATTAATTAATATTATTCATAGTATAATCGTACTATTTAGAATGAAAGGCTTTGAATATGAACATTATATTTAAACTATTGCTTTTATTTACCTTAGCAGGTTATACATATGCAAGCGGAGCAAAAAAAGAATATACAATTATTGTATGTAGTACTGAAAATATTGAAAATGCAAATATTTTTATTAAAAATAATTTAGCAAACGATAAAAAAATATATATATTAAAAAAGTTTTTTAGATATTCTAATAGATATAGAGTTGCTTATGGTAATTTTAAGAATATCAAAAATGCTAAAAGAGTCAAGGCACTATTACCATCAAAATTACAACGCTTAAATCCATATATTGATCAACTAAAGATATTCAATAAAAATGATTTAAAAACTATACCTAAAGGAAAAAAATATTTTTTAGTTAAAGTAATAGAACCTAAAAAAACTTTGAAAAAAACAACAAAAGTAGCCAAACCAATAGATATAGCTATTATACAACCTAAAAATGATTTAAAGATGGTAACCAATATGGACAACTCCGTCAAAAATCATACAGTAGATATAGAAGAATCTCATATGATAATATTTAAAAGAGAAACAAATATCATCACGGAACCACAAATACAATTAAAAAAATCAACTGAATCAAAAGCTATATCACAAAATAAATATTTTGTAGGAGTAAATATAATTCACGGTAAAGTTTACTCGAATGTTTCAGGTACGATATCGATGGCTAGTTCTGGAAGCATTGTTGTTAATACTCCTGCTGATACTAATATTAACTTTAAAGTTGGTGTACTTACAGATTATGATAGATTTACTATTACTGCGGGTAAAAAACTAGATGCTATAGGGATGAAATACAGTTCAACTACCATAGGATATGATATATTATTTAACTTATATAAAGAATATATTCCATATGCAGGTGTACACATAGGAAGCGGTAAATTAGAAGATGAATTATTTGGTAATAAAAATATAAATGAATATGGTGTACAAGCAGGAATATTAAAGGATATTAATGAAAATTTCCAATTTGAAGCAGGAATAATATATACGCAATTCTCAGGTAAAATTACAGCTACAAATAGAAGTGGTACTTATCAAGGTGATACTTTTACTAATTTAAATGGGAGTCGTGAAATGAAAGATTTTGCAGCTATATATACAGGCTTAAATTATAAGTTTTAATAAACTAAAGTATGATTTAAAAATATAAAGAGTATATAAAATGCTCTATCTCTTTTTTGCTTTTAATTTATCAAATGGCTTATAATAATTCAGATATATTTATAGATCAAATAGATACAATCTGATTATGAAATTAGAAGAAGCAATAAATAAATATTTTACTAGGGATAGTATCATTGATAGTATATGTAAATATCAATTATATTATCAAATGGGTTTAGATAATGTAGTTTTTCAGTCTACGCAAGATTTAGAAGAAACACGGAAGAAATTAGAAGAGTTGAATCTTCAAATAAATAGTCAAAAAGTCTTTGAATCTATGCAAGAGATAGTATTACATTTATCGCATAATGATGATTTTGAAGAAAAGTTTGAAAGTCATTTGAGCTTAACTGCTTTAGCTCAAATGCTAAATGATTTTATAGAAGCAGACAAAGGACTTATAGACTCAAAACCTTTTGCTGATATGATATATGAACAAATCAAAGATGATAAGTTTTTTGACGATGTAATGAAAGAACAATTTGATAATGACTACGAATTTATTTTAACAACCTGGGAAGCAGCAATAACAGATGAAATAGCAAGGGATATTAAAGATGTAGTTTTAGAAATATTTTACAAAGAATCGAATGAACATAAAAAATAAAATTAGATAAATAATGCAAACACTAAAACGATATATTATAATTACAATTATTGCTTCTATTACTGGAATAGGATTATCCTATACTTTTCAACACTATTTTACTATTGAACTTCATAAAGAAGCATTAGCATTTAAAAAAGATAAATATATAATATCTCACTTGACTGATTTGTATATGTTAGCTTGTTCGGATAAAAAGTATCAAAAAGATAAAGAATGTATTATATTATCAAAAGAAATTGAAGTTACATATTTAAGAGTGAATAATGACTACAAATTTATTAACTTTTATCTTCAATATATTAATTAGAGTGCATATATTTTTTCCTTTTATTCTTTATTACATTTAGCATAAAAATTAAGAAAGCATATACTATAATAATATAGATAGATAAATTATAATACCCCAAGAAGACAAGACAACTTTTTCTAAATCCTTATTCTCTTTTTCACCTGTTACCTTATGCCACAATTTCAACTAATTTATCATAATCCTTATTATTAATTTTTAAACTATCATAATAAAAACTCATTGGTTTTTTATAATTTAAAGTTTGATGAAATCTTTTATGATTATAAAAATCAATATAATCTTTCACATCAGTTTTTAACTCTTTAATTGTGTTATATTCATTTAGATAAATTCTTTCAACTTTTGCACTTCGCCAGAATCTCTCTATACAAATATTATCAGTAGCTCTACCTTTACCATCCATTGAGATAATGATGCCATTATCTTTTAAAGTCTGTGTATGGATATGACTTGTGTATTGACTGCCTTGATCTGTATTAAATATTTCAGGTTTACCATATAGCGATAATGCTTCATTTAGAACATCCATTGTTAAAGCTGAATCCATAGTGTTGGATATTTTCCAAGATAGTACAGCTTTAGAATACCAATCAATTATAGCTGCTAAATAAACCATGCCGCCATTAATCTTGATATATGTTATATCCGTACTCCATACTTGATTTGCTTTTACTATGTCAACTCCTCTAAGCTTGTAAGAGTATTTTTTATGTTGCTTATCTGGTATTGATAGATTTATTGGTTTAACTGCTAATATTGGCTTTAAACCCATCTCTTGTCTATATTTATAAACAGTATTCAAACTTATATTGTATCCATCTTCTAAAAGTTGCTGATGAACTTTTAAAGCTCCATATATTGGTATTTGCTCATAAATATCATTTATCTTATCTTTGAGTGATATTTTATGCTTATTTTCTATAGGCTTATAATATAAGCTGCTTGGATTTAATTTTATAAGTTTACATTGAGTTGATACTGAAATATATGTTAGCTTAGACTCTATCAACTCTTTTTTATTAGATAAGTCCAAGCTTTGTAGCTTTTCCTCAAGCCATTCCTTTTCAACTGTCATTTTACTTACTATCTTTGCATAATCATCTATTTTAGATTGTAATTTTAAGTTTTCGTCTTTATATTCTTTGATAGCCTTTGCAGGCTCCATTGCCAACTCTGCATTATCCAAAAATATCTTCTTCCAATTTTGGATATTTTTAGGTGTTATATTATTTTTACTTGCTATCTCATTTAAAGTCTTTTCACCTTTTAAAACTTCTAAAACAATTTTTGTTTTAAATTTTGCTGTAAATATTCTTCTTTTTGTACTCATTTTTTACCCCTATTAAATATTTTATTATTTTAACTTTTTAGGAATAAGAATCTTATTTTTTCGTTCTTATTTTCTTGGGGTATTATAATAAACTCTTCTCATAATTACTCCTAAAGTTTTTAGAAGTGTAGTTTAATATGGAAAATATCTCAATCTTAAATGAAACTTACCTATCACTTTTTTATCAAAAGTGTTCAAGTGTTAACCGCTAGGGTGTTCGAATGTAAAGTTGGATGCATCATTTGAACCAACATTATTAAAGGAACTGATGTAATGGAAGCAATAAGATATTTAACAGATGGTGAAATTAACTGGTGGCTCGATTACTGTCACATATTATTAAATTTTTTTATTTAGTAACACTTACTTCATTTTTAAGCTATACTGATAATGAAATCAAAATAAAGGAGATATTATGGCAAAAGGTAAAAATGTACAAAAAGCTGTTAAAACAGCATCAACAAAATCGTTAAAAGAAAAAAGAGCTGAAAAGAAAGCAAAAAAAGCTTCAAAATAATAGTATATGATACTTGGAAATTTTGGTGTCGCAGTAGATAATACTTTTAGTTAATAAAAGATTATCCTGCAACCAAAATTTATTATATACTATATCTCTTGGTTAGTAGAAGTGTCAGAAAGCATCTGTCTCTCTTCTTCAGTTTCATCGTTCTTCTTAGCTTGCTTTTTCTTAAGCTTTTCTTCTTTTTTCTTCTGTTTTTCCAGCTCACGAGCCCGTTTTTCATAATTGTAGTTTGTTTTAGCCATTATTAGTCCTATTATTTTATATTTATAAATTGTAGTGTAATTAAAAATTTAATCTTTTATACTTAAAAATATTTATCCAAGTAAAGATGCAGTATAACGAAGCTATATAACATTCAATCTTAATTAGGTCTATATTTTATATCAAGTCAAATAAAATACAAAAATAGATAATTAAATTTATAATGATATTTCTATGGATTTTTATATTACATTTTTTGTATAATTTAGCTATACTGCTGTCAATGAAAGATGATTTTGGTTACATCTTTAGTCTGCTTTGTATTGATAACTCCTTGTTAACAGTAAAACTCACCTAAAAGTCAAACTTATTATTAGATTTTCGACCACCATTGAAATATGGTGTATTAAACACAAAGGATTCTCAATGGCAGAATTAGTAAATGGAACAGTTAAATGGTTCAACAGCGAAAAAGGTTTCGGATTTATCGAACAAGAAAATGGTGGTAAAGATGTATTTGTACATTTCCGTAATATTAATAGCAATGGTAACGAACGTACTTCATTAAATGATGGTCAAAAAGTTACTTTCGTAATTACTGAAGGTGACAAAGGTCTTCAAGCAGAAAACGTTACAGGTCTGTAATATTTTTCTATGAGCAGATTTTTCTGCTCAATATTCTTCAAATAACTTCTTATTAAAATTCTCTACCTTAAACTTTAGAATAATCAAAATTTAGACTTAATAAAATATATGTAAAGTAAATATGTAAACTTATAGATATACTTGACACTTTTATATTATTAAGCTATTATTTGAGTATGAATAATATATCATATAAACATAAAATAATTAAACTTTTAGAATATTACAGATATTCAACTAAATTAGCCCAAGCTTTAGATACAAGCAGAATGAGTATATTAAATTGGCAAGATGATAATTATAATATATCTAAAGATAACCAAAGCAAGATAGATTCGCTTTTTTATTCAAAAATTATAATACCAAATATTACACAAGATGATATTTTAGAAGAACAAGATAAATTAACTAAAATGACAGCATTAAAAATTAAGAATTATCTTTTAAATAAAGATATAAATAATCGTATCACTTTACAAAATGCACAAGGTTCGTTAGAGATAGAAACAGGTACAAGTGAACATGAATTTAATCAGATTATTCAAAATACAATTATAGAAAAGAATATTGAAAAACAAAAAGTTTTAGAAGTTAATAATTTATATAATTTAACTAAAAAAATTATCAATGAATCTTTTGAAAATAAGTCTTTGAGTATTGAAAAGATTAAAAATTGGCACTTTATACTTATGCAAGGTATAAGAGAAGATGCAGGGGAATTTTCTGAGTATCAAAGAGTAATACCAAATGTAAAAGTTGCACTTACTCATCCTGATGATATTAAAGAAGAGTTAAGTTTATGGGTTGAGAAGTATAGTAAAATAAAAACTATTAAAGATATCGCATCTGCTCATATTGATTTTGAGATGATTCATCCGTTTGGTGATGGAAATGGAAGAATTGGTAGATTGATAATGACTTATCAATTAGTTTTAAATGGATATTTACCTACTTTGATTGATATGTCAAATAAGAATTTTTACTATGAGAGTTTGAATTATGCAAACAGTGATAATAATATGCCATTAGAATATTTTATCATATATGCTATTTTAAAAATGCAAAAATTGGTTTGGTGAGTATTAAGAGTTTCGTAAACTTTCATACTCGCTAGGTATCAAATAATCCTCAGCTTTAATCAAATCATCATAAAAACCATGTTCAAAACCTAAACTATAAAGTTTATTTAGTGCTTTAAATTGTAGCTCTGACAATTCTATTGAATCATCATTTGCATAAAGTCCAAGGTATGTTTGAAGAGTATCGTGGTCAACTCTTATTAAATCTCGCTCGATTAGCATTTTGGATAATAAAAGTTTATTTTTATTTGCTACTTTAACAGCTTTGATTAAAGTGTTTTCATAATCAATTGCTTTGTTTAAAGGGATGCTTCTTCTTAAACACATTCCTCCAAGCGGAAGTGGTAAATCTTTTCCAACTAATTCTTGCCAAATATCCCAAAGTTCATTCTCAACTTCAAGTTTTTTATCATAAGTCAAGATTGATTCATGAATTAAAACTCCCGCATCAACCGTTCCATCTAAAACAGCACCTTCAATATCTAAAAAGTTCATATATGTGATTCTAGCCTCTGGATATTTTATTTTGAAAAGCAGGGCATTTGTAGTATATTTTCCACTAAGTGCAACTTTGAAATTTCTTTTTAATTTTTTATCTTTAAGTTTTACCAGTTTTGGACCATAACCATCTCCAAAACTTACAGCAGTTTTTAGCAACGCAAAATCATTTTTTACAAAAGGATACAAAGCAAAACTAATTGCACAAATATCATATTCTCCTTTTAAAGTTGCTTGATTTAATGTTTCTATATCAAGTGCCAGATTGTCAAACTCTGTTCCTTTTAAATTAACCCAGCCAAATTTAATCGCATAGTACATAAAAATATCATCCGCATCAGGAGAGTGTGCTACTACAATTTTGTTCAATTCTTTATCCTTATTTTTAGTGGTTTGATTATATCATTATTAAGTTATTATAAACTTATTTTCTCGTAAAGACCATAATATTAGTTATACTAAGTAATAATTACATATAATGAAAATAAATAAATTAGGAGACTATGCAAATGTTTAAAAATGTAAAAATAGGTACTAAGATAAGTATTGGTTTTGGAATTATTACATTATTATTGGTACTACTGGTATCTATAACAATTATGCAAGTTAAAAAAGCAAGTGATATTACAGACCGTGTATTAGATTTACGAGTACCTACAGCGATGTCAAGTTTAGAAATGATTAATGGGATGAACCATTCTTTAGCAGCATTAAGAGGCTGGATTATTTTAGGTAAAGATAAGTTTAAAGATGAGAGAAATGCTGCATGGAGTAAAGAGATAGAACCAGCATTAGCCAAAATGACCAAGTTTTCTCAAAACTGGACAAATCCAGATAATATTGAAAGACTTAAGAAAATCACTTTATATATTAAGGACTTTAAAAAATATCAAAAAGAGATAGAAGATATTGCACATGATATCAATAATCAACCAGCCCTTAAAATATTATTTAAAGATGCAGCACCACAAGCAAGTGTTCTTGTTTCTAATATTACAAAAATGATTGATATAGAATTAAAACAACCTTCAACTCCTCAAAGAAAAGCCTTATTAGGTATGATGGCAGATGTTCGAGGAACAACAGATTTAGGTTTGGCAAATATACGAGCTTACCTGTTATCAGGTGATGAGAAGTTTAAGAAACTATTTGATAAGTTTTGGGCAAAAAATGCAAGAAGATTTGCTGATTTAACTGCACAATCAAAACTTTTAACTCCAGCCCAGAAAAAAGCATTTAATAAATTCTCAGAAGCTAGAAAAATCTTTAATCCCCTACCTCCAAAAATGTTTAAAATAAGAGCTGGTGATGAATGGAATATAGCAAATAAATGGTTAGGTACAAAAGCTGCTCCAACTGCATTTAAAATTAAAACAGAACTAGATGCAATGATATCAAATCAGAAAAAACTAATGCAAAAAGATATAGATAAAGCAGGAAGCAGTATCAATTTTTTAATAACACTTGAGTGGATTTTTCTAATAGTTGGCGTTATTTTATCTCTTATAATTTCAATTATAATGAGAAGGACTATTATTTCATTGTTAAATAATTTCCAAGTAGGTTTACTTGACTTTTTCAAATATCTAAACCGCGAGAAATCTGAAGTAACTATATTAGATGATAGTTCTAGTGATGAATTTGGACTTATGTCAAAAGTTGTAAATGAAAATATCAATAAAACAAAAATACGTATTGAAGACGATAAAAAATTTATAGATGATACGCAAGCTGTAATGAATAAGCTTGCACATGGATGGTTCTCTCAGCATATAGAAGCTAATACTTCTAATCCTAATTTATCAGAGTTAAAAACAACAATTAATTCAGCTTTGACAGGATTAAAAGATAATTTTAATAATATGAATAATATATTAGAACAATATGTAAATTATGACTATAGACATGATGTAAAAATAGAAGGTATTGAAAAAGGTGGAGTTTTTGATAAGTTGATAATTAATATAGGTAGCTTAAGAAGTGCTATTAATATAATGCTTATTGAAAATAAAGAAAATGGTCTAACATTGGATTTGAGTAGTGATATATTACTTGAAAATGTAGATAAATTAAACAGCAACTCAAATGCAGCAGCAGCTTCATTGGAAGAAACATCAGCAGCTCTTGAAGAGATTACAAGTATTATTTCAAGCAATACAAATAATGTAATACAAATGTCACAATTTGCCTCACAAGTAACAGCATCTGCTAATGAAGGTCAAAAATTGGCAAATCAAACTACAACAGCAATGAATGAGATAGATGAGCAGGTAAATGCAATTAATGATGCGATTAGTGTCATTGACCAAATAGCATTTCAAACAAATATTTTATCTCTAAACGCAGCGGTTGAAGCAGCAACAGCGGGAGAAGCGGGGAAAGGTTTTGCAGTAGTTGCTCAAGAGGTTAGAAATCTGGCATCAAGAAGTGCGGAAGCTGCAAATGAGATTAAATCTTTAGTTGAAAATGCTACAAGTAAAGCTAATGAGGGTAAAGTTATTTCTGATAAGATGATAGAAGGATATACAGGATTAAATGAAAATATTTCTAAAACTATTGAGCTTATTAATGATGTGGAATCTGCTTCAAAAGAACAACAATTAGGGATTGAACAAATTAATGATGCAGTTGCTCAACTTGATCAACAAACTCAACAAAATGCCTCTATAGCTTCACAAACTCATGATATAGCAGTTCAAACAGATACAATAGCCAAATTAGTTGTATCGAGTGCAAATGAAAAAGAGTTTATAGGTAAAGATAGTGTTAAAGCTAAGGATATGGGAACTCAACAACAAATTTTAGATAATACTCCAATACAATCTACAAAATCAGTTGATAAATCTGAAGTAACAGCACAGAAAAAAGCTGAACCGGTACCACAAGTTACTACAAATAATGATGCAGATGAATGGGAGAGTTTTTAAACTCTTCCCTTTGGTGATTAGTGTAGTATTATATAATAATATCATTATTAAACTTTGGATATAATATTGGATAAATTTATAGGGGTTTATCATTTTACACAACCATTTACTTCAACAAAAATTATTAGCAGAACAAAGTTTAAATAATATTTATGACTCTTTACCTCTTGACATTGTTGGTACATTGGATAATATGGCTCACAGTATTGCTATAAAAGAGCGACTAGACCCTATGGATGTAAAAACTAGAATGGTCACTAATATAAATAAGCTTACTCAAAATCAAGCTGAATTTCTTGTAGCCAGCATGTCAATTCTAATTGATAGATCTACTCAACACAATGAAACTATTGATGATAAAAATACCAAAAAAGAGTTTATCTCTTTTTTAATAAGTCTTTATTACTAGAAATAATTTATGATTTTAAATGTATCAAAAATAAAAACAGAAGCTTTGCTTTTATTTTGTAGAGATTTAATAGATGCTTACGCACAAACTGATAATATTTTTAATATAGATGATGAAATAAAAGTTTATGTCAATGATACCATTGTACAACTACAAAAAGCCATAAATCAAATAGTACAACCACAGCAATATTATATAGATAACTCTAGAAATACTAGAATAAGATCAATTTTAAAATCATATGAATACATAAATAGATCTATCTCTGCACATTTATCTCCAGGGCAGCGCTTTAACCCTGCTATGTTGTGTTTTTCTTTGCTTACTACTTGGTTTGCTGAGTTTAGATATGAAAGCCAATCAAAAATATTTATATATTTTACTATTTATCCTTATGGTAATATTTATGATAAATTACTTTTAAATCTTACAAATGATGAATATAAAGCTTTAAATATATCTATGATACAAATTGCGGAAGATGTTATGATAAAGCTGCATAGGTATAGATTCACATAAATTCATTGCTATGACAACTGTGTTGTTAATATTTCATTAGAATAGTGTGTAGCTGAATATACAAACAATACAGTAAAATTGGTACTTTATAGCATTTTCTACTTTTCTAAAAGACCAATTTATGTAAAAACTGTGTACATAACTGACACAAAACTGACACAAAATAATATCTTCAATAGTATAAATATAAATTTATTATTTTCTCTAATAGATTTTTTTTAAGTTGTTTTGTTTATTTCATTAGTTATTGCTATAGATCCATGAGTGATACAATTATAATTAACATTTTATAAGTAGTATTATAGAACAAAAAACCAAAAATATTTATCTTATTATTTTTTAGCAACTCTGATTAGGTAAAAAAAGCAATACCAAAATGCAATTTTGCAAAAATTTATTTTTAACCACTCAAAAAATAGCTAGAATTAACTAGCTATTTTATATTTACCTTTACTCTTCAAAGTTTCACACCCATACTTAGATTTAATTTCACTCATAGATTTTTGTTTAGGATTTCTTCCTTTCATTTCTCCGTAGTACCACATCTTCTTTTTACTAGCCCATTTAAAATTTAGGTCTTTTAATTTATCTTTGATTATTTTTGTATCTCCACTTAACCAAAAGTAGCGAATAGCGATTGCTTTAGTAAACTTTCTTTAGTAAATCCAAGAGCCTATAACTTCTATTGTGATATTTTCATAGTGTAGTATTTGAGATATTATTTTTTCTAGTTCTATATCAAATTTTGTATCATTTGAGAAATATATTTTATTTTCTATAAGGTCATTATAGATTTTATTTAATATTTTAAACTCTTCATTACTTCCACCTACATCAGGATGTAATATTTTAGCTAATCTTTTAAATGTAACTTTTGCTTCATTTATACCTGTAACTGTTTCAAATTCTCTTTTTATCTCTTCTTGTGTCATATTGTCCTACCTTTAAATTGTTTTGCCTTTTTTGAAGATTTTGAGGGTTTTTTCTTTCTCTTCTTATTTTTAAATTTTAAGAAGATTAAAAACTTAACTCTTTTTCTTTTTATTAGGCTTTTGCCTCTTTCGTTAGTTTGTCGGGTTTTTTTCAAAGTGGAGTAGGATATATTTTTGTTTAGAATAAACTGTAATTTAAAATAAATTCATTTTAGTATCAATAAATAATATATAATAATGTAATGACTAAAAAGCCTGATGGACTAATGATAGAGGTGATTAAAAGTTTAATAAAAAGAAAAAATATAGTTATGTTGATATTCTGATATGATAGTAAAAATTTGAAAATAAGAAGAGTAATTATCTATCATTGTAAATGATACCTTAATGTATTTTATCGTGCTTTAGCACCACCTCGTAGAGTAGCCTTGATAGAAATGGAATTAAATTTATTTAATTGGAATGGATAGCAAGATTTAGCTTCATCTAACAACATCAACAGCACTAAAAATTTCATCTTTATATATTGGTTCAGAATAATTTTTTTTATCCAAATATTCGAATTCTCTTACAATACTATGCTCATCTAAATGTAATCTTTGAATAATCTCATCGTATTTATAATTTATTATCTTAAGGCTCTCCAATGAAACAGAAGATTCAAGATGAATAGTAGCACAACCTTTTTGAGCACAGCCACAATATCCTTTAACAAAAAAATTATCTGCAATAAACTGAAAACTGATATTATCAATTCCCAAATTTTTTATAAAACTATATAAATAATTATGAAAAATTGGTAGTTTACTAATTGGTATGCTCATTTGTATATTTTGCTCTTTTATTGTAATCATCAGATTTCCTCTAACCCTGTGATTATAATTTGGTATTCATATTTATTTATATCTATGCTATTATTAATATCTGTTGCAAATGTTATATTTGTATTTTTACCAATAGAATTATTTATCTGCTCTATTATGTCATCAACCCCATGCATAGTTATATTTTCATTAACTATTAGTTTTATATATACCTCTTTAGCATTAGCAAGATGAATTTTAGATTTTTTTAATTTTTCAGCTATATCTTCTGAATTACCATTAAATTCTATAGAACAATTTTTATAATTAACAGTACGATGATTATTTATATTTTTAGTTATAATATTTTCAGAATCTCCTAAATTAGCCAATAAATATTCCATTCTTTTTAAATCTATATTATGAGTATTTAAATCATCTATTTTAACTTCATATTGAAATATTGGTTTTATATCAAATATAATATTGTCTATATAAAAAATCTTTTCCCATGTTAAACGGCTATCATCGTATAAGCTATGTAATAGCAAACAATGATGTTGCTTTGTTAATTCTGCATTGCCATATATACTTGCTACATTGTGATTATCACCATCATTTATATAGTTTTTTTTATTTCTTGTAAAATCACCTTTGTAACATTCATATAGTGTATGAACTATTTTATCATTATTATAAAAATCAATTTCTACTTCAAGTTCCCACTCATTTATTTTATTTATTTTTTTAGATAATTTTTTTAGAATTTGTCTATATTCTTTTTTTACTAATTTATCAATTTTTTGTTCTATTTTTACAAGTTGTTGATTTAGTTTATATATTTTTTTAACATCTTTATTTGTAAGTTGTTGCATTTTACTTCCTTTGTATTATAAAGAAAGTATATCAATAGTAAATTACAAAGTTATGTTATATTATTTGAGTATATATTTATTTATTATATTTTTCTTCAACTGTTTTTGAAGATAATTTTTTTTTAATATAATTTTTAAACACCTAAAAATTATTCTTCACTTATATGCAAATACATTATTTCTGTTGGAAATTCAGCAATTATTATATATTCAGCATCTCCTGTAAATACTTTTAAAGGAAATAATACAGATTCATCTTCAAAGAAGTCAGATTTAATCCAATACTTGTCATCTTTTTTAGTTATAACTATATCAAAATTACCAATATCTATATTGTTATTTTTTGATTCTAAAGTAAATTTAATCGTTTGCTTATCAGGAGACAATATTAAACTATCTTCTATTTGAATACAATCATAGTGTTCATCTTTATTTTTTAAATATATATCTCATAGAGTAATATTTTATTTTTTCTATTTTAAATATTATTTGTATCTTTTCCTATTTTTAAGGCATTATACATATTTTCTATACTTTCAATAATTTCTTCTATTATATTCTCAGTTACCGTATTTAGATTTTCTTTATCAAATAATTTAAATATATTTGGAGTATCTAATAAATCATTGAAATTTAGCATTTCTTTATAATTATCGTAATATATGTTGTCATTTTTTTCACAAATAATACCTAACGACTTTGTTATATTATTAAATTTAATATTATTTTTTAATGAACCAATTTCATAGAATATATAATCATTAACCCATATACAGTAATATATATCTTTGTTTTCATCTAAATAATGAGTATAGCCATAATCCTTATTACTTTTATTTTCTTTGTAATATTTTGCAACAGCTTCTTCAATATTTTTCTCTGTATTATTTGATTCATAATTAAATTTAAAGTTATTATTATCTAATTTTTCTTTTAAATTTTTCCAAAAAGATAATTGTAATTGAATTTTTGTTTCTTTTAACGCTTCTTTTTCTGTTTTAAGAAATATTTCTAAATTATTATCGTTTGACAGAATATTTATCATTTCCATTATTTCACCTTTTGAATTTGATTGATTTGTTATTATTTTTACTAAATTTAAATATTGAACTAAAGCTTCTCTAATTATAGTACTTGTAGAACATTCTTTTATACATTTATTAATCCATTGTATTATATGATTATTAAATGATATTAATTCATAATTATGTTCTTTTAATTTATTTTGATCATCTTTTATTAAGCTATAATCAGATGGTTTTTTACCATCTAATGTTAAATAGTACAACTTTATATTTTGATTTTCTTTTAATCTATTATTTAATTCTTGATAATAATCATACATTTGGTGTTGTTGATCTTTTGCATCTATTTTCATTTCAATACCAATTTGGTATTTAGAAGTTTCAATAGTAAAATCTATTCTTCTATTTTCAAGTGTTAAATCTTCTTGAGCAGCTTTGATATTTTTAATATTACCATAGTCTTCTATTTTTAAAACTTCTGTCAAAAATAATTCTAAAAATATACTTCCTTTACCATGCAAACCACTTTTATTTAAAAGTTCATATATAAAGTTTGAATGTGTTTTAACTTCTTTTCTTTCCATATTTAATATCGAGAATATATTAAACTTTGTGCCATTTATTTTTTCAATTTCTTTATATTTATAAATTACTAATTTTAGTTGATTAATTAAATTGTTCATAAAATACTATCCCTTTAAATTTGATTAATTGTATCACAATAAAACAACAAAACTATGTAACTTGTTCCATATACTCATCTAGATTCTCCTTTATAAAGCCACTCAATTCATCAGGACTAATCACAACTATATAAGGCATATATTTTTGTATAGTAGGTATTATTTCCATATAACTTGTAATATATGTTTCTATATCACAACTACCATTCTCGTAAGTTTTTAAAACTCTTTGAGTATTATTTATAGGTTTTCTTATAAAATATTTTGATACCTCTTGATGTAAAAATAATTCAATTACAAAAGGTTTAATATGTGGTTTAAAATAAGCATTTATAGCATTATCAAAACTTTCAATTATATCATCATCAAATTCAAATTTAGTATCTAATACCTTAATATTACTTATACTATTTAGATGATATTTTCGTACCTCTTTATATTCTAAATCATAATTTATCAGATACCAAAAGTTTTCAAGATTTAATATCTTTAATGGTTGTAGTTTCCTTTGCTTATCATTATAAATACACTCTATCTCATTTTTAGTTTTAATAGCATTTTTGATTTGTATAATTTCATCTTTTTTATCTTCAAAACATTCCATAGATATATCTGTATATATATTATGTTTTAAACTATCTTCAAACTTTTCAAACAAAGCATTTGTTTTTATAGCAAAATCATCATCACTATATTTATCTTTACTTTTAGCTTTTAGTATAGATATTATGCCTAATTCATCAGCACTCAAAAATGTTTTATATAAAAAATTTGTTTTTGATAAATAACACTTTTCACTAAAATCATAATATATTGTATCATCATTAAATAATGGCAAAATATATTCTGTAAAATCTAATTGTATTTTTCTTGTTGTAGTTTCAAATTGCTTAGCTAGTTTAATAGTGGATAGTTTATCGCCATTTGAGAGTTTAGTTAAAATATATGATAATCTTTCTGGTCTGTTATTTTTCATTATTTTGTACCTTATATAAAATGTATTGTACTAAAACTAATATTAGATATAATAATTTAAAATAAGGAGTTGTTTTGCAAGAGTTAAAAGATGAACTAAATAAAATATTCAATACGCAAAGTTTTGATAAAATAAAAATTAATGAAACTCTTGATATAAAAATAGATGACACTCTAAACTTTCAAAACTTCCAATCAAATAATGATTTATCAAAAAAATTAAATAAACTAAAAAAATTTGAAACCATATATTGTAAATCAGAAAATAAAAATATACTTCCAAAACTAACTATCACAATACAAATACTTCAAGATGCAAAATATGCAATAGAGATATTAAACTCAATAGATAAAAATAATAAAAAACTAGCATACTATGAAAGTAATAAAAATGCTTCTCTTGAAGATTTAGAACAAATATTTAAAAGTAAACTAACAGCAATAGATGAAAATGAACTTATAAGCCAATCATCAATAAAAGAAGTTGAATTTAAAATGATAATAACAAGTTTAAAAAAAGACAATCCTACTTTATATCACTACTACCAATTAGTATCAAATCTATTTAATCCAAATGCTGATATGTTAGAAGATGATGAACTTGATGGATATGAAATATTAAATAAATTAGAAAATTTCTTCGGCATTGGTCATGCAACACAATCACATATATTAAAAAGTGTTGCTATACAACTATATGAATTATATAAAAATGATAATACAAATTTTACAGAACTTACAAATTTAATAGGTGAAATTATTGATATACATTTTGAAACAGATAGAAACTATCAAAATTTTAAAAACTTCAATCAACAAAAACCATATTTAAAGAATGTAGTAGGTAAATTTATAGTATTTGATATAAATGATAATAAAAATGATGAACAACAAATTATCATAACTGATTTTTTTGAAAATATTTTAATAAAAGATATGCCAGAGTTAAATAATGATTTTATGAAGCAAATACTATTATCATATCTCCAGAACCCAGTAAAATTCTATCTTGATATGACAAACCTGAAATATTTCGGTTTCTAACCGACAAATTTTAAAACTATCTCTTTTATTCCGATAAATAAATCTTCACAAAAAGAAACAATTCTCTTAAACTTTCACTATCAATATTGAAAAACACAAAGATAACTAGTCATCCCTAAAAGGATAAGTTATGCTAACTCTAAAAGCAAAATTATTTGGTATATATCGTTCAAACGATTTTACTAACAAAGAAACAGGTGAAGTACAAAAAGGTAAAACTAAATTACAACTTCTAACAAATAGAAAAATGAAAGATGGAAGCGATAAACAAGAATTACTTGATATATCAATACCACCAGAAAAAGAAACTTTATATAAATCTAAAGTAGGTCAAGAAGTATCAGTAGATGTAGGATTGATAGCTAAAAACTATACATTTTACGGAATCTAAAAAAGGTTGCTGATAGCACTTGCAAAAAATCAAAAGCCAACGGATGTTGCTTTTATTTTTTCAAGGGATAGAAGCTTATGATTTAGGGGTATATAGTAATACCCCTTACTTAACATCACACGACGAAAGTCTTGATTTATTAAAAAGGTTAAATTATGAATGATATTAAAATATTAAGTGGCATTGATTCACTTTACTATTTTGTACAATCAAATGAAAATTATAGTGACCTATTTTATGATATTGAAGACCAACTTGAAACGATACAAGGAAAATTTAAAAAGTTAGATATAGAGTTTGAAAATAGTGATATAAATATTACTATTGAAGATACAACTTTAACTTATCTTGGATATGCTGAGGGCTTTCATTGGTTTAAGGATTTAAATAACTTCTTTAAAATAGGATTTAAAGACAATATAGAAAATTCACAAACATTCTTCCACCCATTTCACTTTTTACCTTCCACTTTTTGAAGGTTTGTGAAATGATTTTGGAAAATTGATTGGCGAAACAATTTAATTTCTAAACAAGCTGATAAACTAAACTTCAATCTACAAATTGGAGAAAAAATGAAAGGGATCAGTATGTTAAATAACAATGAAGATTTGCTTTGGGTATCTTCAATGTTAGGACATACAACAGCTAGTATAACTTTAAATAAGTATTCAAAGTTTATTAGAAACAAAAGTATTAAAAGAGCTACATTTTTAGAAGAATGGCACAAAACCGACACAGTAGCTGTGTAAACTCAATAGATAAAGGATTGAGTGTTAATATTTCATTAAACTTTAATTTAATAACTGTTAATCCTTCTATATTATACTTTCAGTATCAAAAATATAAAAGGAGTTCAAAATGAACAAGAAAATAATTTTAAGTTTAGGTGCAGCGGCACTTTTAGCATCGTCTTTATTTGCATATGGTCCACAAGGTAGTATGAAGCAAGGTTGTTATCAAGGAACTGTTCAAAATAAAATGATGATGAAACAAGGTAATCTCTACAAAAAAGATGGTAGAATGATGAAGATGGTTATGATGCTTGATTTAACTGATAAGCAAAGAGTTCAGATTCAGGGTATTGTTGCAGATAGTAGAAAGAATATGCCTAATCCTCATGATGCATTTACTCAAAGTACATTTGATAAAGAGATGTTTATTAAGTTAGCAAAACAAAAGAAATACGGTGTAATTGAGCGTAAAGCAGATTTAGTGGAAAAGATTTATAAAGTACTTAATTCTTCTCAAAAGCAAGATTTAAAAACAATACTTAATATGAAAGATATGAAGCAAAAAAGAATGATGACAAAGGGAGATTGTAATGGTAAAAATTGCAATGGTAGAAGATGATACTGAGTTAGCGGAAGTTTTAACCCAGTACTTAGCAAAATTTAACATTATAGTAACAAACTATGAAGACCCGTTTATAGCCTTAAGTGCTATAGGATTGAATGAGTATGATTTAATAATATTAGATCTTACTCTTCCCGGTCTTGATGGTTTAGAAGTTTGTAAAGAGTTAGTAGCTAAATATAAAATGCCGATTATTATTTCCAGTGCAAGAAGTGATATTACTGATAAAGTAGCCGCTCTTGAGCTAGGCGCTGATGACTACTTGCCAAAGCCTTATGATCCTAGAGAACTTGAAGTTAGAATTAAAACAATTTTGCGAAGATATAATAAAGAGATACAATCCTCGACAAAAACCCAAAAACAAGAGATATTTATTTTAGATGAAGAAAAAAAAGAGATAACAAAAAATGGCACTTTTATAAAATTTACCCCCGCTGAGTATCAAATAATGGCTTTAATGTGTCAAAGAAAAGGTTTCATAGTATCAAGATATGATATTTTAGATAATGGAGATTTTTTAAACAGTGATGAAGAGGGTGGCAGTATTGCTGTGATTATTAATAGGATTAGAGCAAAGATTGAAGATGACCCTAAAAAACCAAAGTATTTTCTCACAATAAGAGGTATGGGGTATAAATTAGTAGAATGAACAGAAATTCAATATTTTTTACAATAACAATAACTTTTATAATATCTATTATTTTAATAATGGTAAGTTTTACTGTACTTTATAACAGCAGTATGCAAAGAGAAAATAACTTCATTAATAAAAGAAGTATGGATGTTTCTAAAATGGTGTTAAGAGAGTGTATGCATAACGGCTTATCAAAAGAGTTAGAAGAACATCTATCACAAATAAACTTTTCTATTAAAACTAAACCAATAGAGCAAAATAAAATATTACAAGATAAAAACTTAATATTGAAATGGACCAAAAAGAACAGAAGAGTGGTTATGCAGTATTTAAAACTTGGTGATAAACATTTAGTATATATTCGTACTCCAAGACATAATATGATATTAATAGATAATTACAAGACAATAAATTATCAAAATAGAATTTTAGCCATATTCTTAGTGATATTATTTGCGTTTATTATTTTATATACTATTACAATAAAAAAGTTAAAACCTCTAAAAACTTTAAAAGATAAAGTAAAAAATTTAGCAGACGAAGAGTTTGATTTAGATTGTGCCACTACAAAAAATGATGAGATATCTCAACTTGCAAATGAATTTGACAAATCTGCTAAAAAATTAAAAATGATAAAAGAATCAAGAAATGTTTTTATCCGAAATATTATGCATGAGCTTAAAACCCCTATTACCAAAGGAAAGTTTTTAACACAACTTCCGCAAACAAGTGAAAATACTGATAAAATGCAAAAAGTTTTTTATAGACTTGAATCATTGATTAGTGAGTTTGCTTCTGTTGAAGAGTTAATAAGCAGTAAAAAAACATTAGATAAAAAAGAGTATTATTTGGCAGATGTGATTGATAATGCAATTGATATTTTAATGTGCGATAAGGATGAGGTGATTGAAGAATTTAATAATATAAAAATAAATATTGATTTTAAACTTTTTTCTATTGCAATTAAGAATTTACTTGATAATGGTATAAAACATTCAACCAATAAACAAGTTATAATCAAAACAGAAGATGCAAAAATTATATTTGAAAATTTAGGTAATAAATTAAAATATCCTCTTGAGAATTATTTTGAACCATTTTTTAAAGGTGATGATATAAAATCAAATCAGAGTTTTGGATTGGGACTTTATATTATAAAACATATTTTAGATGCAAATAATTATAAACTTATATATGAATATAAAGATGGAATAAATAGATTTATATTATATTAGCACTCAAACTATTATATTGCCAATTTAAGTAAAAATTAAACAACTACTGCTATAATCTTTTAGCACTTCTTATGATAGAGTGCCAAATTAAATAAAAAATGGTAAAAGATGATTAATAAGAAAGAGTTTTTATTACATTCTATTATTAAAGCTTACATAGAAAACTTAGAACCAATTGGTTCAAGTCAGTTAAAATCTATGTATGATATATCTTATTCTCCGGCTACAATTCGTGGTTATTTTAAGAAATTAGGAGATGAGGGATATCTTGCTCAAGAGCATATAAGTAGTGGAAGGACACCTACAACTGAAGCTTTAAAAGAGTATTGGGCAAAAAGACTAGAATTTGATTTACCTGGTATTGATTATGATAAATTAACTAAGTTAGCATCTCAAATGGGTTTAACTGTATTTATCAAACAACAAACAACTGATACTTTACATAGAATTTTAAATGTAGAAAATGTTTATATGATTTTGGAATTTTATAAAGCAAACTTGGCAAATAATACTAAAAATAAATATGCTCTAACAACTACGGATGACAGTTATGCTGTTACTATAAAATTTAATGTTGCATTTCATAAATTCTTAACAGATATGATTGGAAGAACATTTGATGATATATTAGATATTTCACAGCAAGTAGGTGCTAGTCACTTGCATACTGAACTTAGTAAGTATGTTCAAAATAATATTTTTGAAATTATTAATACTAAAAATTTCTTACATTTAGCAGTTGAGTATAATTTGGATGAGAAAGATGTAAACTTCTTTTTACAAGGTGATGTTATGATAAAGTTAGAGCAGGGTGTTTATTTAGATAATTTATTACCGGAAGGGCAAATTGGTATTTGTCATGATACAAAAGTTCACGGAACTGATATTAAGATATTGGTTATAGGTGATCTATCAAAAGATTTTGAATATTTTTATAAAGGGATAACAGCGTGAGTGAAAAAATAGAAAATGAAGAAGTTGAACAAGAAGAGAATATAAGTGAGGATACAGAGGTGTCTTTAGAATCTTCGAATGTTCAAGAAGAAGTTGAATTGGAAGATAGATGTGCTTCAATTGATGAAGAGTTTAAGACTAAGATGCAAGATGAAGTGAAAGAAGCAGAAGATAAATATTTAAGAGCTTATGCAGATTTTGAGAATATTAAAAAAAGATTAGAGAGAGAAAAGTATCAAGCGATTGATTATGCAAGTGAAAAATTTGCAAAAGATCTGTTAGCTCCAATTGATGCTTTAGAGATGGCATTGGCAAGTGCTTCTAGTGATGCTCCTGCTGAGGAATTACTTGGAAAATTAAAAGAGGGAATTGAACTAACAATTAAATCTTTCAATACAGCTTTTGAAAAACATAATATTGAAACTGTAGAAACTGATGAGTTTGATCCAGAACTCCATAATGCAGTTATGCAAGTACCTAGTGAAGAACATGAGAATGGACAGATTGTTCAAGTTATGCAAAAAGGTTACAAGTTAAAAGAAAGATTATTAAGACCAGCGATGGTTTCAATCTGTCAGAAGTAAGTAGATAAATTAGACCGTAATGTCAAAAAACTATTAATGAAATTTAACAATATAAATAAAAGATAATAAAAAGGAATTAACATGGGTGCAACAATAGGAATAGATTTAGGGACAACAAACAGTTGTGTAGCAGTATATGAAGGTGGAGAAGCTAAAATTATTGCAAATAAAGAGGGTAAAAATACAACACCAAGTATTGTAGCTTTTACAGATAAAGGTGATGTTTTAGTTGGTGAACCTGCTAAAAGACAAGCGATTACAAATCCAGAAAAAACTATTTATTCTATAAAAAGAATTATGGGTCTTATGATGGATGAAGAGCATGCTAAAAGTGCTATGGGTAAAGTTGGATATAAAATTGTTAATAGAAATGGAGCAGCTGCAGTTGAAATTGCTGGTAAAGTTTATACTCCGCAAGAAATCTCTGCGAAGATTTTAACAAAACTTAAAACAGATGCAGAAGCTTACCTTGGTCAAGAGGTAACTGATGCAGTTATTACTGTACCTGCATATTTTAATGATGCTCAAAGAAAAGCAACACAAGAAGCTGGTACAATTGCAGGACTTAATGTACTTAGAATTATCAATGAGCCAACAGCAGCAGCGTTAGCTTACGGTCTTGATAAAAAAGGTGAAGAGAAAGTTGTAGTTTACGATTTAGGTGGTGGTACATTTGATGTTACAGTTCTTGAAATCGGTGATGGTACATTTGAAGTTCTTTCAACAGATGGAAATGCTTTCTTAGGTGGAGATGATTTTGATAATGTGATTATTGATTGGTTAGCTGAAGAATTTAAAACTGAGCATGGTATTGATTTAAGAGAAGATAAAATGGCTCATCAAAGACTTAAAGATGAAGCAGAAAAAGCTAAAAAAGAGTTAAGTGCAACACAAGAAACAGAAATTAATTTACCATTTATCACAGCAGATGCAACAGGACCTAAACACCTTGTTAAATCTTTAACAAGAGCAAAATTTGAAGCTATGACTGAAGATTTAATTTCTGAAACATTAGATCATATTAAAGTTGCTATGAGTGATGCTGGATTAGATAATAACGAGATTGATGAAGTTATTATGGTTGGTGGATCTACTAGAATTCCTAAAGCTCAAGAAGTGGTTAAAGGATATTTTGAAAAAGAGTTAAATAATTCAGTAAACCCTGATGAGGTTGTTGCTGCGGGTGCTGCTATTCAAGGTGGTGTTCTTACAGGTGACGTTAAAGATGTACTTTTACTTGATGTTACACCACTTTCACTAGGACTTGAAACTTTAGGTGGAGTTATGACTAAGTTAATTGAAAAAGGTACAACAATCCCTGTGAAAAAATCACAAGTTTTCAGTACAGCACAAGACAATCAACCGGCAGTTTCTATTGTAGTTGGTCAAGGGGAGAGAGAATTTATTAGAGATAATAAAAACTTAGGTCAATTTGAATTAAGTGATATTGCTCCAGCTCCAAAAGGGCAGCCACAAATTGAAGTAACTTTTGATATTGATGCAAATGGTGTTTTAAATGTATCTGCTAAAGATAAAACAACAGGAAAAGAAAATAAAATCACAATCTCTGGTTCATCTGGATTAAGTGATGAAGAGATTGAAAAAATGATTAATGAAGCGGAAGCAAATAAAGATGCAGATGCTAAGAAAAAAGAGGTAGTAGAAACTAAAAATCAAGCTGATTCTATGCTTCACCAAATTAAAAAATCTTTAGAAGAAAATAAAGATGTAGTAAGTGAGGATGAAGAAAAAGCAATTATCAATGCAGCAGCCGAGCTTGAAGAGTTACTTAAAAAAGATGATGCTACAAAAGAGCAAATAGAGGAATCGTTAAAAAAATTAAGTGAAGTAAGTGCTAAACTTATGGAAGCTGCTATGAAAAAAGAGCAAGGTGGAGATACTGCACAAGGTGCTAATCCAGCTGATGCTAAAAAGAAAAAAGATGATGATGACATCATCGATGCAGAAGTAGAGTAACCCTCTACTTCAAGGCGAAATTATCATATTAAATACTAAAACACTGCTAGAACAGTTTCAAATATTTTGTAAAAGAAATAATCCAAAAACACAAGAGGAAGCAATTAATTATTTTGCTATTTTTGGCGGCTTGGATATTAATATCAATACAACGGTACCTATTGAAATTTTGATTGAAAAACTAATTTTAAATAAATACAAATATTTACGAAATGATATAAGTAATTTAACTAAAGGTGATGATTTATATCATTCTATTTTAAGTGGACTTGCTCTTGGTGATAGACGAACAAATTCAGCATTTAGAAGAGCTAATATACCTTTTGATAAGGGTATTGATATCATTGATGATCTTTGTAAATTAAAAGTATTAAAGCTGGAAAAATCACTTCAAAGTTTATCTGATATAGATGATCAATATGTTGTATCTGAAAAGCTTTTATTTACATCACCATTTGTAAGATTTTGGTTTGCTTCTATATCTCCTATTTTTAAAGGAATACGAGATGGAAATTATGAAGAGTTTTTTAAACTTTTTGAAAATAGAAAATCTCAATTTAGTGAATTAATTTTTGAACAACTGTCTCATGAATTAATTAAGTTAAGTATTCAAGATGAGACTATAGTTAAACTTGGTCGTTATTGGGATGATAATATTGATATTGATATGTTAGTTGAAACTAAAAGTGGTAAAGTTATCGCTGGAGCTTGTAAATATACAAATTCTAAAATTAAAAAAAGTGTTTTAACTGATTTAAAAGAGAAATGTAAAAAAGCTAAAGTTGATGTAGATATGTTTGTATTATTTTCTAAAAAAGGTTACTCAAGTGAGCTTAAATCTTTAAAAGCTGATACTTTAAAATTATTCACTGTTAAGAATTTTAATTTTTAATTAGTTATGTATACAATTATATTATTAACATTAATATTTTTATTAGTAATATTTTTAATATTACTTTATTTTAATTCAAAAAAATCAAGACAAGCAGATTTAGATAATGGGATTTGTCCCCAATGTGAAGCAACTGCGAAAGAATTTCTTGATGAAAATACAGGTGTTGTTTTTAAAGTTGATTCTATAAAATCAAGACTTCTTAAAAGTTATGGATGCAGCGGTATTAATGAAATTGAATATCGATGCAATAATTGTAATTTAAAAGAGGTCCACAATACGGTTGGACAAGGTTGTAGAATTTAAAATATCTCTTCTTATGTTGCCAGTATTTCTACTTTGACTTGTATGGTGTGATGTTTGAATTTTATAATCTATTCCGTTTAAATTAAATACTCCTATATCTCTTTCTAAAATCATAAAATACTCTTAAAATAATTTATTTGTTTTGTATAATATTCTTTATCTGAACATTCACACTTAAAGTGCAACATTTAGAAATATAAGATAGTAAGGCTAATTGATATACAATTTAAGCTACATATCTTACAGGATAAATGGAGCATTAAATGAAAAAGTATAAACAATTAACCTTAGGTTTAAGGTATCAAATATTTGCTTATAAAAACGAGAACTATACAATCACAAAAATAGCAGAACTAATTGAAGTATCTAAATCTACAATATCAAGAGAACTAAGTAGAAATAGTAATAATGGATATTATAGTGCAGATGATGCACATATAAAAGCAGTATCAAGAGATAAATTTAAAGATAGATATAAGAAACTCACTAATAAATTAAAACTAAAAATTGGTAAGATGTTAAGAGATGGCTTATCTCCTGATCAACTAGTTGGTAGATTGAAAAAAGATAAAATAGCAAATATTTCATATGAAACAGTATATAGATACATTTATGCAAATCAAAGAAGTGGTGGTCGATTATATAAATTATTGAGACATAAAAATAAAAAGTATGGTAATAGAAGTAGTCAATACAAGACTAGAGGTCAAATTAAAAATAGAGTAAATATTAGTAAACGAGCTAAGATTATTGAAAAGAAAACTAGATTTGGTGACTTTGAAGTAGATACAATTATAGGTAAAGACCATAAAGGTGCTATCGTTACCTTAGTTGATAGAAAGAGTAAATTTACACTTATGAAGATAGTTGAATCTAAAAAAGCAGATGTTGTTACACAAGCTATTATAGAGCTTTTACATCCAATAAAGAAACTAGTTCGTACAATTACTTCAGATAATGGTAAAGAGTTCTCCTATCATGAAGAGATAGCTCAAAAATTAAATCTAAAGTTTTACTTTTGTGATCCATACTCATCTTGGCAAAGAGGATTGAATGAGCATACAAATGGACTAGTTAGAGAATATATTCCCAAGAAATATAGCTTTGAAAATATAAATCAAACTCAAATAACTATCATTCAAAATAGGCTAAATAATAGACCAAGAAAGATTCTGAAATATTACACACCAAATGAGATATTTTTCAAGGAAGTTTCAAGAAAAATGGTGGCATAATTTTGGCTGGTTTTGTTGCACTTTAAGTGTGAATTGGCGATCTATATCACCGAATTCTACAATTAAGTCTAATTCCTTTTCTAACATTAATAAATCAAAAATATAATTATCTTTAGATATAGTAAATACTTCAAACAAATAAGCTAAATCCTTACCTTTAAATGTTTCGGATACTAAAGGGTACCACCCATTATCTTCTGCTTCATTTAAGAACTCTTTAAGCTCTTTCTTAAAATTTTCATTTAATTGCCAACTTGGTATTTTTTTCATTTTTGGACTCCTGTTACTTTTATTTCTTGTGAAGTTAACTCATTCATTATACTATCAAATTCAGCATTTGCCAGTGTTGCATTTCTTTTTTCATCAATTAATATTTTAGTTTGTTCCTGCATCTCTTTTGCAGCATTTAAAAAATTATAATGCTTTAATTAATCTATTTTTGATTGAGTTATATTATTGAATATTATATAAGTAACTATAGAAGTAACAAAAAATACTAAAAGTAAGATTGAATTAATATATTTTTGCTGCATAATTATGATTATATCTAAAAGAAGTTGAGTATTTGCAGTAGTAGATAATATTGAAAATAATTTATTAAATTAAGTGGAAATAAGCATTGATTTGGATAAAATGCGTAAAAAATACTAAAAGAGAAAATATGTCAGCAATACAAAGAGTAAAAGATGCAATTGAAGAGATTAAAAAAGGTAAAATGGTCATTATGCTTGATGATGAAGATAGAGAAAATGAGGGTGATTTAGTTTATTCAGCAGCTTTAAGTACTGCTCAGCATGTAAACTTTATGGCAACACACGCAAAAGGACTTATTTGTGTTGCAGTGCCAAAAGAAACTGCTAATAGATTTGACCTTAATCCTATGGTAGCATCAAATACTTCATCTTATGAAACAGCATTTACTGTTTCTGTTGATTGTGCAAAAGCTAGTACCGGAATAAGTGCTGGTGAGAGAGATGATACTATTAGAATACTTGCAAATCCTGTAAGTAATATTGCTGAACTTGTAAAACCTGGACACATTTTTCCTTTAATTGCAAAAGACGGCGGTGTTTTAGTTCGTACCGGTCATACAGAAGGAAGTGTTGATTTATGTAGATTAGCAGGTTTTACAGGTGAATCAGTTATTTGTGAAATTATGAAAGAAGATGGAACAATGGCACGAAGAGATGATCTTGATATATTTGCACAAAAGCACGATATGGTACAAGTTTATATCTCTGATTTAGTTGAGTATAGATTAGCTCATGAATCACTAGTAAAAGAAATTTCAAGTATAAAAGATACTTTTTTTAATACAGAGGTAACTCGTAAAATTTTTGAAGACCATCTAGGAAGTCAGCATACAATAATTCAGTTTGGAGATATACAATCTATATCAGCAGTTAAGTTTCACACTGTAGAACCTGATATAAATTTATTTCTAAATGATAATCAACTTCAATCTATGCTGAAAGCTATTAGTTATTTACAAGAAAACAGCGGTGTTTTGATTTTTTTACAAAATCGTGATGAAAAAACTGAAAATATGAAAGATTTTGGAGTTGGAGCGCAAATTTTAAATAAATTAGGAATTGAAGAGATAAATCTTCTTACAATTGGTGGTAAACACTCTTTTGTCGGTATTGCCGGATTTGGATTAAAAATTAAAGATGAGATAAAAATAGAGGGGTAATTGTCTCCTTGTCTCTTTTATAGCTGCAAAGCTTTTTTTACTAATGACAAGTTTCCAGATAACTTATCAACTCTGGACTGAAATTGACTTTTATTGTTGTTATAATATTTAGATGATAAAATAGAGTTTAATTTTTCTTCAAAGTTTTCTATTGTCATCATTTTAATATCATCATCTAGTAAGTTTAAAATAAGTGCCGGTTCTTGTTTTTCAAGTTTTATTATCACATGTTCCAGTGTGTATTGATTATCTATATCTATCTCTAAAAATTTACACATTTCAATATATACATTGTTTACACTTGAAGAATGTTTATTATAAATTGTACCCGCATAGTCGTTTAAATATTTATTATAATTGTTATAATTTGAGAAAAGCTCTTTTAATTCTTGAGCATCTACTGTATTTATATCTTTATATACTTTATTTAGTATATGTTTGACACAAAGAAGAGATATTTGACTACAACTCTTCTCAATGTCTGATAAAAATTTATTAATTAACACTTTATTTTAGTTATCTAATTTAACTTATGCTTCTGGACCGGCAGAAGTAAAGTCAAAATCACTATTATTGGTTAAGTATTTTTTGAAATTTTCTCTATACATATTGGCTAATTTATGTGAAGCTGTATCATAAGCTGCTTTATCTTCCCAAGTATTTCTTGGATTTAATACTTCAGTATCTACACCATCAAGAGTTTTTGGAATAGATAAATTAAATATTGGTAATGTTTCAAACTCACTATCGTTTATTTTACCATCCAAAATACCATTGATACAAGCTCTTGTATTTTTAATACTCATTCTTTTTCCAGTACCATAAGCACCACCGGTCCATCCTGTATTTACAAGATATACATCAACATTATACTTATCTATTTTTTCACCAAGAAGTTTTGCATAGTCTGTTGGATGTAAAGGTAAAAATGCTTCACCAAAACATGCACTGAATGTAGCAGTAGGTTCTGTAATTCCTCTTTCAGTTCCTGCAATTTTTGCAGTATAACCACTTAAAAAGTAATACATAGCCTGCTCTTTAGTAAGTTTTGAAACAGGAGGCAATACACCAAATGCATCAGCACTTAAGAAAATTATATTTGTAGGATGACCCGCAGTACTCCCTTCTTGAATATTATCTATATGATGAATTGGATAAGAAACTCTAGTATTTTCAGTTTTACTATTATCTGTATAGTCTACATTACCATCCTCATCAGCTACTACATTTTCTAAAATAGCACCTTTTTTAATTGCAGCAAAAATTTCAGGCTCTGACTTTGGATCAAGATTAATAACTTTTGCATAACAACCACCCTCAAAGTTAAATACACCATCATCATCCCAGCCATGTTCATCATCACCTATCAATGCTCTGTTTGGATCAGTTGAAAGTGTTGTTTTACCAGTTCCTGATAATCCAAAGAAAAGTGCTGTATCTCCGTCTTTCCCTACATTTGCAGAACAATGCATAGGAAGTTTGTTTTCTAGTGGCAACCAATAGTTCATCATAGAAAAAATACCTTTTTTCATCTCACCGGCATACCATGTACCACCGATTACAGCTTCATTTTCCTCTATATCAAATGCAACAAACACTTCAGAATTTAAGTTTTGTTCTTTGTGATTTCCATTGGTTGTTTTACAAGCATTATATACTATAAACTCAGGTTTAAAGTTTTCTAGTTCATCTTTTGAAGGTATTAAAAACATATTTTGTATAAAATGAGACTGCCATGCAATTTCAGTGATAAATCTAATTGATTTTCTACTGTTTTTACTAGCACCACAATATACATCTGTAACATATAAGTCTTTTCCATTCAATTGTGATTTACCATTTAAAAGTAAATCTTCATAAACTTCTTTTGAAATAGGTTTATTTACATCACCCCACGCGATATATTTATTAGATGGTTCTTGATCTACAAAATATTTATCTTTTGGACTACGACCGGTAAATATACCTGTATCGATCATCAATGCACCTGCAGAACTAATTCTTGCACCCTCATTTTCAACTGCATGATCCATCAAAGTATCAGTATCAAGATTTCTATAGACTTGACCTATATTTTTTAAGCACAGTTCATTTTTAATATCAGACATTTATATTTTTTCCTATTTTTTATTTAAAAATTGATAAAAGTACACCAGCTGCAACTGCTGAACCAATTACACCCGCAACATTTGGACCCATTGCGTGCATTAATAATATATTTGATTTGTCATATTCTTGACCAACCTTACTTACAACTCTTGCTGACATTGGCACTGCTGAAACTCCTGCAGCTCCAATTAATGGATTGATTTGAGCATCAGCCGGACTTAATTTATTCATTAACTTAGCCATTAACACTCCTGCTGCAGTTCCCGCACTAAATGCAATAAGACCAATTACCATAATTCCCATAGTATCAAGTACTAAGAACTTATCTGCTGCAAGTTTTGAACCAACACCTAATCCTAAAAATATAGTAACAATATTGATAAGTGAATTTTGCATAGTATCACTTAATCTATCAACAACACCAGATTGTTTTAGAAAGTTACCAAATGCAAATGAACCAATAAGTGGAGTTGATTCAGGTAAAATTAAAATTGCCATCATTAAAATTAAAATTGGTAAAAATAATTTTTCTAATTTATGAACTTTTCTTAAAGTCGGCATTTTGATTTTTCGCTCAGCCTCAGTTGTAAGTGCCTTCATAATCGGAGGTTGAATTACAGGAACTAAAGCCATATAACTATACGCTGCAACTGCAATTGCACCAAGCATTTCGGGAGCCAGTCTATTTGCAATAAAAATAGAAGTTGGACCATCAGCCCCACCAATAATAGAAATAGCACTGGCATCTTGAATATCAAATCCAATCATTACAGCCCCAACTAAAGAACCAAAAATTCCAAACTGTGCAGCACCACCAAGGATTGCTGTTTTAGGGTTTGCTAGAAGTGGACCAAAATCAGTCATAGCTCCTACTCCCATAAAAATAAGGAGTGGGAAAAATTCATTTGCAATACCCATATTATAGATAATTCCAAGCATACCGTGTTCGCCACCCATATTAGCCAACGGAATATTTGCTAATAATCCACCAAAAGCTATAGGTAGCAGTAGCAATGGTTCAAAGCCTTTAGCAATAGCAAGATAAAAAAGTATAAAAACAATAATGAACATAATGAGTCTTCCCCATGTTTGTTCAAATGTTGTCATTTTTCTTGCATCTTCAGAATGCGGTTCTGATGTCATTACATCATCATTAGGATTTATTAGGGCATTGATACCTGTAGTTTCATAAAATGAACTTGCTAGTTCACTTAAACTTTTAGGTTGATATTCTTTTTTTTCTGTTTGTACTTCGTGTTCCCCAGCAAATGCTGCAACACTGAAAATACTTAAAAACATAATTAGCACTGAGGCAATTATTTTTTTACTCATTGATTTCTCCAAAATAAGTGTTTATATTAATTAGCCGATTACGACTATAGTTTGACCTTCTTCAACAGCATCATTTTGCTTAACTGCAACTGCTGTAACAGTACCTGCACATGGTGATTCAATATCAATTTCCATTTTCATCGCTTCCAAAATTGCAACTACTTGATCTTTTTCTATCTTGTCACCAACATTTACTAATATTTTCCAAACATTACCATTAACATTAGCACCTACTTTAGTACCACCGGCACCACTTGGAGCTGCTGCAGGAGCAGTTTGTGAAGCTGTTGTTGCTGCTACTGGAGCAACTTGAATATCTGCATTACCTTCTGCAACTTGTACACTAAATTTTTGTCCATCTACTACTACTGTATAATTTCCATCTGCCATTGTTTTTATTCCTTCTTTACTGTTTTTTTCATCACTAATTTTTCTAACATTTAAAGGTGATTCACCTTTTAAGAATGCGATACCTTTTTCGCCGCAAGCAGCAGCAATAAAAATATTTTCTTCTGTTACTTCAATTTTATCAAGTTCAGCTTTTTCAAGCTCTTTGTTTTCAATCTCTAATCTTTCTTTCCATGCTGCCATTGATTTAGTTACATCTTCATCAGCAATATCAAGAGGATTTCTTGTAGTTGGTTCAAGTTTTAATTTTTCACTTGCAAGTTTTATAACATCTGCATCTGGCTCAACTGGTGTTTTTCCAAAGTAACCAAGTACCATTTTTCCATATCCAGGAGCAATTTGCTTCCAAGGTCCAAACATAACATTTGCATAAGCTTGCTGCCAATAAAATTGAGAAACAGGAGTTACAGATGTACCGTAACCACCTTTTTCAACAACCTCTTGCATAGCTTTGATAACTTCAGGAAATTTATCTAAAGTATTATCATCTCTCATCATTTGAGTATTTGCAGTTAAAGCACCACCTGGCATAGGTGAAAATGGGATTAATGGAGAAACTTGAGTAGCTTCTGGAGGCATCATATAATCACTTAACTGATCTTTTAATACCTCTTGATATTTTAGGATTTTATTAATCTCCAAACCACCAAGGTCATAATTAGAACCTTTAGTAGCATGTAACATCGTTAAAATATCTGGTTGAGATGTTCCACCACTTACAGGTGTATTTGCTAAATCTATACCATCAGCTCCAGCTTCTAATGCAGCCAAATAAGCAGCAACTGAAACTCCAGCTGTTTCATGAGTATGAAGTCTGATATGCATATCTTCACCTAAAAGTTTTCTAGCCATTGTTATAGTTTGAAAAATTTTAATTGGATTTGCTGTTCCACTTGCATCTTTAAAACATACACTGTCAAATGGAAGACCACTATCCAAAATACCTCTTAAAGTTTTTTCATAAAATGCAACATCATGAGCACCTGTACAACCTGGTGGTAAATCCATCATTGTTACAACTACTTCATGTTTTAAACCATGATTTTTAATACATTGTGCAGAGAATTCAAGATTTTGAACATCATTTAATGCATCAAAGTTTCTAATAGTTGTAGTTCCATGCTTTGCAAACATTTTTGCATGCATATCTACAAGCTCTCTACTTCCTGTATCTAACATAACTGTATTGATACCTCTTGAAAGAGTTTGTAAGTTAGCATCAGCCCCTACAATTCCTCTAAATTTATCCATCATTTTAAATGCATCTTCTTGTAAATAGAAGTATAATGATTGAAATCTGGCACCCCCTCCAAATTCATAGTGAGTAATACCAGCTTCCTTTGCAGCCTCAACAGCCGGCATGAAATCTTCCATAAGAACACGACCGCCAAAAACAGATTGAAATCCATCTCTAAATGTAGTATCCATTATATCAATAAATTTTTTTGACATTATTATTAACCTTTGTTATTAGTTTTTTGATTGTGATGTAAAATTGCTGCTGTTATTGCTGCAACTACATTTTTATTATCAGTGGGTTTTGGTTTCCCCTTATTTGAAGTTGAAGAATTTTTTGGTTCCTCTGAAAAATATTTACCTATAATAGCCGCTTGTGCTTTTAATGCAAATATCATAATTACTAAAAATGCAAATACAATTCCCATTCCCAGCGCCATAAACTTTAAGGCTTCACCTACTAAATTTACTTCCATATATTGCTCCAAATCCTAATAATGACTATAGCCATTAAAAATTACAATTTCGTTATTTTATATTAATAATGCTTTAGTAAATATTTATTTGAATAATAAAGTCCATTAAATTTCTTAATTTATTTTAATAACATATTTGGTTACAGATGATAAAGTCTTGATTTATAAAATCACCTTTCCAATTTTATATGCCATATCATCTATTTTGTAGCAAAATGCGATAAATATTAATCTAAATTTTTGTATTTGAATATACATTTTTCATCCTTTTTATAAATAATTTTAAGAAGTATGACATATTTTTTGAGAAATATTAAAAAATATGTCATATTGTAATGTTTTTATGATATAATATGTCAAATATTCATTTAGGAGAGATAAATGTTACAAGTATCTGATATTATTGAAAAGTTAAAAGATGTAATAGGTGCACAAAAAGATGAGGGAAAAATCTTTGATAAAGATGTGGCTACTGCTTTGGAAATATCGCAGGCAAATTTTGCAACTATGAAAACACGAAATAAAATACCATTTTCAAGTGTTTTGGATTTTTGTGCATTAAAGAAAATTTCAATTAATTGGCTTTTATACGGTCAAGACCCCAGTAGTTTAATTGACAGTACAGATAAATATTGGATACGATATTATCCTGGTATTACTATGAGTGCCGGAGGGGGAGGTTCTTTGGAAGCTGAAGATTTTGAAAAACTAAATATTCCTGATTATTTTGTTAAAATGATGGGTGGAAAAGATATGGTAAAAACAATTGAAGCTATAAATGTTACAGGGGAGAGTATGGAGCCATCTTTAAATGATGGAGATATAATATTTATCGATGTTTCTAAAAATCATTATTCAAAAGATGGAATTTATGCTATTTATACAGATGATGGATTACTTGTAAAAAGGATACAAAAAAGAGCAGATGGTCAATTTGATATAATCTCAGATAATCAAGTTTTCTCAAATCAAACAATTTCTAAAAATGATTTAACTATATATGGTAAGGTTGTAAGTTCTTTTGGAAGTGTTTTTTAATATTTATTTGGTATAATCTTTTTAATAAATTAAGGAGCACTTAACTTGGACGGTCATCCCCCCATATACTTAAACTTAAATAGGCAGTTTTTATGGAATATTTAATATTTCTGTTTGTACTGGTTATTGGTATCTCATTCTTATGTTCTGTTTTGGAATCAACCCTTTTATCAACAAATATGTCTTATATATCTGTATTGGAAAAGCGCAATCCAAATGCTGGTAAATTACTTAAAAAACTAAAAGATAATATAGATAAATCAATATCATCAATATTAATTTTGAATACTTTTGCAAATACTTTAGGTGCTACGGCAATTGGTGTTCACGCACAAAGTATGTTTGGCAGTGATAGTAATTTGGTTTTATTTGTTTCAATTGCTTTAACTTTTATGATTCTATTTTTTGCTGAAATAATTCCTAAAACAATAGGTGCAATTTACTGGAAACAATTGGCTCCCTATGCAGCTCGTTTTATTGAGATATTTATTTTTATCACATATCCTATTATTATATTTACACTTTTTGTTACAAAAGAGATAAGTAAAAATAAAGATGATATAGTTACAAGAGAAGAGATACTTCATACAACACTCTTAAGTGAAGAGGATGGTATTATTAATGATATGGAATCAGACATTATTGAAAATACATTATCACTTAAAGAGGTTAAATTAAAAGATATTTTAACTCCAAGAAGTGTAGTTTTTGCAGTGCAAAAAGACACTTTAATCAAAGACTTGCTTGATGATATAAGAACTTATAAATTTTCAAGAGTTCCTGTGTATGATGAGGGTATTGATAATATTGTAGGTATGATATTAACTAAAAAACTTTTTAAACATGCTATAAAAGATCCAAATGTAACTATTGAAACTATTATGACTAATGTTGATAGTGTTAATGAAAATATTCCTGTATCAAAAGCTTTAAATGGTTTCATAAAATCTAAAGGGCATATGCTAATTGTAACTGACGGCTATGATCAAACCGAGGGTATTGTTACACTTGAAGATTGTATTGAAACTTTACTTGGTCTTGAAATTATGGATGAACTTGATACTACTGAAGATATGCGAAAATTAGCATCTGCTAAAATGAAAGCCAGAAGAAGAGAAAAAGAGACAATAAATTAAATTAGAGTTATTGAATTCTTTTTAAATCTGCAAAGAAGAGTTTTAATCTCTTCTTGAGATTTCCCCACAATATATAAAGCATTAAAATTATATTGTTTCATCTGATTAAATAAATCTTCATCATTTTTATATTCTTTGATAATTCTAATTTTGGCATAATCATAATAAGATTGTAAAAATTTAATCTCAGCTTTTATTATATTCATATTATCACTTGCTAAAATAAATTTATTTGATTTACCAAAATCTATAATTTCAAAATTTTTATTAATAAAAATGGGACTGAAATATTTAAAATCCTTTAACTTATTTGTTTCTACCGGTTGCTTTAGAAATTCTAAAATAGATAAAAAATTATTGACATATATACTTGGTAATTTAAGTTTATAAAATAAATCATTTTTATATGAGAATGTAGTAGTAAATAAAGAATGTATAGTTAGATTACTGATTTGATATTCATCTACTGTAAATTCACTAGATGATGGTTGAATCGCATTTATATATTTATTATTTGTACAAAACAATGTTTTATTGTTATCAATATTTTTTAATAGTTCAAAATCTTTTTGAATATTATTGGTTAATAAAACTATATCTTTATTTGAAGAGGAAAATATATTTAAAAATTCAAAGCTTATATCATCACAATAAAAACTTTTAATCTCTTTTGTACTTAAAATAAATCGAAGTAATTTAACTAAAGTTTTTTTAGTATCATCAATCTTTATCCAAGCAATTTCTTTATCACTAATTTCTATTTCATCACTAAATAAAATACCAAATGCACCATTTGAGATTGCTAATTCAATATCTTCTTGACAATTTGCTATAAATAAATCACCATCATTTATTTTAGATGGATTTGTTTGGATTTGTGTGATAAATGATATTGCCGGGGTATTTAAAAGCTTTCCGCCAACAATATCAACTATAGATGATATTTGCACTGTTATATTATATCTAGCTTATTTTTGTACCAATTGTTTTTGGTTTTTCAGGTCTTACTAAACATAAGCCATCTTCATCTTTTGCAGCTAATAACATACCTTCAGATAACATTCCCATTAACTTTGCAGGTTTTAAATTAGCAACTACACAAGCTTGTGTTCCAACTAATTCTTCTGCACTATAAAATTCTTTTATACCAGCTAATATTTGTCTATTTCTATCCTCACCTAAATCAATTTGTAATTTAAGTAATTTTTTTGATTTTGGAACTTCAACAGCTTCCACAATAGTTCCTATTTTTAATGAAGTTTCAAAGAATTTATCTATAGTTATTAAATTATCTTCTTCCATTATTTCAGGTTGTTTTGAAGCTTCTTGTCTTGGTTTTTGTACTTTCTCTTCAACTTTTTGTACATCTGCAGTTACCAAAAGCGGCTCTTCAATTCTAGGAAATAAAGCATCAATCTTTGTGATAACTGTGTCACCAATTAGACCTTTGTTAACTATGATATTTATATATGTTTCATTATCAATAGTTATCCCTAATGATTTAGCTATTTGAGCTATTTTATGAGGCATAACAGAATCAAGTAAAACAGAAACTTTTGCCATGATATTAGTTACTAATGCAACTAATGCCATAGCTTCTTCTTCACGATTATTTTTCATCATATTCCATGGCTCATAATCACCAATTGCTTTATTTGCAACTGTTAATACTTTCCATAAATCTTCAAGATATTTATGAATTTGCATATTAAAAATATACTCTTCAATATTTTCTAAAATAGCATGAACTTCATCTAGCTCTTTTTGATGATATTTCTCAACATCTTTACTAGTAATCTTAAAATTAGAATATTTTCCACTCATACCACTAATTCTATTTAATAAATTTCCTAAATCATTTCCAAGATCTGAGTTAATTCTATCCATTAAAGCTCGTTGAGAAAAATCTCCATCTTGACCAAATGGCACTTCTCGAAGCATAAAATACCTAAAAGCATCAAGTCCATAAGCATCTGCAATCTCTTTTGGATTTACAACATTTCCTTTTGATTTTGACATCTTTTCACCATCTCTGGTCCACCAACCGTGAGCTGCGATGTGATCCGGAAGCGGCAGTTCCAAACTCATTAAAAATGCCGGCCAGAAAATTGCATGAAATCTTAAAATATCTTTACCGACTAGATGAACTTTAGCAGGCCAAAAATCCATATTAGCTTCATCAGTTCCATATCCTAAAGCAGTAATATAGTTCATCAAAGCATCAAGCCAAACATACATTACATGTTTATCATCATCCATAGATGAAGGAAGTTTAACGCCCCAGTCAAATGAAGTTCTTGAAATTGATAAATCATTTAATCCGCCAGCTACAAAATTTACAATCTCTTTTGCTTTTGCCTTTGGTAATATAAATTCTGGATTATTTTTGTAAAGTTCTAAAAGTTTATCCTCATAATTTGAAAGTCTAAAAAAGTAACTCTCCTCTTTTACAACTGTTGTTGGTCTTCCACAATCAGGACAACCCTCTTCGTCTATAAGCTGAGCATCTGTAAAAAAAGTTTCACATCCTACACAATAATTACCCTCATAATTACCTTTATAAATATCACCCTTGTCAAACATTTTTTGAAATGCTTTTTGCACACCTGTTTTATGTTCTTCATCAGTAGTACGAATAAATTTATCATAACTAATATCAAAATCATCCCAAAGTGTTTTAAACTTACCGCTTATCTCGTCAGCATATTCTTTAGGAGTTTTACCTCTTTGAGCGGCACTTGTAGATATTTTTTGACCATGTTCATCAGTACCTGTTAAAAAGAAAGTATCGTATCCTACTAATCTACTATAACGAGCAAGCATATCTGCTATAATTGTTGTATAAGCATGACCTATATGTGCTATATCATTTACATAATATATTGGGGTTGTGATATATATTTTTTTACATGAGTTGTGATCTGACATCTTAGATTCCTTGTCCTCACTGCGTTGCGAAATTCCGCTTTGCTCCATGAAGTAATGATTTCAATTTTAGGGATTATATCTAATTATTCATTATAGGTAGGTTTTAGAATTCAAATCCGCCGCCGGCACCTTTATTCATAGATTCATAAACAGCTTTAACATATTGTTTACGAATCTCGCACTCTATAATTTTAGGGCAGGGTGTGCAGGATGAGAGTTGATTTTCTTCTTGACATTTTTTTATTACAACTATTTGTTTGTCAAGTGCAATATTCCACTCATCTTTAATTTCAGGGTTAGACATTATGTTTATAAGCTTCTTTGACTATATTTATCTCTTCATTGCTTCCGAAAAAACATGGACTTGTATCATGAATATGTGTTGTTGGAATTTCTAAAACTCTTTTAAATCCATCTATTGCTTGACCACCGGCACACTCATAAGTAAATGCAAATGGAAATACTTCAAACAGTTGTCGTAATTTTCCTTTTGGTAGATCAGTAGTGCTTGGATATGAAAAAAGACCACCGCCTTTTAATAAAATTTGATGTAAATCCGGAACCATACCACCACTATATCTTAGTCTATAACCATCTTTAAAAAATTTATCTACCATCTCTTTATGATGTGGCAGCCAACAAGCTTGTGTAGAACCTGGAGCTTTTAGTTTCCCTTTTTCGTTAAGTTTTATATCTTGAATATAATTAAATTCACCTTTTTGTAATCTGTACATTTTTACAGATTTTCCATCAGCAATAACCATCTCAACGCGAGGTCCAAATACAACATAAACAGAAGCTATTATATTTGTACCTGTAAAGTCATTTTCATAAATTCCATAAATAGAACCAACAGATAAATTTACATCAACTAAGCTGCTTCCGTCAAGTGGATCATAAGCAATTAAATATTTTCCATCTTTATTAATATCTACTATATTTTCTTGCTCTTCACTTACTATTTGCTTGACACTTGAAATCTTTTTGAATTCATTTTCTATTACAATATCTGAAGCAATATCAAGTTTTAATTGTGTGTCTCCCGTACTGTTTTGGTTATCACTTTTAGAAGTATCACCTTCTTCTATAATACTTTTAATCTCAATACTTGCTCTTTTGATCGCTTCTATTATCTCAGTCATTTTTATACCTTTTTTGCATTTTCTCTTATCCATTGAACTATTTGTTCTGGATTGTTTAAATCTAAAATCTGAATACCCTCAGGAATGCTTTCTTTATCGATTGTATCATCAATTGCAAGTGTATCACTTACTTCAAAGTATTTTTCATCCAGCTTTTCTCTACAGATACAAATTCTAGGAAGAGGTAAAGTTTTTAACCCCTCAACAAGTAAAAAATCAAATTCTTTGAAAAGTTCTATTAATTCATCAATTGTTGAAGTTTCTTTTTTAAAATATGTAGTTTTATTTGGACTTACAACCGCTACATCAGCACCTGTTTGAGAAAATTTAAAACTATCTTTCCCATCTTTATCAAAAACTGCTTTGTCTTTTGGGTCATGTTTAACTATAGCTACTTTTGCTCCACTATCTTGTAAAATATTTGATATTTTAACTATTAAAGTTGTTTTTCCACTATTTGAAGGACCTGTAAATGCTACTGCTAATCTTTTATATTTATTATTTATCATAGTCGCATTTTATCTAAAATATTATATAATCCCAATTATGAAACCAAAAGGAATTGATGTGCATAACAGAATATTATATATTATAACTCTTACCTTATCTATTTTGATGTTTGCTGGCTGTCAAAGCGGCTTAAGTGTTTTTGACAAAACAGGGACTCAATACGAAAAAGGTTTACAATATACTAAAGTGAGTTTTTTAATTTATGAAAATGAAACTAAAGCGATTATAAATGCTACTTATTTAAACTCAGTCAATAGTATAAAATGGGATGATGAATATCAAAATTTCTTAATCGGTATTTATATATCAAACGGTCAGGAGGTAGATTATACTATGACTATGAATGATAAAACTTATGTTAAAATATCGCAAATAAATGATGATAATAAACAATATGAACATATCCCGCTTAAAAATCCATGGGCAAAATATTATTTAGTCAGATTTGAAAATGATGATAATAAGACTTTAGAATTAAAATATTCAAATCCTAATTTTGGAGAGGTAATTTTATCTTTTTAAAAAGAGTAGAAAGCTTAATGTGATTATTTTTATCTAAATGATTTTTATATATGAAATAATTAGCTAAGACTTTCTTTCCATATTTTTTAGTTTCATCATACGGAAGCATCTCCATACTCAAAAACGGTTCATATTTGCCATTTTTAAATAATCCATTTTTAAATAAGCGTTTTGTAAAGCCAATACCGCCATTATACGCATAAGCTATAAATAAAGGATGTTTAAGTCTTTTTTCTAAAAAGTTCAAATGATGATTGGCATATTTTAAATTTGTATTAGGTTCAAGTTGTTTATCTATATCATAAAACTCTTTTAACTCTTTTGCTATTGATTTACTTAAAAATGGCATAATCTGCATTAAACCCATAGCATAAGCACTGGAAATTGATGTTTGAATAAATCTACTTTCTTGTCTGGCAATAGCATAAATCAAAGCTTGTCTATCAAGTGGAAATTTACCAACAGTATCTTTATAAGGAGTGATAAAATATGATTTTTTATATCGAAAAAATCTCTCTTTTACAAAAGACAAATGTCCTAAAGTTTGTTTTTGGTTTAATAATTTATTATATTTATCCATTTTGTTTTGGTTCATTTTCTTTGTATCTCTTAAAATTGGAAACCAAACGAATGGATTATTATAATTATAATCTGATTTCTTTGTATTATTATTTTTTATATTATAAACTATATTTTTAGGCTTTATATTTATATTCTCAAAACTAAGCAATGAGTATATATTATTATCCCAACTTGATTGCAGCTTGTCTAAATATTTTTTATCTTTAGTTAACTTATATTGCCAAAAAAGTACCTTGTCTTTATCTTGTTGGAAATAACCATTTTTATATGAAGTTTGTAAAAATTTCAATGCTTTTTTTTCTTCTTTATGTCTAATTGCATTTATAGCTAAATGAAAAGTACTTTTATGATTTAAATTAGTTGTCTCAAGAGTTAAAAGTGATTGTTGTATTTTATTTAATTTAGGATTTGTAACTATTAGTTTAATTGTTTGTGCAAAATACTTTTGTTCTTGCATGATTTTACTGTTTTTTAATCTTTGTATTAATTCTTTTGGTAAGTGATGATTAAAATTATTTACTCTAAATTTACCACCGCATTCATTAAAAGTGTTAAAAAAGACCTCATTTGAACTATTTATTAAAGTAATAAAGGGATTTGCAGAGTTTAATATTTCAACTTTTTTAGCACTTTTAGGGTAGGGGGTTTTAAGTTTATTGATTATGATCTGTTTTTGTTTCTTTGACAGTTTAGTTGCTTTATAAGTGCTCATTCCAAGTTCAATACAAGTGCTGCTTTGATTTACAAGAGATTGTACATTTAGTTTTTGACACCAAACTACAGCCGATGTTTCTTTGTGTTTTAACTTTTTAGCATATCTGTAAAAAAGTTTGTTATTTACAGTCCTAGCTTGTCCTAAGGCTTTTATCGCTTGCTTTGGAGTGATGTCTTGATTTAAATATCTCCAAATATAAAAATCTTTAGCAATGCTTCTAGGCTTCGTATCTAGCCATTTTTGAGTAATTTGATGTTGAGCATAGATGCTTGTTGAGAAGATTAAAATTAAAACTAATCTTATCATATTAAATATCTATTTAGTTACTATTGAAAATGATAAATTTGTCATCTCTTTGTGCTCTTTGATAAAATTATTTAAATCTTTAAGTTTTAGCTCTTCAATTAATTTTAATTCTTGTTTTGGATAATTTTGCTTTAACCCTTTATAATACAAACTAAATGCTCTACTTTGCCGTTGAGAAAAAGTTTCGGTTCTAAGGGGTTCACTTCCTAATAAAAACTTTTTAGCACTTTGCAGTTCTTTAGAAGTTACGCCATTTTTTACAAATTCTTCTACAAGTTTTTTTACTAAATTTTTAGCTTTTTCTTGATTTTCTAATTTTGTTTGTAAATGTCCTGTAAAGTATGAGTGTGATTTAGCTATTGAAATATACCCATAAGCTGAGTAGGCTAATCCTCTTTTAACTCTAATTTCTTCCATCAACCTACTACCAAATCCGCTACCGCCTAAAATAAATGATGCAACTTTTGCTTTATAAGTATTTTTATCTTTAAAATTAATATTAAAATCACTTCCAAAATATATGTAAGCTTGTTGAGTATCTTTTGTTTGAAGTTTTGTTTGAACTTTTGAATTAACTTTTATTGTTTTTAATTTAGTTTTACCATTAGACTTAAAGTTTTTAATAATAGGTGAGATAGAATCTTTTATCTCTTTAAATGATATATCTCCGCCTGCAACGATGATTAAGTTATCAAGATTGAGTATATTATTTATATGTTGTTTAATATCTTTTAATTTGATATTTTCAATTGATTTAATAGTACCTGATGAACTGTTTTCTAAAGCAGTATCTTTGAAAATTATTTTTTTCAGTTGTATATTTGCTACATAATCAAAATCATTTTCTTTTTGTTTTAATTTACTTATTTGTAAAGTTTGTAGTTTTTCTAATGTTCGTTTCGTTGTATTTGGATTATTTAATAATTGTTGTAAAAACTTTAAAGCTGTTTTATATTCACTTTTTAAACAACTAACTTCAATAACAAAAGTTTCAAAACCATTAGAAGTATGTATAGAAATTGCTCTATTTTCTAATTTTCTGGCAAATGCAACTGCACCATCTTTTTTTGTACCTTCATTTAAAAGTTTGGCTGTTAAACTAGTAAGTCCACTTTTGCTTTTAACTTGAATATATCCACTGTTTTGAAAAACTAATTGTAAATTAAATATTGGTAAAGTTGGATGTTTTTCAAAAATTACCGGTACTTTTACATTATTTATTTTAATCTCTTTAATTGTTGCACCCATAACTATTCCTTGTAATAAAATAAAAAATAAAATAAAATTTTTCATTTGTTTTCCTTTGGCTTAATATTCCTAAAACTTTTCAAGAATTGTATAAGCTGTATTTCGTTTTGCCGGATTTTCACCTATATCTTTAATTAAGTTAATCATCTCACTTTGATTCATACTATTTGTAGTACCTGCAGCACTAACTACATTTTCTTCCATCATAGTGCTGCCTAAATCATTTGCACCAAATTTTAATGCCATTTGACCTATATAGCTTCCTTGTGTTACCCAACTGCTTTGAATATTTTGAAAATTATCTAAATAAAGTCTTGCAACTGCTAAAAGTCGTAAATATCTATTTGAACTTTGGGGCTGCATATTTGGAATTTCTTTTAAAAGCTGTGTATGCGAACTTTGAAAACTCCACATAATATACGCTCTAAATCCACCTGTTTCATCTTGTAATTGTCTTATTTTATCCCAATGTTCAATTATTTGTTCATCTGTTTCAACTGTACCAAACATCATTGTTGCTGTTGATTTTATACCTAATTTATGAGCTTGACGATGAACTTCCAGCCAATCTTTTGTATCAAGTTTTTTTGGTGCAATTATATCTCGAACATCATCATCTAAAATTTCAGCACCAGCCCCTGGAATTGAAGCTAAACCTTTATCTTTAAGCCTTTTTAGGACTTCTTGATAACTTATATGTGAAAGTTTTGCAATATAATCAATCTCAATAGCACTAAATCCATGAAGTGTTATAGTTGGATATTTTGAACAAATATGTTCAACCAAATCTTCATACCACTCAATTTTAAGCTTTGGATGAACTCCCCCTTGAAAAAGTATCTGGGTTCCGCCAATTTCAAGTAACTCATCTATTTTTTTATCAATTTCATCATAAGTTAATACATAAGCATCATCATCTTTAAGATGACGATAAAAAGCACAAAACTTACAATCTACCCAACAAATATTTGTATAATTAATATTTCTATCAACTACAAAAGTAGTTATTTTTTGAGGATGCAGCTCAAGCTTTCTTTTACTTGCCATCTCTCCCAAATCCAATAAAGAGGCATTTTGAATTAAATCCAAAGCCTCTTCATTGCTTAATCTTTTATTTTTCATTTTAATCTTTTAATTCTTTTAATTCTTTTAGAACTTACTACCTAAGCTAAACTCAAAGCTTGATGTTGCATCACCTGGTTTATCGTCAAGAGGTTGCGAGAAGATAAATTGTAACGGTCCAACAGGAGAAATCCATTCAACTAAAAGACCTGTTCCACTTCTTTTAATTTGTGTAAAATTACTTTGACCAATCATACCATAATCATAGAAAATCCCCCATCTCATTTTAGCTTTAGGAATTAAAGGCATACTAAGTTCTATAGAGTTTGCAAACATTCTTGTGTATGGTGATTCATCAGTTTGAGGTCCAAACGCATAAGATTTATATCCTCTTACACTTTTTACCCCGCCTAAATAAAATGAATTACCTTGCGTTATAAATCCAGTATCTTCAAGAATTCCCAAACGCGCTCTATATCGAATAATTGCATCATAATCTAAATAATCTTCTAATCCTTTAAAATATTTATATGTAGTAGAAGATTTTACATATTCTGCATCCCCGCCAACCCCAGCTATTTCTAAACTGGTACTGGCAATCATCCCGCTTCTTGGAATAAAGTAAGAATCAGTATTATTAAAGTTTATATAAGGGGTAATTGAGCTTATTATATAAGTTAGATTATCCTGCGGTTTTGTATCGTATGTTTCTTGTATTTGGTTTAAAGAATATGTAGTACCAATATGAGCATGTCTAGTTAAAGCTTTACCGGCTCCAACTGAAAACCCAGCACTTTCCTGAGTTAATTTATAATCAGTATATGTTATTTCACTTACAGTTTGATGAGCAGCAACACTACCGCTATATTTGCTATCGTTAATTGCAGGATTTTTTAAAGATACTGTATAACTTGTTCGTTTTTTCGACCAGTCAAATGAGAAACCAAGGTTAAGACCGCTGCCAAAGATATTTTTATCATTTACAGAAGCATTAATCATAAATCCATCATAACTCCCGTATCCACCACCTAAGATTAAGTTTCCTGTAGGTGCTTCTTGAACATTTACTATTAAATTCATTTTATCTTTTGAAACTCTTTGTTGTTCAATTTTTACTGTTTCAAAAAATCCGGTTCTGTTTAATGCATTTTGTGAATCTTTAAAATCTGTTAAACTAAATAAGTCTTTTGGAGCTAAATATACATTTCGTCGTATCACCCTGTCTAAAGTTCTACTATTTCCAGAAATTATTATATCATTTATATAAACTTTGTCTCCTGGTATTACATTGTATATGATGTCAGCAGTACCTTTATCTTTATCTTTTCTAATGTCATATTTAACTTGAGTAAAAGCATATCCTTTGTCTGAAACTTGTGTTTTAATATATTCAACATCTTTTCTTAATTTACTAATATTGAAAACTTTATCTTTTTTCAGTTTTAACTCTGGATATATTTCCTCTGGATTCTTAATTTTTTCATCTAAATATATTACTATATTTCCAACTTTATATTGTTTCCCTTCTTCAATAGCTATATCAACTACTGATTTATTGGTATTAAAATCTATTCGAGAAAATGGCTCTTTAACTTTTGCATCTAAAAAACCATTTTCCAAGTATTTTTCTTTTATTCTAAAACCGTCATATTCCAATTGGTCAAATTTCATTACACCGTTATTTCTACCAAAAAACCAGGTAAAACAACAATCTTCCTCTTTGTTTGCCATAACATCTTCAAAATCGCCACTTTCTAAATCTTTAGCTCCGGGGAAGTTTATTTTTTGAATTATAATTTCATCACCTTTATTAACCACAAATTTGATAGCAACACTATTTTTGTTTAAATTCTCAATTTCAACTTCAACCACAGAGTGTATATACCCTTCTTGTTCTAAAAGAGATAATAACTTTTCTTTAGCTTTAGCTATTCTAGCTCTAGAATACATATTTCCTTTTTTGATATTCATAGCATTATATACCATTTCTAAATCATCTTCACGAGTTTTGTATCCACTCATATCTAAACTTGCAATAAATGGTTTTTCCATAAATGAAAATGTTAAAATATTATTGTCAGTTGTTACTGCAATATCGTTAAAATAACCAAATTTATAAAATTCTTTTAAAGTTTTGTTAATTTGATTATCTGAATATGGTTTGTTTTTTTTAAAATTTGATGTTTCTATTGCGACAGTTTTTGAAATTTGAGATAAGCCTTCAAATTTAATATCTGTAAATGTTGATGCTCCAAGTAAATATGAAGTCAATAATGGTAAATAAATAAGTTTTTTATACAAAAACAATTCCTTTTGATTATCGTAGTTTCTACTGAAACATTAATATTATAAATTTAAAATAAAGTGTATCTAAAAGTTGTTGATAGGTAAATTAATTTAGTATCAAAGGTAAATTAATGTAAAATTCCATTTAAACTTTCTCAAAGAGAGTGCAAGCACAAGAAAGGAAATGATGGTGAATATAGGGATTGTCGGCTTAGGATTAATGGGTGGCTCATTCGCTAAAGCATTACGAAAATACAATATAAGTACAAAATTGCTTGGATATGATCATAATAAAGAGCATCAACAAGAGGCTTTAAATTTAGAACTTGTTGATGAAATTATCACAATAAAAGAGTTAAAAACTTGTGAAGTTATTATCTTAGCAATTCCTGTTGATGCTATTATTGTATTTTTAAATAATTTTGGAGAAGTACCCGCATCAACAACAATTATTGATTTTGGTAGTACAAAAGAACTTATTGTTAAACAACTTCCAAATCATTTAAAATCAAATTTTATACCGGCACATCCAATGACCGGAACAGAAAAATTTGGTCCAAGTGCTGCTGTTGACAATCTTTATGAAGAAAAAATTATTGTTCTTTGTGATTTAGATATCTGTGGAGAGATACATAAACAAAAAGCAATTAAAATATTTGAAACTATCAAAATGAATATAGTTTATATGAATTCAAAAGAGCATGATATTCATGCCTCTTATATGAGTCATTTACCTCATGTTATATCATATGCCTTAGCAAATATAGTAATGGAACATGAGGACCCTAGAAATATTATATCTTTAGCAGCAGGTGGATTTAAAGATATGAGTAGAATAGCTAAATCATCTCCAAATATGTGGACAGATATTTTTAGACAAAATAAGCATAATATACTTGATGGTATTGAAATATTTGAAAAACAAATGCTTGATATAAAAGATATGCTTAAAAATGATGATTATGAAAATATAAGAAAATGGATGTTAAAAGCGAATTCTTTACATGATATTTTATAAATAAGTGGTACCAGTGGCCTGTACCAATATATGTCCTAGTAAGCCTTTACACAAGATACTTATCTTATTTAGTAAAAATACAATGTAACTTCCAATGTAACTAATATTAAAAGTTACCTTGTTGTTTTAAAACTATTTCATCTTATTTTATTGAATTATATCGTAACAGTATAAAAGAATAATTATATGATTTTCTTTATACTCGTTTGTATAATATCTTTACCTTTCATTGCTATTTTCATATACTCATCTGTTTGAGGTTCAATTTTATCTATCTCTAGTTTGTATTGAGTCATATTCAAATCATCAAGAGCATTACTTAGCTTTTCTAAATCATCATAACTAATAAATCTTGAGTTTAAAAGACTTTGTAAGATATCTTCATCTTTAGTCAAGGCAACAGCTAAATCAAAAATATCTCTAGCTAAGTTATCTTCTTTTCTCCACTTAACCTTTTTAGCAATAATATAATACCCCAAGAAGACAAGACAACTTTTTCTAAATCCTTATTCTCTTTTTCACCTGTTACCTTATGCCACAATTTCAACTAATTTATCATAATCCTTATTATTAATTTTTAAACTATCATAATAAAAACTCATTGGTTTTTTATAATTTAAAGTTTGATGAAATCTTTTATGATTATAAAAATCAATATAATCTTTCACATCAGTTTTTAACTCTTTAATTGTGTTATATTCATTTAGATAAATTCTTTCAACTTTTGCACTTCGCCAGAATCTCTCTATACAAATATTATCAGTAGCTCTACCTTTACCATCCATTGAGATAATGATGCCATTATCTTTTAAAGTCTGTGTATGGATATGACTTGTGTATTGACTGCCTTGATCTGTATTAAATATTTCAGGTTTACCATATAGCGATAATGCTTCATTTAGAACATCCATTGTTAAAGCTGAATCCATAGTGTTGGATATTTTCCAAGATAGTACAGCTTTAGAATACCAATCAATTATAGCTGCTAAATAAACCATGCCGCCATTAATCTTGATATATGTTATATCCGTACTCCATACTTGATTTGCTTTTACTATGTCAACTCCTCTAAGCTTGTAAGAGTATTTTTTATGTTGCTTATCTGGTATTGATAGATTTATTGGTTTAACTGCTAATATTGGCTTTAAACCCATCTCTTGTCTATATTTATAAACAGTATTCAAACTTATATTGTATCCATCTTCTAAAAGTTGCTGATGAACTTTTAAAGCTCCATATATTGGTATTTGCTCATAAATATCATTTATCTTATCTTTGAGTGATATTTTATGCTTATTTTCTATAGGCTTATAATATAAGCTGCTTGGATTTAATTTTATAAGTTTACATTGAGTTGATACTGAAATATATGTTAGCTTAGACTCTATCAACTCTTTTTTATTAGATAAGTCCAAGCTTTGTAGCTTTTCCTCAAGCCATTCCTTTTCAACTGTCATTTTACCTACTATCTTTGCATAATCATCTATTTTAGATTGTAATTTTAAGTTTTCGTCTTTATATTCTTTGATAGCCTTTGCAGGCTCCATTGCCAACTCTGCATTATCCAAAAATATCTTCTTCCAATTTTGGATATTTTTAGGTGTTATATTATTTTTACTTGCTATCTCATTTAAAGTCTTTTCACCTTTTAAAACTTCTAAAACAATTTTTGTTTTAAATTTTGCTGTAAATATTCTTCTTTTTGTACTCATTTTTTACCCCTATTAAATATTTTATTATTTTAACTTTTTAGGAATAAGAATCTTATTTTTTCGTTCTTATTTTCTTGGGGTATTATATTAGTGTAGCCAGATCAGTAATTAGTGGTACCAGCAGCCGGACTCGAACCGGCACACCCGCAGGCAGAAGATTTTGAATCTTCCAAGTCTACCATTCCATCATGCTGGCACAAAATTTGATTTTGAAACTTTATCTCATAAAAACTTTATACTAGATAAAATAAAGAAAAAATTAGTGGAATTTTAGTCAAGGCTTGATTTTATTCCTAATAACCTGCAGCTATTTTCTAAAATTGCTACTTTTTTTATTAGTTCGTTTATATCTCTATCATAAACATAAACTCCAACACCTCTTATGACCATTACATGACTAGAAGATTGTTTTAAAAACTTAGTGATTTCTAATTGATTTCTATTATACCAACTATTAAAATCACCTGCATCATAAACTTCTATTTTATCAAATAAAGTTTTACCAAAATAATCTTCAAATTCAATAGTATCATGTTCTAAAGCATAAGCGGTAGTATATGGAGGCATTCCACATGCTATATATTTAGCTTCATGAATTTGATTATAGATAGAGTTGTGAATATCAGCCTCTAAACTTGCCATTTTCCAGCTATAATCATAATTATTCATTTTTAATTGACATAAACTTGATTTACCTATTTCATCAAATATTGCTTCTTTTGTATTGATTATAAATTTATTATGTTCTACTTTTGAAGATATTGAACCGTGATAAATACCAAAAAAGTTTTTTCTAAAAAGTGCCAATGAAATATTTGATAACAAATCAACTATTTTTTTATCTATCAAATTAAATCCTTTAAAATAATTATTTAGATATTATAACATCATTAAAATAATAATTAAGGTTAAATTTGACTGATACTAAAATTCCACATATCCCGGTACTTTATGATGAAGTTATTGATGCATTTAAAGATTGTAATGATGGTTATGTGATCGATTGTACGGCAGGTTTCGGTGGACATAGTGAAGGATTGCTTAAAAACAATCCAAATATTAAACTTATCTGTAATGATCAAGATGATGAAGCTTTAGAATTCTCAGCCAAGAGACTGGAACCTTTTAAAGACAGGGTTATATTTAGTAAAGGAAACTTTGAAACGGTTGTACTAAATCATAAAAACTATAATATATGTGGAATTTTAGCAGATATTGGAGTCTCATCTTTACAGCTTGATAACGATAATCGCGGTTTTGGATTTAATAGTGAAGTGCTTGATATGCGAATGGATCAAAATCAAGACTTAAGTGCTAAAGATGTTGTAAATAACTATTCACAAGTTGAACTAGAAAGAGTTTTTAAAGAGTATGGAGAGGTGCGAGAGTACAAAAAAGTCGCCTCTTTAGTAGTTCAAAATAGACCTTTTTCTAGTGCCAAAGAATTATCTGCACTTCTAAGTTCTAAGATGCATAAAGGTAAATTACATCCGGCAACTTTGCCATTTCAAGGTATACGAATTGAAGTTAATAATGAGCTTGGTGTTTTGGAAAATCTTTTTGACAGTATTGAAGAAGCTAATTTGACCAATTGTATTGTGGCTATTATCTCATTTCATTCTCTTGAAGACAGAATTGTAAAGAATTATTTTAAAAAATGGACAAAGAGATGTATCTGTCCTGATTATATTTTTAGATGTGAATGTGGAAACAATCATCAAAAAGGTAAAATAATTATTAAAAAACCTATAATTCCTACAAAGCAAGAGATTAAAATTAACCCGCGAAGTAGAAGTTCTAAATTAAGGATTTTTAAGTTTGACTAGAAAAAAGCCATTTTTAACAGCAAAAAGTTCTTTGATTATTATATTTTTAACTATGTTCGTTGTACTGGCTCTTTTTATGCCAAAAATATATTTACGAAATAATATTTATTATATAAGCAAAGATATAAATAAACTTCATTCTCAACATATATCGCTAAAAGAGGAAAATAAATTTCTTGCACAGCAATTAGAAAAGATGAAATATAAAAATCAAATTATGGATTCACTTATATTGCAAAATTTAGATAATTAGCTACTCGTTTCGCAAAACATCCAAAACATCAATTTTGGTTGCTTTGATCGCCGGATAATATGAAGATAAAAATACAATTACAATTGAACCGCAGATTATAGAGATTAAATCTAAATTACTTAATAATAAAGGTAACTTAGTAGTTCCATAAACATCAGCAGGAAGTGATATAATATCAAAGTTTTCCAAGATAAACATACCGCCAAATCCAAGAGCAGTACCAACTAAAATACCACTGAATCCAATAATTATACCCAGTCTTAAAAAGATATGCTTAACTTCTGCCAATGATGCCCCTTGTGATAAAAGTAAAGCGATCTCTTTTCTTCTACTCATTACTGTCATAAGAAGTGAACTGATAATATTTAATGAAGCTATTAAAATAATTAACATTAGAACTATAAATAAAGCTTTTTTCTCCATCTCCATAGCAGCGAAGAAATTTCCATTTTGTTGCCACCAGCCAATAATACCAATCGACATAGGTAAAATTTTTTCAAGTCGTTTAATGTCTTCAAACGGGTTATTACTAAAAATATGGATGCCGTCATAAATATCTTTTGGTTTCTTTAAAATGGTTTGAAGGGCTTGGATTGAAGTATACATATAAGCTTTATCATAAGCATTAAGACCAGATTTAAATTCACTTTTGTAAATAAATCGTTTCATCTTAGGCATAGTAGATAAACCACTTGGAACTATTTGGGTAAAATATAAAGTTACTTTTTGCTCAGGCAGTAAAAGAAGTTGATCGCGAATCCCTTGACCTACAATTAAATGATACTTATTGAAGTCATTAACTTTTTTAGCAGCTTTAGCGTAGATTTTATTTATAACAGATTCATTTTTATGATCTACACCAAACAATAATCCACCACTCATAGTATCAGAATTATTGACCATAACTTGAGTTGAAAGATATGGTGAGAATTTTAAATTAGGAAATTTTTGCTCTAATTGTTTGAGTAATTTATCATCTACTTCATCAGAAAATTTAGGATAAATACTCAAAGGATAATTCATGGTAAAAAGTTTATCTTTAAACTCTTTGGCAGTTCCGTTCATAATTGCCATTGCAACTATTAAAACCATCACACCGACAGCAACACCAATAAATGCTAAAAGTGCAGAAATACTGATAAATGGGTTTTTTTTATCCCACCTTAGATATTTCTTTACTATAAAATTAACAAGTTTTGTATTCAAATTAGTTAGCTACAAGCCCTCTTTTTGGTCCACTTTTACCACAACATTGTTTATACTTTTTACCACTTCCACACGGACAAGGTTCATTTCTTGCAATTTTCTTTTGAATTACAGGTATCTCTTGATGATTTGTTACTGTATTGTCATTTGAAGATTGCATTTGCTCTTTCACTCGTGCTAGTTCAGCTTCTTCTTCTGCTTGATTTTGTAGTTGAATTGTAAATAAAACTCTTACTATTTCATTTTTAATTGAAGCAATAAGTTCAATAAACATATTGTAGCTTTCTTTTTTATATTCAACCAGCGGGTCTTTTTGATTGTATCCTCGAAGTCCAATACCGGTTTTAAGTGTATCCATAGAATACAGATGTTCTCTCCATGCTTTATCTAAAATTTGAAGATATAAAATTCTCTCTATTTCACTTCTTTGTTCAGGGGCCGCCATTCCCATTTTATCGTTATAGATAGTTGAAAAGATTGTTAGTAGTTTTTGTTCAACATCATCAAAAGTATCAGCTTTTATATTATCTTGAGATAATTGGATATTTAGGTCTTCAAGTAATTTTAAAACAACTTTTTCTAAATTGTAGTCTTCACTTGGTATTCCGTCCATAATTTCACATTCACTTAACAAATTAGCCACATACTCAGCTCTATTTTCATCTAATTTACCAGTTATATCAAATTTAGGATTTAACAAGTCATTTCTAAAGTTATAAATCACTTTTCTTTGTTGATTTGCCACATCATCATATTCAAGTAGATGTTTTCTACTTTCAAAGTGCATAGCTTCCACTTTTTTCTGTGCATTTTCAACTGCTCTTGTTACCATACCGGATTCAATATGTTCACCCTCTTCAAGTCCAAGTCTTTTCATAACCCCTGCAATTTTATCACTTCCAAAAATTCTAAGCAGATTATCTTCCAAACTTAAGAAAAATTGAGATTCACCGACATCACCCTGTCTTCCGCTTCGACCTCTTAGCTGATTATCAATTCTTCTACTTTCGTGTCTCTCGGTTCCTATAATCATTAACCCGCCAAGATCTTGACACTCTTGCGGTAATTTAATATCTACACCACGACCTGCCATATTTGTAGCAATTGTTATAGCGCCTTTAAGTCCTGCATCTTCTATAATTTTTCCCTCTTTTGCATGTTGTTTTGCATTTAAAACTGTATGAGGAACTTTTTCTTTTTTCAATAAAGCATGTAGATGTTCAGATTTTTCAATAGATGCAGTACCTACCAAGATTGGTTGACCAGTTTTATTTATCTCTTTAATCCTTTGACAAACAGCATTAAATTTTTCAGTTTCTGTTCTGTAAATTAAATCATTTTTATCATCTCTAGTAATTGGAACATTTGTAGGGATACTTACAACATCAAGATTATAAATCTCTGCAAACTCGGTAGCTTCAGTTTGAGCAGTTCCTGTCATACCCGCTAATTTTTCATACATTCTAAAGTAATTTTGAAATGTGATATCAGCTAAGGTTTGTGATTCTTCTTGAATTTTAACATTTTCTTTTGCTTCAAGTGCCTGATGAAGTCCATCACTAAATCTTCTACCTTCACTAAGTCTTCCCGTAAATTCATCTACGATGATCACTTCATTGTTTTGAACTACATAATCAACATCTTTTTCAAATATATAATTTGATTTTAAAGCTTGGTCAAGATGATGCGAAAGATGTGCATTTTCAAGAGAATACATATTGTCAACACCAAATAACTCTTCGGCTTTTATAATTCCAGCTTCATTTAATAAAACTATTTTATTTTTTTCATCAACTGTAAAATCTCCTGTTACTGTTGCCTCTTCACTTGCACTTTTGGCTTCAGTTTTAGTTCCTTTTTCAAGTTTTAAAGCTATCTTATTTGATTGAACATAATTTTCACTTTTATGGTCTGTAGGTCCAGAGATAATCAAAGGTGTTCTAGCCTCATCGATTAAAATAGAATCAACTTCATCAACTATTACAAAGTTGTGTTCTCTTTGAACTTTCTCTTCTAGATCATAGTGCATATTATCTCGTAAAAAATCAAAACCAAATTCATTGTTAGTTCCATAAGTAATATCAGCTATATATTGCTCTTTTCGAAGTCCATCCTCATGTATATTACCTGTAATTGCACCTATACTAAATCCTAAGAAATTATAAAGCGGCTCTAAATCTTTTGCATCACGCGAAGCTAGATAATCATTAACCGTAACCACATGAACTCCTTTACCACTTAAAGCATTAAGTGCAACTGCTAAAGTACCAACAAGAGTTTTACCTTCACCTGTTTTCATCTCTGCAATTCTTCCTTCATGAAGTACCATACCTCCAATTATCTGAACATCAAAATGTCTCATACCAAGTGTTCTTTTACTGGCTTCTCTGACCATAGCAAAACAATCATTAAGTGCATCTTCAAGTGACAGTTCATCATCTTGAACTGATTTTTTAAGTTCATAGAAGTTATTTTTTAATTCTTCATCATCCATTGACTCATATTTAGCTTCTAATTCATTTACTAACTGTACTCTTTTATAATATTTTTTTATCTCTTTATCATTTCTAGTTCCAAAAATTTTTGAAAATATATTTAACATTTACTTCATTCCTTAGGATTGTTTTATAAAATCAAATCGCTTAAAGGCGATATGTGTTATTATTTCAGACATTTTATCTAAAACTAGCTGAAAAGTAGTGAATAGCGGTTGCGTAGCGTGAGTTTGGCGGAACTCACACTTACAAAACTTTCCTGCAAAGTGGTTTTATGCAGTAAAAAGTTTCTTCAGTAAAGGTTGATTATGAAAGTATTAATGAGTGTTTTTTTGATAGTAAGTGCAGGTTTTGCATCAAATTTAAGTATCAAAACATATCAAGCTGACTTTACACAACTTATTAAAAATCCATCAAATAAAATTATTAAATATGAAGGTAAAATTTATATAAAACAACCAACTAAAATGCTTTGGCAATATAGAACACCAATTCAAAAAGATGTTTATATGAATAAGTTAAGAGTTATTATTGATGAACCGGAATTAGAACAAGCAATTTTCACAAAACTAACTGATGAGATAAATTTAATTGACTTTTTAAATAACCCTGATTTAGTTGATGATAAATATAAATTAACTTTTAAAGAAGAACTTTTAACTCAAATACAATATAGTGATGAGATGGAAAATAATATTGTGATAAAGTTTACAAATATTAAAATAAATGAAAAAATAGCAGATCAGTTATTTCAATTTATAGCTCCATTGGATTACGATATCATCAAAAAATAATAAAAGATTAGATAAACTTCCAGCAGGTACAGCAGATAATAGCTTGAAATTTGATTTCAAGAGGAAAGTCTGGGCTTCCGTGAAGTATAGTTCCATCTAACTGATGGCTAGGGCAACCTAAGGGATAGTGCAACAGAAAGTAAACTACCTACTCGCAGTACAGAGATAGGCAAAGGTGAAACGGCAGGGTAAGAGCCTACCAGTGTTTTGAGCAATCATAACAGCTATGTAAACCCAACTAGAAGCAAGAAAAGAGTGGTATAAACTTCACAATTCTTCTTTTCGCAAGATTGTTTGAGTAATCAAACAGCTAGATAAATTATTATCAAATACAAAACTCAGCTTATAGCTGTGCCTACCTACTTAAAGCCTAGTGTTTATCGCATTCTTAGACTTTTAACTTTTTGACTGTGTCAGTATTGTGTCATTTGACTGACTAAATAAACTAAAATTTTTACCTAAATCAACCAATTCAGGATTAATTACACTTGCATAATGTGTCAATGTAACTTTAGGGCTACTATAGCTATAACAAACCAAACTTAAGAACTGATGTTACGATAATTTAAATTACAGAATTTAATAAAGCTGTTACAATTTAGACTAAAAACATACTATTTTACTTACTAAATACATTCAAATAACCTATAAATAAATACCTCATAAATTGCTAATAAACCATATAGTAAAGTTAATAATGTGATATGTTGGCACTATGACCCATGTAAGTGGAAAAAGTGTCAAGGGTATTGCACTTACTCTTGAAGATAAAAACAAAGGAAGATATGTTAATATTGACAGCATAGATATAGGAGCTTGTAGTAGTCGGCTTATATATTTAAAAGGTTGTGATATACCTTTTAAATATTGGTAGGCAAATTGTCAAAAACGGCAACGATGGCGAACCTCTGTACCTATATCTTATAACAAATGATACAAATATATCTTTCCAAAAGACATTTGAAATCTATCAAAAACGGTGGAAAATAGAGGAATATCATAAATCTTTAAAACAAAATTTAAAGATAGAACACTCACCAACTAAAGTTGAAATATCTCAAAGAAATCATATAAATTTAACTATATTAGCATTTATAAAATTAGAAAAACTTCGTTTAAATTACAAAATGAATCACTTTGCAATTAAAGAAAAAATATACATTGAAGCTCTCAAAATTGCCTATGAAAAAGTTAGAGAATTAAAGTGTGGATAGTTTTGTAATATTTTTGGTAAATTTGTAAATTTAGATTATCGTAACATCAGTTACTAATTATTTCCTTTTGTCTGTTGTGCTATACTTCTTACTAATAGGATTTTAAATAATGAATATAAAACAAATTAAAACTGAAAATACAAAATTATTAAAAGAATTTGAAAAAGTTCTTATTGAACAACAACTTGCAAAAAAGACTATAAAAAAACATATTGACAATATAGACTTTTTTTATAAATGATTATTTATTATATTATGATGAATTATTTGAAGCTAAAAATGGTATTAGTTCTATTGATGATTTTTTAGGAAATTGGTTTATAAGAAAAGCAATGTGGGCTAGTAAAGATACAATAAATAATAATGCAACCAGTATGAAAAAGTTTTATACATATTTAAAAGAGATAAATAGAATTAGTGAAGAAGATTTTAAAGAATTACTTTTAACTATAAAGCAAAATAAGAAAAATTGGATTGAAGCTATAGAGGAATATGATAGCTATTAAAACTATATAAATGTTCCAAAACTCTTCCAATTGTAGGTGATTTTACTAGTAATTGGAAGTAATATATTTGGTAGAAAGAGAAAGTTATATAAGGGTTGTTTGTATTATATGATAAATAGAATACTTCATTAAGCCTCAATTTAAGATGTTTTGGATGTAAATAAAGACTATTTTAAATATTGTAGATGTTGATAATATTTTGTATTTAAAACTTCATTTAGTAATTCTTTTGGTGGATTGATTAAATTTACCATATCAACAAGTGCAAGTTTTAATTTTTGTAAATCATTATGAATTACACTCCATAATATATCACCATCTACACCTCTATAATCATGAGAAATTTTATCTCTTAATCCTGCAATATCACTCCAAGACAAATCAAAAGTTACAGCATCTTTTAAAGTAGCATCAATTTTTTTAGATTCTTCACCAATAGCAATAAAAAGTGAGATAGTTGCATTTAATTCCATTTGTTCATTCGCCCAAATAAAGTCTGTTGGATTATTAAACTCTTTAGTATAAATCCATGCCTTTTCACAACATTCAAGTATAGTAAAGATATAAATTAAATTTTTATCACTATACATAAATAAAATCTTTTTTTGCATAATATTTTATAATTGGATTCATAAATTCCAATGAAACAAAATCAACTTTTGATACATGTAAATCATTAGCTAACTTATCACTAATATTTAAAAAATCCAAACCACTATTTAATTCAAATTTTTTATCTCTTTCATAAAATATATCTATATCACTATTTGAAGTTGCTTCATCTCTTGCATAGCTACCATATAAGCCTAAAGATGTGATACCATATAATTGATGTAATTCATCTTTTTTACTTTTAAGATATGTCAAAATGTCAGATTTTGTCATCAAAAACCTTTGCTCAATTTATTTATACAAGTATATCATAAAATTAAATTAAATTTAGTTAAATATAAATAGTATAGATTGGCATTAAATTATGAAAACTGTAACGAGAATGTAACAAGATACACAAAAATACATAGCAAAACTGTTATATTTTTCCCACAAACCCTTTGTTTAATGGGTTTATCTTACCCAGCTTATAGCTGTGCCTACATTCTATGCACTTACCTACATACCCTTACAATTCAGCACTTATTCAACTTTATACTATTATAATTATGCAATAAACCGTGTCAAATAACATACAATAACCGTGTGAAAAGCCGTGTGATATTTTATTTATTGACCGTGTTAAAAGGATAAGTGGAATGACCCCAATAAACTAGACATATTTTAATTCAGTAAATTAATAGAGCAATGATAAAAATCATTGTAAAATTTACAAAGGGTTAAAAATGGCAAGAAGAGCGTATAGTGAAGAATTTAGAATAGAAGCAGTAAAGCAAGTTACTAAAAATGGTTATAGTATTAATTACAAATATCACTCAACAAAGACACCGTATCACAAACACTTGGACACTTACAAATTTGAAATATTCTCTAACAACATTTTAGCATAAAGTGTCCAAGTGTTAATTTATTTTTGACATAATTTTCCTCATTGATGTACCTTTTAGTTCAACTCTATGT
>CBDETN010000024.1:0-174705 GCA_965242915.1 Arcobacteraceae bacterium
AAAATAAGGATAAAAAATGAGTACAGAAATAAAAGAAAACAATTCATTAGAATTAACAGAAAAAGATTGGCTTAAAATTGCAACAGATTTTACTGGAGCAACGGCAGAAGATTTGATGAAATATGCAAAAGAAGTTTATAATCAAGATATAAGTATAGATAATGCGAAGCATTATTTCAAAGGTAAAAGTATTGCTTTAGATATGGCATTAAATTGGGACAATAATAAATCTGATGATGAAAATATTGCTTATATATCTGGAGTAGTGGTACAAGGATTGGTGGTTGGTGCAGTGGCAGGTGCAACAGCTACGGTTTTATCTTTTGGTGCTGTCATGGCTGTTGTAACAGGGGTAATAATATCTATAGGACTAAAAGCACTTGACTTGGATTTAGGAAAAACTACAGAATCCATATATGCTTCTTTATCTCAAGTCACCAACAAACAAAACTCCCTAACCCAAGATGAAAGAACAAACCTAGCCCAAATGATAAATGCAGGTGGTATGCCTTGGAATTACAACCCACAACAAGCCCAGCAAATAATAATAGACCCGCTAGCCCTAGACTTAAACCACAACGGAAAAATAGACACAATAAATGCAAACAGTTCAAATACATTCTTTGATATGGATAACAATGGTATGTCTGAGATAACTGGATGGATAGATAAAGAAGATGGATTATTGGTATATGATAAAAACAACAATGGAAAAATAGATAATATTAATGAACTATTTGGAAATGAAAACAAAGATGGATACAGTGAGCTAAGAGAACTTATAAATTCAAATGGTGATAATGTAATATATAAAAATGATACAAAATTTAAAGACTTAAAAATATGGCAAGATTTAAATGGTGACGGTATCTCACAAGAAAATGAATTAAAAACATTAGATGAGTTAAATATAACTTCAATAAACCTAAACAGTAAAAACACAAACATAGATGATAATGGAAACAATATATTTAAAACTTCAACATTTACACAAAACGGACAAGAATATTTAAGCGGTGATGTAAACTTTGCAGTTGATAAAAGATTTACTGACTATAGAGGTGAATATACTCTAAGTGTAGATGCTTTGTTTTTACCTTGGCTTCGTGGTTATGGAGATGTAAAAGATGCACATATAGCTTATAGTATGGATGAAGAAAGGAAAGTAGCATAAATTTTAATATTTATAAAAACTGTGACGCTAACTGTGACATAAATTTGATAAGATTAAAAAAAGGAGCAACCTAATGAGGAAAATAATTATTATACTTACTTTAGTAATAATTTTTAGCTATGGTATATTATTTGTATCTGGACTTGTTTTTGATGGATACAATGATTCAGAAAAAAAAATCAAAGTATTGTTATTTGATGGAATTAGATACGATATTTATAATTTACAAAAATTAAATGGAAAAATGATTAAATATTATAAATCTGGTAAAATTAAATTTATAGAAGAAGTTCAAAATGGCAGAAGAGAAGGTAAACGAATTTTGTATTATAAAAGTGGTTTAGTTGAAGCAGTTGTAAGTTTCAGAAATGATATTCTTGATGGTTCAATACTTGGGAAATATGAAAATGGTCAAATTGCGGGCAAAGGAATTTATAGAAATGGTAAAAAAGATGGGTTATTTGAGAAATGGTATTTAAATGGAAATGAAAAAAGTAGAATTTACTTTGTAGATGACAAACCAAGAAATATATTTAAATGGTATTTAAATGGTATATTGGAAATAAATGGAAGCTATATAAATGGTAAAAAAGATTATTTGTATCAACGATTTGATAAAAAAGGAAATTTGATTGAACTTAGTAAATTTCGTGATGGAAAAAAAATATAATAGGAGTTAAAAATGGAAAATGATAATAATGCTACGATAGAAAATTCTTTAATTAGAATTTGGGAAGAATTTGATTTAAAGGATGCTATAAAGAATGCCATAAAAGATAAAGTAAAAGAAAATTTAGAAAATACACCAGGAGGAGATATTCTTTCAGATGAACATGCAGATATGGCAGTTGATTATATTTTTGGTGATGATAATAATTTAACTTATGATAATAAAAATTTATCATTAGAAGATTTTATGAAAGAAACTTTGAAAGAACATTTTAATGATAGTGCAAAAAATGGAATGGATGAGCTTGGTATTGATTTTTTACCAGACAATTGGCTAGAAAAAGGGGCAGAAAATCTTGCAAATCAAACTTTAGATGCAATAAAAGAAGTGTGGAATGATTTATCCGATAAAATAGACGAACTAACGTCCAAACAAGATCAGCTATACAATAATTGGGACAAATTAACCCCAGAACAAAAAGCAGAATCTATCAAAAATGGTTATGGTCCAGAATCATTTCAAAGAAGTACTTCAGCTAATTCATCTATACTAAACTACAACTCCCAACAAGCCCAAAGAATAATAAGAAGATATGATCCGCTAGCCCTAGACCTAAACCACAACGGAAAAATAGACACAATAAATGCAAACAGTTCAAATACATTCTTTGATATGGATAACAATGGTATGTCTGAGATAACTGGATGGATAGATAAAGAAGATGGCTTATTGGTATATGATAAAAACAACAATGGAAAGATAGATAATATAAACGAACTATTTGGAAATAAAAACAAAGATGGATACAGTGAGCTAAGAGAACTTATAAATTCAAATGGTGATAATGTAATAGATAAAAATGATACAAAATTTAAAGACTTAAAAATATGGCAAGATTTAAATGGTGACGGTATCTCGCAAAACAATGAATTAAAAACATTAGATGAGTTAAATATAACTTCAATAAACCTAAACAGTAAAAACACAAACATAGATGATAATGGAAACAATATATTTAAAACTTCAACATTTACACAAAACGGACAAGAATATTTAAGCGGTGATTTGGAGTTGCAAACTAGTAACTTATATGTAGACTATAAAAAAGCAGCATAAATTTGAAAATTTACAAAAACTGTGACGCTAACTGTGACGCAGATTATATAAAATGAAGTAAGAGATTTAAAAAAAACAGAAAGGCAGTGTAAAATGGGAGCTTTAATAATAATTGTACCAATAGTTATATACTATTATTTAATAAAATGGTTATTTAATAAATACTATAAAGATACAAATAAGACAAAAAGAAAAATATATTTTATTTTACTTATAACTTTACCCTTTTGGGATCATATAGCAGGATATGCTTATTATAAATATCTATGTTTTTCTAAAGGTGGTATTACAATATATAAAACTGTGACTGATTTGCAGGAGCAAAGGGATTATTGGTTTAGAGATAATATGTCAGGAGGGATACTTGATAAAAGTTCTAAGTTTTACACTGATTTAGATAGAAAACTTGAAAAAGAAAAAAGCCCTTTTTCTTACAAAAGAACATTTAAAAGATTCTATCCAACGGGCTACTTTAACTACTGCAACAACAAATACAACAACCTGCCAACCACTCACAAGAACTATAAAAATTCTTGTAAATATACAGACACTATTATCAAAAAATATAATCTTAAAAATGTTATTAAGGTGCCTAGGAGTCCGTATGGATTTTATATAAGTACTTTTGATAAGAATTATAATCATAAAATATCAAAAATATTTTATATTTCATTAAATTTTGATAAATTATTTAGTCGGAAAACAAACGAAATATTAGCGATACAAAAACACTATTCTTACGGTGGAGGCTGGTATATTAATGTAGCTAGAAAATATGGTCTAAATATAAAAGGTAGTGGTTGCCCCAAAGAAATAGGAACAAAAGAACTACAAGAAACAATAATCCCAAACCCATATAAACAAAATAATAAAACAACAAAAGGAAAATAAAATGTCAGAAATAAAAACAGCATTGGATAATGCAATAAAAGCAAATGTAAGTTATGGTGATTTATCACGATCAATGAATGATAATCCAAATTTATATATTAAAGAATTAACAAGAACGGATAGCGATGGTGAGATAAAAATAACCCTTGAACAAGCCAAAGCCTTCGCAGGAGTAACAGAACAAAGAGATGAAAACAATCAAATAGTAAGAGATCCGAAAACAAAAGAGATACAGTATCAGTTTGAGACTAAAAATAAACTTGATAGTAATGATAATCCAATTAAAGACGATAATGGAGATTATATTACAGAACGCTCAAAAGGCTACTCAATCCAAGCATCATCAAGTGATTACAATATAGGAAATCTTAGTGGATTTGATGCTGTACTTTTAAAAAACAATGAAACTGGAGAATTAACTCTTTCTTTTAGAGGCTCAGAGCTAACTAGTCCAATGGATATTCTTGCAGATATACAATTGGGTAAAGACGGTACTGCTTATTTTCAAGAAATATCAATGAATAATTTTTATGATAAATTAATTGAAGAAGGAGTTATAACTTCATCAGATAAATTAACTGTTACAGGTCATTCACTTGGTGGATTTTTGGCTCAAAAATTTACAATTGACCATCCTGATGTAGTTGACCATACATATACCTATAGTGCCCCAGGTATTGGTGGACTTGCTTCTGAAATTTTACAATTATTAGGTGTTTTACCAGAAAATATACCCCATGACAAGATTACAAACATAACTACAGATGGATTTATTTCTTTATTTGAAGATTGGGGGATAAATATAGGTAGTAAAGATGTTGAAATCGGTGGTGGAAATAGTCACTTAATATTAACAATAGTATCAATCCTGCAATCAGCATTAGATGGTGGAATACTTACTTTTAATGACTTGCAAAAATATTTACAAAACAAAGGACATCTAACAATCCAAGACAGAACAAACCTAGCCCAAATGATAAATGCAGGTGGATTACCTTGGAATTACAACTCCCAACAAGCCCAGCAAATAATAATAGATCCGCTAGCCCTAGACCTAAACCACAACGGAAAAATAGACACAATAAATGCAAACAGTTCAAGTGCTTTCTTTGATATGGATAACAATGGTATGTCTGAGATAACAGGATGGATAGATAAAGAAGATGGCTTATTGGTATATGATAAAAACAACAATGGAAAAATAGATAATATTAATGAACTATTTGGAAATGAAAACAAAGATGGATACAGTGAGCTAAGAGAACTTATAAATTCAAATGGTGATAATGTAATAGATAAAAAAGTAGCATAAGATGTCATTGCTAATTAGACTTATTTTTATAATAACTATTTCTTTTTCATCATCATATGGATTTGCATATACTATTGAATTATCACAAAATCAATTACAAGAAAAAATAGATAAAAAATTTCCTTTTATAAAAAAGAAGTTTTTAATAAAAACAATAGTAAATAACCCTATAGTAAAATTACAAAATGAACTAAACCACATAAGAATATCCTTTGACGTAAAAATAATAGCAACTAAAACAATCGGTTTTAATACAAGTGCGATAGTTAAAGGGATATTAAAATACAAACAAAAAGAGAAAAATTTTTATTTTAATAAGCTAGAAGTAATTGAATTAAATGTTAAAAATATACCTAAAAAATTTCATAAAGGTTTGAAAAAAACTGTAGAATTTATAGCAACAAGTTATTTAAGTAATTTTCCTGTATATAAAATAAAAAATAAAGGTTTAAAATTAAAATTAGTTGGTGCTTTATTGAAAGATATAAAAATTCAAAATCATATTTTATATATAAAGCTTGGATATTAAGTAAAATAAAAAAGGTGGAATAATGGCATTATTAACAAAAAAATGTGAAGTCTGTGGAGCAAAAATAAATAAATTAGGCAGTTGGCTAAATATATATTTATTAAAAACTGGGGATAAAACAATAAAATGTTTAAAATGTGGTACAGAATATAAAGTAAATAAAATAATTTCTTTTATAGGATCATTTTACTGGTGGGGCGGGCCTTGGTTGTTTTCTATTTTAGGTTTGGTTTATTTTTTAGATAGTTTTAAACTTAATTTAGGAGGAGAGGTATGGTTATATGCAGTAGTTATTTATACGACAATAGAGTTTATGGTTATGGTTTTACTACCATTAAAAAAGATTGAAAATAAAAATGAGGAATAAAAAATGGCACAAATTGATAAAAAAACAGCAACAGAACATGTAAAAGATTTTATGGATGGTCTATATGATACAGCAGTAGAACTCCCAATATCAATTGGAGATTTTTTAGCAAGAATATCCGGATTTAGAGATTGGCAAGAAAATGATAGTGTAATAGATTTGGGAAATCATAATCAAACACAAGTTTTACTAGAAGCAAAAATTCTATATGAAGCATTTACTCATAAAGCAAGTAGGGATAAAATAGTTGATGTTTTAGTTGATGATGTAATGGAAAGACCAGCATATTATTTAGGTGGATTTAATATGCAAACAGCGTTAGCTAAAACATTAACAACTGTTGGCATAAAAGCAGCATATTTTACTATTATGACTGGTACAAAAATGGAAAAGCCTATAAATGATAAATATAATAATGTAAAAGATTTTGTTAATATTAGCGATAATGATTTTAATCAGTTAGTCTCTAAATCTATAGATGTAGTAGATTGGATAGATAATAATGAAGATACTTTAATATCTATAGCAAAAGATTTAGGCATAGAAAATATATCAATAGACGGAGAAATTCACACTATCCAAAACGGCAACACAGTTTGGGATATAGCACAAAAAAACAATACAACAGTAGATGAACTAATAAAGTTAAATCCTTGGTTAAAAGACAACATGAGTGATGATAAAAGCTGGATACTTATCAAGCCAGGACAAACTATAGAGTTACCACAATCAGATGAACAAAGAAGTATAGATTCAGGTTTGGAATACAACCCCCAACAAGCCCAACAAATAATAATAGACCCGCTAGCCCTAGACCTAAACCACAACGGAAAAATAGACACAATAAATGCAAACAGTTCAAATACATTTTTTGATATGGATAACAATGGTATGTCTGAGATAACAGGATGGATAGATAAAGAAGATGGATTATTGGTTTATGATAAAAATAATAATGGAAAAATAGATAATATAAATGAACTATTTGGAAATAAAAACAAAGATGGATACCGTGAGCTAAGAGAACTTATAAATTCAAATGGTGATAATGTAATAGATAAAAATGATACAAAATTTAAAGACTTAAAAATATGGCAAGATTTAAATGGTGATGGTATCTCGCAAAACAATGAATTAAAAACATTAGATGAGTTAAATATAACTTCAATAAACCTAAACAGTAAAAACACAAACATAGATGATAATGGAAACAATATATTTAAAACTTCAACATTTACACAAAACGGACAAGAATATTTAAGCGGTGATGTAAACTTTGCAGTTGATAAAAGATTTACAGATTTTAGGGGTGAATATACTCTAAGTGTAGATGCTTTGTTTTTACCTTGGCTTCGTGGGTATGGAGATGTAAAAGATGCACATATAGCATATAGTATGGATGAAGAAAGGAAAGTAGCATAAATTTGAAAATTTATAAAAACTGTGACGCTAACTGTGACGCAGATTATATAAAATGAAGTAAGAGATTTAAAAAAACAGAAAGGCAGTGTAAAATGGGAGCTTTAATAATAATTGTACCAATAGTTATATACTATTATTTAATAAAATGGTTATTTAATAAATACTATAAAGATACAAATAAGACAAAAAGAAAAATATATTTTATTTTACTTATAACTTTACCCTTTTGGGATCATATAGCAGGATATGCTTATTATAAATATCTATGTTTTTCTAAAGGTGGTATTACAATATATAAAACTGTGACTGATTTGCAGGAGCAGAAGGATTATTGGTTTTATGAAGGATTGAATGTATTTGATAACTCATATAAAGATAAAGAGTTTAAGTACTTATCTAATAATAATTTAGTTAAAAGAGGAATATGTACTAATCTCTTAAAAGATGGTAATGTTGGTGAACGAATTTGTGCAAAAGATGGTTTCAAAATAGTCTATCTGAACTACTGCAACAACAAATACAACAACCTGCCAACCACTCACAAGAACTATAAAAATTCTTGCACTAATGCAAATAAACTAATAAAGAAGTATGATTTAAAAAATGTTATTAAGGTGCCTAGGAGTTTGTATAATGGTTTATTTAAATTTACAGATACAGGAAAGTATGAAACAATAATACCTTATATGTTATATGAAAACTATAGAAACAAAACAAGAATAGATAATAATGAATTAGTTGAAGAATGGTACACATATAGATTTTCTGGAGGATGGTATATTCAATTACTGGTTGGAAGTATAGTACCAAGCACTAATGTATATTGTAGTAACGGCTGGTTTAAGGATAAACTTATAATCCCAAACCCATATAAACAAAATAATAAAATAACACGAGGAAAATAAAATGTCAGAAATAAAAACAGCATTGGATAATGCAAGAAAAGCAGAATTATCATACACGGATTTAAATAAAGATTTAACGGCTACACAATATGTAGCAAGACTACGAGGTATAAAAAATAATGACAAACTTACCGGAGGAAAATACGATGGCGACGGAATAGAAAATATAACCCTGGACCAAGCCAAAGCCTTCGCAGGAGTTACAGAACAAAGAGATGAAAACAATCAAATAGTAAGAGATCCGAAAACAAAAGAGATACAGTATCAGTTTAAAACTAAAAAAGTCACTCAGGAGGATGGAACTATAAAAGATGTACGAACCTCAGGCTACTCAATCCAAGCATCATCAAGTGATTACAATATAGGAAATCTTAGTGGATTTGATGCTGTACTTTTAAAAAACAATGAAACTGGAGAATTAACTCTTTCTTTTAGAGGCTCAGAGCTAACTAGTCCAATGGATATTCTTGCAGATATACAATTGGGTAAAGACGGTACTGCATATTTTCAAGAAATATCAATGAATAATTTTTATGATAAATTAATTGAAGAAGGAGTTATAACTTCATCAGATAAATTAACTGTTACAGGTCATTCACTTGGTGGATTTTTGGCTCAAAAATTTACAATTGACCATCCTGATGTAGTTGACCATACATATACCTATAGTGCCCCAGGTATTGGTGGACTTGCTTCTGAAATTTTACAATTATTAGGTGTTTTACCAGAAAATATACCCCATGACAAGATTACAAACATAACTACAGATGGATTTATTTCTTTATTTGAAGATTGGGGGATAAATATAGGTAGTAAAGATGTTGAAATCGGTGGTGGAAATAGTCACTCAATATCAACAATAGTATCAGTCCTGCAATCAGTATTAGATGGTGGAATACTTACTTTTAATGACTTGCAAAAATATTTACAAAACAAAGGACATCTGACAACCCAAGACAGAACAAACCTAGCCCAAATGATAAATGCAGGTGGATTACCATGGAATTACAACTCCCAACAAGCCCAGCAAATAATAATAGACCCGCTAGCCCTAGACCTAAACCACAACGGAAAAATAGACACAATAAATGCAAACAGTTCAAATACATTCTTTGATATGGATAACAATGGTATGTCTGAGATAACAGGATGGATAGATAAAGAAGATGGATTATTGGTTTATGATAAAAATAATAATGGAAAAATAGATAATATAAATGAACTATTTGGAAATAAAAACAAAGATGGATACCGTGAGCTAAGAGAACTTATAAATTCAAATGGTGATAATGTAATAGATAAAAATGATACAAAATTTAAAGACTTAAAAATATGGCAAGATTTAAACGGTGACGGTATCTCACAATCAAATGAATTAAAAACATTAGATGAGTTAAATATAACTTCAATAAACCTAAACAGTAAAAACACAAACATAGATGATAATGGAAACAATATATTTAAAACTTCAACATTTACACAAAACGGGCAAGAATATTTAAGCGGTGATGTAAACTTTGCAGTTGATAAAAGATTTACAGATTTTAGGGGTGATTATACTTTGAGTGTAGATGCTTTGTTTTTACCTTGGCTTCGTGGGTATGGAGATGTAAAAGATGCACATATAGCATATAGTATGGATGAAGAGTTTAAAGAGTTTACAAAAACATTGGTTGGTGATGACGAGAAAGCATACAATGAATTTGATACATATTTGAAGAAATGGAGTGGCTTAGATAAAGTACATAGTGCTAATGGTATCACAAGAGATACTTTAACAATGGATGATAAAGTTTGGATAATGGAAACTTTAAGTGGTGAAGACTTTTTTAAATCTAGGATAGAAACAGCCTATTCAAATAATAGAAATAGTTCAAATAGGTATGATTGTAACTATATAAATGAACAATACAAAAGTATGAAAATAAGAAACTATTCAATATTTGCTTCACAGTCATTTTATAAAGATGGTTTCAATGGAAGCTATTACTCTGTCAATCAAGATAAGATGGTGGTATATGATAAAGAACTTCTAAATAATTCTATAGTTGAGTTTATCAATTCATCTAGTAATATAAAAGATGCTATGGGATTTGTTTTTGCACTAGATAAACTCAAAAATGATTTAGATATAAATATAGCTGACCTTACAAACAATATAACAAATAATAAAGAGATGGTAGCCAATGTCTTAAATGATACTGCCAACTTATCAGTATTTCAAAATAGTTTTCATGGTAGTTCGGGTGATGATATTGTGTTTGGGACTGATGGGGATGATATTTTGCATGGAGAACATGGAAATGATATATTAAATGGCGGAACAGGAGATGACACTTTAAATGGAGGATATGGGAGTGATACATATATTTTTAACCTTGGAGATGGTAATGATACTATAAGTGAGGATGAAAGATATTGGGTCAACGATAACGATATAGATAAAATAATATTTGGAGAAGGGATAGACAAGGATGATATAACCTTGACAAAACATAACAACGATATATTATTAACCATCAATGAAAATGATTCAATTGTTATTAAAAATTGGTTTAAAAGTTCACACTATCAAATAGAAAACTTTGAATTTGCAGATGGCACAATTTTAAGCAAAAGTGAATTTGAAGGAAGAGGTGTAGTAGTTGAAGGTACGAATGACAATGATAATCTATCTGGTTCAAATTCATCTGATATTATTACTGGAAAAGATGGAGATGATACTATAAATGGAAATAGTGGAGATGATACTATAGATGGCGGAAATGGAAACGATACTATAGATGGCGGAAATGGAAATGATACTATAGATGGCGGAACAGGAGATGATACCATAAATGGCGGATATGGAAATGATACTATAACTGGCGGAACCGGAAATGATACCATAAATGGAAACTATGGAGATGATAAGCTAGTTGGAAATAGTGGAAATGATACTTTAAATAGTGGGAGTGGAAATGATATATTAAATGGCGGAACAGGAGATGACACTTTAAATGGAGGATATGGGAGTGATACATATATTTTTAACCTTGGAGATGGTAATGATACTATAAGTGAGGATGAAAGATATTGGGTCAACGATAACGATATAGATAAAATAATATTTGGAGAAGGGATAGACAAGGATGATATAACCTTGACAAAACATAACAACGATATATTATTAACCATCAATGAAAATGATTCAATTGTTATTAAAAATTGGTTTAAAAGCACACGTTATCAAATAGAAAACTTTGAATTTGCAGATGGCACAATTTTAAGTAAAAGTGAATTTGAAGGAAGAGGTGTAGTAGTTGAAGGTACGAATGACAATGATAATCTGTCTGGTTCAAATTCATCTGATATTATTACTGGAAAAGATGGAGATGATACTATAAATGGAAATAGTGGAGATGATACTATAGATGGCGGAAATGGAAACGATACTATAGATGGCGGAAATGGAAATGATACTATAGATGGCGGAACAGGAGATGATACCATAAATGGCGGATATGGAAATGATACTATAACTGGCGGAACCGGAAATGATACCATAAATGGAAACTATGGAGATGATAAGCTAGTTGGAAATAGTGGAAATGATACTTTAAATAGTGGGAGTGGAAATGATATATTAAATGGCGGAACAGGAGATGACACTTTAAATGGAGGATATGGGAGTGATACATATATTTTTAACCTTGGAGATGGTAATGATACTATAAGTGAGGATGAAAGATATTGGGTCAACGATAACGATATAGATAAAATAATATTTGGAGAAGGGATAGACAAGGATGATATAACCTTGACAAAACATAACAACGATATATTATTAACCATCAATGAAAATGATTCAATTGTTATTAAAAATTGGTTTAAAAGTTCACACTATCAAATAGAAAACTTTGAATTTGCAGATGGCACAATTTTAAGCAAAAGTGAATTTGAAGGAAGAGGTGTAGTAGTTGAAGGTACGAATGACAATGATAATCTATCTGGTTCAAATTCATCTGATATTATTACTGGAAAAGATGGAGATGATACTATAAATGGAAATAGTGGAGATGATACTATAGATGGCGGAAATGGAAACGATACTATAGATGGCGGAAATGGAAATGATACTATAGATGGCGGAACAGGAGATGATACCATAAATGGCGGATATGGAAATGATACTATAACTGGCGGAACCGGAAATGATACCATAAATGGAAACTATGGAGATGATAAGCTAGTTGGAAATAGTGGAAATGATACTTTAAATAGTGGGAGTGGAAATGATATATTAAATGGCGGAACAGGAGATGACACTTTAAATGGAGGATATGGGAGTGATACATATATTTTTAACCTTGGAGATGGTAATGATACTATAAGTGAGGATGAAAGATATTGGGTCAACGATAACGATATAGATAAAATAATATTTGGAGAAGGGATAGATAAAGATAACATAACCTTGACAAAACATAACAACGATATATTATTAACCATCAATGAAAATGATTCAATTGTTATTAAAAATTGGTTTAAAAGTTCACACTATCAAATAGAAAACTTTGAATTTGCAGATGGCACAATTTTAAGCAAAAGTGAATTTGAAGGAAGAGGTGTAGTAGTTGAAGGTACGAATGACAATGATAATCTATCTGGTTCAAATTCATCTGATATTATTACTGGAAAAGATGGAGATGATACTATAAATGGAAATAGTGGAGATGATACTATAGATGGCGGAAATGGAAACGATACTATAGATGGCGGAAATGGAAATGATACTATAGATGGCGGAACAGGAGATGATACCATAAATGGCGGATATGGAAATGATACTATAACTGGCGGAACCGGAAATGATACCATAAATGGAAACTATGGAGATGATAAGCTAGTTGGAAATAGTGGAAATGATACTTTAAATAGTGGGAGTGGAAATGATATATTAAATGGCGGAACAGGAGATGACACTTTAAATGGAGGATATGGGAGTGATACATATATTTTTAACCTTGGAGATGGTAATGATACTATAAGTGAGGATGAAAGATATTGGGTCAACGATAACGATATAGATAAAATAATATTTGGAGAAGGGATAGATAAAGATAACATAACCTTGACAAAACATAACAACGATATATTATTAACCATCAATGAAAATGATTCAATTGTTATTAAAAATTGGTTTAAAAGTTCACACTATCAAATAGAAAACTTTGAATTTGCAGATGGCACAATTTTAAGTAAAAGTGAATTTGAAGGAAGAGGTGTAGTAGTTGAAGGTACGAATGACAATGATAATCTGTCTGGTTCATATTCATCTGATATTATTACAGGAAAGGATGGAGATGATACTATAAATGGAAATAGTGGAGATGATACTATAGATGGCGGAAATGGAAACGATACTATAGATGGCGGAAATGGAAATGATACTATAGATGGCGGAACAGGAGATGATACCATAAATGGCGGATATGGAAATGATACTATAACTGGCGGAACCGGAAATGATACCATAAATGGAAACTATGGAGATGATAAGCTAGTTGGAAATAGTGGAAATGATACTTTAAATAGTGGGAGTGGAAATGATATATTAAATGGCGGAACAGGAGATGACACTTTAAATGGAGGATATGGGAGTGATACATATATTTTTAACCTTGGAGATGGTAATGATACTATAAGTGAGGATGAAAGATATTGGGTCAACGATAACGATATAGATAAAATAATATTTGGAGAAGGGATAGATAAAGATAACATAACCTTGACAAAACATAACAACGATATATTATTAACCATCAATGAAAATGATTCAATTGTTATTAAAAATTGGTTTAAAAGTTCACACTATCAAATAGAAAACTTTGAATTTGCAGATGGCACAATTTTAAGCAAAAGTGAATTTGAAGGAAGAGGTGTAGTAGTTGAAGGTACGAATGACAATGATAATCTATCTGGTTCAAATTCATCTGATATTATTACTGGAAAAGATGGAGATGATACTATAAATGGAAATAGTGGAGATGATACTATAGATGGCGGAAATGGAAACGATACTATAGATGGCGGAAATGGAAATGATACTATAGATGGCGGAACAGGAGATGATACCATAAATGGCGGATATGGAAATGATACTATAACTGGCGGAACCGGAAATGATACCATAAATGGAAACTATGGAGATGATAAGCTAGTTGGAAATAGTGGAAATGATACTTTAAATAGTGGGAGTGGAAATGATATATTAAATGGCGGAACAGGAGATGACACTTTAAATGGAGGATATGGGAGTGATACATATATTTTTAACCTTGGAGATGGTAATGATACTATAAGTGAGGATGAAAGATATTGGGTCAACGATAACGATATAGATAAAATAATATTTGGAGAAGGGATAGACAAGGATGATATAACCTTGACAAAACATAACAACGATATATTATTAACCATCAATGAAAATGATTCAATTGTTATAAAAAATTGGTTTAAAAGTTCAGACTATCAAATAGAAAACTTTGAATTTGCAGATGGCACAATTTTAAGTAAAAGTGAATTTGAAGGAAGAGGTGTAGTAGTTGAAGGTACAAATGACAATGATAATCTGTCTGGTTCAAATTCATCTGATATTATTACAGGAAAAGATGGAGATGACATCATAAATGGAAATAGTGGAAACGATAGACTTTATGGTGGAAATGGAAATGATATCTTGAATGGAGGTTATGGAGATGATACTTTAGATGGTGGAGAAGGTAACGACACTTTAAATGGAAGTTACGGAAATGATATTTATAGTATAAATTTAAACGGAGCAAATGATACTATTATTGATAGCGGTGGAGATGATATTCTTTTATTTGGAGAAAATATAAATAAAGAAGATGTAATCTTTAAGTTTAATAATGATGATTTACAAATATCTTATAGTAATAATGATATGGTTACAATATTAAATCAAAAGAATAGTAGCAATACTATTGAAAAAATAGAACTAGCAGATGGCAACTACCTAACAAACAACGATATAAACCTTCTTATCCAAAACATAAATGCTTATGCAGCAGACAATGGTATAGATATAAGTTCAAATGAAAATATCAAACAAAATGAACAATTGATGAATATAGTAGCATCTAGTTGGCACCAATAAAACTAAGGAATTAATAATATGCAGTCAGCATTAGTAGCTTTAGAAGTTGTAGGACAGTTAAATCAAATAGCAATAGATAGCAGAAGTATCATAAAAGAGTATGCTTTAGGGGAAGATGAGCCTAGCATAGAGGAATTAGCAAGAGTTGCAAAAAAAGAAGGCTTTAAGGTTTCTCTTAAAAAACTACCTATAAAAAAGATAGCTGAAAATTACCCTTTACCTGCTATTGTTTTAAAAAAAGATGGTAGTTTTTTAACTATTATAAAAGGAGATGTACAAAAAGAGGAACTTTTAGTCTTTGATATGAGTTCTAAAAATCCTTATCCTTTAAGCTTTGAAGAGTTTTCCCAAATTGCCACAAATCAAACTATAGTATTGAAACAAAAACTTTTAAGCAAACAAATACAGTTTGGATTTTCTTGGCTTCGTGGGTATGGAGATGTAAAAGATGCACAGATAGCTTATAGTATGGATGAAGAAAGGAAAGCAGCATAAATTTGAAAATTTACAAAAACTGTGACGCTAACTGTGACACAAATAATATAAAATAAAGTTAGAGATTTAAAAAAAACAAAAAGGTAGCATAAAATGGAAAAAATTATAAATATCAATTATGAAAATTATCAAAAAACAAGTAAAAAGAAAAACATAAAGAAAATAATCTTAAATACCATTTTAATACTATTTATACTTTTTAATATAAATATGTTTTATAGTACATATCAAAAAATTTATCATAAAGGGTATACATATCCACAAGCTAAAAAGTGGGAATATATGGCGATGATTGTAAGAAATTATGGTGGATATGTAGCAAGAATACCAACTTTAGATGAAAGAGACTGGATAATTAAACAATTTATAAATCTTGATAATTATCTTTTAGATAAAGCATATCAGTATATACCTGATGATGATTTAGAAAGACACTTAAAGATTTGGAATTTAGTTAGTACCTATCAAGCATACAATGTCCCTAGTGGAGTATTTTATGGTCAAGGTGTATATACCATACATGAAGTAAGAGATATCCTTGATAATATTTGGGAACAATTAGAATATGTGATGACTTTAAAAACAAGAGACCAATTTTATGAGATAGAGAAGTTTAAAGTTTGGCAGGGTCTATCATATATTTATGTTAAAAGTACTATGGCATATTGGATGATAGATGAAAAAACCATAAACCAAAAATCAATACAAAATGCAACAATAAAAATGGAAAGGTTTCAAAAAATGTATGATTATAATGAATATATATCTAAATATTATAAAGAAAAGTACTTAGTAGCATATGAAGCTTACACAAAAGAGATATTTGAACTTAAAAGGAAACATGGTTTATTAGTTTGGAGGTATAATTATATTTTTCGACATCAACGAAAATTTATCAAAAAAGGATTTTGCGATTTAAATAAAAACAAATATCTAAAGGCATATATATATACTCGAAATCAGTTAATAGATATGAAAAATTCTACAAATGAAGATTTGGGTATAGATAAGACATTAAACGAACATAGGGACAATAATATAAATTATTATTGTAAAAAATTAAATTTAACACAAGGGATAAAATATGGGTACAATAAGTAAAATCAAAGAGAGATTAGAGAATGCAGATAGTGTAACAGATATAATAGATGCGATACTACTAGTAAAAGATAGTGCAGACCAATATACTAAACAATACAATCAAGGTGTAAAAAATGGTGAATCAACCGCACAAGCAATAATATCAGCTACTATTGCTACACTAGCTTATTATGGAATGGAAAGACATCCAATAGCAGTTGGTCTCTCTACATTGTCAGAAATAATTACTAGTGATGATAAAACTCAATTAATAAAACAAAATATAGTAGATGATATAAATGGTATTGTTGATAAAGCATTTGATTATTTTGGATTTAATAATGAAGATAAGCCAGAACTTGAAGATGGTAAATTTACAAATAATAATAACCCAACATATAAAATGCAAGATGATGAAAACAAAGATGAAGTTATGCAAGAGTTAAAAGAGAAGGGTATTGAAAATGTGAATATAGACAACCAAACCTACAAAATAGAAAACGGCAACACAGTTTGGGATATAGCACAAAAAAACAATACAACAGTAGATGAACTAATAAAGTTAAATCCTTGGTTAAAAGACAACATGAGTGATGATAAAAGCTGGATACTTATCAAGCCAGGACAAACTATAGAGTTACCACAATCAGATGAACAAAGAAGTACAGATTCAGGTTTGGAATACAACTCCCAACAAGCCCAGCAAATAATAATAGACCCGCTAGCCCTAGACCTAAACCACAACGGAAAAATAGACACAATAAATGCAAACAGTTCAAATACATTCTTTGATATGGATAACAATGGTATGTCTGAGATAACAGGATGGATAGATAAAGAAGATGGACTGCTAGTATATGATAAAAACAACAATGGAAAAATAGATAATATTAATGAACTATTTGGAAATGAAAACAAAGATGGATACAGTGAGCTAAGAGAACTTATAAATTCAAATGGTGATAATGTAATAGATAAAAATGATACAAAATTTAAAGACTTAAAAATATGGCAAGATATAAACGGTGACGGTATCTCACAATCAAATGAATTAAAAACTTTAGATGAGTTAAATATAACTTCAATAAACCTAAACAGTAAAAACACAAACATAGATGATAATGGAAACAATATATTTAAAACTTCAATATTTACACAAAACGGTCAAGAATATTTAAGCGGTGATGTAAACTTTGCAGTTGATAAAAGATTTACAGATTTTAGAGGTGATTATACTTTGAGTGTAGATGCTTTGTTTTTACCTTGGCTTCGTGGGTATGGGGATGTAAAAGATGCACATATAGCATATAGTATGGATGAAGAGTTTAAAGAGTTTACAAAAACTTTGGTAAATGATGAACAAAAAGCATACAATGAATTTGATACATATTTGAAGAAATGGAGTGGCTTAGATAAAGTACATAGTGCTAATGGTATCACAAGAGATACTTTAACAATGGATGATAAAGTCTGGATAATGGAAACTTTAAGTGGTGAAGACTTTTTTAAATCTAGGATAGAAACAGCCTATTCAAATAATAGAAATAGTTCAAATAGGTATGACACTGGATATATAGATGAACAATACAATAATCTAAAGACAAAGAACTACAGTATATTTGCTTCACAGTCATTTTATAAAGATGGTTTTAATAAGATTAATATTTTAGAATTTCATAATAGGAGTGTAGCATAAATGGAAAAACAAAACAAAACAAAACTATCCATAATAAAACTGTTTTTTATTATATTTGTAGTTGCAAATATAGTTTTTTATTTAAATGTTCGTTCAAAATGGATGTATGAAGAACAACCATATAAAGAAGCTAAAGAGTGGAGAATACCTGCTGATATGATGATGATATATTGTAGTTGGTTGGTAAAACTTCCATTTGTAGATGAAAGAAGTTATATCTTAAAACCTGCTTTTATGTTAAAAGATTATTTCACACATAAATGGGAAGAAAATCTTCCGGATGATGATGCTGAAAAATATATGGATAATTATTTTTATATAAAAGTTTTTGTAGTTCCTAATTTAGGGAGTACTATCTTTTATGGTCACAATGTGTATGAATTGAAAGAAGTAAGAGATATGTTGGATAAAACATGGTTTACAATAGAAAAATTTGCAACACTCAAAGCAAAAGATAAAGAGTTTGAAGAGATAAGATATAGTGGATTTTTTAATCTTTCATATTCCTATGTTAAAAATACTATGGCTTATTGGCTTACTAATGAGTATAAAATAGATTATAAATCTTTAAATAGTGATGCTAAAAATATGAAACGATTTGTAAAACTATATGATTATATTAAGCAGATGGATAATTATTATAAAAATAAATATCCAAAAATTTATGCAACATATCGGGATGAACTTTTAGAGGCTAAAAGGTTACATCAATTACTTGTATGGATATTTAATTATTTTACAAGAATAAAACAATATGAAAAACAAAAAAATTACTGTAATCCAAATAAAAATATCATGCTAAAGGAGTATATAGATACACGAAATAATCTACTTGATTTAAAAATAGGACAAAGTGAAATGAGACAGGAAAGTATAGAAAAGACATTATCTGATTTTACAGATGAGAACTTAAACAAAACATGTAAAAACTTAAAATTTATAAAAGGAGTTAAAAATGGCAAATGAAACAATTAAAACAGAAGTTGAAGGGAAACAAGAAGATGTTACTGTATTAAAATATGTTGCATCTACTTATGGAGCAGCAGTTGGAGCAGTAGGTACATATACCAAATATTTTTCTGATTTTACAGTAGAACAAAAAGTAATAGTAAAATGGGCAAATAGAGCAGCTACTTCTTCTGTTAGTACATTAATTACATTTATTCAAGAGGGTGATAAATTTAGAGCTGTTACTAAAGTTGGTGGTGGTTATGTCGGAGGTATAGCAGGGGCAACATTAGCAGAAGCTGTTATTGCACTTGCTGCCGGATTAGGTGCTACATTATCAGCTCCGGTTGTTGTAGGTATTGGCGTAACGGCAGGTTTAGGACTGGGTATAGCTAGTTCTGAATCATTTACAAGTTTGTATGACAATACTATAAAACCATTGTATGATAAATATATAGCAGATATTGAGGGTATACAAATAAATGAAACCCCGCAAGGAACAACAATAACCACCAACGACCCAATAAAGCTTATAAATGATCCAGATATGAAATCTATACTAGACAATGATAATGTAACTATTCAAAATGATGCAGGAGAAATCTATACTATCGAAAAAGGCGATACAGTTTGGGATATAGCACAAAAAAACAATACAACAGTAGATGAACTAATAAAGTTAAATCCTTGGTTAAAAGACAACATGAGTGATGATAAAAGCTGGATACTTATCAAGCCAGGACAAACTATAGAGTTACCACAATCAGATGAACAAAGAAGTATAGATTCAGGTTTGGAATACAACTCCCAACAAGCCCAGCAAATAATAATAGACCCGCTAGTCCTAGACCTAAACCACAACGGAAAAATAGACACAATAAATGCAAACAGTTCAAATACATTCTTTGATATGGATAACAATGGTATGTCTGAGATAACAGGATGGATAGATAAAGAAGATGGCTTATTAGTTTATGATAAAAACAACAATGGAAAAATAGATAATATAAATGAACTATTTGGAAATAAAAACAAAGATGGATACAGTGAGCTAAGAGAACTTATAAATTCAAATGGTGATAATGTAATAGATAAAAATGATACAAAATTTAAAGACTTAAAAATATGGCAAGATTTAAATGGTGACGGTATCTCACAATCAAATGAATTAAAAACATTAGATGAGTTAAATATAACTTCAATAAACCTAAACAGTAAAAACACAAACATAGATGATAATGGAAACAATATATTTAAAACTTCAACATTTACACAAAATGGTGAAGAGTATTTAAGTGCAGATGTAGAACTACAAAAAGTTGCATAAATTTTAATATTTATAAAAACTGTGACGCTAACTGTGACACTGGATTGGTATTATTTGTTGGTTAAAGTTGAAATAGGAGGATAAGAGATGAATTTTTTTATTATATTATTTTTAATAGTTGGGAGTTATATTTTTATTACATGGGTATTTTTTACTTATGTTCAAATAAATATGAAAAATCTATATATCAAAAAAGTGACAAAAATTATTTTTATTGTTGTTCCGTTTTATTTTATGTATCTGTGGTATATGGGAGCTAATAATCGTTACTTAGTTGATTTCTGGATTATGTCAAATTTATGGTTGGCATTCATTGTTGTACTTATTATAATATTTTCTATTATGTTTTTCTTATATAAATATTTGAAAATAAAGATATCGAAATCTTATGTTCTATTGATATTAAAAATTTGCTTGATTTTATTTCCTATTTATTTAATATCAGTATGGATAGTAGCTACGGCGAATAATAATCGTGCTCCAAGTGGAACACCCTTAACAAAAGAACAACTCAAGGAATATAATGAATGTAGAAAAAGTTGTCAAACATATGCAAAAGAGCAAAATCCATGGTTATTTGAAACAAAGATAATTTTTATGTCAAATAAAAAAGTTTTTGAACATCCAAAATGCTTAAACTTATTTATAAAAAGTGTATATGACTCAAAAAGAAAAGAAACTTATCTAATATATGAAGAAGTAGATGTAGTGAAAACAATAAAAGAAAATGGCTTTGTAGAACATTATCCTATTGGTAAAAATCTTATTATGGAAATCAATAAAAAATAAAATTAAAGGAGAAAATTATGGCAAAAGTAACAGTTTATGTGGATCCAACAGGTGCAGCAGGTGCAGGACATGCGTTTATTGCATTAACAGATGATAATGGTAATACATTTTATTGGGGTTTTTATTCCGATGAAAACGATAGTACAGGAAATTTAGATCTTATTTATGATAACGGCATTGTTAAGGATGAATCAGAAGTGATAGATCCTAGAACACAAGATATAAATGGAAACGGTATTGCAGATAGAATAGAAAATGCAGTTGAAATTGCTACTAACGATATTTCTACAGATCAATACAATGATATAAATAACTATATTCAAGATAGAATTGAAAATCCAGGAGATTATTTTTTAGCTGGAGAGATAGGAGAACAAACTGATAATTGTGCAACATTTATAGGTGATGTTTTGGATGCTGGGGGAATAGATAATGGATTTGGAAATGTTCCAAATTGGTTTGAAGATGATAAAAAGTTTTATGATATGTACGGAGATAATTATGATGGGATAGGGAGTGATAACCGAAGTACGATACCCTCTTTTGAATCCTACAACTCCCAACAATCCCAGCAAATAATAATAGATCCGCTAGCCCTAGACCTAAATCATAATGGAAAAATAGATACCACAAATGCAAACAGTTCAAAAGCATTTTTTGATATGGATAACAATGGTATGTCTGAGATAACAGGATGGATAGATAAAGAAGATGGCTTATTGGTATATGACAAAAATAATAATGGAAAGATAGATAATATAAACGAACTATTTGGAAATAAAAACAAAGATGGATACCGTGAGCTAAGAGAACTTATAAACTCAAATGATGATAATGTAATAGATAAAAATGATACAAAATTTAAAGACTTAAAAATATGGCAAGATTTAAATGGTGACGGTATCTCGCAAAACAATGAATTAAAAACATTAGATGAGTTAAATATAACTTCAATAAACCTAAACAGTAAAAACACAAACATAGATGATAATGGAAACAATATATTTAAAACTTCAACATTTACACAAAACGGACAAGAATATTTAAGCGGTGATGTAAACTTTGCAGTTGATAAAAGATTTACAGATTTTAGAGGTGATTATACTTTGAGTGTAGATGCTTTGTTTTTACCTTGGCTTCGTGGTTATGGAAATGTAAAAGATGCACATATAGCATATAGTATGGATGAAGAGTTTAAAGAGTTTACAAAAACTTTGGTAAATGATGAACAAAAAGCATACAATGAATTTGATACATATTTGAAGAAATGGAGTGGCTTAGATAAAGTACATAGTGCTAATGGTATCACAAGAGATACTTTAACAATGGATGATAAAGTCTGGATAATGGAAACTTTAAGTGGTGAAGACTTTTTTAAATCTAGGATAGAAACAGCCTATTCAAATAATAGAAATAGTTCAAATAGGTATGACACTGGATATATAGATGAACAATACAATAATCTAAAGACAAAGAACTACAGTATATTTGCTTCACAGTCATTTTATAAAGATGGTTTTCAATGGAAGCTATTACTCTGTCAATCAAGATAAGATGGTGGTATATGATAAAGAACTTCTAAATAATTCTATAGTTGAGTTTATCAATTCATCTAGTAATATAAAAGATGCTATGGGATTTGTTTTTGCACTAGATAAACTCAAAAATGATTTAGATATAAATATAGCTGACCTTACAAACAATATAACAAATAATAAAGAGATGATAGCCAATGTCTTGAATGATACTGCTAACTTATCAATATTTCAAAATAGTTTTAATGGTAGTTCGGGTGATGATATTGTGTTTGGGACTGATGGAGATGATAATATATATAACAAAAAGATGGTAGCTTAATGAAAAAATTAAAGACAGGTAATCAACTTATTAAAAAGAAGGTAATATTATGATAATTATAGAAAATATTTTTTATTTTATTTTAATTTTAACGATGGTTTTTTTATACGGATATATTGTAAAAATAATATATTTATATTTAAAACAAATTATTAAAGAGAAAAAATTTAGTATTAAAAAAGAGATATTTAATATCGTTCCAAAAACTAATATACAAAAATTACTTTTTTTAGTATTTATACTTTTTAATTTTTCTATGCATATGGCAAATAGAAGTGAATGGATAAATAAAAATACTGCCCATCATGATGCAAAAGAATATTTAGCTACCTATATTGATTTGCATTTTTATAAAAAAGTTTTAAATAACTTTTTTCATATTGATAATGCTATTTTTATACCACTAAATATTTTAACTGATCAGATTTATAAAAGAGGAATCTCTTATCTTCCAAAAGAAGATGGTGAGATAGCTTTTTGGTATTATCATTTTTATGGATATTTTTATGTAAGAGGAAGTGGATATATGCCAAATATAAATCTCACAAAAAAAGTATTACCAAGTACACAAGAGCAAATCTATATTTTAGATAGTATGTATAAAGCTTGTGAAGATTTTGCAACAAAACCTATAAAAGATAAAAAAATATTTTTAGAGAAATATAAAGCTTTTTCATCGATGGGGAATTATTTTATTACTAAAAGGCTTTGGTATTTTGGGAATCATGTAAATGGTACTAGATATTCAAAATCAAAAAAGAATACAATATTTATGAAAAAAACAGAAAAACTTTTATATTGGGCTGTAAGATTTAAAAATGAATATAAAAAATACGATGATGTTAGAGAAGTTATTGATGTGGAAAATCCCATATTGTCTGTATCATATTATTTTATTATTTTATCATTATCTCAATCATTATTATTTTTAGAGAGTGATAATAATAAATTTAATTGTAAAGATAAAATAGTTGATATATATCTTAAACATAGAGATGAATTGGTAAAAAAAGATAGTTCGCTATATAGATTAAGCAAACAACAAGAGCTTTTAGTAAAATCCTTTAATTATCATACATACGGAGCTTATGCAATGGCAATTATAATTAAAGATAGATGTAAAATAAAAGTAAGTTATGGTTATCCCTCAGATGAATGGATATTGAAAAATGTAAATTTTAACATAAAATAAAAATAGGAGAATAAAATGAGTTATATAGAAAAAGAAGCAAATAAAAATCAAGGTGTAGTAGATACAATCAAAGAGGAGATAAATAAATCATTACCAAATAGTACAGTAGATAGTGTAAATGTAGGAAATTTATTAGGATCAGTATCAAGTGCATTTGCAAATTTAGCAAATATGACATCTCAAACTAAAGCTATCTCAATCGCTGTAACAACTGTAAATGGTGCAATATTAAACTATGGTGTAAATATAGCAAAAGATGGAGAACATAATCTAAAAGCTACTTTTACAGGAGCATCTGGAGCTGTAGTTTCTGTAGGGGTTGCTGAAGGATTAGGGGCATTAACTGGTGCAATATTAAGAACTGTAGCTGTAAGTGCTATAGTAGCATCTGGTGCACCCGTTGCTGTTACAGTATTAGCAGGTACTGCAGTAGTGGGAGCTTCTTATTTAGCAGGAAACTATGCTTCACACTATGCAGGTAAATTGTATGATATGTTTTTTGGGGAAACTTTGGAAGTTAATTTTAAAGGTGAAAGTAACAATACAATTAAAACCACAGAAAATGCCCAAGAGATTTTAAACAACCAAGATATCCAAAACATGATAAAAGATAAAAAGAATGTAACTATCGAAGATAATTCAGGAGAAATCTATACTATCGAAAACGGCAACACAGTATGGGATATAGCACAAAAAAACAATACAACAGTAGACAAACTAATAGAACTAAACCCATGGTTAGCAGACAACATGAGTGATGATAAAAGCTGGATACTTATCAAGCCAGGACAAACTATAGAGTTACCACAATCAGATGAACAAAGAAGTATAGATTCAGGTTCAGAATACAACTCCCAACAAGCCCAGCAAATAATAATAGATCCGCTAGCCCTAGACCTAAATCACAACGGAAAAATAGATACCACAAATGCAAATAGTTCAAATACATTATTTGATATGGATAACAATGGTATGTCTGAGATAACTGGATGGATAGATAAAGAAGATGGCTTATTGGTTTATGATAAAAACAACAATGGAAAAATAGATAATATAAATGAACTATTTGGAAATGAAAACAAAGATGGATACCGTGAGTTAAGAGAACTTATAAACTCAAATGATGATAATGTAATAGATAAAAATGATACAAAATTTAAAGACTTAAAAATATGGCAAGATTTAAATGGTGACGGTATCTCGCAAAACAATGAATTAAAAACATTAGATGAGTTAAATATAACTTCAATAAACCTAAACAGTAAAAACACAAACATAGATGATAATGGAAACAATATATTTAAAACTTCAACATTTACACAAAACGGACAAGAATATTTAAGCGGTGATGTAAACCTTGCAGTTGATAAAAGATTTACAGATTTTAGGGGTGATTATACTTTGAGTGTAGATGCTTTGTTTTTACCTTGGCTTCGTGGGTATGGAGATGTAAAAGATGCACATATAGCATATAGTATGGATGAAGAGTTTAAAGAGTTTACAAAAACTTTGGTTGGTGATGACGAGAAAGCATACAATGAATTTGATACATTTTTAAAAAAATGGAGTGGCTTAGATAAAGTACATAGTGCTAATGGTATCACAAGAGATACTTTAACAATGGATGATAAAGTTTGGATAATGGAAACTTTAAGTGGTAAAGACTTTTTTAAATCTAGGATAGAAACAGCCTATTCAAATAATAGAAATAGTTCAAATAGGTATGACACTGGATATATAGATGAACAATACAATAATCTAAAGACAAAGAACTACAGTATATTTGCTTCACAGTCATTTTATAAAGATGGTTTCAATGGAAGCTATTACTCTGTCAATCAAGATAAGATGGTGGTATATGATAAAGAACTTCTAAATAATTCTATAGTTGAGTTTATCAATTCATCTAGTAATATAAAAGATGCTATGGGATTTGTTTTTGCACTAGATAAACTCAAAAATGATTTAGATATAAATATAGCTGACCTTACAAACAATATAACAAATAATAAAGAGATGATAGCCAATGTCTTGAATGATACTGCCAACTTATCAATATTTCAAAATAGTTTTCATGGTAGTTCGGGTGATGATATTGTGTTTGGGACTGATGGGGATGATAATATATATAACAAAAAGATGATAGCTTAATGAAAAAATTAAAATATTTATTGATTATTCCAATTATAGTTATTTCTATACATTTTTATTTTTATAATGCATTAAAATTACAATATGTAGTAGATGATACAGTAAATCCTAAAGCAACATCATATTTTTTACATTCAACTGCAATAACTGCTGTTTGGATAAATAGTGCAAGAATATATTTGGGTTTACAATATGATGGAATAATTTTAAAACCTATTGTATCTTTAAGGGATTATTTTTTTGAACAAGGTAAAAAATATGTAAAAAAAGATAATGCTGAAGATGTGATGTGGTGGACTATAAATTATCCTAGAATGTATGGTTTTTATGATGATGATAAACAAGGTAATAATTTATATATTAGAAATTTAAATGATGAAAAGCATAAACAGCTAATAGAAATTATTAAATCTAATATTGTAAGACTTGGTTCAAATGAAGTTTATGGAGTGAAAACTAATGAGTTAGATGACTTAATGGATATTTTACTAAATGGCTACGATATAGCATTAAAAAGTATGAAAAAACGAATAACACCAATTAAATTTTGGAATAGTAAAATTATATTAAAAGATATGAAAGATACTTATAATCATTCTAATCAAATATTTAATAAAAATATTAAAAAAGAAAACTTAGCGGAATATATTTTTCCACAATATAGATTATTAAGTCAAATTATATATGCAAATATGATGCAAGGTACACAAAAATGCAATAGTAAATATACAAAAGAATTTTTGCTGTATTATCTGGAAATGGCAAAATGGGTAATGTTAGATAATTCAAAAGAAAATAATAGATTGAATTTACTTAAAAAAAGTTCATTTTCAAATGATAAAAAACAAATACCAACTTATCTATTAAATATAATAGATAAGAAATGTCCAAAATATAAAAAACAAACAACAATATTAATCAAAATAATAAAACAACAAGGAGAGAAAAATGGCAACAATTAATACAATAGTAGAGGAATTACAAGGTGCTCAAGGTGCAATATGTGACATGGTAAGTGCATTTGATTTTGATCAAAAGATTAAGGGAAGAGCAGGATTAATTATAACATCTACTATTTGTGATATTGGTGGTAATAGTATATTTTCTTATGATACAGTTATGAAATACTATAAAGATGAGAATGGAAAAGAACATATTACGGCAGAAATAGCAGGTAAAATTGTAGAAGATATTATATTTGATGCTGGTATAAAGCAAACAGTAAAAAATACATTAGCAGTTTCAGGTGCAGCATTTTATGAAAGTAATCCAATAGCAGCAGGTGGTGTAGCAGTAGCAACATTTATTACAGGATATGCAGTAACAAAAACAGTAAGTAAAACAGCAGGGATATTAACAACTAAAATATTTAAAAAATTGTCTATTAGTGGAACAACAAAAGTTCAATTTGATGAAGGTAATGAAACTATTGTTGAATATAATCCAGAAACAAACACAACAACACTATCAAATGATGAAGATGTACAAAAAAACATAATCCCAACACTTCAAAATATAGGGGTAAACAAAGTATCAATAGACAACCAAACCTACAAAATAGAAAAAGGTAACACAGTTTGGGATATAGCACAAAAAAACAATACAACAGTAGATGAACTAATAAAGTTAAATCCTTGGTTAAAAGACAACATGAGTGATGATAAAAGCTGGATACTTATTAAGCCAGGACAAACTATAGAGTTACCACAATCAGATGAACAAAGAAGTATAGATTCAGGTTCAGAATACAACTCCCAACAAGCCCAGCAAATAATAATAGATCCGCTAGCCCTAGACCTAAATCACAACGGAAAAATAGATACCACAAATGCAAATAGTTCAAATACATTATTTGATATGGATAACAATGGTATGTCTGAGATAACTGGATGGATAGATAAAGAAGATGGCTTATTGGTTTATGATAAAAACAACAATGGAAAAATAGATAATATAAATGAACTATTTGGAAATGAAAACAAAGATGGATACCGTGAGTTAAGAGAACTTATAAACTCAAATGATGATAATGTAATAGATAAAAATGATACAAAATTTAAAGACTTAAAAATATGGCAAGATTTAAATGGTGACGGTATCTCGCAAAACAATGAATTAAAAACATTAGATGAGTTAAATATAACTTCAATAAACCTAAACAGTAAAAACACAAACATAGATGATAATGGAAACAATATATTTAAAACTTCAACATTTACACAAAACGGACAAGAATATTTAAGCGGTGATGTAAACCTTGCAGTTGATAAAAGATTTACAGATTTTAGGGGTGATTATACTTTGAGTGTAGATGCTTTGTTTTTACCTTGGCTTCGTGGGTATGGAGATGTAAAAGATGCACATATAGCATATAGTATGGATGAAGAGTTTAAAGAGTTTACAAAAACTTTGGTAAATGATGAACAAAAAGCATACAATGAATTTGATACATATTTGAAGAAATGGAGTGGCTTAGATAAAGTACATAGTGCTAATGGTATCACAAGAGATACTTTAACAATGGATGATAAAGTCTGGATAATGGAAACTTTAAGTGGTGAAGACTTTTTTAAATCTAGGATAGAAACAGCCTATTCAAATAATAGAAATAGTTCAAATAGGTATGACACTGGATATATAGATGAACAATACAATAATCTAAAGACAAAGAACTACAGTATATTTGCTTCACAGTCATTTTATAAAGATGGTTTCAATGGAAGCTATTACTCTGTCAATCAAGATAAGATGGTGGTATATGATAAAGAACTTCTAAATAATTCTATAGTTGAGTTTATCAATTCATCTAGTAATATAAAAGATGCTATGGGATTTGTTTTTGCACTAGATAAACTCAAAAATGATTTAGATATAAATATAGCTGACCTTACAAACAATATAACAAATAATAAAGAGATGATAGCCAATGTCTTGAATGATACTGCCAACTTATCAGTATTTCAAAATAGTTTTAATGGTAGTTCGGGTGATGATATTGTGTTTGGGACTGATGGGGATGATAAGTTAAACGGTGGGAGTGGAAACGATACTATAGATGGTGGAACCGGAAACGATACTTTAAATGGAAATAGTGGAGATGATAAGCTAATTGGAAATAGCGGAGATGATATTTTATATGGAGAAAATGGAAACGATATATTAAATGGCGGAACAGGTAACGACACTTTAAATGGTGGATATGGAAATGATACATATATTTTTAACCTTGGAGATGGTAATGATACTATAAATGAAGATAGATATTGGCGCTATACCAGTACAGATAAAATCATATTTGGAGAAGGGATAGACAAAGATGATATAACCTTGTCAAAACATAACAACGATATATTATTAACCATCAATAAAAATGATTCAATTGTTATTAAAAATTGGTTTAAAAATTCAGACCATCAAATAGAAAACTTTGAATTTGCAGATGGCACAATTTTAAGTAAAAGTGAATTTGAAGGAAGAGGTGTAGTAGTTGAAGGTACGAATGACAATGATAATCTGTCTGGTTCAAATTCATCTGATATTATTACTGGGAAGGATGGAGATGACATCATAAATGGAAATAGTGGAAACGATATTATAGATGGTGGAAACGGTAACGATACTATAAATGGCGGAGATGGAAATGACACTATAGATGGTGGAACTGGAGATGATACTATAGATGGCGGAAACGGAGATGACACTATAGATGGCGGAACCGGAAATGATACTATAAATGGAAATGGTGGAGATGATAAGCTAATTGGAAATAGCGGAGATGATATTTTATATGGAGAAAATGGAAACGATATATTAAATGGCGGAACAGGTAACGACACTTTAAATGGTGGATATGGAAATGATACATATATTTTTAACCTTGGAGATGGTAATGATACTATAAATGAAGATAGATATTGGCGCTATACCAGTACAGATAAAATCATATTTGGAGAAGGGATAGACAAGGATGATATAACCTTGTCAAAACATAACAACGATATATTATTAACCATCAATAAAAATGATTCAATTGTTATTAAAAATTGGTTTAAAAATTCAGACCATCAAATAGAAAACTTTGAATTTGCAGATGGCACAATTTTAAGTAAAAGTGAATTTGAAGGAAGAGGTGTAGTAGTTGAAGGTACGAATGACAATGATAATCTGTCTGGTTCAAATTCATCTGATATTATTACTGGGAAGGATGGAGATGACATCATAAATGGAAATAGTGGAAACGATATTATAGATGGTGGAAACGGTAACGATACTATAAATGGCGGAGATGGAAATGACACTATAGATGGTGGAACTGGAGATGATACTATAGATGGCGGAAACGGAGATGACACTATAGATGGCGGAACCGGAAATGATACCATAAATGCAAACAGTTCAAATACATTCTTTGATATGGATAACAATGGTATGTCTGAGATAACAGGATGGATAGATAAAGAAGATGGACTGCTAGTATATGATAAAAACAACAATGGAAAAATAGATAATATTAATGAACTATTTGGAAATGAAAACAAAGATGGATACAGTGAGCTAAGAGAACTTATAAATTCAAATGGTGATAATGTAATAGATAAAAATGATACAAAATTTAAAGACTTAAAAATATGGCAAGATATAAACGGTGACGGTATCTCACAATCAAATGAATTAAAAACATTAGATGAGTTAAATATAACTTCAATAAATCTAAACAGTAAAAACACAAACATAGATGATAATGGAAACAATATATTTAAAACTTCAACATTTACACAAAACGGACAAGAATATTTAAGCGGTGATTTGGAGTTGCAAACTAGTAACTTATATGTAGACTATAAAAAAGCAGCATAAATTTGAAAATTTACAAAAACTGTGACGCTAACTGTGACGCAGATTATATAAAATGAAGTAAGAGATTTAAAAAAAACAGAAAGGCAGTGTAAAATGGGAGCTTTAATAATAATTGTACCAATAGTTATATACTATTATTTAATAAAATGGTTATTTAATAAATACTATAAGGATACAAATAAGACAAAAAGAAAAATATATTTTATTTTACTTGTAACTTTACCCTTTTGGGATCATATGGCAGGATATGCTTATTATAAATATCTATGTTATACAAATGGTGGAGTGAAGATATATAAAACTGTGACTGATTTGCAGGAGCAGAAGGATTATTGGTTTTATGAAGGATTGAATGTAGTTGATAATTCATTTAATGATAAACAATTTAAATATTTATCAAAAAATGGATTAGTTAAAAGAGAAATTCAATATAAAATTAAAGAAAAAGAATGGGCTTTAAAAATGATTTACCTAAACTACTGCAACAACAAATACAACAACCTGCCAACCACTCACAAGAACTATAAAAATTCTTGCACTAATGCAGATAAACTAATAAAGAAGTATGATTTAAAAAATGTTATTAAGGTGCCTAGGAGTTTGTATATAGTTTCTAGCTCAGAGCAATATAAAAATAAGTATTTAGAAAAAAACTTTATAATGGCTAGTTTGCATAAAGTCTTGCCTTTTGGATTTGGTTTAACTCGTATCGTTAACATAAAAACCAATCAAACAATGGGAGAATATATGAATTTCTCTTTGAGACATGGATGGTATGTAGATAGTTTACTTAATATAGTTGGATATAAATCAACAATTCAAAGTATGTGTAGTTATTATGGAAATAGAATCAAACTACAAGAAAAAGTAATCCCAAACCCATATAAACAAAATAATAAAATAACACAAGGAAAATAAAATGTCAGAAATAAAAACAGCATTGGGTAATGCACTAAAAGCAAATGCAAGTTATGCGGATTTAAGTAAAAATACAAGTGCCAATGAGTATATGGACCAACTTTATGGAAATAAAAAACAAGAAATTAAAGGACAAGGTTTTACCATAAACCAAGCCAAAGCCTTCGCAGGAGTTACAGAACAAAGAGATGAAAACAATCAAATAGTAAGAGACCCGAAAACAAAAGAGATACAGTATCAGTTTGAGACTAGAAAAAAACTTGATAGTAATGATAATCCAATAAAAGACGATAATGGAAAATATATTAAAGAACGCTCAAAAGGCTACTCAATCCAAGCATCATCAGGTGATTACAATATAGGAAATCTTAGTGGATTTGATGCTGTACTTCTAAAAAACAATGAAACTGGAGAATTAACTCTTTCTATAAGAGGAACATCTAGTCTTATGGATATTATTGCTGATGCACAATTAGGTAAAGATGGTACTGCTTATTTTCAAGAAATATCAATGAATAATTTTTATGATAAATTAATTGAAGAAGGAGTTGTAACTTCATCAGATAAATTAACTGTTACAGGTCATTCACTTGGTGGATTTTTGGCTCAAAAATTTACAATTGACCATCCTGATGTAGTTGACCATACATATACCTATAATGCCCCAGGTATTGGTGGACTTGCTTCTGAAATTTTACAATTATTAGGTGTTTTACCAGAAAATATACCCCATGACAAGATTACAAACATAACTACAGATGGATTTATTTCTTTATTTGAAGATTTGGGGATAAATATAGGTAGTAAAGATGTTGAAATCGGTGGTGGAAATAGTCACTTAATATTAACAATAGTATCAATCCTGCAATCAGCATTAGATGGTGGAATACTTACTTTTAATGACTTGCAAAAATATTTACAAAACAAAGGACATCTAACAATCCAAGACAGAACAAACCTAGCCCAAATGATAAATGCAGGTGGATTACCTTGGAATTACAACTCCCAACAAGCCCAGCAAATAATAAGAGTATATGATCCGCTAGCCCTAGACCTAAACCACAACGGAAAAATAGACACAATAAATGCAAACAGTTCAAATACATTCTTTGATATGGATGGAGATGGTATGTCTGAGATAACTGGATGGATAGATAAAGAAGATGGCTTATTGGTATATGACAAAAATAATAATGGAAAGATAGATAATATAAACGAACTATTTGGAAATAAAAACAAAGATGGATACCGTGAGCTAAGAGAACTTATAAACTCAAATGATGATAATGTAATAGATAAAAATGATACAAAATTTAAAGACTTAAAAATATGGCAAGATTTAAATGGTGACGGTATCTCGCAAAACAATGAATTAAAAACATTAGATGAGTTAAATATAACTTCAATAAACCTAAACAGTAAAAACACAAACATAGATGATAATGGAAACAATATATTTAAAACTTCAACATTTACACAAAACGGACAAGAATATTTAAGCGGTGATGTAAACTTTGCAGTTGATAAAAGATTTACAGATTTTAGAGGTGATTATACTTTGAGTGTAGATGCTTTGTTTTTACCTTGGCTTCGTGGTTATGGAAATGTAAAAGATGCACATATAGCATATAGTATGGATGAAGAGTTTAAAGAGTTTACAAAAACTTTGGTAAATGATGAACAAAAAGCATACAATGAATTTGATACATATTTGAAGAAATGGAGTGGCTTAGATAAAGTACATAGTGCTAATGGTATCACAAGAGATACTTTAACAATGGATGATAAAGCATATTACTCTGTAAATCAGGATAGGTTTATTGGATATAAAAAAACAGCATAAATTATGAAATTTATTAATTTTGTGACACTAACTGTGACGCAGTTAAGATAGAACATAAAAAAGGAGCATTATTATGAAAATAATATTAATTTTTTCAAATTTAGAACCAAAAGCTTTACACTTTGGTATAACCGTAGAAAGTGAACTGGAAACAGATGATTTTATTGGTAAGGTGGCATGATATGTATTTTATTATATATGCAATTATTGGACTAGTAGTTTACTTTTTTGTTTCAAAAACAATAGTTGAATTTGTTAGAAAAAAATTAAAAGAAAACTATATTATAAATATAAATAAAAAATATTTAGTATATATTACAAGAATATTTTTTATCATACTTCCTTTTTATCTTTTTGCAGTATTTCAGTTTAGTTTTGTACAAGAATTAAATGTTGGAGATTTGCCTAGAAGTACTATGGATATAAATGTATCTAAAGATTGTAAATTATATTTATGGAGTAATTATTTAAGTAATACACTAAAAAATCCAAAACCAGATATGCCTTCTTTAATAGAAAATGGTTCTTATCATTTTGGGCATCATTGGCTTTTAGAAATAAATCCTATTAAATCTTCACCAATTGAAGTATTAAAACACGAGAAGTGCTTAGCAACAATTCTGAAAAAAATGTATAGATATGATGGTAAAACAAGATATATCATTTATGAGGGCGAAAAGAAGAGAGAGAATATAGTATTTGAAATAATCAAATATAAAAAATAAATTTATTAGTAGGAGATAAAAATGGCAACAATTTCAATTTATGTGGATCCAGATGGTTCAAGTAGTATAGGTGGTCATGTTTTTGTAGGTTTGACTGATAATAACGGCAACACCAAGTATTATGGATATTATCCTAAAGACACTATAGACTCTGTATATGGCGAGGGTATAGTGTTGGATGAAAAGTTAAAAGATAAAGAGGATGAAACTACCAGAGTAGAGACAGCAAAACAAAGTGGACCAATAGCAGAAAATTATTTAACAGATGATCAATACAATGATATAAATAACTATATTCAAGATAGAATTGAAAATCCAGGAGATTATTTTTTAGCTGGAGAGATAGGAGAACAAACTGATAATTGTGCAACATTTATAGGTGATGTTTTGGATGCTGGGGGAATAGATAATGGATTTGGAAATGTTCCAAATTGGTTTGAAGATGATAAAAAGTTTTATGATATGTACGGAGATAATTATGATGGGATAGGGAGTGATAACCGAAGTACGATACCCTCTTTTGAATCCTACAACTCCCAACAATCCCAGCAAATAATAATAGATCCGCTAGCCCTAGACCTAAATCATAATGGAAAAATAGATACCACAAATGCAAACAGTTCAAAAGCATTTTTTGATATGGATAACAATGGTATGTCTGAGATAACAGGATGGATAGATAAAGAAGATGGCTTATTGGTATATGATAAAAACAACAATGGAAAGATAGATAATATAAACGAACTATTTGGAAATAAAAACAAAGATGGATACAGTGAGTTAAGAGAACTTATAAATTCAAATGGTGATAATGTAATAGATAAAAATGATACAAAATTTAAAGACTTAAAAATATGGCAAGATTTAAATGGTGACGGTATCTCGCAAAACAATGAATTAAAAACATTAGATGAGTTAAATATAACTTCAATAAACCTAAACAGTAAAAACACAAACATAGATGATAATGGAAACAATATATTTAAAACTTCAACATTTACACAAAACGGTCAAGAATATTTAAGCGGTGATGTAAACTTTGCAGTTGATAAAAGATTTACAGATTTTAGGGGTGATTATAGCTTAATGGATGAAGATTTTAAAAAGTTTACACAAACTTTGGTAAATGATGAGCAAAAAGCTTACGGTGAATTTGATACATATTTAAAAAAATAATATTACTTGTCAAAATAGTATATTTATAGTAAATAATAAAAAACTTAGCTGTACTTTTTTAAAAAATAAAAAGGTGGCATAATGGATTATTATATTTTGATAAAAAGATACTTTTTAGGATTGTTTTTAATTATTATATTTAATACCTCTGCAAATGCGGGATGGGGAGGTATGACATATCCAAAGCATGTAGAAAATTTGGTTGATAATGTTTATAAAATACTAATAAAAAATAAAATATGTAGTGAAAGATATAGAGATTGTACAGATATGCTTATAATGTCAAATCATCATGAAATTATTCATATCAGTGTATATTCTTTAAAGGATATACAAGTTGCAAATAAGATTGTAGATGCTTGTATAGATGAATATATTGCAGGTCATAAATTAGGACATAAAAAAATGGGAATACATTTCACTACTATAAATATGTCTTATAAAGAAATTGGTGAGATAGGTTTTTTTGATGGTTTATTCAATGATCATTATTTATTAAAATTAAAATTAAGAGGAGAAGAGAAATGAGTTATGCAAAAGTAGAGGTTATGGTAGATGATGGTATTTACAGAGGTTCAGAAACAAAAAGTAAAGATTGGAAACCACATACATTTTTAAGAATTACACATCCAGATGGTACACATTCAGGAGTCGGATTTGCTCCTGAAAAAACAGGATTGACAGGGAAAGGTAAAGTTTTTGATGATACTAATCATGAATTTCAACACTCTAGCAAACCAATTGCACTAAATAAAGCTCAATATGATGCTTTAATGAATAACATAGGACGAATCATCTAAAAAATCCACCTGACTATCATCTTCCTTATGGAGTGCAATGTACAGCATGGGCATTAGAGAGTTTAAGTGACGCTGGAATAATCCCTTCTTATCTTGCACCAGACCACAGATATATCTAATCCTATATTTGATATTGTAGAAACAATGATGTTTAATCCATATACACAAGCAATAGGATTAAAACTAGATGAAGTTGGAAATATTTTTTGATAAATTTACCCAAAATCTTATTGTTCAGAAGTATAACGCCCTAACCTTAGAGCAAAGAACAAACCTAGCCCAAATGATAAATGCAGGTGGAATGCCATGGAATTACAACTCCCAACAAGCCCAGCAAATAATAATAGATCCGCTAGCCTTAGACCTAAACCACAACGGAAAAATAGATACCACAAATGCAAACAGTTCAAATACATTCTTTGATATGGATTCAAATGGTATGTCTGAGATAACAGGATGGATAGATAAAGAAGATGGCTTATTGGTATATGATAAAAACAACAATGGAAAGATAGATAATATAAACGAACTATTTGGAAATAAAAACAAAGATGGATATCGTGAGCTAAGAGAACTTATAAATTCAAATGGTGATAATGTAATAGATAAAAATGATACAAAATTTAAAGACTTAAAAATATGGCAAGATTTAAATGGTGACGGTATATCACAAAACAATGAATTAAAAACATTAGATGAGTTAAATATAACTTCAATAAACCTAAACAGTAAAAATACAAACATAGATGATAATGGAAACAATATATTTAAAACTTCAACATTTACACAAAACGGTGAAGAGTATCTAAGCGGTGATGTAGACTTTGCAGTAGATAAAAGATTTACTGACTATAGAGGTGAATATACTCTAAGTGTAGATGCTTTGTTTTTACCTTGGCTTCGTGGTTATGGAGATGTAAAAGATGCACATATAGCTTATAGTATGGATGAAGAGTTTAAAGAGTTTACAAAAACTCTTACAAAAGATGGATTTAAAGTTATAGATAAATTTCAATTTATGATAGATGAAGATCGTATATCAAATGCTTACTTTGATAATAAGAAAGTAGCATAAAATGAAAGAAAAAAAAGTTCAAAATGAAGATGATGAGTTATTGTTTGAAATTGATGATGATGCTTTATTGTTAAATGGATTATGGGGATTGTCATTTCTTCTAGCAATATTTTTTGGATGGCTATTAATATTTGGTACATTTGATAATTTAACAAATAGTTTAAAAGGTATTTTTGTAATTGTAGGTTTTATATATATGTTAATAATATCAATTAAAACAATTATTAACTCAATGGATGATGATAAAAAAATTTTATTTTATAAAAATGAAATTATAAAAATGAATCATAACTGTATTATTAATATTCATAAAATTGATGAAATATATAAATTTATCAATACAAACTATAATAAAACAAGATTCCGACTTAATAGTTTATTTCAAAAATTATTGATTGGTAATATTCTAATATGTTTTATTTTAGAACCAAGATTATTAATCTTAATATTATTTGTAATTTATATATACATAACTATGATTATTAGTCAATCGATATTTATATATATAAAACAAAAAGAATTTAAAATATCTTTAAAAATAAGAACATTAGAAATATATAGTGATAATAAAATAATATCTTTTGTTTTAGATGGAACTGAAAATGATAAAAAAATAGAAAACTATTTTAAAGAATATGCAAATATTGACTTATCAGAAGTTGAACAATGTATAGTATTTAAGAGTGAAAAATAAATAAAAATAAAGGATCAAAAATGGCAACACAAATAAATGAAAATAATCAAACAGAAATGACAGTTAAAGATTGGCTGAAAGTTACATCTGATTTTATGGGAGCTACAGCAGAAGATTTAGTAAAATATGCAAAAGAAACTTATAATCAAGACATAAATATAGATGATGCAAAAGGTTATTTTAAAGGTAAAAGTATCGTTTTAGATATGACATTAAATTGGGATAGTAATAAATCATATGATGAAAATATTGCAAATATATCAGGAGTAATTGCAGAAGGTCTTGCAGTTGGTATAATTGCAACAGGTGTGACTCCTGCTTTAGTAGGTGTAATTGGAATTGCAATCGTAGGAGTAGGAATAACAATAGGATTAAAAGAATTAAATCTTGACTTAGGTCAAATTGCAGAATCACTATACAAAGAATTAAAAATGAGTATGGAACATGCCTTAAACAAACAAAACTCCCTAACCCAAGATGACAGAACAAACCTAGCCCAAATGATAAATGCAGGTGGATTACCATGGAATTACAACTCCCAACAAGCCCAGCAAGCAATAAGAGTATACGATCCGCTAGCCCTAGACCTAAACCACAACGGAAAAATAGATACCACAAATGCAAACAGTTCAAATACATTCTTTGATATGGATTCAAATGGTATGTCTGAGATAACAGGATGGATAGATAAAGAAGATGGCTTATTGGTTTATGATAAAAACAACAATGGAAAAATAGATAATATAAACGAACTATTTGGAAATAAAAATAAAGATGGATACCGTGAGCTAAGAGAACTTATAAACTCAAATGATGATAATGTAATAGATAAAAATGATACAAAATTTAAAGACTTAAAAATATGGCAAGATTTAAACGGTGACGGTATCTCGCAAAACAATGAATTAAAAACATTAGATGAGTTAAATATAACTTCAATAAACCTAAACAGTAAAAACACAAACATAGATGATAATGGAAACAATATATTTAAAACTTCAACATTTACACAAAACGGACAAGAATATTTAAGCGGTGATGTAAACTTTGCAGTTGATAAAAGATTTACTGATTTTAGGGGTGATTATAGCTTGAGTGTAGATGCTTTGTTTTTACCTTGGCTTCGTGGGTATGGAGATGTAAAAGATGCACATATAGCATATAGTATGGATGAAGAAAGGAAAGTAGCATAAATTTTAATATTTATAAAAACTGTGACGCTAACTGTGACACAAATAATATAAAATATAATTAGAAAAATAAAATAAAACAAAAAGGCAGTGTAAAATGGGAGCTTTAATAATAATTGTACCAATAGTTATATACTATTATTTAATAAAATGGTTATTTAATAAATATTACAAAGATACAAATAAGACAAAAAGAAAAATATATTTTATTTTACTTATAACTTTACCTTTTTGGGATCATATAGCAGGATATGCTTATTATAAATATCTATGTTTTTCTAAAGGTGGTATTACAATATATAAAACTGTGACTGATTTGCAGGAGCAAAGGGATTATTGGTTTTATGACAATCCTGCTATTGGTACAGAATATCATCAAAAAGATAAATTATATAAATATTTAGATAATAATGGTTTGGTAAAACGAAATGGTAAATGTTTAAAATTAATAAAAAAAGAAAATTATTATATTTGTGCAAAAGGTAAAAAAGAGATAGTCTACCTAAACTACTGCAACAACAAATACAACAACCTGCCAACCACTCACAAGAACTATAAAAATTCTTGCACTAATGCAAATAAACTAATAAAGAAGTATGATTTAAAAAATGTTATTAAGGTGCCTAGGAGTCCGTATATATATTCAACACAGTGGAATAGAATATTACCTTTATGGTTAACTTTTGATATCAAACAAGTAAAAAATTATCAAACAAAAGAAATTTTAGGTGAAAATATTGAGATAACTTTTTGGGGAGGATGGTTTATAAATATATTTAATCCATTTGAGAATAGAGGAGAAAGATGTAATTACACAAGCAGTACTAATTTACAAGAGTTGATTATTCGTAATCCATATAAAAATAAAAAAATAACACAAGGAAAATAAAATGTCAGATATAAAAACAGCATTGGATAATGCGTTAAAAGCAAATGCGAGTTACGCAGATTTAAAGTTAAATATGAATGATAATCCTAATGATTATATTACAGAACTTACAAAGAAAAATATTTTTGGTAAACAAGGTTTTACCCTGGACCAAGCCAAAGCCTTCGCAGGAGTTACAGAACAAAGAGATAAAGAATATGCAAATATTGACTTATCAGAAGTTGAACAATGCATAGTATTTAAGAGTGAAAAATAAATAAAAATAGGAGGATTAAGAAATGGCAACAATTAGGAAATTTCTACAATGTGAACTAAAATTTATATTTTGGTTAATAAGTGGATTAATTATTTTAAATGCGATGTCAATATTATTACATATTGTATTTCATACTGATTATTTCATATCAATTATTATAAGTGTAATAGTATTTGGAATTTATTTAATATATTTTATATATCAAATTATTAAATTATCTTTATTTAAAATAGATTATAAATGTATGAATATTCAGCAAAGAGTTAATAGTTGGCTATCAAGCTTAATAAATATATAGGAGAAGTTAATTATGAATACAATACCAAATCAAGAAAATGTTTTAGAAAAAGTTGGGAGTTTTATAGGTGGGAAAGTAGTTGATGCAACAGCAGTTGCTGGTGCTATAGTAATTTTAAAATCAAAAATAAAAGACCCTCAAAAGATTGCTGGTGCATTTGCTTTATATGTAACAGCAAAAAGAAGCGGACAAGTAAATGGTGCTGCAACTGGAAGAGAATTTGATAAGTTTTTAAAAGAAGAATATAATATAGATACAGATAAATTTGTAAATGATAATATAAATAAATTAAATGAAATTATAGAAGAATATAAAGTTAAAATAGATGAAACTTTATTTAATAATGCCGAAGAACAAGCTGTTAGTATATCCGAAAAACAAAACTCCCTAACCCAAGATGAAAGAACAAACCTAGCCCAAATGATAAATGCAGGTGGATTACCTTGGAATTACAACTCCCAACAAGCCCAGCAAATAATAAGAGTATATGATCCGCTAGCCCTAGACCTAAACCACAACGGAAAAATAGATACCACAAATGCAAACACCTCAAGTGCTTTCTTTGATATGGATAACAATGGTATGTCTGAGATAACTGGATGGATAGATAAAGAAGATGGACTGCTAGTATATGATAAAAATAATAATGGAAAAATAGATAATATAAATGAACTATTTGGAAATGAAAACAAAGATGGATACCGTGAACTAAGAGAACTTATAAACTCAAATGGTGATAATGTAATAGATAAAAATGATACAAAATTTAAAGACTTAAAAATATGGCAAGATTTAAATGGTGACGGTATCTCGCAAAACAATGAATTAAAAACATTAGATGAGTTAAATATAACTTCAATAAACCTAAACAGTAAAAATACAAACATAGATGATAATGGAAACAATATATTTAAAACTTCAACATTTACACAAAACGGACAAGAATATTTAAGCGGTGATGTAAACTTTGCAGTTGATAAAAGATTTACTGACTATAGAGGTGAATATACTCTAAGTGTAGATGCTTTGTTTTTACCTTGGCTTCGTGGTTATGGAGATGTGAAAGATGCACATATAGCTTATAGTATGGATGAAGAGTTTAAAGAGTTTACAAAAACATTGGTTGGTGATGACGAGAAAGCATACAATGAATTTGATACATTTTTAAAAAATAATATATTTACAATAAATAACAAAACCTTTAGTCATAATTTTGCAGAAAATAAAAAGGTAGCATAAGATGAAAAAACAAAACAAAATAAAGATATTTATATTATTTATAGTACCTTTATTTATAGTTGCAAATTTAGGTACTTATCAATTGCAAAGAAGTGCTTGGATAAATAAAAACCATCCATATTCAGAAGCAAAAGAGTATTTAGTAGGTGCAAATATTTTATGGTTGTATGGAAAAATAATTACTTCAATTCCATTTGTAGATGAAAATAGTTTGATTATGAAACCTATTATAAATTTACAAGATTATTTTATAAGAAATTGGCAAAAAAATATTCCCAAGAATGATGCTGAAAGATATTTAGGCTGGTATTTATTTAGATTGGATAGTTATGTAGTGCCTAAAATACCTAGTTTAATCTTATATGATGAACCTTATACATTTGATGAAGCAAGAAATATGTTAGACAAGACTTGGTATATACTTGATAATATCACTAAATACAAAGCAAAAGATAAAGAATTTGAACAGATGAGATATATAGCTTTTCAGAAGTTGTCATACATATATATAAAAAGTGTTATGGCTTATTGGCTCAATGATGATAAAACAATTAACTATACATTATTAAATAATGATCACAAAAGAATGAAAAGGTTTATTAGGCTTTATGATGAGTTATATAAAATGCAAAATCATTTTAAACAAACAGATCCAAAGATATATCAAAATGGTAAACATAAATGGTTTGACAATATAAGGTTGCATAAATTAACAGCGTGGATATTTTATTATTTTACAATAATAAAACAATATGAAATACAAAAAGACTATTGCAATCCATCTAAAAACAGTATGTTAAAAGATTATTTAATTACAAGAAATAATCTTTTAGACCTAAAAAATGTTGCAACAAAAATGCAAGATAATTCAATCGAAAGTGCACTATCTGATTCTGCGGATACTAACTTAAATCAAACATGTAAAAAATTAAATTTAAAAAAAGGGATAAAAAATGACACAAACCAATGAAAATAATGGACAAGACTTTTCAGCAATTGAAACAACAACAAATATTTATAGTATAGTTGCTTCAACGATTACAGAACTTGTAGATATAGACAAACTAAATGCTTCGAGTGATTCAAAACATTTAGTAAAAATAATGGGAGCAGGTGCAACCAAGCCTTTAAGTTTATTTGTAAGCTTAGTAAAAGAAGATGATAAAATAAAAGCAGTTGTTACAAATGTAGCAGGAGATGTGGTAGGTTGGGCTTCTGGTGGAACAACTGCCGCATTGTTAACAAGAGTAATAGCCGGTGGTGCAATAGCAACTGCTAGTACACCGGTTGCTATTGGTATAATTGCAACCGGTGCAGTTGTTGGTATTGTAGCTAGTCTTGTATCAGATGATACTATAAGTGAATTATATAATTATGGAAAGAAAATATATGATAAGTGGAGAGGGGAAAAGAATGGAACAGAAATAGAAACAACCCCGCAAGGAACAACAATAATCACCAACGACCCAATAAAGCTTATAAATGATCCAGATATGAAATCTATACTAGACAATGATAATGTAACTATTCAAAATGATGCAGGAGAAATCTATACTATCGAAAAAGGCGATACAGTTTGGGATATAGCACAAAAAAACAATACAACAGTAGATGAACTAATAAAGTTAAATCCTTGGTTAAAAGACAACATGAGTGATGATAAAAGTTGGATACTTATCAAGCCAGGACAAACTATAGAGTTACCACAATCAGATGAACAAAGAAGTATAGATTCAGGTTTGGAATACAACTCCCAACAAGCCCAGCAAATAATAATAGACCCGCTAGTCCTAGACCTAAACCACAACGGAAAAATAGATACCACAAATGCAAACACCTCAAGTGCTTTCTTTGATATGGATAACAATGGTATGTCTGAGATAACTGGATGGATAGATAAAGAAGATGGCTTATTGGTTTATGATAAAAACAACAATGGAAAAATAGATAATATTAATGAACTATTTGGAAATAAAAACAAAGATGGATACCGTGAGCTAAGAGAACTTATAAATTCAAATGGTGATAATGTAATAGATAAAAATGATACAAAATTTAAAGACTTAAAAATATGGCAAGATTTAAATGGTGACGGTATCTCGCAAAACAATGAATTAAAAACATTAGATGAGTTAAATATAACTTCAATAAACCTAAACAGTAAAAATACAAACATAGATGATAATGGAAACAATATATTTAAAACTTCAACATTTACACAAAACGGACAAGAATATTTAAGCGGTGATGTAAACTTTGCAGTTGATAAAAGATTTACAGATTTTAGGGGTGAATATACTCTAAGTGTAGATGCTTTGTTTTTACCTTGGCTTCGTGGGTATGGAGATGTGAAAGATGCACATATAGCTTATAGTATGGATGAAGAGTTTAAAGAGTTTACAAAAACATTGGTTCGTGATAACGAGAAAGCATACAATGAATTTGATACATATTTGAAGAAATGGAGTGGCTTAGATAAAGTACATAGTGCTAATGGTATCACAAGAGATACTTTAACAATGGATGATAAAGTCTGGATAATGGAAACTTTAAGTGGTGAAGACTTTTTTAAATCTAGGATAGAAACAGCCTATTCAAATAATAGAAATAGTTCAAATAGATATGATAGTAACTATATAAATGAACAATACAAAAGTATGAAAATAAGAAACTATTCAATATTTGCTTCACAGTCATTTTTTAAAGATGCTTATGATGGAAGTTATTATTCTGTCAATCAAGATAAGATGGTGGTATATGATAAGGAACTTTTAATTGATTCTGTAGCCGAATTTATCAACTCGTCTAACAATACAAAAAATACTATGGAATTTGTTTATGTATTAGATAAGTTAAAAAATGATTTGGATATAAATATAGCTGACCTTACAAACAATATAACAAATAATAAAGAGATGGTAGCCAATGTCTTGAATGATACTGCTAACTTATCAGTATTTCAACATAATTTTAATGGTAGTTCGGGTGATGATATTGTACTTGGGACTGATGGGGATGATAAGCTAAACGGTGGGAGTGGAAATGATACTATAGATGGCGGAACCGGAAATGATACTATAAATGGAAATAGTGGAGATGATAAGCTAATTGGAAATAGCGGAGATGATATTTTACATGGAGAAAATGGAGATGATATATTAAATGGTGGAACAGGAGATGATACTTTAAATGGTGGATATGGAAATGATACATATATTTTTAACCTTGGAGATGGTAATGATACTATAAATGAAGATAGATATTGGCGCTATACCAGTACAGATAAAATCATATTTGGAGAAGGGATAGACAAGGATGATATAACCTTGTCAAAACATAACAACGATATATTATTAACCATCAATAAAAATGATTCAATTGTTATTAAAAATTGGTTTAAAAATTCAGACCATCAAATAGAAAACTTTGAATTTGCAGATGGCACAATTTTAAGTAAAAGTGAATTTGAAGGAAGAGGTGTAGTAGTTGAAGGTACGAATGACAATGATAATCTGTCTGGTTCAAATTCATCTGATATTATTACTGGGAAGGATGGAGATGACATCATAAATGGAAATAGTGGAAACGATATTATAGATGGTGGAAACGGTAACGATACTATAAATGGCGGAGATGGAAATGACACTATAGATGGTGGAACTGGAGATGATACTATAGATGGCGGAAACGGAGATGACACTATAGATGGCGGAACCGGAAACGATACTTTAAATGGAAATAGTGGAGATGATAAGCTAATTGGAAATAGCGGAGATGATATTTTATATGGAGAAAATGGAAACGATATATTAAATGGCGGAACAGGAGATGATACTTTAAATGGTGGATATGGAAATGATACATATATTTTTAACCTTGGAGATGGTAATGATACTATAAATGAAGATAGATATTGGCGCTATACCAGTACAGATAAAATCATATTTGGAGAAGGGATAGACAAAGATGATATAACCTTGTCAAAACATAACAACGATATATTATTAACCATCAATAAAAATGATTCAATTGTTATTAAAAATTGGTTTAAAAATTCAGACCATCAAATAGAAAACTTTGAATTTGCAGATGGCACAATTTTAAGTAAAAGTGAATTTGAAGGAAGAGGTGTAGTAGTTGAAGGTACGAATGACAATGATAATCTGTCTGGTTCAAATTCATCTGATATTATTACTGGGAAGGATGGAGATGACATCATAAATGGAAATAGTGGAAACGATATTATAGATGGTGGAAACGGTAACGATACTATAAATGGCGGAGATGGAAATGACACTATAGATGGTGGAACTGGAGATGATACTATAGATGGCGGAAACGGAGATGACACTATAGATGGCGGAACCGGAAACGATACTTTAAATGGAAATAGTGGAGATGATAAGCTAATTGGAAATAGCGGAGATGATATTTTATATGGAGAAAATGGAAACGATATATTAAATGGCGGAACAGGTAACGACACTTTAAATGGTGGATATGGAAATGATACATATATTTTTAACCTTGGAGATGGTAATGATACTATAAATGAAGATAGATATTGGCGCTATACCAGTACAGATAAAATCATATTTGGAGAAGGGATAGACAAAGATGATATAACCTTGTCAAAACATAACAACGATATATTATTAACCATCAATAAAAATGATTCAATTGTTATTAAAAATTGGTTTAAAAATTCAGACCATCAAATAGAAAACTTTGAATTTGCAGATGGCACAATTTTAAGTAAAAGTGAATTTGAAGGAAGAGGTGTAGTAGTTGAAGGTACGAATGACAATGATAATCTGTCTGGTTCAAATTCATCTGATATTATTACTGGGAAGGATGGAGATGACATCATAAATGGAAATAGTGGAAACGATATTATAGATGGTGGAAACGGTAACGATACTATAAATGGCGGAGATGGAAATGACACTATAGATGGTGGAACTGGAGATGATACTATAGATGGCGGAAACGGAGATGACACTATAGATGGCGGAACCGGAAACGATACTTTAAATGGAAATAGTGGAGATGATAAGCTAATTGGAAATAGCGGAGATGATATTTTATATGGAGAAAATGGAAACGATATATTAAATGGCGGAACAGGTAACGACACTTTAAATGGTGGATATGGAAATGATACATATATTTTTAACCTTGGAGATGGTAATGATACTATAAATGAAGATAGATATTGGCGCTATACCAGTACAGATAAAATCATATTTGGAGAAGGGATAGACAAAGATGATATAACCTTGTCAAAACATAACAACGATATATTATTAACCATCAATAAAAATGATTCAATTGTTATTAAAAATTGGTTTAAAAATTCAGACCATCAAATAGAAAACTTTGAATTTGCAGATGGCACAATTTTAAGTAAAAGTGAATTTGAAGGAAGAGGTGTAGTAGTTGAAGGTACGAATGACAATGATAATCTGTCTGGTTCAAATTCATCTGATATTATTACTGGGAAGGATGGAGATGACATCATAAATGGAAATAGTGGAAACGATATTATAGATGGTGGAAACGGTAACGATACTATAAATGGCGGAGATGGAAATGACACTATAGATGGTGGAACTGGAGATGATACTATAGATGGCGGAAATGGAAATGATACTATAGATGGCGGAACCGGAAACGATACTTTAAATGGAAATAGTGGAGATGATAAGCTAATTGGAAATAGCGGAGATGATATTTTATATGGAGAAAATGGAAACGATATATTAAATGGCGGAACAGGTAACGACACTTTAAATGGTGGATATGGAAATGATACATATATTTTTAACCTTGGAGATGGTAATGATACTATAAATGAAGATAGATATTGGCGCTATACCAGTACAGATAAAATCATATTTGGAGAAGGGATAGACAAAGATGATATAACCTTGTCAAAACATAACAACGATATATTATTAACCATCAATAAAAATGATTCAATTGTTATAAAAAATTGGTTTGCAAGCACACGTTATCAAATAGAAAACTTTGAATTTGCAGATGGCACAATTTTAAGTAAAAGTGAATTTGAAGGAAGAGGTGTAGTAGTTGAAGGTACGAATGACAATGATAATCTATCTGGTTCAAATTCATCTGATATTATTACTGGAAAAGATGGAGATGATACTATAAATGGAAATAGTGGAGATGATACTATAGATGGCGGAAATGGAAACGATACTATAGATGGCGGAAATGGAAATGATACTATAGATGGCGGAACAGGAGATGATACCATAAATGGCGGATATGGAAATGATACTATAACTGGCGGAACCGGAAATGATACTATAACTGGCGGAACCGGAAATGATACCATAAATGGAAACTATGGAGATGATAAGCTAGTTGGAAATAGTGGAAATGATACTTTAAATAGTGGGAGTGGAAATGATATATTAAATGGCGGAACAGGAGATGACACTTTAAATGGAGGATATGGGAGTGATACATATATTTTTAACCTTGGAGATGGTAATGATACTATAAGTGAGGATGAAAGATATTGGGTCAACGATAACGATATAGATAAAATAATATTTGGAGAAGGGATAGATAAAGATAACATAACCTTGACAAAACATAACAACGATATATTATTAACCATCAATGAAAATGATTCAATTGTTATTAAAAATTGGTTTAAAAGTTCACACTATCAAATAGAAAACTTTGAATTTGCAGATGGCACAATTTTAAGCAAAAGTGAATTTGAAGGAAGAGGTGTAGTAGTTGAAGGTACGAATGACAATGATAATCTATCTGGTTCAAATTCATCTGATATTATTACTGGAAAAGATGGAGATGATACTATAAATGGAAATAGTGGAGATGATACTATAGATGGCGGAAATGGAAACGATACTATAGATGGCGGAAATGGAAATGATACTATAGATGGCGGAACAGGAGATGATACTTTAAATGGAAATAGTGGAGATGATAAGCTAATTGGAAATAGCGGAGATGATATTTTATATGGAGAAAATGGAAACGATATATTAAATGGCGGAACAGGTAACGACACTTTAAATGGTGGATATGGAAATGATACATATATTTTTAACCTTGGAGATGGTAATGATACTATAAATGAAGATAGATATTGGCGCTATACCAGTACAGATAAAATCATATTTGGAGAAGGGATAGACAAAGATGATATAACCTTGTCAAAACATAACAACGATATATTATTAACCATCAATAAAAATGATTCAATTGTTATAAAAAATTGGTTTAAAAGTTCAGACTATCAAATAGAAAACTTTGAATTTGCAGATGGCACAATTTTAAGTAAAAGTGAATTTGAAGGAAGAGGTGTAGTAGTTGAAGGTACAAATGACAATGATAATCTGTCTGGTTCAAATTCATCTGATATTATTACAGGAAAAGATGGAGATGACATCATAAATGGAAATAGTGGAAACGATAGACTTTATGGTGGAAATGGAAATGATATCTTGAATGGAGGTTATGGAGATGATACTTTAGATGGTGGAGAAGGTAACGACACTTTAAATGGAAGTTACGGAAATGATATTTATAGTATAAATTTAAACGGAGCAAATGATACTATTATTGATAGCGGTGGAGATGATATTCTTTTATTTGGAGAAAATATAAATAAAGAAGATGTAATCTTTAAGTTTAATAATGATGATTTACAAATATCTTATAGTAATAATGATATGGTTACAATATTAAATCAAAAGAATAGTAGCAATACTATTGAAAAAATAGAACTAGCAGATGGCAACTACCTAACAAACAACGATATAAACCTTCTTATCCAAAACATAAATGCTTATGCAGCAGACAATGGTATAGATATAAGTTCAAATGAAAATATCAAACAAAATGAACAATTGATGAATATAGTAGCATCTAGTTGGCACCAATAAAACTAAGGAATTAATAATATGCAGTCAGCATTAGTAGCTTTAGAAGTTGTAGGACAGTTAAATCAAATAGCAATAGATAGCAGAAGTATCATAAAAGAGTATGCTTTAGGGGAAGATGAGCCTAGCATAGAGGAATTAGCAAGAGTTGCAAAAAAAGAAGGCTTTAAGGTTTCTCTTAAAAAACTACCTATAAAAAAGATAGCTGAAAATTACCCTTTACCTGCTATTGTTTTAAAAAAAGATGGTAGTTTTTTAACTATTATAAAAGGAGATGTACAAAAAGAGGAACTTTTAGTCTTTGATATGAGTTCTAAAAATCCTTATCCTTTAAGCTTTGAAGAGTTTTCCCAAATTGCCACAAATCAAACTATAGTATTGAAACAAAAACTTTTAAGCAAACAAATACAGTTTGGATTTTCTTGGCTTCGTGGGTATGGAGATGTAAAAGATGCACAGATAGCTTATAGTATGGATGAAGAAAGGAAAGCAGCATAAATTTGAAAATTTACAAAAACTGTGACGCTAACTGTGACGCAGATTATATAAAATGAAGTAAGAGATTTAAAAAAAACAAAAAGGTAGCATAAAATGGGAGCTTTAATAATAATTGTACCAATAGTTATATACTATTATTTAATAAAATGGTTATTTAATAAATACTATAAAGATACAAATAAGACAAAAAGAAAAATATATTTTATTTTACTTATAACTTTACCTTTTTGGGATCATATAGCAGGATATGCTTATTATAAATATCTATGTTTTTCTAAAGGTGGTATTACAATATATAAAACTGTTACTGATTTGCAGGAACAGAGGGATTATTGGCTAAGAGGATTTAAGCAATATAGTGCACCTTCAACAAATGGTGAGAGATATGGAATTACAAGCTATGTAGGTTTAACAAAAGATTTAAAAGAACATAAAGTTGTATATATTAACAATTGTAAAAGTAAAAGATGGAAAACTTATGATTGTAAAAAGGCAGAAGAATATATTAAAGAGCATAATATAAAAATACATAAAATGATTTTATTTGATGATAATATACTTGAAGCCATTGATAGAAGAAAAGAAATAGTAACATTAGAAGCAATAAGCCTTATAGATAAAGATAAGTTAGAACCTGCATATTTTAATTACTGCAACAAAACCTATGACAACCTGCCAATCACAGATCCAAACTGTAAAAAATCTTGTAAATACACAGATACAATTATAGAAAAATATAATCTTAAAAATGTGATTAAAGTACCAAAGAGTCCATACTCTATGTATGTAAGTAATTTTGATAAAAATTATAATTCAAATATACCTATATTTTTTATAAGAAATAATATAGGAAAGATTTATGATAAAAATTCAAATGATATATTGGCAGAATATAATGAATACGGCTTTGGCGGAGGATGGTATATACAAACAATAAGTCCTTATCCATTTGCTAGTTATTGTGGTGATACAAGTTTGAGTTCTTTTAAAGAGCAAGTGATCCCAAACCCGTATAAACAAAATAGAAAATAACAAAAGGAAAATAAAATGTCAACAACAGAAACAATTTTAGATAATGCAGTTGTATCAAATGCCAGTTACGGTGATTTAAATAAAGATATTAGTGCCGAAAATTATATTAAAGCCTTAACGGACGACAGAATTGGAAAACCTAATATGTCTCTAGAACAAGCCAAAGCCTTCGCAGGAGTTACAGAACAAAGAGATGAAAACAATCAAATAGTAAGAGATCCGAAAACAAAAGAGATACAGTATAAATTTGAAATAGATGAACAAACAAAAGAGCGAACCTCAGGCCACTCAATCCAAGCATCATCAAGTGATTACAATATAGGAAATCTTAGTGGATTTGATGCTGTACTTTTAAAAAACAATGAAACTGGAGAATTAACTCTTTCTTTTAGAGGCTCAGAGATAACTAGTCCAATGGATATTCTTGCAGATATACAATTGGGTAAAGATGGTACTGCATATTTTCAAGAAATATCAATGAATAATTTTTATGATAAATTAATTGAAGAAGGAGTTATAACTTCATCAGATAAATTAACTGTTACAGGTCATTCAGTTGGTGGATTTTTAGCTCAAAAGTTTACAATTGACCATCCTGATGTAGTTGACCATACATATACCTATAATGCCCCAGGTATTGGTGGACTTGCTTCTGAACTTTTACAATTATTTGGTATTTTACCTGAAAGTATTCCAAATGATCTCATTACAAATATTGCTACAGATGGATTTATTTCTTTATTTGAAGATTGGGGGATAAATATAGGTAGTAAAGATGTTGAAATCGGTGGTGGAAATAGTCACTCAATATCAACAATAGTATCAGTCCTGCAATCAGTATTAGATGGTGGAATACTTACTTTTAATGACTTGCAAAAATATTTACAAAACAAAGGACATCTGACAACCCAAGAAAGAACAAACCTAGCCCAAATGATAAATGCAGGTGGATTACCTTGGAATTACAACTCCCAACAAGCCCAGCAAATAATAATAGACCCGCTAGTCCTAGACCTAAACCACAACGGAAAAATAGACACAATAAATGCAAATAGTTCAAATACATTCTTTGATATGGATAACAATGGTATGTCTGAGATAACAGGATGGATAGATAAAGAAGATGGCTTATTGGTTTATGATAAAAACAACAATGGAAAAATAGATAATATAAACGAACTATTTGGAAATGAAAACAAAGATGGATACCGTGAGTTAAGAGAACTTATAAACTCAAATGATGATAATGTAATAGATAAAAATGATACAAAATTTAAAGACTTAAAAATATGGCAAGATTTAAATGGTGACGGTATCTCACAATCAAATGAATTAAAAACATTAGATGAGTTAAATATAACTTCAATAAACCTAAACAGTAAAAACACAAACATAAATGATAATGGAAACAATATATTTAAAACTTCAACATTTACACAAAACGGACAAGAATATTTAAGCGGTGATGTAAACCTTGCAGTTGATAAAAGATTTACAGATTTTAGAGGTGATTATACTTTGAGTGTAGATGCTTTGTTTTTACCTTGGCTTCGTGGTTATGGAGATGTGAAAGATGCACATATAGCTTATAGTATGGATGAAGAGTTTAAAGAGTTTACAAAAACTTTGGTAAATGATGAACAAAAAGCATACAATGAATTTGATACATATTTGAAGAAATGGAGTGGCTTAGATAAAGTACATAGTGCTAATGGTATCACAAGAGATACTTTAACAATGGATGATAAAGTCTGGATAATGGAAACTTTAAGTGGTGAAGACTTTTTTAAATCTAGGATAGAAACAGCCTATTCAAATAATAGAAATAGTTCAAATAGGTATGACACTGGATATATAGATGAACAATACAAAAGTATGAAAATAAGAAACTATTCAATATTTGCTTCACAGTCATTTTATAAAGATGGTTTCAATGGAAGCTATTACTCTGTCAATCAAGATAAGATGGTGGTATATGATAAAGAACTTCTAAATAATTCTATAGTTGAGTTTATCAATTCATCTAGTAATATAAAAGATGCTATGGGATTTGTTTTTGCACTAGATAAACTCAAAAATGATTTAGATATAAATATAGCTGACCTTACAAACAATATAACAAATAATAAAGAGATGATAGCCAATGTCTTGAATGATACTGCCAACTTATCAGTATTTCAAAATAGTTTTAATGGTAGTTCGGGTGATGATATTGTGTTTGGGACTGATGGGGATGATAATATATATAACAAAAAGATGATAGCTTAATGAAAAAATTAAAATATTTATTGATTATTCCAATTATAGTTATTTCTATACATTTTTATTTTTATAATGCATTAAAATTACAATATGTAGTAGATGATACAGTAAATCCTAAAGCAACATCATATTTTTTACATTCAACTGCAATAACTGCTGTTTGGATAAATAGTGCAAGAATATATTTGGGTTTACAATATGATGGAATAATTTTAAAACCTATTGTATCTTTAAGGGATTATTTTTTTGAACAAGGTAAAAAATATGTAAAAAAAGATAATGCTGAAGATGTGATGTGGTGGACTATAAATTATCCTAGAATGTATGGTTTTTATGATGATGATAAACAAGGTAATAATTTATATATTAGAAATTTAAATGATGAAAAGCATAAACAGCTAATAGAAATTATTAAATCTAATATTGTAAGACTTGGTTCAAATGAAGTTTATGGAGTGAAAACTAATAAGCTAGATAGCATAATGAATATTTTATTAACTGGCTACGATATATCATTACAAAGTATGAATGAAAGGATAACGGCAATTAAATTTTGGAATAGTAAAATTATATTAAAAGATATGGAAAATATCTATAATCATTCTAGCCAAATATTTAATAAAAATATTAAAAAAGAAAAATTAGCTCAATATATTTTTCCACATTATGAATTATTGGCTGATATAATATATGCAAATACAGTACAAGGAACACACGATTGTAATAGTAAATATACGAAAGAATTTTTGCTGTATTATCTGGAAATGGCAAAATGGGTAATATTAGATAATTCAAAAGAAAACAATAGATTAAATTTACTTAAAAAAAGTTCATTTTCAAATGATAAAAAACAAATACAAACTTATCTATTAAATACAATAGATAAAAAATGTCCAAAATATAAACAACAAACAACAATATTAATCAAAATAATAAAACAACAAGGAGAGAAAAATGGCAACAATTAATACAATAGTAGAAGAATTACAAGGTGCTCAAGGTGCAATATGTGACATGGTAAGTGCATTTGATTTTGATCAAAAGATTAAGGGAAATGCAGGGTTAATTATAACATCTACTATTTGTGATATTGGTGGTAATAGTATATTCTCTTATGATACGGTTATGAAATACTATAAAGACGAGAATGGAAAAGAACATATTACGGCAGAAATAGCAGGTAAAATAGTAGAAGATATAATATTTGATGCTGGTATAAAACAAACAGTAAAAAACACATTAGCAGTTTCAGGTGTAGCATTTTATGAAAGTAATCCAATAGCAGCAGGTGGTGTAGCTGTAGCAACATTTATTACAGGATATGCTGTAACAAAAACAGTAAGTAAAACAGCAGGTGTATTAACAACTAAAATATTTAAAGAATTGTCTATTGGTGAAACAATGGAAATTAAATCAAGTGAAAATAACATAACGATATTTGAACATAACCCAAAAACCAACACAACAACACTAAGCGAAGATAAAGAAGTGCAAAAAAACATAATCCCAACACTTCAAAATATAGGGGTAAACAAAGTATCAATAGACAACCAAACCTACAAAATAGAAAACGGCAACACAGTTTGGGATATAGCACAAAAAAACAATACAACAGTAGATGAACTAATAAAGTTAAATCCTTGGTTAAAAGACAACATGAGTGATGATAAAAGCTGGATACTTATCAAGCCAGGACAAACTATAGAGTTACCACAATCAGATGAACAAAGAAGTATAGATTCAGGTTTGGAATACAACCCCCAACAAGCCCAGCAAATAATAATAGACCCGCTAGTCCTAGACCTAAACCACAACGGAAAAATAGACACAATAAATGCAAATAGTTCAAATACATTCTTTGATATGGATTCAAATGGTATGTCTGAGATAACAGGATGGATAGATAAAGAAGATGGCTTATTGGTTTATGATAAAAACAACAATGGAAAAATAGATAATATAAACGAACTATTTGGAAATAAAAATAAAGATGGATACCGTGAGCTAAGAGAACTTATAAACTCAAATGATGATAATGTAATAGATAAAAATGATACAAAATTTAAAGACTTAAAAATATGGCAAGATTTAAACGGTGACGGTATCTCGCAAAACAATGAATTAAAAACATTAGATGAGTTAAATATAACTTCAATAAACCTAAACAGTAAAAACACAAACATAGATGATAATGGAAACAATATATTTAAAACTTCAACATTTACACAAAACGGACAAGAATATTTAAGCGGTGATGTAAACTTTGCAGTTGATAAAAGATTTACTGATTTTAGGGGTGATTATAGCTTGAGTGTAGATGCTTTGTTTTTACCTTGGCTTCGTGGGTATGGAGATGTAAAAGATGCACATATAGCATATAGTATGGATGAAGAAAGGAAAGTAGCATAAATTTTAATATTTATAAAAACTGTGACGCTAACTGTGACACAAATAATATAAAATATAATTAGAAAAATAAAATAAAACAAAAAGGCAGTGTAAAATGGGAGCTTTAATAATAATTGTACCAATAGTTATATACTATTATTTAATAAAATGGTTATTTAATAAATATTACAAAGATACAAATAAGACAAAAAGAAAAATATATTTTATTTTACTTATAACTTTACCTTTTTGGGATCATATAGCAGGATATGCTTATTATAAATATCTATGTTTTTCTAAAGGTGGTATTACAATATATAAAACTGTGACTGATTTGCAGGAGCAAAGGGATTATTGGTTTTATGACAATCCTGCTATTGGTACAGAATATCATCAAAAAGATAAATTATATAAATATTTAGATAATAATGGTTTGGTAAAACGAAATGGTAAATGTTTAAAATTAATAAAAAAAGAAAATTATTATATTTGTGCAAAAGGTAAAAAAGAGATAGTCTACCTAAACTACTGCAACAACAAATACAACAACCTGCCAACCACTCACAAGAACTATAAAAATTCTTGCACTAATGCAAATAAACTAATAAAGAAGTATGATTTAAAAAATGTTATTAAGGTGCCTAGGAGTTTGTATATAGTTTCTAGCTCAGAGCAATATAAAAATAAGTATTTAGAAAAAAACTTTATAATGGCTAGTTTGCATAAAGTCTTGCCTTTTGGATTTGGTTTAACTCGTATCGTTAACATAAAAACCAATCAAACAATGGGAGAATATATGAATTTCTCTTTGAGACATGGATGGTATGTAGATAGTTTACTTAATATAGTTGGATATAAATCAACAATTCAAAGTATGTGTAGTTATTATGGAAATAGAATCAAACTACAAGAAAAAGTAATCCCAAACCCATATAAACAAAATAATAAAATAACACAAGGAAAATAAAATGTCAGAAATAAAAACAGCATTGGGTAATGCACTAAAAGCAAATGCAAGTTATGCGGATTTAAGTAAAAATACAAGTGCCAATGAGTATATGGACCAACTTTATGGAAATAAAAAACAAGAAATTAAAGGACAAGGTTTTACCATAAACCAAGCCAAAGCTTTCGCAGGAGTTACAGAACAAAGAGATGAAAACAATCAAATAGTAAGAGATCCGAAAACAAAAGAGATTCAGTATGTGTTTGAAACCAAAGATAAACTTGATAGTGATGGTAATAAGATAGAAAATCCAATTACAGGAAAAACTGTACAAGAACGCTCAAAAGGCTACTCAATCCAAGCATCATCAAGTGATTACAATATAGGAAATCTTAGTGGATTTGATGCTGTACTTCTAAAAAACAATGAAACTGGAGAATTAACTCTTTCTATAAGAGGAACATCTAGTCTTATGGATATTATTGCTGATGCACAATTAGGTAAAGATGGTACTGCTTATTTTCAAGAAATATCAATGAATAATTTTTATGATAAATTAATTGAAGAAGGAGTTGTAACTTCATCAGATAAATTAACTGTTACAGGTCATTCACTTGGTGGATTTTTGGCTCAAAAATTTACAATTGACCATCCTGATGTAGTTGACCATACATATACCTATAATGCCCCAGGTATTGGTGGACTTGCTTCTGAAATTTTACAATTATTAGGTGTTTTACCAGAAAATATACCCCATGACAAGATTACAAACATAACTACAGATGGATTTATTTCTTTATTTGAAGATTTGGGGATAAATATAGGTAGTAAAGATGTTGAAATCGGTGGTGGAAATAGTCACTTAATATTAACAATAGTATCAATCCTGCAATCAGCATTAGATGGTGGAATACTTACTTTTAATGACTTGCAAAAATATTTACAAAACAAAGGACATCTAACAATCCAAGACAGAACAAACCTAGCCCAAATGATAAATGCAGGTGGATTACCTTGGAATTACAACTCCCAACAAGCCCAGCAAATAATAAGAGTATATGATCCGCTAGCCCTAGACCTAAACCACAACGGAAAAATAGACACAATAAATGCAAACAGTTCAAATACATTCTTTGATATGGATAACAATGGTATGTCTGAGATAACAGGATGGATAGATAAAGAAGATGGCTTATTGGTATATGATAAAAACAACAATGGAAAGATAGATAATATAAATGAACTATTTGGAAATAAAAACAAAGATGGATACAGTGAGCTAAGAGAACTTATAAATTCAAATGGTGATAATGTAATAGATAAAAAAGTAGCATAAGATGTCATTGCTAATTAGACTTATTTTTATAATAACTATTTCTTTTTCATCATCATATGGATTTGCATATACTATTGAATTATCACAAAATCAATTACAAGAAAAAATAGATAAAAAATTTCCTTTTATAAAAAAGAAGTTTTTAATAAAAACAATAGTAAATAACCCTATAGTAAAATTACAAAATGAACTAAACCACATAAGAATATCCTTTGACGTAAAAATAATAGCAACTAAAACAATCGGTTTTAATACAAGTGCGATAGTTAAAGGGATATTAAAATACAAACAAAAAGAGAAAAATTTTTATTTTAATAAGCTAGAAGTAATTGAATTAAATGTTAAAAATATACCTAAAAAATTTCATAAAGGTTTGAAAAAAACTGTAGAATTTATAGCAACAAGTTATTTAAGTAATTTTCCTGTATATAAAATAAAAAATAAAGGTTTAAAATTAAAATTAGTTGGTGCTTTATTGAAAGATATAAAAATTCAAAATCATATTTTATATATAAAGCTTGGATATTAAGTAAAATAAAAAAGGTGGAATAATGGCATTATTAACAAAAAAATGTGAAGTCTGTGGAGCAAAAATAAATAAATTAGGCAGTTGGCTAAATATATATTTATTAAAAACTGGGGATAAAACAATAAAATGTTTAAAATGTGGTACAGAATATAAAGTAAATAAAATAATTTCTTTTATAGGATCATTTTACTGGTGGGGCGGGCCTTGGTTGTTTTCTATTTTAGGTTTGGTTTATTTTTTAGATAGTTTTAAACTTAATTTAGGAGGAGAGGTATGGTTATATGCAGTAGTTATTTATACGACAATAGAGTTTATGGTTATGGTTTTACTACCATTAAAAAAGATTGAAAATAAAAATGAGGAATAAAAAATGGCACAAATTGATAAAAAAACAGCAACAGAACATGTAAAAGATTTTATGGATGGTCTATATGATACAGCAGTAGAACTCCCAATATCAATTGGAGATTTTTTAGCAAGAATATCCGGATTTAGAGATTGGCAAGAAAATGATAGTGTAATAGATTTGGGAAATCATAATCAAACACAAGTTTTACTAGAAGCAAAAATTCTATATGAAGCATTTACTCATAAAGCAAGTAGGGATAAAATAGTTGATGTTTTAGTTGATGATGTAATGGAAAGACCAGCATATTATTTAGGTGGATTTAATATGCAAACAGCGTTAGCTAAAACATTAACAACTGTTGGCATAAAAGCAGCATATTTTACTATTATGACTGGTACAAAAATGGAAAAGCCTATAAATGATAAATATAATAATGTAAAAGATTTTGTTAATATTAGCGATAATGATTTTAATCAGTTAGTCTCTAAATCTATAGATGTAGTAGATTGGATAGATAATAATGAAGATACTTTAATATCTATAGCAAAAGATTTAGGCATAGAAAATATATCAATAGACGGAGAAATTCACACTATCCAAAACGGCAACACAGTTTGGGATATAGCACAAAAAAACAATACAACAGTAGATGAACTAATAAAGTTAAATCCTTGGTTAAAAGACAACATGAGTGATGATAAAAGTTGGATACTTATCAAGCCAGGACAAACTATAGAGTTACCACAATCAGATGAACAAAGAAGTATAGATTCAGGTTTGGAATACAACTCCCAACAAGCCCAGCAAATAATAATAGACCCGCTAGTCCTAGACCTAAATCACAACGGAAAAATAGATACCACAAATGCAAATAGTTCAAAAGCATTTTTTGATATGGATAACAATGGTATGTCTGAGATAACTGGATGGATAGATAAAGAAGATGGACTGCTAGTATATGATAAAAACAACAATGGAAAAATAGATAATATAAATGAACTATTTGGAAATGAAAACAAAGATGGATACCGTGAGTTAAGAGAACTTATAAATTCAAATGGTGATAATGTAATAGATAAAAATGATACAAAATTTAAAGACTTAAAAATATGGCAAGATTTAAATGGTGACGGTATCTCGCAAAACAATGAATTAAAAACATTAGATGAGTTAAATATAACTTCAATAAACCTAAACAGTAAAAACACAAACATAGATGATAATGGAAACAATATATTTAAAACTTCAACATTTACACAAAACGGACAAGAATATTTAAGCGGTGATTTGGAGTTGCAAACTAGTAACTTATATGTAGACTATAAAAAAGCAGCATAAATTTTGAAATTTACAAAAACTGTGACGCTAGCTGTGACACAAATAATATAAAATAAAGTTAGAGATTTAAAAAAAACAGAAAGGCAGTGTAAAATGGGAGCTTTAATAATAATTGTACCAATAGTTATATACTATTATTTAATAAAATGGTTATTTAATAAATACTATAAAGATACAAATAAGACAAAAAGAAAAATATATTTTATTTTACTTGTAACTTTACCCTTTTGGGATCATATAGCAGGATATGCTTATTATAAATATCTATGTTTTTCTAAAGGTGGTATTACAATATATAAAACTGTGACTGATTTGCAAGAGCAAAGGGATTATTGGTTTTATGACAATCCTGCTATTGGTACAGAATATCATCAAAAAGATAAATTATATAAATATTTAGATAATAATGGTTTGGTAAAACGAAATGGTAAATGTTTAAAATTAATAAAAAAAGAAAATTATTATATTTGTGCAAAAGGTAAAAAAGAGATAGTCTACCTAAACTACTGCAACAACAAATACAACAATCTGCCAACCACTCACAAGAACTATAAAAATTCTTGTAAATATACAGACACTATTATCAAAAAATATAATCTTAAAAATGTTATTAAGGTGCCTAGGAGTCCGTATGGATTTTATATAAGTACTTTTGATAAGAATTATAATCATAAAATATCAAAAATATTTTATATTTCATTAAATTTTGATAAATTATTTAGTCGGAAAACAAACGAAATATTAGCGATACAAAAACACTATTCTTACGGTGGAGGCTGGTATATTAATGTAGCTAGAAAATATGGTCTAAATATAAAAGGTAGTGGTTGCCCCAAAGAAATAGGAACAAAAGAACTACAAGAAACAATAATCCCAAACCCATATAAACAAAATAATAAAACAACAAAAGGAAAATAAAATGTCAGAAATAAAAACAGCATTGGATAATGCAATAAAAGCAAATGTAAGTTATGGTGATTTATCACGATCAATGAATGATAATCCAAATTTATATATTAAAGAATTAACAAGAACGGATAGCGATGGTGAGATAAAAATAACCCTTGAACAAGCCAAAGCCTTCGCAGGAGTAACAGAACAAAGAGATGAAAACAATCAAATAGTAAGAGATCCGAAAACAAAAGAGATTCAGTATGTGTTTGAAACCAAAGATAAACTTGATAGTGATGGTAATAAGATAGAAAATCCAATTACAGGAAAAACTGTACAAGAACGCTCAAAAGGCTACTCAATCCAAGCATCATCAGGTGATTACAATATAGGAAATCTTAGTGGATTTGATGCTGTACTTCTAAAAAACAATGAAACTGGAGAATTAACTCTTTCTATAAGAGGAACATCTAGTCTTATGGATATTATTGCTGATGCACAATTAGGTAAAGATGGTACTGCTTATTTTCAAGAAATATCAATGAATAATTTTTATGATAAATTAATTGAAGAAGGAGTTGTAACTTCATCAGATAAATTAACTGTTACAGGTCATTCACTTGGTGGATTTTTGGCTCAAAAATTTACAATTGACCATCCTGATGTAGTTGACCATACATATACCTATAATGCCCCAGGTATTGGTGGACTTGCTTCTGAAATTTTACAATTATTAGGTGTTTTACCAGAAAATATACCCCATGACAAGATTACAAACATAACTACAGATGGATTTATTTCTTTATTTGAAGATTTGGGGATAAATATAGGTAGTAAAGATGTTGAAATCGGTGGTGGAAATAGTCACTTAATATTAACAATAGTATCAATCCTGCAATCAGCATTAGATGGTGGAATACTTACTTTTAATGACTTGCAAAAATATTTACAAAACAAAGGACATCTAACAATCCAAGAAAGAACAAACCTAGCCCAAATGATAAATGCAGGTGGATTACCATGGAATTACAACTCCCAACAAGCCCAGCAAATAATAATAGACCCGCTAGCCCTAGACCTAAATCACAACGGAAAAATAGATACCACAAATGCAAATAGTTCAAATACATTATTTGATATGGATAACAATGGTATGTCTGAGATAACTGGATGGATAGATAAAGAAGATGGACTGCTAGTATATGATAAAAACAACAATGGAAAAATAGATAATATAAATGAACTATTTGGAAATGAAAACAAAGATGGATACCGTGAGTTAAGAGAACTTATAAACTCAAATGATGATAATGTAATAGATAAAAATGATACAAAATTTAAAGACTTAAAAATATGGCAAGATTTAAATGGTGACGGTATCTCACAATCAAATGAATTAAAAACATTAGATGAGTTAAATATAACTTCAATAAACCTAAACAGTAAAAACACAAACATAGATGATAATGGAAACAATATATTTAAAACTTCAACATTTACACAAAACGGACAAGAATATTTAAGCGGTGATGTAAACTTTGCAGTTGATAAAAGATTTACAGATTTTAGGGGTGATTATAACTTAAGTGTAGATGCTTTGTTTTTACCTTGGCTTCGTGGGTATGGAGATGTAAAAGATGCACATATAGCTTATAGTATGGATGAAGAAAGGAAAGTAGCATAAATTTTAATATTTATAAAAACTGTGACGCTAACTGTGACATAAATTTGATAAGATTAAAAAAAGGAGCAACCTAATGAGGAAAATAATTATTATACTTACTTTAGTAATAATTTTTAGCTATGGTATATTATTTGTATCTGGACTTGTTTTTGATGGATACAATGATTCAGAAAAAAAAATCAAAGTATTGTTATTTGATGGAATTAGATACGATATTTATAATTTACAAAAATTAAATGGAAAAATGATTAAATATTATAAATCTGGTAAAATTAAATTTATAGAAGAAGTTCAAAATGGCAGAAGAGAAGGTAAACGAATTTTGTATTATAAAAGTGGTTTAGTTGAAGCAGTTGTAAGTTTCAGAAATGATATTCTTGATGGTTCAATACTTGGGAAATATGAAAATGGTCAAATTGCGGGCAAAGGAATTTATAGAAATGGTAAAAAAGATGGGTTATTTGAGAAATGGTATTTAAATGGAAATGAAAAAAGTAGAATTTACTTTGTAGATGACAAACCAAGAAATATATTTAAATGGTATTTAAATGGTATATTGGAAATAAATGGAAGCTATATAAATGGTAAAAAAGATTATTTGTATCAACGATTTGATAAAAAAGGAAATTTGATTGAACTTAGTAAATTTCGTGATGGAAAAAAAATATAATAGGAGTTAAAAATGGAAAATGATAATAATGCTACGATAGAAAATTCTTTAATTAGAATTTGGGAAGAATTTGATTTAAAGGATGCTATAAAGAATGCCATAAAAGATAAAGTAAAAGAAAATTTAGAAAATACACCAGGAGGAGATATTCTTTCAGATGAACATGCAGATATGGCAGTTGATTATATTTTTGGTGATGATAATAATTTAACTTATGATAATAAAAATTTATCATTAGAAGATTTTATGAAAGAAACTTTGAAAGAACATTTTAATGATAGTGCAAAAAATGGAATGGATGAGCTTGGTATTGATTTTTTACCAGACAATTGGCTAGAAAAAGGGGCAGAAAATCTTGCAAATCAAACTTTAGATGCAATAAAAGAAGTGTGGAATGATTTATCCGATAAAATAGACGAACTAACGTCCAAACAAGATCAGCTATACAATAATTGGGACAAATTAACCCCAGAACAAAAAGCAGAATCTATCAAAAATGGTTATGGTCCAGAATCATTTCAAAGAAGTACTTCAGCTAATTCATCTATACTAAACTACAACTCCCAACAAGCCCAAAGAATAATAAGAAGATATGATCCGCTAGCCCTAGACCTAAATCACAACGGAAAAATAGATACCACAAATGCAAACACATCAAGTGCTTTCTTTGATATGGATAACAATGGTATGTCTGAGATAACAGGATGGATAGATAAAGAAGATGGACTGCTAGTATATGATAAAAATAACAATGGAAAAATAGATAATATAAATGAACTATTTGGAAATGAAAACAAAGATGGATACCGTGAGCTAAGAGAACTTATAAATTCAAATGGTGATAATGTAATAGATAAAAATGATACAAAATTTAAAGACTTAAAAATATGGCAAGATTTAAATGGTGACGGTATCTCACAATCAAATGAATTAAAAACATTAGATGAGTTAAATATAACTTCAATAAACCTAAACAGTAAAAACACAAACATAGATGATAATGGAAACAATATATTTAAAACTTCAACATTTACACAAAACGGACAAGAATATTTAAGCGGTGATGTAAACTTTGCAGTTGATAAAAGATTTACAGATTTTAGGGGTGATTATAGCTTGAGTGTAGATGCTTTGTTTTTACCTTGGCTTCGTGGGTATGGAGATGTAAAAGATGCACATATAGCATATAGTATGGATGAAGAGTTTAAAGAGTTTACAAAAACATTGGTAAATGATGAACAAAAAGCATACAATGAATTTGATACATATTTGAAGAAATGGAGTGGCTTGGATAAAGTACATAGTGCTAATGGTATCACAAGAGATACTTTAACAATGGATGATAAAGCATATTACTCTGTAAATCAGGATAGGTTTATTGGATATAAAAAAAACAGCATAAATTATGAAATTTATTAATTTTGTGACACTAACTGTGACGCAGTTAAGATAGAACATAAAAAAGGAGCATTATTATGAAAATAATATTAATTTTTTCAAATTTAGAACCAAAAGCTTTACACTTTGGTATAACCGTAGAAAGTGAACTGGAAACAGATGATTTTATTGGTAAGGTGGCATGATATGTATTTTATTATATATGCAGTTATTGGATTAGTAGTTTATTTTTTTATTATTAAGGCTATAGTTAATTTTTTCAAAACAAAATTAAAAGAGGATTATATCTTTACGATAAATAAAAAATATTTTGTAAATATTGCAAGAATAGTTTTGCTATCACTTCCTTTTTATTTAATTGCTATGTTTTATACTGCACTTATGCAGGAGGGTAATCTTCAACGATTACCAAAAGACACAGCAGATGTTAATCTAAGTCTTGCTTGTAGAAAGTCTACACAAGTAGAAAGAATTAAAAGAGGTATGTCTCATACTTCTGTATTGATTGGCAATGGTTATGATGAATTTGGAAACCGTTGGTTATTAGAAATCACTCCTATTTTAACAACACCTATTAGTGTTTTGGACAACAAAGATTGCCTTCAAGTAATTATGAAAAAAATGACAAACTATGATGGAAAGGCTAAATATATTATTTATACGGAAGAAGCTGGAAAAGAAAAAGCAGTTTTTACAATCCAAAAAGAATCAAACTAAAAATTAAAAGGAGAAAATTATGGCAAAAGTAACAGTTTATGTGGATCCGACAGGAGCTGGTGGAGCAGGACATGCGTTTATTGCATTAACAGATGATAATGGCAATATCTCTTATTGGGGTTATTATTCCGACACAAATGATATAGTTGGCAACTTAGATATGGTTTATGATGATGGCGTTGTTTTGGATGAAACAACTAGATATGAATGGGATGAACGATATAAAAATGCAATTCCAATTGCTTCTGAACCTATCTCTACAGATCAATACAATGATATAAATAACTATATTCAAGATAGAATTGAAAATCCAGGAGATTATTTTTTAGCTGGAGAGATAGGAGAACAAACTGATAATTGTGCAACATTTATAGGTGATGTTTTGGATGCTGGGGGAATAGATAATGGATTTGGAAATGTTCCAAATTGGTTTGAAGATGATAAAAAGTTTTATGATATGTACGGAGATAATTATGATGGGATAGGGAGTGATAACCGAAGTACGATACCCTCTTTTGAATCCTACAACTCCCAACAATCCCAGCAAATAATAATAGATCCGCTAGCCCTAGACCTAAATCATAATGGAAAAATAGATACCACAAATGCAAACAGTTCAAAAGCATTTTTTGATATGGATAACAATGGTATGTCTGAGATAACAGGATGGATAGATAAAGAAGATGGCTTATTGGTATATGATAAAAACAACAATGGAAAGATAGATAATATAAATGAACTATTTGGAAATGAAAACAAAGATGGATACCGTGAGCTAAGAGAACTTATAAATTCAAATGGTGATAATGTAATAGATAAAAATGATACAAAATTTAAAGACTTAAAAATATGGCAAGATTTAAATGGTGACGGTATCTCGCAAAACAATGAATTAAAAACATTAGATGAGTTAAATATAACTTCAATAAACCTAAACAGTAAAAACACAAACATAGATGATAATGGAAACAATATATTTAAAACTTCAACATTTACACAAAACGGACAAGAGTATCTAAGCGGTGATGTAAACTTTGCAGTTGATAAAAGATTTACAGATTTTAGGGGTGATTATACTTTGAGTGTAGATGCTTTGTTTTTACCTTGGCTTCGTGGTTATGGAAATGTAAAAGATGCACATATAGCTTATAGTATGGATGAAGAGTTTAAAGAGTTTACGAAAACATTGGTTGGTGATGACGAGAAAGCATACAATGAATTTGATACATATTTGAAGAAATGGAGTGGCTTAGATAAAGTACATAGTGCTAATGGTATCACAAGAGATACTTTAACAATGGATGATAAAGTTTGGATAATGGAAACTTTAAGTGGTAAAGACTTTTTTAAATCTAGGATAGAAACAGCCTATTCAAATAATAGAAATAGTTCAAATAGGTATGACACTGGATATATAGATGAACAATACAATAATCTAAAGACAAAGAACTACAGTATATTTGCTTCACAGTCATTTTATAAAGATGGTTTCAATGGAAGCTATTACTCTGTCAATCAAGATAAGATGGTGGTATATGATAAAGAACTTCTAAATAATTCTATAGTTGAGTTTATCAATTCATCTAGTAATATAAAAGATGCTATGGGATTTGTTTTTGCACTAGATAAACTCAAAAATGATTTAGATATAAATATAGCTGACCTTACAAACAATATAACAAATAATAAAGAGATGATAGCCAATGTCTTGAATGATACTGCTAACTTATCAATATTTCAAAATAGTTTTAATGGTAGTTCGGGTGATGATATTGTGTTTGGGACTGATGGAGATGATAATATATATAACAAAAAGATGGTAGCTTAATGAAAAAATTAAAGACAGGTAATCAACTTATTAAAAAGAAGGTAATATTATGATAATTATAGAAAATATTTTTTATTTTATTTTAATTTTAACGATGGTTTTTTTATACGGATATATTGTAAAAATAATATATTTATATTTAAAACAAATTATTAAAGAGAAAAAATTTAGTATTAAAAAAGAGATATTTAATATCGTTCCAAAAACTAATATACAAAAATTACTTTTTTTAGTATTTATACTTTTTAATTTTTCTATGCATATGGCAAATAGAAGTGAATGGATAAATAAAAATACTGCCCATCATGATGCAAAAGAATATTTAGCTACCTATATTGATTTGCATTTTTATAAAAAAGTTTTAAATAACTTTTTTCATATTGATAATGCTATTTTTATACCACTAAATATTTTAACTGATCAGATTTATAAAAGAGGAATCTCTTATCTTCCAAAAGAAGATGGTGAGATAGCTTTTTGGTATTATCATTTTTATGGATATTTTTATGTAAGAGGAAGTGGATATATGCCAAATATAAATCTCACAAAAAAAGTATTACCAAGTACACAAGAGCAAATCTATATTTTAGATAGTATGTATAAAGCTTGTGAAGATTTTGCAACAAAACCTATAAAAGATAAAAAAATATTTTTAGAGAAATATAAAGCTTTTTCATCGATGGGGAATTATTTTATTACTAAAAGGCTTTGGTATTTTGGGAATCATGTAAATGGTACTAGATATTCAAAATCAAAAAAGAATACAATATTTATGAAAAAAACAGAAAAACTTTTATATTGGGCTGTAAGATTTAAAAATGAATATAAAAAATACGATGATGTTAGAGAAGTTATTGATGTGGAAAATCCCATATTGTCTGTATCATATTATTTTATTATTTTATCATTATCTCAATCATTATTATTTTTAGAGAGTGATAATAATAAATTTAATTGTAAAGATAAAATAGTTGATATATATCTTAAACATAGAGATGAATTGGTAAAAAAAGATAGTTCGCTATATAGATTAAGCAAACAACAAGAGCTTTTAGTAAAATCCTTTAATTATCATACATACGGAGCTTATGCAATGGCAATTATAATTAAAGATAGATGTAAAATAAAAGTAAGTTATGGTTATCCCTCAGATGAATGGATATTGAAAAATGTAAATTTTAACATAAAATAAAAATAGGAGAATAAAATGAGTTATATAGAAAAAGAAGCAAATAAAAATCAAGGTGTAGTAGATACAATCAAAGAGGAGATAAATAAATCATTACCAAATAGTACAGTAGATAGTGTAAATGTAGGAAATTTATTAGGATCAGTATCAAGTGCATTTGCAAATTTAGCAAATATGACATCTCAAACTAAAGCTATCTCAATCGCTGTAACAACTGTAAATGGTGCAATATTAAACTATGGTGTAAATATAGCAAAAGATGGAGAACATAATCTAAAAGCTACTTTTACAGGAGCATCTGGAGCTGTAGTTTCTGTAGGGGTTGCTGAAGGATTAGGGGCATTAACTGGTGCAATATTAAGAACTGTAGCTGTAAGTGCTATAGTAGCATCTGGTGCACCCGTTGCTGTTACAGTATTAGCAGGTACTGCAGTAGTGGGAGCTTCTTATTTAGCAGGAAACTATGCTTCACACTATGCAGGTAAATTGTATGATATGTTTTTTGGGGAAACTTTGGAAGTTAATTTTAAAGGTGAAAGTAACAATACAATTAAAACCACAGAAAATGCCCAAGAGATTTTAAACAACCAAGATATCCAAAACATGATAAAAGATAAAAAGAATGTAACTATCGAAGATAATTCAGGAGAAATCTATACTATCGAAAACGGCAACACAGTATGGGATATAGCACAAAAAAACAATACAACAGTAGACAAACTAATAGAACTAAACCCATGGTTAGCAGACAACATGAGTGATGATAAAAGCTGGATACTTATCAAGCCAGGACAAACTATAGAGTTACCACAATCAGATGAACAAAGAAGTATAGATTCAGGTTTGGAATACAACTCCCAACAAGCCCAGCAAATAATAATAAGAAGATATGATCCGCTAGCCCTAGACCTAAACCACAACGGAAAAATAGACACAATAAATGCAAACAGTTCAAATACATTTTTTGATATGGATGGAGATGGTATGTCTGAGATAACTGGATGGATAGATAAAGAAGATGGACTGCTAGTATATGATAAAAATAACAATGGAAAAATAGATAATATAAACGAACTATTTGGAAATGAAAACAAAGATGGATATCGTGAGCTAAGAGAACTTATAAATTCAAATGGTTATAATGTAATAGATAAAAATGATACAAAATTTAAAGACTTAAAAATATGGCAAGATTTAAATGGTGACGGTATCTCACAATCAAATGAATTAAAAACATTAGATGAGTTAAATATAACTTCAATAAATCTAAACAGTAAAAACACAAACATAGATGATAATGGAAACAATATATTTAAAACTTCAACATTTACACAAAACGGACAAGAATATTTAAGCGGTGATTTGGAGTTGCAAACTAGTAACTTATATGTAGACTATAAAAAAGCAGCATAAATTTGAAAATTTACAAAAACTGTGACGCTAACTGTGACGCAGATTATATAAAATGAAGTAAGAGATTTAAAAAAAACAGAAAGGCAGTGTAAAATGGGAGCTTTAATAATAATTGTACCAATAGTTATATACTATTATTTAATAAAATGGTTATTTAATAAATACTATAAAGATACAAATAAGACAAAAAGAAAAATATATTTTATTTTACTTATAACTTTACCCTTTTGGGATCATATAGCAGGATATGCTTATTATAAATATCTATGTTTTTCTAAAGGTGGTATTACAATATATAAAACTGTGACTGATTTGCAGGAGCAGAAGGATTATTGGTTTTATGAAGGATTGAATGTATTTGATAACTCATATAAAGATAAAGAGTTTAAGTACTTATCTAATAATAATTTAGTTAAAAGAGGAATATGTACTAATCTCTTAAAAGATGGTAATGTTGGTGAACGAATTTGTGCAAAAGATGGTTTCAAAATAGTCTATCTGAACTACTGCAACAACAAATACAACAACCTGCCAACCACTCACAAGAACTATAAAAATTCTTGCACTAATGCAAATAAACTAATAAAGAAGTATGATTTAAAAAATGTTATTAAGGTGCCTAGGAGTCCATATATATATTCAACACAGTGGAATAGAATATTACCTTTATGGTTAACTTTTGATATCAAACAAGTAAAAAATTATCAAACAAAAGAAATTTTAGGTGAAAATATTGAGATAACTTTTTGGGGAGGATGGTTTATAAATATATTTAATCCATTTGAGAATAGAGGAGAAAGATGTAATTACACAAGCAGTACTAATTTACAAGAGTTGATTATTCGTAATCCATATAAAAATAAAAAAATAACACAAGGAAAATAAAATGTCAGAAATAAAAACAGCATTGGATAATGCGTTAAAAGCAAATGCGAGTTACGCAGATTTAAAGTTAAATATGAATGATAATCCTAATGATTATATTACAGAACTTACAAAGAAAAATATTTTTGGTAAACAAGGTTTTACCCTGGACCAAGCCAAAGCCTTCGCAGGAGTAACAGAACAAAGAGATGAAAACAATCAAATAGTAAGAGATCCGAAAACAAAAGAGATACAGTATCAGTTTAAAACTAAAAAAGTCACTCAGGAGGATGGAACTATAAAAGATGTACGAACCTCAGGCTACTCAATCCAAGCATCATCAAGTGATTACAATATAGGAAATCTTAGTGGATTTGATGCTGTACTTTTAAAAAACAATGAAACTGGAGAATTAACTCTTTCTTTTAGAGGCTCAGAGCTAACTAGTCCAATGGATATTCTTGCAGATATACAATTGGGTAAAGACGGTACTGCATATTTTCAAGAAATATCAATGAATAATTTTTATGATAAATTAATTGAAGAAGGAGTTATAACTTCATCAGATAAATTAACTGTTACAGGTCATTCACTTGGTGGATTTTTGGCTCAAAAATTTACAATTGACCATCCTGATGTAGTTGACCATACATATACCTATAGTGCCCCAGGTATTGGTGGACTTGCTTCTGAAATTTTACAATTATTAGGTGTTTTACCAGAAAATATACCCCATGACAAGATTACAAACATAACTACAGATGGATTTATTTCTTTATTTGAAGATTGGGGGATAAATATAGGTAGTAAAGATGTTGAAATCGGTGGTGGAAATAGTCACTCAATATCAACAATAGTATCAGTCCTGCAATCAGTATTAGATGGTGGAATACTTACTTTTAATGACTTGCAAAAATATTTACAAAACAAAGGACATCTGACAACCCAAGACAGAACAAACCTAGCCCAAATGATAAATGCAGGTGGATTACCATGGAATTACAACTCCCAACAAGCCCAGCAAATAATAATAGACCCGCTAGCCCTAGACCTAAACCACAACGGAAAAATAGACACAATAAATGCAAACAGTTCAAATACATTCTTTGATATGGATAACAATGGTATGTCTGAGATAACAGGATGGATAGATAAAGAAGATGGATTATTGGTTTATGATAAAAATAATAATGGAAAAATAGATAATATAAATGAACTATTTGGAAATAAAAACAAAGATGGATACCGTGAGCTAAGAGAACTTATAAATTCAAATGGTGATAATGTAATAGATAAAAATGATACAAAATTTAAAGACTTAAAAATATGGCAAGATTTAAACGGTGACGGTATCTCACAATCAAATGAATTAAAAACATTAGATGAGTTAAATATAACTTCAATAAACCTAAACAGTAAAAACACAAACATAGATGATAATGGAAACAATATATTTAAAACTTCAACATTTACACAAAACGGGCAAGAATATTTAAGCGGTGATGTAAACTTTGCAGTTGATAAAAGATTTACAGATTTTAGGGGTGATTATACTTTGAGTGTAGATGCTTTGTTTTTACCTTGGCTTCGTGGGTATGGAGATGTAAAAGATGCACATATAGCATATAGTATGGATGAAGAGTTTAAAGAGTTTACAAAAACATTGGTTGGTGATGACGAGAAAGCATACAATGAATTTGATACATATTTGAAGAAATGGAGTGGCTTAGATAAAGTACATAGTGCTAATGGTATCACAAGAGATACTTTAACAATGGATGATAAAGTTTGGATAATGGAAACTTTAAGTGGTGAAGACTTTTTTAAATCTAGGATAGAAACAGCCTATTCAAATAATAGAAATAGTTCAAATAGGTATGATTGTAACTATATAAATGAACAATACAAAAGTATGAAAATAAGAAACTATTCAATATTTGCTTCACAGTCATTTTATAAAGATGGTTTCAATGGAAGCTATTACTCTGTCAATCAAGATAAGATGGTGGTATATGATAAAGAACTTCTAAATAATTCTATAGTTGAGTTTATCAATTCATCTAGTAATATAAAAGATGCTATGGGATTTGTTTTTGCACTAGATAAACTCAAAAATGATTTAGATATAAATATAGCTGACCTTACAAACAATATAACAAATAATAAAGAGATGGTAGCCAATGTCTTAAATGATACTGCCAACTTATCAGTATTTCAAAATAGTTTTCATGGTAGTTCGGGTGATGATATTGTGTTTGGGACTGATGGGGATGATATTTTGCATGGAGAACATGGAAATGATATATTAAATGGCGGAACAGGAGATGACACTTTAAATGGAGGATATGGGAGTGATACATATATTTTTAACCTTGGAGATGGTAATGATACTATAAGTGAGGATGAAAGATATTGGGTCAACGATAACGATATAGATAAAATAATATTTGGAGAAGGGATAGACAAGGATGATATAACCTTGACAAAACATAACAACGATATATTATTAACCATCAATGAAAATGATTCAATTGTTATTAAAAATTGGTTTAAAAGTTCACACTATCAAATAGAAAACTTTGAATTTGCAGATGGCACAATTTTAAGCAAAAGTGAATTTGAAGGAAGAGGTGTAGTAGTTGAAGGTACGAATGACAATGATAATCTATCTGGTTCAAATTCATCTGATATTATTACTGGAAAAGATGGAGATGATACTATAAATGGAAATAGTGGAGATGATACTATAGATGGCGGAAATGGAAACGATACTATAGATGGCGGAAATGGAAATGATACTATAGATGGCGGAACAGGAGATGATACCATAAATGGCGGATATGGAAATGATACTATAACTGGCGGAACCGGAAATGATACCATAAATGGAAACTATGGAGATGATAAGCTAGTTGGAAATAGTGGAAATGATACTTTAAATAGTGGGAGTGGAAATGATATATTAAATGGCGGAACAGGAGATGACACTTTAAATGGAGGATATGGGAGTGATACATATATTTTTAACCTTGGAGATGGTAATGATACTATAAGTGAGGATGAAAGATATTGGGTCAACGATAACGATATAGATAAAATAATATTTGGAGAAGGGATAGACAAGGATGATATAACCTTGACAAAACATAACAACGATATATTATTAACCATCAATGAAAATGATTCAATTGTTATTAAAAATTGGTTTAAAAGCACACGTTATCAAATAGAAAACTTTGAATTTGCAGATGGCACAATTTTAAGTAAAAGTGAATTTGAAGGAAGAGGTGTAGTAGTTGAAGGTACGAATGACAATGATAATCTATCTGGTTCAAATTCATCTGATATTATTACTGGAAAGGATGGAGATGATACTATAAATGGAAATAGTGGAGATGATACTATAGATGGCGGAAATGGAAACGATACTATAGATGGCGGAAATGGAAATGATACTATAGATGGCGGAACAGGAGATGATACCATAAATGGCGGATATGGAAATGATACTATAACTGGCGGAACCGGAAATGATACCATAAATGGAAACTATGGAGATGATAAGCTAGTTGGAAATAGTGGAAATGATACTTTAAATAGTGGGAGTGGAAATGATATATTAAATGGCGGAACAGGAGATGACACTTTAAATGGAGGATATGGGAGTGATACATATATTTTTAACCTTGGAGATGGTAATGATACTATAAGTGAGGATGAAAGATATTGGGTCAACGATAACGATATAGATAAAATAATATTTGGAGAAGGGATAGACAAGGATGATATAACCTTGACAAAACATAACAACGATATATTATTAACCATCAATGAAAATGATTCAATTGTTATTAAAAATTGGTTTAAAAGTTCACACTATCAAATAGAAAACTTTGAATTTGCAGATGGCACAATTTTAAGCAAAAGTGAATTTGAAGGAAGAGGTGTAGTAGTTGAAGGTACGAATGACAATGATAATCTATCTGGTTCAAATTCATCTGATATTATTACTGGAAAAGATGGAGATGATACTATAAATGGAAATAGTGGAGATGATACTATAGATGGCGGAAATGGAAACGATACTATAGATGGCGGAAATGGAAATGATACTATAGATGGCGGAACAGGAGATGATACCATAAATGGCGGATATGGAAATGATACTATAACTGGCGGAACCGGAAATGATACCATAAATGGAAACTATGGAGATGATAAGCTAGTTGGAAATAGTGGAAATGATACTTTAAATAGTGGGAGTGGAAATGATATATTAAATGGCGGAACAGGAGATGACACTTTAAATGGAGGATATGGGAGTGATACATATATTTTTAACCTTGGAGATGGTAATGATACTATAAGTGAGGATGAAAGATATTGGGTCAACGATAACGATATAGATAAAATAATATTTGGAGAAGGGATAGATAAAGATAACATAACCTTGACAAAACATAACAACGATATATTATTAACCATCAATGAAAATGATTCAATTGTTATTAAAAATTGGTTTAAAAGTTCACACTATCAAATAGAAAACTTTGAATTTGCAGATGGCACAATTTTAAGTAAAAGTGAATTTGAAGGAAGAGGTGTAGTAGTTGAAGGTACGAATGACAATGATAATCTATCTGGTTCAAATTCATCTGATATTATTACTGGAAAAGATGGAGATGATACTATAAATGGAAATAGTGGAGATGATACTATAGATGGCGGAAATGGAAACGATACTATAGATGGCGGAAATGGAAATGATACTATAGATGGCGGAACAGGAGATGATACCATAAATGGCGGATATGGAAATGATACTATAACTGGCGGAACCGGAAATGATACCATAAATGGAAACTATGGAGATGATAAGCTAGTTGGAAATAGTGGAAATGATACTTTAAATAGTGGGAGTGGAAATGATATATTAAATGGCGGAACAGGAGATGACACTTTAAATGGAGGATATGGGAGTGATACATATATTTTTAACCTTGGAGATGGTAATGATACTATAAGTGAGGATGAAAGATATTGGGTCAACGATAACGATATAGATAAAATAATATTTGGAGAAGGGATAGATAAAGATAACATAACCTTGACAAAACATAACAACGATATATTATTAACCATCAATGAAAATGATTCAATTGTTATTAAAAATTGGTTTAAAAGTTCACACTATCAAATAGAAAACTTTGAATTTGCAGATGGCACAATTTTAAGCAAAAGTGAATTTGAAGGAAGAGGTGTAGTAGTTGAAGGTACGAATGACAATGATAATCTATCTGGTTCAAATTCATCTGATATTATTACTGGAAAAGATGGAGATGATACTATAAATGGAAATAGTGGAGATGATACTATAGATGGCGGAAATGGAAACGATACTATAGATGGCGGAAATGGAAATGATACTATAGATGGCGGAACAGGAGATGATACCATAAATGGCGGATATGGAAATGATACTATAACTGGCGGAACCGGAAATGATACCATAAATGGAAACTATGGAGATGATAAGCTAGTTGGAAATAGTGGAAATGATACTTTAAATAGTGGGAGTGGAAATGATATATTAAATGGCGGAACAGGAGATGACACTTTAAATGGAGGATATGGGAGTGATACATATATTTTTAACCTTGGAGATGGTAATGATACTATAAGTGAGGATGAAAGATATTGGGTCAACGATAACGATATAGATAAAATAATATTTGGAGAAGGGATAGATAAAGATAACATAACCTTGACAAAACATAACAACGATATATTATTAACCATCAATGAAAATGATTCAATTGTTATTAAAAATTGGTTTAAAAGTTCACACTATCAAATAGAAAACTTTGAATTTGCAGATGGCACAATTTTAAGCAAAAGTGAATTTGAAGGAAGAGGTGTAGTAGTTGAAGGTACGAATGACAATGATAATCTATCTGGTTCAAATTCATCTGATATTATTACTGGAAAAGATGGAGATGATACTATAAATGGAAATAGTGGAGATGATACTATAGATGGCGGAAATGGAAACGATACTATAGATGGCGGAAATGGAAATGATACTATAGATGGCGGAACAGGAGATGATACCATAAATGGCGGATATGGAAATGATACTATAACTGGCGGAACCGGAAATGATACCATAAATGGAAACTATGGAGATGATAAGCTAGTTGGAAATAGTGGAAATGATACTTTAAATAGTGGGAGTGGAAATGATATATTAAATGGCGGAACAGGAGATGACACTTTAAATGGAGGATATGGGAGTGATACATATATTTTTAACCTTGGAGATGGTAATGATACTATAAGTGAGGATGAAAGATATTGGGTCAACGATAACGATATAGATAAAATAATATTTGGAGAAGGGATAGATAAAGATAACATAACCTTGACAAAACATAACAACGATATATTATTAACCATCAATGAAAATGATTCAATTGTTATTAAAAATTGGTTTAAAAGTTCACACTATCAAATAGAAAACTTTGAATTTGCAGATGGCACAATTTTAAGTAAAAGTGAATTTGAAGGAAGAGGTGTAGTAGTTGAAGGTACGAATGACAATGATAATCTATCTGGTTCAAATTCATCTGATATTATTACTGGAAAAGATGGAGATGATACTATAAATGGAAATAGTGGAGATGATACTATAGATGGCGGAAATGGAAACGATACTATAGATGGCGGAAATGGAAATGATACTATAGATGGCGGAACAGGAGATGATACCATAAATGGCGGATATGGAAATGATACTATAACTGGCGGAACCGGAAATGATACCATAAATGGAAACTATGGAGATGATAAGCTAGTTGGAAATAGTGGAAATGATACTTTAAATAGTGGGAGTGGAAATGATATATTAAATGGCGGAACAGGAGATGACACTTTAAATGGAGGATATGGGAGTGATACATATATTTTTAACCTTGGAGATGGTAATGATACTATAAGTGAGGATGAAAGATATTGGGTCAACGATAACGATATAGATAAAATAATATTTGGAGAAGGGATAGATAAAGATAACATAACCTTGACAAAACATAACAACGATATATTATTAACCATCAATGAAAATGATTCAATTGTTATTAAAAATTGGTTTAAAAGTTCACACTATCAAATAGAAAACTTTGAATTTGCAGATGGCACAATTTTAAGCAAAAGTGAATTTGAAGGAAGAGGTGTAGTAGTTGAAGGTACGAATGACAATGATAATCTATCTGGTTCAAATTCATCTGATATTATTACTGGAAAAGATGGAGATGATACTATAAATGGAAATAGTGGAGATGATACTATAGATGGCGGAAATGGAAACGATACTATAGATGGCGGAAATGGAAATGATACTATAGATGGCGGAACAGGAGATGATACCATAAATGGCGGATATGGAAATGATACTATAACTGGCGGAACCGGAAATGATACCATAAATGGAAACTATGGAGATGATAAGCTAGTTGGAAATAGTGGAAATGATACTTTAAATAGTGGGAGTGGAAATGATATATTAAATGGCGGAACAGGAGATGACACTTTAAATGGAGGATATGGGAGTGATACATATATTTTTAACCTTGGAGATGGTAATGATACTATAAGTGAGGATGAAAGATATTGGGTCAACGATAACGATATAGATAAAATAATATTTGGAGAAGGGATAGACAAGGATGATATAACCTTGACAAAACATAACAACGATATATTATTAACCATCAATGAAAATGATTCAATTGTTATAAAAAATTGGTTTAAAAGTTCAGACTATCAAATAGAAAACTTTGAATTTGCAGATGGCACAATTTTAAGTAAAAGTGAATTTGAAGGAAGAGGTGTAGTAGTTGAAGGTACAAATGACAATGATAATCTGTCTGGTTCAAATTCATCTGATATTATTACAGGAAAAGATGGAGATGACATCATAAATGGAAATAGTGGAAACGATAGACTTTATGGTGGAAATGGAAATGATATCTTGAATGGAGGTTATGGAGATGATACTTTAGATGGTGGAGAAGGTAACGACACTTTAAATGGAAGTTACGGAAATGATATTTATAGTATAAATTTAAACGGAGCAAATGATACTATTATTGATAGCGGTGGAGATGATATTCTTTTATTTGGAGAAAATATAAATAAAGAAGATGTAATCTTTAAGTTTAATAATGATGATTTACAAATATCTTATAGTAATAATGATATGGTTACAATATTAAATCAAAAGAATAGTAGCAATACTATTGAAAAAATAGAACTAGCAGATGGCAACTACCTAACAAACAACGATATAAACCTTCTTATCCAAAACATAAATGCTTATGCAGCAGACAATGGTATAGATATAAGTTCAAATGAAAATATCAAACAAAATGAACAATTGATGAATATAGTAGCATCTAGTTGGCACCAATAAAACTAAGGAATTAATAATATGCAGTCAGCATTAGTAGCTTTAGAAGTTGTAGGACAGTTAAATCAAATAGCAATAGATAGCAGAAGTATCATAAAAGAGTATGCTTTAGGGGAAGATGAGCCTAGCATAGAGGAATTAGCAAGAGTTGCAAAAAAAGAAGGCTTTAAGGTTTCTCTTAAAAAACTACCTATAAAAAAGATAGCTGAAAATTACCCTTTACCTGCTATTGTTTTAAAAAAAGATGGTAGTTTTTTAACTATTATAAAAGGAGATGTACAAAAAGAGGAACTTTTAGTCTTTGATATGAGTTCTAAAAATCCTTATCCTTTAAGCTTTGAAGAGTTTTCCCAAATTGCCACAAATCAAACTATAGTATTGAAACAAAAACTTTTAAGCAAACAAATACAGTTTGGATTTTCTTGGTTTTTTAATCAGATTTTACAATATAAAAAAGCTATAAGCGAAGTGTTGATTGCATCTTTTGTGATACAGCTTTTCGGTTTGGTTTCGCCACTTTTTACCCAAGTGATTTTAGATAAAGTTTTAGTTCATAGGTCTATGACTACACTTGATGTACTTGCGATAGCATTTATAGTTGTGACATTATTTGAGTTGATTTTAAATCTTATACGAAACTATATTTTTGCACATACTACTACTAAAATAGATGCAAAACTTGGGGCTAAACTTTTTTATCATCTTTTGGCTTTGCCGCTTGTCTATTTTGAAAAAAGAAAAGTTGGGAATATAATCGCAAGAGTAAGAGAGCTTGACCAAATAAGAGATTTCATAGCAAATAAATCTGTAACACTTCTTCTTGATATATTATTCTCTGGTGTATTTGTAGTTGTAATGTTTATGTATAGTGTAAAACTTACTTTTATAGTATTGGGTTTTGTATTTGTCATAGCACTTATCAATCTTCTTATTACTCCAGTTTTACGAAAAAGGCTTGAAGAGAAGTTTCAAATGGGAGCTGCTTCAAATGCTTATCTTGTAGAAGCTGTTACAGGAATACAAACCGTAAAGTCTTTAGCTTTAGAAGGTTCTATGCAAAAGAAGTGGGAGGATTATCTAGCAAATTATGTAACTGCTAGTTTTAATTTAAATAACTTATCAAATATATTAGGTGGAGTATCTGGTGCTTTACAAAAGTTTATGACGATAAGTATGTTATATATTGGGGTTACACTTGTACTTGAAGGTAAATTAAGTGTTGGGCAGCTTATAGCATTTCAGATGTTTGCAGGTCAATTCTCAGCTCCTATTTTAAGACTTGTAAATCTCTGGAATGAACTTCAACAAACTTTACTTAGTGTAGATAGAATTGGAGATATTTTAAATACTCCAACAGAACAAACAAACAATAAAGCTATAACTTTACCTAGTATAAAAGGTGATATAAAATTTGACAATATAAGTTTCACATACACTCCAAATATTCCAATGGTGATAGACAACTTCAATATATCAATTAAAGCAGGAACATCTGTAGGACTAGTAGGTAGAAGTGGCAGTGGAAAAAGTACTATAACCAAACTAATACAAAGATTGTATATAAGTGCAAGCGGGAGTATCTACATAGATGGTATAGATATAAGACATATGAATCCAAAATGGCTAAGAAATAATATAGGGGTAGTTTTACAAGATAACTATCTTTTTAGCGGTACTATCAAAGATAATATTGCTCTTTCCAAGCCAAATGCACCCATAGAGCATATCATACAAGTTGCAAAAATAGCAGGTGCAGATGAATTTATTTCAGAACTTAGTGAGGGTTATGATACTCAAGTAGGGGAAAGAGGTACAGCACTTTCAGGAGGACAAAGGCAACGAATAGCAATCGCTAGAGCATTGTTAACAAATCCTAAAATACTAATATTTGATGAAGCAACTTCAGCACTTGATTATGAATCAGAAAAAATAATTCAAAATAATTTAGAGAAGATAAAAACAGGTCGTACTATGTTTATAGTTGCACATAGACTAAGTACTGTTAAAGATTGTGACATCATCGTAGTGATGGATAAAGGTAAGATTGTAGAAAGCGGAACCCACAATGAACTTTTAACTCTTAAAGGTTATTACCACCATTTATGGACACAGCAAGGATGAATATGAACTTATTTGATACAAAAGACAGACATGAATTTAAACCATTATTAGTAGAGATTGAAGATAGTCCTACAAGTCCATTAGCAAGGTGGCTGCTTTGGACTTTAGTTGCTTTTATGACCATTACAATTCTTTGGCTTTATTTTGCAAAAGTTGATATAGTTGTAAGTGCACAAGGAAAAGTTATTCCAAGTGGAGAGATAAAAATAGTGCAGCCAATAGAAACAGGTGTGATTAAAAAGATATTAATACAAGAAGGTGATGAAGTTAAAAAAGGTCAAATACTTATGCTTTTAGACCCATTTATAAATAATACAAATTTAGAAGCTATGAGCAAGGCTGGTTATCTTTTAAAAATAGAGATTCAAAGATTTGAAGCTTTACTAAATAACAAACAATTTAATAGTAAAAATAAGGTTCAAAATAAACTTTATATAACTGCAAAAAAGAATATACAAAACTTAGAACAACTATACCAAAATGTAAAAGAAGAGGAACAAAGTTTACGAAAAGTATTAGATATAATTGCACATCAAGAGTATAATACAATAAAAGATAAGATGATACAATATAAACAACAAATCATTGCTTATAAAAACAATCTTTTAGATAAGCTGACAAACAACAAAAAAGAGTTAGTAAAATTAACAGCCGAAATTGAATCTATAAAGTTTAAAAGCGAAAAACAGCTTATAAAATCACCAGTAGATGGATATATAGGAAAACTTCTAATACATACTCAAGGAGGAGTAGTTACTCCTGCTGAAAAATTGATCTCAATCATACCCAAAAATGCCCCTTTGATTTTTAAAGTATCTGTGTTAAATCAAGATATAGGATTTATAAAAGAAGATATGAATGTATCTATAAAAATTGATACTTTTAACTTCCAAAAATATGGACTAATTGATGCAAAAATTTTACATATATCCAATGATGCTATAGAAGATGAAAAACTGGGTTTAGTATATGAAGTAACCATAAAACCTGATAAATATTATTTAGAATATAGTGGAAAACAACACAATATAACCTCAGGTATGAGCATAACTGCTGAAGTAAAAATAGGAAAAAGAAGAGTAGTGAACTTTTTTATATATCCACTTATTAGATATCTTGATGAAGGGATGAGTGTAAGATGATAAAAAAGATAATTTTTTTAAGTTTTATATTTAATATATCTCTTTTTTCACAAACCATATCGTATGAACAAATTGTAAAAAAAGCATTTGATTATAATATAGGCTTACAAATAATCAACACAGACAAAGATATAACACAAGCTACAATAGAAGAGATAGACAGTTTGTATTATCCTACTGTTTCAGTGGAGGTAAATACACAATATAGAAAAAATTTAGAGGAAGGTATTGTAGCGAATGATGATATAACACAATATGAAAGTTCTGTAAACTTTAGAGTTGATTATGATTTATATGATTTTGGTGTAAAGAATAAGAAAAAAAGTATTGCTGTTTTAGATAAAGAACTTGTGAATTATGATATTTTAGAAAACAAACAAGAATTAAAACTAAAACTATTAGAGTTATATTCAAAGGTTTTAACAGCTAAAAATGAGATTTATTATTATCAAAATATACAAATATTAAATGACAAAATTTACACTCTAAAGAAACGATTATATGAATCAAAACAAATAGACAAGCTAACTTTAGCCACCCAAGCTATAACAATAGTTGAACTAAATAAAAAGTTACAAGATATATCTTCAACTATAAAAGATAGTTTAATTCAAATATCTTTTTATACAAATGTTTCATATACAACAGATACGATATTTAAACCTCTTAATATAGCAACTTGTAAAGATATATCATATAAAGAAAATTTTATCTATAAGAGATTAAATACTCAAATAAAACAAAAACAACAAACCATAAAACTATTAAAAGATGAACAATACTCTATAGTAAAATTTTTTAGTACATATAACTTTTATAATGAAGATGATACTGATTTAGCAGATTCACTTAGATTTAAAGAACAAAATTATGTAGTTGGCATAAATTTTAATATAACTTTGTTTAATGGATATAAATATAGTGCTACTCATAAAAAACTAAAAGCAGAACTTTTAAAATTAAAATTACAACAAAAAGAGCAAGAAGAAATTTATACTAATCAAAAAACAGTAACAAAACAAGACCTAACTAATATACAACAAAATATCAACAACATAGAAAATAGTATCACCAAGCATCAAATAAAAGAAAATATAATCACAAGATTAGACAAAGCAAAAAATATAGATACTATCACTATGCTGGAAAACAAAAAAGAGAATATAACTAAAACTTTAGAACTTGACATTTCTTTTATTGAGGAGATTTCAAAACTGAAACAGATGGAAATTTTAGGTATAAAAACAGACAAACAAAATGTCAAAAAAACTATTATTTGATTAGAAAAAACTTTTTAACTATATTTAGTGTATAATATGTGCCTAATTTTTTACAAGGTAATTATAATATATGACAGATTCAATTAAAATCTTTAATGCAAATGAAAACAACTTAAAAAATGTAAGTTTAGAAATACCAAAAAATAAATTAATAGTTTTTACCGGACTTAGCGGCAGTGGTAAGTCAACTTTGGCTTTTGATACACTTTATGCTGAAGGGCAAAGGCGATATATAGAGTCTCTTAGTTCTTATGCCCGACAGTTTTTAGATAAAGTCGGTAAGCCTGATGTTGAAAGAATTGAGGGTCTGACTCCTGCTATTGCAATTGATCAGAAAACTACAAGTAAAAATCCGCGAAGTACAGTTGGAACTATTACTGAAATATATGATTATTTAAGACTTCTTTATGCAAGAATCGGAAAACAACATTGTCATAAATGTGATAAACCTATATCTCAAATGTCAAGCAGTGATGTTATTGATCAAGTATTAAGTTTACCAACAAATTCTAAAATCGTAATTTTAGCACCTTTGGTAAACCGTAAAAAAGGTACTTTTGCAGATCTTTTTGAATCTTTACGTGGTAAAGGTTATGTACGAGCTATGGTTGACGGGGTGATGGTACGGCTTGATGAAGAGATAGAACTGGCTAAAACAAAAATGCACACTATACAAGTAGTTATGGATAGAGTTGTAGTAAAAGATGAAAACGCTCAAAGAATTGCTCAAAGTGTAGAAAAAGGTTTAAAAGAAAGTTTTGGGGAACTTGAAGTAAGTATTATTAATTATGAAGAAGTGGGTACGGAGCATCATATCCATTATAGTGAGCATATGGCTTGTTTTGATTGTAAAATTTCATTTGAACCGCTTGAACCTTTAAGTTTTTCTTTTAACAGCCCTAAGGGTGCTTGTACCACTTGTGATGGTTTGGGTATCCGTTATACCCTTGATATGAAAAAAGTTATTAATGAAGAGTTAAGTATAGAAGATGGTGCTGTACGAGTGATATACGGCTTTAATAAAGGATATTATTTTAAGATGATGAAAGGTTTTTGTGAAGCTGCATCAATCGATACAACTATACCATTTAAAGAACTTGAACCACATCAAAGAGGTGCAATACTTCACGGTGGAGTAGAAGATACAAAATTTACCTGGAAACGACATAGATTAACAAGAAAATGGATGGGAATTGTAAGAATTGCCTATGATATGGTCAAAGATGAAAAAGATATGGCAGAATATATGACAGAAAAGATTTGTGACAGTTGTGATGGGCATAGATTAAAAGCTTCATCTTTGGCAGTTCAGGTTGCAAATAAAAATATCGCTTTAATACTTGATATGCCTATTGAGATCTCTCATTCTTTTTTTCAAGATGAAAAGAATTTTAAACATTTTAACAATAAAGAACAACTTATTTCAAAGCCAATCTTAAAAGAGATACGAGATAGAATTTATTTTCTTTATGATGTAGGGTTAGGATATATTACACTTGGACGAGATGCAAGGACCATTAGTGGCGGGGAAGCTCAAAGGATTAGAGTTGCGTCGCAAATAGGTTCCGGACTTACCGGAGTTTTATATGTACTTGATGAGCCGAGTATTGGACTTCATGAAAGAGATACTCAAAAATTAATTAAAACTTTACGAGCATTACAAGAAAAAGGAAATACTGTAATAGTTGTTGAGCATGATAAAAAGACTATGGAATCAGCTGACTATATAGTTGATATTGGTCCATATGCAGGAGCTGGCGGTGGAGAGATTGTCTTTAATGGCACTATGAAACAATTGCTTAAATCAAAAACTTTGACAGCTCAATATTTGACAGGAGCTAAAACAATTGATTATTTTAAAGGCAGACCACAAGAAGATTTTATTCAAATCAATGATGTTAATGTAAATAATATTAAAGATTTAAGTGTCGGCATACCACTTAGAAATTTATGTGCAATTACCGGGGTTAGCGGAAGCGGTAAATCTTCATTAATCTTACAAACTTTACTGCCTGTTGCTAAAGAGTTGTTAAATCATGCAAGAAAAGTACATAAAATAGATGGTGTGAGTATTGATGGTCTTAACAAACTGGATAAAGTGATTTACTTAGACCAAAGCCCTATTGGAAGAACACCAAGGTCAAATCCAGCAACATATACAGGTCTTATGGATGAACTTAGAAAAATATTTGCAGAAACTAAAGAGAGTAAACTGCGAGGTTATGCCATTGGAAGATATAGTTTTAATGTCAAAGGCGGAAGATGTGAGAAGTGTCAAGGTGAAGGTGAGATAAAAATTGAGATGCACTTTTTACCGGATATTATGGTTAAATGTGATGATTGTCGAGGCGCTCGTTATAATCCGCAAACATTAGAGATACTTTATCGAGGAAAATCTATAGCAGATGTTTTGGGTATGAGCGTTGATGTTGCTTTAGAATTTTTTGCCAAAGTACCTAAGCTATATGCTAAATTAAAAACATTAAGTGATGTGGGGCTGGGATATATTACTCTAGGACAAAATGCAGTTACATTAAGCGGCGGTGAAGCACAAAGAATAAAATTAAGTAAAGAATTAAGCAAAAGAGATACAGGAAATACTTTATATATACTTGATGAACCTACCACGGGGCTTCATTTTGCAGATGTTGACAGATTAACTCAAGTACTTCATCATCTTGTTGATTTAGGGAATAGTGTGATTGTAATTGAACATAATCTTGACATAGTTAAAAATGCTGATTATGTTATAGATATGGGACCTGAAGGCGGTAGCAAAGGTGGACAAATAATTGCAGAAGGAACCCCTCAGGATTTAGCTGACAATCATAAAGAAACAGGAAGTTATACAGGATTTTATTTAGCAAAAGAGTTAAATAATTAACATCCCGTCCCCATAAGAATAAAATCTATACTTTTGCTTTATAGCTTCTTTATATATCTCTAAAGTCTTTTTTACCCCTATAAATGAAGCTACAAGCATAATTAAGGTTGATTTTGGAAAGTGAAAGTTCGTAAGCAGATAATCTACTCTTTTTGGTTTATTTAAAGGGTTTAGAAATATATTTGCTTCGCCGCTAGATTGTTTGGTTTGATAATAATATTCAATGGTTCTAGTAACTGTCGTACCAACTGCCAAAATCTTTTTGTCACTATTTATAATATCTTGTGAAGCTGATGGTATTTCAAAATATTCACTGTGCATAGGATGGTTAAGTATATCTTCACATTCTACAGGTTTAAAAGTACCAGCCCCTACATGCAAAGTCAAATATGAAGTTTCATATTTTTCTTTTAACTCTTTTAGTAATTTAGGTGTGAAGTGTAAAGATGCTGTTGGAGCTGCTACTGCACCATAGTTACAAGCCCATAATGTTTGATAATCTTGGTTATCTTCTTTTTCATCTTTTCTATCTATGTAAGGGGGCAATGGAATATGACCTATATCATTTAAAACTTCAACCAATGATAAAAAGTCTAAGACTATATCATCTTTAAAAAATTGTACCACCCTGCTCCCATCTTCTAAAAGTTCTAAAACTTTACAGGTTAAATCATCATTAAATGATAAAATAGTATCAATATGTACTTTTCCCTTTATATAGCAAGAAAAAGTATTGTTTTCTAAAGGTCTGTTTAAAAGTAATTCTACTTTTCCGCCAGTAGGTTTAGTTCCAAATATTCTAGCTTTTATCACTTTTGTATCATTAAACAGTATTGATGTATCATCTGGTATGAAGTCTAAGATATGTTCAAAAGTCGTGTGTGTAATAGTTTGTGTAGTTCTGTTATATACCAAAAGTTTAGCACTTGAAGCCGGATAAACAGGCTTAAAGGCTATTAATTCTTTTGGTAAATTATAATCGTAAGTGGAGGTTTTAGTCATCCTCTTCTTCAGTATCCTCTTCCTCATCTTTTGCTGGATTAAAAGTTTTAGCTACTAAAATAGAAACACCATATAAGATTATCAGTGGTCCTGCCATTAAAAATTGAGTCAATATATCTGGCGGAGTTAAAAGTGCAGATAAAACGAAAATTAAAATAATTGCGTATTTAAAAAAGTCTTTTAACATTCTATCATCTACAAGTCCTACAACTGCTAGAAAAAATGTAATTACCGGCAACTCAAATGCAATCCCAAATCCAAAAAGAAGTTTAGTGAAAAATCCAACATATTTACCAATACTAGGTAGAACAGTTACAACGGTACTACCAAAATTAATTAAAAAATCAAATCCAAACGGTACAACTATATAGTAAGCAAATGAGGTACCAACCAAAAACATTAGCGTAGCAAAAAATACAAAAGGAAATACGAATTTTTTCTCATTTTCATAAAGTCCAGGGGCAACAAAAAGCCATAATTGCCAAAATATAACTGGAAGTGTAAGTAAAAACCCACTAAAGAAAGCAACTTTAAGTGCTGTGAAGAATGTCTCTTGTACTTCAATAGCAACCATATAAGACCCTTCAGGCAAAACAGCTTCAACAGGTACCATCATCCATTTTAAAATTGGTTCATATACTGCAAAACAGGCAAAAAATGCCACTACTAGAGTAATACTGATTATTACTAATCTTTTTCGTAATTCTGCAATATGTGGTTTTAAATCGTTAAACATTAAACTTCCTCACTAGATAAAGAAATTTTTGCTTTTTTTGCTTTTTTGCTTTTAGGTTCTTTAGTTTTAGGTTCTTTAGTTTTAGCTTTTGGTGCATTATCTTCAATATCATCCATTGACCTATCTGAATTTATAGAATCTAAATCTATTTTTGCTAAATTTGTCACATCTCCAACACTTGCTTTAAACTCTTCAGCTTGTTGTTTCATCTCAGAAATCTTTAATTCTGAATCAATAGTTGCTTTTGCTTCATCAATCCCACTTTTAAATTTTTTAAAAAATTTTGCAATATCAACCAGTGCACTTGGTAATTTTTCAGGTCCTAAAGCTATAATACCAACTATCAGTACTAAAAATATCTCCATAAAGCCCATTCCAAACATATATAACTCCAAATAAATTAATTTTATAAAATATGAGGGATTTTATCTAATTTTTGATAAAATCCATCTTCAAGAAAAACTATTGGGATAAAAATGAAACTATTAATATTAATTATCGTGGGATTTATTTTCTATATGATAAATCGCGGATATAGAGCAGAAGACTTTAAAAATATAAAAATTGATACAAAACAAAAACTACAGGGTGATTTAGCAGAGCATGAAGGTGGCTTGTTAATAGCATTGATGGCAAAAGTTGCAAAAGCAGACGGTCATGTATGTGAACTTGAAGCTGAACTTTTAAGTCATACTTTTACAGATATTTCATCACATTTTGAAAATAGTGAAGATATACGAAATCAGTTAAAAGAGATTTATAAAAAAGAGATGAAAAGTTTTGATAATACAGTTGAAATTTGTCAAAAATACTTGAAACTTACAAAAAGAGACTATACGAAGCGATTAAGAGTTATGGAATATCTTTTAAATCTAGCTTTTATTGATGCTGATTTTAGCAAAACTGAATTTATGATTACAGAAGATATAGCAAATACTTTAGAGATAAAAAGAGCTGATTTTGAAAGATTAGTAGCTCAGTTTGAACAGTTTTATACGCAGCATAAAAACAATAAAGTTGAAACTTTAAGAAATGCTTATGAGATTTTAGGCGCAAATCAAAGTGATGACATCTCAACAATTAAAAAGAAATATAGAAGTTTGGTTAAAGAAAATCATCCAGATATAATCACGGGTCAAGGAGCTGAACAATCAATAATTGATCAAGCAACAGCAAAGCTTCAAGAGATAAATGAAGCTTATGAATTAATAAAAAAAGAAAAAAAATAAATGGCGCAGTTTCAACATAGTTACGAAGTGTGTTCATGTAAGCATGTAGCTTTAGGTGAAATAATACATGCTATCAAAGAAGAAGGTGCAAAAACAGTAGATGATATAGGTGATATAACAGATGCAGGAACTGCGTGCGGATGCTGTAAAAGTGCCGAAGATGATTTTGGAACTCCTAAAATGGAACTGTATCTAGACCAAATTTTAAAGAAGTTTGTAAAATAATGATAAATCAACAACAAAAAGAAACAAGAGAAGATTTAATAATTCAAATTAAACATCTTATTAGTGTAACAGGCGAAGAGGTTCAAATAAATCCAAAATTTTTAGATTTTTTTCAATATGATGAATTATTAGAAACTAGAGATAGCTTAGAATATAAAAAAATTCATCAAGATGAGATTACAAATGATTATCTTGATGAGTTATATGAAAAGCATACTAAAAGTTAAATTTGAGTAAAATCCCGTTATGAAGCACTTAAAAGGTTATGGTAAACAATACTTCTCATTAGCAATCATTGCTATGTATTCTACTGTTAATAAACTGTGTAAAGCAGATAATAATTTTCAGTACCATTTAAAAGCCTTTGAATATCTACAACCGAGTCAAGCACCACCCTACTCTAATTTTAATTATTAATTATTAATAAATAACATACACACATCGCAAAGCGATTTGATTCATAAAATTAAAATTATATAGGAAATACAATGACAAAAAAAATTAAAATTAGTTTATTGGCTAATTTATTAATGGTTACAATAATTAATGCAAATGACCTTGGTACTATTACAGTAACAAGTGCTACAAAAACAACACAATCAATTCAAGATGTAACATCAAATATAAATGTAATTACAAGTGCAGAGCTTGAAGAAAAACATTATACAACAGTAGCGCAAGCTTTAAATAGTATTGCAGGTATTAGTTTTACTTCAAACGGGGTATTAGGTAAATCTACTTCTGTAAGAGTTAGAGGTATGGATAGTAAAAGAATATTGGTACTAATTGATGGAATTAGATATAACGATATCACAGGTTTAAGTGGTGCTCCATTTGAACATTTAATGATTTGGGATATTGAACAAATTGAAGTTGTAAAAGGTGCACAATCCGGTATTTGGGGTGCTGATGCAACTGCCGGTGTTATCAATATCATAACAAAAGCTGCTAAAAAAGGACTTCACGGAAATGTAAATATAGAATACGGAAGCTTTAATACTAAAAAATATGGAGCAACCGCTTCATATAAAGAAGATAAATATTATTTTAAAGTTAGTTCTCAAAAAATTAGTAATGATGGATTTACAGCTAAAGCGACAAAAGGTATAGATATAGATACGCTAGAAGATGATGGGTATAAAAATACTACCACTTCTATAAAATTTGGATACAAGATAGACGAAGCAAATAAAGTAGATATTTCACATACAATTATAGATGCAAGAAGCGAATATGACGGTTCAAATGATGCTTTGGATACAACACATTCAACTACAAATGATAAGTTTACATCAATCAATTTTAATCATATTGATAGCTTTAATGAATTAGATATTTATGCAAAGAAATCAGATTTTGACAGGGACTCAATTGATTCTCAAAATAGTTCACATTATAGATATGACGGGTCTGTAAATGAATATGGATTTAAATCAAAAATAGATTACAATAACAATGATTTTTTAATCTGGGGAAGTGACTATAAAATCTTTGAACATAAAAATGATATAAATGAGAAATATAAAAACAAAAGTATATTTATTACAAATAATAATATTTTTGAGGGTATTATCGGAGGAAAAACAGTATTTACACAATCTTTGAGAAAAGATAATTATGATAAGTTCAATGATAAACTTACTGGAAAATTAGGACTTAAACACTTTCATAAAAATATAAATGATTTTACAACAAGTATGAATTATGGTACGGCTTATAATGTACCAACACTATATAATTTATATAATCAACCAACATGGACTCAAGTTAATCCAGAAAGTACAAAATCATTTGACATTACGGCTCAATATAAAAATATAAAATTTACATATTTTAATAATAAGATTCATGACATGATTCAATATAAAGACTGGGCAAGTGGATATGAGAATTTATCCGGTGTTACAATTCTTAAAGGTTATGAATTTGAATATAGTGCTATTCTAAACGAAGATACTTTATTATTTGCAAACTATACTAAACTTGATGCAAAAGATAAAGACGGTAAAGATTTAAGAAGAAGAGTGAAAGATAATATTAAATTAGGTATCGATTATTATGGTATTGAAAATCACCATTTAAATATAAATGGTGAGTATGTAGGGGAGCGATTTGATGATACTGCTAAAACAATACAGACTGGTCACTATACAGTTTGGAATTTTGTAGCAAATTATGATTGGCATAATAACAATACAACATTTATAAAAATTGATAATATAACAAATAAATATTATCAAACAGTTGATGGTTTTGCTACATCTCCAAGAGCATTTTATATAGGACATAAAATTGTTTTTTAGACTATTCTTAGCAGCTATATTTAGTATACAGCTTAGTGCTTATGATAGAATAATAGCACTAAGCCCATCTATAAATGAGATAATTTATGCTTTGGGTGATGGTGATAAAATAGTAGGTAATACTACTTTTTGTAACTATCCCGAAGATGCAAAGAATAAAACTAAAGTTGGGGGATATTTCGCTCCATCTTTAGAAAAGATCATAAGTCTAAAACCAGATATTGTAATTATGCAAAGCAGTAGTATTAAATTATCTCAGAAGCTAAATAAACTTGGAATTAAAACTAAAATTGTAAAATTAAAGAGATTGGAAGATATTAAGAATACTATTAAAAATATTGGTTTAATTTTAGATAAACAACCACAGGCCAAATCAATATTAGATGATTTAGAAAATAAACTAAATAAAACCAAACAAATAGTACAAAATAAAAAGATTTTAATAGTAATAGGACACAATTTAAAACTTGATAAAAGGATTTTTGTAGTTGGTCAAAATTTATATTTTAATGATATTATTAATAACAGTGGAAATATAAATGCTTTTCAAAGCAAAAAAGCCGGGCAGCCAATACTTAATTTGGAAAATATAATCGCAACAAATCCAGATATAGTAATACTTTTAGCACCATATACCAAGAAAAAAGGTTTAACCAAAGAGGAGTTAATCAAACCTTGGTTGAAGTTACCTGTAAATGTAGCTAAAACAAAAGCTATTTATGTATTGGATAAAGATTATGCAGGAATTTCAAGTGATAGGCTGCGATTGTTTTTAGATGATTTTAAAGGGTATTTAGTTGATGCTAAAAATAGATAATTATTCAAACTATATATTGAAAAATATATCATTTAGCCTTGACAATAACAACCTTATTATTTTAGGTTCAAACGGCTCAGGTAAAACAACACTGGCTCGTGTTTTGAGTGGCTTAATATCAAGTGATACAGTAAGTTGTGAAGATAAAAATCCTTCACAACTTTACGGAAGTGCCAGAACTAAATTGATTAATTATATCCCTGTAGGGCTTGATATATTTGATGAGTTTATTGATGTGTTAGAGTTTTTAGAGTTGAATTGTTTGTATGGTAATCATTCTGTTGATGAGGTTCTTGAACTTTTAAATATTAGTTATCTTAAAAATAAATCTTGTAAACATTTAAGTAGTGGGGAAGCTCAGCTGACACTGATGGCCGGCTCTATATTACATAATGCTAAATTTACAATATTTGATGAACTTACAAGTAATCTTGACCCTAGAAGAGTTAAAATGGTTTATGAGTTATTAAAAAATGAACAGCTTTTACAACATAAAGTTATCATAACTCACAACCTAAATTTAGCTTTTAAATTAGGATACGATATATTGTTTTTAGAAGATGGCAAAATTAAGTTTTTTGGTTCTAATGATGAGTTTTTTAACAGTGATAATTTAGATATGTTTTTCAATAAAAGTGTACGAAGAATTAACAATCATATAGTAGTAGATTTATGAAGAATTTAATAACTTTACTTTCAATTATCATAGTTTGTACCTCTCCGTTCTTTGGACAAATTGAAATAAGTTTGGCAAACATACTAGACCTTGACAAAATGGATTATCAAATCTTTTGGGATATTCGATTTCCACGAACTACATTGGCTTTTTTTGTTGGCGGCATTTTAGCTCTAAGCGGGCTTATCTTTCAAACTATTTTTAGAAATCCTATGAGTACACCATTTACCCTTGGTGTTGCTTCAGGAGCAACACTTTTTACAGCTATTGGAATAGTTCTGGGCTTTGCATCTTTTATATCTTTTTTTGCTTTTTTAGGAGCTATGCTTACTATTGTCATATTATTTATACTCTCATCAAGATTTCAAAAGAGTGAAACATCATCTTTACTTTTAGTTGGTATTGCTTTATCATTTTTTTACAGTGCTGCTTTGATGGTGCTGTTTTTTATCAGTGATTTACAAGAAAGTTATGAAATAGTTCGATTTACAATGGGAAGTTTAGATATAGTTGGCTTTGATGATGTTTATATTATGGCACTTACTGGTATTTTACTTTTAGTGCTTATATTAAGATACAAATATGAATTAAAATTATTATTAACTTCATACCAATTTTCCCAGTTAAAAGGGATAAATGTAAAAAAAGTAAACTACACTCTGCTTTTAGCGGTTTCAATTGCTGTTGGAGTTGCTGTCAGTATCACAGGACCTATCGGATTTGTAGGTTTGATAGTACCGCATATCTTGAAAATAATATATAAACAAAGTGCTGAAAAGCTAATACTGCCAATATTCTTTTATGGTGGTGTATTCTTGGTATTTTGTGATATGATCGCACGAAATTTAGGAACAACTTCAGATATACCAATAGGTGTAGTTACCTCATTTTTAGGTGCGCCATTTTTTATATATTTGATTATTAACAAAAAGAAAGAATAATTTTATGAAGAACAAATTATATATCGTATCAAGTGGAGCTGGTGGATTAAACTATCTTACACCTGAAGCAAAAGAGGCAATTAGTGATTGTGAAGTTGTAGTATCTTACAGCAAATATGCTAGAGAACTGGAGTCGATTTTAGATGGCAAAAAGCTTTATACCTCTGGTATGACTCATGAAATTGATAGATGTGCTCAAGCAATCGAATATGCAAGAGAAGGAAAAATAACTTGCATTATTTCAAATGGAGATGCAAATGTATTTGGAGTAGCTGCTGTAGTAGTTGAACTTATGGATGAAAAAGATTTATGGGAAGAAATAGAGATTATTTCACTTCCCGGGGTTACTTCATTTTTAGCAGCTGCATCAAAAGTAGGAGCACCGATATCTGGCGATTTTGCTGTAATTTCTTTATCTGATAAATTAATCAATATTGATTTAATTGATAAAAGAGTTAAGTTGGCTTTAGAAGGTGATTTTGTACTTGGGATTTATAATCCAAAATCTAGAAAACACTTCAAACCTTATCAAAACTTTCTAAAAGCTTTAGAAAAATATGATGAGAGAATTGCTATTATTGCTTCTCATGTAGGTCGTGAAGAAAAAGAAAAAATAACTATTACAAATACAAAAGAATTAATCAGTAAAGATATTGAAAATCCATTAATATCTATGTCAACATTAATTATAGTTGGTAATTCAAATACACACTTAACTAAAAATGGTTTGGTTTTAACTCCTAAAAGTTATTTAAATAATGATGGAGTAGTAGATGCAATTTAATAAAAAACAATCACAAATTTTAAACGATATTATCATAGCAAGAAGAGATATAAGAGGTAATAAGTTATTAGATTCACCAGAATTAGAAACGATAAAATGGAATAAAAAAATGAATATAAAAACAACAGTAAGTTATATTTAAAGGATTAGTTTGGAAAATATGCAAAATGAATTAATAAGCTTTGGTATGATTACAGCTGTAGTCTTACTACTAGCTTGGTTTACAAAAAAAATAGAAAATAGAGGAAAAGATTAATATGATAAAAAATATAACAGGAAAGATTGATTTTATTGAAAGCTTGCGAGGTAAAAAAGCTACTTTTATGTTAGCTATCAGCAATACCGCAACAGCCGCTATAGATGGTATTACACAAGCAGGAATTCCTGGAAAAATATATCTTACACCTACGCTTGATTGTGAGTTTTTATGCAGCGGAGAAGTGAGGAGTCTTGATATTATTGCCGAAACTCCAAAAGGTGTACCTACTCCTGCTCTTATTACCCGTGCGGTACACTTACTTAATCCTTACGGGGATATTGAAATACTTAATTTAGGTCTTGAAGTTGAACCAAAACTTGACTATTTTAAAATACATAATTTTGATATGAAACCAAGTGAATCAATTGATATCGGGGCAAATATAGATGCTTTAGCTTTATTTGAAAAAGCTGTGGAGTTTGGTAAAAATTATAAATGTAAAAATGATTATATTATTTTGGCAGAATCAGTGCCAGGCGGAACAACAACTGCATATGCTACAGCAAAAGCACTTGGGTATGATTGTGATGGTAAATTCTCAAGCAGTTTTAAAGAACAACCTGATTCTATCAAAGAAAAAACTATACAAAAAGCTTTAGAAAATATAAAAGATAAACAAGATTTATTTGAAATAATTGGTAGTGTGAGTGATAATATGTTGATATTTAATGCCGGGTTTATTTTAGGAAGTGCTTATAATCAAACTAAAATAGTTTTAGCAGGAGGTACTCAGATGGCTGCTGTACTATTACTGGTAAATTCAATAGTAAACCATATGGGTGCTAAATTAGAAAGCGGCAATATATCTCTTTGTACTACTTCTTGGGTGGTTAATGATAATAATAGTGATTTAAAAGGATTGCTTGAGATGTTAGATTTTGATATAAATAGTTATTATGCTGATTTTGATTTCTCTGCTTCTAATCACCCTGCCCTAAAACTATATGATGAAGGTGAAGCAAAAGAAGGTGTAGGTGCTGGCGGTGCTTTGATGTATGGATTTTTAAATGGGTTGAATAAAGCGCAAATTACTAGAAAAGTGGAAGAATTTTTAGGTTAATCAAATGAAGATCTTATATTTTGGTGGACAAAAGAGTGGTAAATCTAAACTGGCTGAACTTAAAGCTTTAGAGTTAGCCAAAGATGATAAGCCTTTTTATATCGCAACATATAATGACAGTTTTAAAGATGATGAGATGTCACTTAGGATTAATACTCATCAAAATCAACGAACCAATAAGTTTAATACTATTGAAGAGCAGTTTGATTTACCAAAAGTTATAAAATCAAATGAAACTTATTTGGTAGATTGTATCTCTATGTGGATTTTAAATAATCTTGAAAGTAGTGAAGATAAGTTATTGGAACAAATTGAACAACTTTCACATACAAATGCCAATATTGTATTTGTTTTAAATGATGTAAACAGCGGTGTAATTCCTTTTGATAAAGAAAGTAGAAAGTTTGTGGATTTAACTGGAGTTGCAGGACAAAAGTTAGCTTCTATTTGTAATGAAGTCTATGAAGTTAAATTAGGTATTGGTGTAAGAATAAAATGATGAAACGAAGTGGAATTCAGCTTGCTGCACCTAAGTTCGCTCATGGTGGAGATATAAAAGGATATGCAAAAAGTATCAATTGTGATGTTAGTGAAGTGATCGATCTATCTTCAAATATAAATTTTATTAAACCAAATATAAAAACTGATTTTAATAAGCTTGATATATCTTTTTATCCTTCTTATGATGATATTTACAGCAATATTGCACAACTTTATAAAGTTAAAGCTCACCAAATGGAACTTTTTAATGGCGGCAGCAGTGCTATTTTTACTTTATTTGACAGCTTAAAGTTAAAGCATTGTACTATTTATTCTCCTGCTTATTTGGAGTATAAAAAGGCAAGTGAGATTTTTAATTATAAATTACATAAAATCAATAGATTTAATGATATTTACCAAAAAGTTAAACAAAACTCTTTAGTAGTATTTGTAAATCCATCTACTCCAGATGGCAAATATTATGATTTAAAGAAGTTATTTAAAATATGGGAAAAAGCAAATGCTACAGTTTTGGTTGATGAATCATTTTTGCAGTTTGGCGGGGGTAAATCTGTAATTAAAAACTTGAAAAGTTATAAAAAGTTATATATTTTAAAATCAATGACCAAAATTTACAGTAGTGCCGGTATCCGTGTAGGCACCCTGCTTTCAAATAAAAGGAATATTGAAAAGTTACGGCAAAATCAACCTATGTGGAAATTATCTCAGTTTGATATTACATATTTACAGGAAGCTTTAAAAGATAAAGAATTTATAAAAAAATCATTAAAAGTAAATGATAAATGTAAAATATATTTGCAAAATATATTAAAAGAATCACCACTATTTAAAAAAGTATTTAAAAGTGACGCAAACTTTATATTAGTGCAATTAAAAAGCCTAAGTGCCTCGTCATTACAAGAACAGTTAAAGCTTTATAAAATAATGGTACGAGACTGTAGTAATTTTGACTTCTTAGATGAAAGTCATGTAAGAATCGCAGTTAAAGAAAAGTCTAAATTAAAAGTTTTAAAACTTGCATTGAAAAGAATCAATGCAAATAATATGGCAAATTGACATACTTTTTAATAAAAATAGAAAACTATGCTAAAATTAAAAAAACTAAAAAAGAGAAGCTATGAATATTTATGATACAGATATAAAAAATTTAACTTGTAGTTGTGAAGATTGGAAACAAGAAAGAGTTAATTACCCTATAAATGACCCTAGAAGATTATGTAAACATATTATAAATAAGTTTGATATTGATAATCTTCCTGATGAAATAAAATATTTTAGAGAAGCAATTAATTTTTATAAAATCAAAGAGTGGGGATTTAAAAAAGATTTTGAGAAAATAATAAAGTTACCAATAAATAATTTAAGAATACTTTTTAGTTACCAATGGATGAATGTTTATGATAAAAATGGAAATGAATTTGGTTTTCTTATAGAGCAGTCGTCAAATAATATGATTTGGGCAAAAAATAAAAAACCAAAAGGCTATTATGAAGTTGAAGATTATTTTAAAACGAAGAAAATAGGCATACCTACTAAATTACTTAAAAAAGAAAAGATTGACTTAATAAATTTTATCAAAGATAAGATACCTAATAAAAAAGATTACTACATAACTATTGTGGAAGATCAATATTTGCCAACTCCTGATGGAATTTATTATTGGTATGAAGAATCATTAACTAAAGAACTAACTGAATCATCTATCCCTCCTTATTGCAAAGAAGATGATATTAAAGATATTAAAGTAAAGCATAATATCATTATTATAAATATGTATTTTAGTGAAAATTTGATTTTTTATAGAGACCTTGAAATTATTAATAGAGTTAAAAAAAATCAACTTATAAACGAACAAAAAATATTAGAGAAAACTAATAAAAAAATAGAAAAACAAAAACAAATATTAGAGAATGAAAAAAAAGTTGCATTAGAAAAAGGTTATTTGCTTTCATATGACTACAAAGATGATGATTTTGAATTAACTAGCACAGGAGAATATCAAAGTCAATATTGGGATAAAAAAGATAAAATAATGTCTACATATGATACAAGTACAAATTTACTTAAAGCATTTGACACAAGTTTAACAACCGCAAAATTCCATAGTGAACTTAAAAGTCTTGGAATGATAATTAAAGATAAGAAACTTAATTTAGGCGATTGGATAATCAAGAATAATGGTTTGAAATATGGTATAAATTTAGAAAAAGATTCACAATATATGCATAGTAATATTCCTCGTTGGTATATTGCTAGTATATTTAGTAAGAAAAATTCTGAGTTAATAAATAAAACTCATAAAGTTAAAATGACCAAAATGTTATGGAAAAAAGATTCTTTTGAAAACTTATTAAATATTATGGAAGAATCAATAAAACAAACCATTACTCAAACAAATGTAAAGAAAAGTGTGATAAAAGAAAAACATGAAGAAAGAGAAAAATGGCTTAAAAATATTAAATGTCCATATTGTGATTCTAAAAATATACATAAAAAGGACAAAAGACAAAGAAAAGAATTTAAAGTACAAAGATATCAATGTATGGATTGTAAAAAAATATTTCAAGAGAAAATTGAGGAAGTTATAAAAATGGATGAATTAAATTCAGATGATGTAATGAATAATATATCTTCATCAGTAACTCAGAAAATATTAATAAATGAATCTAAAGAAGATAATATTATAGAAGAAAAAGAAACTCAACAAATGAATATATTTAAAAAAGTATTTAATTTTTTAAATAAGTAGAGTATGTATGATTTTTGATAGGATGATAGAAGATGAAACTTTATAAATACATAAGTATTGATGATAATGATGTGGATGCTGTGATTGAAAGTATTCTTCAGGATAATTTAATTAAATTTACTCAAGCAAAATATTTTAATGACCAGTTTGAATTAAAACCTCATATTCAAAAAATTGCTAATAATATAGATGAATTAAAAAGAATGTTAAATTCTAAAGTACCAGAAGAATATGGTGAATTATATAAAAAAAGTGGTATGTTTCAAATAAAGTTTAATAATATTACTTTAGATGTAAATGATAAGACATTAAAAGATGTAATGAATAGTCAAAGATGTAAAAAGCTTATTAATAATAAATTGAATAAAGAAATGAGTAATAAAATTGGGTTAATATCTTTAACTACCAAGAAAAATAATCTTTTAATGTGGGCTCACTATGCAAGTTCACATAAAGGTTTTGTTATTCAATTTGACCATAAAAATGATTTCTTTAAGACTAGAACTTATCTGAATAAAGAGAATATAGAAAATGAAATTTATTTACAAAAAGTAAATTATGATAAAGATAGACCAAGTGAATGTTTATATACACTTGATAAACAATCTACATTATTTACAAAAAGTAAAGAATGGAAATATGAAAAAGAGTATAGAATGATTATGCCACTTGAAAAAATAGGTTTAAATGAAAAAAGCTTATATTTAGAAAAATTTCCAGCAAATATGATAAAAGCCATTTATCTTGGATGTAATATGAAGAAGAGAAATAAGGATACAATTATCAGTATAATAAAAGATAAAGAAATATTAAAAAATGTACAAGTTTATGATAGTCATATTTCTGATAAATATTATAAACTAAATTTTAAGAGAATTTTATAAAAATATTACAAAATGACATACTTTTTAAGAAAATAAATTTTTAATGCTATGATATGTGACATTATAAAAAGGATTGACTTTTGGAACTAACAACTATAAATACACTAACTAGTAATTTTGAATCTGCTTCAAATAAAACAGAGGAAGATATTGAATTTTGGTTTGCAAGAGATTTACAACAACTTTTAGGCTATACAAAATGGGATAACTTTAAGAATGTTATATTAAAAGCAAAAACAGCTTGTGAAATATCAGAACAAAATATTTCAGATCATTTTGCCGATGTCGGGAAAACGATACTGATGCCTAAAAATGCTACTAAAGAGATAGATGATATTATGCTTACAAGATATGCTTGTTATCTAATAGCACAAAATGGAGATAGTAAAAAAGAACAAATAGCATTTGCACAAACATATTTTGCAGTTCAAACAAGAAAAGCAGAACTAATAGAACAAAGAATATTAGAATTTGAAAGAGTACAATCTCGTATTAAACTATCTCAAACAGAAAAAGAGTTATCCAAAGTCATATTTGAACAAACTGGAAAAAATGAAAATTTTGCATTTATCCGTAGTAAAGGAGATAAAGCATTATTTAATCACACTACACAAGAGATGAAAAATAAATGGGGAATAACTAAAACTAAACCTTTAGCTGATTTTATGCCAACAATTCTTTTAAAAGCAAAAGATTTTGCTACTGAAATTACTATTTATAATGCAAAAGAAAAGCAGATGAATAGTGAAAATGAAATTTCTACTGAACATATTATAAATAATAAAGCTGTTCGTGATACATTGCTTTCAAGAGGAATAGTTCCTGAAAAGGTAAAGCCAGAAGAGGATATTAAAAAAATTGAGAGAAAATTAAATAGTGAAGCTAAAAAAACATTGCAAAGTAAAGATAAATTAAGTAGTATTAGAAAATGACATACTTTTCAACAAACCAAATTTTTAATACTATGATATATAAAAATAAAGGAGATAAATATAATGAGTAAAACTTTAATCAATCAAAATTTTAATGAAATCCTAATAACAATACAAAATTCAAAACAAAAAGCACTAAAGCAAGTAAATAGTGTACTTATAGAACTTTACTGGCATATAGGTAAATATATCTCAACTAAAACTATAAAAGAAAATTGGGGTAAAGGTGTAGTTAAAGAGTTAGCAGAGTATATTAAAGTACAAGATATTACACTTAAAGGTTTTAGTGATAAAAATCTTTGGAGAATGAAACAGTTTTATGAGGCATATAAGGAAAATAAGAAACTCTCGGCACTGCTGAGAGAATTATCATGGACAAATAATTTATTTATATTATCTGCTTCAAAGTCTGATATAAAAAGAGAATTTTATCTTAACTTATCTATTAATGAAGGAATATATAAATAAAATGCAAAGTAATATATTAATATACACAAATAAAAATGGTGATATAAAAGTTGATGTAAAACTTGAAGATAAAAATATATGGTTGAGTCAAAAACAGATGGCAAATATTTTTGGAAAAAGTATTAAAACTGTTAGTGAGCATATTTCTAATATCTTTAAAGAAGAGGAATTAGAAGAAAGTTCAGTTATCCGGAATTTCCGGATAACTGCCAATGATGGCAAAAATTACAATGTAAATTTTTACAATCTTGATTTAATCATAGCAGTAGGATTTAGAGTAAAATCACTACAAGGTACACAGTTTAGAATATGGGCAACTAAAAAATTAAATGAGTATATCACAAAAGGTTTTGTTCTAAATGATGAGAGATTTAAAAGTGGTGATTCTATGGTTTATTTTGGTGAGTTACAAGATAGACTTAGGGAGATACGAATATCAGAGAGATTTTTTTATCAAAAAATTAAAGATATTTATACTACAAGTATTGATTATAATCCAAAAGATGAACAAACAATTAAGTTTTTTAAAATTATTCAAAATAAACTACTTTGGGCTATCTCTTCACAAACAGCATCTGAATTAGTACATAGTAGAGTAAGTAGTAAGCTACCGCTTTTAGGCATGCAATCATTTGATAAAAACAATACTAAATCAATTACAAAAAGAGATGTAAATATTGCTAAAAATTATTTAAATGAAGATGAGATAAAATTATTAGGTTTATTAACAGAACAATATTTAGCATTTGCAGAAACGATGGCACAACAACAAACACCAATGTATATGAAAGATTGGATACAGCGACTTGATAGTATTATAAGTTTAAATGGAAGAGAACTGCTTGATAATGCAGGTAAAATAAGTCGTGAAGCAGCAGATGAGAAATCATATTTTGAATATAATAAATATAAAAAAGAGATACTATTTAATCAAAATAAAGAGAATTTAAAAGAACTAGAAGAAGATATGAAAAGCCTAATAGAAAATGCAAAACATTAGTATATTCGGAACAAGCAGTGATGCAGGTAAATCAACGATTACATTTGTAATTGCTAAAATTTTACAAGATATGGGGATAAGTGTAGTTCCATTTAAAGCTCAAAATGTTTCTAATAATTCGCATGTTTGTGATGATGGAAGTGAGATAGCAATTGCACAGTATTTTCAGGCTGAAGTTTTATGGGTTGAGACCTCTTATCATCTAAATCCTATTTTACTAAAGTCAGGTCGTGGCAGTTCTGCATCTTTAATTGTTGAGGGAAAAGTAGTGGAGGATAAAGATGTACGAGAGTATTATCGTGATCTAGACTACCTTAAACCAGCGGTTGACAGGTGTTTTAAGTATCTTGATGAAAAGTATGACTGTGTAGTTTGTGAGGGTGCTGGAAGTCCCGTGGAGCTTAATTTGATGGATAAGGATTTATCAAATATTTATATTGCCGATACTTTTAATACCAAAATTATTTTAGTTGCAGATATTCAAAAAGGCGGAGTTTTTGCTTCTATTTGGGGTGTTTATAATCTACTCCCTGAAAAATTAAGAGAAAATATTATTGGTGTGATTGTTAATAAGTTTCAAGGGGACATGAGTTTATTTGACGAGGGTGTGAGGATAATTGAAGAAGAATTTAAAATACCCGTACTTGGAGTTTTGCCATATATACCTTTTAATTTAGGTTTTGAAGATAGCGAAAGTTTAAAAAATTTTACTCAAAACTGCACAAATTCTAAAAAGAAAATTGCAATTATCTCCTATCCTACAATGAGTAATTATAATGATTTTGAGCCTTTAATCGCTGATGATGAAGTTTGTGTAGAGTTTGTAAGTTCAAATATATCTTTAGATAAATTTGATTTGATAATCTTACCAGGCAGTAAACTTGTGATTAAAGATTTGATTTGGTTAAAAGAAACTGGTTTATTTGAACAGTTAAAACAAACAAAACAAGATATTTTTGGTATTTGCGGCGGTTATCAGATGATGTTTGAAAATATTATTGATGATTTATGTATCGAAACTCTAACACCTACAAAAATAGAAGCTTTAGGATTTATAGATGATGATATTATTTTTCAAAAAGAAAAGATATTAAAAAAAGATGGTGAATTATTTGAGATACATCATGGAGTAAGTAAAAAGTATCCTTTGGAATTTACACACAATAATATAAAAGGTACCTTTAGTCATGGTATTTTTAATGATAAAAAATTTAATATTCATAAGAAAAAAACAATTGATGAGTTTGTAGCAATTATGAAAGAAAAGTTAGATGTAAAAAGGATATTAAAAAGTGTATCTTGAGATAACTTTAATAGCTTTTATCATTGATAGAATCCTCGGAGAGTTTAAATTTATAAGGCATCCAGTAGTTTTAATGGGTAATTTTATAAAATGGTTTGAAAATAAGTTTTATAAAGATAATATAATATCAGGTATGTTTTTAACAATATCATTATTGCTGATTACCTTCTTTGTTTGCTATGTCTTAGATAATATTTTACCTTTTTGGGCACAAGCTATTATAGCTTCTACAGCCATTGCATCCAATATGCTTTATAATAGTGTAAAAGATATTATTTCAAATCCGTCAGCGATAAAATACTTAGTTAGTCGAGATACTAAAGAGTTATCCGCAAGTGATATAAATAAAGCTGCTATAGAGACTTACGGAGAAAATTTAAGTGACGGTGTCGTTGCACCTATATTTTATCTTTTGCTTTTTGGACTTTATGGAGCTTTTATTTATAAAGCAATTAATACACTTGATTCAATGGTTGGATATAGAGATGAAAAATATGAAAATTTTGGAAAATTCAGTGCCAAACTAGATGATGTTGTAAATTTTATACCATCAAGAATAACAGCATTTTTAATTAGTTTTTTAATGTTAAGTACAAAAGCATATAAGAATATCTTCAAATATGGAAAACTTCATGATAGCCCAAATGCAGGTTATCCAATATCTGCTATGGCTGGGGTCTGTGATGTCAGCCTTGGTGGAGATACTTCATATTTTGGAAAAGTAAAATCAAAGCCCTACTTTGGAGATGGTACTAAAGAGATAACTATACAGCATATAAACAAAGCATTAGAATTTCAGATAAGATTGGATATATTTGTAATTATAGTTTTAGGAAGTTTATATGTCTTATAAAAGTTGGTTTGAAAATCATGCACAAAAGCATCAAGATATTATTGATAAACTTCAAGATTTAAGTGATGATGAGATAATTGAATATTTCAGATATGAAAATATGGTACTTCAAGAGCCAGATTTTTGTCCACTTTATAAAGATAATAAAAAATGCCATGATATGAAAGATTTAAATTGTTATCTTTGCGGTTGTTCAAATTTTAGATTAACCAATACAAAAAGCTATTGTAGTATTAATTCTAAATATGGTGGAACTATTGAGGGTAAAGATGGTTTTATCCATCAGAATTGCTCAGCTTGTACCATACCACATAAAGAAAGTTTTATAAAGAAGAATTTTAATAGAAGTTGGAAAACAATGATGAGAGATGTAATATGATGAAATTCCGCAGGCACGAGGACAAAAATATTTATTTAGGTTTTAAATTTGCACTTAGCTATTTTACTCTTTTACCTGTAAATTTTAAAGAAACTGATGATTTGTCAAAAGCTGCTGTTATTAAGTCAATGTTGTTTTTTTTACCATTTGTTGGATTAGTTCTTGGTATTTTAACAATTGCACTTTTAAATCTAACTTCAAACTTAACTTGGCTGGGTTTAATTATAAGTGCTGTTTTTTATATGGTACTTTATGGATTTTTACATACAGAAGCCGTCATAGATGTATCAGATGCCTTATTTGCAAAGCATAGTGGAAAAGATGCTTATCAAATAATAAAAGAGCCTACTGTTGGAGCTATGGGATTATTATTTGGAGTTTCGTTTATAATTTTAAAAATTGCTGTTTTAGTTTATGCGTTCGAATTAAATTTATATATGCAGTTTATAGCTGTTATTATGTTTAGCCGCTTTGCTTTACTTTTAAATATAAAACTATTTGATGCTCATGAAGGTTCAAAGTTTATTCATCTTCTTAAAGATAATATTTCATTTTTATTTTTAACTGCCGCCTTTATTTTATATGGCTTAATTGGATTTAGTTTAATTTCATATCAAATAATTTTAGTGCTGTTTACAGTTATTTTAGTTTCATTTTCAGTGGTAAAAGTTTTAAAAGAAAAGCTGGGCTTTGTAAATGGAGATATTCTAGGCACAAGCCTAGAAATATCAGAGTTAATAGGATTATTTATTGTGATTATTTGTTTTTGATATTAGAATATGTCTCTTGAAGTTTGTCATAAACAAAGTCAAATGTTATATCATCAAGTTGTTCTAAAACTGACATCATCACAATATTATCCTCTTTCCCATCCCAAACTTTTATATAATGTCCCTCTTTGTAGCCATTGTCTTGTCTAAATTTATTTAAACAATTTTTACCGATATAAATTTTTTGAAGCCAAGTAAACTCGAGACCAGATATTTTACAACATCTAAAAAATTGATCAATAAATCTTTCAACGCCGCTAAATGCAGGCATATTTCCAGTTTCAATAGCAAGTGAAATATAAGAAAGTTTTTCTGATTCAGTAACCATAAGTTTTACATCTATTTCTTCTATATCTACAGCTTCATATATACAATGCGTATTTACTAAAGATACAGCTTTTGGTACATTTGTTTCTTGTAAAATATAGCTCATTAAAAAATGCCAAATATCAACTAATTCAATATGAATATTTTCCATATCTGATTTTGCTTCTATATTTTTCCAGTGCTTCCAAGGTGTTGAATCTATAAGTTCAGCTACTTCCATATGGATACATCTAAGCCAATTTATCTCTTTTCCAAATTTATTAATACCAAGTTCCCAATTTGCACCATTTGTATTATCATTTAGTTGTTTTTGCAGTAAAAACATCTCTTCTAGTTTTGCAGGGAAACTTGATGATTTTTCAAGTAATTGTGCTAAAGGTAAACACTCTTCAACTAATATATCTAAGCTTGTTTCTTTGTCTTGTAATTCATTATTTTGTAACAATTTATAATCCTTGTAATTTAAGACTTATCATATCAAAATATAGCCAATTATCGACTTAATAAAAAATATGGGCGCCTAAAAACTTAATCTAACTTAGGTTGATCTGTCAACCCTATATCATACTAAGAACTATAAATTCTAAGCAACCATTTCATTTTGTAACATTAACTCTTCAAACTCAACTGGTGAATAATTATTATTTGCACTATGCATTCTTTGTCTATTGTAATATACTTCTATATATTCAAATATAGATTGATTAGCTTTTGATTTAGTTTCATAAATCTCATGCTGAGTAAGTTCAGTTTTTAATGTATGGAAAAAACTTTCAGCAACTGCATTATCCCAACAATTACCTTTTCTACTCATACTTTGTATAATTCCATTTTCTTCTAATAAATCTTTATGAGAGTAAGATGCATACTGACTACCTCTATCTGTATGCCATATTAAACCTTTTGGTGGATTTCTATTTTTTAATGCCATAATGAGGGCATCATTAACTAAATCTACTTTCATAGTATCATCCATTGACCAACCAACAACTCTTCTTGAATATAAATCTATTACAGTTGCAAGATATAGCCATCCTTCTGATGTTGGAATATATGTTATATCTCCCACATATTTTTCATCAGGGGCTGAAGCATAAAAATCTCTATTTAAAATATTAGGTGCTACAGGTAAATTATGATTTGAATCTGTTGTATTAACTTTAAACCTTTTCTTTTTATTTGCTACAAGATTTAAATCTTTCATAATATTTCCAATTCGTCTTCTTGAAACAATAAGCCCATATAATCGCTCTAGTTTATCTTTTAGCCGTCTTGTACCATATTTGCATCTACTTTGAATAAATATAATCTCTATTAACTCATTAAGTTTATCATCTACTGTTTTAACTATACATCCATTATTAATCCAATGATAATAACTTGAAATATCTACTTTTAATATTTTGCACATTAGATTTTTATTGAAGTTCATTTTATTATCTTTTATCCAGGTATACTTTATTGAACTTCTTTCGCAAAGTATTCTGCTGCTTTTTTTAATATATCACGCTCCTGCCTAAGTAGTTTAGTTTCTCTTCTTAGCCTTTTATTCTCTTGTTCTAAAGTTTCTTTGGGAGTTTTGACTATAGATTTAGTTAAATCTTGATTGGCCTTTTTATATTCATTCATCCAATTATAAATTGTCTTAGGATTTACATCTAAATCTTTAGCAATTTTTAGAACTAAATCACCATTATTTAAAACCAACTGTATTGTTGAATCTCTAAACTCTCTTGTATATTGACTATTTTTCATATTTTCTACTTTCTTCATACTTTTATTTTAACTTAGATTTATTTAAGTTCTAAGTATGAATTAGTGTAGCCAGATCACTACCTAATGGTATGGAATTTTCAAAAGATTTATTCCATAAAGATATTAAACTATCAGAAAATAAAAATTTACTATTTGGTATATTTTTAAATTCATTTTGTTTTAGATTAAATTTATAGGGAGAATTAAATATTTTAGCATTATCGCTAGATAATAACTCTGTTATTTTTATTCTTTCTTTACCTAAAATAAAAATTGAAGAACCACCTGTATCTGCATCTTCAAAAACTTCATAGTTTAAATTATATAAGCTATGTATTGAATAGTTATCAATTAAAAGTTCTCTAAATTTTGCATAATAATAATTTGTATAAATTGTATTTGGAACAATAAAAGACAATAAACCTTTTTTGGAAATTAATCCTAATGACATTTCAATAAAAATCAAATATGAACTGACTTTATACACGGAAGATAATGGAAATTTAGTTTTATAATATTCAATATCTTTACTTTCAAAATCTTGTTTTTTTCCTAATGCAAATGTAATATACGGAGGATTCCCAATAACAACATCAAATCCACCATTTTCAAAAACTTCAGGAAATTCATCTTCCCAAACAAAAGCATTATCAACAACACTTTTATCATCTATCAAACTATTTCCACATTTAATTTTATCAGCTAACTTAGTAAGTTCCCTACCTTTAACAGCAGTTCTCAACCACAATGACAACTTAGCTATCTCAACAGCATCTTCATTTATATCTACACCATAAAGATTGTTTTCCAATACAGACTTTTCAACTTCATAACTAACAAACAAATCCACCATCAAAGCCAAATCATTTTGCAATCTTTTATGCTCTTTGATTAGAAAATCCAAAGCTTGATTTAAAAAAGCTCCACTACCACAAGCAGGGTCTAAAATCTTCAAATTCAATATCCAATCTTTATAAACTTCTAAATTCTCTTTTATAGCCAATTCAGTTTTATTTAGTTTCTTTAGATTTTTAGGTGCTTTTATATCTTCAAGTTTTAATTCAATTCTTTTATCACTACAAAGCTTACCAAGAGTATTATCAACTATATATTTTGTGATATATTCAGGTGTATAAAATACACCATCTTTTTTTCTTTTAGATTTCTTTATATCAAAATCTTCATTGTTTATCGTTGCATTTAACTCTTCTAAGTCAGTTAAACTTTGCTCAAATATATGACCTAATATATTTACACCAATCTCACTATCAAAATCATAATTACTTAACTTCTGTGCTTCCATATCTAAAATATGGTCATCAAGTATCAAACTATCTAGCACTTCATCACAAGCAAATAGTCCGCCATTGTATTTTGGTATGTTTAATCTTTCATTACCTTTGTTTATAGCATCAAAATAAAGCTTATAATAGTCATACATACTTCTATCACCAAAACCATCATTTTGATGACGGGTGCGAATTTCATTTATAGTGTTTGGAGTTAATAAGCCTCTATCTTCTGCGAACAATATGAAGATAATCCTATCACATAACTTTTGAGTAAGTCTAAGAAGTAGTGCTTTGTCTGTGTCAGTATTGTTTAAACTTAGGTTTTCAAATATATGAGTTCTAAAAGTGCTAAAGTCTTTGTATAGTTGTTTTGAAATCTCTTGTTCAAAGTTAGCTGTTTTTTCTTTTAGTTTTAAAGGTATATCATCTTTGATACTCTCATAAGACAATATCAAATGAAGTTTTTTAAACTCATCATAATCTAAGCTAAAAAGATTAAACTTTTCATAAGCAGTTTTTTTATCAAAATAAAATCTCAACTCATCAAAATTTGAAATGATAACATACTTAGCAAATGAATGAGATACCAAATATCCAAAAGCTTGGTTTTCTACTTTATCAAGATTTTTAGTATCTTGTGCTTTTAGTTCAACTATACCTACAATTTTATCATCTACATAGATAACACCATCAGCTTTTTTACCATCAGTTTCATTCTTTTTTTCTCGTTCAAGGTTAAAGTTAGATGGGTTTGTAGTCTTTAGAGTGTATCCTAAACAGTTTTCAAAAATATCTGACAAAAAACCATCTTGATAAACTTCTTCTTTGAAGCCTTTGATAGCATCAACTTTAGATAAATAATCTTGATACTTAGCCCATCTTAGAGCAATCTGACTTTCATCTTGTCTTTTGGAAAATTCTTTTAAAACTGATTTTTGAAACATCTACTTAAAGTCTGCTCCAACGGCTTGACTTATGTGTGTATATCCATCTGCTTTAAGTAATTCAATTAATCCCTCGTTGATATTCTTACACATACTAGGACCTTTGAAAATAAATCCTGAAAGTATTTGTATTAAACTTGCCCCTGCTTTAATTCTTCTATAAGCATCTTTTGCATCACTAATTCCACCTACGCTTATCAAAGTTGTTTTATCGTGTAATTCTCTTCCAATTTCTTTAAATAAACTATAAGCTTTATCGCTTAAAACAGCACCACTAATTCCACCAAAATCTTTTGGATTTGGTAAAAGTGAATAGTCTTGTGTAGTATTTGAAGCAATTATCCCATCAGCACCGCTATCAATAGCAGTTTGACAAAGTGTAATTGCAGTTTCACTAGACATATCAGGAGCAATTTTTAATAAAATTGGTTTATCTGTAATGCTTTTTGCCAATCCAAAAACTGATTTAATAAATTCTTCATTTTGCAAATCTCTTAAATTTGGTGTATTTGGACTAGAGATATTTACAGCTAAATAATCACTGATATTTGCAAACCCTCTTATTAAAGTTTCATAGTCATTTATAGCATCTTTTTCACTTGTAAGTTTATTTTTACCAATACTAGCTCCAATCGGGATAGAAAATGGATATACTTTTTTTAAGTTTCCAATTACCTCGTGAGCTCCATGATTATTAAATCCCATTGCATTTTGAATTGATTCTTGTTCAGGAAATCTGAAAAGTCTGGGTTTAGGGTTACCTGCTTGAGGTTTTGGTGTCATAGTTCCTATTTCAGTATATCCAAATCCCATAGCCGGCATAGCTTTTATCATAGTTGCATTTTTATCAAATCCAGCACCAAGTCCTATTGGATTATAGAATTTAACACCGAATACTTCTTGAGTCAGCATTTCATGGTTTATAAAGTTTCTTTCAACCATATAGTTATTAATAAATCTACAATATGGTAAAGCTCTTAACCCATACTCTGCAATAGTATGAGCAGTTTCCGGCTCAAAATTAAACATTATTTTTTTTATAGTTTCGTAATTAAACATTAATTCCCTTTTTTAAATATTCGCTAAATTATATAGTCTTTGATACTCAGTACAACTTTCAAGAAGCTCTTCTTGATTTCCTTGACAGATTATCTTTCCATCTTTAAATACAGCAATGATATTGGCATTTTTAATAGTACTTAATCTGTGAGCAATTATAAATGTAATTTTATCTTTTGAGACTTCTTCCAAAACTTCTGTAATGATTGATTCACTTTCATTATCAAGTGCTGATGTTGCCTCATCTAAAATTAAAATTTGTGGATTTTTGTACAATGCTCTTGCTATTGCTATTCGTTGTCTCTGACCACCACTTAGATTTGTTCCAAATTCATCTAAAATTGTATTTATCCCTTCATTAAGAGTAGATACGAAATCCCACGCATGAGCTTGCTTTAAAGCATCTATTACTTTTATCTCATTAAACTCTTGCCCGTAAGCCACATTTTGAGCAATTGTATCATTGAAAATATAAACTCTTTGAGTTACTATTGAGATATTATTCCGTAGGCTGTCCAATGATAAATCTTTAATATCTTGACCATCAATTTTAATTTGCCCTGCAGTTGTATCGTAAAATCTAACAAGAGTATTTATTAAAGAACTTTTACCGCCGCCGCTATCTCCAACCAAAGCTATTGTCTGCCCCTTTGAAACTTCTAAAGTAATACCGTCTAAAGCTTTCTTCTCGTTAAATTTCAAACTGACATCTTTAAATGTTATTTTATTGATTTGATCAGATAACTTTTTAGTACCGGATATAATATCTGGTTTTAAAGCAAAAAGTTCATTGATTCTTTCATTTGCTGCTAAGGCATCTTGCATTTGATTGTAAAGGCTTGAGATTCTTTTAATAGGAGTATAAAGCATAAAAAGTGCGGTTAAAAATGAGAAAAAAGAACCAACTGAAAGCTTATCATCTATTACATATTGACCACCGATAGTAATAACAGTAGCAACAGCAACTGCCCCTAAAATCTCCATAATAGGAGACACCATTTCATTTGTTTTAACTGCTTTTATATTAATATTGAAGAACTCTTGATTGTGTTCTTTAAATTTTGTAGTTTCAAGTTCTACTGCTGTTGAAGCCTTTATAATCTCTATGTTATTAAATGATTCACTTAAATGTGCTGTAATATCTGAATTTTTTTCTTGTGAACGAAAAGAAAGTTTTTTCATCTTTTTTGCAAGAAGTATCAAAGGATAAACAGCAATCGGCATCACTACTAGACCATAAAAAGCCAATTCTGCACTTTGATAAATAACCAATCCAATAAGTGCAACAATTGTTAAAGATTCTTGAATTAAAGATGCGATTTGATTTGAAACGGCTGCTTGGATACGATTTATATCATTTGTAATTCTACTTATTAAATCCCCGCCATGCCGTGAATTAAAAAATGCCAAGTCCATATTCAAAATATGATTAAAAAGTTTATCTCTAACTTTTCTAATAATATCCTGCCCAATAAATGAGATGTAATAAGCTTGGATATATCGACCAAAACCTTTAGCCGAATAAAGTGCAATTACCATCCAAGGCAAAAGTGCCAACATCTCTTGATCTTTATTTATAAAAATATCATCAAGTAACGGTTTCATAATATAAGCAGTTCCGCTAGTCCCGCCGGCAACCAATATAATACCGATAAAGGCTAAGATAAATTTAGGAATATAATCTTTATAGTAGGGTATATATTGTTTTAAAAATGCTTTCAATTAAAAAAATGCCTTTAATATTTTATGATGTTTAATATTTTATTATATCCAAACTCTTTTAAAGTCAAGTGAAGCAGAATAAACCCACTTAAACTACTGGCAAGGGCAAGTCCTGCAGCTTCAAATGGAATAATAAAAAGTAAAGATAAAATTATATTCCAAAGAAGTGAAATAGCTGTAATTTTTGCTGCTTTGCCTTGTCTTTCATGTGCATATAACCAAAGAGAAAATATCTTTGCCACTCCAAAGGGGACTAGTCCAATTAGATACATTACAAGAATTATTGCTGTATTTTGAGTATCTGTTTGGGTAAATGCTCCTCTTTCAAATAAAAGCTCTACGATGAATTCGTTAAAAACTATCCCTATAAATGAAGCTGTAAAAAGTAATCCAAATAAAATATAAAAAGCTTTTTGTAAATATTTAAGTGCTTTAGCTTCATCATTTTTCTTAATGGCTTTTGCAATTGTTGGAAATAGGGCAACCGATGTTGCAATGGCAAATAGAGCAAGTGGAAGTTGAAATACACGGTTTGCATAATACAGATAACTAATGCTTCCACTGACTAAAAATGAAGCTAACCAAGTATCCAAAAATGCTGCGATGTGTGCTGAACTGCTTCCAAATACTGCAGGGTAAAATTGTTTATAAAATTTACTATTTTTAAAGCTTTGTTGACTTCTTTTGATTTGTGATGTAAAGAATTTAATATTTAGTTTTTTAATAGCAATTAGATGAACAATGACTTGTAAAATACCGCCGATAACTACACCCCAGCTAAGATAAAATGTAATTGTATATTTATCCATATTTTGTGAAAGAAGCAGGGCAGTGATTAAAGAGATATTTAAAAGTGCTGTACTGAATGCTGTAGTTGCAAAATGATTTTTATATTGAAGCAGGGCAGCTAAAAAGGTAACTATAAAAATTAAGGGTAAATAGTAAAAACAAATTGCAACCAAAGGACTTGCCAAATCAACAGTGGTACTGTCAAATCCAACAGCAATTGCTTTTGTAATAAGAGATGCAAAAAGTGTTACAACCAAACTAAGAGCAACTATAAAGGCTAGAAATTGTAAAAATATAACTGAACTAAATTGAATTTTATAATTTGATTTTGCATATGCCGGGATAAAAACTTGAGTAAAAGCACCCTCTGCAAAAATACGACGAAAAAGATTTGGCAACTTAAAGGCTACAAAAAATATATCACTGTAAATATTTGCCCCGAGTATTGAAGCAGTTAATAAGTCTCTTAAGAAGCCAAGTATACGAGAAAATAATATACCGGCACTATTTGTAAATATATGTTTAATCATTTTGTATTTTTATATCACTTTTTTTATGTATCAAAATCTGTACCTTAGATTTATAAATTCCAAGATGTCCTGAAATGATTTTAATTTTAACATTATTTTGTGGTTTTTTAAATATTTTTGGAAAATACAGTTTAATTCTTTGTTTGTTTTCTAAATATAAATAACCTTTTTTATAAAAGCCGCTTAAATTTGTCACTATATCATTTGTATATTTTATATCAAAAATATCTATTTTTATTCCATCTTTGTATAAACTTTTATAGTTTGAAAAATCTACTTTTTGTTTTATGTTGCTGATTTCTTTAATTTCAAGAAGTCCAAAGTGGTTTACAATAGTATTTACTGTTAAATCATATTTTTTACCTATTTCTAAATCCAAAGCACAATTATAAGCATAAATAGCTCTATCATTTGGCTGTTTCAAAACAGCATGTTTTTTAAATTTATATATTACAACTACATCTTTTATATCTATAGGTTGAGTAATATGTTCAATATTGTACAGTTGCTTTATTTGTGAGCTTTGAGGCTTATGTTTTATTTTATGTTTAGTTGTATTTATTTTATCTGTTGTAAAAGAGCTGATTATTGGCAGATGATCTGAATACCCTTTGTTTTTATGCCACCTGTTGATTTTCTTATTTTTATAAAGATAATTTGGTTTAAATACTTTAAAACTATTAGGTATGTATGAAATATTATCATTGTCAAATAAAGCTTTTGGCAATAACATATTATCAGGAGTATTATTCTCTCCCCTAAATTTATAACTAAATCTATTTTGTTTTTGAAGTTCAAGCCAGAGATTATAATGCACTTGTTTGTCATAATTCATAATATTAGATGATAAAATAAGCTTATCGTCCATAGTTGTATTTAAAATATGATTAATACCAGTTATTCCATAAGTGTTATTAAGTTTTTTATCATATTTAAAAGTTTGCCATTCATTATAATTTGAGTTAAAGTCGCCCAATAAAACATAATCTGTGTCACTTTTTTGAGTTATAAGTTGGTTTTTAAGTGCTACGGCATATCTGGCCCTTGTGTTTTCAGAAGCCTTCTTTGATCGCCAATGGTTATTGTAAATTATAAAGTTTTCATTATCAATTTTAACTGTTACACTTAAAATTGGTCTTGCATATTTGTCAAATTTATCTATTGGTATAGCTTTGGTTTTTATAATTTGATATTTACTTAAAACAGCTACCCCCACAGAAGAATTAGGGTTTTTAAGAAAAAACCTGTACTTATAAAATGGAAGTTTTTCAGATAAAAGTGCTAATACTTTTTTTGATTCTATCTCTTGAAGTGCAATTATATCTGCATTTAAGTCTTTGATTGTCTTTGATATATTTTGTATTTTAACAGTTAAAGTTTTTTTATTCCAATATTTACTATTCGGTTTATATTCTTTGTATTCAGTTCCATCATATTTTAAGTCAAAAAGATTTTCTACATTATAAGAAGCTACCGTAAATTCTTTTGCATTTAGACAGACAGTAAGTAGTAAGCAGTGAAAGAGAGTAAGATATTTATTCAAAATACTCTACTTATTATATTATTTATAAATTCCATCAAGCAAACTATCTACAAACTCTTCAGGACTAAAGCTGATTAAATCAGTTGCTTTTTCCCCAATACCAATATAAAAAATAGGAAGTTCTAATTGATTTGATATAGAAAATAAAGCACCACCTTTAGCAGTACCATCAAGTTTAGTTACAATGATACCATCAATACCAACCATCTCATTAAATGCACGAGCTTGAGCGATTGCCGTATTTCCTTGTGTACCGTCTAAAATCATTAGTTTTTGATGAGGAGCACCTTTATACGCTTTTCCACACACTTTTACTATCTTCTTTAACTCATTAGCAAGACCAACTTGTGTTTGTAATCTTCCTGCTGTATCTATAATGACATGATCAATATTTTTTGCAACGGCTGAAGTTATTGTATCATACGCCACTGCACTTGGATCATGTCCTTGTTTTGTTTTGATAATTGGAACTTCTAGTTTTTCACTCCATTTTGTCAACTGTTCGATAGCTGCAGCTCTAAAAGTATCTCCGGCACCTAAGATTACTGAGTTTCCATTTTCTTTATACATATGTGCCAGTTTTGCAATTGTTGTAGTTTTACCTGCTCCATTTACCCCAATTATCAGTTCAATAAAAGGTCTGGGAAGCGAAGATGTATCAATGTCTGGTGCATGCTCAAAAAGCATTACAAGTCGATGTCTCAGCTGATCTCTTGTAATAAGATTTGGAAGTCCATCCATCGCTTTTTCGATAATTTCATATTCCATATCAGCTTCAATTAGAAGTTCTTCAATAGTGTCAAATTCTATTTTTTCTTTTCTTTGTGGAACTATTGATTTAAAATTATCAACAGTTTTTTCCAACGCTCGAGCGAAGAAGCTTTTAGTTGAAATATCTTCTTCAACCTTAACTTCTTGTTCAACTACAACATCTTGTTCGCGTTCCTGAGGAATTATATCTGTCTTTTCTTTTGGTAAATCAGAATTTTCTAAATTCTGCGGCTCTTCTTTCTTCTTTCTTTTAAAGATTCCAAACACTTTATTTACCTAATAGCTTATTTATGTCACCTTCTAACATCTCTTGAGGTACCATACCAACATAATGAGTTACATATTCACCTTTTTTATTTAATAGAACCATAAAAGGGATTGAACCATTTGGATTTAATTCACGAAGTGCACTGTATAATTTACCATTATCACCGCCTATAGATACAGGATATTTAATTTCAAATGTCTCAATAAACTCTTTGATCACTTCCATAGTTGTAACTCCACCGCCTCTAGGACCTATATCAACACCAACAATTTCAAAATCATTTCCTAATTTTGATCTAATATCGTTTAAGTGTGGTATTTCAGCTTTACAAGGTGGGCACCAAGTTCCAAAAAAATTTAATAAAACTACTTTATTTTCTAGACCTTCAAATTTCCAGCCTTTTTCAAAATCTGCGATAATTTTAATCGCATTTCCGTTTACTACTTTTAAATTAAATGTTGGTATTGCAGGTTTCGCCTTAGCTTGTGCTGTCGTTTGTTGCGATGAAGTTATTACCTCTTGTGAAATTTTTTCTTTATCTTCACAACCTGCAAATATAGTTATTGCTAAAATAGCAAAAAAAGCCAACTTTTTAATCTTCATTTTTAATTCCTTTAGTTAAAATATAGATGGATTTTATCCAAAAGAGGCTTAATAATGACACATTCGCAGAATTTAGTAAATCAAGACCAAGGTCGTGTGATTTATAAAAATAATTTAAATAATGCTAAGTGTGATTTTAGAAAAAAATGTATTGAAAGATTACGGTTTAGTAGCAATATTGCAAAGATAAAAAAAGATAAATATATATGTTCAAAAATTTTTGAACTAATTTTATTGCATAAACCAAAAACAGTATTGGCTTATATTCCACTTGATATTGAAGTGAATATATTACCATTGATAAATAAATTACGAAGAAAGAAAATTTGTGAAGTTTATGTCCCGTTTATGGTGGGCAACACTTTTAAAGCAGTTAAATACAGGTTACCGTTAAAGAAAAAACAATTTGGTATAAAAGAACCGAATAACTCGCACTTAAAAGTTAAAATTGATTTAGCGATAGTGCCTATAATAGGTACGGATAAAACAAATCGCAGAGTTGGATTTGGTCGCGGGATGTATGATAGGTTTTTTGAAAATTTATCTCCGCAACCAGTGAAAATATTTACGCAAACCGTTCTTTGTAAAAGCGAAATTATTGTAACTTCAATACATGATATTAAAGCTGATTTTATAATAACTAATAAATAAAAGGCTGTAAAATGGAACAATTACTTATCACAGCAGGTGCTGTAGGGGTTATTAGTTCTTTGATTACATTTCTTATTGCAAGAAAGATTAACAGTGCAAATTTTAATATTTATGTAGAACAGGCAAAAGCAAAAGCAAAAGTGATAGAACACGAAGCTGGTTCAATATTAAAAGATGCAAAAAGAAAAGCAAAAAGAGATTATGACAGAGAATTTAACCATATAAAAAAAGGATTTGAAGAGCAGTTAAATGCAATTGCCAAAGATTCAAATGATGCTAAAAATTTAAAAATAGAAGCACAAAGCTTAAAAGATGGATTTGAAGCCCAAAATAAAGAGTATAAAGAAAAAACGAAAGAAGCTATCAGAATACTGGAAAATGCAAGTGGTTTGACTAAAACTGAAGCTAAAGAGTTGATGTTAGAAAAAGTCAAAGAAGATTCAAGAGCTCAAGTTGCATCTATCTTTAGAAAAGAGTACAAACAAGCTCAAAAAGATTCACGCCTTGAAATCAATAATATATTATCTCATGCGGTCACTAGATTTGCGGGGGAATTTGCGGCTGAAAGACTTACTAATAATATTACTTTAAAAGATGAAGAAACAAAGGGTAAGATTATCGGTAAAGAGGGTCGAAATATTAAAACATTGGAAATGATAACCGGTGTTGATATTATTATTGGAGATATTCCAAATACTGTGGTTATTAGTAGTTTTAATCTTTATAGAAGAGCAATCGCAACTAAAACTATAGAAGAGCTGATCGCAGACGGAAGAATTCAACCAACGCGAATTGAAGAGGTCTATAACCGTGTTAAAAATGAATTTGATAAAAATATCTTCAAAGAGGGTGAAGATACTATTTTAGAACTTGGTATCAAAAAGATGCACCCGGAACTTATTAAGCTTGTAGGACTGCTTCGATATAGAGCCAGCTATGGACAAAATGCACTTGCACATACTCTTGAAGTTGCTAATTTAGCGGGTCTTATCGCTTCACAATTGGGCGGTGATACCGTGTTAGCAAGAAGAGCTGGACTTATGCACGATATTGGCAAAGCTTTGACACATGATGTTAAAGGCAGTCATGTTGATATTGGAGCTGATATGTGTAAAAAGTTTAATGAACCCGAAGAGGTACTTAATGCTATTTATGCTCATCACGGACATGCGGAAGCTACAAGTATAGAAGCTGCTGCTGTTTGTGCTGCTGATGCACTTAGTGCTGCTAGACCAGGGGCTAGAAGAGAAGTACTTCAAAGTTTTCTTAAAAGAGTTGAAGAAGTGGAAGCAATTTCTACTGGCAGACCAGGTGTTATAAAAGCTTTTGCAATTAATGCGGGTAGAGAGATACGAGTAATTGTAAATGCAAATTTAGTAAATGATGATGAATCAATTTTACTAGCAACTGAAATTGCCCAAGAGATTGAAGATAAAGTTCAATATCCCGGCGAGATAAAAGTAAATGTAATTAGGGAAACTAGAGCTACAGGATATGCAAGATAATGACTAAAGGCAATATTAATAAACCAACAACAAAAATAATAGGCGGTAAATATAAGGGTAAGATTTTAAATTTGCCCAGTTTGGATACTACAAGAAGTAGTAAATCTATTTTAAAAGAATCATTTTTCAATGTTTTACAATTTGATATTATTGATACTATTTTTATAGAAGCGTTCGGCGGCAGTGGAAGTATTGGACTTGAAGCTATCAGCAGGGGAGCTAAGGAGGCTTATTTTTGTGAAATTGACAGATCATCATATAAAATTCTGCAACAAAACTGTAAAGAGGTAGAGGAAAAATCTTGTACTACGATTTTTGGTGATACATTTGAAAAATTTCCAACTTTAATCCAATCTTTAAAAAATAAAAAAGAGGAAATTATTATCTATATTGATCCTCCATTTGATTTTAGAGATGGGATGGAAGATATTTATGAAAAAACTTATGATTTAGTACGAAATATTGAAAATGATAATGTTGTGCTGATTACTTTTGAACATATGACAGGTTTAAATTTACCGGATACTTTAGGTAAATTTGAAAAGTTTAAAACTAAAAAGTTTGGGAAAAGCAGTCTTACATACTATCGTATGTAAGAGTAATGCACGAACAAAGTGTTTAGAATTTCTGTTTGGCTTTTGGCTTTAGTTGTTTTATCAAGTTTTTTCTTACCATTTATTTATACCTTATCTGCCTATGAATTAAATCCTCAGGCTATTTTATTATCACCTTCATTTGAACATATTATGGGTACAGACAGGCTGGGACGAGATCTATTTGCCCGTATTTTGGTTGGAGGTCAAACTTCGCTTATTATCGGTTTCTTAAGTGCTATGATTGCTTCTTTGATAGGTTTAATAGTCGGAATTAGTGCAGGGTACTTTAAAGGAAATACTGATAAAGGTATAACAATTATTATTGATTTGTTTTTAACATTTCCAACTTTCTTTTTACTTCTGGCACTTGTAAGTTATATGGAAGCTTCAATCGGAATTTTAATTATAGTATTATTTATCACAGGTTGGATGGGTATGGCAAGGATGATTAGAAGTGAAAGCTTTGCTATATCTAATAAACCGTTTATTAAAATATTAAATTTGGGAAATGTTAGTAAAACTAAAATTATATTAAAATATTTTGCACCGCTGTTAGCTCCAATCTTTCTTATCTCATTTACTTTTGGAGTAGGGGGTGCAATCTTAGCAGAATCTGGACTAAGTTTTTTAGGACTTGGGATTAATCCTCCTCAAATAAGCTGGGGAAGTTTATTAAGCGGAGGAAAAGAAGTAATAGAAATAGCTTGGTGGGTTAGTTTCTTCCCTGGACTTTTTATATTTATAGTTACATTTTGTTTAATGCAGATTGCTGATTTTTTACAACAAAAAGCAAATACAAAAGAATTAAATTAAATTTTTTCTAATATCTTATCAAGTTTGGCAGTTGATAAAATTCGTTTTAGATATCCCAAAATATAAGTAGCTTTTGTTATATAATATCTAGGCTTTACTTTTTTTGCAGTTATTATTTTTTCAACAATTTTAGCTACAGCAAGAGAAGGTAAAGTAAATGGTACATCACTTTTATTTGAACTTAAACTTTTTTCATAATTATCTTTAAATCTTGAATTTTTTATATCTATATTTTGTATGATTTTTTCTTTTGCATTATCTCTAAACTCACTTATTACGGGACCTGTATTTAACAAAGTTACATCTATGTTGGTGTCATACAGTTCCAATCTCAAAGTGTCCGTAAGCCCCTCAACAGCATATTTACTGGCGTTATAAGCACCTCTTAATTTAAGTGAAACAAGTCCTAATACTGAACTGTGTTGTATTATTTTTCCATAACCTTGTCTTTTCATAATTTCTAAAACTTGAAATGTCACTTCGTGTAATCCAAATACATTAGTTTCAAACTGTTCTTTGAGCACATCAGTTGTTAAATCTTCTAAGGCTCCTGGTTGTCCATAACCCGCGTTGTTAAATACAATATCCAAAGTTCCATCAGTTTGGTTAAGAACTTTGTCTAAAGTAAATTTAATCGTTTTGGGCTTTGTAACATCAAGTAAAAATGAAGTTAAACCCAACTTTTGCAAACTTGTTACATCTTCTTCGCATCTCGCTGTTGCAAATACCTTATAACCCTTATCTTTTAGATAAAGAGCGGTTTGTTTTCCAATACCGGTAGAACAACCTGTGATTAAAACACTACTGCTCATCTATTAATACTTCTGATAACCTTCTTTTAGGTACAAAATGAGTTCCATCTTTACCTCTAAAATAGTTTGTATCATTTTTGACATCTACAACTTTTATCTCTTCGTCACGAATGCCAAGTGCTATTATAAACATAGGTTCAAGATTATCTTCAAGTTTAAACAACTGTTTAAAGCCAATCTTATCAATAGAAGCCAATATACATCCGGCATATCCTTTTGCAGTTGCTCCTAACATAATAGTTTGCATAGCTATACCACTGTCAATAGCACTAAATCCTTCAATACTAGTATCGTTTATTACTAAAATATAAGCAGACGGTTTTTCATCTTCTTTTTGATTCCAATCTTTTAAATGTGCAGCCCAAACTAATGGTTTATACACTTCATCTTTAATTTCATCATCTGTAATGGCGATATATTTTAACGGCTGCATATTTTTTCCGCTGCTGACAGTTCTAGCTATATCAATTAATTCAACCAATTCATCTTTTTTGATAATCGTATTTGGTTTAAATCGTCTGACACATCTTGTATTATTTACTATATTTTTAAAATCATTAAATTTAGACATGAAATCCCCCTTCGTATATTACACTATTATATCGTATGAACAAATTAAAAATGATTAAACAAAGTTAAGCATATAGAATATTAGAGAATTATATAATATGATAAACTTTATATCCATCCATTATAGTTTGAGACTCTTTTAAGACTATGTAATTGTATAATTAGATAAATTTATTTCGGAGTATATTAAAAATATTTTTTAATAATCATATGCTACTTTATATTTAGGATCATCCTCTTCATAAGTACAAAATTGTCCGGCATTTGTCATAATAGATTTACACTCAGCACTTAAGTGTCTGATTTTTATTGTTTTATTTGCTTCAAGATATCTTTTTGTAATTGCATCAATAGCTTCAACACCTGATATATCCATAACTCTTGCATCTTTAAAATCAAGAACAACAACTTCAGGATCATGGGCTAAATCAAATTGTTCATTAAAAGCAGTTACTGAACCAAAAAACAATGGACCGTCAAAATCATATATTTTAGTTCCGTCATCTTCAAGATGAGTACGAGCAGTTACCTTTGCGTGTTTCCAAGCAAACACAAGTGCAGATATAATAACTCCGGAGATAACAGCAATTGCTAAATCTGCAACAATAGTGATAGATGTAACAGTAACTAAAACAAAAGCATCACTTCGAGGCATTTTTGTAATTCTGGCAAAACTACTCCACTCAAATGTTCCAATTGCTACCATAAACATAATACCAACAAGAATAGCAACTGGGATTATATTTAAAATATCTGTCATGGTTGCAACTAAAAGTATAAGTCCAATAGAAGCTGTAATTCCTGACAATCTACCCCAACCGCCTGATGTATAGTTAATGATTGATTGTCCTATCATTGCACATCCCGGCATCGCACCAAACATACCACAAGTGATATTTCCAGTACCTTGAGCTATACATTCTTGATTTGCACTGCCTCTTTTCCCGCTGATTTCATCTAAAACAGAAAGTGTAAGAAGTGATTCAATCACACCAACTAAAGCAACAATAACGGCATAAGGGAGAACCGTAATAAAAGCATCAAAATTCAGCAAAGTTGTCGGTATTTGAAAACTTGGTAATAAACCTTTAAACTGCGTAAGATTTGCTAAGTCACCTACAAGTTTAGTATCTAATCCAAACATATAAACTGCCATAGTAAATACAATAATAGCAACCAGTCCGGAAGGGATTGCCGAAGTGATCTTTGGCAAAAAATACATAGTAGCCATAGTTCCGGCAATGATAATATACATCAGCATTCCTGAATTATCTAAAAACTTAAACTGGCTGGTTGCAATAACGACAGCAAGACCATTTACAAATCCATGAAGTGCAGGTTGCGGCACTAAACGGATAAATTTACCCATTCTTAATGCCCCAATAGAGATTTGAATAAGACCTGCAACAATTGCTGTTAGGGTAATATATTGAATTATCTCAAATGATACTGCATCACCTGTTAATCCATTTGCTATTGCCATATCTTTAACTGTAATACTTAATCCAACTAAAACAATAGCAACAGCACCCGTAGCCCCTGAAATCATACCCGGCTTTCCACCCATAATAGCTGTAATCAAACCTAGTATAAATGCAGCATAAAGCCCAACTATCGGACTAACTTGTGCTATGAATGAGAAAGCAATAGCTTCAGGAACTAATGCAACAGCAACAACCAAACCTGATAAAATATCATTTTTAGCAGATGAACCGATAAGTGTTTCTTTAAAATTTAACAATTATTTTCCTCTATTTTATTCTTGAAATTAGGTCGCGATTATATCTAAAAGATGATTAAAAAAGAGTATCCATATCAATCGAAGCGATTGCGCAGTCAATAGAATGTAAAATACTTAATAAAGCTTTTGTATCGCTTGACCTTAAAAGTAGTTCGTAACGATACTTATTTGCTATTTTAAAAATACCGCTTTCACCAAATCCTATTAGTTCAACACCATTGTTTAAGTTACTAAAGATATTTACATATTTGTTTAATTGTTCTTGCGCCAAGAAAACATTTTGATGGCTGAATACAACTCGTGCCAATCTAACATACGGTGGATACAAAGCAGTTCTATACTCTAACTCTTCATTTAAAAACTCTTCATAATTATTTTTTTCCAAGTAATTTTGAAAAAAATCTTTATTTTTAGTTTGAATTAAAACTTCACCTTTCCCTTTTCTTCCACTTCTTCCTGCAATTTGCAAAGCTAAAGAGAGAGCTTTTTCTCTTGATTTGTAGCTTGTCATATTTAATACCGAATCAATACCAAGAACAACAGCCAAAGTTACATTATGATAGTCATGTCCTTTAGATAACATTTGAGTTCCCACTAAAATATCTATTTTATTCTCATTAAACTTTTTTAAAAGAGATCGTAAATCTTTATCAGTTTTAATCGTATCTCTGTCAAACTTTTCTACAGTTTTATCATGAAAATAATCTTGCAATACAAGCTGTACTTCAGCCGTTCCTAATCTAAAATTTTTAATAAGTCCGGTTTCGCAACTTGGACATTTTTCACTGATAGCTTGTGTATAATTACAATAATGACATTTTAAAGCTTTCATATTTTTATGCAGACTTAGACTAACAGAACAAAATGGGCACTCCTGTGATTTACCGCAATCACTGCATATTTGATATTTAAAGTTTGCACGAGTCGGTAAAAAGACAATGACCTGTTCATCTTTAGCAATTGTTTGTTCTATTTTAGCTAAAATATTTTCATTAAGTCCTAAGGGTGATTCATCATAACTAATCGATTTAGAAGTATCAAAAAAAGTTTCTTTATTTCTAATGTACGGTACTTTTATATATGAAGACAATGAGGGTGTTGCGCTTCCAAGTATCACTTGAATATCAAATTTCTTACCCAAATATAATGATAAATCTTTTACATTTATTCTTGGCTTATTGTCCGCTTTATATGATTCATCATGTTCTTCATCTACAATTATTAGTCCTAAGTTAAAATAAGGTAAAAACAAAGATGATCTTGCCCCTGCAAGGAGTTTGATCTCTCCTGAAGCCAAACCTTCCAGTATCATCTGCTTTTTCTTTTTAGTTACCTTGGAGTGCCAAATAGCAACAGTATCTCCAAATACTTTTTCTAATCTTTTTTGCATTTGAGGAGTTAAAGAGATTTCAGGCATCAACATCACAGCTTGTTTTTTTTGCTTTAATATATCTTCAATTGCTTTAATATATATTTCTGTTTTTCCACTTCCTGTAGAAGCAAAGAGCAGGGCAGTTTTATTATCTTGTGTAAATTTAAATAATTCTTGTTGTTTAACAGATAATTCAATTTTACTGTCACCTGTATAACTTGATATCTCTGCTTGTTTTGTTGAAGATTTAAAAGGTACATACAAAGATAAAGCTTCCCCTAAACTGCAAATATAATAAGATGAGATGAATTTAGCAGTTTGAAGCATTTTATCATCATAAAATTCAATATCAATTTGCGATATATCTACACACTTAAACGGCGGTTTTTCTACAACTTTTATAACAACAGCCGGTGTAAGTATTTTTCTTCGTGCTAATTTTACTTGAACTTTTGTACCCGCTTCAATTTTTTTATCACTTTGATATGTTAAAGCATTTAGTGGAGATTTTAAGAAGGCTAATTCATAATAATATATCATTGAGTAAGCTCTTTACAATAATCTTTCGTGAAATCACAATTAAAACTATGGGTGTCTGCATCATATATAAACTCTACAGCTTCGGTTGAGTTTATCCATGCATTATAAGTGGTAGATGAAGATTTTGACCAATTACCGCTGCTTTTAATTTTAGATATTACAGGTCTAGTTAAAATTACTTCAAAAAGTAAATTATCATTATTGTCCAAAGTTTCCAGATTTTCAGGTGTATTAGATAAAATTGAAGCGTTTATATGAGTTTTTATACCATCTCTTATCAATGCTACATCTGCTCTAAGCTTAATAATATTCGCATTAGAAACATTATAAAATAATTTTGGAATGGCTACAGTTATTAAGATAGAAATAATTGTAATTGCAAAAATGATTTCTAAAATTGAAAATGATTTTCTCAAGTTACTTTATTTTTTTTAAAATTATTTAAATCCTGAACCGTATTTTCTATACTTTTTTTAAAGTTGATAAATTCAGAGTTTTTTCTTAAATATGCTGATAATAATTGGGGAATAGTTATCTCTTTATTTAAATTTAAAAATTGCTTTAAGCCGTCCATTATTTCACCATCCAAATCTGGACCAATGTCAACTGTATAAGCAGCATTCTCAATATGAAAAGTTATCTCGTTATGTTTTAGTACCATTACTTCATTTTATCAAATAATTGCTTTACATCTTTTTAACAAAATCATAAGAACTTAAAAACCTATAAGCTAATAAATTCTCCAAAATAGCAATCATAACTATAAAGTTTAAAAAGGAACTTCCCCCATAACTAAACAGAGGCAAAGGAAGTCCTACAACTGGTGCGAATCCTATAACCATAAGGATATTAATGCTCATATTTAAAAAAATAAGCAATCCGACACCTGAAGCAAATACTCGAATTAAATAATCATCTTTAAAAGCATTATTTAACATAAGCAGATGAATAATTAAAAGCAGATATAAAATAATCAATCCAATAGCACCTAAAAAACCATATCTTTCAACAAAAGAAGCAAAAATAAAATCACTTGTAGCAATTGGCAAAAATTTTAATTGAGTTTGTGTTGCTTCATTCTTTTCTTTACCAGTTAAACCACCGGAACCAATGGCGATAATAGATTGCTGTACATGATAGCTTGGCTCTTCACTGATAAAATCAACTATCCGTTTTTTTTGATAATCTTTAATTAGATATGTATATACCAGAGGTGAGGAAAAACCTATAATTAAAATAATAGATATTATAATTTTTTTACTGATACCCATTATAAACAACACACCAAAGCCAACAAGCAGCAATACCAAAGCCGTACCCAAATCCGGTTCTTTAGCTATTAAAATAAATGGTAATAAAATATAAAATGAAAAATGCGAAAAATCTTTTATTTTATATCCATCAACAGGCGGTGGACGATTATGTATTAAAAATCCAAGCATAAGTAAAAATGCCGGTTTAAAAAGTTCAGATGGTTGAATGGTCATACCTAAAAACGGTAATTCAAGCCATCTTGTAGCTCCTAATTTTGTAACACCAAAGAACTCAACTAATATAAGTAAAAATATTCCAAGCCAATATAAAACAGGTATAAGATTTAAGTATCTTCTGAACGGGAAGAAAAATACAACAACAAATACACCCATAGAAAATAGATAATATATTAACTGTTTTTGTGCCAGCATTGCACTTGTCTCCGCAATTAAATGATGTGACAACAAAATTAAAGGCAAGATGAGAATAATAAGCTCGAAATTAAAGTGAGTTATAATCCGCTTGTCAAATAAAAACATATATGATTTTTATTCTATATCTTTTTGATTAGATTGATCACTATTATCAGTATTTGATATTTTTTTCTGCATAAAATTATATACCATTTTCATAACTTTCCAAACAATAAAAATTAAAATTAATAAAATTAGTATATCCATTTGTTTATCCTTAAAAGTAATTTTACGAATTTTATCTAAAATCACTTTTATTTTTCATTGAAAATAGGTATAATCCAATTTAATATATAAAGTGAGAATTAATAAATATGGATAAAGAATTTATTGTAGATGAAAGTGTGAGATTGGACCAATTTTTGGTAATTAAATTAGATGAAACTAGAAATCAAGTTGATCAGCTGATTAAAAAAGGTTTTGTAACTGTTTCAAATAAAAAAAAAGCAAAAAGTGGTTTAAAATTACAAATTGGACAAAAAGTATCTGTAACTTTTCCGGAAGTTATAAAAGAGGCTCCTCTTGAAGTTGATTTTGATGTTGAAATTATTTATGAAGATGATTATATTTTAGTTATTAATAAACCTTCAGGAGTAATAGTTCACGGAGCTGCAAGCGTAAAAGAAGCTACATTGGTTGATTGGTTAAAATTAAAAGAGATATCTTTATCTACGATTAGCGGGGAAGAGAGACACGGTATTGTACATAGGCTTGATAAAGGTACCAGCGGACTTATGATAGTTGCTAAAACAAATGAAGCTCATGTTGCTTTATCGCGTCAACTTGAAGATAGAACTATGGGAAGATATTATTTAGCTTTAATTGATTTACCATTAAAAGACAATATAACTATCAATAAACCAATAGGACGAAATCCTCATAATAGATTAAAACAAGGTATTGTAGATCATGGTAAAAGTGCTAAAACATCCTTTATGAAACTTTGTTTAAGTAATGATGATGAAGCTGTGCGTAATTCTGCTGGCAGCAACAAATATGAACTTATAGCTGCAAAGCTTTTTACAGGCAGAACTCATCAAATCAGAGTACATTTAGAATCATTAAACAGACATATCCTAGGAGATGCCTTATATGGTTTTCAAGGTAATTTAGATATAATGCAAAGAGTTTATTTACATGCATATAATTTATATCTGACACATCCAATAACAAAAGAAAATATAAATTTCTGCGTAAATTTACCGGAAGATATGCAAACATTTTGCAAAAATAATTTTAATATGGAAATAATAAATGAAAAAGTTAATTCAAAATATATTATTGATAGCTTCAATAATTTTAATTAGTGGTTGTGATACAAAGAATTTATCAATCCCTACTGACAAACCAAACATAGATGCAAATCTGCCGGTAATTGATACAGAAAAAATAAGAACAATTCCAGATATGACATCAATTGCTCTTGAATGGAAAACTATTGCCGTACCTGAAGTAAAAGGATATTATATTTATCGGTCTAATATTCAAGAAGATGGTCAAAAGTTAAAAAGAGTAGCAACGATCAGCAGTAAATATACCTCGCATTATTTAGATAAAGACCTTGAACCAAATACACAATATATGTATTCTATTTCTTGTAGAAGTTTAAATGACTATGAATCAATAGCAAGTAATTCTATAGTTGCAGCTACTATAAAAAGATTTGATTCTGTTAGTTTTATATCTGCGGTCAATGAACTGCCAAGACAAATTAAAATCTTATGGCGGCCGCATTCAAATAAAAGAGTTGCGAAATACATTATTCAAAGAACAAATAATAAAACTTCCAAATGGAAAGATATTAAAACAATAAGATCAAGATTAGAAGTTGAATACATAGATACTAATTTAGGCGATAGTAAAGTTTTTTCATATAGAATCATATCTGTAACTTTTGATGATATTGAATCAATTCCAAGTCAAATTGTAAAAGCCAGAACTAAACCTTTACCTCCAAGAGTAACCAATATTCAAGCAACATTGGATAAACCAAAAAAGATTATTTTAACTTGGAATCCTATAGAAGACACTAATGACATAGCATACTATTATATATACAGCAGCCGCAGCCAAGATGGATATTTTAGTAAGCTGATAAAAGCAAGAGCCGATAGCAACAGTTATGATGATTTAATTCAAAAAAATGGAAAAATGAGGTTTTATAAAATCACTACAGTTGATAAAGATGATTTGGAAAGTTCACTGGAAATACCGTCTATAGTTGGTAAAACTTTAGATTCACCGTCAAAACCTATAATATCTTTAGCTCAAATTCAAGATGATCAAGTAATTTTAAACTGGAAAGCCGGAGATAACAGAACAATTGCATATAATATACATAAAACCATTAAAGAAAGTTTCTTTTCATCAAAAACAGTTGTTATTAATAATATTACTGATTTACGATTTGAAGATAAAGATATCGTAAGAGGTGTAACTTATAAATACAGTATAGAAGGTATTGACGAGTATGGATTATTATCTGAACAAACTCCACCCACTACTTTAACAATTCCAAAACTTGACGAAATAAAAAATGCCCCATCTTCTAGTAACTAAACATAATAATATAACCACACCATCAACTTGTGATGATGTGGTTTTTTCTTTTTTAGCCTCATCACAAAAAGAGAATAAGATTTTAGTAAAATGTTACGATCAACAGTTTTTCTTAACTACAAAAGAAAAAGACGGTAATATTTTGGTAAAAGTTGATAACAGTACTCGAGTATCTCCGGTAAGCATTGTAAAAAAAGCTATAAATGCTTATGGAAAACTTTGTAAAGCTGATATTTTATTTTCAAATACTGACGAAATCTTGCGAAAAGTGGAGCCTAAAAAAGAATTTTTAAAAGATATTTCATATTTTATAAATGACTTTAAAACAACTAAAGAGATATTTGTCGAAGTTGGTTTTGGGAGCGGAAGACATCTGATTCATCAGGCTTTACAAAATCCGGACAAAATAATCATTGGTTTAGAAATACACACACCTTCAATTGAGCAGATGCTAAAACAAGTAAATATTCAAGGTGTGACCAATATATTAGCAGTCAACTATGATGCAAGATTATTTTTAGAATTTATGAAATCAAACAGTATAAGTAGAGTTTTTGTACATTTTCCGGTACCTTGGGACAAAAAACCGCATAGAAGAGTGATGAGTCCTGAATTTATAAAAGAATCTTTAAGAGCTTTAAAACCAAACGGAACATTGGAATTAAGAACAGATAGTCCAAACTACTTTGAGTATGCCAAGGAATTATTAGAGAATTTCAAAGAGTTCCCATCTCAAATTATTAAAAATCAAGATTTAGAAGTGACAAGCAAATATGAAACAAGATGGAAAAAACAGGGTAAAGATATTTGGGATGTAACCATTACTTCTACAATAAACGATGAAGAGTTGGTTATTGAAGATGATTTTACCTTTGATAAAAAAGTTGATACTCTTGCATTGAATTTAGATACAAAACCAATTGTTAAAGATGACTTTTTAATTCATTTTGAAAATATTCTAACTATAAATGAACGTGATATTTTAATACAGCTTACAATGGGAAGTTTTAATAAACCTGTCAGTAAATTTATAATAGTTAAAAATGGTCAAGCTTCATATTTTCAAGGTAACCCAATACCAACAAGTGCAAATTTAAAAGCACATAATTTAATAAAAAATTTAATAGGTGAGAAATAGATGAGAGCATTGGCATTATTTAGTGGTGGATTAGATTCAGTTTTGGCTATGAAGCTAATTGTTGATCAAGGTATAGAAGTTGTTGCTGTAAATATAAATACAGGTTTTGGCAGTACAAATGACCGAAGAGAGCATATGCAAAGTATGTGTGATCAAATAGGGGTGAAATTAGAAATTTTAGACTTAAGAGAAGAGTTTCTTGATGAAGTATTATTTGACCCTAAATACGGGTACGGTAAAAATTTTAACCCCTGCATTGATTGTCATGGTTTTATGTTTAGATACACAGGAAAACTTCTTAAAAAATATGATGCTTCATTTATGATAAGCGGAGAAGTTGTTGGGCAGCGACCTATGAGTCAAAGAAAAGATGCAATGGCTCAAGTACAAAAATTAAGTGATGATTGCGATGAACTAATAGTTAGACCACTTTGTGCAAAACTATTGCCGCCAAGTAAGCCTGAGCTTGAAGGTTGGATTGACAGAGAAAAGTTACTTGATATAAACGGTCGTACAAGAACAAGACAATTAGAATTAGCCAAAGAGATTGGATTAGAAGATTTTGAAGCACCGGGAGGGGGATGCTTATTAACAGAAATTCAATTTTCGCAGCGGATAAGAGATTTTGTAGAACATGATAAGATGAAAGTTGATGATATAGATACTCTTAAAGCTGGACGGCATTTAAGATTACCTGATGGTGCAAAGCTGATTATTGGTAGAAACCAAGCTGATAATGAAAAATTAGTAAATACGCATAGTGATAAATATTTAAGAGCTAGAACAGTAGGGGCAAGCGGTCCTTTTTGTTTATTTACAAAAGATGCAAGTGATGAGGATAAAAAATTAGCTGCAAATATTATAGTAACCTATGGAAAAACCGAAGCTGAAAAAAGTTATAAAGTTAACTTTACCGAGTTTATTTTAGATGGTGTTAAATTTGATACAAAAGATGAATTACGGAAGTATTTTGTGTTAGGATAAGTATAAATTATCATTAGTTTAGAAATATAGTCAAAAAATAGTGAAATTAAAGAGATTATTAAAGAAAAATAGGTTATAAATCCATAAATATTTAAAATTTAGGAATTAAAGAGATGTCATTAATAATAACAGATGAATGTATAGCTTGTGATGCGTGTAGAGACGAATGTCCAAATACAGCAATTGAAGAGGGTGATCCAGTATATATAATTGAGTCTGATCGTTGTACAGAATGTGTTGGAAGTTTTGATGAACCTCAGTGTATTGAAGTTTGCCCGGTTGATTGTATTATAATTGATTCTGACAATCAAGAAACAATGCAAGAGTTAAAATTCAAATTCGAACAACTAGAAGAGGAAGAGTAGGCTTAAGTTATGGCAAAAATTACAACCATCATAGATATTGGGTCAAACTCAATGAGAATGGTTGTGTTAAAAAAAACCAGCAGATTTGCTTTTCATCTAATAAATGAAACAAAATCTAAAGTAAAAATATCTGAAGGTTGCTATGCTAACAATGGCCATCTTCAATCTGAGCCGTTAAACAGAGCATTTAATGCTTTAATATCTTTTATTCAAATCGCAAAGAATCTAAAATCCAGAAAAATTTTATGTGTAGCTACATCAGCGCTTAGAGATGCACCAAATGGAAATATCTTTGTAAAAAAAGTCTCAAAAGAATTAGGTCTGAATATTAAAATTATTGATGGTCAAAAAGAGGCATATTATGGTGGTGTTGCTGCATTAAATCTTTTAGACTGTGATAATTTTGCCACAATTGATATTGGCGGCGGTAGTACTGAATTTGCATTTATAAATGATGGAAACATTACAGATACTGTTTCTTTAAATATAGGAACTATAAGATTAAAAGAATTATATTTTAATAAAAATGATTTAGACGGCGCAAAAGACTATATTTTATCGCAGCTAAAATATATAGAACATAAACCGCTAAAGTTAGTAGGTATGGGTGGAACAGCTAGAGCTTTAAGCAGAGCGATCATTGATAAAGAGCAATATTGTTTTGATATGCTGCATGGATTTAAATATAATACTAAAAACCATTATAAACTTTTTAATAATATTATTACCGCTAACAGTAATAAAAAATTAAAAGATATTGGTATTAGAAAAGATAGGTATGACACTATAAAAGAGGGTACTTTTATCTTTAAAACTATTTTAGAATTTTTTCAAATTAAAGAAGTTATTACAAGTGGAGTAGGGGTAAGAGAAGGTATCTACCTTACTGATTTGCTCCGAAGTTCAAATCATAAATTTCCTGTAAATTTTAATATTAGTATTAGAAGTCTGCTTGATAGATTTGTTGATGATGATAAACTTCCTGTATATTTAGGAAATAATGCAAAGAAAATATTTGATGTATTAAAACCACTTCATACTCTTGACGATAAATATAAATCAATTTTAGTTATCGCTTCAAAATTACAGCCAATGGGTATATCACTTAACTTTTATAAAAACAGTGAGCATTCATTTAATTTCATCTTAAATGGATTAAGCTATGGTTTTACTCATGAAAGACGCCTTCTTATAGCTCATATAATTAAATTTTCAAAGAAATCTTTACCAAAACAAACTGAAATAAAAGAATATAAACAATTACTTCCGGATTTTAATGTAATACAGTGGCTTAGTTTTATGATTAGTTTAAATATATGCTTAAATAGTGATTTCTCAAGAACTAAGTTTGAATATAAATTAGTTAAAAATACTTTAGAGATAGAATGTGATAAAGATATTTATATCACACAAAGAGCTTTAGAAAAAATTGAGACACCGGTAAATTTAGAATTAGAATTAATTTAAATATGAAAATATGTATAATAAAACTATCTGCTATGGGTGACATTATCCATTCTATGATTACTTTACAATTTATAAAAAAAGCTTTGCCTAATTGCCAAATTGACTGGATAGTTGAGGAAAACTTTAAAGGTATTTTAGAAAACAATCCTCATATTGATAATATATTGCCGGTTAATTTAAAAACAATTAAAACAAAAAAAAGTGAAATATTTAATCAAATAAAACTTTTGAATACTTATGCTAAAAATAATTATGATGTAGTTATAGATGCTCAAGGACTTATTAAATCAGCAATTGTTAGTAAAATTGTCGGAGGAAGAGTTTTGGGAAGTCAAATAGTTGGATTTGACAAAGATTCTATTCGTGAAAAAATTGCCAGTTGGTTTTATGATGAAACTGTAAATATCGGGTATGAAAAAAATGTGATTAACAGAAGTATAAAAGTAATTTGCGATCCCTTGGGTATTAAAGTAAATAAAGAAGATATTTTAAATAAAGAGCCGTTTTTATACTCAAGTATGCGTTCCCACTCAGGAGAGTTGGAACCGGGCTTGAATTATATTATATTTATAGTTGGTGCTTCAAAATTAAATAAGATATATCCAAAAGAAAAATTTCTTGAAATTGCTCAAAATTTACCAAATGAAAAGATAGAAGTAATCTGGGCAAATGAAGATGAAAAAAATGCGGCCGATTATTTAAAAGATAATTGCAATAATGTAACTGTATGTGAAAAAATGAATTTAGATAATTTAAAATTAAAGATTAAAAATTCATCATTGGTAATAGGGGGAGATACAGGACCTACACATATAGCATGGGCTTTAAATGTACCGTCAATTACAATATTCGGTAATACTCCCCAAAGTAGAAATACCTACATTACTGATATAAATCTAGTTGTAAAATCTAATAGTAAAGTAGATGCTTTAAACTTAGATAAAAAGGATTTTTCAATTAAAGATATTAACTCAAATGAAATTGTAACTCTTGCAAAGAATTTATTAAAATGATAGATTTTTTAGTATATATAGCTTATAAGATTTTTGAATTCAAGGTAAAAGTATTACCGAAAAGTTTAATGAAATATGGTTTAATTGTATTCGCAAAGTTAATTTATATTTTAGATACAAAACACAAAAAAATAGCAATGGTAAATCTAAATTTGGCTTATGAGAATACTAAAACTTTAGAAGAAAAAAAAGAAATCATCAAACAATCTTATCAAAATCTAGTATTTAATCTATATGAATTTGTAGAAAACCAATATTTAACGCTAGAACAATTAGAAAAAAAAATTAAAGTTGAAAATGAATATATTATAAAAGATGTTATTAAATCAGAAAGAAAGATTATATTAATATCAGCACACTATGGCAATTGGGAAGTGATATGCAGCTATAACAGTATGAAATATAAGCCTACGACAAATGTAGGAAGACCTATGAGTAACGAGTATCTAAATGATGATTTAAGAAAATCAAGAAATTTACATAAATCAGAGATGTTAGATAAGAATGAAGCTGCAAAAGGACTCATAAAGGCTTTAAAAGCTGACAGAATGATAGGACTTGCAGTTGATCAAAATACATCTGACAATATGGGATTACTTATTGACTTTTTTGGTAAGAAAGCCAGACAGACTGATTCTCCTGCAAAATTGGCATTAAAATTCAATGCTTTGATAATTCCTGTATTTGTAATTAAAAATGATTTTAGAGATTATACAATTAAATACTGTGAACCAATAGATATAAACAAAATTGAAGGTGATGATAAAATTTTAAAATGTACTCAATTACAAGCTGATGTAATAGAGGAGCAAATTAAAAATAAACCTGAAGATTGGTTCTGGCAGCATCAACGGTGGAAAAATCAGTATGAAGAATTATATAAATGAAAAAGCAAATCAATAAAATACTTATCATAGTACAAAGATCAAATGGAGATGTGTTTCTTAGCTCTCCTTTGATCAATGCCTTATATAAGCATTACAATCATCCTCAAATAGATTTACTTGTAAATGATGATACTTTGGCAATTGCAAAGACTTTAAAGCATATTAATAATATACATCTATTTTCATATAAAAAGAAAAGAGAGAATAGATTAGGGCAAGAGAAAGATATAATCAAAGCTATTTATAAAAAGTATGATTTAAGTATAAACTTAACAGCAAGTGACAGAAGTGTAATTTATGCTATTTTAGCTTCAAGTTTTTCTATAAGTGCTGTTGAAAAGAAAAGTAAAAAATCTTGGTGGAAGAATTTATTTTTAACTAAAAGTTATCCTTTTGATGTCAGCTTACCAATTGTAAAAAACAATACAGCAAGTTTAGAACTTTTAGGAATTAAAAATAAAACAATAGAAGTTAGATCAAGTTATTCTCAAGCTGCTAAAGAAAATATTTTTAAAAAATTGAAACAATTAAATATTAATAAATTTATAATTTTTCACCCATCAGCTCAATATGAGTATAAAATATATCCAAAAACTTTGCGAAATAAATTGTTAGAACTTTTAAATACATTAAATATTCCGATTATAATCACCGGCGCAAAAAGTAAACTTGATTTATCAATAAAAAGTGAATTGCCGTCATTAACTAATATTCATGATTTTATTGGCACTACATCTTTGGATGAGTTATTTGCTTTAAGTGATTTAAGTGAGGCTTATATTGGTATGGATACGCTTAATATGCATATAGCTGCATCTTTTAATAAAAAAATATTTGCGATATTTGGACCAACTATTTTAGATACATGGTCACCGTGGTGTAATGAATTACAAACAAATACCTCTATAAATACTCAAAAGCAAACTTATGGTAATATAACTATATTTCAAGCAAATATGGACTGTGTAGCTTGTGGCTTAGCAGGGTGTAATGATAAACATGGTAAAAGTGATTGTTTATATGCTATATCACCTGAAATGATTTTTGAAGAGGTTAAAAATTGTATAATAAAATAAGTGTAACAATCCTTACAAAAGATTCAACAAAATATATTAAAGAGTGTTTGGAAGCTTTAGTAAAATTTGATGAAGTTATTATACTTGACAACGGCTCTACTGATGATACTATGGAAAAAGCAAAGAACTTTAAAAATGTAAAAATTTATGAAAATGAATTTATAGGTTTTGGAGCATTAAAGAATTTGGCGATTTCAAAAACTGCAAACAGTTGGATTTTCTCTGTAGATAGTGATGAGATAATAAGCACAAAATTAGTTGAAGAGATTTTGACTTTAGATTTAGATAACACAAAAGTATATTCTATTTTAAGAGACAATTATTATAATAAAAAGTTGGTTAAATGTTGCGGCTGGGATAACGACTGGGTAAATAGACTTTTTAATAAAAATACTACAAAATTCAATGACAAACAAGTCCATGAAAGCTTAATCTTAAATGATAATATCAAATTAGAGAAGTTAAAAAACAGTTTTAAACATTACTCTTTTGATGAGGCTTCACAACTGCTTCACAAGATGGATAAATACTCAACACTTTATGCGTCAGAGCATAAAGGCATTAAATCATCATCACCGGTAAAAGCACTTTTTAGGAGTATGTTTTCATTTATTAAAAACTATTTTTTTCAAAAAGGATTTTTATGTGGTTACGAAGGATTGATAATCTCCATTTCAAATGCAAATGGTGTGTTTTATAAATATATAAAATTGTATGAAACAAATAAAAATGACAAATAAAACAATATTTATAATTGGTGGAGCAGGGTATATTGGTTCACATATGGTAAAGCAAGCACATCTTGCAGGTCATACAATAATAACATTAGATAATCTATCAACAGGTTATAAAGATGCTGTAAAGTATGGGAAATTTGAATACTGTGATATACACGATATAGATAAATTAAATAAACTTTTTATTCAATACTCTCCAGATGCAGTAATGCATTTTAGTGCATTTTCTCTTGTTGAAGAATCTATAAATAATCCATATAAGTATTATCATAATAATGTATCAGGCACTCTAAACTTATTAAAAGTAATGATTGATAATGATTGTAAAAACTTAATTTTTAGTTCAACAGCAGCAGTATTTGGTAATCCTAAATATACACCTATAGATGAAATACATCCGAAAAATCCTATAAATCCATATGGTAAATCAAAACTAATGATAGAGCAAATATTAGAAGATTTTGATACTGCTTATGGACTTAAATATGTAATATTTAGATATTTTAATGCAACTGGACGTGACCTAGATGGTGAATTAAGTGAAAGACATGACCCTGAAACACATTTATTGCCAATTATAATGCAAGCGGTAAGAGGTGAGAGGGAATCTATAAGTATATATGGTACAGATTATGATACTCTTGATGGAACATGTGTAAGAGATTATATACATGTAAATGATTTAACACAAGCTCATTTAAGAGGATTAGACTATCTTATGAGGGCAGGTTCATTAATAAGTAAAGTATACAATCTAGGTAATGGAAATGGCTTTAGTGTAAAAGAAGTGGTATCAAAAGTAAAAGATATTACAAAAGTAGACTTTAAAGTAAAAGAAGAATCAAGAAGAGTAGGTGATCCGGCTGTACTAATTGCAAGTAGTACAAAAGTTACAAAAGAGCTAGGACTGAAACTAGAGTTTAAAAGAATAGATGATATCATAAAGACATTGGTATAAATATAATGAACTGCAGTTTAATAATAACTACCTATAACTGGAAAGAGGCACTTGAATTAGTTATTTTAAGTGCTTTAAATCAAAGTATATTACCAAATGAAATAATTATAGCTGATGATGGTAGTAAAGAAGATGCTAAACAATTAATAGATGCTATGTCTATTAATTCAAAAGTGCCGATTATTCATTCATGGCAAAAAGATGATGGATTTAGACTAGCGGCATCAAGAAATAAAGCTATTTTTAAATCAAAGTATGAATATATCATTGTGATAGATGGTGATATGATAATAGATAAAAATTTCATAAAAGATCATAATAATTGTGCAGCTAAAGGTCTCTATATACAAGGAAGTAGAGTTCTGTTGCAAAATAATTTATCAAAGAAAATATTAGAAAATAAATTATTTCAAAAACCATCATTTTTCTCATCTCAAGTAAAAAATAAACAAAATATGTTTTATATCCCTTTTTTAACTAATATTATTTGTAATAATTCTAATCAAGAATTAAAAAGAATTAGAGGTTGTAATTTTTCTTTATTTAAAGAAGATATTATAAAGGTAAATGGTTTTAATGAAGATTTTATAACATGGGGAAAAGAAGATAGTGAGTTTGTTAAGAGATTATATAATATTGGCATAAAACGGAAAAATCTTAAATTTGCAGGTATACAATATCATTTATATCATCCTGAAGGTAATGCTAGCAATAACAATATTGATATTTTAAATCATACTATTAAAAATAAATTGAAATGGTGTGAAAATGGGATTAATAAATATTAAAATATCTATTCTCTTTTATCTTCATATTTAGTAAGTAACTTTAATAAAAAAAGATGTGGTAAAGTACGATAATTTACTGGTATTCTAAGAAGTTCTAACATATCAGTCTGTATTGTATTTCGACCTCTTTTCATAGTTGTTGAAGTTTGATAACCAGCTTTTCTAACTAATTCTGCACTAGTGTCATTATAAATACCAAAAGGATAGCAAAAGTCATCAACTTTACAATTAAATTTTTTTTCTAGATTAATTTTACATTTTTCAATTTCTTCTTTAGCTAAATCTGGATTAGACTCAATTAGATTAATATGATTTTGTGTATGTGAACCAATATCCATACCAGTACCTATCCATTCTTTAATCTGGATATCTGTCATAAGTGGTCGTTGCGTGATACCTAGCTTTTCATCCCAATTATTTGTTTGTCCTATTTTATCACTTACAATATAACAAGTTGCACTAAATCCATATTTTTTTAATACAGGAGCTACATTTGTTAAATTATTTTGATATCCATCATCAAAAGTTAGCCCTACAACTTTACCTTGTTTTTCACCATTTAAATATGGAGTCAATTCTCTCATACTTAAACCCTTATATCCTAATATTTTTAAAAGCCACATTTGTAACTTAAAATTTAGAGGATGTACATGTAAACTTCGCATAACAGTTGATTTTGGCATAGCTTCAATACTATGGTACATAAATATTGGAATCTTTTGATTTACCATAAGCTTTCACCCGTAGTAAATAATTTTTTTAATCGTTGTGTAATAATAGTACCAATAGGTCTAGTAATTTTAGTTTTACTTGCTTTTTTTATTTGTTCTTCTAATGGTAAGTTACTATACTCTTTAAAAAAATTAATTAATATTTTTTTAGCATATTCCATTTTTGCAGATGTTGAGTATAGATTTATTAATTTTTTACCAGAAACCAAATTATATTCCTTGGATAAACTTTCAGCCAATGAAAATTGCTCAACTGTATGTGAAGGAACCATTTCAATAAATTTAAGCATTAATTTATCAGCAAAGTCTATATTATGTTTCATACTTACAGTTATTCCAACTATTGCAGAACCCCACATTGCAGAAGTTTTTGATAAGGTATATGTATAGTTTTCAATTGGAATATTAATATTATTTAGTGAATCTACATAGGCTTTATATCTTTTCTTTTGATAAATTAATCCTTCTTTTACATAAAGCAATGCTTGATTACTATTAATTAAATCAAATAAATCTAAAGGTGATTTTTTAAAATAACTATCAGCATCAATATATAAGACTTTATCTTCTTCATTTAATTTAAGATATTCTAGAATAAATTTCAATCCTCTATTTTTAATCCTAAAATGATATTTATTATTTAATGACCATTCATCTTTTTGTTCTTGTGTTATTGGTATTACTTTAATAGGGTAGGAACTAAATTCTTCAGGCTTTTCAGACAACACTACAATATTAATTTTATCTTCTTGTGATATAAAATTCATTAATGATAAAATACTGAACTTAACACTTTTATAATACATAGGATCAGTACCATACACAATATATAGTAAAGTTTTACTACCACTCATTTTCTATCTTTCCATACTTTAATATATAGTAGGGTATCATATTAAAGATTAAACCATAGGAAAGTTAATGACGGATAGTGCATGATCTGTCAACCCTATATCATACTAAGAACTATAAATTCTAAGCAACCATTTCATTTTGTAACATTAACTCTTCAAACTCAACTGGTGAATAATTATTATTTGCACTATGCATTCTTTGTCTATTGTAATATACTTCTATATATTCAAATATAGATTGATTAGCTTTTGATTTAGTTTCATAAATCTCATGATGAGTAAGTTCAGTTTTTAATGTATGGAAAAAACTTTCAGCAACTGCATTATCCCAACAATTACCTTTTCTACTCATACTTTGTATAATTCCATTTTCTTCTAATAAATCTTTATGAGAGTAAGATGCATACTGACTACCTCTATCTGTATGCCATATTAAACCTTTTGGTGGATTTCTATTTTTTAATGCCATAATGAGGGCATCATTAACTAAATCTACTTTCATAGTATCATCCATTGACCAACCAACAACTCTTCTTGAATATAAATCTATTACAGTTGCAAGATATAGCCATCCTTCTGATGTTGGAATATATGTTATATCTCCCACATATTTTTCATCAGGGGCTGAAGCATAAAAATCTCTATTTAAAATATTAGGTGCTACAGGTAAATTATGATTTGAATCTGTTGTATTAACTTTAAATCTTTTCTTTTTATTTGCTACAAGATTTAAATCTTTCATAATATTTCCAATTCGTCTTCTTGAAACAATAAGCCCATATAATCGCTCTAGTTTATCTTTTAGCCGTCTTGTACCATATTTGCATCTACTTTGAATAAATATAATCTCTATTAACTCATTAAGTTTATCATCTACTGTTTTAACTATACATCCATTATTAATCCAATGATAATAACTTGAAATATCTACTTTTAATATTTTGCACATTAGATTTTTATTGAAGTTCATTTTATTATCTTTTATCCAGGTATACTTTATTGAACTTCTTTCGCAAAGTATACTGCTGCTTTTTTTAATATATCACGCTCCTGCCTAAGTAGTTTAGTTTCTCTTCTTAGCCTTTTATTCTCTTGTTCTAAAGTTTCTTTGGGAGTTTTGACTATAGATTTAGTTAAATCTTGATTGGCCTTTTTATATTCATTCATCCAATTATAAATTGTCTTAGGATTTACATCTAAATCTTTAGCAATTTTTAGAACTAAATCACCACTATTTAAAACCAACTGTATTGTTGAATCTCTAAACTCTCTTGTATATTGACTATTTTTCATATTTTCTACTTTCTTCATACTTTTATTTTAACTTAGATTTATTTAAGTTCTAAGTATGAATTAGTGTAGCCAGATCACACAGTTTATTTTACACTCTCGAACTAACTCTCTTCGTTCATTGTAAATCTAGTAGCTAAAACAGCTACTGGTACAATTATAAATCCAATTAAATATGAAATTGGTTCAAGCAAATCATTATTATTCAAATAGAAAAAACCAGTAACTAAACCACCATAACCAGCTAATCTGTAAAAAGATGATGCACCGCCAATACTTTGAAATGTATTTTTAACAGTATTCTGGTTTTTTAATTTTTTCTTTTCTTCAAGAAATATCTCTTTTACTTCTTCTTTATTTAACTCTTTCTCATTAATTTCACATTCACTATATAAATCAAACGGGTCATCAAGACGGTCAATAGTATCGGGAGTATCTGCCATTAATTCTGGATCAAGATTTTCCACTCTTTTTTCTATATTTCTTTTATATCCCAAATAAGAACCAATGGTGATAAGTAAGGAACTTGCAAATGCAACTTGAGTATTTAAAAGCCAAGTTGTATTTCCTTGAAGAAGACAAAAAAGTATCACTCCAAAATCAACAATTAAAAAAACTTTAGCAAATTTTTTAATCATCGTCTTCTTCGTCTTTAACTCCATTTTTCATTCCATATGTATATTTAGGGTCATGTGCCAGTTTATCTAAATCTTTTTTTATTTTATCGTAAGCTTTTTTTACATTTAATACAGCAGCTGCAACTCCCCAAAATACACCAAGCCATAAAGTCCAAGTATATCCTGTCCACTCTTTTAACAACAGCCCTATTCCTACTCCAAAAAGTACAGCTACAGTAATAGAAATACCCAAAGACATATTGTCCAAAGCTTGTAGCTTTCCTTGATGTTTGGGTTTGTCTTTAATCTCTTCACTCATATTATAAGTTAGCCATCACTTCGCTTGCAGCTTTTATTGCAGCATCAATATCATCATCAGTCATAGTATCACAGATAAATCCAGCTTCATACTGACTACAAGCAAAATAAAAACCTTTTTTTAACATCTCATGATGAAAAAGTGAAAATCTATCAAAATCACACTTCCCTACTTCTTTCATATTTACAGGCATTGTCTCACAGAAGAAAAATCCAAACATACTACCTCTTGTGTCTACTTGAAGCGGTATATTATGTTTTGCTGCTACTTCTTTTAAACCAGTTGTTAATCTAACTGCTTTTGCATTTAATCTGTTGTAGATATCTTTATCCGCCTTTAATTTTTGTAATGATTTAAGACCTGCCGCCATAGCTACAGGATTTCCACTTAAAGTTCCAGCTTGATAAATCTTACCTTCAGGGCTTAATTGTCCCATAATCTCATTCCTCGCTGCAAAAGCACCCACAGGCATACCGGCACCGATAACTTTACCAAATGTCACAATATCAGGAGTTGTCTCAACTATCCCGCTAGCACCTTTTAAACTTGCTCTAAATCCAGTCATAACTTCATCAAAGATTAATAACGCACCATGTTTATCACAAAGTTCTCTACAAGTTTTTAGAAATTCTTCAGATGCCGGTACTAATCCCATATTTCCGGCAATTGGTTCAATAATAATACAAGCTATATCAGAAGATTCATCAAAACATTTTTTAAGCTGTTCAATATTGTTATATTCACTTAATATTGTATGTTTAACTAAATCAGCAGGAACACCTGGACTACTAGGTGCTCCAAAAGTTGCCATACCGCTGCCTGCGCTTACAAGAAGTGAATCGCTGTGCCCGTGATAACAACCTTCAAATTTAACAATATCATCACGAGAAGTTACTCCTCGCGCTAATCTAATAGCACTCATCACAGCTTCAGTACCGGAGCTGACAAATCTAACTTTATCTATATTGTCAAACATCTCAACGATCTCTTCTGCCAGTTTAGTTTCAAGCTCAGTCGGTGCTCCAAAAGAAAGCCCTTGTTTTACTGTATCAATTACAACTTCTTCAATATCTTTGTCACAATGACCAAATATAAGTGGTCCCCAACTTTGAACAAAATCAAGGTATCTGTTACCATCAATATCTATTAAGTAACTCCCCTCCCCTTTTTGAATAAACGGAGGTGTCCCTTTAACACCTCTAAAACTTCTTACAGGAGAATCAACACCACCGGGAATCACACACTTTGCTTCTTTGAAAGCATCAGTACTTTTATCAAACATTTACTATCCTATCTTTTTATTTATTTATATTGTACTATAAAACCACTTATTATGAAACAAGCACCATCATTTTGATTTTTAACTTCTATACTTACATCGTGTTCATTTATGATTTTCTTAGCAACATTTAGCCCTATACCAATACCGGATGATTCTTTTGTACTTACAAATGGTTCAAATATTTTATCTTTAATTTCATTGGGTACTCCACCTGCATTATCTTGAATTGTTATACATATCTCACCATTCTTATTAGATATATGTATATCAATTCTTCTATCATCAAAATTATCAATCTTTACTAATTCATCTAATGCATTATTGATAATAATAGTCCAGACTTATTCTACTCTTTGTTTATGAATTGAAGCCATAAATTTTAATTTGTCTTTTTGTGATGTTTCTAATTTAAACAGTTCATTGTTTATATATATTTTTGAGATAAGTTTAAATCGGTTGTATAGTATCCTCAAAGCAGTGATCAATGTATCATATATATTACAAATTTCTCGTATTAGGTGTAACTTGTGACACTTCTCTCATTGATTCTACAATAATACTCATTCTTTCTATTCCATCCATCACTTTTTGATTGTCATCTAAAAGTTGCTGTTTGAATTTATTTTCAGGCATATCTTTAAGATCGTACCTTGACATCTCTGTTGTTCCTTTTATATAAGTCAAAGGGGTATTTATTTCATGAGTAATACCTGCTGCCATTTGTCCTATTACACTAAATTTTGTATTTTTATTGTATCTTTTTTATGTTTTATATGTTGTTTATCCAATTCTTTTAAGGCATCTGCTACTTTAAATTCCAATGTGTCATTTAAATCTTTGATTTTTTTAGAATATTCCTTTAAAGCTCTATTTTTTTTAGTTAAGATAATCATAAATATTATACTTGACAGTATAAATGCAATAAAAATATTAACCCATTTTTGATATAAATCATAAAAAGAATTTTGCTTATTTATTAAAATAGGATTTTTTAAAGATAAATCCTCTACTTTTATACCAAATTTTATTAAGTTTTTAACATTTAGATAAACTTTATTTCCTTCTTTAAAATTAAAAGGAATATCTTCCATTAAAGTACCGGTTAAATATTTTATAACCTTTAAAGCAGCAATCTTCCCGGCACTTTCCCCATCTGTACAATCACCGCCGATTATATTTGTATTTGGTGTATCTATATATACATTTGTGTGTATTAGCATTTTTAGCGTTGAAGAGTATGAATTTATAATTAATATATTATTTGCAAATATATAAGTATTGAATAAAATTATTAAAAGTATTTTTTTCATTTATAAAATTCCAACTTATTTGAAGATTTAGTTTATCTAAAATAGAATTATACTATACTTTTTTATGAAAAACTTTCTCTTTGCACTTGTCATATCTATCGTTATACATTTTATATTATTAATTAATTTTAAAAGTATCAATATAAGTGAAGATCATCCTAAAAGTGTTAAAAATACTGTATACAAATATACTCATATTAAACTTGTAAATATTAGGCAACCCAAGAAAATTAAAAAAGTTGAAGAGATTAAAAAGTTTAAAAAAGTAATTAAAAAAATTGAAGCAAGAAAAAAAGTAAAATATAAAAAAGTTCAAAAGAAACATATTAAACCGGCAATCAGACAAAAACCTAAAAAAATAAAATCAGTTTTTACTTCCAAAAAAGAGTTAAAAAAACCTCTTGAAAAACACGAAGTCCCGCAAGTAATAGAACCAACTATTAAACCAAAAAAAGTAATAGAAGAAAAACCGACAATTGACTTAGCTAAAGAATATCAAGAATTATTACAGTTGGATACATTAACAAAAAGTTATATTAAATTGTATGGTAATGAATATTTTAATTTATCACATACTCAAAGAAAATATTTAAAAGAAAACCTTAATCTTATAGGACGAATTACGCAACAATATTTAAGGTATCCATCAATTGCAATTAGAACTAGACAAAGTGGTACAAATATAGTAGAGTTTATATTGAAACCAAACGGGGATATCGCAAACTTAAAAATAACCGGTAGTTCAAGTTATAGTTCATTGGATAGAAATACTATTAAAACTATTAAAATAGCATATAAAGATTATCCAAGACCAAAAGAGAATACAAAAGTTAAAATTTTTGTTAAGTATATTTTTTACTAATTACTTTTGAATATGTCTGAAGCTTTTTCTTCTATACTTTGAAATATAGTTTTAATAGTATGAGTTTCAAATTCTGGTTTGTCTAAAGTACCAAATATATCAACTTGTGTGGCAAAGTTACCTTCTTTATTTGTAGATAAATACCCTATAATAGGAATCTTGCTTATTATTCTTGCATAGTCTTTCATAAAAATTGCATCAGCAGTGATATTTATTTTTCTGCTTTTTAAATTGATATCGCCTTTAACTTTAAAATCTATTAATTGACCTTTTGTGTAGCTATTTTCTATTTTTAACAATTGATTTTTATTATAAATAAAATCTATCCAGCCATTTTCTATATAGTATCCCTGCATATCAAAATTTGTTTTGCTTAATCTGTATAATGTAGGTAAAATAAATATTGGATTAATGATAGCCGGTGTTGTGTTTATAAATGCTATTAGATTATTTAAAAATAGTAGATTTTGAACTGTAGTTTTATGAAAAAATAATTTCCCTTTTAATTGCCCAAGAATTCCCTTTGCTTTTAATGTAAGAAAACCATCTTTTAATAACTCTTTATCTAAAAACTCATTTATAAAAGTATGTGTCAATTTATCACTGTTAATTGTCAGTTTTTTGGTACTAAGATCGATAGTTGATGATATTGAGGTATCTTTGTTTGTTAATATTATATCTACACTGGATTGCTTGCTATTAATCTTGGCAGAATCATATATAAGATTGTACCCTTTATATTTAACAGAACCGTTATATAAGTTTATTTTTGTTGTCAGTAACTGTGTATCTGTACTTGATAAGGGACTTTTGTCAAAATATGAATCATTAAGTTTGATATACATATTTTGTATATTTACTTTTATTGTTTCAAAATCATTACTACTGTTAATTAACAGGTTTGTTTCTTCTTTTTCTTTTAAATTGTCTATCTCAATATCTTTTATAAATTTTACTAGATTATTAAAAGATTTTATTTCTATATTATGTGTATTATTACTCTTTTCATATTTTAAATCATATTTTGGAATGTTAAGTATTTTTGTTTCTTGACCAAAATCCAGTGTATAGTTGAATTTATCATTATTTATTTCCACAGAAGTATCATAAATAAAAGTATTTATAAGTACAGTACCTTTGGCTATACTTGTATTTAAATCAATTTGGCTTTCTATATTTATATCTTGTTTGGGATTAGGATTTATTTGAATAGTTGCATCTACCGTGTTGTTATTATTAACCTTTACAGTTAATTGTGTAATGGGTATAGCTTTTCCATCTATTTCAATTTGTGTATTTTTAGATTTAATAAATGCCAAAACTTCTATTTTATCATCATTAAACGGTATATCAATATTTACACTTACTTTATTCTCTCCAAAAGATTGATAAAAAGGCAAATTAATTTCATAAAAATTTAATATATTTAAAAATTTATCTTGCAATAAAGCAGTTGTTTTTAAATTTAGTTTTAAAATAGTTTTATCATCTGAGATAATATCTTTAATAACTACATCACTTCCATCTAAAGGAAGTTTATCAAAAGTTGGTTGATTTAAGTTGAGTAAAATATCATTATTCAAGTATTGCAGATATACTTTTTTAGCTTTTATAGATGGCAGTTTTGGTTCGAAAATGAAATTTAAATTATCAATATTAAGAGTGAAATCATTTTTTGAAATTATATCATCCGGGTTTATATTTACAATACCGCTAAAAGTTAAATTTTGATCTTTAATATGTAATGATTTAACATCTATTTTATATACAGTATTATTGTTAATAGTGCTTTGGGTATTGATATTGATATCTTTATAAAAATATGCAGCATCAATATCAATACTTTTTAAAGCTGTTGTAGTATTTAGACTGCCGCTAAATGAGATAGTTTGGTTATCTTCTGTTTTTTCCATATCTATATTGATTTTATTGTTTTTTAAAGAGATTAAAAGTTTGTTTAGAGATATTATTGGGGCATCCGGGTACTGTAATTTTGGTTTGTATATGACGGCACTTGTATTAAGTGACTTTATATCAAATTTATCAATATTCTTTAAGTCAAGATTACCTTTTAAAGTATTTAGTTCTATATAGTCAAATGAGAGTTGATTGTATATTAAATCTTCTATATCAGGTTTTAGTGTTATAAATTGTTTTATAAACTTTAAATTAGTGATTTTATTTGCAATTACTTCATATTTTAAATTGGCATTTTTTAGGTTGGCTTTAAAATCTATTGTAAAATCTTTATGCGTTACTGATGAATCTATATTAAGTAAAAGTTTTTCTATTTTAGTACTTAAGCTATTTATAGGAGCTGTGATTTTTGATTTAATATTAAGATTATATTTAGATAATTTTATTTCAGAATTAACTAATAAATTATCTCCCAAGATTTTAAAATCAACATGTATATCAGTTTTTTTGTTCTTTAAAATAAATTTATTATTTTTAAACTCTATAAAAGCGTGTTTTTCCCCATAATTTATATTTTCAATTTTAATTGTTTGGAAATAAGTTAAAATTTCATCTGCATATCCTATCCAAGTCGGATCAAATTTTATTTTTGATTCATCACTTGATGGTTTGATATTTAATTCTTTTACTGAAAATATTAGTTTTTTATCATATTTTAAATACAATTGTGAAAACTTCATATTAGAAACTGAAATATTTTCTATATGAATACCATTAAATAAATAAATGAAGAAGCCAACAATTAAAAATATAAATGTCATTAATATCAGCAGTATTGTTCTAAGCATTATGGAATTTATCCTTATAGTAATTATATCTATATCTTTTTATTTAAATTTATCCGTTGAATCTAAACAAGTTATTTATATACCAAAAGGTTCAACATCGGCCATTGTAACATATTTAGATAAAAAAGGATATGACTTAAATCTTATTGATACAATAGTAATAAATGCTTTTGGTTATCCACAAAATGGCTGGATAGACCTAAAATCAACAAAGATGTTAAAAGGTGATTTTTTATATAAACTTACCACTTCTAAAGCAGCATTAAAAAATGTTGTATTAATACCGGGTGAAACATATTATTTCTTTTTAGATGATGCAGCATCTCAACTAAAACTATCATCTAAAAAACTTTTTAAATATTATGATGAATATAAGTATAAAAAAGATGGAAATATTTTAGCACAAACATACTCTTTACCAATTGGAATGGATGAAGAGGAGTTGATTTTATATCTATTTAAATATACAAATAGACAGTATAAAGAATACAGTAATAAGATTTTTGGTCAATACAACCAAAAAAACTGGTTTAGATATATTGCTATTGCTTCAATTATTCAAAAAGAAGCTGCAACAACTGCTGAGATGTCATTAGTTTCAAGTGTAATATATAATAGACTTAAACAAAATATGAAATTACAAATGGATGGAACTTTAAATTATGGGAAGTTTTCACACACAAAAGTAACACCTCTAAGAATAAAAGAGGATGAAAGTATTTATAATACCTATAAATACAAAGGTATCCCAAACAGTCCAATTTGTGCTGTTGAATTTAATTCTATTAAAGCTGCAATTTTTCCCAAAAAGACACAATATTTGTATTTTATGAAAGCTAATGATGGTAAAAATCATATTTTCAGTACAAGTTATAACAGACACAAAAGAGCAATAAGAAAGGTCGTTAGAGCTAAAGAAACAGATAAAATAAATGAATTAAATAAAAAGAATAAGATAAAAAAAACGATTAAACAAATAATCAATAAATCTAAAGCAGAAAGTACAATAAAAATTAAGAATATAAACTCTATTTGGGACAATATTAAATAATATGAATACTAATTCTGTTTCATTTTGATACAACTAAAAGCTTTTAGCTGCTGCTTATAATTATACAAATTAATTCATAAGTTTTAAATGTTAAAATGCAAATTACAATATTAAAATAACAAGGAACACATATGTCAAAAATTATATGGACAAAAATTGATGAAGCACCAGCTTTAGCAACTTATTCACTTTTACCAATCGTAAATGTTTTTACAAAAGCCGGAGGAGTTGATGTTGTTACTTCTGATATCTCTTTAGCAGGTAGAGTTTTAGCAGCAATGGGTCTAGCTGAAGATGAGTTATCAAAATTAGGTGAAGTAGTTTTACAACCAGAAGGAAACATTATTAAACTTCCAAATGTTTCTGCATCTATTGGTCAATTAATGGAATGTATCGCTGAATTACAAGGTCAAGGTTTTGATATCCCTAACTACCCTGAAGAAGCTACAACTGAAGATGAAAAAGTTATTCAAGCTAAATACTCTACTTGTTTAGGTTCTGCTGTTAACCCTGTGTTAAGAGAAGGTAACTCAGATAGAAGAGCTGCAGCTGCAGTTAAAAACTATGCACAAAAAAACCCTCATAAACTAAGAGCATTTGAATCTCCATCAAAAGCTTATGTAGCTCATATGGAAGGTGGAGATTTCTACTCAAATGAGCAATCAGTAGTAGTTGAAAAAAATGGTAAAGTTACAATTGAACTTAACGGTAAAGTTTTAAGAGAAATTGATGCAGTTGAAAAAGAGATTTTAGATGGTACATTTATGTCAAGAACTGCTTTAAGAACATTTTTACAAAAAACTTTAGATGATGCTAAAGCAAATGATGTTTTATGGTCGTTACATTTAAAAGCTACAATGATGAAGATTTCTGATCCTATTATGTTTGGTCATGCTGTTGAAGTATTCTTCAAAGATGTATTTGCTAAATATGGTGCTGATTTAGATGCTCTTGGATATAATTCAAATATGGGTCTTGGAGATTTATATAAAAAATTAGAAGACAGCCCTAAAAAAGATGAAATCATAGCTGCTATTGAAGCTACTTATGCAACTCAACCAAACATTGCTATGGTAGACAGTGATAACGGTATCACTAACTTACATGCTTCAAATGACATCATTATTGATGCTTCTATGCCAGTTGTAGTAAGAGATGGTGGTAAAATGTGGAACTGGGATGGAAATCCTCAAGAGTGTGTAGCTGTTATCCCTGATGCTTCTTACGCAGTATTCCATAAGGCTATGGTTGATGATTGTGTTGCAAATGGTCAATATGATGTTACAACTATGGGAAATGTTGCAAATGTTGGTCTTATGGCACAAAAAGCAGAAGAGTATGGTTCACATCCAACTACTATTGAATTACCAGAAGCTGGAACTGTTGAAGTTAAAGATGCTGCTGGTAATGTACTTATGAGTTTTGAGTGTGAAGCTGGTGATATTTGGAGAATGAGTAGAGTTAAAGATATTCCAATTCAAGATTGGGTTAGATTAGCAGTTGAAAGAGCTAGACTTACAGGAAATCCAGCAGTATTCTGGCTAGATGAAAACAGAGCTCATGATAAATTAATGATTGCAAAAGTAAAAGAATATCTTAAAAACCACGATACAGATGGTTTAGAGATGCCATTTATAGATGTTGCAGCTGCGACTAAGTTTTCTAATGCAAGAATTAGAGAAGGTAAAGATACTATTTCTGTAACTGGAAATGTTTTAAGAGACCACCTTACAGATATGTACCCGATCTTAGAGTTAGGAACATCTGCAAAAATGTTATCAATCGTACCATTAATTGCTGGTGGTGGATTATTTGAAACCGGTGCCGGTGGATCTGCTCCTAAACATGTTGATCAATTCTTAAAAGAAGGACATTTGAGATGGGATTCATTAGGTGAGTTCTTAGCACTTGCTGAGTCTTTAAGATTTATTGCTCAAAAACATGATTCTAAACAATTAGCTGTTGTAACTGCCTGTTTAGATTTTGCTGCTAATGCGTACCTTGATAATAATAAAGTACCATCAAGAAAAGTAGGAGAGCCAGATAATAAAGCTTCTCACTACTATTTAGCTTCTTACTGGGCTGAGTATTTAGCTTCTCAAACTGATGCTGCTGATATAGCTGCTAAATTTGCTCCGGTTGCAAAAGCACTTAAAGATAATGAAGATACAATTATCTCTGAGTTATTAGCAATGGAAGGTAAAGCACAAGATATCGGTGGATACTATCATCCAGATGATGCAAAAGCTGAAGCTGCAATGAGACCATCTGCTACATTAAATAATATTATTGATAATATATAAATATCAATCTAAACTTGTTCCCACTCTCTAGAGTGGGAACATATATGGATAGTAAAATTATAAATAAAGATTGGAACTATTTTTTGAGTTCTAATCTTTATTTATTTATACACTATATAAAAAATACAAAAGGATTTTTATGCGAGGAAAAAGAGTAGCCATAGTAGGTGTTGGAAATGTTGGTTCAAGTGTTGCGTATAGTTTAGTGATGAGTGGTTCTTGTTATGAAGTTATGTTAAGAGCAAATAATGTAGATAGAGCAAAAGGTATTGCTCTTGACCTGTCACAAGCATCTCAAGCTGCTAGAAAACATACTATTGTAACAGTTGCAGAAACTTTAGAAGATGTGAAAGATTGTGATGTAATAGTTATAACTGCTGGAAGCCCAAGATTACCGGGTATGAGTAGAGATGATTTACTTATTAAGAATGCAACTATTATGAGAGAACTTATGAGTAGTATTAAAAACACATCACCTGATGCTATTATTATCCCTGTATCTAATCCGCTTGATGCAATGGTTTATGTTGCACTGAAAGAATCTGGATGGGAAAGAAATAGAGTTTTAGGTATGGCAGGTATTTTAGACAGTGCTAGAATGGCTCATTTTGTATATGAAAAACTTGGATATGGTGCTGGTCAAATTAGATGTTCTGTTATGGGTGGTCATGGTGATGATATGGTACCGCTTCCTAGATTTTCAACTGTAGCTGGGGTTCCGTTAACTGATCTTTTAACTTGGGATGAAATCAATGAAATTGTTGATAAAACAAAAAAAGGTGGAGCAGAAATTGTTGGTTTACTCAAAAGTGGAAGTGCATATTATGCACCTGCAAAATCAACTGCATTGATGGTAGAAGCTGTATTATCTGATAAAAAACAAATTTATCCTTGTGCAGTTATGCTTAATGGTGAATATGGATATACAGATGTTGTAAGTGGTGTTCCAGTTATGATCGGTGCTAATGGTGCCGAAAAAATAATTGAAGCAAATTTAAATGATGATCAAGATAGAAAATTTGCAAAATCTGTAGGAAGTGTAAAGGAATTGGTTGATGCGCTTTATGCTAATGGATTTTATGAATAAATAAAAAATAGAGTTGTTATATATTAACAACTCTTATAATTGTTACAATTTTTCACATAACTTCACTTAATCTATTTCTTAATACCCATTAAATTAAAATGTAACTTAAACTTTGTTACTTTATAAGATACTTAATATAAAAATTATATTAGTGTAATTTTATAAAAATGGAGTGCTTAATGGATAATCAAGATATTATTTCAACCGATGTACTTATTGTTGGTGGTGGACCTGCTGGTCTGGCAACAGCTATTGCAACAGCAGATAAGTTAAAGCAAAAAGGTGAAAATAAAAGAATAATGCTAGTTGAAAAAGGTAGTTCAATTGGTTCTCATATACTTTCAGGTGCGGTAATACGACCTGCTGTATTTAGAGACTTATTAACAACAGGGGAATTTGATGGAATCCCTTTTGATTCATTAGTTAATGATGATGTAACTGTAAAACTAAATGATAATGGTGGTAGTTCAACATTACCATTTCACCCGCCATATATGTCAAATGATGGTAACTATATTGCTTCTTTAGGGCAAGTATGTAAATATTTAGCAACTTTGGCACAAGAGCGAGGTGTAGAAATTTATACAGGCTTTGCTGTTAATTCGGTTATATATGAAGATGGAAAAGTAGTTGGAGTTAAAACTATAGATACAGGTGTAGATCATCATGGTGTTAAACAAAAGAACTTTCAAGAGGGAACTATAGTTAAAGCCGGTATTACAGTTTTAGCAGAAGGTACAAGAGGAAGCTTAGCTAAAACAGTTATTGATAAATTAAATTTAGACAATGGTAAAAACCCTCAAATATATTCTTTAGGTGTTAAAGAGATATGGAAAATGCCAGAAGGTACTGTAAAAGCTGGAAGTGTAAAACACACATTTGGTTATCCGCTTAAAGATAAAGAAGAGTTCGGTGGTGGATTTATCTATGGTATGACTGAAGATAGAATTGCACTTGGACTTGTAGTTGGACTTGATTATCAAGACCCATCATTTGATATTCATGCTGCTATGCAAGTATGGAAAACTCATCCTGAAGTATCTAAAATGATTGAAGGTGGTTCTCTAGTTGAATCTGGAGCAAAAACTTTACCTGAGGGTGGTTGGAACTCTATACCTAAGTTTTATGCTGATAATTTAATGATTGTTGGTGATAGTGCAGGATTCTTAACAACTGCAAGACTTAAAGGTGTGCATTTAGCAGTTCGTTCTGGTATTTGTGCCGCTGATGCAGCTGTTGAAGCAATAGTAAATAATGATACAAGTAAAGCATCATTAAAAAGATATGAAGATTTGGTAAATAAAAGTTTTATCTATAAAGAATTATATCCTACAAGAAACTTTAGAGCCGTAATGAATGACGGTATGGTTTTAGGCGGACTTAAAATGGGTATCCAACTTCTAACTGGCGGTGTGTGTCTAATGGTACCTGAAACAGAAGCTGATAATGAAACAACTTTAACAGTTAAAGATTTCAAAGCGACAGGAAAACAAGTATTTAAAGATAGATTTGCCGGTAAATTAGACTTTGATAAAAAACTTACATTTGACAAAGTAACAAGTGTATATTATTCAAAAGCTATGCATGATGAAGTGCAAGTACCGCATCTGCATATAAATAATGAAGAGCAATTCCAATCATCAAATATTGAAAAGTATGGTTTAGCATGCGCTAGTTTTTGTCCTGCTGAAGTTTATGAACTCCATACAGATAAAAAGGGAAAAAAATCATTAAGATTACATGCAGAAAATTGTGTGCATTGTAAAACTTGTGATATAAAAGCACCAAATGGTGGAATTACATGGACTACACCTTACGGTGGCGATGGTCCTGATTATAGTATGATGTAAGGGAGAAGGTGAAAATATGGCTTTAACAATAATTAGTTTAATGAAACAAGTTCCAGTAGCATCTGAGATGAGAATGGGTGATGATGGTTTAATGGATAGAACAAAAGCAAAATCTATTATTAATATAGATTGTTCATATGGTTTAGAAGCAGGTCTTCAATTAAAAAGTGAAAACCCAGATGCAAAACTTATCGTTTGTTCAATGGGACCACCATCTTTTACAGAGTCTTTAACAAGAGCTCTGGCTATGGGATATGATGAAGCATACCTTTTAAGTGATAGAAGATTGGGTGGATCTGATACTTATGCTACAGGTTTAGCTATTGCTACTATGCTTAAGCATTTAGGATATGGAAAAGGTTTAAATGAAGATTTCATCATTGTTGCAGGAAGGCAAACAAGTGATGGTGATACAGCTCATGTACCGAGTCAAGTTGCTGAAAATATGAAAATACCTCAAGGTACTTTTATAGAAACTGCTGATTTGGTTGATGGTAAAATTCATGCAAAAAGAATAATCGAGGGTGGTTATCAAATGATGAGTTTACCAGTACCTTGTGCTATGAGTTTTACTCCAACAGGTATTGACCCTCGTCGTCCAAAATTAAGCGGTGCTGTAAAAGCCAGCACAACTGAGATTAAAATATTTAATATTGATGATATTGGATTAAGTGATGAGTTTATAGGACTTGGAATACCAGGTGAGAGCGGATCTCCTACAATTGTATCAAAAGTTGCTACGATTAAAAGTGAAAGAGCTCCTGCTAAAATGGCTAAAGGCCATAGCGAGAGTGAATTAGTAGCAAGTTTTCTTGATGAATTTAAAGCTGGTAAAAATACTTTAAAGGTAAAAGAGAGAAAAGTTGCGAAAGAAAAAGTTAGAGACGAAAGTTTAAGAGTAATTGACTTTAGAAATGGAGCATCAGGTATTTTAACATGGGCAGAAGTTGTAAAAGGTCAAGTATCAAGACCATCTTTAGAACTTTTAACGCCTGCTAGAGATTTGGCAAATAGTTTAGAAGAAGGAACTCGTGTAACTACACTTCTTATAGGTAAAGATGTAGGTAATTTAGCAAAAGAGCTTATTGCTTATGGTGCAGATGAAGTAATTGTAGTTGATGATGAAAGATTAGAAGAATATAGAATTTTACCGTTTAGTGAAACTTTTGCTCAAGTTATTAAAGATATAAATCCTGAAATTGCACTATTTGCAGCTACAACAGCAGGACGAGAGTTAGCTCCAAGAATTGGTGTAAAAACTGACTCTGGTGTAACAGCGGATTGTACTGAACTTTTAATTGGTGAACATAAACACAGAAATAAACAAACAAAAGAGCAAGTTATCTATGCTCCAATCTTAGAATCAAGAAGACCAACTTATGGTGAGTCTAAACTTGCTACTATTATTGGATTTGTTTGTCCTCAAATTTCAACAGCTCGTGCTGGAACATTTGCAGTTCCAACAAAAGATGAAAGTCGTGAAGGTAAAATCGTAATATTTACATCAACTTTAGATGAGAGTGAGTTTGTAGCTGAAATTATTGAAACTGTAATTGGTGAAGGTGGTATGCAAGGTTTATTTGAAGCTGATATCATTGTAGCTGGTGGGAGAGGAACATCAAGTGATGGTATGCAACTTGTTAAAGATTTAGCTCAAGCTTTAAAAGATCAAGGTCTAAATGCAGAATGGGCAGCTTCAAGAGTTATGGTTGATGAAGGTGTTTCTGAGTATGCTAGACAAATTGGGCAAACAGGTAAAACTGTAAGACCTAAAGTTTATATAGCTGTAGGAATCTCAGGAGCAATTCAACATATTGCAGGGATGAAAGAATCTGAATCTATTATTGCAGTAAATCATAATGCAAAAGAGCCGATTTTTGCAAATTCTGATTTTGGTATTGTTGGTGAGTACGAAGATATTTTACCAGAACTTATAGAAAAAGTTAAAGGTGGCTTTACTTTTGGACTTAAAGCTAGTAAATAAGGAATAAATGTATGGGAATGGGAAGTAGAAAAGTAGGTATCGTAGGAGCTGGATTTGTTGGAGCAACTGCTGCATATAGTTTGGCTATGCTAGGTACTTGTCATGAAGTTGTTTTATATGATATTAATGTAGATGTAGCAAAAGGGAAAGCGATTGATATAGGTCAATCAACAAACTATTCCCCACAAGGTACAATCGTAACAGCAGCAGAAACTGCAGCTGATTTAAAAGATTGTGATGTTATTGTTATCACTGCTGGTGTTCCAAGACGAAGTGAGATGACAAGAGCAGATTTACTGATGATAAATGCAAAAATCATGAAAGATGTTGTTGGAAATATTATGAAATATTCTCCAGATGCAGTAATACTTTGTGTTTCAAACCCACTTGATATTATGACTTATGTTGTTCATAAAATGACAGGTTGGGATAGAAGTAGAATTATCGGTATGGCTGGAGCATTAGATGGTGCAAGAATGGCATATCAAATTCAAAAAACAGTAGGATACGGTGCTGGTCAAACTAGAGCAATGCTTATAGGTGATCATGGTCAGAATATGATACCTATGCCGGAGATTTCTGCTGTTGGAGGAGTTCCTTTAGAGCAAATCATCTCTAAAGAAGATATGGTAGGTATAATTGAAAGAACTAAGGATGGTGGAGCTGAAATAGTTAAACATCTAGGAACTTCTGCATATTATGCACCAGGTCGAGCAATATCTGTAATGGTAGAAGCTATTTTAGATGATAGTAGAATAGTTATGCCATCTTGTGTTATGCTTGATGGTGAATATGGATATAAAGATATAACAGTCGGTGTTCCTATTGTTCTTGGAGCAAATGGAGTTGAAAGAATTATTGAACTTGATCTTGACGAAGCAACAAAAGCAAAATTTAAAATCTCTGTTAGTTCAATTCAAGAGGGTATTGATATTTTAACTGAAAATGGTTTTTTTGAATAAAAAATTATTATATTTAATATAAAAAAACTTGGCATTTTCGTCAAGCTTTTTTTATTTAAATGTAGATATAATCTTTGTGATGATAAATATTTTTAAAAATAAAAGCATAAATCAAGTAACAAAAATAGCAGTTGTTTTTACTGCACTTATAACTTTATTTATAACTTTTATGCTTTTTTTAAATACTTATAGTGAGCATAAAGACGAATTAAAAAAATTAGAGCAAAATTACATACAATCTCAGAAAGAACTTATTAAAAATGCAACACAAAGAGCTATAAGATATATCTCTTACAAGCATAAAACCGTGACAAAAGATACTAATATACAAATACTTAAAGCTGAATTGGTAGATACCATAGAAAATATGAGAGATATTAGAAAAGGTAGTGGATATATATTTATTTATACATTTGCCGGAGTAAATATAGCAGATCCAATTTTAAAATATAACGCAGGAAAGAATCTTATAAAGTTTAAGGACCCTAACGGTAAACTTGTAATTAAAGAATTAATAGATATATCAAAACAACCAAATGGCGGGTTTGTGGAATATGTTTGGAATAAGCCGACAACACATAAACTAACTGATAAAATATCTTATGCAATGGCCTATAAACCTTGGAGTTGGATGGTTGGCAGCGGTGTTTATCTTGATGATATAGAAAATGTTTTAAAACAACATAAAGAGCAATACAGAAAAAAGATTATTAAATATATAATCCAAATATCAATTTTCGCTTTTATTTTATTTTTTAGTGGAATGTTAATATCAAGATACTTTACATCATTGATTTCTAAAGAGATAAATTTAATAAAAGATACTTTAAAAAATGTATCAGATAGTTATAAAAATATAAAAGTAAAAAAATTACAGTTTAAAGAATTTAGACAAATATCTATAAATATAAATGCTATGATAAATGAACTTAAAGATCTTAATCAGAATTTAGAAGAAAAGGTAAAGAAGAGAACAAATGAATTGGAAATATCTGAAAAATTTGCAAATGATTTAGTTAAAAGTCAAGATAAATTTATAAAGAATGCAATTCATGAGATCAATACTCCACTTAGTATTATTATTATAAATATTGATCTTTTTAAACTTAAATTTAAGAATAATAAATATATATCAAAAATAGAAGCCGGTTCTAAGATAATTCATAATATTTATAATGATTTAGAGTTTTTGATAAAAAAAGATAGAATAGAATATAAAAAAACAACTATTGATTTTTCTACTTTTTTATTACAAAGAATAGATTTTTTTGAGGAAGTTGCAATTGGTAATAATCTTTTTATCTCATCGCAAATTCAAGCAAATATAAATATAAAATTTAATGATATTGAACTCCAAAGAATTATAGATAATTCAATTTCAAATGCTATTAAGTATAGTTTTCAAGATACCAAAATAGATATTAGCTTAACACAAAATAATAAAAATATTATTTTCGAAATAACAAATAAAGGTAATATAATAAAAGAACCAAATAGGCTTTTCCAAAGATATTATAGAGAAAATGAAAATAGAGGTGGCTTTGGAATAGGTTTAAATATTATTAAAGATATATGTGATAAAAATAATGTTCAAATTGAGATAGAATCTATTGATAATATAACTACTTTTAGATATATCTTTAGCTAAAAGCACCTTTATAAATTGGCATTTTTTGTAACTTTAAAAATATCATACCACTCATAATCGCATCGTTTAAGGCATCATGCTTCCCTAATCTTGGCAAGTCTAATTTTTCCATAATAGTATCAAATTTAAGATCAACGAACTCATGATCTGAGTGTTTTTTATATCTTTTATAATACATTGAAGATAGTTCTATGTTTTCATTTGCTAAAGTTGTACCTATAAATTCTTTTAAATAGATATTTAAAATATTTATGTCAAATGAGATGTAGTATCCTACAATTGGAAGATTGCCAATAAAAAACAGTAACTTTTCAAGTGCTTCATCTATTGTCACGCCATTTTCTAAATCATGTGGTGTTATATGATGTATCTTAATACTCTCATGACTTATATCTTGCAAGGGTTTTATGAATATTTCAAAAGACTGACTTATAATGATTTTTTTATTTTTTATTTTAACTGCACCAATTGAGAGTATTTCATCTTTCCTTGGATTTAAACCAGTTGTTTCTGTATCTAAAACAATATATTCATTTTCATTAATACCGACATCAAAAATAAAGTCAAATCTTTTATTCGTAAGGTGCGATAATTTTCTTTTTCTTTTAAAATTTTCAAACATTTAAGATATATTACTCAATCTAAAGTGATGTGTAATAAACTTTTTAAAGTTATTAACGATTTGGAAACTATCTTTTAGCATATCCCGTTGTATTTTTCCAAGATTATTTATATTTATCATATTATCAATTTTTTTGCCCTCATTTAACTCACTCATTTGTCCTTGAAGTTTTAATCTTAAAAGTAATCCAAATGCTTCAATCAGTTCTGAAGCCATATCTCTTTGAAGAATTTTTAATTGATTTAACTTTTTAATTCTTGCTATTGTTGATTGTTCTGTGAGTTTATTTTCCAGGGCTAAACTTCTAACGCCTTGAACTATTGCAAAAATTGCACCTTTTTTTAAATCTATCTCATCATTTTTAGAGATTAAATTTGAAAACATACCTATGGGTGTATCAAAAGCCAGTGTTGCTTTTGCAAAATATGCCATAAAAATATCTTTGTTGTCAATTTGTTTAAATAATTTATCTTTTAAATCAGTTAATAAAGAGCTGTCTCCTACAACTACTTTAGCATCAAATAATATTGCCAAATTCATATAGTCTTCCATTTTTGAGCCATTTAGCCAACTATTCATCTCAATCTCAAAGTTATTAAATGATTTGCACCAATAAGGATTATTTACCATTATATCACCATCACATTTTGGAAAACCAAACTCTATTAACTTTAAAGTAAATTGTTCCATATATGGTCTGAATTGTTCTGTATTGATGCTTGTTTGGATTATTAAAGCATTGTCCTGATCTGTTTTTAGAATTTGTTCATTTCTACCTTCACTTCCCATTACAAGTAAAGCACATTTATCTTGTAACTCTTCTGGTAAGATAAAAGTAAAAAGCTTTTCATAAATCTTAGCATTAAGCTGGGCAACCATTTTAGCTATATATGTAGTTTGTACACTTTTAACAAAAAGAGACTTAACTGTTTTTGTTATATCTACACTTGCTTTTTTTAATTCATCTGTTGTGGTAGCTTTAGCAATTTGGACAGCTATTAGATGTACATGATTTGCAAAATAACTTAATATATCAACTTGATCAATTGTACCAATTAATTTACCATCTTTTAAAACACCAACTCTTTTAATAGTATGTTGGGTTAATATTAGTAATACTTGAAATAAAAAGTCATCATCTTTTACACAAATAAAAGGAAATTTTGCTATATCTTTTACTTGAAGTGATAAATTACATCCTTTTAATAAAACATCTTTTTTAAGAACTGAATCGGTAATTATTCCATATTGACTTTTATGCTCTACAACTATTGTTGACGTTTTATATTCAATTGATTTAAAAATAGCATCATTTATAGTTATATTGCCTTGAACTATACAAGCTTTGTGTAAATACAGTTCACTAACCTTCGCTACCATAAAACCTGACATATCATTCGTATATTCTCTTTTTTTAAGTGATTGAAGTCTGTTTGATAAATCTTGCAGATAAAAACTCTTGAATTTATCATTTTGTTCAAGTAGTTTTAAAAATATTTTTTTATCTAATTCATAGCAAATTAAATCCTCTACAACTTTAAAGGTACTGTTTGTTTTTCCATACATCAATGAATCAGCATCAAAACTATCATCTGGATGATATACAGATGTTAACTCTTCATTGTTATATTCATTTACTTCACCTTTAATTATGATATAAAAATGACTTGAAATATTTGTAGGAGATATTACAATTGTATCTTTTGGATAATATCCAATATTGATATTCTTTTGACATAAATCCAATTCAAGTTCAGTTAGTTTATCAAAAGGATGGTGGGCTGACAAAAATTCTTTTTGACTGTGAAGGCTCATGTCACTACCTTTATAATAAATTTATAAGTAAATACTTCATAAAAAATAATACTATTTTATCCTTTATGAAATATTATACCAAGGATTACCCTTGATATAATAATCTTTTAATGATCTACAGCTTGTCCTGCACCTTTAGGAATTCTAATACTTTCTACTAAGTCTTGAATCTCTTGTGGTGGTGGCGGAGTAGCTCTTGAAACAAAGTAAGCTACTACAAAGTGAAGTACCATACCAAGTGTTCCAATTCCTGTTGGAGCTATACCAAATAGATAATCTTCTTTTACCCCACCTAAGAATACAAAATAAACAATGTATATAAATGTAAATGACAATCCAACTACCATACCAGAAATTGCACCCTCTTTATTCATCCGTTTATCAAATATTCCCATTATAATCACAGGGAAAAATGAAGCAGCAGCTAAACCAAAGGCAAAGGCAACAACTTGTGCTACAAATCCTGGAGGATTTATCCCTAAATATCCAGCGACCCCAATAGCAACTACTGCAGCAACTCTAGCTAATCTTAATTCAGCTTTTTCACTTAATGTTGATTTTCCTGTTTTTTTATCTTTATAGATAACTTGACCAAATAAATCGTGTGAAATAGATGATGAAATTACAAGTAATAGTCCAGCAGCAGTAGATAGTGCAGCAGCAAGTCCACCAGCAGCCATAAGAGCAATTACCCAGTTTGGTAAATGTGCAATCTCTGGATTTGCAAGAACCATAATATCTCTATCAACATAAATTTCATTTGCAATACCATTATTGTTTGATAGCTCTGCTTGTGTTGGAGCACCTTTTGCATTTGTTGTAAGTCTTTGACCATACTCACCTCTTTTATCTCCATCAAATGCAGGTTTACCTTTGGCTCCATCAAATGCAGCTCCAGCGGCATATTGAATTTTACCATCGCCATTTCTATCATTCCAAGCTAGTAATCCACCAGCTTCCCAAGTTTTAAACCAAGCACCATCATTGATAGTACCGTCAGCAGTTTTTAATGTTCCATTTACAAATTGTGTATATGGTACATTTTGTACATTATTGATTAAGTTTACTCTTGAAAATGCTGCAACAGATGATATAGTTGTGTACATAAGTGCAATAAATACTAAAGCCCAACCAGCACTAATTCTAGCATCTTTTACAGTAGGAACTGTAAAGAATCTTACAATTACATGTGGCAATCCAGCAGTTCCTGCCATAAGCACAACAGTTAACATAAACATATTAAAAATATTTCCAGGCTCTGTATAGTTATTAAATCCCAAATCATTGACCGCTTGATCTAACGCATGCATCAAATAGGTGCCTTCAGGAATAGTTCGTACTCCATCATCAAAAGCAAATGTAGTTTGAGCAAAAATTCCCATTTGAGGTAAAAATGTATCAGTAACTTGTAAAGAAAGGAAAATAGCAGGAACCGTAAATGCAAAAATCATCACTACATATTGAGCAACTTGTGTATATGTGATACCTTTCATACCACCAAGAACAGAATAAATAAATACAATACACATACCCAGCATAACACCAGTATTTACATCAACTTGTAAAAATCTAGAAAATACAATTCCAACTCCTCTCATTTGACCAGCAACATAAGTAAATGATATAAAAATAACAGCAACAACCGCAACAGTTCTTGCTACATTTGAATAGTATCTGTCACCAACAAAATCTGGTACAGTAAACTTTCCAAATTTTCTTAAATAAGGAGCTAGAAGCATCGCTAGTAAAACATATCCACCAGTCCAACCCATAAGATAAGCTCCACCATCACTACCTTTAAAAGCGATAATTCCAGCTAGAGATATAAATGAAGCAGCACTCATCCAATCTGCAGCTGTAGCCATACCATTAGCTATTGGATGAACTCCACCGCCTGCTATATAAAACTCTTTAGTAGAACCAGCTCTTGCCCAAAAAGCAATACCTATATATGTAGCAAAAGAGACACCTACGAATAAATAAATTAATGTTTGTAATTCCACAGCTTCCCCCTACTCATCTACGCCATATTTTTCATCAATTTTTTGCATTTTAAATACATAAACAAATATTAGTATTACAAATGCGTAAATTGAACCTTGTTGAGCAAACCAGAAACCAAGTTTAACTCCACTTATCTCTATCATATTTAACTGATTGATAAATAAAACTCCACACCCAAGTGAAACTATAAACCATACAACTAAAAGTTTTAGTATTGTAGAGATATTCTCTTTCCAATACTCTTGTGCTTTTGCAGCGTCCATTAGAACTCCTTTAAATTAATTCATTCTAATGATAAATTACGAGTATAGCAATAGTATAGCAATGATATGTTTAGGCAAGATTTATTTATAATGAGAAATTATATGAGTGATTTAGTTACACATTTGAAATATATCGATCAACTTTATATCCAATACCTTTATGATTTTGTATAAAATCTTCTTTAAGTACTTTTCTTAAACGACTTATCTCTGTTCTAATTGTAGCATCACTTACTAAATCAGCATTCCAAACATATTCTCTTAAAATATCAAAATCAATTATACTACTAATATTTTGACATAAACATTTTATAATATTTGATTGTTTTTTTGTTAATATTTGTACCACTTTATTATATAGCAATTGACTTTCTTGTTTTGAGTAGCTATAGTTTTGACTTAACATGATATGCTGTCTTTTTTTATCTTGAATATCTTTTGAAATTTTTTGAACTCTTAATCCTAATTCTTTTAGATGAAATGGTTTTTTAATATAATCAGCAGCACCGAGGTTAAATGCTTGAGTTATATTTTCAATATCAATCAAAGCACTAATAAATATCACAGGGGTATGACAGTTGTTGTTTTTAATAAATTCAAATAGCTTCAAACCATTTAAAGATGGAACATTTATGTCAAATATCATCAAGTCATATATAGATTCTTCCAATGACTTTTTTGCTTTTTTACCATCACCAAAAGTATAACACAGATGTCCTAGAGTTTCTAAGTATTCCTCTATGGAACTTTGCAGCATTAATTCATCTTCAAGTAATAATATTTTCATTCTGGTATCGTATCATTTTTAAACTTTAATTTGATATTTTAATGCTATTATTATGCTATATTTTTATAGTAAAATAGTCACAAACGAATTAAAGGAAAAAAATGATTAGTAATAGTAACAGCGATTTCTTTCATCCAAAAAAAGACAGATTTAAAGAACCATTAATAAAAAATATGTGTGAGTATAAAGATTTAGTAAAAAAGTTTGAAGATGACTATGAAGTTACTTGGGCAAGTTTTGCTGATGAGAAAATAGATTGGTTTAAGCCTTATGAAACTATTTTAGATGACTCTAATGCACCATTTTATAAATGGTTTACAGGTGGTCAGATGAATGTGGCTCATCAATGCATAGACAGGCATCTTGATACGCAAAAGAATAAGGCCGCTATTATTTTTGAAGGAGATAATGGAGATAAACAAACTTTAACATATCTTGAACTCTCCTATGAAGTAAATAAAACTGCAAATATGTTTAAAAATCAGTTTGATATTAAAAAAGGGGATAGAGTAGTTGTTTATATGCCTATGATTCCTGAAGCAGCTGTTGTTATGCTGGCTTGTGCAAGAATTGGTGCTATTCATTCTATTGTATTTGGCGGATTTTCAGCAGAAGCACTTAGAGATAGAATTATAGATGCCGAAGCTAAACTTGTAGTTACTGCTGATGGTGCTTTTAGAAAAGGTAAACCTTATATGCTAAAGCCTGTAGTTGATACTGCTTTAGAAAAAGGTTGCCAATGTGTGCAAAATGTTTGTATAGTTGAGCGAAACGGGGAAGATATAAATTGGGTTGCAGGTAGAGATTATAGTTATAATGAATTAGTTAAATCTGAATCTTCTAAATGTGAAAGTGAACCTATGGATAGCGAAGACCCATTGTTTTTACTTTATACAAGTGGTAGTACAGGAAAACCAAAAGGGGTACAGCACAGTTCTGCCGGATATATACTTTGGGCGCAAATGACTATGGAATGGGTATTTGATATTAAACAAAATGATACTTATTGGTGTACTGCTGATATTGGATGGATTACCGGTCATACTTATATAGTTTATGGACCACTTGCAGCGGGAGCAACTACAGTTATGTTTGAAGGTGTTCCTATTTTCCCTGATGCAGGACGTTGTTGGAAAATGATAGAAGAGTATAAAGTTAATCAATTTTATACAGCACCTACTGCTATCAGGTTACTTCATAAAATGGGTGAAAATGAGCCATCAAAATATGATTTATCAAGTTTGCGAATTTTAGGTACTGTTGGCGAGCCTATTGATCCACCTGCTTGGAAATGGTACTATGAAGCTATTGGAAATTCAAATTGTTCTATTGTTGATACTTGGTGGCAAACTGAAACCGGCGGACATATGATCAGCCCTCTTCCTGCTGCTACTCCTATTAAACCTGCTTGTGCTACATTTCCACTTCCTGGAATTATTGCTGAAGTTATAGAAGAAGACGGAACTCCTACAGCGCTTGGTGAAAAAGGATTTTTATGTATCACTAAACCTTGGCCTAGTATGATCAGAACTATTTGGAATGATGATGAAAGATTTCTTAAATCTTATTTCGGTGACTGTAAAAAAGATGGAAAACCTGTATATTTTAGCGGTGATGGTGCTATGATGGATGATGATGGTTATATTACAATTACCGGGCGTACTGATGATGTTATAAATGTAAGTGGTCATAGAATGGGAACAGCAGAAGTTGAAGCTGCAATTAAAAAACATTCAAATGTAGCTTCTGTTGCAGTTGTAGGAAAACCACATGAGATAAAAGGTGAAGGGATATTTGCTTATGTAGTTTTAAAATCAGTACCGGTAATACATAAAGATGAAATAGCAGATGAACTAGAATTAATGAAAGAGATAAATGCGATTATTAAGCTTGAAATTGGAGCAATTGCATTATGTGATGAGATGGCCTTCGTACCTGATTTGCCAAAAACAAGAAGCGGTAAAATTATGAGAAGAATTTTAAGAAGTATTGTAAAAGGGGAAGCTATCACTCAAGATATTTCAACTTTAGAAGATCCGAGTATTGTAAAAACTATTGAGGATATTATAAAAATCAACTAAAAGATTCATAATTAATTACTATATTTCACATTTAGGGTTAGTATATTTACTAACCCTTTTTATTTATTCATTATTAAATATATTATGATAAACTATCACAAATTATTATATGGAGTTTATATGAGAGAGATACAATATGAAGATGTAGTAACTGCTATTAAAAATGTAATTGTTCATTGTGGTACAGTTTTACCTGATGATGCTTACAAAGCTATAAAAGATGCACATGACAATGAAAAGTCACCCGTAGCGAAAGAAGTTTTGGCACAATTACTTGAAAATGCCGATATTGCAAAAAATGAGAAAAGACCACTTTGTCAAGATACTGGACTTGCTGTATTTTTTGTAAAAGTTGGAGCTGATTGTAAAATTATCGGTGGACTTTTAAGAGATGCTATAAATGATGGTACTGAACAAGGTTATAAAGATGCTTATTTAAGAGCTTCAACTTGTGAACCGTTTAGTCGTGCAAATTTAAAAGATACTGTTGGTTATAACTTGCCTGCAATTATCCATTTTGATATAGTTGCCGGCGATAAAATTGATGTTGAGTATGCTGCTAAAGGTGGTGGTAGTGAAAATGTATCAAGAGCTACAGTTTTTCCTCCTGCTGCGGGGAAAGCCGGAATTATTGAATATGTAAAGCAAGTTATCAGTGATGCAGGTGGTAATCCCTGCCCTCCTCTAACAGTTGGAGTTGGTATCGGCGGTACTTTTGAAAAAGCAGCTATTAGTAGTAAACATGCCTTATTTAGAACTATTGGAAGTGTAAATGAAGATGAAGAGATGGCACAAATGGAAGCTGACATCAAAGATGAATTAAATAAACTTGGAATTGGAGCTATGGGTATGGGTGGTACAGAAACTGTATTAGCCGTTCATATTGAAGCAAATCCTTGTCATATTGCTTCATTGCCAGTTTCAGTAAATGTTCAATGTCACAGTAGCAGACATGCTCACATAACAATTTAGTGATTAGGGGTTAGTTGTTAGGGATTAGTTAAAATCAAGCACTAAATCCTAAACCCTAACCACTAAACACTATTAAAAATACAAAGGATTTTAATAAAATGAGTAAAACATATAATTTAACAACACCATTAACCCAAGAGCAAACAAGAGAATTAAAAGCCGGGGATATTGTATATTTAAATGGTACAATATTCACTGCACGAGATACAGCACATAAAAAACTTGTAGATTTAATAGAAGCAGGAGAAGAGTTACCTTTTGATTTAGAAGGTAGTATCATATACTTTGTAGGACCCACTCCTCCAAAACCGGGCGAGCCTATAGGAAGTGCCGGACCAACAACATCATATAGAATGGATAGTTATTCTCCAACTTTATTAAAACATGGTAGCTTAGGAATGATAGGAAAAGGTAAGAGAAATCAAGCTGTAAAAGATGCTTGTAAAGAGTATAGTGGTATCTATTTTGGTGCTACTGGTGGTGCTGGAGCATTATTAGGTAAAAAAATAACATCAGCAGAAGTTATAGCTTATCCAGAACTTGGACCTGAAGCAATTAGAAAAATTACAGTTAAAGATTTTCCGGTTACAGTTATAAATGATACTTTTGGTAACGATTTATACCAAATGGGTAGAGAGCAGTATGAAGTAAAATAATTTACATAATATTATTATAATACTTAGCAAGTAAGTCTATATATTGGCTTACCTGTTTTTTTATAGCTAACAAGATATAAGATAGCATTATACTTTTGATTAAAAATGATAATATTTAATGATAACTTTAATCTTTTTTATAATAAACTTTTATTATATTTTTATTGGAGTTGTATATGTATAAAATTGTAGCAAAAGAGAAAATGGCACATGATTCAATTGTATTAAACGAAATTGAAGCACCACAAATTGCAAAAAAAGCACAACCTGGGCAATTTGTAATCTTAATTGTAAATGAGACAGGCGAGAGAGTCCCTTTAACTATGGCTGATGTTAATAAAGAAAAAGGGACAATTACTATTATATATATGATAGTTGGTAAAAGTACTCAAATGTTTGCTAATTTGGAAGTTGGTGATGGATATAAAGATATGGTTGGACCTTTAGGTGAGCCTACTCATATTGGAAAGAAAGGTACTATAGTTTGTGTTGGTGGAGGTACGGGAGTAGCTGTTCTCCATCCAATTACAAGAGCCATGTATCAAGCTGGTAATAATGTCATCACAATACTGGGAGCTCGTAGTAAAGATTATCTAATTTTAGAAGATAAAATGGATGCAGTTTCTCATGAATTACGAATTTGTACTGATGACGGAAGTAAAGGGCGGCATGGTTTTGTAACAGAAGAGCTAAAAGAGATTTTAGAAACTCAAGATGTTGCTGAAGTGGTTGCTATTGGTCCTGTTCCTATGATGAAATTTGTTTCACTTTTAACTAAAGAATATAATGTACCGACAACAGTTAGTTTGAATCCTATTATGATAGATGGAACTGGTATGTGCGGCGGTTGTAGAGTTACAATTGGTGGTGAGACAAAATTTGCTTGTGTAGATGGTCCTGAGTTTGATGGTCATAAGGTTGATTTTGATGGTTTAATAAGAAGACTAGGTGCTTACAAACATGAAGAAGAGATAGCTTGTGATTGTATTAGTCTTGAAGATGATGTGTAAGGGATAGTTATGATACAAGTTAAAAATTTTACTAAAAAAGAGCGACGAGAAATTCCTAGACAGGTTATGACTGAACGACATCCTAAACAAAGAGCAAAATATTTTGATGAAGTTACTTTGGGATATAGTTTAAAAGAAGCACAATTTGAAGCGGCAAGATGTATTCAATGTAAAGATCCAGCTTGTGTAAAAGGTTGTCCAGTAGGTATTGATATCCCCGGATTTTTATCACAAATTGTACATAATGATTTAGAAGGTGCCATAAATACGGTTTGGGAGAGCACTGCCCTGCCCGCTGTTTGTGGACGAGTTTGTCCTCAAGAGATACAATGTGAAGATGTATGTATTGTTAAAAATGATAAAAAAGGTAAAGAATCAGTTGGTATTGGAAACTTAGAGATGTTTATTGCTGATTGGGCAAGAAATAATAATATTGAAAATAAAGTTGAAATTGCTCCTAGTACCGGTAAAAAAATTGCAGTTGTAGGAAGTGGACCTTCCGGTATCACAGTTGCTGGAGATTTGGCAATTAAAGGACATGATGTAACTATTTTTGAAGCATTTCATAAAGCTGGCGGTGTTTTACTTTATGGTATTCCAGAGTTTAGACTTGCTAAAGATATTGTTAGTTATGAGATAGAGCAACTGTTAAAATTAGGTGTAAAAATTGAATATAACTCAGTAGTTGGAAGAACTGTTGATGTAGATGAATTAACTGATGAATATGGCTATGATGCAGTATTTATAGGTGTTGGGGCTGGACTTCCAAAATTTTTGGGAATTCCTGGAGAAGATTTGACAGGTGTATTTTCTGCAAATGAGTACTTAACTCGTGCAAATCTTATGAGAGCATTTGAATTTCCTCATTATGATACACCAATAATTCCAGGAAAGAATGTTGCAATTTTAGGTGCTGGAAATGTTGCAATGGATTCAGCAAGAACAGCTTTACGACTAGGGGCTAAAAGTGTTAAGATTATCTATAGAAGAACAAGAGATGAATCACCATCAAGACATATTGAACTTCATCATGCAGAACAAGAGGGAGTTGAATTTGAATTTTTAACATCGCCACTTGAATTTATAGGTGCAAGTGACGGTAAACTTGCTGGTATTAGTTGTGAACGAATGGAACTGGGTAAACCTGATGAAGATGGAAGACGAAGACCAATTACAATACCAAATTCTCAATGTTTTATAGATTGTGATTTGGCAATTATCTCTATTGGAACACAGGCAAATCCTCTTTTAACTAATGTAACAAAGGGTTTAGAGTTAAATGAGTGGGGAAATATTCAAGCAGATCCAAAAACTGGAAAAACTACAAAAGATAAAGTTTGGGCAGGAGGAGATATAACACTTGGTCAAGCTACGGTTATTTTAGCTATGGGTATGGGTAGAGATTCAGCTACTGATATAGATAAATATTTAAAAACAATTTAAATTTTAATTTACTCTCAAGTTTTAACTTGGGAGTAAAAATAAAATACTCTTAACAATCATCACATGCAGTAATATCAAGTTTGTGCAATAATTCTTCTATAAATGCTCCACATGTTCTGCTGCAAACATATTCATCACTGCCGCCGAATTCT